>DCUJ01000012.1:233257-465566 GCA_002328495.1 Sulfurospirillum sp. UBA2217
CATAACCCGAAGGTCGTCAGTTCAAGTCTGACTCCCGCAACCATTCCAAACACCCATTATATCGAACTTTTAAGCCAACTCTCTTTCTCATTTAAGATAATTATTTTTTTATCTTTCCAACTTATTTCTAACCTATGTGTAAATTGTCTAGTTTTTTCTTTTAAAAATTCTCTTTGCACTGTTAAGAACTATTTAAAACATTAGTGTGTATAATTTATACACACTAAATGGGGGTGCAAAATTAGTTCAAAAGATATTTTGAAGCTTTTATAAAAGCATGGATGGTACATTGTTTCGCAAGAAGGAAGCCACATTAAACTTAAGCATCCAACACAAGGCGGGAGGGTGATTGTTCCTCACCCTAACAAAGATTTACCAATTGGTACGTATCGAAGTATATTAAAGCAAGCAGGGCTTATGGGAGATGAAAAATGATAGAATTTATTAAACAATATCCAGCCATATTAGAGCAGAATAAAAACGGTGGTTATGGTGTGTTTTTTCCTTACTTGCCAGGACTAGGTACAGCAGGTGATACATACGAAGAAGCGTTAGCAATGGCAAAAGAAGCGTTAAATATGTATCTGGCTGATATGATTGATGATAGAGAAAAAGCCCCACAATTTAATCTTAATGATGTGGTAGCAGAGGCCAAACACTATAACGCTATTGTAGCAATGGTAGAACCTGACAAATGGCAATTAATGGATATGGTAAAACGTCCTCAACGAAAAAGAGTGAATATAACGATTTTGGAAGGTGTGCTTGAGTTAGCTGATCAAGTAGCATTGAGACTAAAAACAAGCCGTAGCGATGTCATTGAGAGAGGATTGAGAGCTATTGTTTAGAAGATGAGTTAGGGGCACGTGCCCCTAGCTATTAAGCTTTGCGGACGGTTATTTGTAGCAGCGGAATTCTAAGTATGATTTTTGCCTTGCACCGAGTATCGGCTCTTTTATCTAAGAGGAATTTTTTTAGACTCTCAAGCAACTCTTTTAGTTTTGTTTTTTGGGTTCTTGAACTTTTTCATCAGTGAAGATAAGAAGTTCATCAATCTCTTTGACATTTTCGTCAACTAATTTTTTACTTAACATTTGCATTGTTTTCTCCTGTGGTTGGGGTTGATTTTTCATTAGATTTTTCCTCCAAAGTTAGCTTCGTTACGCAGTGAAGCAACGGCATTGTTGAGAACCTCTGTCGATTTTAGCTCAAGTGACTCGTATAAAGCACTGTGGAGCGAAATTATTATTTTGTAAATAATAATGATTGAGAAGAGACTGATGACGACTTGAAAAAAGCCGTTGAGCAGGTATATCTTAATCATATCAACAAAAGATCCAGGTAAAGATAAGAGATCGCCAAAAGAAAAGCTAATTGAGGCGGAATTATTCGCTAGCATTCCCAGAATAATTTCTTTACTAAAAACATCGCCAATACTATGTAAAAGACTGTTGGCGGTCATAGCAAGCCACACGCTTAAAACAAAAATCGGTATCTCCACCATAAGAAGCAATATTTTAACGGTAAATTTTCCCATAATCTCGCTATTTTGTTGTGCAAAAACAATAGGAAAAATAAGGAGTGAGCAAAATGAAAAGCGAATATTTTAATAATAATAGTTACGAATCTTAAGAGTCCAATTATTACAATTCCCGTAATTGGAAGTAATGATAATAGCACTTTCATTAGTGTATACGAGAGCGTAAACGCCACAGTGTTCGAAACAACACTTGAAAAAACATTTCCGCCAAAAATAGAAAAATACTTGCCAATAACGGTATCTCGTGCACAAGAGTGCAATAAAATAAAAAATATCTGTAAATAAATCTACATAATTTTATTTACAATGTGCTATAATCTCCAAAATATAAAGGAGTTATTATGGCACAAGTAAACATTAACATTCGTATGGATGAAACCGTTAAGAAACAAGCAGAAAACCTTTTTAGCGAACTTGGATTAAACATGACCACTGCGTTCAATATGTTTGTACGTCAAGCACTTAACAAAGGTGGTATCCCTTTTGAAGTGGTACGAAAAGATGATTTTTATAGCCCTTACAATCAAGAAAAACTAAGAGAATCAATCGAAAGCACCAACAACACTATCAAGAGTTTTGACGAGTTAGAAAAGATGGCTCAATAAAAATCTCATTTAGTGAAATGGCATGGGAAGAATATGTATCATGGCAGAACAAAGACAAAAAGACTCTCAAGCGCATCAATCAGCTTTTACAAGACATCATACGAAACGGCAATAAAGGCATAGGAAAACCTGAAAGACTTCGAGGTGATTTGTCAGAGTATTGCTTCATATCCACGATGAGCGGATAGACATAACTGTTACCATATATAGCATAGGTATGATCTCTAAAATTTGGTGTAGTAAAGTTCAATAAATAATGATTTTTAACAGACTCAAAATCATTCCTTACCAACTCTCTTATATCTTTAATGACATACCACTGCTCTACTTCAAGTTCTTTATCTTTATAGTAATTTGGAGCAATTTCCGACATATCTTCATATGTTACTTTAGTAACTTTTGCAACAAAAAGGTTTGAGTAATCTGTCAGAAAAAGCTGTAGAGGGTTTGAACTATTTGTAGAGTCATATATTGCATTTAACTCATCTAAAAATTCATGTTCGACTGCTTTTATCTTTGATCTTATTTTTCCAAAGGCAACAGTTTCTTTATTAATAAGTACTTTTAGATGTTGTTCTATCACATCACTTTGATAATAGGGGTTGTAGAGAATCACCAAATTTTTCATCTAAATATACTTGTAATGTTATCAAAAACATTTAATTCTTTCCGCTCCATCTTGGTTTTACATTTAGGGCAAGCGCCCATCATATCCAATGGATTTAAAACATCGCTTTTTGGTTTTACTACTTTTGAATATCCACATTTTGGACAGGCAAATTTAAAAGGTTTTGGTTGAATCATAATTCGCTCCTATGCTTAGTTATCGCAGCATTTTAAAATCAGCAATTTAAAGTTTATTGAGGATGGTTAAAAATTTATCTTTAATTTCTAAAAGTTCCAAGTTATTTGTATTTATTATTAATGCAGAGTTTCTAAAACTCATAAGGAAATCATTAAAGATATCATTAATAATCTCATCTGCACTCGTGTATAAAGTTATTTTAATATTACTACTTATAGTTTGAGCACTATTTTTTGCACTTAGACACGTTTGTCTTTGTTGTTTTATCATTGCTTCATGTTCTTTACTGGCACTATAGATGCTATAGACTTCAAGGGCAACGCTGATTGCAATAGTTGCCTTGGTAGCTGCTTTTCCAATCCAAACAGGTCCTTTACCTTTCATAATATCTTTTGGTAAATATTGTTTTGCTAATGTCAATATTTGCTTTGAAGCTTCTTCTGTGATTTTTTTATTTGAAATTACATCTTTTAATTTACCTTTTATTTCATTAGGAATCAATGGGCTTTGTCCACTATCTTTTTTATTTGAGATATCAAACTTTACTGCATCTACATGTAATTCTTCAAATTCTTTTGAAAACTGACAAATTTTAGTTGAAAGATTACTGTTTATACTATTTACAATTTGAGATACTTGGTTGCTAATATCCAAAACACACTCTTCTATATAACCATTTAATGAACTCTCACTTATATTTTCACTAAGGAGAATAGAAGTCAGATCTTCAACAGCTGCTATCATTTTTTTATCAATAATATTTTTTAGTTTAATATCAGAACTTTGTTTTAATTTTTCAAGATATGTAATAAGCTCTTCAACTTTTTTTAGTTCCACATTGTCAATTTTACTATCGATTTTAGCAAGTAAATTTTCTATAAAATTTTGAATATAGATATTAAGTGCATTTATAACTTCTTTTTGTCCTGAATGACTTAAATACCGTTCAATCATCTCTTCAAGAACTGTGATATTACTGTTTTTCAATATTATTTGTTTATTCTCAAGCTTTGATTTTAGAGCACTTTTTGCATTAACCATACAAATATCAACTTTAGATTCAATTCTTTCTATTTGGTTTCTATCTCCGATTTTTCTCAAATTATGAGAAACTTTTTCTACAATTTCTATTGCTTCTCTTGAATTTAAATCCATTCCACTTTTATTATTAAGCACTATAATTATAGGTTTGTTTGTTTTGACTACTTCACTTATTTTATTATAAACAAATTCCTCTTCTAGCGAACCATTATTACTTACAACAAATAAAACTACTTCACTTTTATTTAGATGTTCAGTTGTGACAATATCATCTTCACCTCTTGCATTTAATCCTGGTGTGTCATAAATAGTATAGCCATTATATTCGTATTCATACACTTCTTTAGTCTCTGGTGCATCTCCTGTTTTTGCATACTCTTCTTTTCCAAACAATGCATTCAATAATGTACTTTTTCCAGCATTATAAGCACCATAAATCATTAATGTTGGCCTAAAATCATTAAGTTTAGATTCTATATGCTTTGAAAAACTTTCTAACTCTTCACTACTACAAAGAGTTTGACCATATTTTAAAATATCATTTTTTATTTGTTCATAACTACTTTTTTCAACTATCATCTTTACTCCTAAAATATTGTTTTTATATTTTTTTCAAACTGATTTAAATTTGATTTCATTGCATTCAAAGAATTTTCAAGTGGTACAAAAAATAGATTTTGCATTTGATTGTAAATATTTTGAGCTAAAAGTTCAGAGTTTTTCAATCTTGAAGCTTTGAATCTTTGTAATACTTCTTCTTTGTTATCTCCTACTTTTACTTTTTCATATTCAATTGAACCAGTAGCTTCGCCTGTTAATCCACCTGTTAATCCACCTACTAATCCACCTGCCGCAGCTCCAACGGGACCTCCAAATATAAGTCCAGCTACAGTTCCTACGATAGTAAGAAAACTACTTCCCATAGCCTTGTTTCTATTGCTTGTATCAAATTTAACTTTTTCAAATACATCATTAATCATAAATTCATTTGAATTAAATATTGTATTAAGAGGTGTAAAAGAAGCATCAATATCTCTTAATACTTCAGAGATATTTGTTTGAATTACTTCTGAAACTTTTTTACTTATTTCAGCATCAATTTTAAAAAAAATCTCTTTTGAATTATCCTTATCAACTTTTGAAGCATAGTTGGCAATAATGTTTTCTATCTCAAATTCCAAATCATTATTTGCATTCTCTTTTAACACCTCAAATCTTTCTAAACTTTCTTTTATAGTATCTTCTAATGTATTCATTGAATTTTTTATATTCTTGATAGAACTATTTTGAGCAATTGAATCACTCCCAATAATATTAAAATCAATAAATGATTTTAATCCGTCATAAGGTGTGTCTTCTTTAAGTTTTAAAGCCTTCTCTTTTACAATATCAGTTATTAGTTCATAAAATTTCGGGATGTTGCTATTTTCAAAAAGTTCGTTGTTGTTATCATCAATACCTTTTTTAGCAGTATGTGTAGAAATAGAAAATATATCTCCTAAAATAGTTTCTTTATCCCTTGAAACAAACTTTTGTATTTCATCTTTAACAAAAGCTTCTTGCATTTGTCTATTTGTAGTTGATTTGTTTTTTAATAAATAAATTATACCCTCGTTACAATTCTCACAACCGTCTTCAGAACCACATTCACATTCATCTTCCTCTTTTTCATCAGATTTTGTAATACATATAGTTACTTTTTTATTTTGCTCAAATAATTCTTTCAATTGTTCTTGTTCATCAAGTTGCAATGGGCTATCGGATGATGTTGGATAGATAACATAATCAGCAGCTAGTATATATTCCTTGGCTAAATCACCATTTTCCTTAACCATCGAACCAAGCCCTGGTGTGTCAATCCATGCCATGCCATCAAGTTTAAATCCTTGAATTTCAACAGTACATTCCAAATTATTTGTAGCAAATGAATCTGCTTCAATTTCTTCAAGTTTTTTAATGGGTTGTTTTTTGCCCGCTTCATCGTATTTAAAAAATTCAACTTTTTGGGATTCTAATTTATGACTAGCTATAAAATTTCCTAGTGAACTTTTCCCAGCTTTTACTTTACCAAAAATAATGATAATGAAATAATTTGCTAAATCACTTCTGAACTTTTCTCTTTGTATCATCTCTTCAAAATTTTGTATCCAGTTATTAGCTGAATTTTTAATGATATTTATTGTTTCATAAAGTAAGTTTGCCATTTGTTCATTTTGTTTTTGTATATTTTCATCAATTCTAATATTTTGAATATTCTCATTGAAGCTACAAACACAACTTTTAAGTAACTCTCTTTTTTGATCGAGTGAATTGTTTATGATTGATATATCTTTTAAAGATTTATAAAAAAGTTCTAGCTTAGATATTTGATTCATTTTTAAACTCCTTTAATTTGTTTACCAAATTATCTAATTCAGTAATTTCACTTTCTAGTTTAGTCATAAAATCAAAATTTTCATCTGATGTGTTATCAAGAATTATGATTTTGTTTTTATTATTTTTTGATAAGACCATTTGTACGATGTATGAAGTAGTTACCACAGAAGTTTGAATGGGTTTATCTTTTAAAACTGCTTGAATTATTCCAAATTTAGTTTGCTTTTTTTGATCATTAGTAACAAATTCTATGTCAATACTATACTTATTTTTTATTCTCTTCTTTTCCATCTGTTTGAAATTTTCAATACCCTGTTGCATACTTGTATTTTTTTTATAGCGATGATTTGTTATTGCATTTTGTTTTGTATCGACACTTTCACCTTCATCATCTTTCATATAGTTATACACAACAGCCCCGACAGTCCCGACAACTGCTGCTGTGATTCCAATAGGTCCAAAAGCAGCTAAAAATCCAAACATATTATTCTCCCAACCGATCATACATTTTTTCTAAAGTTGATTCTATCTGATTGATATCTTGATGAAGACTTGTCAAAAACTTTTCTTGGGCTTGTTTTTGTTTTGAAAGTTCAAAAAGTTTGTCTTGTCTTTTGGCTTCATATTTTGCTATTAGTCCATCGTAAGTATTTTTCAGTCTAAACTTTCTTGTTTCTAATATAGAATCTAAATACTTTTCTTTTAATTTATTTATAGAAGTTTTAAGTGATTCTACATTGCTTTTTGTCCTTAAAATATATTTTCCTTCATTAATACCTTGGCAATACCTTTTTGCTGAAGCAGGAATAATGAGAGCTTCAAAACCAAAAATCTCATTAATTTGCAACTGCATTTTGTTAATAGTATTGTTTATATCTTCATTATTGTTAGCTTTGTCAATTCTTGATAAAACAAAAATCGTTCGATAGATAAATTCTTCAGGATTTTGCCAATTATTTTTTATCTTATGTAAAAATTCTATTTCTTTTTCTATAAATTCTCCTGTTGTAACCGTATGAACAAAAAGATTTATATCAGATTCTTTAATTGAATCAAATACTCTTTTATCATCGTGTTCTTTAGCATTTAATCCAGGTGTATCTATATAATTAATCCCATCATGCTCAAATGATAAACTCGTAGTAGTTTCTCGTATATCCGCTGTTTTAAAAGTACTATCTTTAAAATCTTCAATTAGCACATTCAGTAACGAACTTTTCCCATGATTATAAAGTCCTATACAGGTTAAATTTACAAGTTTATTTGATATGGATTGCTTTAAAATTCTTAAAGTAGCCAATTCTGTATTTGATAGATATTTACATATAAGCTCAGACATTTATTATCCTTTATATTTCTATAAGAGCATTGCCTTGAATATATAAAGATAAAATAGCTTTAGCCCATTCACCATAAACTGTTGCTAAATGATAATTTAAGTTAAATTCTTCAAGTATTTTTTCTAATACTCTTCTTTCTTCTTCATGTAAGAAATTATCTGAATATATTAATGCCATAATTTCCAGCAAAACAATTTTCTGGCTTTTCTTATTTTTTATTTTCCCTAATGTATCGTATATATCAAATTTTTCAAAATCGAAATCTATATTACTGATTTGCATTTCCATGCAATAATTATTAATTATGTCTTTTTCCGATATAGAAAAATGATTATCTTTTCTTGCAACATAATGTGCAAGTTCTAAGAATGTAATTTTTTCTTTTTCCTCAAGTCTACTTAAAAACATTTATACTCCCTCTTTTAGAATATTTTCTAACTTCTTAAACGCTCTTTTTACTTCTCTTGTAAAATTTTCTCTATCAAAAGTCATTTTAGATTGTGTTACTTTATCAATAGTTGTTTGAATATTGATAAGTTCTTGAACAAATTCTTTTTCTTCATCGCTGTAAGAATTATAATCATTTGATTTTAAAAGTATCTCATCAAGCTTATCCAGCTCCACATCTATATGCTCTTTTATATTTAATAGTGTAGCTGTATAGCTCTCAAAAGATGCTTTTATATCATCACTCATGCTTGCAAAATTATATTTTCTTCCTGTCGATGACAAAGAGGGTAAATGCAAATCTCTTTTTAAATTTTTTATCTCATGAAATGCTGTTTGCAAATCCACTAAGCTGCTATTATATAGCTTGTTTGTAGCTTCTTCAAATTTTTCTACATACTCTTGAAGTGCAGGAAGTATATAGTGGTTATCGCTCTTGCCTTGATGTTGTTTCTCGTCTGGTCCAAAATATTCATCTACTTTTTTTTCTAAGTCATCAAAAAACTTATAGCCTTTTTTCTCAAACTCATCAATTTTTTCATAACCTCTCATTAGAGCATCTGTTACTTTATCTTGATTGTCATCATCCTCGAGAAATTTTTTTACTCCATAACCTGTTGCAGCTAGTGCTATCCCACCTATAATATAAGGTACCATTTTGATCTCCTAATGTTTAATTTTTAAAAATTTAACATTACTCGTCGACAGGTTGTGTCGTTTTGAGGTAACTTTCTAACATATTTGATAATTTTTCTTGCAAATAAAGCGGAGATACGATTTTTATGTATGGAATCCAATATTTTACCAAGTGTATAATCTCATCATCATAAGCTATTTGAGTAGAAATAATGAGCTTATGTTCATCTTGTTCTAAAATCTTTTTATTTGGAAGTGTCTCTTTTCTAAAAAAATACTCTTTGGCAATATTTTCTACTTCAAGGACAACTTCTATCAGTTCTTTTGAAAACCAGCTTGATTCGTTATTTTCTATCTGCTTTAAAAATTCATTTTTAGGTGAAAAATGAATTTGAAAATCCCATTTGAGTTGCTTTATTTTGGAAAAAGTAAAAGTCTTTAGGTCTCCATTTTCATCTGCCAAAAGATACCAGATACCATTGTTGTTTATAAGCTTGTATGGGTTGGCACTTCTTTGTTTGTCATTGTAAATAAAATGAACGGGTGATTGTCTCGTAATTGCTCCAGATAATTGCTCAAATAACTCTTTTTTATCTGAAATATTTTCAAAGTTATTATTTTTAACCATATATAAGCTATTAAATTTAAGCTCAAGTAAATCACTTATAAAGGTATGGTCTAAAGATGGATACAATGAGCTAATACCACTTAAATGAGCGAAGTTTTGAATATCTTTGTAGCTCAACTTTCCAAGAGCATGCCTACTTAAAAAATAGCAATTTTGTTCTTTTTGCAAAGGAATGTAAGATAACCTATCCTTTAGATCCCTTTGAATAGTTCTGATATTTACATTAAACTCTTCTGCTAACTCTTCTGCAGTAAATCTTTCTCCATTGTTTAGTTTTGTAATGATTATTCCTAGCCTTTTTCCAATTTTATCATGCTCTTTTTTCATCTTACAGCTCCTTTTATCTTAAACTCAAACAACTCATTTTTTATCTAAATGTATCAGTATATGCAATTTCTTTCAACTTCCCCAACACCCTATCTGGAATGACCCCACAACAATAAACACTCTTAAAACTGTTAATGTGGTCTATTTATTGAAAAAATTAGACCGAGTACTTCTCTAAAACAATTCTGCATAACGGTTCATTTCTCACTTTTTCTGTTTTGGAATCTCTCCAAAAAACAACATTTTCAATTTGTACATTGGCTATATGATAGCCTTTTGCTTCATCACATTTTATTTTCTGAAACATCGATTTTGATAGCTTTGCGATCATAAGGTCATCTTGCATAATGTAATAAGGCTCATCTGTATTTGCTTCATTTTTTGCGATATACGCAAATGTTCCTGCAATAAGGTCTATGCCTTGAATGTCATGACCACCGTCAAAGCCAAGAACTAAATCGTGCAAATCCATCATAAAAATTTTGCGATTAGGCTCTTTATACTCTGAATTATTATAAACAATTGTTGAAAAATCTTTTCCATATATTGTGAAAAATGTACTATCCGTTACAATAAGCAAATGTTTTTTTGCCCTTGTCATGCCAACATAAAAAAGCCTTTTTTCTTCATCACTCAACTTTTGAGAATGAGCAATCATAATAACCGTATCAAACTCTTTTCCTTTAGCTTTATGGATAGTGGAAACGACAACTTTTTTTCCATGTCTTATAAACTGCTCAGAAGATATATCTTCAAGATAGCTTTCCCAAAAAGAGCGTGTA
Source organism: Sulfurospirillum sp. UBA2217 (assembly GCA_002328495.1). Taxonomy (GTDB): domain Bacteria; phylum Campylobacterota; class Campylobacteria; order Campylobacterales; family Sulfurospirillaceae; genus Sulfurospirillum. The sequence goes on from DCUJ01000012.1 coordinate 243,785, forward strand.
TACATTTCGTGCTCATCGATAAAGCCTTTAATGACATGGTACACCAATGATAGATTTTTAGATGCCTCAAAACGAGCCTTGATATGAGCGTATACTTCCCACAGCGTATTTTCATCTACTGTTTTTTCTTCTAAATACGCATTGAGAGCCACTAGTTCAACAAGATTGCGAAGGCTAAATCCTTCATTGTCAAGAAGGTATGTGGCAGGGATACCCTCATCTAATAAAAGTGCAAATATATCTGCTACTTCATCATTACTATGCGCTAAAATCGCTATTGTATCGCCCTGATAAAGATGCTCTTTGACTTGCAATAGTGCAGGTTGTTGCAAATATTTTGATTGGCATTGAAGAATAGTAACTTCACCTGATAGTGTCGAATGAACCTGAAGGTCATGTTGTTTATAGCGATTGCTAATAGTATGCGCAAAAGCATTGGTATAGCCTACTATGGCATTTTGACTTCTAAAATTTGTTAGCAATTCATATTGTGCATAGGATTTATTCCCTTCTTCATCAACACCAAAAACTTCTTCAAATTTTTTGATAAATCCAACATCTGCTCCATTCACACTTTTAAGAATGCACTGGTCATCATCACCTACGGCAATGACTCTCTTTTTATTTTCATGAGCATTTGCTATTGCTTTTACAAGTGCAAACCCATCAGCATTAATATCTTGGTACTCATCCAATACAATAACCGTTTTAAAGGGAAGTTCAACAATACCGTCTGCTATGTATTGTGCAGCTTGAGCTACTATACTTTTAAGGAGCTCATCTTTTTCACCCTTAATTTTTTTACTTTCAACTTTTCTACCAACCAGCTGAAGCGCATATCCATGAAATGTAAAAATATCCACATCATAGGCTAACTGCCCAATAAGCCCAAACAAGCGTGACTTAAACTCAAGCATGGCCGTTCGTGAATAGGTAAGCATCAAAAACTGATCAGCTTTGATATCTTCTTGTAAAATCAAGGAAGCAATTTTATGCACTAAAACTTTTGTTTTTCCACTTCCAGGTCCTGCTAAAATCATCATAGCCTGTGATTCTTTATCTTCAATCACTTTTTGTTGCTCAGGAGAGAGTTCTTTAAATATTTTTCTATAACGATGCTCGGTCATAGGTCTTTTAAATTTTTCTTTGAGTTCTTGATATTTGCGTAAAAACCCATCATAAGAGAGGGTAAAGTAGTCTTTCATAAAAACTTGTGCTCTATTTGTATCTTTAACTAAGCGAGAAGAATACTCACCTGCAATATGAATAGACTCCATTTTCCGCTGATAGTACGGTTCTAGCCTCATTTTATATTCTGTTTTGGTGTAGCGTTTATTTTGCACAAGCATTTTTTCTTTTTTTTCAATCGTCATAGGCGCATAATAGATAAATCTTCCTCGCCCTAACTCAATCATTTTTAATTCATGTAAATGCAATAACGCTCTATCAATCAGTGTCAAATCTTTCGTACCCAATCTTTTTTGTAATTCTAACATTGAAAATTCGATAGTCACTTTTTCTGTCTCTTTGTGTGATGTTGCTACTTCTGCAAAATATTCAATCAATTGAGAAGCAACTTTTTGCTTAGTATTAATTGCCCCTTTTAGCTCAGGCGCATTAATAAATTCAAAATACCACATATCTTTCTGTCGATCAATTCTATGAAACTTGAATCGATGTTCCCTATTTTTCCAGCTTTTTAACAAAATCTTAATCATAGGAATAAAATTTTGAGTTTTTCCCTCCACTATGCCACTTTCCAATAAGCGTTCATTCAGCTCACTCATTTGAAGCGTTTGTCCATAATGCTTTAAAAGATATGCATGCAACATATTTTCTATTTTTATGACTTGCGTATAATTTTTAGCATTTTGCAACGAAAAGCTAAGTGTTAAATCTTTAGCATCAGAGACAATTCCCATCTCTTTAAGCTTGAAAATATCCTGAGCAATAAGCTCATGAGAATATCCCAGCATATCAGAGAGTTCATCTACTTCAACCGTTTCTGTTTTACCATTGCCAACGATACCATGTAAAACTCTAAATAACCTTACACTTTCTTCATTACCTATTGTATTTTTCTTGACTTCTTTATCCAGTAAATCAAACGCATTTTTGGCAACAGCATCTGCATAAAAACGCATTTTATTGCGTGAACGAGCAAGGTACTCTTCTCGCTCTAACTCCAAAAGAGCCGTTTTGACTTTGGCATCATAGGCATTATGATTATCTTCGGTGTCCCAGCCAGCAAATGAAGCAATTTCTCGTGTTGTAAGGGTCACGGGATTGCGATTGTCTTGCTTGATAATACGAAAAACAGCATTCACTTCATCTGCATTAATCTTTGAACTATTGAGTACAGCAAAGTGTTTATCAAGGTCGCTTTCATCAAAAAGCAAAGGACAAAATGCTCGAAGATTTTCATCCCTTGCCCCACGCCCTGCTTCTTGCGCATAATTTTCCAGTGATTCTGAGATCTCATAATGGATAACATTGTGAATATTTGACTTATCAACACCCATTCCAAAAGCAGTTGTTGCAACAACAATATCAATCAAATCATCAATAAACTCTTTGAGAATTTGCATTTTCACATCGGATTCTAGCTTAGCGTGAAAGGAGCGAACATGTTTGCCTGTATCTTGAGCCAATTGATTTGCTATCTCATCACATTTTTTAGTCGATGAGGGAATATAGATAAGTGTTGCACCCTTTTGTGAATTTATTATTTCAAGGAGTCGTGTATATTTTTCTTTGCCATTTTCAACCTCGACACCACTATAATCAAGATTCGTTCGAGTTGGAATTGCGATGTGACGATTCATCTTTACATGTAAAGATGTTTCTATATATTCAACAATATCATCAACCACTTTAGGCTTAGCCGTTGCCGTAAAACAAGAAATGGGAATTTCATTTTGAAAAGGTTTAGCATCTAATAACTCTTGAATAAAAGCACCGATATAAAAATAATCATGCCTAAAATCATTTCCCCATGTTGAAAGACAGTGTGCTTCATCGATAACAAATCGATCAATGACACGATTTTTAAGCATGTTGAAAATCGTGTGAGACCGCAAGCTTTCAGGAGCCAGATAAAGAATATCCGCTTCGCCATTAATAACTTTTTCAATGGCATCAGCCCGTTCCAATGGACTAAGGTATCCACTCAAAGCAACCGCTTTAAAGTTGGCAACTTTTTCATGAAAACTATCGATATGATCTTTGATTAACGCTTGCAATGGCGATATAACAACAGTGAGTGTTTTAAGTGCTTTTGCCCTCATAATAGCTGGCAACCAAAATGTAAATGTTTTACCACCACCTGTTGGAAGTACCGCCAAAAAAGACTCTTTTCGTAAAGCTGCTTCGATGATCTCACGCTGAGAAAGCATCCATCCTGTCTCTAATGTAGCATCTTGCCTTTTAAAATCTCTAAATACTTTAAATCCAAACACTTCTTTGGCAAAACTCTCTAAAGTCTCGACAGATTGAGAATAATCAAAACATAATTGCTCTTGTAACTGCGTGATATGGGGATTGTCATATAAAACTTTTGGTGGTTGAGTGTTTACTTCAAGCTCTGGCATACGAATAGCCAATATAAAAGCTAACTCGACTTTATGCAAAACAAGTGCTTCTTCTAATTTGTCATAATGTTTGATAATCGATGAAAAGTTCTCTTTAATGGTGTGCAGTAAAAGCGAAGGCTCCAAAAGTTCCATAGATTTTTCTGTGAAAATTAACTCAAAAAAGCCTGTAAATCCCTCTATTTCTTTTAATAGTGAATATAGCACATTGCACTGGAGCAAAGGAAGTGTTTTAAACTTTTCAATACACTTACTCAGTAAATCACGTGAGAGTTGCGCATCTTTAATGGGATCATTTAAAAAGTTATCTTCTGTTTTATAGTTTTTTGGCAAACTATGAAATGTTTTTTCGTTAAAAAGAAGCATAGAAACTAAAAGTGTATCGATAAAAATCATCTCTTGAAGTAATGCATTGATAGAAGTTTGCTCCAGAAGCTTTTTATCAAATGCAACAAAATTATGTCCAACAAGATAAGAGGGTTTAGCAATTTGAATAAAATCACGCGCTTCTTGAATCGAGCTTGTTTTGAGTTCTCTTGCACCAAGAACCAAACCCAGTTCCATAATTTGCCCTGCATTTGTCGCTTCGATATCCATAAAGAGCAGTTTATCTATCACTAATTACCTCCTTCAATTTCCCCAACACCTTCACCATCGCCAAAGTATCCAATTCACAATACTTCAACAGCTGCTCTCTCACCACACTTTGCTCGTCTAAACTCTTTACATGTAAAGACGCAAAGGCGTTCATGGCATCACCACCATTTTGGATGCCCTCTAGTTTTTTATAGGCTAATTCCATCTCAGGAACAAGTGCAGGAAGAACATATTTGATAGAGTAACTGCCTTGCATGGTTGGGGTGACGTAGTGTCCTTTTTGGAACGGAAGCATCAAATCTTTGATGTTGTCGTGTAGGTGCATAAGCTTAGTTGACAAGTCTGGAAACAGCTCGGCGAGTGAGACGATAACGCCTTTTTCAAAGCTCATATTGTATGTCAAAATGTTTACATGTAAAGGTATGTCTTTGACCAGTTTTTCAGCTAAAGCACGTCTTGGGTCACTTCCTGCCTCTGCTAAAAATGCTTTATGCTCCAAAGTGCTATCACGGTGTTCTACATGTAAAGAGTATTGAAACGGTATCTGTTTGTAAGGGCTGACACCGCTCCACTGCGGTACGGCTTGTTGAAAGGTCTCAAAGTCAAGATGATAGATGGGATACGTGAGTGTTTCTAAAAACTCGGCGATTGCCTCATGGTCGATGAAAGTCTGTTGCTTTTTCCAGTTATCGACCTTTTGCCATTGGATGGGTGTCATCGCAAAGTCTTCGGGTATAGCTTCAATCGCTACGATATTTTGGGCATAAAGCTCTTGTTGTTTTTTACTGCCAAGGTTGAAGATGTTAAAGATGCTGTACTCTGGGATATTTCGCTGAACTTTCCAACAATACGCCTTTGCATCACAAACATAAGGGTCATTACATTGTTTTCCGATGTCGATATTTGGTTCATGAAACTTATCGTCCAGATACGCCTCAAACGCTTCAATCCTCGCAGGAATTGCTCCTTGCAACTCTCGCACTTCACCTGTGACATCGACCACCACAAAAAGCTTTTCAAGCTCCAACACTTCTTCTCGCACATAACCTGAGTTGATATGCACCACATGACACGCCCCAACCTTAAACCCAAGAGCTTCTAAAACATACAGCTGAATGGAAACATCATGTAGATAGATAGGCTTCACATCGGTAGAACTCTTCACTTCATACAGCTCTAAGCCAAGAGGCGTTTGGCACAAGATGTCCACCATCACCACGATACCATCATGTATAAATGTCGCCTCGTATATGTTTTCCACACCCTCATCAAGATACGCTTGGGTCAATCTCGCCATGCTTTTAAAATCGTGCGCATCAAAAGGTATCTCACGCCCATTGGGAAACAGCTCACACGCCAAATCCCCCACGATGTTACCCGTCTCAAACCGTGCTTTGGCACTGGCATCAGGTGGGCTCAATTCCTCTGGTTTGTACTTTTTCAGCCAGAGGGATTTTGGGCATTGAATGGCTCTGGTGTAGAGGGATTTGGAGAGGGTCATGTTATTTATTGTCCACTTCTAACAACAGTTTGTCAAAATCACTCCTAAAAAGTCTATCTTGAACGACACGGTATTTTTCAAATTCGCTCAAAGCTTTTTCATCTGCTATCTTTTTAGTGATTTGCCCTGCATCGTGCAAAATCTCTCTATCATCAAACTCCAAAAAGGCATCGAGTCTTTTAGCCCAATCTTCCATGCTCATGGGTATCTTTCTCTTGGCTCTACTTTCTGCAAGGTCTAAAAAAGCATTGACGATTCGCCCAAGGGAGTCAAGTTCTTCTTTTGAAAGATAATTTTTTGCTACGGTGACATCAGATTTAAGTACCTTTCCACTGGGCGCATTATCCCAAGAAGTTAGCCCCATGTGCTCATTCTTACTATCTGCTCTATTATAAATAAGTTCCGCTGCCGTATGACCGTGAATAGCAAAATGAAGTTTGTTCTGCACCTTGGCAAAAAATATTTTGGTTGTCTCATCGTCTTTATGGTAATCTACACTAGTCGCATATATGTCTGTAATCTTCTGATAAAACATCCGCTCACTAAGGCGTATCTCTCGTATCTCTTCCAAGAGTTTATCGAAGTAGTTTTGTCCTAAAAATGAACCGTTTTCAAGTCGTTTTTTATCAAGTACAAACCCTTTGATAGCAAACTCTTTCAGTACGCTTGTCGCCCACTGCCTGAACTGTGTCGCTTTTTTGGAGTTTACTCTATACCCTACGGAGATGATGGCATCTAAGTTATAGTATTTTGTGTTGTATGTTTTCCCATCATTGGCAGTATGTTCCAAAATGGAACTAACTAAATCTTCATCTAACTCATAACTTTCAAAAATATTTTTTAAGTGCTTTGTTACCGCTGGTCTTTGAACATCAAAAAGCTGAGCTATCATCGTTTGAGTAAGCCAAACTGACTCTTCAAAAACTTTTACTTCGATGCTATTTTCACCACTTTGTGCGGTAAATATCAAAAATTCAGCAGTCGAGTTTCTTATGAGTTTATACATCTGTTTTAGCTTTCCTGCTTTTTAATAACTATTTTACCATTCATCGCTCAATTGTTTTAAAAGAATTTCCATTTGAAATACTTTGCAATACAACAACCTCCACGCTAAAGCCCATCGTTTTTTACATGTAAGAATAAAAAAGTAGCCTGTCACCTTTTCCTATTTTCCTCAAATCGTGCTTTGGCACTGGTATCAGAATTAAGATTATTTAAATTGCCTACCCTCGTTATCACCAGTTCCATTTTTTACCCATATCATTCATAATTGACAAAATTTTTTCTCTTAAACTTTCAATTTTTGCATCTTGAAATTGAGCATATTTCATTAAAAATTTCTCTATAGTATTTGCATAAAACAATACTGCATAAAAACACATATACTCACTAAATGCGCAATGTTCTAAACCCATTTGTATTTGCTTCTCTTTATCAAAATACACTTTAGCCATCATATAAGAAATCGTATCTTCAGCATTTAAGTGTGTCATTGCACTCAGTCTTGTATAAACAGTATGATAAGTTGTCTCTTCTCCAACCTCTTGAAATTTTTTTAAAATTTTTTGTGGTAATCGTACACTATCATCTATACTCAAAACTTTTTTAACTTCATCAATATATTGATTTACGAAAGATTCTTTTTCTAAATTTAAACTTTGTCGTACTGCTATTTTGGGAGCATGAATTTGTTGTTTATCTAAAGTTTTCAATGACTGCTCCCAATCTTGAATATGCTGCTTATCTTCTTCGATATATTTTTTGAGCCATGCAAACACTTTACTCTCCGTATCGTCTTTGAAAAAATAAAGTACATTAACAGCTGATTCTATAGCAGTTCTTGAGAGTATTTCTGATGAAGCATGATTTTTTGTACAAATATTGATGAATGCTCCTTGTAGTTGCTCCTGAATCCTATTAATTAATTGGTACACTATACCAATTGTAGGAAACTGATGAAAATCATCTTCTTTTAATTCGCCCATTGCCATATTTAGTTTAGAAGATAGTTCTAAAAATAATTCAACTACTTTTTCGCCATTTTCAAAATCCGAAGGAATAGTAATTCCATAAAAATCTTCAAACTCTTTAATCCTAACATTTTTCATTTACTTACCTTTTCAATAATATAGATGCAAAATTGAATAACTGTAAATAAAACAGCAAAAAAACCTACTAGTTTAATATAGGGATGCTCTAAAAAAGTATTTAATCGATTCATCCAATTTGTTCGCGTAGTTTTTATTTTTCGTTTTTGCAGCTTATAATACATAGACTCAAACCAATTTGCTTTGCTCATAGTTGATTTATGAAGTTTTATATATTCTTGATTTTGAAAAGCTTTTACTTCATCTTCACCTAATAAAACATCACGAGGTCGTCCACCATTCAAGTCCATTAAGTTAGGCATTCTCGGATTGTCAACACAATCTTTTCCATATATTTGTAAAATCATCCAAGAAAGATTATATTTACTTGTATCCTGAATCGTTGGTGCATCTTTTTTTGTCAAAACTTTATATCTATGAGCAATTGCTTCAAAACCAAAGTTAATATTTGACATATTCCAATGAAGCCATAGTGGATTTTGAAGATTTTTTACAAAATCATAAAACTTTTCAAGCATTTGCTTTTCAATATCGTTATATTTAGATGTTATGTCATCTCGTTTTATATCCAATTCTTCTGCAATTAAGTGCAATGAAAAACTATGTGTTGTGTAACTTTTTAAATGAATAACTGCAATTGATGTAATTCTCGGGGAGTAGTTTTGATTATTATCATTTAAATTTTCACATGAATAATGTATTACAAATAGTCTCTCTTCATTTTTTTCTAAATATTTTAAAATTTCATTAGTACTCATACTTATTCCTTTAATTTTTTTACAACTCCACAACCCTCTCAAACATCTCTTTTATCTCCATCTCATGACTTATCAAAAATATCTGTCTATACGGTTCTTTTATGGTATGAAATGCTTCTAATATTTCCATGCGTCTGTTTTCATCTTGGCTTCCGAAGACTTCATTAAATATTTTTAAAATAACCATGAAAAACAGTAAAAAATGTCCCAAGAGTATAGTTTTAAGGTGAGTAAAATATATCGCATAAGTGAGAGGTTTTGAATTGCACAAGCAAATACTTTCGTGCGGGAGCATATCTAAATCGTTAAAGCCTAAATGCGTGTCCGAAAAATGAATCAGTCTCACGGTGCTTCTTTGTGATTATTTCTTCCGATTATAGCAAAGATTTGTGTGAGTGAAAAGAGAGTGGCTCCAAATGTAGCTAATTTTTAAAACTATGTACTGTTATCACATGCCATATTTATACTTTGCTCATTAGTGAAAAAAACGGATGGTACACCAGTAAAATGCGAGAGATCTCACTCTTTACTGGTGAAGCATGTGCAATTTTATCCGTATCTCCTTTTTTACTTTTGGCAAATAATTTTTATGGTTTTATAGATCCATGTCGTAGGTGTTTTTGTATCTGTAAAAATTTTATTATAGAGCTTAGCATCCAAATAGGCAATGTTAAACGCATTATGCGGACAAATAAGTTGAAGAAAAGTACCATCTGGCAAGCTAAAAAAAGATGTTGAATTAATGTTGTCCCAATATAAAACTATTAAAGGTATATCAGTTTAATCCATTTACAATATACTTTTAAGTAGACTTTTATACGTTACAGCACCTAAGAATAGATAATGAATTGGCAAATCATTGTAATCATTCTGCATACAAACTGTGATACAATTATTTCTTTACATGTAAGGATTGCGGTGTGAATGACGTATTGGTTCGAATTGAAAATGTGAGTAAGTCTTATGGTCATCAGCGTGTGCTTTTTGATATCAATCTTTCTATATATGATGGTGAATTTATCACCCTACTTGGACCTAGTGGATGTGGAAAAACAACCTTGTTACGTATTTTAGGGGGTTTTGAAGATATTGAAGAAGGAAATCTTTTCTTAAGGCAAACCGCACTTAACCATATTCCTCCACACAAACGAGCTATCAATACTATTTTTCAAAGTTATGCACTCTTCCCACACATGAATGTATTTGACAATGTCGCGTTTGGCTTGCGTATGAAAGGGCTTCCTAAAGAGCAAATTAAAGACGAAGTGAACCGCATTTTAAGTATTGTGAAACTCTCTTCATTTATTTCAAAAATGCCAAAGGAGCTTAGTGGAGGACAACAACAACGTGTCGCCATTGCGCGTGCTATTGTCAATAAGCCTGAACTTCTTTTACTCGATGAACCACTGAGTGCCTTAGATTATAAACTACGAAAAGCGATGCAAATCGAACTAAAAGAGCTTCAACGCTCCCTTGGTATTACCTTTATTTTTGTGACGCATGACCAAGAAGAAGCACTTTCGATGTCTGATCGTATTGTGGTAATGAACCATGGAAAAATCGAGCAAATAGGCACCCCTAAAGAGATTTATGAAAATCCACGCAACCTCTTTGTGGCTGATTTTATTGGGCAAACCAATCAATTCAAAGCCACACTCTTAGACCAAGACGATACCATGCTCCATCTTGAGCTTTTGCAAAAAAAGTTGATGTTAAAAAAACCTCTTCCGAAACAATACGCCAAAGAGCTTGTTCTCGTCGTACGTCCTGAAGATTTTAGAGTCGAAAGACGCCTTGAGGACGTACCTTCAAAAACCTACCTTGAAGGGAAATTGCACCAAATTATCTATAAAGGTGTCACGATTGATTTGGTGATTGAAACCACACAAGGTGAACTACTCAATGTCAGTGAATTTTATAATGAAGATTCTGATGCACTTTCGTATCAAGAAGGTGAGATCTTATATCTGTACTGGAATGAAGGATGGGAAGTGATTCTTGAAGCATAAATCTATCGGAGCTTTTGGCAAAACATCGATTGGTCTGTTTGGAATATGGCTAGGACTGTTTGCGTTGGTTCCTTTTGCACTGGTTTTTTGTGCAAGCTTTTTAACGAAAGGCGAAGAGAGCTTTTTGGTATGGGAGTTTTCATTACAAAGTTATCAAAAGATTATTGACCCACTGTATGGTTCCATTTTTACAAGCTCTTTAAAACTCTCTGTATTGACCAGTGTTTTGACACTGATTTTTGCCCTTCCTTTTGCTTATTTTCTTTCAACACTCAAAGGTCAACTTAAATCACTAGGGCTGTTGTTGATGATTATTCCTTTTTGGACAAGTTCTTTGGTGCGCACGTATGCATTAATCGCTATCTTAAAAACAGAAGGTGTTTTAAACACTGTTTTGCTCTTTTTGGGGGTCATTAATGAGCCTTTAAACATTTTGTACACGCAACACGCCGTGATGATCGGTATGGTCTATACGCTTTTGCCATTTATGATTTTACCCATCTATGCTTCGTTTGAAAAACTCGATCATCGTTATATCGAAGCTGCACGCGACTTGGGTGCCAACAGCTTTTGGCTTAGCATTAAAATCGTTTTACCGCTCATAAGTCCTGGTATCGTTGCAGGAGTTATTTTGGTCTTTTTACCCTCCATGGGAATGTTTTTCATTCCTGATTTGTTGGGAGGTGCTAAAGATTTGATTGTGGGGAATTTTATCCGTAACCAATTTTTAACCTTCAGAGATTGGCCGTTTGGAAGTGTTGCAAGTGTTGCGCTTACCACCATCATGCTGGCGCTGATTTATCTTTATACTAAAGTGGGACGTTTTGGCTCGAAAAAGGATGATGATGCACTTTTTTAAACGTCTTTATTTGGGGGCTATCTACCTCTTTTTGTACCTGCCGATTTTTATTTTGATTCTCTACTCGTTTAACCAATCCAAATACTCTGTTTCTTGGAGTGGTTTTACGTGGAAATGGTATGAAAAAGTACTTGAAAACAGCTCCTTATTGGATGCTGCTTTTAATTCCATAACCATAGCAGCATTGAGTGCAAGCATTGCAACACTGCTTGGAACTATCGGAGCAGTAGCACTGTTTCGCTACCGTTTTCAAGGAAAACGCCTTTTGAAATCCCTAGTCTATGTTCTCATTCTCTCGCCCGAAATCGTCATGGGTATTGCACTATTGATGCTCTTTGTTCTCATGGGTGTTTCATTAGGCTTTATGTCACTCTTGATTGCCCACATCACGTTTTGCCTTCCTTTTGTTGTTGTCACAGTGCTCAGTCGTCTCTCAGGGTTTGATCACAGCATCATCGAAGCCGCAAAAGACTTAGGGGCAAGCGGATGGCAAACTTTTTGGAAAGTCATTCTTCCACCCATTATGCCCTCCGTTATTGCTGGGTTTTTACTGAGCTTTACCCTCTCCTTGGACGATGTGATTATCAGTTTTTTTGTTAGCGGTGTGGAGTTCGAAATACTGCCCGTTAAAATCTTTTCCATGGTACGTTTAGGGGTAAAACCAGAAATCAATGCCCTCTGTGCCGTGATGTTTCTCTTTACAATAATTATGGTAGGATTATCCCAATTTTTACTGAAGGAGCGTTCATGAAAATCATTTGGAGTTTACTAGGTCTGTGTCTTTTTGCTTTTGGCGCAGAAAAAGTATTGTATGTGTATAACTGGAGTGAGTATATGCCCGAGAGCGTACTTAAGTCCTTTCAAAAAGAGACTGGCATCAAGGTCAAATACTCGACCTACGATAGCAATGAAGCCATGTATGCTAAAATAAAAACCGATACCAAAAGTGCTTACGACATCATCGTACCCTCTACCTACTTTGTCAGTAAAATGGCTAAAGAGGGTTTATTGCAAAAAATTGATCGTAAAAAACTCACCTATTTTGACACCTTAAATCCGTCCTTGCTGAACCAATCCTTTGACCCACAAAATGACTATTCAATCCCTTATGTTTGGGGTAGTACGGGGATAAGTTACAATGCCAAACTTCTTGGAGATGGAGCGCTAAAGGGTTGGAGTGATTTGTGGGATGCAAAATACAAAAACAAACTCCTTTTAACCGATGATTTACGAGAAGTCTTTGGAATGACTCTCAAAAGTTTAGGCTACAGTGCCAATACCACGGATGCTAAGCAAATTGAAGCCGCATATGAGAAGCTAAAAACCCTTATGCCTAATGTCAAAGTCTTTAACTCCGAATCGCCCAAACAGGTCTATTTGAGCAAAGAAGTGGTTGCAGGAATGAATTTTAATGGCGAAAATTTTATGGCAAATGAAGAATCACCTGACATTAAATATGTCTACCCAAAAGAAGGTGTTTTACTGTGGGTTGACTCACTTGTAATTCCAAAAAATGCTAAAAACATCGAAAATGCCCATACGTTTATCAACTACCTCTTAAGACCCGAAGTCTCTAAAGTTGTCTCACAAGAGTTGGGCTACGCCTCTCCCAATATCAAAACGCCCAATTTACTCCCAAAAGAAGTGCGTAATAATCGCATTGTCTACCCTATTCCTGAAGATTTAGTCAATTCTGAGTTTCAAGTTGATTTTGGTGATGAAGCACTGAAACTTTATGAGAAATATTGGGAAAAACTGAAAGCAGATAAATAGGTTATGCTATAATGCGCAAAATTTTTAAAAGGTGAATTATGAAACTTAAAACATACGACTACACACAAGAACAGCTCAATGCTTTTCAATACGCCATCATTACGATGGAAAAAGGTGGGCAAATCGTTATTAAATTAAATCCCGAAGAAACCCCAATTGCTGTGGCAAACTTTGCAACCCTTGCCAATGATGGATTTTACAATGGTCTTGTCTTTCACCGTGTGATTAAAAACTTTATGGCACAAGGTGGATGTCCTAGTGGAAGAGGTACGGGAGGTCCTGGTTGGAACATTGCATGCGAATGTAAGGGACAAAAAAGCAAACATAAACGAGGGGTTCTCTCTATGGCACACGCAGGTCCCAATACAGGAGGAAGCCAATTCTTCATCTGTTTTGTGGACTGTCCTCATTTAGATGGCATGCATACGGTTTTTGGTGCTATTGATAAAGAGGATAAGGAGAGCTTTAAAACACTCGATGCTATCGCACAAAATGACAAAATGCTCTCGATTGAAATCCAAGAGAGCCTCTAAAATTTCTTTACATGTAAAGAGTAAAACTCTTTACATGTCATCTTTAAATATTTGCCGAAAGCTTTCCGACTACTTTACCAACAACTTCCACATCTACAGCACTGACCACCTCTGGGGCATACGATTCATTATCAGAAACAAGAGCTACCATGCCATTGGCTTGAAGGTGCAAACGTTTGATAAAAAGACCTGCTGGAGTTGAGACAATATAAATTCCTGCCTTGTGTGCATTTCGATGGTCTCTATTAACAAATACCACATCACCACTGCAGAGTGTTGGTTCCATAGAATCACCCAAAACGTTGATAGCTTGTATATGTTTAATCGATCCAAAACCACCTAACTTTTGCACCAACTCTTCATCCAAGATCATCATTTCACCCTCTTCTTCTTCATTTAAAGCACCACCACCAGCAGAGGCATAGATATCTTTAAAGTAATGAATGCGGGCAAATTTATCGGTCTGTGCTTGTAGACTCTCCACCACTTGGTCAAACAACAGCCAATTAATAGAGATTTTTCGCTTGGCACAAAACTCCAAAATCTCTTTATAGGGAATTTTTGAGCGGTTTTTCATCGTTGCTAGAGTGAGTTGATTGATACCCAAAGCTTCAGCCACATCTTTGTCAAAGACTTTACGCTCACCCACTTCTTGCGAGAGAATATCTTTTACTCTGTTAAAAACCATTAAAATATCTGGCATTTTACCCTCCAATATTTCATTTTGAAATATTATTGTAGCATATTTTATATTTTTATTACAATAATGAAAATTTTACAACAGAGGTGCCCCATGAAAAGCTTAATCTGCTCCTTATCTGAATCTCGAAAAGCCTACACTGAGTTTATGAGTCGTTTTGAACACACAATGTTGATATTAAGCAATAAAATATTTTAACTGATTTTAAGAAGCGCCTTTAGCGCTTCTTTTGGGTTGCTTTTTGAAAATAAAGCCAAATCAGTACTAAAATAGAGAGTAAAATCAAAGGTGCCATGAGCGTATTTTCAGAAAAATAGGCGGCAATTTGCATTAAAAGCTCACCCGCTGTGTAGCTTCCAAATCCAAGTACACTTGCCCAAACGATGGCACTGATTGTGTTTAAAATATGAAATTTGGTTTGAGAGTACTTTGTTACACCAATGGTCATCGGAACGAGTGTTTTTAAACCATAAATAAACTTTTGAATAAAAATAATTTTATCGCCATACTTTTTCATTAAAACATGGCTAAGTGCTAGCTTGCGACGATGTGCTTTGATGTAAGGCATCAGTGCTTGCTTGTTGTAGCGTCCCATGTAAAATAAAAAACTACTCCCAAGAACATTTGCAATTGCGGCAACAACAATGGATGTACCCAAATCCATTTTCCCCGCATAGGACAAAACACCTGCGGCAACAATAGCAACCATTCCGCCACCAAACGAATACGCAAACAAAATCAGATACCCATATTCTAACAACGCATTAATAATATCTTCCACAATAATCCTTTAAGGCTTGAGCATAGCAATTGCTTTTAAAAACTCTTCGATACCATACGAAGAGAGCAAGCTATCTGATTCTACAATCTGATCTGGCATGATATTATTGCCATAAAGTTCAATATTTTGGTCATAGTCATGATTGAGGACGGAGCCATCCAGTGAAAAACCAATAAAAAGTCCTTCTGTCTTGGTGTACGTAAACACTTCGGCTTGAAAATTAGTCTCTGTTCCTTTGCCAACACTCGCCCCAGCCGGTCCTGCTGCAACAGAGGCATCAACACCTAGAGTCATTTTATTGTCCATCATTTTTTTAACACTGTCTTTGGTTGAAAAGACCATTAAAATATCTTTTTTTTCAACACCCAGTTGCAATCCAAATCCTGCACCGCCAAGATTGACAAAAAATGGATAACTCCATGAGCCATCAACTTTACGCACAACCACGACGCCATTGCCTGTTTTCCCGCCCAAAAGCATGCTGATTTCAAGCGTTCCAGGGAAAACAGCAATGGCCTGAGCTTTTGTAAATACCGACGAGGGAATCGCCTGCGAATCTCTTAGCATACTTTTAATCGCATTGGAAGCATCCAATAATTTTTCTTCCGCTCCTGCATACGCAAGACTACTAAAAAATATCACACCTATCAAAAGTTTTTTTATTCTTTCTATCATTCTTTACTCCTACTGTTTTGTATTACATAGTTAAAAAATTGTCCCTCTTTTCCCATTAACGCTTCATGCGTTCCCTCTTCAGCAATCACACCCTTATCCAATACATAAATATAGTCTGCTTTTTTAATCGTGCTCAAACGATGCGCAATAATAATCGTTGTTTTATCAAGCAAATACTCTTCCAAATCATTAAACAATTTAGCTTCTGTATGCACATCCAATGCTGACGTTGATTCATCAAATACTACAATATTGGAATTTTGAAGCACCATGCGCGCAATAGAAACCCGTTGACGCTGACCACCAGAAAGCTTAATACCCTGCTTACCAATTTGCGTGTTCAATCCTTCGGGTAACTGAGACACAAAGGTATCTAATTGTGCGATTTTCAAGGCTTTTTCAATGACTGCATAAGAGACCGTATCATCTATCATCAAATTTTGAGCTAACGTTGCATTAAAAAGTTGTGGATGCTGAAGCACTAAAAAAAGGTGCTCTCTCACCACATCTAAGCCAATCTTATCGATAGAAATACCATCAAATAAAATCTCTCCTTTTAAACGTGGATACAAACCTACTAATAAATGCGCCAAGGTTGTTTTACCACTCCCACTCACACCCACGATAGCTATTTTAGATCCTTTGGGTATCTGCATAGAGATATTGTCCAAAATCATTTTATCGGCATCGTAACCAAAAGAGAGGTTTTTCACCTCAATGGCATTGGTGTGTGCTTGTGCAAAAGGATTCTTTACATGTAAACCTCTCTCTTCGCACTTAAGAGATAAAATGGCATTGATGCGCTCCATCGCTTTTTTGGCATTGTGGTAGGTGTATTGGATGTTTAAAATATCTTGAATAGGCGTCATCATCACCCACAAATAACCAAAAATAGCCAACATAGAACCAATACTCAAATCCGAATACGCCACCACAAAAATACTAGCCGCTCTGAAGATTTCAAACCCACATAAAAAGACTAAAAAGGAGAGTCGATTGGCACCATCACTTTTATATCCAAACAAAATCGAAGACTCTTTAATGCTCCATGCATGCCTCTCCACTTTATCGAAAAAGAGTCGCTCTTTATTGGTGGAACGAATCTGAACAAACATATCTAACGTTTCACTAAGGGCATCTTGAAACAGCTCAAAGGCTTTATTTTGCTCTTTTTTTAGCTGTGAAACTTTTTTGGCCAAATTGGTTGTAAGCATGACAACTAAAGGATTTAAGATAAGAATAAAAAGCCCTAATTGCCAATGAATCATCAACAAAACAGCTCCAACTCCAAAGATAGTAAAAATAGAAATGATAAGCCTACTGACAAAAATACCTATAAAATTGTCAATGGTTTCAACGTCCACTACCATCAACGAAGACGCACGCCCTGAACCAAAAAATTCAAACTCATTCATTGCCACATGACTGAGATGCTCTAACACATTTACTCGAAGAGTATAAGCAATATTTTTCGAAATAATGGTAAAAAGTTTTGTTTGAAGGTAATTAAAAATAAAAAATAAAAAACGTAGCACTAATACAACGAGTAAAATAACGATAATATAGACAAATGCGCTCTGCTGCCCACCCAAAAGTGTATCCATCCAAGGAACTATCCACCGAGGCTTTTGTAAAAGCACTTCATCCACCAACATAGGCATTAACAAAGGAACGGGGATACTAACAACAACCGCCACAAAAGCAATAAGGTGTGCTAAAATCAACTCTTTTTTATAGGCTAATGCTTCGTTAAAGAGTTTACGGAAGGTGTAATGCTTGGGCATGTTGATCCATTGAACGAAAGAATGTAGAGGAAAATCCTCTACATGTAAGGCTTAGCGAGCAAAATCAATCGCGCGCACTTCTCGAATAACATTGACTTTAATTTCACCAGGGTATTGAACTTTATCTTCGATCTCTTTGGCAATTTCTTTGGCAAGTAATACCGCTTCATCGTCATTAATAAGCTTGGCATTGGCGATAACACGCACTTCACGTCCTGCGTTAATGGCGTACACTTGCTTGATACCTGGTTTACTTTTAGCAATGTCTTCGATATCTTGAACACGTTTTAAGAAACTCTCCAACACCTCACGACGTGCTCCTGGGCGCGCAGCAGAGAGTGTGTCTGCCGCACATACAGCAGCAGATTCTACGGAAGTTGGCTCTTCGTGACCATGGTGTGCAAAAATAGCATTGATGACCACATCATGTTCTTTATACCTTCGGCACACTTCAGCACCCAAATCCACATGACTTCCAGCAGTTTCATGGGTCAGTGCTTTACCAATATCGTGTAAAATACCAGCACGACGCGCTAAGAGAACATCGCCTCCCGTTTCTGCGGCAATAATGCCCGCCAAATGCGCCACTTCCAAGGAGTGAGCTAGAGCATTTTGACCATAACTGGCCCTAAATTTAAGCCGCCCAATCAACTTAACCAATTCAGGATGCACCTTGGTAATACCCAAATCAATGATGATATTTTCACCCTCTTCCAATAAGCTTTGGTCAAATTCATCCCGTACCTTTTCATAGATACCTTCAATGCGTGCTGGCTGAATCCTACCATCTTGAACCAAAAGCTCGATGACTTTGGTAGCAATAGCCCTACGATAAAGATTAAAGCTGCTCAAAATAATCGCATTGGGTGTGTCATCAATAATAATATCAACCCCTAAGAGCATCTCTAAGGTTTTGATATTGCGCCCTTCTTTTCCAATAATACGCCCTTTAAGCTCATCATCTTTGATATTCACAACATTAATTAAACGCTCTGCTGCATACTCCCCAGCAAAACGCGTCGTGGCTTGTGCTAAAATATAATTCACTCGACGCTTGGCATCTTGTTTGGCTTCTTCTTCCAAACGTCTGACCGTATGCGCGATTTGTGCACGGGATTGTTCTTCTACTTTGGCTAAAACGATATCTCTGGCTTCATTTTGTGTTAAACCCGATGAGCGCTCAAGGACCATCAACGCTTCTTTGACTTTTAGGCTATACTCATCTTTGAGCTGTTTTCCTTCATCAAACATAGCACTTGCATTGTTTTGAATATCTTGAATCTCTTCACGCTCTTTTTCAATTTTTTTAAGCTCTTCTTTATACGTACGCTCTTTTTTCTCAAGCTCTAGCACTTTATCGGTGTGCTCTTTCTTAAGCGTTAACGTCTTTTCATCATAACGGCGCTTCGCTTCAAGCTCTGCTTCTTTGACTTTTACGTTGCTGTTACTTAAAATTAATTCTGCCTCATGCTCAATGGCTTTGGCTTTGGCCCTGGCTTGGGCAACATGAATTTCATAATTGGCTGCTTCCATCTTCTTGGCGATGAAAAATCCTGCGGCGCCTGTGGTGAACGCTGCGCCTACCGCTAACGATTCTAAGATCATGGTGTCCTCTTTGAATAATAATATGATGCGGGGTCAAATAAATATCAGCTGCGATATCATGTTCTTCGCCTAAAAGTGTGTTTGTCATACACATTTCACGTTGAACAAAGATTATCGTTGGTTTGACGTTGAGCGATTCAAAAAAGCGATCGTACATCCCTTTGCCAAACCCAATTCTTTTAAGTGCACCATCAACCCCAATGACGGGCACTATCATTACATCAATCTTCGGCTTCATTGCCAAAGAGTGTTTAGGCTCTTTAATATTAAAACGTTTTACTTCTAAAGGCAATCTAAATTTTACCATCTTAAAGCTAAACCCTTCCATAAATGGCACGTAAAGTCGGTACCTTTTACGTAAAACACTTAAAATCGGATTCATATCAACTTCAAAATGCAGTGGTATATAACACAAAATGGAGCGCGGATTTAAAGAAAAAACAGTCTTCAATATTGCCTTTTTCATAAGCTTATTTCGTTTATAAACGCCATGTGTTTTGAGCAACTTTGCGTGTGAAAATGCCCGAAAATCGGATTTATTTTTAAACTTAATTTTTTCTATTGTTGTCACTTTAAGCCTCACTTTACTATAATCATACCTTTAACAAACTATTATTACAATTAAAAAAAGGATGCAAATGCGCGCTTGGTTCACGATTTTCATGACTACCTTAGTGCTCCTATGGAGTGGTTGTTCTTCTGAGAGTAAAAAATCTGACGATAAAAGCTCCAGCACTACTCAACCAACAAAAAATGAAAAAGTAACCCTCCAAAGTATTGATGGAAAAGAGATAATTGTGACACCTTTGGAAAAAGGTTTTAGTTTTTCAGGCTTTGAAAATAAAGTTGTTTTGGTCAATTTTTTTGCAACATGGTGCCCTCCGTGTAAAGCAGAAATTCCGCATCTTAATAACTTACAAGAAAAATATAAAGACAATTTTGTCGTTATCAGCGTTTTATTAGAAGAAAATAAATCCAATGAGGAGATTGCCAGTTTTATGAAATACAATGACATTCATTATATCATCACCAACGGCTCTGAAAATTTTAAGTTTGCTCAAAATGTGGGTGGTGTCAAAAATATTCCTCTCATGTTTTTATACGATAAAACAGGCAAATACTCTACCCATTACGTGGGTGCAATCCCCGAAGAGATGATCGATGCTGATATTAAAAAAGTCCTTTAATGTTTAGCTTTATTACAAAAGGTCTGGGAAAGACACTCGGAGCCATTAAAGAGATTTTGCCTCAAAAAGTCGACAAAATCGATAAAGCCCTTTTAGAAGAAATCCTCATAGAATCAGACATTCCCTACGAACTCATTGAAGAGATTTTTTACTATCTCCCTCCTTCTGATAAAATAGCCAAAAGTGACCTTCAACGTGTTTTAAAAGCCTATTTTGTTTACGATACATCTACTAAAAGTGCCCAAACCAAACCGTTTGTTGAACTGGTTATCGGCGTGAATGGTGCAGGCAAAACAACAACCATTGCTAAATTGGCGTACACTTACAAAAAAGAGGGAAAAAGTGTTTTACTGGGTGCAGCAGATACCTTTCGTGCTGCTGCCATCGAACAGCTTAAAAGTTGGGCTGAAAAAATCGATGTTGGCATTGTTTTTACAGCCCAAGGTCATGACCCCTCTGCTGTGGCGTACGATACCATCAATTCTGCTGTGGCTAAAAAAATCGACCATGTTATCATCGATACGGCAGGCCGTTTACACAATCAAACCAACCTTGCTAATGAGCTGAAAAAAGTAGTACGTATTTGCGATAAAGCACTCACACAAGCCCCTCATCGTAAAATTTTAATATTAGATGGCACGCAAGGTTCATCGTCCATCAATCAAGCCAAAGCGTTTCATGAGATGATAGGCATCGATGGTATTATCATCACCAAACTTGATGGTACAGCGAAGGGAGGCTCTTTGTTTGGTATTGCTAAAGCACTGGAGTTGCCAATTCTTTACATTGGGGTAGGTGAAGGCAGAGATGATTTAATTGCCTTTGATGCTGATGCGTATATCGAAACTATCTTAGATGCTATTTTTGTAAGCACCAATGGCTAAAAAAAACGTTTTATTTGAATGCCAAGCTTGTGGGCACCAAAGTGCAAAATGGCTTGGAAAATGCCCAAATTGTGGGGCATGGGATGAGTTTTTAGAGCTTTCTCAAAACCAAATTGATGTTCTCAAAGAGTCTAATTCAAATCCTACACATTCCACCCATGCTACAAGTGCCATTCCCATTACGGATGTACATTATGAAACCATTGAACGCTATAGTTCTGGCGATAGCGAACTTGACATCGTTCTAGGTGGTGGTATTGTCAAAGGGAGTCTTACCCTTATTGGAGGAAGTCCTGGGGTTGGAAAATCAACACTTTTGCTTAAAATTGCTGGCAACCTTGCCAAAGAAGGCAAAAAGGTCCTCTACGTTAGTGGTGAAGAGTCTAAAAGCCAAATTAAGATGCGAGCAAACCGTGTGGATAGTAATTATCCTGAGCTCTATTTGCTCTCTGAAATCAAACTTGATCTTATTTTTAAAGAGCTTGAAAAACATGCTTTTGAAGTACTTATCATTGACTCTATTCAGACCATTTACAGTGAAAAAATAGGATCCGCACCAGGAAGTGTTTCACAAGTCCGCGAAATCACCTTTGAATTAATGCGTTTTGGAAAAGCCAACAATCTTTCCATTTTTATCATCGGACACATCACCAAAGAAGGTTCCATCGCAGGTCCTAGAGTTTTAGAGCATATGGTCGATACCGTTTTGTACTTTGAAGGCGATTCCTCACGTGAACTACGATTGCTTCGTGGATTTAAAAATCGTTTTGGGACGACCAGCGAAGTGGGTATCTTTGAGATGACAAAAGTGGGGCTTGTAAGTGCCAAAGATATCTCTAAAAAGTTTTTTACACGTGGTCGCGCTCAAGCAGGCTCTGCTATTACCGTTTTAATGGAAGGCTCTCGACCTATCGTTTTAGAGGTACAAGCACTCGTGAGTGATAGTGGTTACCCCAATCCAAAACGCAGTGCCACAGGCTATGAACTTAACCGTTTAACGATGCTTTTAGCCCTTTTGGAACGTAAACTTGACCTTCCTTTTAACCAATACGATGTCTACATCAACATCGCAGGGGGCATCAAAATCACAGAAACATCAGCAGATCTTGCCATTATTGCGGCTATTATTAGCTCTTACCGCAATCGTCCTCTCAGCAAAGATACTGTTTTTATTGGTGAAGTCTCTTTAATTGGGGATGTGCGTGATATTTACAATCTTGACTTACGACTAAAAGAAGCCAAGGCGCAACAGTTTGAAAAAGCCGTTGTTCCCTCCTTGCCTCTTGAAAAAATTGAAGGCATCAAATGTTATAATGTCGATGAAGTTTCAAAACTCATCGAGTGGATGTAAAACAATCTACAAAAATGCCGATTTAGAGGCGAAAAATACGTTACATGTAAGGACAGACAATGGCAGGCAAAAAACCTGAAGAAGATGAAGTAGTTGAAAAAAAAGCAAAAGGTAATACGGTTCTTATTATCGTCATAGCCTTATTGGTACTCCTCCTTGTAGGTGGTGGGGCCGCAGCATTTTTTCTTTTAGGCTCAAACGATGAAGAGACAACTGCTAGCAGTACTCCTGCTTCAAAACAAAAAGAGGTTGGCACAACAGAAAAGAAGAAAAGCAGCAAACGATCAACCGATAATTTAACCATTGGGCCCATGTACCCTATGGCACAATTTGTGGTCAATTTACTCAGCGAAAGTGGCAATCGCTTTTTAAAAGTTGCTATTGATTTGGAACTCAGTGACGCTAAATTACAACCAGAAATGGACCATAAAAAATCGCTCATTCGCGATATTATCATCCGAACATTTTCTTCTAAAACCTTTGAAGAAATTAGTACACTCAAGGGTAAAGATAAACTCAAAGACGAAGTTTTAGATAAAATCAATGAAAACCTCTCTGATGGACACGTCAAAAACATCTTCTTTACTGACTTTGTGGTGCAATGATAGGCATTGACATTGTCTCTATCGAACGTATAAAAAAGCTTCATGAGCGTTTTGGCGACAAGGCGCTCAGTAAATTTTTATCCCCTGAAGAGATTGTTTTGGTTAAAAATGACACCTCACTCGCAGGTTTTTATGCTGCAAAAGAAGCTATTGCAAAAGCTTTAGGGCTTGGTATTTCAGAGCAGTGTGGTTTTTTCGATATTCGGCTCTACAAAGACACTCTCAATGCACCCTCTTTTACACTCTCTCCACATCTCATTGAGTATTTTAACATCACTGACACCGCATTATCTATCTCTCATGATGGCGACTTTGCCATTGCTGTTGCAACGATTGAAGGATGTAGAAAGAAACGATGTTTAAGCCATTAACGGCGAAAACAGACCATCTTAAAACGCTCTCCCATAAACGAAGGATCAATGAGCATTTTCACGCGATTCATCTCTTGCTCATACACTTTAGCAGAGACCTTTGTATGAAAAATTTCAAGCAGTTCCAATAAACCAAATTCAACCAAAGCTTTCATCTGCGTTGCATAGCTCTCTAAGCCAATACCTTGTGATTCAAATGCTTGAATAAGATGCGTAAAATTGACATCGTATGTGATATCTGCTTTCGCAAAAAACGTTGTAAAATCATCTTTTTCACGCAAAGAGGCTTCCACCAAATCTGTCAAACCAAAAAAGGGATAAACTTGATGATGGGCATAGACTCTGAGTGAAAAATCACTCCTTGCCTCTTTGTCACCGTAATCAAAACTGACACATTCAAAACGTTCACACATCTGCTTTAAAGCCTTAGCAAAAGGAGCATAGCCTAAACACACTTCCCCTTTTTGAGCACCTAAAGCATCGACCACCTCACGAACATCACTCTGCATTGGTTTGAAAACAGCCTTGCCCTCTTCAATGAAGAGCATGGTATCGTTTAAAATCACTTCACAAGGGAAAGCATCAAAAATTTCATTGGCAACGACGAATGCTTCTTTACATGTAAAGGCTTCTAAATTCTTTACATGTAAAAGAGTTATGGCATCACCAAACGCCTCTTGAAAATAGGCTTTTTGCATTGTTTGATTGGGCTCAAAAGGCTCAACAATGACAAATTGCAGGGTTTTTAATAAGGCAGGTTTGAGCGTGTAGATAAATTGAATCATATCGGCAAATAAATAACCTTTATGCGCCCCAATTTCAATGACAGAACATGAGGGTGATAAAAATCCACTTTCAATCGTCTGAATCAAGCGCTTTGCAATGCTTCCACCAAAAAACATGCTGGTACTCACTGCGGTATAAAAATCGCCCTCCTTGCCGATGATGCGCTCTTGGCTGTAGTACCCACCCTCACCATACAGCCATGCATGCATGTACTCGCTAAATCTCATACGCACTTAACCAAGCTGTGAACACGCATGCGATAATCGTCTAAACCCTTCGTACATCTCTTCATTTGAGATGGTTAAAGGAGGCAAAAGGCGTAAGGTATTTTTACCCGCTTTGAGCACTAACACACCATTTTCAAACGCTTTTTTAATAATATTTCCCAAAACATCCCCATTGACACAACGAATACCACGCATCAATCCTAAACCTTCAACACTTTCAAATAAAGCAGGATAAGCGTTGCACAAGGCGTTAAGTTCACGCTCAAATATCTCTATACTCTCACGTAAAAACCCGTTGTTTTGGTAGGAACTTAAGATATCAAGCACTTCAAGACCCGCACGCGTGGAGAGGTAATTGCCGCCAAACGTACTTCCATGATCTCCTGCTTCAAAAATATCTTTATGCTTTGAAATCACCGCACCAATAGGTACACCCCCTGCCAAACCTTTGGCAAGCGTGATGATATCTGGCTCAATACCATAGTGTTGTGTTGCTAAAAATTCGCCACTACGAAACACCCCACTTTGGACTTCATCGATGATAAGTAAAATCTCTTTTTCTTTTAAAAAACGTGCCAAAGCTTGAATGTCAGAAACATCAAAGGCTTTTACCCCACCCTCACCTTGGATGAGTTCTATCATAACAGCCACCGTTTCATCGTCAATACTCGCATACAAATCTGCAATGCCTTTTGTGTATGAAAAACCTTCAGGATAAGGGGCAAACGCACTTTTATGAAAACTCTCTTGTCCTGTTGCTTTGACCGTTGTGATGGTTCTGCCATGAAAAGAGTGCTCTAGGGTTAAGACTTTGTAGCGTTTATTGGCAAATTTCTTTTCTCCATATTTTCGAGCAAGCTTAATCGCTCCTTCATTGGCTTCTGCTCCAGAATTTCCAAAAAAAACAGCCACATCATAGCCTACAAGTTCATTAATTTTCTTGGCTAATTTGGCTTGAGGTTCGATCATATATAAATTGGAGGTATGAATCAGATGACGCGCTTGGTCACAAATTGCCTCCGCTAAACGGGCATTGCCATGCCCCACACTCACCACACCAATGCCACTGGTCAAATCAATAAAATCTTTTCCTGTATCATCAAATAAGGTTGCGTTGATGCCGTGTTTAAAATTGACATAATTACGTCCGTAGGTTTGTAAAACGTACGTTTTATCCATCGTTTCAAAATTCATCGTTTCTCTCCTCTAAAAAAGCGAAATTATAGCGCATTATACGCCTAGTTTTGGTAAATTCCATTGTTTATAATATGCCAACAAGCGCAAAGCAACACCGCATCCAAAAACAGCCATTAAGGGTACAAACCCTAAGCTATTGTATTTTTCCAATACAAATAAAATAGTGCCTATCAGTAAAGCAACGGTGCCATAAAATTCACTGGTCAGTAAAACAGGAACACGATTGAGTAAAATATCACGCATGACACCCCCTCCAACAGCGGTTAAAAGTGCCAGTAAAATGACGCCAAAAAAATTAAATTCCACTTGCAATCCCACAAGGGCACCTGAGATGGCAAACGAAACCAAGCCTAAAGTGTCACTGATGATAAAGTAAAATTTTTTTTCAATTTCATCTTTATGGTGGAGCCTAAAGAGAATGCTTAAGCCAATCACCCACAGGACAAAAAGAGTTGGAGAAAGATGGGTAAACGTGTAGGGTGCTCGATCGGCAATCGTGTCACGCACAATGCCCCCACCAAGTGCTGTTAAAAATGAAGCAATAAAAATACCCAATAAATCAAGTTTTTCTTTAACTGCCACATAAAATCCACTCAAAGCAAAGGCAATGGTTCCTATGATTTCTGCAACCAGTAACTCATCCATTTCCGCTCCTTTTTCCATCCAAAAAACGTTCTAAAATGACTTTTGCTGCCATAGAATCGACTTTTCCATCCCGCTTTTGACGCGTAATACCTTGCATCATCTCTTTTGCCTCTACACTCGAGCCATACTCATCTTGGTACCTAATCTCACCCTTAAAATCAAGTAAACCAACAAAGTGCTCAATGCGACGTTGCATCTCTTCTTCACTGCTCCCACCCTTGGGAAGCCCAACGACCAAACATGTTATGTTCCATTCACGCAAAAAGGCATCCACCTCACGGGCTGCTTGATCACGATTTTTTCGCAAAATCGCCTCTTGCGGGGAGACAATGTGAGCACATAAACATAATGCCACACCAATACGTTTAAGCCCTACATCGATTGCTGCTATTTTTTGCATGGATGGCTTACGCTACAATCGAGGTTAACATTTTAATGCTCAGCACCATCAGTAAAAGAGCAAATACTTTTTTTAGTTTCGGAACAGGTAGTTTATGGGCCATCCTTGCGCCTAAAGGTGCTGTAAAAAAACTCACCGCTGAAATAATAATTACCGCAGGCAAATAGACAAATCCTAACACCAGCTCTGAACTTGCACTAACACTTCCCATCCCATTAACGATGTACCCTACTGTACCCGCAATGGAGAGTGGAAATCCAATGGCAGCGGATGTTCCAATGGCCTTTTTCAAATCAACATTTTGCCACACAAGATAGGGTACGGTTAAGGAACCACCTCCAATGGAAACCAATGCTGAGATAATCCCTATAAAAGAGCCCGCGACAAACAATGTTTTAGGTGATTGGATTTCACGGCTTGGTTTTGGTTTTGTATCACGTGCCATTTGAATAGACACATATGCCATGAAAATAGAAAAGAAAATTGCAAGTTGAATAGATTTGAGATAAGCGGCTAAAAATGTTGCAGCAAAAGTACCTATGACAATACCTCCTGCCATCATTTTAAACACATCCCACAAAATAGTTTGATGACTTTTATGCGCACGCATACTCGCAAATGAAGTCATTACGATAGAAGCCATAGATGTACCTAGTGCTAAATGAACCACTTGATCTACTGGTACACCTTGTGCTAAAAAAATGGTGCTCAGCGTGGGCACCATAATACCACCTCCGCCAATGCCCAAAAGCCCTGCCATAAATCCTACCACTGCACCTAAAACTAAAAATGCTACAATCCACTCTATGCCTATCATGCGTTCAGCCTTTTAATACGTCCATTTTCAATGACAATTTTTCCCAAACATTCGTACTCAAATACCTTTTGACCATACGTTTCAATGGCTTCGTGATACAAAGGAAACGTATCACAATACGTTAAGAAAGGATCTTTACATGTAAACGTTTTATTTCCATACTGAGCCACCAAATCTTCGACGTCAAATAGGACTTCCGCCAAGCCTTTTGCCAACAAATCGTTTGTGCCCTCGCTCTCACCTAAGCGATGAGGGAGCACATAAATTTTTTTACCCATTTTTTGTGCATACGACACGCTATGCATCGTTCCACTGTTTAGATCGGCTTGCGTGACGATTAAAACTTCGCCAAGAGCTACGATGAGTTCATTGCGTAGTGGAAAATTCCATTTTAATGAGGGATCGCCCCTCTTAAATTGACTCAGTACCAACCCTTTTAGCTCAATTTCTTTAATTAAATTTTGATTCAGTGTTGGGTAACGCACATCTAAACCCGTGCCCGAAACTGTCGTATTTAAGAATAAACTTGACTGAAATAAAAATTATCATTCATAAATTTTGCAACCCAATGTATCAAAAAAACACCTATTTTAGGCTCATTACTAATAAAGATTTATTTTACTAAAAACAACCAAAAAGGATAATAAATGACAAAAGCACATAACAGTAAATATTATTTTAATATATGAAAAAGGCTTATTATGAAGAATATTACATTTATTAACTTAACTAAATTTACATTATATAATATTGTTAAAATTAACAAAATATTATATAATTTAAACATGAGCGTAAGAAAAATAAAAAAGAGCTATATCTCTTGTACAGGTTATTTTGCCAGTTTCAAAAACAAAACTCAAATTGCTTTTGAGTCTACTTTGGAAAGAGATTTTTATACTATTCTTGAATTTGACTGTAATGTTATCAGGTATGAGGAACAGCCTATACAAATTAACTACGAATACACGGATGGAAATAATAGAAGATATACTCCAGATACTCTTGTAACATATGTTGATGGCACTCAAATATTATTTGAAGTTAAATACGCCAATGAGTTGGAAAATAATTTAGAATTACAACAAAAAATACAAATTTTGCAAAAGCATATTAAAGAAAAATACAACTTGGATTTTCAAGTATTTACAGATAAAAATATCGGTAAACAATATCTCGATAATTTAAAATTTTTATATAAATTTGCCTTTATCCCAGAATCAAAAGAGAAAACAGCTGCTATCAAAAAAATACTATACGATAGAGAGTCTATTGAAATTAAAGAGGTCTTAATGAACCTTCATGATAACCAAAACATTCAATTAGAGTACTTACCATATATTTGGAATTATGTATTCCAGAATATAAAAATTGTAGATCTCAATCAAAGACTAACAATGAAAACAATTATTCATACAAAAAGGTATTCCAATGGCTAAAATTGATTTAAAAATAGGATCTTTAGTCTTTTTTGATAATGAGCAATATAAAATTTATAGAGTCGTTAACCTGTCAGAAGTTTCTATTGAACATACTATTACAAAGAAGGTTCTTACTGTCAATACAAGTCAACTCTCTTCAAAACAAACCGACAAAAAAGAAAAAATTTATCTTAATAATTATTCTGATAATGAGTGGGCTGAAGCTAAAAAAAGATATGAAATAATCAAAAATCTAGTCTTTCAAAAACGCTCAAGAAAGGATGTTGAAGAAGCTGGTAAAGAAAATGATCTTAGTGCTGTCACAATTTACAATTGGATAAAAATATATGAGCAAACATCTGAGATTAGTTCCCTTATTTCAAAAACTTCACAAAGAGGGAAAAAAGGTAGTAGACTCGATGAAAAAGTAGAAAATATTGTTCAAGAAATTCTTGAAGATTTATATCTTAATAAGCAGCGTTATGGTTTTAGAAAAATATTTAGCAAAATTGAACGAGAGTGCAAAAAACTTAATCTCGAAACTCCTCATGAAAATACAATCAGAAATAGAATTGAAACCATTAATCCAAAAGACGCTATGAAAAAAAGATATGGATATAAAGCTGCAAACAAACATTTCACAAATTACGATGGTGAATATCCAGAGGGGAATTATCCCTTAGAAGTAGTTCAAATTGATCATACTCCTCTAGATATCATAGTAGTTGACAAAGTATATAGAAAACCTATTGGAAAGCCTTATTTAACATTAGCTATTGACGTTTATTCAAGGATGATTGCTGGATTATACATTTCATTACAAGCTCCTGGATATTTTAATGTCAGTCAATGCCTACTGAGTGTTTTTTCAAAAAAAGATATGTTTTTAGATGAACAAAAAGTAGAAGGTACATGGGAAATATTTGGATTACCTAGAGTCATTAATGTAGATAATGGAGCTGATTTAGTCTCCTCGGACATGCAACGAGTTTGTGATGAATTTGGTATAACTCTTCTCAAAAGACCTGTTGCCAGACCTCAGTTTGGCGCACATGTAGAAAGAGTTTTAGGCACTATTAATAAAGAGGTGCATAATCTTTCTGGTACAACATTTTCAAACATTACTCAAAAAGGTACCTATAATTCACAAAAAGAAGCTACTTATACTATCGAAGAGCTAACGCAATGGATTACACACTACATTGTCAACATCTACCATAAAAAATATCATCATGGCATTAATATGTCCCCTATTAACAAATATATTAAAGGAATTTTTGGAGATGATGATACGCCAGGAACAGGAATTTTGCCATCAATTATAGATGAAATTGATAACATCAAAATAGCTTTGTTGCCTACATTCTACAGAACCATTCAAAAAGACGGAATCACGCTTGATGGTATTACATACTACTCTGATGTATTGAGACATTGGATAGGTATAACTGATGATACAAAAAATAGAATTCAACATAAAATCAAACGAGATCCACTCAATATCCAAAAAATATTCTTCTATGATCCGGAGATTAAGGAATACTTTGAAGTACCATATAGAAGAATGTACGCACCTGTTATGACTTTATGGGATTTATATGCCGTTAAAAGATATTTGAAAGACAACAAAATCTTAAACTACTCAGAAGAAGACTTATTTGAAGCATATGAATTGCTAGAAAATATGGAAAAAGAAGCATCAACTAAACAAAAACAAACTAAGTTGAGAAAATCTCAATATCCAAAAATGTCAAATTTAGTGCAAACTGAAGATACTCAAAACGAAAAAAAGATAATCAACGGCTTTGATTCACTTTTTGATGACATTAGTACATTTAAAGTTACTCATAAAAAGGAAGATGATGAAAATTAAACTTACTGAGGAAGCCCAAGCTATGCTTGATAGACCTTTGGATGAAAAAATTGCTTTTATCTCAAAAGAGTCTTGGATTGATTATCCTTTATCACAAATTATCCTCGACCAACTAGAAGAAATCTTTGTTCAAGAAAAAAACAAACTACGAATTGCAAGTTTTTTATTAATTGGCTCATCAAATAATGGAAAAACTTCATTATTGCATAAGTTTTTAGATATACACCCTCCATATGATTTTTTTCAAGATAACCCTGAAAAAATTACAAAAGAATTTTTTGATAAATATGAGGCAACAGGAACGCCGATTAAATATATTTTAGCACCTACAGAGCCTAGTGAAACAAGACTATACAGTAATATACTCAACAGTATAAATGCTCCTTTTAAAGAAAGTGACGCCGTTGCAAAAAAACAATATCTAGTTGAGTATTACTTGAAAATCTTAAATGTTGAAATGCTCATTATTGATGAAATACATAATATCCTTAGCGGCTCGGTAGCAAAGCAAAAGCAAATACTTAATGCAATCAAAAACCTTAGCAATAATTTAAAGATTCCAATCGTTTTAGCTGGCACAAAAGATGCACTTAGAGCTATTAGTACAGACCCACAGATAATTAGTAGATTTAGGCCCATTTATCTTACAAAATGGAAAATGGAAAAAGATTATGTAAATCTTTTGGCGACAATTCTTTCTACTCTTCCTCTTAAAAAAGAGTCTGATATTTTAAATACTAAAACAGCACAAGAAATACTTCGTCTTTCTGATGGTTGCATAGGAGATATTGTTACTCTTCTAAAAAAAGCAGCTATTTATGCTCTTAAAAATAAGCTTGAGAGAATCACTCTTGATGAAATTCAAAAGTGTGGGCATGTTTCCATGTCGCATGTTAATAAAACCATAAATCTACAAGATTTATGATTAAAGGGGTTTGTTCCACCACACTCAAGAACAAACCTTTTCTCATTATTCCACATCCTTTTAATGATGAACTGTTCAGCTCGTGGCTTACTAGGGTTGCTTATGCTCACCATTTTCACCCACAAACTTTTATCAATTTATTCTTTGGAATAAAAAATAGAGGACTATTTAAAAATAATGTTGATGCCCATTTAAGTGATCAAATGATTAGGAATATAGAAAATATGGTTCACAACAAAATTAATATTTTCAAGCTTACACTTAGATCATTTTCTGGCATTTTAAGAGAAGATGACATTATTGATTCACCTAGTATTTTCTTGTGTAAATTGCGTTTTTGCCCACATTGTTTAAAGGAAAATATTCCCTACTTTAAATATCAGTGGAAACTCGCTTTTACAACAGTTTGCATCAAACATCGGTGCTTTCTTCAGGATGTATGCCCAAACTGTAAAACACCTCTTAATATTTTTAAAATGTATAACAATACACTGAGCTTTAGCTATTGCTCTCAGTGTGGATTTGACTTAAAAAAATCTCCCACTAAAAATATTCATAGTAAGTTTAAAACCAGTATGTCTGCAATGGATATATTTCATCAAGGACTATATCAAGGTTACATTCAATTGGGCGATTCCATTATCTATTTATTTTGTTTTATGGATGTTGTCACGCAACTATCAAAGTTGATTTTATCAAAAAGAAATTTTGCATTTTTGCACACTCATCCATTATTTTTGCTCTTAAATAGTGCCATTAAGAAAACTATTAAAAGCAGCCAACCAATTCATATCCAACTCAATATTGTTGAAAATTTTGCACTTTTTGGACTAATTCTGTATTTATTTGAAAATTATCCTAACAATTTTGCAAAATTTGTAAGTATGAACCATTTGACACATTGGGACATGATAAGAGATTTACGACATATTTCCTTTTGGTATGAAACTCTAGTAAACTCTATTTCACCAAAATATGTTGCATTTGGGAATATGGTTACTAATGAAGAAATTAAACATGCGAGACATTATTTATTGTCTTTAGGAAAACTTGAAAATAAAGCAAATCTAACTCAATTGTTTGGAAATATTAATTTTTTCAATAAGTATCAATTACATCGATAAACTTCAACTTCTATCTTTGAGTATAAATATTGCAACGCTATAGGTCTTGTAAGCTACTCATAGTACTATTTTTGAAATATAAAATTTTTTATAAATTATAAAAATAGACATTATCTTGTCCATATGTTTAGTTAAAATTTGTGAAATAGTTGTTTATAAAAATTTATGCAAATAAGGACATAAAGTGAATATTGCAAAACAAGTTAAAAACATCATTAAAAAACTAAGATACGGCATTATTTATGACTATTCACTTTTTAATACGATACCAAATCGTAGCGCAATTTATTCTACTTTAAATCGTTTGGTAAAAAATAAGAAAATCAAACGTTTTTCAAAGGGCAAGTTTTACAAAGTAAAGCAAATAACTGAAAAGGCGTTTGGATTAGTAATTAAATATGAAACAACCTATGATAACACCTCAAAGTGGAAACAAATACTGGGTGATGGTGGCATAATTACGGGCAATGCTCTTTATAATTCAAGAAGCTTAACTACACAACATCCTTTCATCGTGGAAGTAAGCCACTATAAGGCTAAGCCAAGAACAACAAAAATTGCCTTAGAAACCATTAGCTACAAAAAATTACCTCTAAAATCAACTTTAAAAAATAAAAAATCAATAGAGTTGATTGATATCGTATCCAATAAGAGAAAGATATTGGACCTTATTGAAAGAAACTACAATAATTATGTGAACAAAACTATAAAACAAATAGACCCAAAAATTTTAGCTAAAACCCTGAGTTGTTATAGAAAATATATTAAAGTTTCATTTTTGAAAGAGCTACACAAATTTGATCAAGAACTTACATTCTTTTTATCTCAGGCTATTTTTCCAAAAAGAACAAAAATTACATCTCAAAAAATCAATAAAAAACTTGAAATAGTAGAAAAACGCTGTGCCAAAATTTCTCCACAGTCAATCAATGCTTCATTACAAACCATGAAAATATCACTTAACCGTCCAATCACACAAGATATGAAAACCTTTATTGCCAAAGCATCTGAAGCTTCATCCGCGCGTAGAACTAAAAAAAACAATGACTAACACATTCGTTTTTGCTGAAGGCTCTAAGCTAAATATGATATCATTTCGAAGAGGATGACCTTAAAGGTCATAATGCCCAACTTCCGTTGAGGCAAGATCCTCATACAGCGGACTCACTATAGATGGCACCACTTCATCGTAGGGTGTAAGCCCTATTTCCATGCAGTTGGTTAGGATTAGTTGTCCTATGGAACCCCGCTTGTAGTGGTTGGACCGCATGTGGCACTACTGAGTCGCACGCTTTTTGTGTGTTTCCATGCAGTTGGTTTAGATAAGTTGTCCTGCGGAAACCCACTATTTTTTAATCACAAACTCCCGTGTAAAAATTCTCACCTTTGGATAGTACTGTAAATCACTGCGGTATCCTAATGTATTTGTGATAAATTTTCTATTGTGCCAAATATAGGTTTTACTGTCATGTGTATGGCCATAAATCCAGACTTTTGCTGTGGTTTGAATGGCAAGCTCTTCCCCGTCAAAGCAAAAAAACGATGTCGCAATATCTTTGGCATATTGAGCCAACTGAAATTTCATTTCAATGCTAGGGTTGTAGTGACTGACCATCACATCACAGGATTGATGAACAGCTTTTAATTTGGCATATTCTTCCTCAAAAAGTTCATCAAATCTTCTAAAGCGTGTGTATTTTGAATCTTGAATCAGCATAGGCCAATTGGCTTGTAAGTAAGCATCCACATTCGCATAATGTTTGGCTTCACTTATTTTTACAAGATTAGGATATTTTTTGGCATAAGCACTATGGTACCAACCCATAGCGCCACCAAACTTCACTCCTTCAATCTCAGCAATTGTGCCATCAAGCACAATCATGTCAGCGTCTTGGTAGCACTTTTTAGAATCTATCGCTTTTTCTCTTCCATCTTTGTAGTGCTGATCGATGATGTCTGCTACATAGTAATCGTGATTTCCCAAAGTGAGAATAATCTCCTTGTAAAACTCTTCTTTGAGAATTTTGAGGATATGAATATTCTGTGCAATGCTATGTCCAATATCACCAGCCAAGATAAGATACTCTCCTTTAGGTTTAAGACTCTTCCAAAACGAAACAACTTGTTCTTTTTTAGGAAAACTTTTAGGGTCCCTCTCGCCCATATAGGGATACCCAAACCAACTATCAAAATGGGTATCGCTTAGTATGTCAATGAACATAGGTTATCCTAACAAAAGAGGTTTAAAATCAAGATGTTCCACGCTGATATTGATACACCGTGGATCAGGAGAGATTTTAGAGTGAATATGCCCATGGTAATTCACACAACAATTGCATAGGCTAAACACAGCCTCTAAAACTTCTTTCATCTGCAAGACTTCTGCACTTCTATCGTATGGGTCTTCATAAAAAGCAGGATAATGAGAAAAGAGTACTGGTCCATTTTTACCCTGCTCTACCAAGCATACACATTTGTTTAAAAGCTCTTTAGAAAAGCGGTTTTCAATTTTTTGCATGATTTTGGCGCTATATGGTAATTCGATCTCAATACTTTCAATAATGCGTACAAATCCAAGTCCACGCAAAGCATTTTTTCCTTTTTTAAAATCGTGGTTGCCTTTTAAAAGAGTAATTTTGCCATTGAGTCTTTTGATGAAGTCCCATCCATTAGCTTTAAATGCAAAATCTCCTAAATGGAGTACTTCATCATTTGGACATACAACCTCATTCCAAAGTTCAATTAATTGCTCATCACAATAGCCTTGGCGAATGGGCTCGTAATTTTTAATGTTCTCATGCCCAAAATGGGTATCTGAAATAATAAAGCGCATCTGCTTCCTTTTTTACATGTAAAGAGGCGCATCCCTCTCTGCAGACCTTCTGTACTCTCACTATCTTGCCATACCAAGCAGATTACAAGAAGCAATCCTCTCGCGACAAAGCACTGACACCGTTAGCGTAGGGTTTTCCCCTCATGAAAAAGTCTTATAAAAACGATGAGAGATGCGTTATATATGTTTTTGAAAATCCATAGTGTTTGCAATCGGCAATAATTGTCTCCAAGTAGTCTTTTACGCCTTTTCCTTTGGAATTGTTGCTGGCAATATAGACCAAACACTCCTTGGATATGTCTTCTTGTGACACCATTAGATGCGCTTTAATATACCACCCACCCTTTACTCCCTCAAAGAGGTCTAAAAAGGCTTCATCCTCCTGTGTGAGTTCCCAGATTACTCCGTAAACACTATTTCCTTGACATGCTTCAATTGAGGCGACCCCTCTGGTGTTGCATAAGAATGCAAAATTTTCAAGTACTCCTATGCCTACAAATGTTGCATTGGGGCAACGGATTTCTAGATTTTCGATGTTTAGATTAGCGCCATACGCAAAATAGAGCATTTTAATTGCTTCCTGTCATTTTGTATTGGTTAAATCTTTGCATATCTACGCCACTTAATAAACCATAATACCGTGCTAGACCATCACCCGAATCTTGAGTTCTTTCATGGTATAGCCCAACTCTTTTTTTAAGAGTAAAAGATAATTTCATTGGTTTTTTGGTGAGAAAAGAATAGAGATACGCACTTCTAGCTCTTGCCCCTTTTGATAAATGCGAATCCTTAGCCATTTGTTTTAAAATATCTGCACTTTCACCCGAAGTAAGGTATTTAAAAAGCTCTGCTTCAAAATCTCTATACGAAGTAAAATACTCTTGATTTTCAAGCAAGGCTATGAGATGTTGATTATCTTTTTGTATTAGTAGATTTTGCACTACATGATAGTCTAATCGTTCCAACAGCACATAAAGATTTTCTCTATTTTTCTTATCTTTCCACGTTTGGAGTGTTCGTATAGAAATACCCAATAGCTTTGACATTTGTACTTGTGTCATGGATTATTCCTTCTGCTGAACATTTTTTATCCAATATTCTCTTGTAAAAATACGCGCTTACTCGGCCATTCCAGTGCACACAATTTTCCCTCATAAACACAGCCTGTATCAATGGCAGCGTAATTATCTGTGATAAGAGGCAAAGCACTCTCTTGTATATCGTGTCCAAAAACATTAAAGATCGAATAGTCCAAATAATCCTTCGTGTGTTTATCTTTAAGGCGCTCCCAGGCAAAGGCTTGCTTCATGTCAGGATCTTCTCTTTCCTTCCAGAATGGTAATCCAAACCCATGCGTCACAAAAAGGCTTTTACCGTTTTCATCGGGGATATCAAACTCCAAATAACTAGGCAATTGCTTCATCCACTCTAAATGAGGACGCAGCATCTCTCCACTTTTTCCATTGTAACTACGATCAGTCATATCACCACCATTGCGTTGCCAAAATGCCATATTTTGCAATGTGTTGTTACCATATATTTGCCCTTGCATTGAAGCCTCAAAGGCATCTAGCATCATCTGTTCATGATTGCCTATGACACAAGGGTAACCGCCCTCTTTGACAAATTCCACTACAAGAGCAGAATATTTACCTCTATCGATTAAATCTCCTACAAACACTAAACGAGATTTAGCCTTTTGTGGCAATTGTTCAATTAGGGCATGTAAGGATTTGGCACATCCGTGAACATCACTGATAATATATAAAGGCTCTTCTTTTTTAGAAAAAAACATTGTCTATCCTTGATAAGGTACTTGATAAATCATTTTACTAGGCCACTCTAGGGCACTTAAATACATGACTTCACTCTTAGGCAATCGCCCATAAACACAACCGGTATCAATGGCTGCATAGCTTTCCGTAATGACAACATTATCCACAACATCGTGTCCAAAGATATTAAAGACTGGATAGTCCATATAACCCTCTTCATAGGCATAGTGTTCTCTTACCTTTAAGGTATCAACCCTTTTTTTTAAACGATTATTGCGAAGCTTGCTTGCCGTCACTTTTTTATCCCTCGCCTTCCAAAACGGTAATCCAAATCCGTGTGTTATAAAGAGGGTTTTACCGTTTTCATCGGGGATATCAAACTCCAAATAACGTGGTAAGTTCTTCATCCATACTAAATGCTCACTCATCTTTCCTGCATTGGGGCGAAAGTAGCTGCTAATCGTATTTCTGCCACCATTAAGTTTCCAAAGCCTCTTGGTGGAGTAGGTATCCGCAATCCCCTCTGCTTCTTCATAACGGTGAGCTTGTACCATTACCGCCTCGTGGTTGCCCAACACGCAATCATAATTTCCGTTTTTAACAAACTCTATCACCTGAGCTGAATACTTACCACGATCCACCAAATCACCCACAAAGACAAGGTGGGATTTCTGTTTGTTGGGAAGCATGTCGATTAAAGCCATTAAGCTTTTATAACACCCGTGAACATCGCCAATAATATATAATCTGTCGGTATATTCTTGGTTAAGATTCATCATATCAACCTGCATCCGGTAGGTTGATATAATCACTATCTGCTTGTGGCACACTATTTTTTTCATATTTTGCAATGTTTACAAGACAATCAAATGGTATTTCATTCGGGTCTGTTCTAATAGACAATTTTGTATCCCTATGTGTTGAGGAAATATAAGTAATCAATCGCTTATATAACCCATATTCTTCATCAGTTTCAGGTTTGACATTTTTTATTATGTCTACAATATCCGAGGATGCTTTTATAAATTCAATATTAATCACTTCATCGTTCATATTTTTCAAACAAAGTTTAATTGTTTGAAGATCTGGGGTTCGTTCATATTTTTTGAATTTTTGAATCAATAATGACACAGCAGTTTCTAGCTGGTCCACTCTACTTATATCGTCAGAGGAAAGTGATTTTTTTCTTCTTTTTGAATTCCATGGAGAACAAAAATCATTAAAATTAAAATCTACCTCTTGATGTTCTACCGTACTACAAATTCTGACAATTATTTTATTTCCATGCATATTAATAAAATATGCTTGATCTCTAAAAAACAATTCGCTATCATTTTCCAAATACCCATCATTTTCTATGATTGTTGTATAAGTTTCAATAAGATTGAGCTTCTGTTGAAACTTCTTTTCAACTTCATTTTCTGTAATGCTATCTATAAAGATAGGGATTGCTCTACCTTTTTGGTTTTGTCTAGAAAAAATTAAATATTGAAATGTATCAAAGTGTTTACATCGTTCATCTGCATTGTTCTTATAACTGATAGAATATGCAATGTTAACTAGAAGCTCTTCCGTTGTTGCTTCGCCTAATTGCCTAAATAACAATAACTCATCTTGTACTGCCATAATATACTCAAATGAACTTTCCCTACATACTGAAACCTCTGGTAATGTTTCAGTTGTAATAATCTTATGAGCTTCATCAATAAAAATACTCACTGGTTCAACATTATTTTTACCTGCTCGTTTTTTTAAAGTACCAAATAGACGGGAGTTAATAATTTTTGTTGCTAATGTTCCTATATTCTCACTCGTAATCATAACAATTTTGTTTTGAATCAATTCTCCTATTTTTTCTGCTTTTTGATCATTTAAGAAAGAAACTCTAGCTATATCTTTTATTGTATTATTAAGAGTGTTCATGACAGCTTTATTACCACTATCACTATCTTCCTCCTTAATAGATGTATATACCTCTAATTCATGCATATATTGTGTTAACTTTTTATCAAACTGCATCAATATTTTCTTTTCTTTTCCAATATTTTCACCAATATAAGCTGACTTAATTGTGTGTGAAGCATAATGTATGAGATCAACAAGTTGAATGAGATTATTAACTTTTAGGCACTCATAAACCATAGAAAATGTTGGGCTATATGCAAAGCTTTTAGAAATTTTGAGTTTTAAGGTCTCAGTATTTTCTGTATATAGATACAACTCATGTAATTCTAATAATGAAAAATAAAGAGATTTAAACAGTGCTCTAGAAGACATATCCCAATAATCACTTCTTATACCAGATACTCCCAATAATCCATCTATCTCTTTTTCGCTCATACCTTCTAATATGTTAATACTTTTCCCCCATAATGTTCCAATTTCGATGATGTCATCTAATTTTCCAAGTCGATTTGCAATCGCTTTTACTTTTAGATGCATATTGCCTTTATAATCGAATACTATAACGGTGTGTCCAATAGAAATTCTATTTTCAATATTGGGCAAGATGAAAGAACTCGTTTTACCGCTACCTGTTTGCCCATAACAAATTGCATTGGTAAAAGTAGCAGGCACTAAAACCATATTGTTACCTTCACTCACATTGTCAACAAATCCAACTCTCATCTTGATTCCTTTCATTCCACC
Organism: Sulfurospirillum sp. UBA2217; assembly: GCA_002328495.1. Lineage (GTDB taxonomy): Bacteria > Campylobacterota > Campylobacteria > Campylobacterales > Sulfurospirillaceae > Sulfurospirillum. The sequence continues at coordinate 284,125 of DCUJ01000012.1, forward strand.
TCGAAGGTGTAAAAAATATACGGTTTCTTATTTTGACAAGATTACCACCAGTTTTTGGTGGTAATCAAGCTCCTCTAAGTGCGTAAAGTGCTAGCATCTGCGCTATTTCATCACCTAATTTTCTCACATCAATAACATACTCACAACTTAAGGCATCTATCCATAGACGCTCTTCTTTTGAAGAAGCATCCCATAAAAATTCTATATAGCATTTTTCTTGGTAAGCCTCTAATAGCTCAAGAAAAGCATACAGTTCATTAGTCTGTTTTGGGACAGAACTTTGAATGCTCTGCGCTATGTCATGAGACCTTGCTTGGAAAATAAATGCTCCACCACCACTATTAGTGTCTACAATAACTATTTTAACTAAGGGGCTTGATAGGGATAACAAAACGCACCTCCCCAACAATACAAGAGCTACTATCTCTTATCAGGTTTCCCACAAAACGCTCCCTGGCTTCATAATAACTCATAGGAGGATTAAGAGAAATCTCCTCGTTATAACTCTCACCTGAATAACAGCCAATACGAAGCGTTGCATGTGTAAAGAGCTCATGCTGGTTTTGCCCACGAATCAAACAAATCAATCTTTTATCTTCTTCGCTCGCATAAATCATCTCTTCAGCTTTTGGAGCTTCTTCTAGGCGAAACACGTATTGTGAATTAGCCGTTTCAATATTTAAAAGTTTGCTCTCTTCATTATAGATATACGAAACCACCAAACTGGTATGAAAGTATTTTTCTGAGCTAAAATCACTCCAAACAGCCATTCTATTAACCTCTAAATTTCCCCAAACTTCTTTGGGAATCCATCCATCTAATCCTAAATTTGTGGTACTGACAAATTTTGCTCTCATAGTAAGGTCCTTTATTTTTTTTCGATTACAATTTCTTTGGTGATTACTGTGTTGGGTTTTGGCCACTCGTTGTAATAACCTAAAGCATTCGTGATACACTCTTTGCCGTGCAAGGTGTATCGTATACTGTCATGGGTATGTCCATAAATCCAAAGATTCCCATGCATGTTTTTAACCAGTTCTTCCCCATCAAAGCAAAAGAATGAGGTACTAGGATTTCTAGCCCACTGTTTTGTTTGGTGTTCAAATTCAATGCTAGGATTATAGTGACTGACCATCACATCACAGGCTTGATGAACAGCTTTTAATTTGGCATATTCTTCCTCAAAGAGTTCATCAAAAAAGCTTAGTTTGGTATAGCGCTTGTCATTGATGCAATCGCTCCAAAGTTCTTGTAAAAATCCTTCTAATGAGGGATAATAATAAGAGGTTTGCATGGCTCCTAATCGTGCTTTATTCTTATTGGCATAGGCACTGTGATACCATCCCATAGCACCGCCAAACTTCACTCCTTCAATCTCTACTACTGACCCATCAAGTACAATCATTCCAGCTTCTTCATAACGAGCTTTAGCTGCAAATGCTTTTTCTTGACCATTTTGGTAGACGGTTTTATATTCACTATTGGCTACATAGTAATCATGATTTCCCAAAGTGAGGATAATCTCTTTGTAGAACTCTTCTTTGAGAATTTTTAGGATATGCAGGTTCTGTGGGATACTGTGTCCAATATCACCTGCTAAGACGAGATAATCAGCTTTAGGTTTAAAGCGGCGCCACAAACTGATGACAGTCTCTTTATGTGGGGTGAGTTTTTTAGGTTCATCCATATGTGGGTAGCCAAGCCAGCTATCAAAATGGGTATCGCTTAAAATATCTACAAGCATGAATTCCTCCTGATACCTAATGTCCTTTTGAGGCAAAAAGTAATTATGAAAGAATTATGACAGAGATGATGGACACCATTGCGTCCATCTTGTTATGAGAGTATTTGTTTTTCTAAAAAAAGTTTGACTTGATTAATAACGCTCTCTTGAAGAGATTTTGGAGAGAGCACTCTAATATGAGGCATCCATTTTTGAATGGTATGTATTATCTCTTTTTCAGCAGTGATTTCAAATGCAATAATTAATGTTCCATCTTCTTTTTCTTCGACAACTCTTTGTGTGGGAGCAAGAGGATGATCAAGAATAAATCTACGAATAGAAGATGCAACTTCCAAAGTCACAGTAAATGGTTGTACATCAACATTAAACCAAGCATTTACAGCTATATCTAAAGACTTTTGCAATGATAAATCTTTCTCAAAATGTTCTTTTGTAGCTTGCACATTAGACATACGAGCTATATGGAAGGTCTTTGCTTTTCCATGAATTACATCTTCAGCCAAAAGGTACCAATACCCATCAAAATTTACAATACGATAAGGCTTTACATAGCGGTATTTATGATCATGTACAAATTGGACCAATACTGAATCATTAATAGCATGCTCTAAAATATCAAATAATGCTGTTAGCCTACTTACATCTTCGAAAGAAACTCTTGTGTAAAAAGCTGATGGGCTAAAATCAGTCAATTTTCCAAGTAAATTTTCAGTTCGACTTGCAAACTGTGCCCCAAAACCAGTGGAAACTGTTTTTAAGATGTCTAGTATTAGAACATCTTCAAATACTTTTGTTTTTTCTAAGGTAAAGCCATCCATCATTTTCCAAGAATTACCTACTTTATGAATAGGAAATAAGACAACTAAACGTTCATTAAAATCTCGTTGTATTGTTTTTGTAGAAACATTGAATTCTTGCGCAAGAGATTCCTTATTAAGTTGTTCTCCTTCTGAAAGCCTTCGAAGAATCGTTAATAGACGGAAAAGTATTTTATCGTATTCGTGTTGTGCCATTATTACTTTCTTTATTCTAAAATGAAAATTATGATATTCTACTTAGTAAAAATATATTTAATAGTATAACAAAAAAATATATTGCAAATGACAGATACTATTAAAAAATCTCGCTAAGCGCAAAGAAGCATATTTTTGAATAAAATTCAAACTCTTATGTAGCAAAGTAACCCAAGTCAGAAAGGAAACTATGTTTTTTTAATAACCTCGGCTAAAACCTTATTAGCATCATTTCTCTTATTGTTTACTCTCTAGCTGAATAAACCACCATTCAAAGGGCAATCCCCATATCATCAAAGAGTTTATCTACAGCAACTACTAAGATTTTCTGAGTAATGTCCTACTCCCAACGAAAGAAAACTTTATCGTAAGCTTGTAGGGAGATGAGACCTGTTTCGTGGTATTAGGTGATTTTTAGCTTGAGTACGATTTATCATTAATTTCCAAGATATATATGATGTTCAAATTCACTATTCTTTAAAGATTTAATAAAAATATTTCTACTCTCTTCTAAACTATTGTAGTATTCTTTAAAGTTTTTAGAATACTTATTTGCAGTTTCTATATTATTCGGTATTGGTATTTTGATTTCCAACATTCTTTTGCCAACATCTTCTCTATTGGTTTGCATAAAAACTATTCGATCCCATTGTTCTCTAACTTCTTTCAGGCTTAATGCCCACATTAAATAAAATTGATCAAATAGGCTTTGGTTGATTGATCTAATTACAATCACTTCTTTTGTAAAAACAGCATTTTCTTGACCTGGCATTAAAACACAAAACTCACCTATATTTTTAGAGGCTCTTTCAGGTGATATTAAATCATAAGCTTTTAACCCTGAGTTATCAGCTGACCAGAATTTCTTTGCAAGATCTATTGGCACCATATTGGTTGGGTTGATATTCACATGACCAGCTCTTAAATCTGATACTTTTATATATGGTACTGTTCCTAATCGTTGATCAGAGCTAGGACTTCCATGCCCACCAAAGAGCACGATAGCTTCATCTATTAATAATTCTTTTAATGATTTTAATGAAAAACCTTCAAGGTGTTTCATTAGAGAATGAATACCATTTAATGTTTTTGTATCATAAAATTTTGGAACATATATATCTTTTTGAATCATTTGATTGTAGTCAGTGTAAAAAATTTCTTTACGGCTAAAATCTTTATTTGCGATAGCCTCACAGCATTCAGCAAGAGAATCATCTATATCTTGCGTAGAACGCATTCCTGTAGTAGGATTTACTAAATATTGAGCATTCCCATCTTTGTTAATACCGCATGTTTCAGCATTTACAACTAAGACTTCTTCTTTTTTAAACCAACTAGGGGTATGCATTTTATTTTCCTATCTTTTCAAATATATAAAAATTAGTCTTTGCTCTACAAAAACCTTGGAAGGCTTCCATAGGAATATTAAGCATGCCTTTTAATTCTAATTTATCTTGTAGCCAATATCTAAGCCAACGATAAGAAGGTGAGAACATGTATGTTTCAGGAAGAATTATACCTAGTCGCCCTTTTACTGTAAGTAGCTCGTAACATCTTTCTAAAAAAACAATCCCAATTTCTCTTTCTTCTTGCAAAATCTTTGAAAAACTGATACTTCCATCATTTTCATTTTTCACTTTTCTGGAAATGGTTAGTCCAGCAGCTTTGGCATCAACTTTTGAAACTTTCAAGTCTTTTCCGAAAGGTGGATTTGTCACAATACATGTAAACGTATCTGGGGTAAGTGCACTCTGTAATTGAGGAAAAGACGAACTCCATAAATGAGTTCTAATCGAATCTCCTAAATATGTATTTGTACTTCCATCCCCGATTATCAGCATAATAGCTTTAGTTAATTTTATATTTATACGATCCTTGTCAACTCCATATAAATTTCTATTTGCCCAACCAATTGCGTCACTATGGGACATATTTGGATGTGAGTCAATCAATTGTCTATAACTTTCTAATAAAAAACCCCCCGTACCACAAGCAGGATCCAATACGGTATCTGAAGGTTTTATTTCCAAAAGTTTAATAGCACTTCTTATTACAGGATATGGAGTATAATATTGTCCTTCCTCTGCTTTTAAGCTAGATGTTCGAAAAATTTGAAAAGCTTCAGAAATAACACTAATTGAAGTATCCCTTAACTGATATCTCGAAAGCTCAAAGGCACATGAATGAAGTGTATGTGAGTCTAGGTTTATATCTTGATCTATATCTGTCATAAATAAATCTCTGTGAGACCTTCTCATTCCTTGATAAAGTTCTTTAATTTTAGTCGCTGTCTCATCTTCTGTGTTCCATACTTGAAAAGGCATGGGTTCTGATGGCAAGTATTTCGCAATTTTATCACCTTCTAATTTAGCTAAAATAACATTACAAAGATTATTTAGTTGATCATCTCTCCTTGTGCTTTTAGTATCTCTAGCTACAACAATATTGAGCAACCTTTTAAATATTTTTTTTAAATCTGATGTTGTAGGTTCTTCGAGATCTTTCCATTCCAGTTTTTTTTCTCCCGAAACTATAAGACTATCTGTCGGTTTTGGAAGTGAAGATTTTCCTTTTACATCAAATTTGCCATCTGCAGTACGATAAACAAATGTTATGTCAGTTCCGTTAGTCCAAATGCCAAGCAACACATGCGGTTCGAGATTCATATAGATTTTAAGTTGATTTATACCTTCATTTTTTTTTGGTGCTTTTGTTTCAAAAATTATTTGTAAGTGTTCATATAGTCCTACATGAGATGGGTGATCAAAAATTGCTAAGTCAACTGGAAATGATTTAAAGCTCTGACCTAACTCTCTTTTACTTGCATCACTAGGTGTTTTGGGTACTCTCCATTCTGGTTCATAATGTAATTGGTTTTTATCCCAGCCTAGTTTTATAAGTTTATTCACTAATGGCAATCTTACTTCAGTATGTTCAGACATATCAATCCTCTAATCTTTTGTTTTTAAGCCCTAAAGCTTTAAATATCTGAAGTGCATAAGCAAAAATAAAAGTCCCACGATGAAGCTTGTTACCAATGTTTATTTTATCTTTATAAACTCCGATTTTTCTCATCTTTTTCTCCTTCGTCTAAGTTAGCAAAAAGCATTCCCAATTGTGTCATTATTGTATAATTATTATATCATATTTATTATATTTTTATCCTAAATTTAGAATTTAAATGGTAAATTAATAGTATAAATATTATAGGAAATTTTATGACATATGAAGACTTTTTAACAAAAAAAGACGAACTTAAACTTTCATTTAAAGAGTTTGCAGATATCGTTGGATACACTCCGGATGCCATAAAAAAATGGAAGCAAAAAAAGCAGATTCCAAAATGGGCTAATTTAGTCATAAAATATTTAGAGATTCAGAATCTATGTAAAGTGTAGTGATCTAAAAAACATAAGTACTTCTTTTTGTTAAAACATTGTTCAACCTATATTTTAAAACAAAACTACTCTATTACTTATAAAGCAGTATCCATTTTTTAATTTTGTCAATTTATAATACTAATCTTCATTGATGTATTTACATAATATGTATTATGTAAATACATATAAAATATTATATATAATATATCAATTCATAAAAAAGTGAGACAATAATGAGTACTAGATCCCAAAGGCTTATCTATGAAGAAGTCGCATCCCTCTGTGATGTACTTAATCAGCAGGGAATTGAACCAAGCCAGCAAAAACTGATGGCTCTGTTTCAACGAGGAAGTGCCTCCACATATACATCATTCTTGCAGAAATGGAGAGAAGAGCAATCGTCTAAATTGATTCGCATTGACAATTCTCTTTTCCGGCAAATAACAGCATTAATAGAAGCAGAAGTAATTCGTTATAGCCAAATTGCCGATGCAGAGGCTATAACCACACTCAAAGAACTGGAAAAATCTAGCATTGTAGTGGAAGGGTTACAAGAAAAACTCAAGAAAGAGCAAATTCTGCACGAAGAACAAATGAAGGAGTCAGAAAAGCGGATGAAAGACCTATCCAATTCGCTTCAAGCGCTAATAAAAGATTCCGATACATTGCGAAGACAGTTCAACCATTGTGAGACTGAGCGTAATAGACAGGAAACGAAACACGCTGTTATGACTGAAAAAATCGAAGGCATTGAAAGTCTGTTAAATGAAAAGAATAAAGTATACGATAATCTAAAAAATGATCATGAACGGCTTAAAGATGAACTATCATTAAGCGTTAAAAAAATGAATGAAATGAATGTTAACTATCAACTACTTTTGCAAACACTCGAGCACCAAAAACAGATTAGTGAATCAATAGACAAAGAGCGAAGTAGCTTACAAAATAAAGTGGAGAAATTGGAAACAAAACTGAGTGCTTTGACTGCTAATGCTGCAGAACTTAGTTCAGCAGTGAAAGTTTCCCAAGCGAAGCTTCAGTCATATGAACTTGAGAACGCCCGTTTGCAAGACGAGAATAAAAAGCTTTCTGAAAGAGCGTTAAGTTCAAAATCTGGACATGACGCTGTCCCTAATCAATGTTAAACTAATCTCATAAATTTCAAGGAGGACGGTTTGAAGTTTAGAAGTTTTCAAGAACTCCTGATTTTGTTAAAAAAACACATGTCATTTATTGATGCTGTGTTCAATAGCAATCATAGGCAAATGCATATTGTCGGTGCCTCTGGGATGATTGGCGAAGATGATCTTAATATGCTTGAAGAGATGGAAATCGTCGATTACTACAAGAGCTATGTACTGCTGAACGAAAGTATAGTTCAGTTTGGTGAACGCTATCTGATTGATGATTACGATGAAGAGCTACTTGACTATGGCATTATTTTCAACAAAATTGATATTGCTGTGAACAACTACCATAAGTCAATTGAAATGGGAGATAGTGAGCAGAAACATCTCAGTTCGATTCACCGCCAACTTAGAAGAATACCAAGAAACCTGCGTGACTCTCTCAAAGCTGTTCAACGACATGTAGAATTTACTTATCTTTCAGCTTCATCGCGTGAAGAAAAACTGAGGGAGCTTCAGGGATATGAACAGATGCTAAGCAATTTCCATGAAAAGATTGACGTTGTCGAACACGGAATGGAACGTCATGAATCTTTTTTTAGGCTCTGTGGCGATGACGCCCTCTTGTTGCAACAATCGCGTGTATTAGAATATGTAGTAGATGCACGCAGCACATTGATACGAACTTCTGACCAAGTTAGAACATATATCAGCGAGACGGTTCGTAGCATTGAGCGTTACCGTCATATTGTTAAACTCAAAGAGATGAAAGACAGAAAAGAACTCCTTGACAACACTAATTTTAGTGACTTCGGATTAAGTGAAGGTAAACGACCTATTCTTAACAGTTTTACGGATGGAATGAAGCGATACCGAGATATGAAAATTCATCCAGAGTTTCAATATGACTATCCCGATGAATTTGAAGCACTTTTACAACGCTATTCACAAAATCTTCCAAATATTGAATCAAAAATATCAATCGCTGGCCCTATCGACGAAGAACTTATACGAAGCAATGTAATCAATATTATCGATTATGAAGATATTTTGGAAGACTATATTGCACAAGATCGAATTGAATTTGACTTCCTGACATACCTGATGAACAGAGAGCCTCAACTGTGCAATAATGAATTGGTTGACGCATACGCGGGAGCAATTTCGTCCGGTATGGACTTGGTTGAAAATTGTGGCAAGTATGTGACAATCGGCGATTTTGATTGCCTAATCGTCTATCCTAAAGGAAAAGTACCAAAAGGAGAAATAAATTATGTTGATTGAGACAAGAAAATTACCGAAAGAAACTCACGAAATCCTCGACTTTCTTAGGGCTGGAAACTTTATCCAAAGTGACCATCCAGAACAGAAAATACAACGATATTTTGGGTTATGTGAAGCCAATTTTGAAATTTTCCTTGAACTATTTCAAGTTGTTGACGGGACAGAACTCTATGCAGGCGAAGGATATTTTATGCTCTATGCTCCTGATTTGCAGGAGAGCCAAAAAGAAAACCGTATCAATGCACTGTTCGCTATGCTTGATATTGTTGAGTTAATGATGGGTGTCTTTAGCACATTCAGTGTCGGATGGAGAGGAACTCCAGGTACTTTGGAAAGCGCTTTGAAAGATGATGCTGTGCGAAGGGAGAGGTTAGAGAAAATGAGGGGAATCTCTGGTAACACTTTACCTGACCGCTGTAACAGTGTATTTGACCGTCTTCGCAAATATGGATGTGCCGTAAAGATTGAAGATCGAACTGGTGATTACCTCATTACATCAGCTTTTAATTATGTGATGGAACACTATGCTTCAGTACGTATATTTAAAGAAAATAGTTCGGGAGAACAAGCATGATAAAAGACCTTACACACGGGCTGAAAAAAATTACTTTCATCAATCATAAGCGCTTTTCCTATGGGGAAGTGGATGTCTCAGGAAACACTCTTTTGACTGGTGATAATGGCGCTGGAAAATCAACAACAATCCAAGCTGGACTCTTCTTTTATGGTTCTACAACCAACTCAGAGCTTAATATCATCACCAGCGATGGAAAATCGAATTGGATGGTCTATGCTTACCCCGATATCAATTCATATGTGTTTTATGAATATCAAGGTGTTCACGGAAGAATCCTTCTCATCACCTACCGAACAGGCAATGCGGGAAATAAGATAGGATATCGGTTTGTTATACTTGAAAAGCCTCTTGATATCGCAGAACTGGTATTTGACGAAAAGAAGGTATCTGTGGAACCTGACATTATAAAACAGCGCTTGGTAGAAATGGGCTTCAAACCATCCAAACAGATTGACTCACCCCAACAGTATCGTCGCATTCTGCATGGCGATGCCACAACAAAAAAAGACCGTAGTTATGCAGAGTTTATGCCTTACTCGTTGTTTGAATCCAAAGGTAATTATGAGCTTCTACACTCTGTCCAGTCTAGCATTTTTAAAAATGCACGAGTTGAATCTGGTACGGTTGAAAATGCTATTGCTTCAAGTTTTGGTAATGATTATGCCATCGATTTAAAACAGATTCGTGGGCAGATTTCCGCCGTTATGAGTGATTTTGACGAAGTTGGCAAGTATGACGCTAGAAGGAGTGATTTTCATAAGCTTTTTGAGGCACAGCGAGAATACAGGAAAGAGAATGAAAGGCTTTTGTTGGGGATTGCTCAAATGCTTGTCAATAGTCGTAAGAATAAAGTATCACTTGTCGCAGTAAAGGAAGAACACAATACTATCTTGATTGGGAAAGACACATTTTATTCTGATTACGATAAACAACTAGAAGAGCTAAAAAAAAGAAGAGATGATGCATATGCAGAAAAAATTACAGCCAAAAACAACTGTGACAATTTAGAAGACAAGGCAAAAAGGTACGATGGCTTTGATATGTCATCTCTTTCAGCCAAACTAGATGCTGTTCCCACCTTAGAGCTAGAAAAAAGTAAACTCAAAGATGCTTATGATGATTTTATAGGTGAAAAAAAAGGTATTGACGAGATTTACTCTAAGAGGATAGAGAACGCAAAAGCTACTGCAAGAGAAAAACAAATAGCAGCCAATGAGGCGCTGAGTAAAACCAACGAAAAGTTTGATGCCAACATAGACACTATCAAGAAAGAACTTGAATTACAACTGTCTGAAATCAACACGAAAAAGGATAATGAACTTAAAGAAGTACTGGAAAAGATTGAGACAACCAGTAAAAAGGAAAGATTGCTAGATATTGAGCTGGCCGAGCTAGGAGTTAAAAACCCATATGATGTAAAGGCTCTGGAATTAGGTGCCACTTTAAAGGCAACGGAAAAAGAGCTTAAAGAACATGAGGCGGAGGCGAAGACTCTTTTAACAAAATTAGATACCATGTCTGAAAAAATAAAATCATACCGCGAAAAGCAGGAGCTTATCCAAAAGAGCAAACAAGAGCTCCTTACCAGTAAGCAATCTCCACTTATTTCTGAAATAGAAAAACTGCATGATATCTTACATGCAGATGAATCGACATTGCTTCATTTTATCAGAGAAAAGATGCCTAATCAAGAGGATACGCTAACATCACTACTTAAAGATGATGTACTCATGGATAATAACCTCGAACCGCATATAGAACAGAATCACAATACTTTATTTGGTCTTGCTATAAACATAGCAAGACTCCCAGCTTCTGACCTAAGCAAAAGTTCTATTAAGGCAAAAATCACAGACCTAGAAAAAAGAATGGAATGTTTTAGAGTCGAATTGGATGAATCAAAACGCGAGGAATTAGAATTATGCACAAACGGCATTATCTTAAGTGAAAGTGAAATATATAAAACAAAAGAGCAGTCTTGTATTGTAGAAGCAAAATTACTGAAACTTGCCTCAAAAAAAGCTGCTCTCATGCTTACGATAGACAAAGAAGAAGAAGAAGCTAAAATTCAGTGGGGGAAGCGTAAAACAGAAGTCATGTCTGGTAAAAACCAGTTCATCCTCTATTTAAATACCCTCAAAAGTGATAAGGAAGCGATTGAAAAGCTTTTCAATACAAAAAGCGATAAATACCGTCAAGATTACGATAATTCTCTCAGTTTAGTGCAAAAAGATAAAAAATTAGCAAAAAGTGAATTCGAGAGTCTCTGCAAATCAATTGATTCAACTCTATCTTCAGAAATAAAAACACTTGAATCTGAACGGATTGATGCACTTAAAAAAGACGGGTTAGATGAACAGAAGGTAATTGAGCTCCAAAAGCAATTTGAGAATGCAAAAAGTATACTTGAAGATGCTCAGGCCAACAAAGATCTTGTGTTGCGATGGCGTGATGAGAAAATAGAATTAGACAAGCTCTCAGAAGTAAATGAAAAAGTTAAAACAACGAACCAAACGTTTTTATTAGCAGATGAGCTCCAAAAACGAGAGACAGAAAGAATAAATAATGAAAAAAAAGCTTATCAAGATAAATTAAATGGATTAGCTAGAAAAGTTGAAGACCTGAATAAAGAACTTAAAGGGGCTGAAACTGTTCTCAGCAATTACTCACAATATCGAGTTATAGCAGAGAATATGGCTCTAGGAGTTAGTCCGGATGAACAAATCGTAGAGATTATTAGTAACTATCTTGTAAGTGCTGAAAACAAGATGCATAAAAGTATTGAATTTATTGCAATTGAGATACAGAAATTTACAGCAAAGCTTGCTGCTGATAAGGTGTGGTTTGAATATTCGTTAAACACTATGGAAGATCGGATGCGAAGCATTGACAATCTGAGATTTTTCGTTGAAGGTGGTGGCTTAGACGCTATAAAAAGCACACTAACTGAGGATATCAGAGCTATACAAAGCAACTCAAAATTACAGTTCAAGAGTTTAAGCCGAGAGAGTGGTCAAATTGAATCAGTTATGAATAAGATGCGAAAACGATTGAAGGATTCCATTGAACATATCAGAGTAATTGATGAAATAGATCTTCGATATCGCCAGAGCCCACATAAAATTCTGAAGCTGTTTGAAGGAATTAGAGACACCGACCTAATCTACGATATATCTTCTCTTTTTGTCGATAAGAATAAACAGAATGAAAACACATCTAAAGTGCTGAAGTTATTTGGTGAATTAAGCGAAGTAATCGAACAGGAACATACTGGTAGTCTTTCAATTGCTGATACCTTTGAAGTTGATTTGAAGGTTATGGAAAATGGAGAAGATAGCGGCTGGATTGTCTCACGCAACAAAATCGGCTCAGAAGGAACATCACGAATGATTAAAACCTTACTTTACATAATCTTGCTTGACACTGCATTCTCAATGACTAGAAAAGCATCACATGCACCAATCCATGTATTCGTCGATGAGATTGGCACAATTTCCAAGAAAAATATAAGCTCAATCATAAATTTTGCCAATGATTGCGGTATTATGTTTATCAATGCTGCTCCAGACATTAAGGCGGCTAGTGCATTCGATAAAATCTTTCAGTATTCGTTTCTAGATGGAAGAACAAAATATAAATCAAAAATTGAAATGATGGTAACACGACGATGACACTAAAAACAGCTAAATACCTTGTTCGTTTATGTAACGGTGAGTCACTACGCCGTGCAGATTTCAGTTCGAAACTTGATCTGGACGATATGCTCGATTTTGGAGTACTTCAACAAGAACCACTCACAAAATGCTCTTTTGAGGTAACACTAAGAAGCATCGAAGCCCTAAATCAATATCTTGTAAATTACCAGGGCATCAATGACCTTGAAAACTATATCAAAGTCATGGAAATGGATGTTCCAACTCGTAGTAATATCGCTAATCTCGGAGAAAATGATAAGCTACGCTCAATTAATCCCAAAAGTGGCTTGCATGTAAACAGTCCAGACGGAGTTACTGTACGAATCGATGGAAAGGAAGTCACACTATCCTTCCCCTATAACTGTGCCCTTTTTATCGGTAAAAATTCAAAAATAGAGATTGACGCAAATGTCTTGATAATAGGAGTTGAAAATTTTGAGAATATCAAGTTCTCACTGAGAGAAAGAAGTATTTTTCCAGAAGAGAAGCAGATTGTTTTTATTGAGCGTGGACCAGTTTTACAGCAGTATCTTTCAAATGTGCCTAACCAATACCTACATTTTGGAGATATAGACCTTCCCGGAATTTCCATCTACCAAACAGAATATGCACCAGTCACCAAAGAAAGAGGAAGTTTTTTTATTCCTATCGATATAGAGACGCTACTGAAAAGAGGTTCATCCACACTTCATAATAAACATTTAGCCAAATATGGATCGCTAAAAGGAATCAATCCTGACATAGAATCCCTTATTAAACTGATTAAAGATAAAAAAAAGAGACTGGCACAAGAATATTTTCTTAATTCAGCTATATCAGATTACGCCTAGGAAGATCTTATTTCATATTAAATACGGATTAAGTCATTTCACCATTAATTCAATTAAGTAAAACTAAAACAATTTTACTACACTAATTTGGTTATGACTTCAAATCCTAAATTCTACAGTTATCTTAATATCTGAGTTTCATTTCTTTACACATAACACAAAATTCATCGGTATTATTCCACTCTGGAATTTTTGTTGACATCTCAATACATTGCTCACATGTCATATTTTTAACAAAGTGCAATAGAAACTCATCATCAATTTCTTCATATTCATTCGGTAGTATAAATTTTTTAAAAATATTGGCTTTTTGAGGGAGTTCTTTTTTTGTAAAATAATATATTGCAAATAAACACATTACCCCAGTTGCAAAATCTAGCAAACTTAGAACTTCTTCTTTAGTATATGTTGGGATAAATAAACCATTTTTAACCCTTTTAGTTACTTGAGCTTGCATGCTGTTATGTGTATAATCACATAATTCTCTCCATTTTTCTTTCACCATTATTCCCATTGGACCAAATTCTTCATTATCAGTCTTGTTTTTACAATAAAAGCTATCGTCAAGATCTTTCACCAATTGCGCCATTTCAGCAAAACGATCCCTTGTTCTTCTATAAATACCTTCAGCTTTTTTATAGCTACAAACTTCTGTAACCCATTGTGCTTTAATAAATGCCTCAAATATTACTCTTGTAAGGACCAATGCAGAACCATATTTTTGACCTTCTGCCAAAATAAGCATTGAAGAGAAATGCTCAAATGCTAAATCAAAGTAGCCAGATGTAATTATGTCTTTTACATTGTCGGAAATACGTATATCGCTTAAAGCTTTTGTTAGTTCAGTGTGAATTTTTTCTATATGTATTGGGCTTTGTTTATACATTTATTTACACAACTTACTCATAACTTCATAATTAATACTCCATAGCCCTTTTTTCCCATCTTTTGCATTTTGCAGTACACTATCTAGCTCTTTAGGATATTTTGTCTTTTTGTAGATGCAGGCATATCCATCTTTGATAATTTGAGTAGAATAATCGATGCCGTTTTTCTTTACTGTACCAAGTGTTCTACCATATTGGTCTTTTTTATCTGAATTGATAATAACTGTATCACCTTTTTGGAAAAACTTTGAAGCATAAGCACTTGATAATTGTCCTAAATCTTGTTCATCTTTTGTGGAAATCCCAGCCTTTTTAGCATCTTTATCTAGTTTTGCACCGCCATATTTTTCAGGTGTGTCTATGTAAAGAATGCGAATTTTTACATCTTCTTTTCCGACTGTGATATGTAAAGTATCACCATCAGTTACTTTGGTTACTATGGCCGTTGTTTCTAGGGCGAAGGATAATGATAATAATAAAATTAAAAACGATAAGTTTCGCATCAAAAGTCCATTAAAAAAGTTTAGATTGTTTTGTTTGTTTTGGCTTGTACTCTTTTTTTTGTTTAGATATAGATTCTAATTCGATAGTATGACCATTTTCATCAAATTCAAAAGGTAGATCGAACTTGCCTTTTTTTCTATCTTTTAATTTTTGGAAGTTATACCATACTTCTTTCATAGTGTCAGATAATCTAAACAATGTAAGGACCTGTTCAATCTGACTCTTTAAGTGATTATTACCTATATCTTCCGTCAAGAATTGGTGCATTCTTGCCGTTTTGTTTCCCGCCTCGCTTGTTGGCGTCTTACGTTTTAATTCATCTTTTACACCGGATGGCAATTCATCATAAATTAAAGAATTTGTCCAAGCTCCAATAACCCCTGGTCTATTTTTAATACCATTCACGCTAAATTCCCATCCATTTAGTCTAAAAAGTTCTTTGTAAAAAACATCAGGAAATTTCTTTTGCCATGGCAACAATTCTTCACTAATATAGACTTTGAGTATTTTCTGTAGTTCGTCTTTTTCTCTATCATATTGATAGCCAGTTGCTTCATCAACTAGAGCTGTAATACCTATTTTTGCCAACGAACGCATTAGTATTTCTGCTTTCATGGCTTTAGGCAATTGCGAAGCCTGTAGTGTTCTATGTTCTCTTGCTTTTAACCATACTTCACATACTTTTGGAAGAATAGTTGCATTATAACCCTGAAGTCTGTTTTTTCCATCAGTTGTATAATTGATAGGAGCGAGGTCCTTATCTTCAAATACACCATAAATAAAAGGTTCTAGTGCTTTTGATGACAAAAATAGTGGCAAAGGTCCATTGTCATTATTTTCCATGTTTTGACTTCTCAATTTATAGTTTTTTCCACCACTTGAGCCAAAATTTTTAATAATGTTCGTTTCGTTCAATACTCTTGTCCCATCTTCTAAAACAGCACACGGTATTGTCATATCACCAATTTCTAATTCACCTCTATAATTTGCTTTTAGTATTTTTGACATTTCATGATCCTATGGTTGCATAAATATAGTGCAAGTAAATTAAATCTACTCGCACATGATAGAATTGCAAAAGAATCATTTATGGTTTCTTTTGAATTTTGATTCATATTGTACATCTATGAAGGAGAATAAGTCAAATGGAAATTAAGTTAGAAAACCTAGATTTGATACCTGAAATTCTTGAAAAATTGAAAATAATCGAACAAAGACTAGATGCTTCTGGAACAAAAAGATGGCTGAATGTCGAAGAAACAAGTCACTATATTGGATATTCAAAAGACCGGATTTATAATCTTAAATCAGAGGTATTTATTGAAGGAATTCACTATCACAAAAAAGGGAAACTTTTATTTGATCGATATGAACTCGATAAGTGGATAATGGGAGATAATCGGTCAAACAAAAATTCAAAAAAAATTGTAGATGATCTTATGGCTTCTGTCCTAAAAAAGCATCAATAAATACTGTTTAGTTTGGTGAAACTAGTAAAATTTTATCTAAAAGATTTTCACACCAACGATTATAAGGTATATTATCTATCTTGGAACATAATCTATATCCTTATTCTTTTATAAATTAGTAGAGAATTATTATGCTAAAATCACTGAAATTATTATTGGTGACAATTATGCAATCATTAAATATTCTATCTTTTAAAAAGCTTTTACAATTTGCAGGAACGATTATTGTCATCATTTGTCTATTTCTGATATTTTTAGGAGTAGCCAAAATTGATTCCTATTTTGAGCAAAAGTGTACAGAATATATTTCAAGTAAGTCTATGTCATTAAAACACAATGAAAATGAAGTCAACTTGCAGTTAAGTGAACACATAAAAAATGATTTAACACCAATTTTTTAAATACAAACCTCGGTTCGATTTTTACTGACCTAGACAGTCTTATTCGCTCAAAAACAATACCCCTAGTAGATGTATTTGAACATAATTTTGTGGACAACATAAAGTCAAAGACTTACGAAAAAGACAATATCTTGAAGTCAAAAACTCTTAATAAAGAACAAAATATTTCTATAAAAAATGTTGTCGAAAGAATTACAAATATAATAAAGATAGGACAAGAATATAAACAAAAATATAAATCCTCATTAGGAAGTATCGTTGTTGTTCCGAAGTTAGGTGCATGCGGAATTGGACAGTGCTTAGTTAGTGGATATTCTATTGACACAGACAATAATTACATCTATTTTTTAGACAGAGATAAGCTATATTCATTTTTGGAAAATAAAGAAAATTTTATTTCTATTGAAGCACCTTCAAGAACAATGTATTTCGAGAAAGAATTATTGCTCAAAGATTATTTGTCTCGTTTTGAAAAACTAATGATATTACAAAAAAGTAGCGTCACAAATAGTGAAACCTTGGTTAAAAAAATTGCATTTGACTTGTACTATGAATTCATAAGAAATATAATAATTTTTTTATTCTGTATTTTTAGTGTAGTAGTATTCATCCTTTACTCAATTTATGCAAGCAATAAAATTACACATATGAAAAATATTCTCAAGTTATCAAAAGAAAAAGAACTACTAAAACAAGAGAACAATAATGAACAAGAACAATTAATTATAGAAAAAAACAAATTTCAACAAGCAAAAGAACTTTTCAGCAAGGAAAAATCTCAATTTGAAAAATTTCAAGCAAAACAAAGCGAGCGAGAAAAAGCACTAGATAACTTACAAACTGAACTTTATCATGATATTACAACCAATACTCGAAAAGTTATAGAATTATCGACTGTTGCACTGTTGTTAATAAGTAAAAATGAAAATGAAAAAGCTATCAATCTTATACAAAGAATTCACGATTTAGAAGATTGTAAGAACAAGGGCATGAGCATTAATAAACGATTGATTGAACATTCCTCCTTTGGTACAAAAGGTACTATAACAGTTTACTTCCCATATGATTTTATTCAAGAATCTTTTATTAAAAATTTGCTAGGAAACACATCACCATTATTGCAACATAATATCCAAGAATGGATTGAAACTTTAAAAACATACCGAGAACAATGGGAGTTCTTCAAAATTGAAAATTATATTGAAAATGACCTCTCAAGAATAATGTACAAATTACTATCTAATGCATATAAACATAATAGTTTTGACTTTATGCCTAAAATAAGATTGAATTTCCTTTTATTAAATAATTATTTTGAAATAAGAGTTTCAAATTACCTAGTTAACTCGTCTGTGACAGAAGCATCTATACAAAAAGCATTTTATACACATGGTAATTTAGCTGCCGCATACAAATTAGCAATAGAGTATAATTTAGAACTTAATGTTGAAATTGAAAAAGAAAAAAACGAAATTCATTTTCTAATAAAAGGAAAAAATTCAAATGGTTAAAATACTTATAATAGATGATGATACGATGTTGCAAGAAGCTTTAAATACAAAACTAAAATATAATCAGAGTGCTACAATAAAAACCAATAAAAACCATTCAGTGGCGCAATTTAATTTTATGCCACTTGTGGTACAAGTCTATTTTTTCTTTGACCCTATCGAAGCATTAAACACCATTAAACAAGAATCCATAACAAATGTAGCAAAAAGAGATTTTTGTCTTAGCTATGATTTAATACTTGTAGATTTGAAATTTGATGTATATGATTCAAATACATCAAATCCTCTCAAGACAAGTGGTTATAAAATGCTGCAAGAATATAATAACTTAATAGAAAAGGTCTTTTATTTGGCTAAAAATCCTGAGGTGGATATCATAACTTCAATGCCATTGGCTAAAGATGATATCATTCAAATGAAGGGTGAATGCACGAGGATTCAATTGAAAAACACTCAAGACAAAGATTCAGAAGTTATCTTAAAAAGAATTTTTGAATTTTTAGATACACAAAAGAATTCAAAATAAAAGGAATTATTTAGCGGCTTTCATCTATCCATAATTATGACTAATTTTCTTTCGAGATTAGCTGTTGTGATAATATAGTAGCTGAGAGCTTTTTTATTGAAAATATTTATTCTCTCAAAATTTCTAAATAGTATTTGAATCATTAATAGGATAAATATTAAGTGGTGTTGCTTCTTTGGGGTTTGGAGAGACAGAGCACATGTCAATTTTATTTATTTTTCCATTGTGAGTTTTCATCAAAATTACACCTAAATTATTTTCTATATCTTGCTGAGCCATTAATACACATGGGTTACCCGGAGTTCCAATATATGCTCGTTGTGCAAATACTTTGTATTCCCCACCACTATTTTTAATAGTCTTAACTTTACCAATAAAATAATTTAATACATTTTCTTTCCCTTCTAAGGATTCCAAAACATTTTGAGAAGAATATATGACATTTTCGTCTAAATATGGTTCAAAGCCTGAAGCATCAAGCCTATTATACATTCTTGCATATGCATCAAGGCACATTTGGTGAGGGTCTTGCGTATATAAATCATAAACTGGATAATCGTCTTTTGTTTCTTGTTCTTGTACTTGTTTATTTTTTTCTACAAATGGTGAAATCATTTCTCCATGTAGCCACATTGAGCCTTGAATATAGTCTCCAATTTCAGGGGGAGTTTCATCTTTCCATGCCAGTGTACTAATAAATATTTTTAAATTTCCATCAAAAAAGTCAGTTTCTGTTGCCACTGAAACATTACACATCCATCCATTCATTCCAAGGATATTAATTTCATTTAATTCTATAATTTCACCAGCATATTTATAATCATCAATATCCCATTCATCAATAGGAATAAGCATTTTCATTCTACTTAAATCCACTTTTTTACTACCACTCATTTCATCGGAAAATAAAAAAGCCCTATTAGAATCAGTCATATCTATTTCAAGTTCACCCATATCATTTCGTTTTGCGCCATAAGACAAACCTCTTAATTTAAATAAATATGTACAGCCCGTTGCATAATACATATAATTATTCGCAAAATTTGTATCATAAAAGGCGATACTAGCATTACCTAAATTACAATTTATTTGAGCTTCATTTTTGGCACTCCATATGTAAACAGAATTTGGGAATAGGGTCTCTTTAATGATTGTTCCATCATTTATTTTAGGAAACATTGAAGCTAAACTAGCGCCTTCTTCTCCTGTACTAATCACATAATTTACCTGGCTATCATCATTCATTTTATAATCAAGATAAACAATTTTTGATATAGACACAGAAGGATTAAAATTAAATGATGGCAATTCTAATGACTCTCTTATTGCCGAAGTTTCCATTTTTTGAATAATTTTACCAATACTATCATCAAAGTTTTCCAATATTGAATCCCAATGGGAGCCCATAAAATGATTTTTAGGTTCTTCATCATCTTCAAACTCAAAAGCAGTTAAGGAAGCTTTGTTCCATTCTAATTGTGTCGTATAAGGTATATTCATTTTATCCACCTTTTAAAAATTGATAAAGCATATTATTATGCCCTATATAATAATTTTTTTATTTCTTAATTAAAATAATGACATAATCTATGGACAACATTGTGTCCATTATAGTTAGTAGTAAAAATATTGCAGTCTTTTCTATTGTTTTTATGTTCAAAATAGTCTAAAATTTTTTTTGATCGTTTTTAAATACTATCTTTTTTTGAATCCATTACTGCAGCATTTAGGTTGAAAATTTTTGCCGGTTCTATATACTCTTTATAATGTATAAATACTATATTCTTACACTGCTGGGTTTTCCCAAACCACTAAAATTTTATCTAAAAGATTTTTACACCAACGATCAATATCTATATCATCTACTTCATTATTTTTATGATTATGATAAATAAATTTTAAAGTATAGGTGTTCATGACATATTCACCGAGTTGTTCATATGTTATTTTTTCTGTCTCAATAAAATAATTAATAATATCATGCATAGTTTCAATGGTCCACTCTGTATCAATGTCTTTTGCGACAAAAAACCAAGAAGAAGGTGCCCATTTATCATGTTCAAATTCTACAAGATAAACACATCTATTATCATAAGCAAAAATAGAAAATAGAAATTTACGAGCTTTATTTGTAAAAATATTTAGGCATTTTGGACTTACATCATTGCGTTTCCCAGTTTTTATTTCAGGCACTTCAAATAAGTCAATTTCTTCTATTTCTTGTACTCCAATCCGCTGCATTAGTTCGTCATAAAACTGCATAAAATCTGCCAAAGAAAAATATTTTGGTGATACTTTATTTTGCACTTCTACATAGGATGCTTGACTAAGCTTACAATTCCCTTGACTATTAGATGGCTCAAAACTATAACTTCCAACTTCATCATTTTTTTCATCCAAAAGAAGAGGTGAGTCATCATCAGAAGTATATATATTCTCACCTCGAACTTTTAAGTTTAATGTATTTAAATCTTTTTCTGCTGATTCAAAAATCACTTCGAATCTGTTATCACTTGAAGGCGTTCCTCGCCTAACAACATTATCATATTTTCTAAAGCTCTTCTTTTTATATTGATTACGCCTTGGAAGTCTAATAGAGTTAGACAAAACATCTTTAGGATCTTTTTTGCTTGAGAATTGTTTGTATTGTATTGAGCTAAAGCCAAGAGGAGAATCATCATTTGTAATATTTTGGACATAATAAACAGGTTTATCATCGATACGATAATCTAAAACTTTATACGAAATTGCTATATTAAATTGTCCACTAATAGGAAAATAACTTTTTAAAGATATAGATTCATTTTGTGCTGCAGCTCTTTGATTATAAAAGTACCTTAGTCTACCCATAGACTCATTATTACTTAGAAAGCGACATAAAAATGGTAGGTCCTTTTTATTGGCCCTTTTTTTAATATGAATTTTAATCTCATCATTTTCAATATCGAACACATGATAATATAACTCATCTAGCGTTCCTATCATAACTGCATTTTTCATAGAAGCAGATAGAAAATAAAATCTAATAGCAATTATTGAACATGGTATAACAAGAACACAATTTTCTAACTCAATCTTATAGGACCATTGTTTGTAAAAAAAGTTATGGAAATATTCATTAAGTCCTTCAATAAGAGTTTCTGACTGACTAAATATAGTCTTATTTTGAACCAAATTATAATTTATAGGGACATCAATTTCAATAAAATCTTTTTGAAGAGCCTCATTCGTAGCAACTCTTTTGCCTGCTTTATAATAATATCCAACACGATATTTAACTCTTAATAGTTCAGGTGAAACTAGCACCTTTTCATTCCAATTTGTTTTTATATTTCTAAGAATGACAATAAAGTAATAAGGCTCTTCTTTTATCTTATAAATATCTAGTATCTGAAGTAACTCAAATGTTGAATAAGGATTTTTTTCAAAAAATTCATCCACACATAACATAGGATGTTTTTCAGTCATTTTCAATCTCCAGTTAAGTTTGTTTTTGTGGAGTAAAGTTTTTTGTTGGAAACGAGAGAAACCATAATGGTGTTCTGTGCGCCTGCTCCAACATGTGCAATGGCATCAACCCCCATAGCACCTCCGCTCACGATGCAAATACCTGCATCTGAGAGCTTTTGTGCAAATAAATGTGTATAATTTTTTGTATAATTAAGAGGTTTACGACTTCCCACTATCGAAATTTTAGGTCGTTTTAACAATTCAGGATTCCCAATGAAATACAAAGGCGAAGGGAGATTTTTTATCCCTTTGAAAGCATCAAAATGCTCATTTAACTCTTGGATATTAGAGTTCATTCACAAAAACCATATCCACGCCGTTTAACAATTCTTTTGAATCTCTCAAAACTTCTAGGGTGTTTTTATGGGGATGTCCTATCGCAATCGCGTAGCCATTCTTTTTTGCCTTGCTAACGGCTAGCTGTAATTGGGAACGTATTTCGACTTTATTGAGTGAATTATCTAAAAATACATCACGTGAGTAGAGAAACATATCATATTTTTTGGTAACTTCAGGTGCTTTTGAGTTTCCAATCGTACGACTATCCACAAAAATAAGATTATGAGCTTTCATCGAACGAATCAGCTTATCCATTGCATCATGATGTGCTGTGAAAAATCCACCCGTGTGATTATTGTAATAAGTAATGTGTGGAAACCACGCTTTAATGCGTTTAATACGCGTATCAATGGTCTCATAATTATCAGTTGTTTTAAGTGTCTCTTCTTCAGGCCTTGAAAAATATTTAGCCTCTAAAGGCAGATGAATCATTGCAAAAGGAAATTCACGTGAAAGTCGAATTGTCTCAGGATGCCCTTTTGTAGGTGGAAAAAATGCAGGAGTGACTTTGTAAGGAATCTCTTTTAGCATCCGTGCTTGCCAAGGGAAAGAGACATCATCAATGATGATAGCAAGCCTAGGCGTTGTTCCCTTAGGATACGTTTTTCGAACGACCTGTGTGGGCTTAAAATGAGGTGATTTTTCCTCTTTTAAAGAATTAGTATACTCATGCACTTCTGAGAGCTCATGATGCTTTGGCTCTTCTTGCACAAGAAGCACTTTATCGTCTTTTTTTGCTACAGGCTCCGTTACATTCAGATCAGAAACAACACTGACGTTAACATCCAATACTTTTGGCTCAACCGTGGGAACAGAAGGAAGTGCTGAGAGTCGAAGTTTTTCATCATCTAACATCTGCTTCATCTTACGCATAAGCTCATCGGAGGCATTTTTATGCTCTTGTTCAACTTTACGCTTAGCATCATGCTCTGTTTGTATATAATTAAACATTGCATAGGCAGTAAATGTCAAAATAAGAACAATAAATGCAATCATCATAGTCGTAAAAAAGGAGAGCCCTTTTTTAGAAATTGTTTTAGGCTGAGACGATTTGTGCTGCTTTTGGCGACTCTTTTTTTTCATCTAGTCGCTTACTTTCCAAGCACAATTTCGACTTCCAATATCTCAACAGTTTGATTATTATGGGAGCTTATCTTAACGTCATCCACTTTAGTGTATTTACGAATAACAGCAATCAAGTCATTGCGCAAATCATCTAAATACGGAAGCTTACAACTGGCACGCTCGTGTGAGAGCATAATGGTGAGTCTATCTTTTGCCACACTGGCGGTACTTTTTTTCTTGCCAAAAAGGCTCTCAAAAAAACTCATTTAAAAATTCCCTTGAGAGTTGCAAAAAGTCCTTTTTTAGTACGAATGTCTAAAAACTCAACCTCTTCACCCAAAATACGTCGTGCAATGTTACGATACGCCTCCGCTGAGAGCGATTTTTCTTTTGTCACAATCGGTGTTCCGATATTGGTAGAGGTAATAATGTCTTCATCATCAGGCACAATGCCAATCAAAGGAAGTGCTAAAATACTCAAAACATCTTCAACGCTAAGCATATTGCCCGCATCCACCATCTCTGGTTTGATACGATTGATAATGACATGTTTTTCCACTTCTAAGCCATTTTTTGCCCGCTCACTCTTTGCATCGATAATGCCAATAACCCGATCCGCATCACGAACGGAACTCACATCAGGTGTAGAAACAATCAATGCACGATCTGCCAAGAAAATAGAGTGCTCGAACCCACTCTCTATACCAGCAGGTGAGTCAATCATCACGATATCAAAACTCTCCTTGAGGCTGTCTATTAAAGCTTTGACTTTTTCTTTACTCAAAATATCTTTGTCTTTGGTTTGACTGGCGGGTAAAAAATAGAGTGATTTCGATTTTTTGTCGTTAATCAGTGCTTGGGCTAAATTACAACGACCTTCCATAACATCGACCACATCATACACAATGCGATTTTCAAGTCCTAAAATCATATCCAAATTACGTAAGCCTATGTCAAAGTCAATGGCCACCACTTTTTTGCCTAAATTTGCCAATCCAACCGCCAAATTAGCGGTGGTGGTTGATTTACCAACCCCACCCTTACCTGACGTTACCGTAATCACTATACCCATTAATTTGTGTCTTTATTGATAATTTTTTTAGAGGTAATCCACGGCATCATGGAACGAAGTTTCTCCCCCGTTTGGTTCAGTAAACTTCTCTCCGTCTTAGCACGTTCTGCATTCATACGGGTATACCCTGCTTTTCGCTCCAAAATAAAATCTTTTGCAAAACGACCATCTTGAATCTCTGCTAAAATTTCTTTCATCGCTTTTTTAGATTCTTCATTAATCACACGTTTACCGCTGACATAATCACCGTATTCTGCAGTATTTGAAATCGAATAACGCATATCAGCAATACCACCTTGGTACATCAAATCAACGATGAGTTTAAGTTCATGTAAACACTCAAAGTACGCCATCTCAGGCTCATAACCCGCTTCTACCAAGGTTTGAAAACCCGCTTCTACCAGTGCTGTAGCCCCGCCACAAAGAACGGCTTGCTCACCAAATAGATCTGTCTCAGTCTCATCTTTGAAAGTTGTCTCGATAATACCCGTTCTACCACCACCAATGGCTGACGCGTAGCTAAGGGCTAATGCTTTAGCATTCCCTGTTGCATCTTGTGCAATCGCAATTAAATCAGGTATGCCACCACCGTTTACAAACTCATTTCGTACGGTATGTCCTGGAGCTTTAGGCGCAATCATGATACAATCAATACCCTTTGGTGGAACAATTTGCCCGTAATGAATGTTGAAACCATGACCAAATGCAATGGCTTTTCCCGCATTCAAGTTTGGCTTAATTTCGTCAGCAAAAACGTCACCTTGCATCTCATCGGGAAGCAAAATCATAATCACGTCTGCGAGTTTTGTTGCTTCTGCAACGGTTTTAACATTGAAGCCTTTAGCCTCTGCTTTTGCCCATGAGCTACCCTCTTTTCGAAGACCAACAATCACTTCTACACCACTATCACGAAGGTTTTCCGCGTGTGCGTGTCCTTGAGAACCAAAACCTATCATCGCCACTTTTTTTGAGCGAATAATGCTTAAATCACAATCTTTGTCGTAAAATACGGTAATTGCCATAATGCGTTCCTTACATGTAATATGAATTTGCGCATTTTACACAATCGTTACTTAAAAAATAGTGTCTTTTACGCCAAAAGGAAACTATAAAGCTTGACGCGGTACAATAAGCACACTTAATTTTTAATGCACAGGAAGCACCATGGATGAGAATATCTTAAAAAAAATCAAAGCATTGCCACCTTTAGATGATACGATTTTAAAGATTCAACGTATTTGCGTTGATAAAAACAGTTCTCTTGCCGACCTTGTAAAAGTGGTTGAAAGTGACCCGATGCTTACCGCTAATATTTTAAAATCTTCTAACTCTCCACTGTATGGCTTTAGTCGTGAAATTAAAAATATTTCGCATGCTGTTTCGCTCTTTGGTATGGCAACGGTACGCGGTTTTGCGCTTTCCAGTGCCATCAAACAAAATATCAAAATCAATCTCTCACCTTATGGCATCAGCGAAACATCGTTTTTGGACATTAGCACCTTGCAAAGTAGTTTTATGTTCAAATGGTACTCCAAGGTCAACAAATCCATGCTCGAAATTTTACAGCCAGCTGCTTTCATGATGGAAGTTGGGCGAATTATTATTGCCAATGAAATCATCGATCAGAAAAAAGAAAGTGCTTTTAAAGAAGCACTTAAGGCAGTTAAAACGCCACATGAACTCTCTTTTTTAGAAAAAGAGTATGTTGGCTTTACCAATGAAGAGATTACCGCTAAAATTTTTGAACAATGGAATTTAGAGGGTGAATTGGTTGAATCCATTCAGTTTTCAAACGACATCAGCAATGCAAGCGAACACGTTAAGCCTTATGCCATCGCACTGAGTGTGGTTAAAAATGCTATCAATCTTTTTGGACAACTAAGCGACAGCACTATCGCTCAATCCTTAATACTCATTGAAACACATGGGCTACCAACGGAGCCTTTCATTCAAACCATCGAGCAATTTAAACAGTGAAAGACTTTTTAGTAAGCCTTCGAGATGGAGTAGCACGTCATGAGGTGCCACTCCTTTTTTTACCGCATTTTAACGCTCTCATCCAATTAAATGCCCTTATTTCACATGAAAATGACTATATCCTAAGTCCCATACACGTCATCGGCAAACTCGATGTTGCAATGAATGGAACTGGATTTTTAACTCCTTTGGAGACGACGCGATCCAAAGACATTGTTATTGAGAGCAATGGACTAAAAGGTGCTATGAGAGGCGACATCGTCGTTGCCAAACGGCTTCCTGCTAAGCGAGGGGGGCGGGCAAAAGCCGTTGTGGTTTATATTGTGCAACGTGCTTTTGCTAAAAGTATTGTCTACACAAAAATGCACAAAGGTAAAGTGGTTGGCTGCCATATCAAAAACGATGCGATTCTTGAACTTATAGCCAGTCAAAAATCACTCAAACAACTTCCCCTCCAAACCGTACTGAAAATTGACAATTCGAGCAATACCATTGAAGAGGTTTTAGGAAATTTGG
The DNA here is from genome assembly GCA_002328495.1 of Sulfurospirillum sp. UBA2217. Classification (GTDB taxonomy): domain Bacteria; phylum Campylobacterota; class Campylobacteria; order Campylobacterales; family Sulfurospirillaceae; genus Sulfurospirillum. The sequence goes on from DCUJ01000012.1 coordinate 311,552, forward strand.
AAGACCCCAGTGTCGATGAAAAAATCTCTTTGTGCTTGTTTGATAAAAAAGAGTTTTTCTCCTCTCAAGCAGAAGAAGAAGCAAAAAGTCATGGGGATAGTGTCGATAAATCCTATTATCCTGAGCGTGTGGATTTAACCCATTTACCGTTTTGTACCATCGACCCTGTTGATGCTAAAGATTTTGACGATGCCATCTATTTTGATGCTCAAAACCATACCCTCTACGTTGCTATTGCCGATGTGAGTACCTACGTTTTTCCGATGGGGTTTATCGATAAAGAAGCCAATGAGCGAGGTTTTTCCATCTATTTTCCCCACAAAGCCATACCGATGCTACCTCGTGCTTTAAGTGAAAATATCTGTTCACTAAAGCCCAATCTTGACAGACTCGCCTACACCTTTAAAATCACCCTCGATCCACTTACATGTAAGCCCATCAAAGAAGAACTGTTTGAAAGCATTATTCACTCACACAAACGCTACACCTACGAACAAATTGACCTTTTTTTAGAAGGAAAGCGTGATGGGGCAGATGATGTCGACCATACCATTTTGGACTATCTTCTCCCTTTACATGTAATGACCAAGAAGTTACGCAATCTTCGCTTGGCAGACTCTTTTTCCTTTCGCTCATCTGAAATTCGTATGCGTTTAGATCAAAATCAAACCTTACTTTCTACCACGGTTGAAACAGAAACGCCCTCGCATGGCTTGATTGAAGATTGTATGCTTTTGGCGAACAAAGCCGCTGCTGCTAAGCTTGGTTTTGGTATCTTTAGAACACACGAGAGTCCCTCATTAGAGCGTATGGAAACCTTGCTCAATGATTTGGCATTGATTGGTATCAAAGTAAAATTAAGCTCTGATTTACCTCGGATGATAGGCACCATTCAAGCCCAAGCGGATGCATTAAACCTTCGGGAAGAGGTTGATAAGCTTATTATTAAAAGTCAAAAAAAAGCGATTTATGAGCCCGAAAACAGAGGTCATTTTGGTCTTGGATTTGAGTCATATACCCATTTCACCTCTCCTATTCGTCGTTATAGTGACCTTACCTTGCACCGTCTTTTGAAAGCAAAGATGGCAAACGATGAGAAAAAACTTACTTTTTTACTCAAAGATATCGATGCATTATGTGAAAAAATTAGTCTACTTGAGAGAGAAAGTGACAAAGTCGCATGGGATTATATGGACCGTAAATTTGCACGCTATCTGCACGAGCATGTTGGTGAAAATTTTAAAGCCATCGTTGTCGATGCCGAACAAACGCCTATCGCAAAACTTGAAGATACAGTGATGGGTGCTCGTATTTTCTTGATGGACAAAGAGGTTTCTCTCTTACAGCGCATCGAAGTTAAAATCGTCGAAAGTAGCATTGCCACCACTAAAGTTTACGCACGAGTCAGTAGGACATTTGATGTATAAACGTGAATTTGAAGCACACTTAAAAGCTAAAAAAATTCCTAAAGCACTTTTTTTATACGGTGCATGTCGCTATCAAAACGATGCCTTAGTAGATGAATTTTTACGCTTACTAGGCGCTCAGGTGGAAGAAAAACTGCTCATGTATTTTGATGAATACCATTTCAATAGTGCTAAAAACTTTATCGCCCAATCGTCACTCTTTGGCGATCGCAACATTTTAATCGTTAAAAGCGATAAAACAATTCCGACCAAAGAGCTCGAAGTTTTGATTGAACTGTGTCGCAAAAATGAATCCAGCTATTTTATTTGTCAATTTTTCGGGGAAGACAAAAAAGCAACGGCATCCACCAAAGCATTTGAAAAAGCCTCTCATGCTCTTTTTGTTCGTCTTTTTAAAGCTGAAATGGGGGAAGCTCTCTCTTTGCTCGAACAGCATGCCCAAAAAATAGGACTCAATATCAACCGTTACGTTTTACAACATCTGTACCTTGTCCACACAGAAGATCTCTCTTTATGTGTCAATGAATGTGAAAAACTCTCCTTATTAGAACGCGAGGTGACGATTAACGATATCGACACGTTAGTCTATGGATTAGGCAGTGTTTCTATGGAGCATTTTATCGCTCGCTTGTTTGAGAAAAAAGATATTTCAGAGATTTTTGAACGCCTCATAGAAGGTGACGGGGTGGAAGAAATTCGTGTCATCAATGCCATCGAATCTCATGTATCGCAACTCTTTTTATTTCATACGTATATTAAATTACATGGCGCATTTGATGCAAAAGCCATTTTGGGCTATGCCCTTCCTTCACCCATCGCAACGCAACGCTCACATCAGTCTATTAAAATTGATTTACCGACATACCAAAAACTTTTTGAACTCCTCCTAAACACTGAATATACCCTCAAAAAACTCTCCAATGTCGATAAAAATGGTTACCTTCTTTCAAGCTTAATAAAACTTCAAAGTTATTTATAGTACAATCCCAAGTTTTATCAAAAAACAATCCTTACTCAAAGAATCCTCTTTGGGTGAAATCCATAAGGAGAAACCATGCGACATTATGAGTTGCTTGTTGTGCTTAAACCTACACTCAGTGTAGAAGAGCTCCAAGCGAAACAAACCTTTCTAAAAGAAATTTTAGAAAAAAATGGTGCAGTTATTGCTGCAAAACTAGAAATGGGTACACGCAAATTGGCGTATCAAATTGACAAATTTGAACGTGGCACTTACACCGTTTTCTACTTCACTGCCCCTACAGCTGCTATTGCTGAAGTTGAGCGTTTGATTCGAATTACTGAAGAGTGCATTCGTTTTATGACGGTTAAGTTTGAAAATCAGAAAGAACTTGGATTCTGGACAAAGCAAGTTGAAAAACTCACTAAAAAAAGTGATGTAAGCGCTGCTCCAGTCAAAGAAATCGTTGAAGAGCAACCCGTTACAACTGAAGCTTAATTTAAGGAGCCACAATGTTTAACAGAGTAGTCATGCTAGGTAACTTAACGCGCGATTGTGAACTTCGTTATCTTCCAAACGGTGGTGCTGTATGTACCACAGGACTTGCAACCAACCGAAAATTTAAAAAAACGGATGGAAGTCAGGGTGAAGAGGTTTGTTTTATCGATATCACTTTTTTTGGACGTACGGCTGAAATTGCAAATCAGTACTTAAGCCGCGGTAAAAAAGTCCTTGTGGAGGGTCGTTTAAAACTCGACCAATGGACGGACCAAAATGGTGGAAAACGCAGTAAGCACTCTATTACCGTAGAGACATTGCAGATGATTGATGGGAAATCTGGTCATGAAAGTGGCGAGATGGGTGAAAACTTTGGCGAATCAACACCCAATGTTGGCTACACTCCCAATGCAAAACCTGCAAGTTACACCAAACAAACTACCCCTGAATACAATAGTGGTCATAGTGTTCCAGACATCGATATTAACGATGATGAAATACCTTTCTAGCACCTAAAGGATAAAAAATGGCAGAAAAAAGAAAATTTGCACGCAAATACTGCAAATACTGTGAAGCAAAAGTAGAATATGTTGATTATAAAGATGCGAAGATTTTGAGACATTCACTCTCTGAGCGCTATAAAATCATGCCACGTCGTTTGACAGGAAACTGTAAAAGACACCAAGAAATGGTAGAACTTGCAATTAAACGTGCACGTGCAACAGCGATTATCCCGTATGTGATCGACACTAAAAAAGTGGTTGCCGTACCTTTCGAACAACTTCAACAATAGCCTTACATGTAAAGCCACACACCGTGTGGCTTTACCACTTCTTAGTGTCGTTTTTCTAACGCCAATGCCAATACTTCTTCCACTCGTGATACAGGAATAATCGTCATCTTTTCTTTCACTTCATCAGGGATCTCATCTAAATCTTTTTCATAGTTTTTCTTTGGAATCAATGCGGTTTTAATTTTAGCTTTGTACGCAGCAATGAGTTTTTCTTTTAACCCACCAATGGGTAAAACTTTTCCCGTAAGGGTGAGTTCTCCTGTCATGGCGACATCACTTTTCACTTTTTGGTCGGATAAAATTGAAGCAATCGCAGTTGCCATCGTTATACCCGCACTTGGGCCGTCTTTAGGCGTTGCCCCTTCTGGTACGTGAATGTGCAAATCATACCTTCGGTATACATCACTTGGCTCAATTTTACGAGCATTTTCCTCTTTTTCAACAGGAATATTGGGAATAATGGAGAGCGGAACATCCACTTTACCATTGTCTATCAAAACTTTCACGACACTGAGGGCTATTTTAGCAGATTCTTTCATGACATCGCCTAGTGAGCCTGTGATTTGTATACCGCCTTTACCTTGAATGCGAATAGCTTCTACTTTAAGTACATCTCCACCCACACTCGTCCACGCAAGACCATTCACGACGCCCACACTTCCTTCTTTGTCCACCTCATCGATTTCAAACACACTTTTAGGCAAAAACTCTTTGAGATTGCTTTGATTGATTGTGACTTTATCTAACGAAGGATTGATGAGTAATTGTTTGGCTACTTTTCGTAAAATATCCGCAATGCGACGACGCAAATTTCGCACACCAGATTCTCTAGTATAGTTGGCTATAATGAGTTGCAACGTTGGCTTAGAGATATTGATTTCACTGTTTTTAAGCCCGTGTTTTTTCAACTCTTGCGGAATGAGATACTTCTTTGCAATTTCATATTTTTCTTGTGGTGTATAAGAATTAACAAAAATAAACTCCATTCTATCACGCAATGGTGCGGGGATAGAACCCACTTCATTCGCGGTTGCAATAAATATCACTTTGCTCAAATCGATATTAAAATTAAGATAATAATCCCTAAATTTATTGTTTTGTTCAGGATCTAGCACTTCAAGCAAGACCGCCGTAGGGTCCCCTCTAAAACTTCGTGCTACTTTATCAATTTCATCCAAAACCACTACAGGATTCATCTCTTCCGCTTCAATGATACCTTGAACAATGCGTCCTGGCATGGCTCCAATATAGGTACGTCTGTGTCCGCGAAGCTCATTGACATCTTCCAAACCACCAAGGGCAATACGCACCAATTTGCGTTTCAGTGCTTTGGCTATCGAATTGGCTAAAGAGGTTTTACCTACCCCTGGAGGACCTGAAAAACACAGAATTGCTCCTGTAGTCGATTTGTCAGCAATACCTCTCTTTGCCAACAGTTCACGTACGGCAAAAAACTCTTCGATGCGGTCTTTGGGTTTTTCAAGTGAATAGTGGTCTTTGTCCAGTTGTGAACGTACTTCCATCACATCGAGTGCTTTTTTAGCCACCTTCCCAAAAGGAATTTCAATCACCCAATCCAAATAACTCTGAATCAAATTCGCATCAGCAGAATCTGGATGCATGCGAGAAAGCTTATCGATCTGCTTTTTGATCTCTTTGTAAGCGTCTTCGTCCATATGCTCTTTTTTGGCTTCGAGTTTTTTTCGGTACTCTTCGATTTCTTCTTCTCTTTGATTGTCCGTACCCAACTCTTTTTGAATTTGCTTGAGTTGCTCTTTCAAAAAGTACTCTTTATTGACTTTCTCAATCTGCGAATGCACTTTGGTTTTAATCTCTTTTTTAAGCCTACTTGCTTCAATCTCTTCAATGACATAGTCAATCAACTGCAAAAGCCTACTTTCATCATCTACTTCTACAAAAAGCTTGTAAGCTTGCTCTTTTTTCAGTTTCATGCTACTGGCTATCAGGTCACAAATACGGTGCATGTCATGATTTTCTTCAATGGTTTTGAGAAGATCGGGCGGAAACTGGTTACCTAGTGTAGACAGTGTTGTGATTTTTTCACGCAAAATAGCCATCATCGCATCGACTTTTGCAGTTTCTGTGACATGAGTGTGTATGACATCAACGCTGGCACGAAGGGGTGAGCGGGTCAGTTCTTTGAGTATTTTTCCTTTTTGCATTCCTTGAAACAAAATTTTCACACGACCATCGGGCAAATCGACTTTACGCATAATGGAGCCAATAACCCCAGCATTATAAATGGCTTCAAAATCACGACCGTGCTCCATCTCTGGCTTTGCCGTACAGACCAAAACAAGTGAATTATGATTGAGTGCGTCGTTTGCTGCTCGAATGTTTGCCTCATCACTTAAAAAAAGTGGGGAAATCATAAACGGGTATAAAAAAAGTGTGTCTTCAACCACAATAGGTAAATCTGCCGGAAAGGCATGGTAGTCTGTTATTTTCATAAAGTATTTTCTCCATCACTAAAAAGTTTACATGTAAAGAAGAAAGCATAAGAGTACAAACCCTTATGCTTTGAAAAGATTGTAACTTAAAGAAGTAAATAAAAAGTTTAGATAACGTGCTTACTTTTCAAATAAAGTACGATACCAAGGAATATGTGGTTCGATAATATTGGCTTTTTCAAGCGGTGAATTTTTGAGTTTCTCATCGTATTTTTGTGCCGCATCAGCTTTATCAGTACGCGCATACAAATCTTTGATATTCTGGTCTAAAAAATACTCACCAAGCTCCATTCGCACCAAAATGGTCTCCGCTAAAGGTCTAAACTTCGAGTTAGGATAGCGTACGATAAACTCTTTAGCTTGCTTGATGGTGTCAAGCAATAACTGCTGATTGCGATTGGGGTTTGGAAACGCCTCATAATTAGCTTTGAGTTTCAAATAGCGTACATGGTCAGCATTTTCACGACTTCCATAACGTTTCAAATACTCATCCAGATAAAAGTTGGCAAGCAAATACTCTTCTTCTTGCATATGTGCATTGGCTAACATCATCATCGCTTCTGGCAAAAGAGGTGATGCTATGTGCTCACTCGCCAACGAGGTGTAAAATCCATCTGCTTTTTCAAGGTCTTGAGCTTTTATCTCTTTGGCGATTTGCTCATACCAATACGTTGCTGGCATATTGAAAACCTCTTTGGTCTTCGAAGCACAACCACTCACTAAAACGATGAAGGCACTTGCTACAAGTAGATGGGATATTTTCATTCAGACTATCCTTTACAAATTAAAAGTACGTCATTGTATCTTGTTTTTTGTTATCTTAAAATTAAAGTCGAAACATTTTCAATTTTGTCGATTTGTTGAAGCTTCATTGGGTTATTTTGCTATAATAATTGATGAAGACATATCATTAAAGGAAATCTATGATTTTTACAGTAAAAGCACCTATCCCTGGATTTGAGACTATCAAAGAAGTTGAAGTTGAAAAAATTGATGAATTTTTTGTCAGATTGCTCTCTAAATCAGACACTACAACATTTACTCTCATCAACCCTTTTATGATTCGCAATTACGACTTTGAAATTCCAGAATATTTTAGAGCACTTTTAAGCATTGATGAAAAAACCAATATTCTTATCTTAAACATTATGATTGTTGCTACACCTATTGAAACATCCACCATTAACTTTATAGCGCCTTTGATTTTTAATACCGACAACGGCACTGTGGCACAAGTTCTTTTAGACAGTGGGAAATACCCTGATTTTGCTTTAATGGAGAGTATCTCGAATTATTTGAAGAAAGAAGAAAAAGAGTAAATCATGACACCACAAGAAGTCCTCACTCTCTTAGCCAAAACAAAAAGCAACGCAAATGTTCTTGGCTTTGAAAACATTGGGCTTTTTGGCTTTTAAGCTAAAACGGCACATACAAGGAGACTTACATGTACAGTTTATTGAATCGTTATATAACTATATTGAAAAGTAACCTTTCTTTTTTTTCTAATAAAATTAAGTTGAAAAACTTTCTATTTCTATCTTTTTTCATAGCCACAACATCTTCTGCTGGCTTTCTTGTCAAGAATGAAAGAAATTTTACTCTGCGTAATACTAATGGCACTACTGGAGTAAACATTTATGGTGATTTTAATGTGACAGGCGCACCGATCTTGTGTGTAAAAGAAAATAACAAATGCAGTTGGAATTATACTGGCTTGCTCGCTAATGCTGATAGTATGTTTTTAAACGATAAACCAACTTCTCAAATTCCGCTTAACTCTTCGAGTGCTGATTTAACCATTCCAACAGATGCTACTATTACTAAGGCCTATTTATATTGGAGTGGACACATTCATGGAACAACCGCTACACAAGCAGCATATGATGCCGCTACTAGTGGCTACAATTCTGTTGTTTTTCGTACACCTGATGGTAATGACCATACGATTACAGCAAACGTAAACGATAACACCAAAGTCAATTATTACACCTATTTAAATGACACTATTAATACTAAGGGTTTTCGACTTTTTTACCAAGCTACAGCTGATGTCACCGATATTGTCAAAAATGGAGGATATGCCTCAAATAAAAAACAATTTACCGTTGGAAATATTAAAACAACTGCAGGCGTAGATGATTACTTGTATGAACCTGAAGTGAGTGGAAATGTCACATGGGGACCTATGGGCGGATGGTCTTTGATTGTTGAATACACAAGGCCTGTTGCATCAGGGCAAAATTATAAAAATGTCTCAATTTATGACGGTTTTAAGTTTTTACTTCCACCAACCAACCAAACAGAATCGATTGACATAAACATTAGTGGATTCCTGACACCTTTAACACAAGTGCCTACTGGTTCTATGGCATTTTATGCCATGGGTTCCGAAAAAAAGTTAACAGGAGAAAAAGCTAAACTGTCTAACAAAAATAGTGTCTTACAAGATGTATACAATAGTATCAATCCAGTGAATGAATTTTTAAACGATTCTATTTCTATTTTTGGTACTCATCTAAATTCAACACGTATTTTTAATCCTGGTATAGACCTAGACGTTTTCAATATCTCCACCAGTTGTAAAAATGCTGGAGGAGCAACAGTTGCTTGTATTGACAGTAATCAGACAAGTACACTCTTACAATTAAGTGTAAAAAACAATAATAATACCAGTGACCAATCATTCCCAGGAATGATTGCTTTTTCTGTTGATATCTACCAACCAGACATTAGCTCGTTTCGAAAAGATTCTAATACCAGTGCAACACAAATTCTCTATCCTGGAGATTACGTAGAATACACTCTAGACCTTAATAACTCAGGAACGGAAGCAGCTGAAAATATTACTATTTTTGATACTTTTTCATCTTCTGTGGGCGGAGATATGCTATTAGACCTTATCGATAGAAATGCAACCGCTATTAAAAATAGTATTCGACTTAAAACCTATGCGGAAGCCAATTATCATTGTGCTATAGGCTCTACAGATCCCGCTTGCGCTAGTTTAACAAAAGATGCTAATTGTTCTGTAGATTATGCTGACAACAATACTTCACAAGCAACAAAGGTCTGGTGTAACGTACCTTACATGGCTGTCAATGCTAGGGAACTAATGAAATTCACCATTCAAATACGTGATGATTACAATCAATCTTTACCCGAACAAAATGCAACGAATATTGCCTATGCTGAATACTACAATGCAGCTACTCACGAAAAAATTTCAATACTTGGTAAAAGTAATATTAATACAGCAGGAACAGTAGGTGGAAGTTTAGCCTACAATTCTATCATGGATGTTGTTGATTCTTATAATAATACTTATGATTATTACTCTCCTGTGGGACTCAAAACACGTATAGCCAATTCTTCCAATAATGTACTAGAAGCAGTTTATTTGGGAAGTGACTCTGCAAACCCAAATCCAACACTATACACAGGTCCTACCTACGATATGCTGGTACTCTTTAAACTTTCAAATGCTACTTGTACAGAAGATTCAAATTTAAGTGATACAGCAGATATTACAGCTACATTTGCAGTAGGAGCCAACCAATATACAGCCGTATCTAATGCTTTTACTTTAGTTAAAAAAGCAAAAAAAGTTGCCAAAATCAAAACTCATTTTATAGACTGGAATAAACTTTCGCTCAATCTGATTGGAAATAATTGTGTCAATAATAGCAGCATAACGGGTAATCTTAAAGGAGTGCCTCAATGCGTTAATGGAAATGAAAATAAAATACAAAATCTGATGACTGTTGATGTCACAGAGTGCGTTACAGCTCCTACTGGTAAAGATGCTGCCTGTAATTCTGAAGCCTATAATGCAAGTGGGAGTAAAGGAAATATTTATCCTCCAAAATACAATAATACGTATGGTTGCTTAATGTGTCTATCGGATAAAGTTAATGGAAACAATAATTGCTCACGGGATACTTTTGCTATCAGACCCAATGATTTTAATAGCAGTATCGGTATCAATCAACTTTTTACGGCTGAAGCCAATAATACTATTGACTTTCGTGCAGACATGTTTGGTGGAACAGGTACACTTGATTATAATGAGAGTATGAACACTTCTTTTGTCCTTGATCTTAATATCAGTGATAGTAATAAAACATGTACAAACCCTTCTATCCAAATAAGCCCAAACATTGTATTCACTAATGGTCTCAATAGCAATACATACACCTTTGAAGACGTAGGAGATTTTAACTTAACACTCCATGAAATCAATGGTACAGAATTTGCATTAACAGATATAGACGATACTTCTGATATTAATCGTTTTATCACACCCTTTATAAGACAAATTAAAATTATCCCTGCATCTTTTCAAATTGATGGAAACTTTACGAATGCAATCAATAATTTTACATATTTATCAAATTTTGAAGCATTTACAAATCTAGCCGATAGGAATATGGCTGCTCTCTTAGATTTAAATATTTCTGCTCGAGGAGCAAGCAATACTATTCTTTCAAATTATACTTCATTATGCTACGCCAAAGATGGTAATTTAACAACAACGATAAGCGCACCTCTTGTCATTGACCCATCAACAGCACTAACAAAAATATTATGGTATGACCAACTCCATGGCGACATAAATGGTAGCACTTTACTTTCTGGTGCCATGTCGTATTTGATGGACTTTAATCGTACACAATTTGACAGTACTGATATAAACGGTACTGCACACATCCAATATCGTGTTAATTTTGACCGCAACGAAACAAAGGTTGTCAAACCTATTCGTTTTCGCCTCAACACTGTTCAGTTTGCCGATAATGATGGTGCTACAGGCATTCAGTTAATTGATCAAAACGCAACATTTTACTACGGAAGGGCACATGCGCCTGATTATAGATTCCCTAATCGCGATGGTAATGCCACCATTTACTATGAAGTCTATTGTAAAGATTGCAATACTACCTTTAGAAATGCAATGGGTATCACTGGAAACGAAAGTGTGAATGCCCTTAATTGGTATCAAAATGCTTTACATATAAACACAGCTGGTGTTGTAGCACCTGTACCACAAATTATTGCCAATTTTTCAAATACAGGTCTTACAAATATTGATCCCGTTTCAATCCAAAGATTGACACTTCAACCTGCGACAGCTCTTCCTTATATGGATAAGGTTGATTTAAACAGCCCATCTTGGTTGGTGCATTACCCAGAGTACTTTACCGTTGAATTTTACAGCACAGGATCTTGGGCAGGGGCAGGATTTGTCAAAGAGAATCAATCCAATGCAATCGATACGAATACCACTGTAGGTGAGCACATCCATAAAAGTGCACCAACCAAAGCCCATAAAAGGTTGAATTGGTGATGCGTCGTGCCACTTCTATGATAGAACTTGTGATTGCTATTGTGGTCATGGGTATAGCGGTTATGAGTTTACCCCTTATTTTGACACAAAGCCAAAACAGCAACGCGATGGCATTGCAACAAGAAGCCATACTTGCAACAAAAACAAAACTAGGCTACTTACTTTCCTATGAATGGGATGTTAATTCATACGATGCAACAGCAGGTGTCTCACGTGTATTAGATACCACCGCGTCTGCAAATGCCGATGATGACTTTAACACAACAAGCATAAGACGGGTAGGTCATGTTATGGCAGATACGCGGCGTAGATTGAGAGATGATATGGCAACGGCAACGACCGATGGCAATGCTGAATGGGCAAATGCTGCACTTGAAGATATTGATGACTTTGATGGAAGGGATGAAAACACAACGATAGCCTCAGAAACCATGGATTATATCTTTAATTTACAACTACACTCAACTGTCAATTATGTTTCCGATAGTGCAACATATGCGAATCAAAATATAAATTTTATCTTTGATGCCAGTACGACATTTACAAACCCAACCAATATTAAAATGATTACGGTCACAACAACGGGGACTAACATCAACATGGTTTTGCGAGCTTTTGCCTCCAATGTAGGCGAAAGTGGCATACTGAAACGAGCATGGTAATGAGACGCGCTTTTACGATGTTAGAACTGGTCATGGTTATAGTTATTATGGGCATTATTGCCAGTATTGGTGCTGATATCATTGCTTCCATGTACAGTAACTACCTTCGTTCACGCACCATCAACCGCTTAGAAGCCCAAACGGAAATCACCTTAGAGCAGATAGCTAAACGACTTCAATACCGCATTAAAGAGAGTGTTATCGCACGAAAAACAGGAAGTAACCCTTTAGCCGTATCAGATACTTCCGTTGATAGCACCTACAATATATTAGAATGGATTGGGGCTAGCAATGAAAGCTTTTTAGGTACACCACGCCCTGGATGGAGTGGATTTATAGACCTTGACAGTAACGAGACCAACAGAACGACCAGTACTCTCAAAACATCTGAAAGTAATCTCACCGATGCTGCGAATACTATTAGCGCATTAACAGAAGGGGTTATTGACCTTACTGGTGGGAAAGAAGCGGCCCTTATTTTTAAAGGAATAGCTTACAACATGACCGATTTTGGATGGGGAAACGCAAATAACATTGATGGTAGTGCTACACTTAAGGTAGGAGTAGGTGCGAGTATTGATATTTTGACAATAAATGACACTATTCCTACGGAGATTACAGAACAATATGCCCTTGCCCATACCGCCTATGCTATCGTTCCAAGCACGGCTACCCCAACGGATTTTAATTTAACTTTACGTTATAACTACCAACCTTGGCACGACGAAGAGTACACCGATGGAAACACCTCTGTTTTAGCCGAACATGTAAGTCTTTTCCGCTTTAAACAAGATGACTCTCTCTTGCGTCTCAAACTCTGCTTACACGACAACAACGAAACGGGTGTGGGCGAGATGATCGTCATTTGTAAAGAAAAGGTGGTTTACTAATGCGCAGAGGTTTTAGTCTTATCACGGCACTGGTGTTTATGATTCTCGTTGCAACACTAGGTGCACTTGCCCTTTCACTTTCAACATCATCTGTGAAGCAAACCAGTGATTTATACCTTAAAGAACAAGCTGAACTCTTAGCCCTTAGTGCTACAGAGTATGCACTTTTAGCGATTTCTGCTCATAATTTTAATGCTAATTGTTTAAATACCATTAACTCAACCTATACACAAGATGGTGCGACAACACTTTTTGATATTAACATAACACTCTATTATCTGGGTAATGGCTTACCCGCAAACTGCAACACTTTAACCAATAATCTCAACAATATTGATACCAATGATTCTAATCGTACGGTTATCATTGATACCATTGTAAGCTCAGCAACAGGTATCTCCACAGAGCCTATACGTTACCATCGCCGCACCATCCAAAAACCCTAAAGTCACACAAAAAACACTCCTCTTCATTTAAGCTTGCATTTGTTATACTTTTTACACAAACCCCCAAAGTGGGGAAGGAAAAGGAGACAAGATGAATACCAGTATCGTAGGAAAACAGTTTGATTTGACCGAGCCTATCAAAGCGTATATTGATAGTGCTGTTGATTCACTCAAGAAGTATAATCTCGATGTTATCTCTGTACGTACGGTCATTTCAGCCGATGAAAAAAATGGCAAAAAAGGCTTTAGTGTTGAATTTGCAATCAATATGGCACACAAAAACACCGTGGTCATTCAACAAAAAGACAAAGACGTCTATGCTGCCATTGATTTAGCCATTGAGCGCGCTAAAAAAGTACTCAGACGCCACCATGACAAAATCACCAATCATAAAAAATCTGAAGCCCAAATCATTGAAGATGTTACCTTAGAGGGAAGTGATGATGAAATCGTTCCTATGCGTTTAGATAGTTACAAACCCATCGAAGTTGAAGATGCGATGAATGAGCTTCGAGCCTCTGATAAACAATTTATGGTTTTTCATGACATGGACGATAAATTTCGCGTCATGTATAAAAAATCTGATGGACGTTTTGGTTTGTATTAACCTATTTTTACGTAGGCAAGAGGGTAAAACCCCCTTGCCTACGTTGCACTAAAGCTTGCCAAAAGTTTGGCAGAAGTTTAGGTTTTAGCCTCATCTACTCTCTTCTTTGCTGCTTTTAAAATCGCTTCATCCTCAGCCATATCAAACCAAACTAATTTTTTCCCACTCTGAATGATACCCTCAACAACATCGCCCCCTTGACGATATTTAAGGTCAAGTTCTGCTATTTCAAACCCATCCAATGTCTGAGAAAATGCCTCTAAGCGTTCGCTACTTGAGAGGTGTGTATAGAGATAACAGTACCCCTTTAAACCGTTGCGACTCACCCTTCCACGCAACTGATGTAAACTCGCAAGTCCTAAACGCTCCGCCCCTACAATGACAATGGTGGAAAGTCTTGGCAATGAAATTCCTACCTCCACTACAGTGGTAGAAATGAGTAAATTGCCCTCCTCTTTAAAGGCTTTCAGTTTCTCCTCTTTGTGTTTATCTTTGCCATGCGTGACATAGACTTTTTCAAAATGCTTCTCCCAAAAACCTCGCCCCTCATCGATGGATTGGTAATTGACCATTTCACTCTCTTCGACTAAAGGGTAGACGATGATGCATTGATGACCCTCCGCTATTTCGCTTTTTACATGTAAAACAAGCTCTTTAAAATCTTTTTTACGCACAACATTGGTGGTAATATCTTTTGGAAATGGCAACATTTTAATAAAAGAAAAATCAACCAACGAAGCGTGTATCATACTCAATGTTCTAGGAATGGGGGTTGCTGAAAATTGTACATAATGAGGATGCCATGATGATTGTGAAACAATGGCTGAGAGTAATGCACGCTGTTTGGTACCAAATCGATGTTGTTCATCGACCATAACAAGCGCACATTGGGGTAAATTACGGAACAGCAAGGCGTGCGTGCCTATTATAAAGTCTGCTTGTATCACATCGTCGTTATTTTTTTCCTCTTGCGTGACCAACGCTACTGTTACATGTAAGGGTAAAAACTTCTGTGCTTCTTCAAAAAGTTGGTTTGCCAGCAATGTTGTCGGTGCCATTAAAATGGATTTGTGAGGGTATGCCATCATCACGCACGCTAAAATCACCATTGTTTTTCCACATCCCACATCTCCCATTACCACACGTTTTGTAGCATATTCTCCCACAAAATCGTGCTTAATTTCATCAATGACTTTACACTGATCAGAGGTCAAAGTAAAAGGTAAACTTTTTACAAAGGCTTTTTCATCACCTTCTAAAAAAATCGATGAGGGCAATCGGACATTTTTGTGAGAGAGTTTTTTGAGAAAATTAAAAATCTCTACAAATTTTAAAAGCGACTGCGCATAAGAGGGCATTCGTTTAGAGGGAAAATGCCATTCCAACACTGTTTTTGCTTCTTCTACATGTAAGCCCTCTTCGCACAATGAAGCTTCATCCAAGTAGCGTTTCATCAGCTCTATGACTGTCTTATTTTGAAAGGGTGTTTTATATTTGGGGATAATCGTATTGATAGAGGTAACTACTTTGGGCTGTACCATCTGCAAATAGAGTCCATTTTTCTGCACTTTCCCCGTAATGTACATCTGTGCATCTTGTTTAAAAAGAGCTTTATGGTAAGGTTTTGGCGCAAAAATGACCCCATCAAGATGTGTCTCCCATGCCTCCACCCAACAATGGATTTGAAACACTTTGGGCGTTTGCTTGGTAGAGAGAATCTTTACATGTACAGTATTGGTCTGCTCCAATACAGGAGTAAGGCAAAGCGTTGTGTCTTCATAGGTGTGGGGCAGCAACAAGGCTAAATCAAGCCGTGTGACTACCCCTAGTTTTTTAAATCGCTCTTTGTCGATAGGGTCAAGGTTTTGCACGTTTGGTGACAACTGAGAAACTAAGCTTGGTAATCTCGTTGTGCTTTCTTATAAAGTTATTGAGCTCTTCAAGGCTTAAGGTTTCAATCTTTTCAAGTTGCTTTTTTGAGTGCCCCAAGGCAAATCCACCGTAATACTCAAAAAAAGCACGAGAAAGTCTTTGCGAAAGCGTTTCATTGCGCAGTGGTTCAGAGCCCAATAAGAAGCGTTTAGCTTGCGCTAACTCCTCCATCGTTGCCCCCTCTTGTACAAAACGTTCAATCTCTTCTTTAACGATTTTCTTGGCATCGTCTAAATTTTCATTTTTGGTTTGTAAATGTCCTGTAAAGCTACTGTGCGATTTTCCCACACTGGTGCGACTGTAGCTCGAATACGCTAAGCCACGCTTGACACGTATCTCTTCCATCAATCGACTGCCAAAGCCACTCTCTCCTAAAATAAAACTTGCTACTTTAGCTTTATAGCTCTCTTCATCACCACTTTTCATATAAAAAGGTGCCCCAAAGTAGATATAGGCTTGTTCACTCTCCTTAAATGTCACAATCTCTTTTTCATCACTTTTAGCATCAAAATAGGACATTTCTTTGGTTTTACCCTGCTTAATCTCGCTCAAGACAGGCGCAAGCATTTTTTGAAGCTCATCGAGTGCGATATCACCACCTGCAACAATAATCACATTTTCTAAAACCATATGCTCTTTGTAAAACGCTTCTACCTCTTTAAGTTTCAACGCTTTAATACCTTTAATGTCACCATAGTAAGGGTGTGCAAACGGTGTTTGAGCAAAAAGAATTTTTTGTAAATTCAAATTGGCGATGTAGTCAAAATCACTCTCTTTACTTGAGAGCATCCCTAAGGTCATCAATTTTACTTTTTCAAAACTCTCTTTAGAAAAATTGGGACTTTTGAGGAGTTTCGTGAGCATCCCAATCGCATAGGGAAACTGATCTTTCAGCGAAGAGAGTTCAAACACCAAGGTTTCCGTTCCCGCATTGGCACCTAAGGAGATGGCACGAAACTCTAGCTCTTCCGCAAAGGCGGTTGAACCCATCTCTTTGGTTCCTTCTCCTAGCATTGCTGCCGTAAACTTAGCAATCCCCTCAGTATTACCATCTTCCATGCTTCCGCCATTTTTAATCACCAACTGTAACGACACCAAAGGTAAAGAGGTATCTTTTTCAAAAACAATGGGCACGTCCACCCCATGAACCGATATTGTACTTATCTCTTGAGCCACCAAAACTCCTCCTAAAATCATTAAACTTACTACTAATTTTTTCATAAAAACGTCTCCAAAATCGTATACGATGTATCGCGTTTTGCAGGAATACTTCCTATATCTTTGATGAGCTTCACCATTTCTGCTTGATTCATGCGATTTTTTGCACCTGCAGCTTTCACTACATTCTCTTCCATCATCGTACTTCCCAAATCATTCGCTCCAAACATCAATGCCAACTGACCAATATAACTGCCTTGCGTCACCCATGAACTTTGGATATTTTTAAAATTATCCAAATACAAACGACTCACCGCTAAAAGCCTTAAATAACGATTGGAGGACTGTTTTTTAATTTCAGGATGCTCTTTTTTTAATTGTGTAAAATCACTCTGAAAACTCCACATAATAAAGGCTCGAAACCCCCCTGTTTCATCTTGAAGCGTGCGAATCTTTTCCCAATGCTCCACAATCTCTTCATCGCTTTCCAAGGTTCCAAACATCATCGTTGCGGTTGTTTTCATTCCGATTTCATGAGCTGCTTTGTGCACATTGAGCCACGATTGACTGTCTAGCTTTTTTGGAGCTATCAGTTGGCGTACACGCTCACTCAAGATTTCAGCTCCAGCCCCTGGGATGCTGTAAAGCCCTTTTTTTTGAAGGCGCGTTAAGACTTCGTGATACGATATTTTTGAGATTTTAGCAATGTAGTCTATCTCAATCGCTGAAAATCCATGAATCGTAATGGTAGGATAATGCGTACTAATCCACGCTACCAAATCCTCATACCACTCAATTTTAAGCTTGGGATGTACGCCTCCTTGAAAAAGTATCTGCGTTCCACCAATCGCCAAAAGCTCTTCAATTTTTTTGCCTATCTCTTCGTAAGAGAGCACATACGCCTCATCTTCCTTATGGTGTCGATAAAACGCACAAAACGAGCAATCCACCCAACAGACATTGGTGTAATTGATATTTCTATCGACGACAAACGTGGTCATGTTTTCGGGGTGTAGCTCCATCTTGCGCTCCCACGCCCTCTTGCCCAAGGCATTAAAATCCGCTTTTTGAATGAGCTCTAACGCCTCTTGGTTACTCATACGTTTCATTGCAATCCTCTGTTTGCTAAAAATAAACTGCCCAGTGGCACGACGCTAAGCCCTAGAAAAAAAGGTACAGGCTCTAAAAGCTCATGGCGCATTAACGACAAAACACTCACAAAAAGCACCCCATACGCCCCCAAACGATAGGGCGAAAGTGCTCCTTTATAACTGTTGACTAGATTTTTGAAGCTCTCTTTAAAACCTATCTTAGGAGCCTGTTTCATTGCAGCTTCTTCGTGTTGCCCACCTTCATCTGTCTCTTCGTCGTCGTACAAATCATAAGGGTCTTCGTACTTTTTTAATACATCTTTGTCTTCACCAAAAGCACCCGCTTCCACACGACGCTCCACCATTGTTTTGTAGGACATAAACGTCGCAAAGGTGATGAGTGCCGATGAGGCAAAGGCAATTTGGGTGTTTAAAAACCACCCATTGCCTATCCATAAAGAGACTAAAATAAGCACACCATCCAACAAGGCAATGCGTTGCCACATTTTAAGCATCGCGTTCTTCATCATCTTTTTGTTGTTCGTATTTTTTATACCGAACATCTGATTTTAACTCATCCAAAGAGTTGACATTTTTTTTATACGCTTTGTAGATATTTAAAATTGCCCCACCAATACCCCACGATACGCCAACCCAAAACAACCACTCATACCCAAACCAATCGCGCATCAGCCATCCAAGACCAATGCCCATTAAAATGGCTACGACTATCGAAACGCCTAAAGAGAGCTGTTCAGCCCCTTCGACAACGGGTCTTAATTTTGGTTTTTCGCTCATGCTATCTCTTTAAAAACAACACGTGCTGCTTCAATGGTCGCATCTATCATGCTCTCATCCATCGCATCACAGATAAAGCCTGTTTCAAACTGTGAACAGGCAAAATAAAACCCACGCTTGAGCATGCCTTGATGAAACAAAGCAAAACGCTTCGTATCTGACGTGAGAGCATCGTCAAAATTTTTCACCACTTTATCATTAAAAAAGAAGCCAAACATCGAGCCAATGGCTCCCACTTGCAAGGCAATGCCTGCTTCATCGGCAGCACATTTAAGACCTTCGACCAAACGCTTCGCCTTAGCTTCAAGCCTTACATGTAAACCCTCATCATCGATAATTTTTTCCAAACTCGCCAATCCTGCCGCCATAGCCACGGGATTTCCACTCAGCGTGCCTGCTTGATACACAGGGCCATCAGGGGAGAGCTTATCCATGATTTCTGCGCGTGCACCAAATGCGCCTACGGGCATTCCACCGCCTATGACTTTACCAAATGTCACCATATCGGGCTTGGTTTCATACACACCTTGAGCCCCTTTGAGGTGTGCGCGAAAGCCACTCATGACCTCATCAAAAATGAGCAGTGCCCCATGCTTGTCACACAAGGTGCGAAGCTCTTGCAAAAATTTTGCATCACTTGGAACAAAACCCATATTCCCCGCAATCGGTTCAATAATCACACATGCGATATTTTTAGAGTTTTTAAAACACTCTTTGACACTTTTCATGTCGTTGTATTTTGCCAAGAGCGTGTGCTTGGTCAAATCGGAGGGCACACCTGGAGAACTAGGCGTTCCAAACGTTACAGCTCCACTGCCCGCTTGCACCAAAAGGGAGTCAGAATGTCCGTGGTAACACCCTTCAAATTTAACAATATCATCTTTACATGTAAAGCCCCGTGCCAAACGAATGGCACTCATCACCGCTTCGGTGCCGCTGCTCACAAAACGCACTTTATCGATACTCTCAAACAAACCGCATATCAGGCTTGCTAGTTTGGTCTCTGCTTTTGTGGGTGCTCCAAAACTAAGCCCTTTTTTAACCGCTTTGATGACCGCTTTTTCGATGGTTTTATCGCTGTGCCCAAAAATCAGCGGTCCCCAGCTTTGCACATAATCCACATAGGCATTTCCATCCACATCGACCAGATACGCACCCTCACCTTTTTTAATAAATAAAGGCGTGCCGCCAACGCTTTTAAACGCGCGCACAGGTGAGTCAACCCCACCAGGAATCACTTCTTTGGCTTTTTCGTAGGCTTTGATACTTTTTTTGTATTGCATGATGTTTCCTCAATTTTTAAGCTTAATTTTACTCTATCATTTTAAATAAACTATTTTTTCACTTCACTAGAGACGTAATAATGCAAACTATCCATCTCTTGTGTGGTTAAAAAATAGGTTGGCATAATTTTATGCTGTACTGTGAGTGCTTTAAAAAAATTCTCTTTAGAAACAGCGGTAATATTAGGAGCACTAATAACTACTTTTTTGCCCTTGTGGGTGTACTCAGAAATGATACTTCCTTCCCCTTTTTCACCATGGCATTTATTGCACCCAATGCCTCTTGGATTGGAGTAAAGCATCTTTGCGTACTCCATTTTTGTAATAAAATCTTCTGCACAGACATCGTGTATTCCAAAGAATAAAACCATACTCAACACCTTCCTAAAACGCATCACAATAGGATTTATCCTCTCTTTAATAGTAAGTTTGATATAGTACCAAAAATAGATTAAAGGGAGTTTTGATGCAGCTTCTGGATGGAAAAGCATTATCTGAAACGATAAAAAATGAACTAAAAAATGAAAGTGATGCACTGCGTCAAAAAGGTGTCATACCTTGCCTTGCGGTGATTTTAGTAGGCGATGACCCCGCCAGTCAAACCTACGTCAACAGCAAAGAAAAATCAGCCCACACCTCAGGCATCGCCTCTATCGTAAAAAGGCTTCCTGCACACACCAGCGAAACAGAACTTCTAAACCTTATTGATGCTTTAAATAACGATACAAGCGTGGATGGTATTTTAGTACAACTGCCCGTCCCTAAACACATCGATAGCGCTAAAATCATCGAAGCTATTGATCCTAAAAAAGATGTCGATGGCTTTCATCCCTTTAACGTGGGACGCTTGATGGCAGGCTTAGATGGCTTTGTTCCCTGCACGCCTTTTGGGGTGATGAAATTGCTTGAAGCTTATAATATTAACGTTAGAGGAATGGATGCGTGCGTCGTAGGGGCGAGTAATATCGTTGGTAAGCCCATGATGAATCTGCTACTCAATGCCTCTGCCACCGTTGAAATCTGTCGAAGTTCCACCAAAAATCTCAAAGAGCACACCTTGCGAGCAGACCTTATCGTTGTGGGTGTTGGCAAAATCAATCTCTTAACCGCAGACATGGTTAAAGAGGGAGCTATTGTTATCGATGTCGGCATCAATCGTAACGCTGAGGGTAAAATTGTAGGCGATGTTGATTTTGCGAACGTTGCGCCCAAATGTTCGTACATTACCCCCGTTCCAGGAGGTGTTGGTCCCATGACCATCGCCATGCTTTTAGCCAACACCGTCAAATCTGCAAAACAACGCGTACTTTAGGACTTTTATGAAAAAATTTCTCTCAAAATTTTATGCTTTTTCCAACAGTTGGACGGGAACGATTATCATCGTTTTATTCGTTATCTTTTTTGTGGCACAAGCGTTTGTAATTCCCAGTGGTTCTATGAAAAAAACCTTACTTATAGGCGACCATCTCTTTGTCAAAAAATTCTCTTACGGTACACCCACACCTCATCTGCCATGGCTTGAGATTCCAGTATTACCTGATTTTAATGCTAATGGGCATCTTATCGAAGGTGATCGCCCCAAACGAGGTGATATTGTCGTATTTCGTTATCCAAAAGATGAAAAAATTCATTACGTAAAACGCTGCATCGCCACACAAGGGGATGAAATTTTATACCAAGACAAGCACCTCTATATCCATTTTTCTGAGGGAAATGCGTACATTCAAAACACGTATCCACCTGAAAAAATCAAAAATTTTGGCGGAAAGCTATGGGTTGAAAATCCTTACAAAGAGCAGTTTTTAGGCATCCAATACGATGAAAACGTGGATTTGTTTGAGCAAATGAGTTTGCACCTCTCGGTCAATCAACTCTCCATGAAACCCGCACTTATTAATGATCTTCCTTTAAAAGAGGGGTATAACTTTAACGCCTTCTATGCCAAAGTTGAAAAAGACCATTTTTACATGGTAGGTGATAACCGTGACCATTCAAACGATAGCCGTTTTTGGGGCAGTGTTCCGTATGCTAATATCGTCGGAAAACCGTGGTTTGTCTATTTCTCTTGGGATGATGACTATAAAATACGATGGAACCGTATTTTTCGCTCCGTTGAAGCACTTCAGTACGATAAAACCCTTTATTAGCCATGGAAACTGTTGATATTTTAGAAATTATCGCCGTTATTTTAGCTCTCTTGCTGGCTATTATCGGTCATGAGATTATGCATGGATATGTGGCATACCGCTACGGAGACGATACCGCAAAACACCAAGGACGTCTAAGCATCAATCCATTGGTGCACATAGATCTTGTCGGGACTATTCTTGTACCCACAGTTTTGTATGTCAGTGGTGCGTCATTTATGTTTGGATGGGCAAAGCCTGTGCCTATTTTTATCCCAACAGTCATTCGAAATGGTGGCTATAAAGCGGCTATTTTTGTCTCACTAGCTGGTATTGCTTACAATTTTACGCTAGCACTCGTCTGCCTTGGGCTCTTTCATCTCTTCTTTCCTGGAGAGATTGAAAATTACACGGCTTATTTTGCCGCCTATTTTTTAGTTCAAGCTATTAAATACAACATTATTTTAGGTCTTTTCAATCTCTATCCCATTCCTCCATTAGATGGCTCTCATGCCCTCACCTATCTAGCCCTTATTTTTGGATGGAACAGGGTGGTTGCCTTGTATGAATCTTTGGAGCGTTACGGCATGGTTATATTAATCCTTTTCCTTGCCACACCGCTATCGAAGTACATTTTTGCGCCTATTCGGACTGTTTTAGAGTACGTATTTTAAAATCGTTATGCTATAATCCAATCTATTACACTCATAAAGGAGTCATGTGAAGTTTTTTATTGCAACCGATCATGCAGGCATTGAAATCAAACCTGAGGTAAGCGCTATGCTTCAAAGCTTGGGGCACGAGGTAGAAGATCTTGGACCCTACACCAACGAGCGGGTTGATTATCCTGATTTTGCACATGCCCTCTGTCTTAAGGTTTTAAAAAATCCTAATACGCAAGGCATTCTCATCTGTGGTTCAGGCATTGGAATGAGTTTAGCTGCCAACAAACATGTAGGGATTCGTGCGGCTCTGTGCCATGATGCCTACACCGCAGCGATGGCACGTGCGCACAACGATGCCAATGTTTTGTGTTTTGGACAACGCATTGTAGGTCTTGGTGTCATTGAGTCTATGCTTGCAGCATGGTGCAACACCTCCTTTGAAGGCGGAAGACACGCATTGCGTGTTGAAAAAATAGAGGTGTAGTCATGGCGATGGAATGGATTATCACCACGGTTCTTTTTTCGACATGTTTGTACTTGCTCATTATGGTTTTTTATTTTAAAACCCTTTTACGCAAAGAAAAAC
Organism: Sulfurospirillum sp. UBA2217; assembly: GCA_002328495.1. Taxonomy (GTDB): domain Bacteria; phylum Campylobacterota; class Campylobacteria; order Campylobacterales; family Sulfurospirillaceae; genus Sulfurospirillum. The sequence continues at coordinate 335,287 of DCUJ01000012.1, forward strand.
GTGGCAATATTGTCGTTAAACACACTCTTAGCGATGCTGAAGTGGTTATCCGTAAGTACCAAGTCCAACTCCAACGTGCTCTTGGAAATATCGATATTTTAAGCGATGAACTTAAAAAAGTTAAAAATGACCTCAAATCACTACGAACGCGCAACTCTCAATACCGTATGGAAGGCGATAAACTCCGCCAACACATTAAAGAACTCGAAGGAAAGATTGAGGCATTATTGTAATGAGTGTTGAAGTGATTTCTTATAGCGCATTTGCACTGGTATTTATACTTTTTTTGTATACTAAATTCATTATTTTCAAATAACAAAGGTCTACTAATGCATATACTTTCCCATGAAGAAAAAACATTTTTACTTGACGCTATTCGTAACGTGGAAGATTTTCCAAAACAAGGTATCATTTTTAAAGATATCACTACACTTTTAGGCAATGAAAAAGCTTTCTCTTTATTGATGGACCATCTAACATTGCGTTATGAAAACGTTCCATTAGATTACATCGCGGGCATTGAAAGCCGTGGCTTTATCTTTGGTGCAGCCTTAGCAGCACGCCTTAAAACACGATTTGTACCCATTCGAAAACCTGGTAAACTTCCCTATACTACCATCAGCGAAAAATACTCTTTGGAGTATGGTGTCGATGAAGTGGCCATACACATTGATGCGTTTTCTTCTGTGGGTAAACCTAAGCCTAAAGTGCTTTTGATTGATGACCTCATCGCCACGGGTGGCACGGCTACGGCAGCAGTGAATCTTATTAATAAATCAGGTGCTCAGTGCATTGAAGCCTGTTTTATTATCAACCTCACCTTTTTACAAGGTGATCTTGATATCAAAAAAGCAACACCGGTTTATTCGGTTTTAGAGGTGAATTAAATGTATATTCCTCGTATCTCAAAATTTGACCCTGATGCCAATGGTCACTTTGGTATTTTTGGCGGAAGATACGTTCCTGAAACCTTAATGCCTGTTCTTTTAGAGTTGGAAAAAGCGTATAAAGCTTTACGCTTTGATGAAGCATTTTGGAGTGAAGTGGATGGCTATTTGAAAGACTATGTTGGACGCCCTTCCACCTTGTACTATGCTAAAAATATCTCCCAAGAGCTTGGTGCAAAAATCTATCTTAAACGTGAGGATTTAAATCATACAGGTGCCCACAAAATTAACAACACCATTGCCCAAGGATTGATTGCTAAAAAATTGGGTAAAAAACGGGTTATCGCAGAAACGGGTGCTGGTCAACATGGTGTTGCAACAGCAACGGTTGCGGCACTTTTAGGCTTAGAATGTGAAATTTTTATGGGCGAAAAAGATGTTGAACGCCAAGAACTCAATGTCTTTCGTATGAAACTTTTAGGGGCAAAGGTCCACAGTGTGGTGAGTGGCAGTAAAACACTTAAAGATGCGATGAACGATGCCATTCGCTACTGGGTCACCCATGCACGTGATACTTTTTACATCATCGGAACCGTCGCAGGTCCTCATCCTTATCCTATGATGGTGCGTGATTTCCAAGCCATTATTGGGTATGAAGCCAAAGCACAAATTTTGGTGAAAGAAAAACGCCTTCCAGATTACGTCATCGCCTGTATTGGTGGAGGCAGCAATGCTATGGGAATTTTTAGCCACTTTTTAGGTGAAGAGGGTGTGAAATGTATCGGTATTGAAGCAGGTGGGCTTGGTATTGAGACCGATAAACACGGCTGTTCACTTGCGAAAGGAAGTCCTGGGGTTTTACATGGACAGATGAGCTATTTGTTACAAGATGAGGATGGACAAATTTTAGAGGCACACTCGATTTCTGCGGGACTTGATTATCCAGGAATTGGACCAGAGCATGCGTATTTGAAAGAGTTGGGTGCTGCTGTGTATGACAATGTCACCGACCAAGAAGCTTTGGATGCATTTGTGTGGCTTTCACGTAAAGAAGGCATCATCCCAGCCTTTGAGAGTGCTCATGCCATTGGCTATCTGAAAAAAATTCCTCGTGAAGCACTAAAAGGCAAGGTTATTATCGTCAATCTCTCAGGCAGAGGCGATAAGGACATGGTACAAGCAAAATCCATTTTAAACATAGGATAAATAATGATTGATTTTTTTAATCGCCATTCTGGAAAAGTTTTTGCTCTCTTTATGACGATTTTATTCTCAGCTCTTGGATATGTTCTCTATAATGCTCCAGTAACAGGCTTGGAAAATAAATTTCTTTATTTGATGAAAGAGTATGGCTATATCATCCTGTTTTTTTGGGGAATGCTCGAAGGAGAGATGGGGCTTGTAATGGCAGGGTTACTGACACATACAGGCGACATGAATCTCTTTATGGCGATTTTTATTGCTGGTCTTGGTGGATTTGCGGGCGATCAGGTCTATTTTTACATTGGTAGATTTAACAAAAAATGGGTTTACCGTAAACTTAAAGGTCAACGTCGCAAACTTGCCCTTGCACACCTATTGCTTAAAAAGTATGGCTGGCCGATTATTTTTGTACAACGTTACATGTACGGACTGCGTACGGTTATCCCTATTTCCATTGGGTTGACACGGTATTGTGGGAAAACGTTTGCCTTTATCAACCTTATCTCTGCATGGTGTTGGGCAGCGATTACTATTGTTCCTACGTGGTATTTTGGTGAACAAATTCTCATTGTTATCCACTGGGCAAAAGACCATTGGTATTTTGCGCTTCCCTTTGCCGCACTCCTGGCAGGAGGCATTTCATACTATTTTCATAAAGTAACCGATAAGACATTTAAGGAAAAACGACATGTTAACAATAGAGCTTAGCCCAAAAAAGTTAGAAGAAGAAAATGTTGATGCCAAAATTGTATTGGTTATCGCCAAAGATTTAGACCACAAATGGGTTCGTGATAAAGAGATGCTTATACGCATGGGGTTTAAAGGCGAAAGCGAAGAGATTCTTTTTATGCCAACAAGTAACACTGTCTATGTGGGATGCGATTCGTTGGATACAGAGGAAGTTCGTCTTGCGGCTTCTAAGGCACTGGAGTGTGTCAAAAAAACCAATCTGCGCTCTTTAGCGATTGGTACGTACACAGGCGAATGCCCAGGTCAAAATGTCAAAGCCTTAGTGGAAGGCTTTTTACTCGGAAGTTACCTTTTTGATACCTATAAATCAAAAAAAGAACCTCCAAAACTTGAGCGGATTGTGCTTTGTTTAGAGGATTATGCGCGTCCTAATATCTCGATGGAATCGGCAACAAAAGCGCTCAAAGAAGCCAAAGCCATTGCTGAAGCAACAAACTTTTCACGCCAAATCGTCAATGGCATCCCCAATGACATCACACCCAGTGCTCTCGCCTCCATCGCCCAAGAACTTGGCGAACTTAAAAACGTTACATGTAAGGTCATGGATGAGCACTTTTTGCAAGAAAATGGCATGAATGCCTTTTTGGCAGTCAACCGTGCAAGTATCCATCCTCCGCGCTTAATTCACCTCACATACACCCCGAAAAACCCGAAGAAGCGCATCATCTATGTGGGCAAAGGCTTAACGTACGATAGTGGGGGTTTGAGCTTAAAACCCAGCGAACATATGGTGACTATGAAAGCCGACAAAAGTGGTGCGGCAGCGGTTATGGGCATTTTAAAAGCCGCCGCTACACTGGAACTTCCTTTTGAAATTCACGCCATTGTAGGGGCTGCAGAAAATATGATCGGTGGCAATGCGTACAAACCCGATGATGTCTTGGTTGCCAAAAATGGTAAAACCATCGAGGTGCGCAATACTGATGCTGAGGGTCGTTTGGTCTTGGCAGATTGTTTGTGTTATGCCCAAGAGCTCAAACCCGACCTCCTCATCGATATGGCAACACTTACAGGAGCGTGTGTTGTCGCTTTGGGTGAATTTACAACGGGTGTAATGGGACACAATGAAGTGCTTAAAAATGCTTTTGTAAATGCTTCTACCAACAGTGGAGAATTAAGTGCCACCTTACCTTTCAATCGCTACTTAAAAAAACTCATTAAAAGCTCTGTAGCTGACATCTCCAATATCAGCTCAAGCCGTTATGGTGGTGCCATTACAGCGGGTCTTTTTTTAGATCATTTTATTGAAGATGCTTATAAAGATAAATGGTTGCACTTAGATATCGCAGGACCAGCTTACCGTGAAAACGCTTGGGGGTACAATCCCTTTGGCGCAAGTGGTGCGGGTGTGCGAGCTAATCTTTATTGGATGCTAGACCTTGCTAAAGATTGATGCAAAAAAATGAAACCTAAAATTGTCCTCATTGGGGCTTCCACAGGAGGTCCCGGACATCTTAAAAAAATTCTCTCAAACGTGCCAAAATCTTTTCAAGCAAGTATTGTGATTGCTCAACATATGAACAGTGCGTTTATTCCTAGTTTTATCGGTCAATTTCATAATGAACTGTCTCTTAATGTCTTTTCCATTGATCATTCACTGGAATTCAAATCCTCTAGTGTTTACTTTTGTCCACACAACTGTATTCTTGAAAAACGACATTTTGCACTGGGTATTACCCCTCATAAAATAGAGCAAACACCGTATAATCCTAGTGTTGACACCCTTTTTCTCTCTGCTTTACCCTTCACCCATGAAGCCACTATTTTAGCTGTATTACTCACAGGTATTGGAAACGATGGGGCATTGGGACTCAGTGAACTGGAAAAAAAAGGGGCACAATGTATTGCAGAGAGTGAGCAAAGTGCCATTGTGTATGGTATGCCAAAGCGTGCTATGGAAATAAATCCAAACATTACCTCTTTGCCACTAGAACGTATCATCACGGCGATTCAAACATTTGGAGAATCTTAATGCTATTTTGGAAAAAGAAAAAAAATCAACACCAAGTCATTGAAAAAGAGGTAGTGCCTCTCTCTTTCGATACCTCCGCATTGGAGACTCTTTTGCATACCATCAAGGACGACACAGGTGTCGATCTTTTTTCAAAAAACAACATCATTGAAACAAAACTTAAACTCTTTTGCGAACGTAAAGGCATTTATAGCTTTCGAGCCTTGAGTGAAGGCATACGATACGATAAACAGTTATACCAAGACTTAATCGATTTGGTCACCGTCAATGAGACCTATTTTTACCGAGAAGAGTCACAACTTGACCTTGCGGTCACGTTTGCACTTCGCATTCCTCATGTCAAAATTCTTTGCGCACCGTGTGCTTCAGGCGAAGAGGTCTACTCCTTAGCCATGATGCTAAGCCAAAAAAATAGACCCTCCAGCAGTTTTTCTATCACTGGCATCGACATCAATGCCGAAGCCATTGAAAAAGCTCAAAAAGGCTCTTATTCTGAACGGTCTTTGCATAAACTCCCGCTTGGCTTAAAGGAAATATTTTTTACACCAGAGGGAAAACATTATCGTATTCGCCAAGAGCGTTTTGGCTCACTCCATTTTCAAAAATTCAATATTTTTGAGCCCTCATTTACCGCTTTGGGTCAATTTGACATCATCTTTTCACGCAATATGCTCATCTATTTTGATGATGCCTTTCGTCTTAAGACCATTGAAGTGTTTGCTAAAATGCTCAAACCTGAAGGAAAACTCTTTTTAGGGCATGCCGACATTATTCCTGAAAATTCTTTTTTTGAAAAACAAAGCGAACATCGTCTCTCATACTATATCAAACGTTAAGTCTTACGAGACGACGACCACGAAAAGAGTGAAGCGAAGAGTAAGAAGAGGGTTGAAGCCCCAAATGCTATGCCAAAATCCCCCGTATAATCAGTGAGTATTCCTGCACACAAGGGTCCAAAAATCTGCCCAACTCCGAAAAAAAGTGTGACCAGCCCTAAAATGCGTGCCGTATGAGAAGCTCCAAAAAGCTCACTGCTGAGTGTCGCCATCGTTGAGGGAACTGCCCACGTGGAAAAACCAAACAATGCTGCGGAGACAAACAACCACGCGGAAGGAAGCGTTAGAAAAAGAAGTGCATGTGCACACGCTTGAAGTCCAAATAAAATAGCCAGCGTCGCATAACGCCCTATACGATCACTCACCGCACCAAATACAGGACCTGAGAAGAGACTCGTCACACCAAGCATCGCCCAAAATGTTCCCGAAATTTCTGTACTCACCTGCCACTTACTCATCGCCGTTGCCACAAAAAAAGTCATGTACATAATGGCCGTCACACCAAAAAGAAAGAAAAGAAACCCTGTACGCCAAAAAGGTGCTGAATGTAAAATCACATTAAGACTCAAGGTATCAAGCGTTGCTTTAGCGCTGTCATGAGGAACAAATGTCGCTAAAACCTTAAAACTAAAAAAAGCAATCAGAGCGATACACACCGCGAAAAATCCCCAGCTAATGCGCCACGACACACTAGAATACTGCTCCACTAAAGGGACAATGGCACCACTCACAATAATGCTCAAACCAATACCCGCCACCACAATACCTGTGGCTCGCCCTTTGAGCTTTGGAGGGACGACTTGTGCTATATAGGTCATCACCCCAATATTGGCTAATGCGCCAAAAAATCCAGTCACAATAAAAAAGAGTGCTGCAAAGAGGTAATGAGGAGCAAATGCCATCGCAATCATGCTAATCGCTTGCGTCCACAATGCTCGCGAAATAAGCTTAGCAGGTCCTAGTTTCGTATAAAAAGGGGCTATTAAAAAAAGCCCCGCAAAATACCCAATAAAATTGGCACTTCCAACAATGCCCGCTTGTGTGGCATTCATTCCAAAATCAAGCTGCATATTGGGCAAAATCATCCCAAACGCAAAGCGTGCCAATCCTAAGCAGGAAAAAACAATAAAAACCCCTGCAAAAAGAGGCTTAGTATGTGTACGCAAATTTAACAACGGCAACCACACCCCGATGTTTCCACCAATTTGATACGGTCTTCATGATTGGGAACTAAACATAAAAATTCATAATCTTCATCGCCTAACACCTCATACGAATGGGCAATGCCTGCGGGAATAAACAAAACATCATCTTTTGTGACAATGGAAGTTTCTCCATCGACAATAACCCTCGCACTCCCACCCAAAACATACTGCTCATGCTCCACGCTATTGGTATGAAGTGGCATATGCCCTCCTTTTTTAATGACAAATTTGCGCATCGCAAAATGAGGTGCAATCTCTGGGGAGATAAGCATCTGCATACTGGCATCTTTACCTGCTTGAAGCGGAGTACTTGGTATATCTTTGAGTGATTTTATCATTCTCTATCCTTTTTACATGTAAAGTGTTATTGTATCTCAAATTTAAGCTCTTCGAGGCGTGCAATTCTATCTTCTGTACTAGGGTGTGTGGAAAAAAGCGATGCAAACGAGATATTTTTACCCGAAAAAGGGTTGATAATAAACATATGCGCACTCTCTTGTGTCGCACTTTGCATACTGCCTTGTCGGTTGTAATTTGAAAGCTTGGCTAACGCACTTTGTAACCATTCAGGATGCCCTGTTAAACGCGCCGCACCCTCATCTGCCATGTATTCACGGTTGCGACTAATCGCCATTTGTATCACCGCTGCCGCAAGGGGTAAAATGATGGCTAAAACAATCATCACGATAGGATTGACACGATTTTTATCACTGCCGACCATTGCACCAAATTGCATCATGTTTGCTATCACCCCAATGGCTCCTGCAATGGTCGCCGCAATGGTTCCCACCAAAATATCATAATGCCTCACATGGCTCAGTTCATGGGCTAAAACCGCTTCAACTTCTTCTTCATCCAAAAGCTCTAAAAGACCTTCCGTAACGGCTACTGCAGCATTTTGAGGATTGCGCCCTGTTGCAAAGGCATTGGGTATACGCTCAGGGATAATGTAGACTTTAGGCATGGGAAGATTGGCTTTTTGCGCTAACCTCTCAACAATCCCATACAACCCTCTTGCCTCTCTTGGGCTCACTTCCACCGCACGATAGTGTTTCAAAACTAAGGTATCCGAATAAAAATAACTCACAAAATTCATCACTCCAGCCATCACAAGTGCTATAAGCATTCCTTGTGTGCCTCCCATTATGCCACCAACCCAGACAAATAACAGTGTCATAACGGTCAATAATACAACGGTTTTTATGACTTCCATCTTTACTCCTTAAAAAAATTGTTTTATTTTAGCACGAGAGAGTAAATAGATCTCTTTATATATGCGACAAGAAGTCTAATGTTATAATTCCATCCTTTCAGTAACTTTATAATGTAATATAACAATGTTTAAACCTACCAAAAAGGACTTTAATGCGACTTCCTTATGTTCTTAAATGCTTGCATGTCGTTGTGTATTATAGCTGGTGTGCCATCGCGTATGGCATCGTGTTTTCGCTCTTGCTTAAAGAGTATGGCTGGGAGAGTATTTGGCTTAAAACCATCGTCATCTTGGGGGTTTTTGCCTTAACGCTAAGCGTCGCCTATCATAGTGAAATGCGTATGCATATGCCCACGGGAAAATACATCATCCTTGTTATGATTGCCTTATCTGGCATAATGGCTTCTGTGAAATTTCCTCTGTTTTCACCACTTTTTTTTGGATTTTTTTTGATTTCTATCTTTTATAAGTGCCGTGATTGCGTCACTTTTACAAGGATAAAGCCATGAGTGATACCGCTAAACGTCTGGAAGTTTTGTACGATCTTCAGCGGTATGAAGAGCTTTTACATGTCAGTATCCCTCTGTGTGCATCAAATACCGAAGATAAAGGGATAGCATATCACTACACCATTTTGGCATTGATAAACTTAGAACGTTTAGATGAAGCATTAGAGGTTATCAAAAAAGCGTTAGCACAGTTTCCATCGGAAGTGCATTTTCTCTATTTTCAAACGTTTGTTTTTTTTAAACAAGACCGCTTGAGGGAAGCGGACTCTTTGGCACAATCATTGTTGGCTCAAGAGCCAAATCATGCTGTCTATCATCATGTTTATGCCAAAATACTATTAGAACAAGAACGGTATGTTGAAGCTAAACGTGCCATCGATAAAACCTTGGTCCTTGACCCTCACGATACAGATTTTTTAGCAACGCTTGCACATATAACCTATTCTTTAGGCAATACCCCCATTGCGTGTGACATCATTAGCGCCATTTTGGGTAAAGAGCCTCATCATGGAGAAGCATTACGTCTTCAATCCCACATCTGCACCTCTTTACTCATGCAAAAGGCTAACATCTTCCAAGGTATGTTGTTGCGCAATCCTTTTGACAAAGAGGGCGCAAAGCAGTTGGAGAGCATTAAGCGCTATTATCAAATAGCACCCGCTTTGATGCTAACCTTTTTATTATACGCACTCGGTGAATACCTTGAAATGTGGGAAAAAAGTAGCCATACCTCAGGCGTGTTATTTCTTTTGTCCTTGTATGTGTGGCGTGATTGGCGTTTAAGCCTTCCTTTTTTTGCGGTAAGTTTTATTCTCTTAGGGAGCGTGGAGTGGCATGAATGGTATGTTATCCCTTTGGGGACAGGGATGTATTATATGATGGGTAGAGTCGGTGGAGAACTACTGAGGCTGCTTTTTGCTAAAATAGAAGAAATGTTTCATAAAGGCAAACGATGGATGAACCGTTAAAAAATAAGGTGAATGAAGAAAATGAGGGTCTATCTTTTTTTGAACCTTTACATGTAAAATACACCATTACCTTTGATGCCATTGGCGGTTTGGAAGAGCTCAAAAAACAAGCCTCCATGAAAATCATCCAACCGTTTAAACACCCAGAACTATTTAAAAAGTTTAAAAAAAGTGCGGGTGGGGGTATCTTGCTGTACGGTGCTCCAGGATGTGGGAAAAGCTACTTTGCGCGCGCCATAGCAGGCGAATGTCATGCGGCTTTTTATAATATTGGGATTGATCAAATCTTAGATATGTACGTGGGAAACAGCGAAAAGAACATCAAAGCACTTTTTGAAACCGCCCGTGCCAATCGGCCTTGTGTCATTTTTATTGATGAAATCGATGCCCTTGGACGTAAACGAGAACTGCTTCGTCACACCAATATGACCTCCACCATCAACGCTTTTTTAGCCCAAATGGATGGTGTGGAGAGTGATAATGAAAACATCCTCATCATCGGAGCGACCAATGCCCCATGGGATGTGGACAGTGCATTTAGACGCACAGGACGATTTGATAGAATCTTTTTTGTTCCTCCACCGGATGAAAAAGCACGAGAAAGTATTTTTAAACTCTATCTTCACGAATTGCCGATTGACAAACTGGATTATGCTGCCTTATCCAAACACACACAGGATTTTTCAGGAGCCGATATTAAAGGTATCGTTGAGCGTGTGAGCGAAGCAGTAATTGAAGAGATTTTAGAAAGTGGTGAAGAGCACATCATTGAGCAAGACGCGCTCATGGAAGCAATAAAAGGCACCAAAGCCACAACACTGGAATGGTTTAGCATGGCTAAAAATGTGGTTGAATACGCCAATGAAAATGGCATTTACGATGAATTAGCACGGTATATGGCAGAAACGCTTGGTAAAAAATCTAAAAAAATGGGATTTGTCTAATGAGAAAGAGCCTATGAAGAAGTCATCGCGCTTTGTTCTCTTGTACTTTTTTCTTCTAATGTGTGGTGCAACAGCCAATGAGAATCTTCTCACCATCGAAAGTGAGATCGATGGTTTAACCGTAGAAATCAATGAAAACCCTCGAGGCATTTTGTCAAAGAATACCCCTCAAGTGTTCATGATAGAAGAGGGTATCGGCACCGGTGGTTTTGGATTTCATCGCGTTATTTTTCACAAAGAGCTCAATGCCACGCATGAATTGTATGGCGAAAAAGAGTTTAAATATAAGCCTTATGATAAGATAGTTGTGAACCAAAAGAAGATACGACCGCACCTTAAAAGAGCACTTTTAGCTAAAGAAAATGGGCTATTACATACCATTAAACTTAAACACCAGTATGCCTCACATTTTGAGCTAGACGATGATTATCTCTATGTTTTAACGCAATCACGCACGAAGGTATATAGCAAACGAAAGCGTGAAGCAAACGATGCGGAATATTTAGAGATCTATGACAGAAAAACGCTTGCATTGCGCAAAGAAATCTTCCTCAATGATCAAAGCACAGACTCGTTTGATAGAGACATCGTGTTACATCAAGGGATTTTATATGTCACCTCAAAAAAAGGAAAGGTCGTTTTTTGGGAAAAGAAGAACCTTCTAACACAAGTGCCTAAAGAATTTCCAAGCTCCGTATACGAGCTTGACAAACTAAGGGTTGGAGGCGAATACCTCTTTCGTTTTGGCAAAGGTGGCGTGGTTGAAATCTACCAAAAAGAGTTACATGTAAAGACGATTGATACAAAAAAACACCGTTTTAAAGAGTACGAAACACTGGAGGACAAACGGTTTAATAACATTTTTGATGTGCTCTACGTTGATGATAAGCTTTTTATCGCCAATGATTTGGGTGAAGTGCAGGTGTATCGCTTCTCTTCACATGCTTCAACGCCCGTGTACCTTACAAGCTTAAGAGATGCAACGCTAAAAGATGCGCATGATGTGCTCGACTTGACGTTGTATGGAAAATCAACATTGCTCATCGGCACCGATAGGCAAGGTCTTTATGGTTACAACGTAAGAACATTAGAGCCAACGATTCACATACCTTCCATTGGCAAATATTCCTCCATTTACCAGATGCACATTGCTGAAGAAACACTCTTGTTAACGTATGGAATAGATGTATCCTCTCTTGAAGCCTATGATATGAGAGGAAAAATGCTTGTACACCATTTTGAAGGAGAAGCTTTAGGTATCAGTGATTTTAAAGTAAAAGACACTATAGCCTATACGCTTGACAATGGGTATCTGTATGGTTGGGATATGTCAAAAATAAAAACCAAAAATAGCTTAAAATGAAAGAAAAAAGATGATACAATTTGGGTTATTTGAAGATACTATAAATCAAAAAATAGTTTACATGTAACCTAAAAATCAACCTTAGTTGCAAAACAATCCAAAAGAGGAACCATGAAAAAAACAGCTCTCTTATCATCCTTATTGCTTTTTAGTGTATCTTTGTATGCAAAGTCATTTGTGCAATGCCCGAACAATCAATGCGGTCTAATCAATAACGAAGGGCAGTGGAGTATAGAACCAAAGTATGAGTACCTTTCTTATAATCCAGATGGATTGTCTAAGTTTATGGAAAAAGATCAGTTTGGATTCGTAGATGCCAATGGTAAAGTTATCATTCGCCCACAAGAGAGTAATATCAATAGATTTACTCCAAATGGTCTTGCAAGGTTTAAGAAAAATAACAAATGGGGTGTTACAGACAAAAAATTTGACACCATCGTTCCTGCTATCTATGATTCTATGACAGACTATGCCGACAATGGTTTAGCCGCCGTTAAAAAAGATGGCAAATGGGGGTTTATCGATAGTAAAGGTCGCGTTGTTATTGCGTTAGACTATACTTATGCGGCTGCGTTTGCACCCAATGGTTTAGCAGTTGTTGAGAAAAATGGATTGTATGGCTACATCGATGCAGTTAACAAGATGGTCATCACACCCCAATTTAAAAGAGCTAATACCTTTTCACAAAATGGTTTAGCCTTGGTGCAAAAAGATGAAGGCTTAGGTTTTATTAACGCTAAGGGAGAAATCGCTATCGAACTTCAAAAAACCAAAATGGAACCTTTTACCACCAATGGTTTAGCGTTGATTCAAAAAGATGGAAAATATGGTTATATGGACAAAACAGGAAAAATTATTATCCCTGCTGTTTATGAGAATGCACAAAGTTTTATGCCAAATGGCTTGGCTGTCGTCCAGAAAGATGGCAAATACGGCATCATCGACAGCCGCGGTGCATTTAAACTCAAACCTGAATTTACCAAGATTGAAAATAACTCAGATTATGACATTCTAGGGCTAAAACACGAAGCAAGAGGCTGGGAAGTTTACGACATCACAAGCGGAAAAATAGTTGCTACCTACAAAGCTGACGATAAAGGTGTGAAGTATGAAATCACCAACGCCAAAGGTGAAATCATTTGGCCAAAAAATGTACAAAAAGAAGTGATAGCCAAACAACCCGAAAAGGTAGTAGAAAAAACGATTTCTCATGAATCAAAGCCTACAAGCTCAAAAGTTAACAGTGTATTAGTAAGTCAATATGGTATTGCTACAGATACTACAACAGGTTTAATGTGGGAAGATCGCATTGAGATGAGAGACGCAGATGTATGGAGCAATGCAAAAATTCGTTGTGCCAACTTAACCCTTAAAGGCTTTGATGACTGGAGGCTTCCAAATATCTATGAATTATCAACCCTCTTAGATAATACAAAATCAAAAGATCCTTATATAATTGACGGATTCTCTTATGTGCATTCTCATTATTGGGCTTCAGATACCATGCCAAACTTAAACTATAATATTAGGTCTATCAATACGTATAATGGTGAAATTAAATGGTCTATTGCACAACTTAAACACAATATAAGATGCGTTAGAGGAAAAGAATTAACCTTTGATGATATGTCACGCTTAAAAAAGAGTGGAAAAATACACGTTAGTCAAGAAAATATAGATAAAATTACACCAAATAAATAAATGCCAAAATAGCCTTGGTAAAAAGCACATTTGCACAGTAAAAGGTTTTTACATGTAAAAACCTTTTACCCTCAAATCTTAGAAATATTTTGAAGCTTAATATACATCATCGCCGTCATCACGGCATCGTTCAGCGCATCGTGTTTGCCAAAGATGGGCAAGCCTAAATCTTTCATAATGACATCAAAGCGCAAATCAATGGTTCCCTCAGGAATAAACTTTATCTTTTTATCATGGTAGATGCCTGAAACTTCGATTTGGCGATTGGGGAGGGTGATGCCAAGAAGGGGTTTGATGTATTTGTTGATCATCTTAACATCAAACTCAATGTAATAGCCCACCACAGGACGCGCACCGATGAAGTGTAAAAACTGAACGATAGCGTCAAGAGGCTCACAACCATTTTGCAAGTCAATGTTTCTGATTTGATGAATTTTGATGCTCTCTTCATTAATGTCACAACTGGGCTTAACAAAAAGTTCAAATTTTTCAGACGTGAGAATTTTATTGCCTTTAATTTTAAGCGCTCCGATGGAGAGTATCTCATCTTTTTTAGGATTGAGTCCCGTAGTTTCCGTATCGAAAACGATGACCTCATCCTCAGGGTAGTCTCCAAATAAAAACTCGTACCGTTCATCGTTCAACTTTTTATGGTTGAGATGGTTCAACAATCGCTTCAACATCTTAGCTCACCATGGAGAGTTTAAAATGGTGACTCAAAAACTTTTTAAACTTATTGACGATTTTAAAGCTGTCTTTGAGCAGTTCAAGTTCAAGTTGATTGAGAGCGGTGATGTCGATGAGATTGTCAAAGGCTGTTCCTGAAGCACTGCGTGCGAGTCTGTCTTTGAGGCGTAAGTTTAAGAGGGTATCAAACGCTTCTGCCAAAGCACCTGCAAAATCCTCATCAAGAATACCCTTGTGTATCAACTCTTTGATGCGACTGACCGTATCGGTCTCTTCGATGCCTTGTTGAAGCGAGAGACTGCGTATTCCCTGTACAATGGGGAAAATTCCCCCTTTTTTAACATCGATTTTATTGTTATTGGCGATAAGGTTTGTAAACATTCCGATGGGCGTTTCAAACGCAACCGCGGCTTTGGCAAAATTTGCCATAAAGACATCTTGACCACGCGTTCGCTCAAAAATAGACGCTTTCAGTTCAGCCAACATCTTAGCCTCTCCCGCAACGCAAAGGGCATCAAAAAAGATAGCAAGATTCATCACATCTTCCATTGAGGGCATATCGCACCAGCGAGTAATCTCTTTTTTATACTCACGCATGGGCTTACACCAATAGGCATTGGAAACCATGATGTTTCCCTCACACGGTGGAAACCCAAAATCAATCAAAACTTCGGTAAAGCGTTTCATATAAGGCTCATACACAGACGCATCCATGTCATCATCAATGATAAGCGCGTTGTCTTGGTCAGTTTTAAGCATCTGCTCTTTTCTACCCTCACTTCCCATCACAATTAAACACGCCTTGTGCCACAGCTCTTTTGGCACAATCATGTGGTAAAGTTTTTCATAAATCTTTTCGTTGATTTCAGAGATAAGCTTCGCGATATAATCAACCTTCGTCCCTTTAGCATGCAATTTTTTAATGATATTGATCAAATCAAAACTGGCTTGCTTAAGCTCATCAATCGTCTCCGCTTTTCGAATTTGCACCGCTACAAGATAGGTATGGTTGGCGAAATAACTGAGCAAATCCAACTGCTCCAAGATACCGACAATCTCTCCCTTGCGCGTCACTACAATGCGTTTGATGGAGTGCTTGGTAAAGGATAAAAGGGCATTAAACAAATAATCATCCACCTCAATGGTAATGATGGGATGCAGTGCGATGGGTCCAATGGCAGCGTTTTTATCGTATTCATTGAACAAAACGTGCCGCCTAACCACACTGTCCGTAACAATTCCGTGCGTATAGTCATCGCCATTTTGAACGATGATACAACTGCTCTTTTTGTGTTCCATTTGACGCAAGGCATCCATGATAGAGCACTCTTTTTCAACAATGGTAGGCTCATGCAAGTAACTGTCTTGCACCCGCGCCATCATAAAGCCTGAAAGCTCGGTGGTGTACTCTTTTTGTTTGGCGGACTGTATTTTATTGGCAAGGTCTTGAATGAAATAGGCTTTAAATGAAGCATTACTGTCCAAAAGAGTCAAAAAGTCTACCTTTTTTAGCTCATAACAGATTAACTCTTCAAGCACCACAAAGCTATCATCACTTTTACCATAAATTAACGCATCGGCATCAAACGAATTGCCTTTACTATAAACCTTAATGAGCTCATCTTCATAGTACTCTCCCACTTCACCTTTGATGATGATGTACAAAAATTCTGCGGATGATTGGGGAGAAAAAAGTGTGGTATCTTTTTTATAATACGCAATGTTCATCGCCCCAATGGCTTTGCCAATCTCTTGTTTTGAAAGCAGTTGAAAGGGGTGAATGGAGCGCAAAAAAGCTTCAAGATCGTACATACTCATGGCAAAACCTCTTTTTAGTGAATAAGAATATATTGTACTCTATTTCCAGAAAAAGTCACTTACATGTAACATCTACCCATAAAATCACTTTAAAAATGTGGCATAATTGCACAAAAATTTTACAAGGTCTTTTATGAATACAACGCTTCAAACTTTTTTAGCTTCCATCACGTCACTGCATCAACTTGAGCCTAAAAACTTACCCAAAGATGTTTTACACGTCATGCTGAAAATGTCACCTGAAGAGCTTTTTAAAACATGCTCTCAACTGGCGGTTTTACAACACAATATTCCCAGTAAAGAAAATGCTTTAACACTCAAAGAAGAGGAGATAGCAACGCTTGCAGAAGCCTATCTTAAAGCGATTGTTGTGCGTATAAAAACGGGTTTTTAAAATGGTTTGGCTACAGCAGAATAGTTTTCACTGAGAATTTTTGCAATGTTTTTTGCCATGAGTTCATACCCTAAGGCATTGGGGTGGACTTGGTCTGATTTGAGTTCATCGCTTCCAAGAATTTTTTCCAAAGCACGGTCTTCGATTTCAAGTCCTTCTTCTTTGGCAATTTCATAATAAAACGATGCGGTATTGAAAGAGAGAATATCATACGTTGGGACACCGACCAAAAGGACATAAACCCCTTTTTCTTTGGCTAGTTTGACCATATGTCGCACATTTTCCTTGGCTTTGATTAAATCCTTTTTACGTAAAATATCATTGGCTCCATGGCAGAGAATCAAAATATCAGGCTTGTATTTTTCCAAAAGCAGAGGCAAACGAGCCAAGCCTTGCTCACTCATCTCACCCGATACGCCCTCATTAATCACTTCTGAGCGTAGGAGTGTGGCAAGAATGGCAGGGTAGCTTTGCTCTTTTGAAACCCCATATCCCGCGGTCAAACTATCGCCAAATGCCAATATCTTTGTCTCCAAAGGCAAAGAGAGAGTTTGCATATCAACCTCCTGGCGTGATTGATAGAAATTGATTCCAACAATAATAAGGATGATGAGTACAATCGTACGTATGTTAAAAATTCCCATACCCCTATTGTAGCAACTTTTAGCAAACTATGAGTACAATTCCAAACATTTTTCTAAAGGTTTTCTGTGCGTTCTCAAAAAATTGATCTTTTTGGTATGATGTTGTTGCTTATCGCTATGATAACGTGGGCGAGTTCGTTTATCGCACTCAAATCCGCTATTGGTCCTTTAGGTCCAATGACCGTCGTTTTTGGACGTATGTTGGTCTCTAGCTTATGTTTTGTCTACTTTATCAAGGGCTTTTTTAAACTTGAATTTACCAAAAAAGATATCAAATACATTTTACTCATGACGGCGTTTGAGCCATGTTTGTACTTCATTTTTGAAGCCAAAGCGTTGCAATACACCACCGCTTCTCAAGCAGGGATGATTACGTCGATGATGCCTTTGATGACGGCGATTGGAGCAGGGATTGCACTCAAAGAGGTCATTACTAAAAAAGTGCTTATCGGTTCATTTATTGCTGTTTTAGGAGCTATTTGGCTGAGTCTTAGTGCGCAAAGCAGTGAACATGCGTCCAACCCTTTACTGGGGAATTTTTTGGAATTTTTAGCCATGATTTGTGGGGCGTGGTATGCCATCGCGATTCGTTACTTGACACAACGTTTTTCAGCCCTTTTTCTCACCGCCGTGCAAGGTTTTGTCGGTACTATCTTTTTCTTTCCTCTTGCCATTTGGGAGTACAATACCATAAGCATGAACTTCACCTCTGAAGCCCTTTTGTGGGTACTCTATCTTGGGGTGGTTGTCACCATTGGAGGGTATGGTATGTTTAACTTGGCACTCAGTCGCATCGAAGCCTCTCGTGCCTCTGTGTTTGTCAATCTCATTCCTGTGTTTACGGTTATTTTGGCATACCTATTTTTGGGAGAAGTGCTTAAGCCGACAGAAATTATTGCGAGTGTTGTTATTTTATGTGGCGTAGCCATTTCACAAATGCCTGCACTACGAAAAGAAAAAAGTCTACTTTAAGCTTTACATGTAAGATTACATGTAAAGCTTAGAATTTTATACAAACACCACGCAAGCCTCTGTAGCTCCATGTGCTCCGATAACCAAGGACTGTTCAATATCCGCCGTTTTGGAAGGGCCACTGATAAACACACCAAAACCATTTTCCGCAAACGCAACTTTGGGGTTTGCATAGGCTTCATGCATGGTGGCTACAATTTCACTCTTAGGGACAACAATCATCAACTTTTGCGTAATAAAATAAAGGGCGCGATGGCGACAGTTTTCCTCTTTGACCCACACAGCACCATTTTCCGCCACCGCAAATTCTCCCTTAATAATCGCCAAATCCACATCACGCAACGTATGCGGATCCTCGGTAGCACCCACCTCTTTTGTCCCAAGTGCTAGCTCCTCAACATTAGAGATAATCACTTTATCGTCGGTATAGTGTTCTTTAATATACGCTTCCACTTCCGCAAAATCTTCGGCAAAGACGGCATTGCCACCCACACTCGCCAGTGAGGTTGAAAATTTCGCTGCCAAATCATCGTACTGCATGTGTGCAATAGCGATATCAGGTAAAGCGGTTTGGGTGGGTTTTGTTTCTCGTATGGCGTTTAATATAGCATCTCGTGAACTCATTTTGAACCTTTCTTTGCTTTGTAAAGCTCTTTAAAACTGTTTTGTGGAAATGGGGGTAATTCACGTCCTTTTCCCCAGACATTTAACTTTGAGTAGACAAGTGCGCGGGGCAGAAGTGGTACGATTTTACGCGCCATCCATCCTGCCATATCCATCACCTTTGGTCGCATCATCACCCATGTCGCAATTTTTAAGGCTGTGTGTTTTGTAGGGTCTAAATGCCCCGCTTCAACCACATCTTGACGACGAAGATAAAGCTCATCGTGTAAATCCACTTTCACAGGACAGACGTTAGAACACGATGCGCACAAGGAACACGCAAACGGTAAAGAGGCATATTTTTCCAAATCGCGACTAGGTCCCAAGGTCGAACCAATCGGTCCTGGAATGGTATAACCATAACTAAACCCACCACTGCGTCGGTAGACAGGACAGGTATTGAGACACGCTCCACAACGGATGCACTGCAACGATTTGACATATTTTTGATTGGCTAAAATTTTAGAACGTCCATTATCAACGATGACCACATGCATCACGCCACCTTCAACCGCTCCATGGTAGTGTGAGGTGTACGATGTCACAGGCTGACCCGTAGCACTGCGCGCTAAAAGACGGGTAAAGATGCTCAAATCTTTTAAACGAGGAATAATCTTTTCAATGCCCATACACGCAATATGTACTTTAGGAAGTGCCGCACCCAAATCAGCATTGCCTTCATTGGTACACACCACAATGCCACCCGTTTCGCTGATAGCAAAGTTCACGCCCGTCATCGCCGCATCGGCATTTAAAAACTTCTCACGCAAGTGTGCCCTTGCGGCACGGGTGAGATAGGTCGGGTCACAGTTGCCTTTTTGTGTTTTTAAAAAGTGCTCAAACGTCGTTCCCACATCCTCTTTTTTGAGGTGAATGGCGGGAAGAACGATGTGTGAAGGCGGTTCATTTCGAAACTGAACAATGCGTTCACCTAAATCGGTGTCCACGACTTCAATGCCGTGTTTTTCTAAAAAAGGGTTCAGATGGCACTCTTCGGTGAGCATTGATTTGCTTTTAACAATCATCTTGGCATTAACGGCTTGCAAAATATCTAACACAATTTGATTGTGCTCTGCCGCGTCTTTGGCCCAATGCACTTTAATGCCTCGCGCCATTGCATTTTTCTCAAAAGCTTCCAAGTAGGTGTCAAGGTGTGAGAGCGTGTGTGATTTGATAGCATCGGCGGTGTTGCGAAGCATTTCCCACTCGTCTAAACTTTTCGACTGAACATCACGTTTAAGGCGCACAAACCACAAGGCTTTGTCGTGCCATTTCATACGCTCAACATCACTGGCAAACGCATTGGCAAGTTCTGGGTGTCCTTGGCTCATGAAACATCTCCTGCTAAAATTTGGGCAATATAGACGGTTTTTAAAGGCATTTTCTCACGGTCAATCAAGCCTTGCATGTGCATCAAACAGGACATATCCACGCCCGTGATGTACTCGCTTCCCGCATCCAAATGGTCTTGCAAACGGGCACGTCCCATCGCCGTACTCATCGCCTCTTCACTCACCGCAAAAGTTCCACCAAACCCACAACACTCATCTTTTCGGGTCAGTTCTGCGTAGGAAATGCCCTCGACCATATCGAGTAAATTTTTGATTTTTGAAAATTCAGGAACATTTTTTTCACTCATGCTGGCAAGTCCTAATTCACGGTGTGCATGGCAACTGTTGTGAATGCCCACTTTGTGCTTAAAAGTCGCATTCATAGAGCTTGGTTTGATGACATCGTGTAAAAATTCAATCAACTCGTAGGTGTGTGAACGCATACGCTCAAAGCCTTCCCGTCCGCCCAAAAACTGCGCGTAATTGTGACGCACCATGCTCACACAACTCCCACTGGGTGCTACAATGTAGTCATAATCTTTAAAGATTTTGAAAAAACGCTCCGCCAAAAGCTTCACTTCACTCGCACATCCCGTGTTCGCTTGAGCTTGTCCACAACAGGTTTGTTCTAAAGGATACTCCACATCCAGCCCCAAGTTTTCAAGAACTTTAAGCGTTGACATCGACGCTTCAGGGTATAACTCATTCATAAAACAAGGAATAAACAGACCTATTTTCATTACACACTCCATACATAATTTTGACATATTTTATTAAGGTAAAAAAATAAACGTATGATATTTGATGTTACGTCATTATCTTTTGTAAAACAATTTCAATAAGTAACACGCCCACCACAAGAAAGAGTATCACAAGCATTAAACTACTTTTTTTCATTGTTCGCTCAGTGCCAATTTAATGGCAAGCCCCGCAAAAACTGTGCCAGCTACTTTATTTAAAATACTCTCACCATGCTTCGTCTGTGAAAACCACACACCAATACGCCCTGCTAAAAGTGCTATGAGACTAAAGACAACAAGGGCACACACCATAAACGTCGCCCCCAAGACAAAAACCTGTACGGTAACATTGCCCAGTTCTGGGCGTGTAAATTGCGGTAAAAAAGCTAAAAAGAAGATAGAGACTTTAGGATTAGTCACATTCATAAAAATGCCTCTTCGGTACAAGGAAAGCGCACTTTGGGGTGTTGTGTCCGCACTGAGTTTGGTTTTAGCACTCTCTTTAAAAGAAAGATACGCCAAATAGAGCAGATACAGCGCTCCCGCGATTTTTAAAAGCGTAAATGCCACCACGGAAGTTTGAAAAATAACCGCCACCCCAAGAGCCACAGCAGAGGTATGAAACACCAACCCACTGCATAAACCCAGTGTAATAATAATCCCTGCCCTGCTTCCTTTGACCATCGATTGGGTGAGTACAAAGATATTATCAGGACCAGGGGCTAGGGCTAAAAGCGTGGAAGCCAAGACAAACATACCCAGTGTTTGGAAATCAAGCATAGTCTTTTCCTTTACATGTAATGCATTAGACTTCTTTCATAACCCATTGAAAGAAGTCTATTTATTATATCTCCTCGAACCTTACATGTAAAGATTTTACCCCATTTCTAAAAGGGATATTTGTTGGGAGAGGGCTGGATGCTTATAAAGGGTCAAAAAATCAAGGTCTCTTCTTTGATGCCCCCCCAACTGTTGAATTCTGCTGGTTTTATCTGTTTTAATCGTTCATATGTTTTCATCACCCTAGAAAGCAATTTTTAGACTTTTTTGGAGTTATGAAAGAAGTCTACTGTATAATTCACTTTTACATGTAAAGGAGAGAACATCAAACCATCTACTTCCTATACCACCATTGAAGAAATTTGGCATGCGATAACACATGGCTTTGGGCTTTTGCTCAGTGTGAGTGCTTTAACCCTCTTATGCGTTTTTGCGGCACAAAGTGGTGAAGGTGTGAAGATAGCCAGTGCACTGGTATTTGGGATTGCGCTTATTTTGATGTATGGGGCATCGACACTCTACCATGCTATTTTATCGCCCAACGTCAAAGCCATCTTACGTCAACTGGATCACTGTGCCATCTATATTTTGATAGCAGGAACCTATACGCCGATTAGTTTGCTAGGAATCAAAGGGCATTGGGGATGGATTCTTTTTGGGACTTCTTGGGGGGTTGCCCTCTTTGGTATCGTACTTAAAATCGTTTATCCTAGACGCTTTGAGCGCCTCTCTTTGGTTTTGTACACCCTGCTTGGATGGATGGTTGTGGGTGCCATTAAGCCTTTGATTGAAAGTCTTGATACACTCGAACTCTCGTTGCTAGTAGCAGGAGGTGTTGTTTATACCGTTGGTATTTTGTTTTATGTATGGGAAAAACTCTACCTCAACCACGCGATTTGGCATTTTTTTGTTTTGGCGGGCAGCATATTACATTTCTTTGTGGTTTTACTTTTGATATTGCACTAACCTATGAAGTTTATCACACATTTATCATAGATTTCATATAACATTGTTAGAAATTTATATTATAAAAGGGGTGTGTGATGAATGTGTATGAATATGCCATGAAAGTTGAAAAAGACGGAGAATTATATTACCGAGATTTGGCGAGTAAAACCAATGATGTAGGCTTAAAGTCTATTTTGAACATGCTTGCAGAAGAAGAAGTGAAGCATTACGTTGTGTTCGATAAGATGAACAAAAAACAGATCATCCCAACCCAACCCATCGTCGATGTTTTCACCAGTGCTAAAACCATTTTTGAAAAGATGCGTGAAGATAATAAAGCGGGAACATTTAGTGAAGACCAAGTTGATTTTTACAAAAGTGCTTTACGCTCCGAAGAGAATAGCTATAAATTTTACATCGAAAAAGCCTTAATGCTTGAAGATGAAGAGCAAAAAGCTATTTTTATGCGTATTGCAGAAGAAGAGCGACAACATATGGTCCTTCTTGAAAACCTTGTCGAGTACATCTCATTTCCAGAGCGTTGGTTGGAAAATGCTGAGTTTAACCATATGGAAGGCGGCAAAACCGTTTTTGGACAGACAGTTAATTAATACCAAAATATCCTTACATGTAAAGGGAAATCCCTTTACATGTAACGTCTCTAAACTAGCTTATTAAATCCTATCACTTCTTTTAACTTCTCGATTCCTACAGAAATAATCAGACAAATTCCTAGCAATACCGCAAAAATAAGGATCGGATTGGAAAAAGAGTAGGTAAATTTGGGGAAATAGTAGTAGTAAATAAAGGTATGAAACAAAAAGATATTAAACGAATGCACCCCTATAAATTCAAGCACTTTGCGTGATTTAGATGAAGCCATCGCCCATTCGGTGGTTAACAGAATGAGTAAAATCCCAAAAAAAGTATCGGCGCGGATGCTATCAAACAACCAGCCATTTTCACGGTACCATGCTACCGCACACGTGAGAACAATAAGGGTGACAAAACGCGCTTTGCCTTGTGTGTCAAGCCACGCAAACATCTTCACAAATCCATTGATTTGAGAGAGCCAAATGCCCACGGCAAAAGGGAAAATCCAGTCATTGACCAGAGGAATCGGCACAAATAACAGTACCGCACACACCGCCAAAAACCACAGATGAAATCGCTTCGTCAAATAAAACGTAATCGGGAAAATCGCATACAGCACGATGATAAGACTCATAAACCACCACGTGGCATTGTACCCGTAACTCACATCGGTGAACATATGAAGCCCTAGCATCTGAATCAAAAGTCCAACGTAGGCATGTTCACCAAACACACTCTCCAAACTTCGTCCCATAAACAGTGTCCCAATAGGAATAAACAAAAGCGCAATAAACCAATAATTAAGGTACAGCTTCACCACACGACGTTTGTAAAATGCCACCAAATCTAAAGCTTTGTGTTTAATAGATTCTGCTAAACCATAGCCGCTGAGCACGACATAAATGCCAACGCATACCTTTGCCAATAATGCACTTTGGTAGACTAAAAAGCCCTCATCGTGTACATGCTCGTAAAACAGATGGTGCCACAAAATGAGCATCAACGCCATCCCCTTACTCGCATTGGTAATCGAAACATCAAACTTTTGTAGTAACATACACACGCCTCCTAATATTTATTTTGGAATTTCAAGAACAACTTTAAGTCCGCCTTCCTCGTTTTTAAGACGCACAGAAGCGCCCAACTTTTCTTTCGCAACCATTTTGGCAAAAAAGAGTCCCATTCCTGTGCCTTGTATATACGATTTTGTGCTCACAAAATTGACAAAGATTTGTTCTAAAATACTCTCTTCAATCCCTCCAGCATTGTCTTCAATCATAATAAGAACGCTTTGGGAACGATGTTTTAAAGTAATATTAAGCATGGGTTGATTGATTTTTCTTCTTTCAAAGGCATCTAAAGCATTGTTAATAAAAATCATCAGCACATGCATCAAATCACTTTTGCGTCCCTTAATTTTACTTTTTGTACGCATATGAAATCCTAGTGCCACATCGTATTGATGGATGCGACTCTCCAAAAATGTCAATACCTGTTTGACTGCCTCCTCTATATAGATAGTTTCGTATTGTGTCAAAGGGTTATAAAACTCTCGAAAACTCTCCAAATCCTCTGAAATCTGCTCCAAAATATCTTCACATCTCTCCAGCGTTTCACGTAAAGGCAGGGCATTTTCATGAGAACCTATGAGGCGTTTAAGGGTGAGAAAATTAGCCCCCAAGGTGTTGAGAGGTGCACGCCATTGGTGGTTCAAAAACGACGCCATACTGCCCACTTCTGCCATCTTGGCATAATGAAACAATAACTCTTTATCGCGTACCTTTTCCTCTTCTAAACGTTTTTGTTGCGTATAATTTTTAATCGAAACAATGCTCCCTAAAATCTCTCCTTCTTCAATGAAAGGGGTATAAGTGACAAAGAAATAGTAGCGTTGTCCACGGGTACATTCAAACCATTTGTCATACGAAACAACCTCTCCTTGAAAGCTACGATCCAAAAAAGGCTTAATCTCTAAAAACTCTCTTTCTCCCATAAGTTCACGCATATGCCGCCCAATATAATCCTCTCTTTTTCTCCGAAAGAGCCTCAAATAAGCATCATTTACCTGTTGATAGCAGTAGTGAACATCCACAAAAGAAAAGAGCTCATCGGTAAGATTGATGATTTGTGAGAGCATTTTATCCATTAACATTTTCCTTGCACACAAGCTGATATCCCACATTTTTAAGGGGCTTAATGTCTAAAAATGGTATTTTCTGTCGCAACCGCTTTATCAGGTTTTTAACACGGTCTCGTGAACCCTCTTCCGAACCATACAGCGCCTCCATCAGTGACTCATGGGTGACACTAAAATGTTTATCGTTTAAAAAAAGTTCGATGACAATAATCTCAAAATGGCTAAGCGAAACGCTAAATTCTTTACATGTAAGCCGTTTTGAACGGTACGAATAGACGATGCCTTGCTTGGAGCAGATGACATAAGCTTCTTTTAGGGTGTGATTGAGAATATTTTTGAGTATTTCATCTATTTTTTTTGAGGTCATAGGCTTCATAACGTAACAGTCTAATTTAAGCGTTACCATTTCCAAGAGGTATTTTTCTTGAGTCTTTCCACTGAAGAGAATCAACATAATGAACGGATCCAAAGAGCGTATCTTTTGAAAAAGAGTTATCCCATCACATAGAGGCATTTCAATATCGCTGATAATGCAATCGTAGTCATAGTTCACATAGCAATCAAACGCCTCTTTCCCATCAAACGCAACATCAACGACCTTACACGTATGGGATAAGTAGCGTTGCAAATGAGATGCAACTTCCCTATCGTCTTCAACAATCAAAATGGCTATTGCGTGCATAGGCTGCCTTTTGAAACGAAGATAAAGGAATATTCTACATCTTTAAAGTTTAATTAATCTTTACGATACCTGTGCGATACCTTTACTGGATATAATTGGGCTTTTAATAATAATGAGGATAAATAGATGTTTTCAACCATTAAGAATAAATTGATGCTTATACTTGTTGTCTTAGCACTTAGCTTTAGTACCTTTGGCTATTTAACCATTAAAATGGGTAGTGATGCCACCCTAGCAGCAACACGACTGATGATCATTGGTCAAACCAGTGCTCAAATTCACGCCTCTATGATGGAGCTTCGTGGCTTTCAGCTTTTAGGCAATCCCAAAGCGATGGAGCGATATACCGCATCATTTAACGGTGCCAATCAAAATTTAGATGCCTTATTACCCATTCTGCTTAGCCCCGCCAATCAAGATAAAATCAAACGTCTTAAACAAGCATTTAATGAATGGCATGAAAACAATACCCAGCGTATTGAGATTATTAAAACGTATGGTAAGCGTGTCAATTCAGAAACATTTGAGAAAGAGTATAAAGCAGAGTACGATATATTGATGAGTTCAGCTCAAAAAAATAATTCCCTTTTTGCAGATATTTTAAAACACGTCGAAGAGCTCAATGAAGGGGTTAAAAAAAATAACTTCGATCGCCTTTCAACCAACGAACTACTTTCTGAAGTTGTCTTAGTCCTTATTGCCGTTTTTGTCTTTATTTTCTTCTTTTTTATCAGTAACTCTATCAAAAACTCTGTTTCAAAAGCCAAAAAAGCCTGTGAGCACATTCGCCACACAAAAGATTTACACACGCGCATCGAAACAGGCTCTAAAGATGAGATTAACGATACCATGCAAGCGGTCAATACTCTTTTAATCGATATTGAAAATGCCATTAAACAGGCTAAAAACAATGCCCATGAAAATGCCTCTGTCGCAGAAGAACTTTCCAGTACAAGCCTACAAATTGGCAAACGTGCCGAGGAAGAATCCAGCATTGTTGCTCAAACCACACACTCTGCCAATGCCGTCTCTCAAGCGATGAACCGTGTCAGTGCAGAGTCCATTTCCGTTCAACATGTGATTGTAGAGGCACAACAAAGCCTCATGAAAGCACAAAACTTACTTGGTGAAACCATGCGTCATTTAGGACTTAGTGCTGAGGCTGAAGTACAAATCAATGATCGCTTAAATCATTTGGCAAGCGAAGCCCAACAAGTTAGAAGTGTACTAGATGTCATCGGAGATATCGCCGATCAAACCAACCTTTTAGCCCTTAACGCCGCCATAGAAGCCGCGCGTGCAGGTGAACATGGGCGTGGATTTGCTGTTGTTGCTGATGAAGTTAGAAAGTTAGCAGAACGTACCCAAAAAAGTCTGATAGAAACCAACGCAACCGTCAATGTCATCGTTCAATCCATCAGTGATATCAGTGGTGAGATGAACGCAAATGTAGAACGCATCCATGAACTCTCCAATTTTTCACACCAAGTCACGACCCAAACCGATGAAGCAGTAAGCATGTTGGAAAAAAGTGTTGAAGCCACACAACAAGTGGTCATCAGCGTCAAAGAAAATGCCACAATGATTGACAAAGAGGTGATTCAAAAAGTAGAAACGATCAATACCCTCTCAAGCTCTAATGCACGCAGTGTCGAAGAGATTGCAGCGGCAGCGGAACATCTTTCTCGCCTTGCAGGAACGCTGAGCAATACACTTTCAGAATTTAAAACAGCGTAATAGCTTACATGTAAAGAGTTCTTCTGCTCTTTACATGTAAATTTTAAAGACCTTTTTGCAACATAGCAAGGTTTTCTTCAATCGCATTGTCTTCAAACACGGCACTGATAACCGAGTACATCGCTATATCGTACGCGCTCACCAAAGCAATACTCTCACGACCAATACCACCAATAGCGCAAATGGGCACATGTAAACATTCACGTGCTTTTTGTAGCACCTCTAAAGGGACAACTTTTGAGTGGGGCTTGGTTGGAGAAGGGAAAAAAGAACCAAAAGCCACATAATCCGCACCCAATGCTTCGTACTTCAGTGCTCTTTCAATATTTCCATAACACGAAACGCCTATGATGGCATTGTGACCTAAAACCAATCGTGCCTCCTCGTAGGAGACGTCTTCTTCACCAATGTGTAAGCCATCGGCGTTGATGTCGCGTGCCACGTCCAAACGATCGTCGATGATAAAAAGAGCATTGTGTTTATCGCACAGCGCTTGAAGGGCTTTACATGTAAGCATCGCGTCTTCATGCGTGGCATATTTATCACGGTATTGGATGACACTTACCCCCGAGCTTAATACACGTTCCATCTGTGCTAACACTGTTGCTTTGGGTGTTAGATGCGCATCGGTTAAGACGTAAATGCCTTTAAGTAAAGCACGATTTTTCATGGGGCTCCTTTAGACTTTATGGATGCAATCATATACTATTGCAACTTAATGCCTCTTGCTTAAAAATTGTCACACTTTCAACACATCTTTTTAGTTTTTTGTGCTAAAATTAAACCAGCTATACCAAAACCCCAAAAAGGTCCTATGATGACAGAGTCCCAAAGCCCCTTGTATGATGACTTTAAGAGTATCTTGGCCACCATTGATCCCAAACGTATTAAAGATCTTCTCTCCTACATGAGGACTGAAGCCATCAATTTCAACCTTTTTAAAGACGGTGCTTTTATTGAGCGTAAATTCCCGTTTGATATTGTGCCTCGCATCGTCTCAAGCGATGAGTTTGCCTATCTTGAAAAAGGCATTCAACAACGTATTTATGCGTTAAATCTCTTTTTGGAAGATATCTATTCGCACCAAAAAATTATTAAAGATGGGGTTATACCTGCGGATTTTGTCTACTCTTCCAAAGCGTATTTGCCTGAATTTGTGGGCACAGAGGTTTCTAAAAATATTCGTGTACACATCAGTGGCATCGACCTTGTTAAAAACAGCGTTGGAGATGGTTGGGTGGTCTTGGAGGACAATATTCGCGTACCCAGTGGTGTGAGTTATCCTTTGTCCTTGCGCATTTTAACCCGCAAAGTCTTTCCTGAATTTTTTGAAAAACTTCCCATTCGCACGGTTTTAGATTATCCACAACGTCTCAATAATGCCATGAATTTTGTCAACACGGGTGGTATTAACGTTTTACTCACCCCTGGCAGATATAACTCTGCCTTTTACGAACACTCCTACCTTGCCAAACAAAGTGGCGCTGTTTTAGCCTCAGGTGAAGACTTATTTGTGGAAAATGACAAAGTCTATCTTAAAACATTTGGAGGCAAAAAAGCACGTGTGGGTGCCATTTACCGTCGCTTAGACGATGAAGCACTCGACCCTAAAGCGTTTCATGCCGATTCACTCATTGGGGTTCCTAACATCACCAAAGCCTATCGTGCGGGCAATGTGGCACTGATGAACAGTATTGGAAACGGTGTTGCCGATGACAAAGGCATTTACTACTTTGTGCCTGAGATGATTCGCTACTATATGGGCGAAGATCCTATTTTGCAAAATGCACCAACCTATCTTGCTTTTTATGAAAAAGACCGCAAGCATATCTTGGAAAATCTTCGAACTCTTGTCATCAAAGATGTCGCAGAAGCGGGTGGATATGGGGTTGTCTTTGGCTCACAACTCTCAAAACCAGAGCGTGAAAAGCTTAAAAACGACATCATCGCGGAGCCTAGACGCTTCATTGCACAAGAGGTCATTGAATTTTACGACATCGAATGCCTCAAAGAAAATGGCACACTGGTTTCGCACAAGGCGGATTTACGTATGTACTCCTTGTTTGGGGAAGATATTTTTGTATGGCCCTGCGGACTGACTCGTTTTGCGATGGACCCTGCGAGTTATATCGTAAACTCTAGCCAAGGTGGTGGTTTTAAAGATACTTGGGTTTTAAAGGATAAGCAATGATTTTAATTTCGCCACGAACTGCTGAAAATCTCTACTGGATGGGACGTTACATCCAACGTGCGGAGAGTATGACCCGTCTGGTTATTTCAACGTTTGATAAAATCTTAGATCAAAATCCCGATGAAGGCAATGCGTTATACGCGACATTAGGACTCAATGTCAGCTACCAATCCCCGCAGGATTTTCTACGAAAAGCCGTTATCGAACTCGAATACGTCAGTCTTTTGTCCATCATTGAGTGTGCACGTGAAAATGCTATTTTAACACGCCCTAGCCTTCCCAATCGTATGTTTAGCCGTATCAATGCGCTTTACATGAAATACCAAGCTGCGAAAGAAGATGTATCATGTATCTCTATTTTTTGGCTTGAATCCACCCTACAAGAACTCGATGCTATTTGGGGAAACTTGGACCTTTCCTTGATACAGAGCAAAGAGATTCCCTACATTCAACTGGGTAAAATTGTTGAAAAAATCGATTTAGATATCCGACTCTTTGATAGCCTAGAGGCGGCCATTTTGGATGTTGAAAAGGTCAATGTTTTGGCAACCAAACTCTCCGTTAACCATAAAAAATTCAACATTTCCACCAGTGATAAACTCAAAGTGCTCCACGCCATCAACAGCATTTACACAAACTTATCGCAACCTTCCCACGAAGCATAAAGGATTTCGTATGATTGAAGAAGTTTTCAATGTTAAACTTCCTGTAAATGAAACACTGACACTCAAGCGAAATCGCTTTTGCCCTGAAGATATCACGACCTCCACCAAACGCATTTCGATTGTGACAGGGATTCATGGGGACGAGCTAGAAGGGCAATACGTCTGTTACTTGCTTGGAAAATGGCTCAATGAACATCCTGAACATATCAAAGGTATTATTGATATCTACCCTTCGATGAACCCTATGGGCATCGATAGCATCACCCGTGGATTTCCCTTTTATGATGTCGATATTAACCGTATTTTTCCAGGAAGCACCTCTGAATTTTTACCAGGACAACTTGCCAATGCTATCGTAGAAAGTGTGAAAGGCAGTGATTATGCCATCGATATTCATGCCAGCAATATCTTTTTGCGTGAACTTCCACAAGTGCGTATCAGTAAATTATTTGCCGATACATTGGTACCATTGGCTGAAAAATTAGGCATTGATTTTATTTGGGTGCATGACGCTGTTACGGTTTTAGAATCCACCTTTTCACACGCCATGAACACCTTAGGCACACAAACCCTCGTCGTTGAGATGGGAGTGGGTATGCGCATTACCAAATCCTACGGTCAAGGCTTAAGCGAAGGCATTTTAAATCTAATGGCACATGCGGGCATCATCGAAAAAAAGCCAATGCGTGTCTGTAAAACTGCCGTATCAACGCTTAATTCCAATGTCCATTTTATCAATGCCTCCACTTCTGGTATCTTTGTGCCCACCTTAGAACACAATGTCATCGCGATGAAAGGGGAACAACTCGGAGAAATCATCGACCCCCTCTTGGGCTGTGTCAAAGAATCCATTTTAAGCCCGTGCAATGGGCTTTTGTTTACGATTAGAGAATACCCTGTTGTGTATGAAGGCTCTTTAATTGCACGTATTTTAGAAGAAAACAAGGCAGAAAAGCAATGAAAGAAGAACTGTTATTTCAAATAGACTCCCTAAGCCGTGGTCCCATGAGTGTTAAGGCATTTCGTTTTGGTGTACCTGATGCCACTCCCTCGTGTGTCATCGTAGGACCTATGACGGGCAATGCCATCGACCAACTGTGGATTGCTTCGCATTTGGTCCGTTTTTTACGTCAAAAAGAGCTTGAAAATGCGGGCTTTGTCAAAGGTGAAATTCTCATCGTCCCCACTGCCAACACCTACTCTTTTAACATGGGAAAAGCCTTTTGGCCGATGGACAACACCGACATTGATGTGATGTTCCCCGGTTACGACAAAGGCGAAACCACGCAACGCATTGCCGCTAAATTGTTTGAAAAAACGAACAATTATGACTATGCTATTTTGCTTGAAGCGCGCAAAGACCATGTCGAATGCGTGCCTTACGTTAAAATCCTCAATACCGAAAATTCTGACGTCGAAGATGCCCGTGATTTTGGGCTTGATTTTATCTACCAAAAAGATGTTGACCCCATCGATACGGTTTCTATTAATTACAACTGGCAAGTGTGGAATGCCAAATCATTTTCCATTATTTCAGGGAAAAAAGGCACGCTTCGCAAAATTGAATCGGGGAAAGTCATTGATGCCATTATTCGCTTTTTAAGTCTCAAAGGGATTATTGATTATAAGGTATTTCAAGGGGCAAAGGGCAATATCGTCACCAAAGAGTCGATTGAGATTATCAAAAGTGCGGCAGCTGGATTGTTTGATGCCCTAGCGCAGGTGGGAGATCATGTGGCACATGGTCAACCTTTAGCGCGCATTTACAATGCACTCGATGGCTCATTGCTTCAAACCATCGTTTCGCCCTCTGAGGGCATCATCACCTGTCGGTATGACTATCCATTGATTTTTCAAAACGCCATAGCCTATCGTATCGCTAAACTTTCAAATGATTATTAGAGTTCTTATTGAACTCTCGACACGTCTTTAAAGCAAAGCTTTAAAGACTCACCCGTCGCACATCAACACTGATTTGTAATTCACTTTTACCACTGCTCATCACAACCCCTTTAAGAGGCGTTATATCATCATAATCACGCCCCTGTCCTAAAAAAATATGTTGCGAAGTGGGGATGAGATTGTTGGTGGGATCAAAGCCAACCCAACCAACGCGTGGAATATACAAAGCAAACCATGCGTGCGAAGCATCCACACCAAAGAGTTTTTCTTCTCCCTCTTTGGGAATGGTTTCAATGTACCCACTGATGTATTTTGCGGGAAGCCCGATGGTGCGTAGTGAAGCAATGGCAAAATGGGTAAAATCTTGGCATACTCCCTTTTTTGCATCAAAGATCTCTTCAATGGGCGTTGTCACATCGCTAAAGCCTGGAACAAACTCAAAGTCGTTAAAAATGCGTTGCATAAATTCAGCACATGCCTCAAACAGGTCTCTTTTTGAATGAAACGATTGACGCACGTATGCTTCAATGGCACGTGAACCTTTACAAATTAATTCGGACTCAAACCAGTATTTTTTAGCCATCAAATCATATAAATCAAACGATTCAAGCAACGATAATGCTTTTTCATAGGGCATACTGTTTTGCTTCATTCGTTCATTGTGCGCATCTAAAAGGTGTGGGAAAATCTCTACACGAGAACGCCCAATCACACTCAACGCTCGGTGAGGTTTTCGAATCAATAAATGGCTGTTGCTGTTACCAAACATATCAGTAAAACTATGCTCCTCATACACGGAAGGGAGAATTTCCATCGAAAAATCTAAAATTTTTTGAAACCGATTTTCGCGTGGTTTTAAACGGGCAATATTATGGCTAAACGTCACCATGCCCTCATATTCAAAGGTTGTTTTATGGTAAATATCGTAAATCATCGCTTACTCATCATAGTGTGAAAAATAGGTTTTGGAAAACTCAATGGAGGCATGAGCAAACAACTCACTCAGTTCCGATAAAAAGGTATCAAGGACATGGTACACACTGCTCTCTTCTTCAATTTCCATCAGTGTGCTAAGATGGCTTAAGCGCAACTTTGCGTGGGCTTTAAAGATGGCTTCTTCATAAGAACTTAAATATTTTTTTGCTTTAGGCAATGTTTTAAAGGCTTGCAAAAGTTCATCCGCAATGTACGTGAGTGATTTTGGAAAATGAGGGTTTAACAGTAAAAATTCCACCACATTTTCAAGGGCTAAGGAACTTTTATACTGTGTTCGATAGGCATTAAAACTTTCACAAGACCCCAATATTGCCTCTAAAATATCGTAAGTAGAAGATTTTTCAAGCTTTAAACAGAGCAAAGAGCGTGCTTTTGAAATCAGCAAAAGAGCGCTTTCAATTTTAAAACCAATGCTATAAAGCACCAAACCTTGGTCACTCACCATACTCTCTTCCACCAACTCTTTGTACGCCATCAAATAAATCAACTCTTTATCTAACTCATGCAAGAGTGTTTGACTCGAATAACTGTTTTTATAAATAAACGTATGCCACTCTTTTTGCATTTTATCGAAAAGCTTCCATGACTCAATCGCCAACAGACTTTTCACCGCAATGTTGGCACTGCCCAGCATCGAAATGGTAAACGAAAGACTCCCTTGTCTAAACGTATCCCTCACCAAAGAGGCTATCTCTTGAAGCGGCTCAATCTTCAGCGTTTCATCTTCTTTGGTATCTAAAAATCCAGGGTAGGTCATCGTAAAATGAGTCAATGCTTTGTGCAAAATAAGCTGAACTTCTTTAGACGATGTGCTCTCATAACGATGCGCATGAATCATTTTTTTAATAATATAGCGAATAAGCCTCGTAGTCGCGATGGAGCGCGCAAGGTAACGCCCAAGCCAAAAGAGGTTTTCCGCTTTTAACGTTGGCATATGCTTGATAGAAAGATCCAAATAAGGCAAAGTCTTAAAAATGGCATTGGTATCTATTTTGTTATCCGTTCCCAAAATCCATAAATCTTTACTTTTTCCCCCTTTTTGAGACGAAACAAGCAATGCATCTGTGGAGACAGAAAGACGGACCAACCCACCGTTCATCACGCTGTATCCCGTATCATTTTTTACACTGTATGCCCGAATAACTGCATTACGTGGTTCAATTTTCCCATTGTCGTAGCATGGTGTTTTAGAAAAACTAATCTCTTCTTGTGCAACATATTGGTCTGGATTTGCACACAATTTATCCCGTAAGTGTGCTAACTCTTCTGCACTCAAATGCTTCGCAATGTAGGTTTTCATCACTTCTGTGCGATCTATCTTTTTAACAATCAAGCCTTCCAAGTGCTCTAACACATAGGCTAGTTCTTGCTTTTGCCCGCACCACCATGTCGCAATTTGAGGCAATATAAGCTCTTCATCTAAAAAATAGTGGCAAATACGACTCATAAAAGGGTTAAGTCCTGCATTTTCAACAATGGCACTGCCGATAGGATTAATCATAGCAAGATGCCCTTGACGTAAGGTGTCCACTAAGCCTGAAACACCCAGTCTGGAGTCACTTCGAAGCTCAAGTGGGTCACAAAAACGATCATCAACACGTCTTAAAAGGGTATTGATAGGCTTAAGCCCACTCAAACTTTTGAGCCATAACGAGCCATTTTTTGCCAGTAAATCATCCCCTTGTACTAAATTTATTTCTAAAAAGGAGCTGAGATACGCATGTTCAAAATAGGTTTCATTATGAGGACCAGGAGTGAGAAGTGCTGCTTTTGAGGTATCACCATGGGTTAACTTTTTGAGCAATTTTTTGAACTCTTCCACAAATAAAGAG
This sequence comes from Sulfurospirillum sp. UBA2217, assembly GCA_002328495.1. Taxonomy (GTDB): domain Bacteria; phylum Campylobacterota; class Campylobacteria; order Campylobacterales; family Sulfurospirillaceae; genus Sulfurospirillum. The sequence continues at coordinate 370,551 of DCUJ01000012.1, forward strand.
AGCTTTTTAGCTTCTACATTAGGATAAAGCTCTTTGGCAATCATATTCATCGTAAGCCTATTTTCTACCGCATAGCCAAGACCTGAGGGAGCTTGGGTTCTATCATTAATGACCCACATCTTTCCATCAGGACCTCGTGCCATATCGAGTGCGTAAAAATAGAGATTGAAGTTCTCTTTAAGTCCAAAGTTGAACACTTCAGGACTAAATCCCTTATGCCCAAAAATAACTTCAGAGGGAATGATGTTTTCTTTTAAAAGCTTTTGTTCTCCATAAAGATCACGTAAGACCAAATTTAATAGTTTTGCACGTTGCTTAATCCCTCGCTTAACCTCACGCCACTCCTCTTGCGTCATGACAAACGGGATGGGGTCTAGCGTCCAAGGACGGTTATTATTGCCATCTGGATTGTTATAAACATTGTATGTCACGCCATTGTCTTCCATATGCCATTCAATTTCAGACTGTTTGGCGGCTAATGTATCTACGCCCGCACGCTCAATGTGTGCATAAATATCCTGCCAATGCGCACGTACTGTGCCATCTTTGTGAAACATCTCATCGTACGAAGCGTGTAAAGAGTACTGCTCAAACATCTGCATTTATCGCCCTGCCCACTTTCGTCGCAAATCTAGGGTATGGGGGTATTCTATACTCTTAGGCAATTCTTGATACGTAAAGACCTTATGCTCTTTTGTCGTAACAATAGCCCGCTTGGCGCCATTAATATTAACCATCTGATCGACTACGGAGACAGGAATAGACTCGATGTCCCCTTGGGTGTGGTTAAAGTCCCAAAAACGGTTAATTCTTCGAGATTCTGCTTCATAACTGTTCACAGGAAAGGTCTCATAACTTCGTCCACCAGGATGCGCTACAAAATAGGTCATACCACCGATGGAGCGGTTATTCCACGTATCGACAATGTCAAAGACCAAGGGGGTATCGACTCCGATGGTAGGGTGCAATGCCGACCACGGCTCCCACGCCTTATACTTAATGCCTGCAACAAATTCACCCTCAATACCTGTAGGATTAAGCGGGATGGCTACGGTGTTACATGTAAGGGTGTAGCGTTCGGGGGTAAAGTTGGTGACTTTAATTTGAACACGCTCTAAAGAAGAATCCACATAGCGCGCCGTTCCTTGGGAAGAACTCTCTTCGCCCAAGACATTCCACGGCTCAATAGCAGAGCGCAACTCTAAATGAACATTCTCAACCGTTGCCATGCCATAAAGAGGAAAACGAAACTCAAAGAAAGGGTCAAACCAATCGAGTGCAAACGGATAGCCTTCGTTATTTAAAAACTCCACAATATCGCGTAAATCTTCTTTGACATAATGCTCTAATAAAAATTTATCATGCAATTGTGTGCCCCAACGTACCAATTTATGACGATACGGCTTTTTCCAAAATACAGACACAAGCGTGCGCACTAAGAGCATTTGCAACAGCGCCATGTGAGAATGCGGAGGCATGTCAAAGGCGCGAAGCTCTAAAATACCTAAACGCCCTGTACTCGAATCTGGAGAATAGAGTTTATCGATGCAAAATTCAGAACGGTGCGTGTTGCCTGTAATGTCGGTGAGCATATGACGAAAAAGCCTATCGGTCAGCCAAAATGGAACCTCCGCGCCTTCTGGAATCTGCCCAAAAGCAATTTCAAGCTCATACAGATTTTCTGCCCTTCCCTCATCCACACGCGGTGCTTGTGAGGTCGGTCCTATAAAAGCACCTGAAAAAAGGTACGAAAGACCGGGATGATGCTGCCAAAACGTAATCAAACTTCGTAAAAGGTCAGGACGTCTTAACAATGGACTATCACTAGGTTTCATCGCACCAATCGTGACATGATTTCCACCGCCCGTTCCCGTATGTCTTCCATCCACCATAAACTTTTCAGTCCCCAAACGTGAGGCGCGCGCATCGGCATAAAGGGTTAAGAGATTGTCACTGAGCTCTTTCCATGAAAGGGCGGGTTGAATGTTCACTTCAATGACCCCTGGGTCTGGCGTAACTTTGATACGCTCAATTCGCAAGTCATGCGCAGGCTCATACCCTTCGATAATAATCTTTACATGTAAAGATTCGGCAACGGCTTCGACCATAGCCATTAAATCTAAAAAAGCCTCCGTATGATTGAGCGGTGGCAAGAAAACATAAAGCTTTCCATCGCGCACTTCCGTACAAAGAGCCGTTCGTACAAAAGGCGCATCACCCTCAGGCTTTGCCTTACATGTAAACACAGACTCACCCCCAAAATCTCCCAATGCTTCCGTAGGAGCGAAGAGATCAGGTTCACAATGCAAAGCAACCTCATGGGCTGGTTTTTTCACCAAAGAGTCCAAAGGCAAGCGCAACCCAAGCGGTGAATTTCCCGCCGCCAAATAGAGATAGCCTCTACGCAAAACCCACGGAGAACTCACCCAAACCTTATTGCCAAAATTGACAGGTACCACGTAACCCACAGGCGTATCTAGCCCTTTAGAGAGAACTTTTGCAAGCGTCTGACGCTCCAATGAATCTTTCAAATTGACTTTCATCGGATCAATGTCAATGGGCAGTTCAGACTCTTTGATAATATAATACAAAGGGTCTTCATACGCTTCTAAGATGTTTGAATCACTCAATCCTAATTTACCCATTAAATGGTGTAAAAAATTCTTAGCATCTGCATTGGTGTAGGTATAGCTCTCATTCATATCGGCAAACAAATCGGGATTTTTCCAAATGGCTTTGCCATCTTTTCGCCAAATAATAGACGTTTGCCACCGAGGTAAAGGCTCACCAGGGTACCATTTGCCCTGTGCATAGTGCAGCATGCCCCCTTTGCCAAAAGAGTGTAAGAGTTTACGAGAGAGCACATCGGCTAAGGCACGCTTGTGAGGACCATCGGCCGAGATATTCCACTCGGGTGCTTCCATATCGTCAATCGAAACAAAGGTAGGCTCACCGCCCATAGAGAGGCGTACATCGTTTGCTTCAAGCTCTTTATCCACATCAAATCCAAGCTCATAAATCGCTTTCCACTGCTCTTCACGGTATGGCTTAGTCACACGAGGCGATTCAAAAATGCGTGTCACGGTATTGGCATAGAAAAATTCTGTTTCACACGTTTCACTCAGTCCTTCTATCGCATAGGCACTCTCATACGAGGGGGTACATGCAAGGGGAATATGCCCCTCTCCTGCAAAAAGACCACTCGTCGCATCAAGCCCTATCCAACCCGCTCCTGGTATATACACCTCTGTCCATGCGTGTAAGTCGGTAAAATCCTCTTCAGGACCGCTTGGACCATCCAAAGATTTCACATCGGCTTTAAGTTGCACCAAATAGCCCGAAACAAAACGAGACGCAAGTCCCAAATGGCGTAAAACCTGTACAAAAAGCCACGCATAATCACGACAACTTCCAAGCTTATTGCCCAGTGTCACTTCACACGTTTGCACCCCTGGGTCTAAACGAATCGTATAATTAAGATAGGCATTAATTTTCATATTGAGGTAGACTAAAAAGTCAATGATAGGCTTTTGGCTCAAATCTAACGAGGTCATAAAATCTTTTAAAAGCCTCCCCTCTTCAGCCTTTTCAAGATACGGTTGCAACTCTTTTTGTAATTCATTCTTATAGGCAAAGGGATAGTCTTTGGCATACTCATCCACAAAAAAATCAAAAGGATTGATGGTAATCATATCCGCAATAATTTCAACATCAATTTTAAGTTCTTTGGTTTTTTCAGGAAAGACGATGCGCGCAAGATAGTTTCCAAAAGGATCTTGTTGCCAGTTGATAAAATGCTCTTTAGGTTCAATATGTAACGAATACGCTTCAATGGGTGTCCTGCTATGAGGGGCGGGGCGAAGTCTGATGATATGAGGAGAAAGGGAGATGTATTTATCGTAACGATAATGCGTTTTGTGAGAGAGAACAACTTTGAGTGACATGGCTTCCCTTTGGGTAATTCATTTTTACATGTAACTATTATATCACGAACTACACTGCTTTAACCCTGCCAAAAGGAACTAATTTTAAGCAAGAGGATGATTTCATTGTGAAGAAGAAAATAAGAGAGGGAAAACACGAAGTGCCAAGTCCTTAAAAAAGAACTTGGCAAGAGAGGCAGAGTGGAATTACATCATTCCACCCATGCCTCCCATTCCACCCATACCGCCCATGTCTGGCATTGATGGTGCTTTATCTTCTTTTGCGTTTGAAATGGTAGCCTCTGTGGTCAAGAGTAAACTAGCCACTGAAACGGCATTTTGAAGAGCAATACGAGACACTTTAACAGGATCTACGATACCCGCTTCAAACATATCGACATACTCACCTGTCGCCGCGTTAAATCCGTAATTTGGTTTGGTACTGTTAAGGACATTATTAGCAACCACACCCGCATCAAAGCCTGCATTTTCAGCAATTTGCTTCAAAGGAGCTTTGAGTGCGCGTGTTACGATTTCCGCACCAATGGCTTCGTCATTTTTAAGGTTAAGATTGATTTTGGCGTTGGCAAGTAAGAATGCAGAACCGCCACCTACAACAATACCTTCTTCAACCGCTGCTTTGGTAGCAGAAAGTGCATCGTCCACACGGTCTTTTTTCTCTTTCATCTCTGTCTCAGTCGCAGCACCTACTTTGATAACTGCTACACCACCACTGAGTTTCGCCAAACGCTCTTGGAGTTTTTCTTTGTCATAATCACTACTGGTTTCAGCGATTTGCGCTTTAATCTGAGCCACTCTTCCATCAATACGTACTTTATCACCACTGCCATTGACGATGGTTGTGTTGTCCTTATCGATGACAATGCGAGCTGCTTGACCCAAATCGGCAAGCATCGCGCTCTCTAACGTGCGACCTAATTCTTCACTGATAACTTCACCACCACTTAAGATAGCAATGTCTTCAAGCATCGCTTTTCGTCTGTCGCCAAAACCAGGTGCTTTAACCGCTGCGATGTTTAAAACACCTCTTAGTTTGTTGACTACCAACGTTGCCAATGCTTCACCGTCAATGTCTTCAGCGATGAGCAATAATGGCTTACCTGTTTTTTGAACTTGCTCTAAAATGGGTAAAAGGTCTTTAAGATTTGATATTTTTTTATCGTATAAAAGGATAAAAGGGTGTTCTAAAATCGTTTGCATTTTCTCAGGATTGGTCACAAAATACGGAGACAAGTACCCACGGTCAAACTGCATACCCTCAACCACATCTAGTTCATCTTGGATACCCTTCGCCTCTTCTACGGTGATAACGCCGTCTTTGCCGACTTTTTCCATCGCTTCTGCGATCAATGCACCAATGACAACATCAGAGTTGGCAGAAATGGTTGCGACTTGAGCGATCTCTTTTTTATCTTTAACTGCTTTTGCCATAGACTTAAGTTCAGCGATAATCGCTTCAGCTGCTTTGTCCATACCACGTTTCACTTCAACAGGGTTTGCACCCGCGGTGATATTTCTAAGACCTTCTTTAAAAATAGCATGGGCTAAAACAGTGGCAGTGGTCGTACCATCCCCTGCTTGGTCGGCTGTTTTAGATGCGACTTCTTTAACTAATTGTGCGCCCATATTTTCAATAGCATCTTTAAGTTCGATCTCTTTAGCGACCGATACACCGTCTTTTGTGATGCTTGGCGCTCCAAAACTTTTTTGAATCAACACATTACGACCTCTTGGTCCCATCGTTACTTTTACTGCATCGTTTAGTTTTTTAACACCTTCGTAGAGTGCATTACGCGCATTGTCCGAAAATTGAATCTCTTTTGCCATTGTTTTTTTCCTCTTATTTTTTTAAATTATAATACACCTAAAAGATCATCGACATTCATGACTAAATACGTCTTTCCATCGATAGTAAGTTCCGTTCCCGCATATTTTGCGAAAACAACTTTGTCACCTTTTGCCACAAGACCTTTGTCTTGAATCTTGGCGCTTACCGCTCTAACAATCCCGCTAAGTGGCTTCTCTTTGGCATTGTCAGGGATAATAATACCTGTCGCTGTCGTTGTTGGCTCTTCTATTCTTTCGAGAAGAACTCTTTTTCCTAGTGGTTTGAAAGTCATTGTTGTGTCCTTTTGACTATTTTTTAGCACTCAATTCTTTTGAGTGACAGAATTTTACAAGAATGTAACCAAAATGTCAAGAAAATAACGCTTAAAGTTTAGTCTTCAATACTAAAGGTTTACACTTTATTAAATTAAAACGATTACATCATCCATGATTAACCAAAGTATAAGTTTTAAATCATTATAATTTGCGCCTCTTAAAGTGTGTCAAGGTAGCTCAGCTGGTTAGAGCGCTGGTCTCANNCGGAGGTCGGGGGTTCGAGTCCCCCTCTTGACACCACTTAAAATCCCTAAGTATAGGGTTTTTCAATACAATCCAAACACATTTTAAGCTCTTAAAGATCCAAGTGTCATCTGTTATCAAGTGAAGCGCAGAAATAGGCATGTATTTTTAAAGCAACGCTCCTACTTTAGGCTTTTAAAAGAATTTTATATGTATAGAATTGCGCTTCGTTTCACAACATGTAATGAAGCACTCAAAAAAATTATAAAATAATTTAAATTGTGATTAGTGTGTAATGAAAAAGTGAGAGGCCTAAACATCATTTTGTTATATTGATTTACAAGCTTGTTAATACGTTTTGCGATGCATAGCTATCAAATCGGTAAAATCACTTTGATCTGCTTTTTTAAGTGCTTGTATATAATCACTGCGTTTTGGATTTTCTTTTGCAAGCAAGTCCTCTTGCCATTTCACCGGCATAAGTCCATTTTGACGTAGGTAAATATTTGCAAGCATTCTGCTCCATCTACCATTTCCATTAGAAAATGGATGGATAAAGACTGCTCTGTGATGAATGCGTGTTGCAATCTCATAATGATCATAGGTTTTATGTTTGACCCAAAATGCAAGATCATCGACAAGTTTTTTTAACTCCATTGGGATTAGATACGCTTTGATGCCAATAGAGAGCTCATTATGACGAAGATTTCCTGCCCAATCCCAGACATTACCAAACATCTCTTCGTGGAGCTGTATAAGCCAACCGTAAGAGAATGGAGCTTCTTTTTTAGAAGGTGGCGCTGATAAATATTTGAGTGTTGCAAGCGCAATATTTTCAGCTTCTTTAATATAAATATCTTTAAGTGTATAAATTTTGTTCTTAGGAAGTTTTAGACCAGATAGCTCATGATAAGGAGTAGCATCATCAATAGGTTTTGTGCTATCGATCATTATGCTATCCACAATCTATTTTTATATTCACCGCTTAAGAATGCCTGTTCAAATTGAGCAATCATCTTCTCAACGATTTCTTTTTCTAACCCTTGCATTTCTAGTGCAGAGGTACTTTGAACAAGAGATGCCATAAGAAGTGCTTTTTGATGAGCTCTATTTTTTTGTAGCTGTTCGAAAGGAACAACTTCATTCCCTGCAAAGTCAAGTCCTAAAATATTGGTAATACTTTCTACTGTACTTAACTTCACATCATCGCCTGCAAAGAAACGATTGACAGTTCTCATCCCCAAATTACTAAGCTTGGAAATATTTTCTAAATTGATTTTAAGCTGTTTACGTCGTTGCTCAATTCTGGCAACTAGTTGATTTCTTATCATGATATATCCTTTATTAAATTATGCCATAAATGGCATAATAAATCAAAGAGTAGTATCGGTGTCAGACGAAGAGCAATTTTAGTCATATTACATTTCCCAAAAGCCTGAAATACGGTTTAAAATTTAAAAATATATACCTATTACTGTACTTCGTTTGACAACTGCCAGTGATGGGAAAAATTACTCTATTTTTCACTGAATTTTTCTTTAAATTCTCCGTCGAATGTGCCAAAATATAAAAGTTGAGAGCGTGTATTTTTTAGTTAATCGTACAGATTTTAACTGTTTTCTTCGTTATTGAGTAAGAATTTTAATGCCCTCGCCCTAACAGTTCTGAGGCTTCCATAACCACGACAAACGCAGCATTATCAACCCTTTGAACCAAGGTTTTTAACGCAGGAATTTTTCGATTTTCCACGACTAAAAAAATCATCTTTTTTGCCTCATGTGCAAAAATCCCATCTCCTTGAACGATGGTTCCCTCTTCGCCTACATGTAAAACAATCGCTTCACACAAGGCATCAATTTTGGAAGAGACGATGTGTACCACTTTTTTAGAAGGTCCACGAGAGAGAAACATATCGATACTTTTAGCGCTGATGTAAATGCTCACCAAACTCCACAATGCCAAGTCAATGTTTTTAAAAATCAAAGCGATGGCGATGATAATCATCACATCAATAGACAAAATCACCGTAGAAGCTTTGATGGTTGTTTTTGAAGCGATGATTTTCGCTAAGATGGTTGAACCTCCCGCACTGGCATTGCCACTGAGGACTAAGCCAAGCCCTACCCCGACACTCACCCCGCCAAACACCGCCGCTAAAATAACATCTTTGGTGAGAGCGTTTACATGTAAGACTTCATTGAACACATCGATAAATACAGAACTAAGCACAATCGTCACGATACTTCGCACGGTAAAGGCACGTCCTAAGTACTTCGCACCCAAAAGAAGCAAGGGGGCATTGACCGCAACCATCATCATCCCCGTGGGCAATTCTAAAAGATAATGCAACAAAATCGCCATCCCCGACGTTCCACCCGTGACCAACGCATTAGGGATGAAAAAAAGCACCACACCTAAGGCCAAAAAGAGCGAACCTAAAACAATAAACGCATAATTTTTCATTTCAATTTTCAAAGATTTTTTCCTTACATGTAAAGACATAATTTTCAACCACCCACGCAGCAAAAGGTATCGAAGAGGTAAACGCGGGTGAGACGGCGTTTAGAACATGTACACTGTTTTCATCCCCTTGCACCACAAAATCTTGCACCAACTCTAGGGTTTTCGTGTTCAACAGTTGGGCTCGAATGCCAGGCGTACTCCAGTGGTCAAACCCTTTGGTGTCGATTTTGTGCGTAAGTCCTCGTGCAAGGGCTATCAAATGGCTTTTGAAGTATTTTTTAACTTCACTGTAAGCAAGGGCGCGAAAGCCAAACGCATTGGTCATAAAAAGCTTCGCTTCGTAAAAGAGTATTTGGATGAGCTCGTCAAGTTTAAAGTTATCAAACCCTTTATAATTTTCCCTCCAAAACGCAGGAATCGCAGTAGGTCCAATCTTCGCTTCATTTTTAACGGTGAGTGTGTAGTGAACACCTAAAAAAGGGTTGGCAAGATTGGGGACGGGGTAGACGTTGGTAGGAAGGGCACAGTGATTGGTTTCATCTTTAAGGTAAATACCTTTAAACGGAATGATGACAAAATCTCTCGCAAAGCCAAAATCTTGCGCGATTTTATCGGCATACAGTCCTGCACAGTTGATGAGCTTTTTATAAGCAATGGTGCCTTGTGAAGTTTGTATTTCACCCTCTCTTATCTTGCGCACATAAGCAGTATTGGTTAAAACACTTACCCCTTTTTCGATGATGTACTTTTTAAACTCTTTGGTCACCGCCGTGGGGTCAACTGTAGCGGTGGTAGGAGAAAAAAGTGCTTTTTGATAGGTTTTGATGAGAGGATAGTTTACATGTAACGCTTCTTCGCTCATCCACGAGGTTTCAACACCGTTGATATCACCTCTTCGTTTAAGCTCTTCTAAGCCTTCCAGCTCTTTGGCATCTTGCGCAACGACCACTTTGGCGCATTCATTGACAGGGAGTCCTCGCTCACGACAAAAGGCTTTGAGTGCGGCATTGCCCTCTTTCGTAAATTTTGCTTTGAGTGAATTGGCCGTGTAGTAAAACCCCGCATGAAGCACACCGCTATTGCGTCCACTGCTGTGCATTGAAACCTCAGGCTCTTTCTCAATCAAGGTAATTTTTGCATCGGGCTCTTTTTCAATGAGTGTTTTAGCGATATTAAGCCCTATAATACCACCGCCAATAATAAGATAATCCACCATCTTAAAAGCCTAAATCTTCATCCACCAAAATGATGGTCGTTCGACCTTCTACATCACCATCAATGTACGCCCATTTATTGGCAATGTTATCCATACTATGGCGTGGCTCTTTTCCCATCGCCATTGCTGTGCTATTCATCCGTTCCACATTTTTAGGCGCAGCAACTTCGCAAATGCGTTTAAAGCCCTCCTCCACATTTTCAACAATTTTGTTACGTCCTGTAACAATTAACATTTTCTTAGGGCCAAATATTTGCGCCGCCACACGATTTCCACTGCCATCGGCATTGACAAGTTCACCGTTTTTAGTCAGAGCATTGGTACCGCAGATATAAAGATCACTCAGCATCCCCTCGCGTCTTCGCTTGGTGTTTTCTTCCATAGAAATGCCTTTTTCATATTGGTTAAACAAGGTAATCTCTTTTAAAGAGGTGACATATTCAAGCAATCCAATTTGCGCAACACTCGTAGAACCTCCAAGCCCTATGCTCATACCAGGCGTGATAAAGCTTTTAGCAAGGCTAAGTGCCTCTTCTTTCGTCGCAACGCACACAAGTTCCATTCCATGCTTTTTAAACGCTTCCTTTAATGCTTCCATTGTGTATCCTTTTGTTTATCTCGTAGCGGTGATTATAGCAAAGATATAGATTAAAAAAACCAATAAGTTTAAGGATAAAGGGTATTGAGAGAAAGTTGAGAGAAGTGTTACAAATTTTTATTTTTCGAATATTAATTTAATTTTTTTAAGATAATTTTCAGAAAAATGTTTACAATGGAAACACAAAATACCATTAAAGGAGTTTATATGCGTCTATCGTCTGTTTTTAAAACGCTTCTTGCGTCAAGTATTGTTACCGCTGCTCTTGTGAGCAACGTCCATGCTGCACCAGCAGAACAAAAATATATCATCGCAACGGCTAGTACGGGAGGAACTTATTATCCTGTAGGCGTTGGTATCGCAACCATTGCTTCTTTAAAGTTGGCTAAAGACCACAAAATGACCTTTTCTGCAATTTCCAGTGCTGGAAGTGCTGAAAATATTGATATGATGGATAAAAAAGAGGTTAATTTTGCCATTTTGCAAAGTCTTTTTGGCTCAATGGCATGGCAAGGAAAAGCCAACTATAAAGACAATCCTAAGACAAACCTTCGTTCTATTTCAATGCTTTGGCAAAATGTAGAACACTTTACGGTTTTAAAAGATGTTGCTACCACAGGTAACATTATGGATTTAAAAAATCTTTACGGTAAAGGGTTTTCTATTGCTGAACGTAACTCTGGAAGTCGTATTTCAGGTGAGGTTATTATGGACTCTTTAGGCATCGAATATGCAAAGATGAATCTTGAATACCTTGGTTACAATCCATCCGCTGCTGCTTTGCAAGATGGCAAAATTAAAGGAATGAATACGCCAGCAGGTGCTCCAGCATCAGCGGTTACCAATGTGTTTGCTTCTATGGGTGCAAATAAAGTAGCCGTCTTAGAATTTAATGATGCTGATTTGGCTAAAATTTCTGCTAACTATCCTGCATGGAGCAAGTATGTCATCAAAGCCAACACCTACCCAGGTCAAGAAAAAGACATTACCACGATTGCACAACCCAACATTCTTGTTGCAACTGCGGACACCCCAGATGAAGTGGTTTATCTTTTAACAAAAACCATGTATGAAAACCTACCATTCTTAAACTCTGTCAACAAAGCAACGGCTGATATGGCTGTTGAAAAAGCCTTAGATGGTCTTCCAATGCCACTGCATCCTGGTGCTGCTAAATTCTATAAAGAAAAAGGCATCACGATTCCTGCTGCACTTGTTGCCAAATAAGTCTTACATGTAACTATTTTGGGATAGCTTTTGGCTATCCCTTATATTCTCAAAGGGGGAATTATGTCCTTTTCAAAAGAGTCTTTGCGACCATTTATTTTTTGGTATGCTGTGTTTATTGCTCTCTTCCATGCTTATGTTAATATTTTAGGGGGTATGAGCAGTTTATGGTTTAATGCCGCGCACTTTTCTCTGTTAGGTTCACTCGGATTTCTCACATTTAAAGCCTCTTCTTATGCATCGGATGACCGTGTCTATGTGTTTGACATTATTTTAGCCTTGTTAACACTGAGTGTAACTGGTTACATGATGGGATTTGAGGAGAGTCTTTATGCTGAGGCCAAAGGCAATATTCGAACGTCCGACCTTGTCGTCTCAACGATGGCTATTTTGCTTGCAATTGAGATGTTACGTCGTACTACGGGTTGGATTATACCTGCACTCATTGTTGTCTCTGTAAGTTATATTACCTTTCTTGGAAAATATATCTCTGGTGTCCTAGCCTTTGCTGGTATGTCATTTGAGCGTTTTTCATACCGTATGTTCTACACGGATGAAGGGCTGTTTGGCTCCATTGCCACCATCTCGTCCACGTATGTCTTTATGTTTATTCTCTTTGCTGCTTTTTTACTTAAAAGTGGCGCGGGTGATTTTATTGTCGATTTATCGCGTGCTTTTACCAACCGCTTTCGTGGAGGTGCTGCACAAGTAGCTGTTTTTTCATCGGCTGTTATGGGCACCATCTCAGGCTCAGCCGTTGCCAATGTCGTCTCAACAGGCTCTATTACCATTCCTATGATGAAACGCAATGGCTTTAGTGGTATTTTTGCTGCCGCTGTTGAAACGGCCGCTTCGACAGGAGGGCAAATTGTACCCCCTATTATGGGTGCAGGTGCTTTTGTTATGGCACAAATCACAAACATTCCCTATACGACCATTGTCTTAGTCTCGATTTTGCCAGCTATTTTGTACTATGTTTCTATTTCTGTGTACGTCCATATTTATGCAAAAGAGCACAATATTGGTGCTACTGGTGAAAAAGTGGAAGTATGGCCAATTTTAAGAGAAGGGGCTCATTTTGTGATTCCTATCGCTGTTTTAGTTGGACTCATGATCTATGGTTATACCCCCACTTATGCAGCGGGTTTTGCTATCATTGCCATTATTGGGGCTTCATATCTTACTAAAAACAAACGCATGAACTTTAAACAAATCGTTGAGGCCTTTGCTATGGGTGCTGAAAACATGGTCACAACAGGTGTCATGATGGTAGCCGTGGGTATCATCGTGGGTGTCATCAACATCTCTGGTATCGGCGTTACCTTTTCTCAGCTCATCATGGAATGGTCTGCCAATCAACTCATCATCGCTATGATTCTTGTTGCTCTTGCTTCGCTCATATTGGGAATGGGACTTCCTGTCACTGCCTCGTACGTCGTTTTGGCGGTTCTCTCTGCTCCTGCGCTGGTTGCGCTGATGGTCAGTCCAGAAATGGCAGCCCTACTCAACGCTGGTGTTCAACTCCCCGAAGTCACGATGTATTTTCTTTCCGCTCACCTTATCATTTTTTGGCTTTCTCAAGACTCCAATCTTACCCCACCTGTATGTTTAGCAGCCTTTGCAGCAGCTGGTATTGCAGGCTCTCCTCCGATGAGGACAGGACTTGAATCGTGGAAATTAGGGAAAGGCTTGTACATCATGCCCTTTTTATTCGCCTATTCTCCGTTGATTACGGGTACATGGTTTGAACGTTTTGAGGTCTTTGGTTTTGCCATGATGGGTCTTTTTGCTTTTGCTATAACCGTGGAAGGCTTTTGGGACAAAAAACTCACTTTGATAGAACGCATTTTTATGGGAATGGCATGTTATTTACTGCTTTCACGTGATGTCATGATAGGCCTGCCCTCTACAATTTTCGATGGAGAAACACAGCTCGTTCATATCATCGGATTTTGGCTTTTTATTGTTTTGATTGCTTTTCATAAAATCAGTTTTAATCGTACAAAGCGACTAACACCACAGACTTAACGTAACACAAAGGCTTAATCAACTTGATTAAGCCTTAATCTAAAAATCGCTATAATCCTTCACAATTTATCATTACTAATAAGGAAAAAATTCCCATGGGAAGAGCGTTTGAATACCGAAAAGCAGCTAAAATGAAACGATGGGGCAACATGTCCCGTGTATTTCCTCGCCTTGGTCGAGTCATTATGATGGCCGCCAAAGAAGGTGGAGGGGACCCTGATATGAACCCAAAACTTCGCGCGGCAATTTTGAATGCCAAAGCGGAAAATATGCCCAAAGACAACATCGATGCGGCGATAAAACGCGCCCTTGGTAAAGATGCACAAACCCTGAGCGAAACCACCTATGAAGGAAAGGGACCTCATGGTTCACTCTTTTTTGTTGAATGTGCCACAGACAACAACACCCGAACCGTAGCCAACATCAAAAGTGCCTTTAAAAAATCAGGTGCTGAAGCCTTAAATAATGGCTCTCTCGATTTTATGTTCTCACGCAAAGCCGTTTTTGAATTTGCAAAGACTGATAACATGGATATCGAAGCGCTTGAGCTCGAACTTATTGATGCTGGACTTGAAGAGATTGAAGAAGAAGATGGTGTGGTACTCGTATACGGTGACTACACCAATTTTGGAAGTTTAAACAGCGCACTTGAGAGCTTAGGTATCACATTAACCAAAGCCACTTTGGAGCGCATCGCTAACACGCCCATTCAATTTACAGCCGAACAGATGGTCGACATCGAAAAAATTATCGAAAAAATTGAAGATGATGACGATGTACAAGCAGTTTACACCAACATTGGCTAAATCACTATTTGAGGGAATTTAAACAAATTCTCTCAAATACCATTCAATTTCAATCCTATCGTCTTCAATACACAATAGACTTCTTGCAAAACTTATTTTGCAAGAAGTAAAAGCACCAAAGGTGCGTGGGCACTCTGCTAGAGAGAACCCAGTGTTAACGTAGTTTCTGGAGCTTTGCTTCAGAAACGTGTTCAGACTTCTTGTCGTTTTGCAAGCAGTCTAATGAAAGCATTGTATTATAAAATGAATGTGTTTCATCGCAAAGGCAGATTGTGGGTAAGGTACTAAAAATTTTTCTCAACACTGGATTTACTCCGATTGATAACACGCTTTTTAGTATGGGTACTTCCATAGACTTCGATTGTTACATTCAACGCTTTAATGGTTTTGTGATTCTTATTGAGAGTGGTACCCTTCTTGATGAAAAAGTCTATGCCAAAATCACCAAACCTCATCTTCAAGTTTACGTCAAAAATGCTATGTTCAAGCACTTTAAACACTATGTCACAACCTACAGTACCCCCATGATTCCCCCATCCAATACTCCTGTTTTTGCTACTTTAAATGAAGCCATTCATGCTTCACTTTTGGTAAAAAACAAACTTGAACGGGCTTCATCCATGCACGAAAAACTTAAAATTATCTACATGCAAACTAAAGATCTCTTAAATGCTTGGTTGGTTGAAACAAAAGACCGTTTTGTTCCCATTCCACTTGAAGCCGCTGATCATTTGATGGAATATTTGATCGAACTTGTCAATGCCGAAGAGACAACACTTTCAACATTCAATGCTTTTTTAGATGAAAAAGAGTCACTCACAGCCCATCTCATTAAGGTGACTTTTTTTACTTCCATTATAGGAAGCCATTGTAAGTTTGATTACACCGATCAAAAAAAACTTTTACTGGCTGCTTTATTTCATGATGTTGGTAAAAGTGAATTAGATGAAGAACTTTTAAATAAACCCGATCGTTTGAACGATACAGAATACCAAAGTATTAAAATGCACTCTGAGGCGAGTGTTAAGATTCTTCGACAGAGTGGATTAAAAGATAGAACTATTTTAACTGCCATCCACGATCATCATGAACGTTTAGATGGAAGTGGCTACCCATCTGGTCTTAGAGCGAACAGAATAAGCCTCTTTGGGAAAATCATTGCGGTATGTGATATGTTTGATGCACTCATTACCATCAAACCTTACAGAGCCGCTTATAAAACATTTAACGCACTTCACCTTATCCGTAAAGAGTCCAGACACAAATTAGAGCTAAAATATATCAACCTGCTTATAAAGCATTCAGGTTAAGTTTTTTCACCCCAATTTCCACACCCTAAAGCGCCTGCCTTTAATGGTTGTACCACACAAACCCTCATACGCTTTATCGATGGAATTGCGCATAATAGCCACATACGAAAATTTTTCTAAGATATCAATTTTACCAATGGCTGAAGCATGAAGTCCTATATCTTTCGTGAGCGTTCCCAAAATATCGCCAGCTCTCATCTTCTGTTTCTTACCCGCATCAATACATAAACTCACAAACAAAGCAGGCTCAGGTTCTCTTTTTTTTGGGCTGATGTCCCCTACTTCTTTACATGTAAACACGATATTGGCTTTTTTCAACACATCAATAAACTCGTGTTGAAAAGGCATAACAAAACTAACTGCGACACCCTCTTTTCCCATACGCCCCGTTCTTCCAATGCGATGGGTGTAAATCTCAATGGTTTGCGGAAGGTCGTAATTGATGACCATTTCCACATCTTTGATGTCAAGCCCACGCGAAGCCAAATCCGTTGCCACTAAGATCTGCGCACTGCCATTGGCAAACAAAAGCAGATGCTCATCGCGGTCACTTTGTTCCAAATCCCCATGCAGGGACAGCGCATCAAAACCTTCATCATAAAGGTACGCTTGCAAATCACTCACGCCCACTTTAGTGCGACAAAAAATAATCACCGACTTAGCATCGCATTCAAGTAAAAAGCCTTTAAGTGCTTCATCTTTAGCCTGCTCTTCAACGCTCAAAACATACTGTGTAATGCTTGGCGTATCGGTTTGCGTATCTTCATCAATGCTTACATGTAAAGCATCTTTTTGCACCTTCTCACACATCTGCTCTATCTCTTTGGGAAAGGTGGCAGAAAAAAGCAGTGTTTGACGTGTTTTAGGAATATGGAAAAGAATTTTTTCAATATCTTCAAAAAAGCCCATATCCAGCATTCTATCGGCTTCATCCAAAACAAGCGTTTTAACACGATCAAACGTAATCGTCTTTTCACTCACATGTTGTAAGATACGCCCTGGAGTTCCAACCACAATGTGCGCCCCATGCTCTAAAGAGATGCACTGAGGCACAAAACGCGTTCCTCCGCATAAGGTCACGATTTTAATATTGTGTTGGTACCGCGCCAAACGCCTAAGCTCATTAGAGACTTGTTCAGCAAGCTCTCGTGTTGGACACAAAACAAGTGATTGGATATTCATAGTGTTTACATGTAAGCCTAAAAGCAAGGGCAATCCAAACGCAACAGTTTTTCCACTGCCTGTTTTTGCCTTTGCAACGATATCTTTCCCCGCCAATGCCAAAGGCAAACACGCTTCTTGAATGGGCGTCATGCTTTTGTACCCCAAATCGTTTAGATTTTGAAGTAATTCTGTATCGGTAATAACCTTCTGAAAGGATGATTTTTCCATTAGAAATTTGCCTTTTGATCCCAATAGTCGCTGCTGAAACGAATGCATCGATTTCGCCCCATCTCTTTTGCTTTGTACAACGCCACATCCGCAAATTTAATAGCTTGCCAAAAGCCATCCGTGTCATTGGGAAAATCACTCACACCCATACTAATCGTTTTTTTCAAAATACCATCCGTGGTCTTAAAGCTATACTCTTCAACCGCTAATCGAATCTTTTCAGCAACGCTCATGCCATAATCCACTTCCGTATCAATTAAAAGAATTAAAAACTCTTCGCCACCAAAACGAATGACGATGTCAGCTTCGCGTACACATTTTTTCAAGATATGCGACGTCTCTTTTAACACACTATCCCCCACATCGTGACCAAACTTGTCGTTGACTTGTTTAAAGTAGTCCATATCGCACATCAACAAACTAATCTGCTTTTTACGACGGAGTGTGCTTGCGATGATTTGATTGGAATGGTCTTGCAAGAAACGACGATTATAGAGTCCAGTAAGCCCATCGACCAAAGAAGACTCTCGAAGTGTGTTCATTAAACGCTTGGTTTCAATGACGGAAAGCGAATTTTTAATATAACTCTCCGCTTTAAAAATCTTTTCATTGATGTGCTCTAACTCTTCGGCACTGTGTACTTTTTCAAACACAAACTGTACCACAGCTCCTGCATGTCCTGAGACAATTAAAGGAATACACACATGCTTTTTACCCTCTTCTTTCATAAACTCTTTACACACCCCTTCGTATTCAAACGATGAGACTTTATGTCCTGTCTTTTGCGCGCGACATAAAGAACAACTGTGCAAAATCTCTTCATTACAACTTAAAAAGTCACTCTCATCGCTCACATAAGGATACACAACACTCATGGTTCCCTTAGCCGCATTCACATCAAAAATACGGTAATGTTTGATTCCCGCTTCTTTTTCAAACACCTCTCCCAATCGTGTGTACACTGTCTCCAGTGAGGTATCTTCTTCAATGACTTTTTTAAAAACGGTTACCCCATAAACGGTATCAACGAGTTTGTTGAACTCTTTTGAGAGCGTTCCTATCTCATCTTTAGATTTAATTTTGAGTTTTTTACTCAAGTCCACTTCACCCGTTCCAATGGAATGAATCTGATGTATCATGGATTCGATGGGGCGTGAAAATGCTTCTCGGAGCCACCTTGTAAAAAACATCAATAGTGTCACAGAAAGTAAAATAACAATCGCAATGGAGTTAATCGAGATACGAATAATATTATTGACTTGCGTACTATAATAATGATAGCGCTCTTCAACCACTTTAGAAAAACTCACCGTTTTTTCATGGGTCTTTTTAACACGCATTTCTATTTTTTTCCAAAACTCACGGGAGTGTTCATCTGAAGTACCCGTACTATTCTTCTGACCCAAAAGAACCAACTCTTCGAGGGCTATAATATCTTTATTGATTTCTTGAAGGGTATTAAAATTTTCATTATCGTCTTTGGAGAGCGATGTTAAAACCATCTCAAAAATATTCCCACTGCTGGGTTGCTTTTGGAGTGAAACCAATGCCTCAGAAAAAGCATTTTTCATGTGAGCAAGAGATGTTTTGAGTGCAAAAAGGGTTTGAGTACAGTGTGTTCCCTCCTCACGTAGAGCAATCGTACGATCCATAACAACCAATTCAGGATGAATGGTTTGAAGTGCCTTTATATAAGGTAAATTAACATGTACAATCTGTGCATACCGAAAGTGAATAAAACTAAGCGAACCCACAGATACGATACCAATGACACAAAACCAAAAAAAGGTACCCATCTCAAATAAAAGAAACTTTTTGCGAATAGGCAGGTTAATAAACGTAATAAATTGTACAAAACGTTCCCAAAAACTCGTCACTTTTTCCATTGCTTATCTACCCATCTTTTGAAAATTTAGAGGTAAAATAGTATCATAATCTATATTTAATATCCAAATGAGCTTCTGATTTGGTATAATCTTATAAATCTTAACGTATGAAAGAATCTAATGCACCGATATCCTATCTTTAAAACTTCAATTTTATCACGTCTTTTTGGTCTTTTTGCATCCCATCCCTTTTCGCTCAGCATACAAAGTGTTATTAATGCACTCTATGTCAACATTACTGGTGTTCTGCTCACAGACTTTCATCCCGCAAACACCTACCCTACTTTAAATGCGCTTTTTACACGTAAACTCTTGCATCCAAGGCAGTTCAACAATGACCCTTCTGTCTTTATTTCGCCATGCGATAGCTTCATTAGTGCGTCTGGGAGCATTGAAAAAGAGTCTGCGTTGCAAATCAAAGGTCATACCTATGGTGTTTCAAAATTACTGGGCGATTATTGCTCTTTGCGTAGCAAACAAAAATTAGAAGGAGGGGTGTACATCAATTTTTATCTCTCTCCCAAAGACTATCATCGTTATCATGCCCCTATCGATATGCGCATCGTAAAAGCCGTGCACATTCCTGGGAAACTCTATCCTGTGAATTTTACATGGCTACGTAAGATAGAAGGTCTTTTTTGTGAAAACGAGAGGGTAGTTTTAGAGTGTTACACCCAAGAAAACAGACTTTTTTATATGGTTTTTGTAGGGGCACTCAATGTGGGAAAAATGGGCTTTACCTTTGATAAGACCATTCAAACCAACGTAAAAAGCACTTTGCAACAGTGTTACATGTACCGTGATGTCCACCTTAAAAAGGGCGAGGAACTAGGGCTTTTTGAGATGGGTTCTACCATCGTCATGTTTTTTGAGAAAGAGAGCTTTAAAACTCAGGTAAGCCATGATATTTCTATTCGTTTTGGAGACGTCTTAGGCGAAGTCCTTACGCATTCCTAAGCCATGCTTTTGTAGTAGACTTCTTGCAAAACTCATTTTGCAAGAAGTAAAAGCACCAAAGGTGCGTGGGCACTCTGCCGAGGAGAACCCAGTCTGAACCCGTTTAATTTCAGAGCATTTGGTTTTTCATATAAGAAGAGCCTTAGCTCTTCTTATATGAACCCTTAAAATTTGTATTCAACCAAAGCTTTAATCCCCGTATAGCTTTGTGCGTTATCTTCATTATCAACGTTTACATACACGAATGAGGTTTCGAGGTTTTCTAAGATTTTATACCCAAAGCTTAAATTAAACTCTTTTTCTTTTTCTTTATTTCCCACATTATCGTATGTGCTCTGACCATAAAGTCCACCAACGCTTACATCACCCATAGTGTAAGAAGCAGTAACGTAGTAGGATTGTGTGTCAGCATCAAAAACGTGATTGCCCTCTTCAAACGGAGATTGGTCTCCAAAGCTCTCTAAGCCTGCTGTGCCATTTTTATCGGTTTTGATGTAGCCAAGTGCCACCGTTGCACTCATGAACTCAACCCCTTGTTCAAGCTGTACCACATAGCCATCTAATATTCCAGCAACATCACTGTTGCCTTTAGTATAGGCTAATAGGGTTGTGGTTTTGAGTTCATCTTGTGGTTCAAAAGAGAGAGAGACTTTGACACCAGGAGCATTAAATACATCGTGTGCATAGTAATAATACGGGTTGATTTCCAACCCTTCAACTGGGGTGTATTTGGCTTCGAGCATATAAACACCTTTGTGACCATTTTTCGTTTCAAATGTCTCCGAAATTTCATCAAAACCAATGACCGCTTGTTTGTGCATCCATGCCATATTGATGATGAAATTTTCAACAAAACTAAGCTCAATCGTCGCACCTTCGATAACATCAGTCATCCAATTAAAATCAACTTCTTGACGACCGACAATCACATGCCCCACGCCCTCATGTTCGACTTTGATATACGCTTCTGAAAGTACCGCACGGTCTTCTATTGTTGCTTTATAGTCGCCATCATTTTCTTCGCTGGTTTTAAAGCTTCCAAAACCACTCAATCCAACGCTAAAACCATATAGGGGTGCCGTTTCAAAATGAATAGCACCAAAGCCGTTTGAAAAACCATCGTTTGCGCTTCCACCTTTTCTATCATACGTGTGTCCATACCAACCTATACTGCCCTCAAGCGTGCTTTTTTTGAATACATCTTCGAGTGTATCTGCATTTAACGTCGTGCTTCCAAGCAACACGACTGCCGCCAGAGATAAATAACTTTTTTTCATATGTTTCCTTCTTTTAAAGTAATGTTAAGACGGTGTATGTCACAAAAGCCAACACCCATGCCGTGACAAAGGTAAAGATGACTAGGTACGCTGTGTATTTTAAACTCTGCGCTTCGCGGGCAAACACCACCGTTGCTGCAAGGCATGGCAAATAAATCATGACAAAAACAATAAATGCCATCGCGGAGGGAAAGCCTATTTTTGAAGCGATAATCTCACGCAATGAGCTGTTTTCCTCATCCACTTCGTCACCCAAAGAATAGAGTACCCCAAGCGTAGAGACGATGACTTCTTTCGCCGCCAAACCACTCAGCGTTGCCACACTCATTTTCCAATCAAATCCAAGCGGAGCAAAAATGGGCTCAATGGTTTTACCCAACATACCAAGATACGTACGCTCCATCAACTTTTCATTTTTTTCATTTTCGAGAACACTTTTGTCATCATCGCTTTGAAGCAGTTCTATCTGAGTGGTATACTGCTCTTCGATGATGCTATTTTTAGGATACGTACTGATAAACCAAATGAGCATGGAAGCGAGTAAAATAAAGGTTCCTGCTTTTTTGATGTACATGGCCGATTTAGAATAGACCACATACCAAAGCAGTTTTAAGCTAGGCAGTCGGTACTTTGGCATCTCCATAACAAAAGGCTCATCTTCCCCCTTAAACGCTGTGACACGTAACACTTTCGCTGCCATAAGCCCTAAAAGTGCGCCAGAGATATAAATGCCAAACAAGACATTTCCCGCCATATCTTCTTCAAAAAAAGCACCTGCAAACAGGACATACACTGGAAGCCTTGCTCCACAACTCATAAAGCCTATGATAAACATCGTGAGTAATCTGTCTTTTTTATTTTTAAGCGTTCGTGCCGCCATATACGCGGGAACGGAACAACCAAATCCCGATACCAGAGGAATAAAACTTTTTCCATGAAGCCCAAATTTATGAAAAAATCCATCGAGCAAAAAAGCAGCGCGTGCCATATAGCCTGTGGTTTCCAAAAGGGCTATACCTAAAAAAAGAATCATAATATTGGGTAAAAACATCAATACGCCACCCACACCTGCAATGATACCATCGACAAGGAGTGATTTCATACCTTCGTTTTCAATCGTTGCCCCGATGGTTTCACCTAGCCAACCAAAGCCCTCTTCGATCCAGCCCATCGGGACTTCACCCAAACTAAAGGTGAGCTGAAACAGTCCCCACATCAAAAAGATAAAGAGTGGTAAGCCTAAGAGTTTATGAATCAATACTTTATCAATCGCTTGGGTAAGATTGTGTATTTTTGAATGCTTTACATGTAAGACTTCTGCACACAAACCTGAGACAAAGGCACTGTGCTGAGTGTGAATCACCTCTTCTATCTCATCGCATTCGCAGTACATGTAAACACTTCCCAGTGCTTGGTTCAAATGAGGATGCAACTCAACATACAAGGGCTCATCATGCATCAAGGCATAGACCTCTTTTTTTTGCCACAATAAGCCAATCGCTATGGCTCGATTATCCATGCGCGGACTTTTAAAATGTTTATCGTCCAAAAAGGTAACAATCTTTTGAAGTGCCTCTTCCACATGGTCGGTATAAACTATCTTGGCATTTTGTTGTGGGTGTTCGCTTACATGTAAGATGCTTTGAACTAAGGTTTCCACATTGCTTTTGGTTTTAGACGAGACTTTTACACATGGAATGCCTATGATTTTACTCATTGCTTCCGCGTCAATCATAATGCCTTCTTTTATAGCCTCATCGTCCATATTAAGCGCAATTACCATCTTTTTGCCCAGCTCCATCAGTTGGATACTCAGCATCAAATTACGATCTAAATTGGTTGAGTCTACCACATTGACAATGAGGTCATACTCTCCTTTGAGTAAAAAATCTTTGGTGACTTTTTCATCGGCGGAGAAATCTTCCAAAGAGTAAAGCCCTGGTAGGTCAATAAGTTCTATTTCGGATTCATTGGCACTAAGTTTTGCCGTTGCTTTTTCAACCGTTACCCCTGCAAAATTGCCAATTTTAAGATTTGAGCCGCTCATTGCATTGGCAAGGTAGCTCTTCCCAACATTGGGTTGTCCCACTAAAGCTACAATTATTTTTTTCACACACATACCTCCACATCAATACTTTTTGCCTCATCTAAACGAAGTGCGACAGAACCCAGACCTATGCCTAGTTTAATTGTGTTTTTTTGAATGGTTGTTTCTAAAACCTTAACCTCTTTTCCAACACTCACTCCAAGCGATGCAAGGCGTTTTTTAAGAACGGCTTGTGCTTGAATGGCAACAATTTTGACCTTTGTATCTTTAGGAACATGTGACAAATTCATCCCTTTTTCTCCTTTTTTGTAATAACTATAATTTTATAGCATTGATAATTACTATCGAAATACTACGTAAAAAAGACTTAACTATTGATTAACTTGAAAATCATTATTAATTTGAGTTCTTATTTTTGAAGGAGATTGCGAATGACTAAACGAACCTCTTTTGTATTGATACCATGATATTTCATCCGAACGATTCGTTCAATCATACATGAGAATTTTAACTCCCTTGGAATCGCATATTCTCTGACAATATCTTCAATAGCATGTTGAATCTCATCTCTTGGCATCAATACTCCTTTGATTATATGATTTAAAATAGTATCCTTGAACAAAATCCACTTCAAGCTCTCTAGCAATTTTCAAATCAAGTTCTGTTTCTATTCCTTCCATAACGCTCTTCTTCCCTTGCTTTCTTGCAAAGAGAATAAACCCTTTTAAGATATGTACGTAATCCGTGCATAAAGCAATTTTTTGAAACCATGAACGATCAAATTTCAAGATATGTGCATGGTGCATTAAGTCAAAACAGAACAGTTTTTCATCATTACCGATATCGTCTTGAGCAATAAATGCCCCTGTTTTTTTTAAATGGGGTAATGCGTTAACCAATAAATTACTCTCTAAGCCATTGGTATTTTCTGTCACTTCTATACACATCTCTTCGTGTTGACAAAACAAATCTTCCCAAAAATCAATTTTCTCTTTAGTATTGAAATTATGAGGGTCAATGTTTACAAATAAAACACCCTCTGAAGGTCGATGTTTGATTTGATGTATTTTAAGAGCCCTCTCCAATCGATAAAAAAGCGTTTGGCAATGGTGCGCCATCTCTAGGATGGGTGCAGGTGAGTATGCACGTCTTTTGTAATGAAACCGTGCTAGTGCCTCATAACCAAAGATGGTATTGGTTTTCACGTCCACAACAGGTTCGTACTCGCTCCAAAAAAGCTGCTGTTCTAAAATTTCATTGACCTCTTTAAAGCCAATTTGCTCTTGCATAAAATCTACTTTTGACATAGTTATCGCTGCTCTAAAAGACAACCGTTAGGATTGAAGTGTTTACATAGCTCACAAAACACCGAACTTTCACTTCGCTTGGCGCAAATAAATTGAATTGTCTTACGTTTGGCTTCATTTTTAAATTTGTTCATAGCGTTGTGGTTTAAAAAGTTGGTGAGCATAATAATAAGTTTTGTATCACTAGGAATCTCTTTACGCACCACCGAAGGGTTACGCGCATCCCAATGTACGATTTTATCAAATGCAAAACTGTGTAACACCGAAGCGATAGAATCAATTTTATCGCCTCCAATAATAAGTACCGACATGCCTTCTCCTTTTTGATATTTAATTTCAAAATAATAGATTAAAAAAGCTTAATTCTTCATAAATTTGAAAATAATTATCAATTAATGCTTCAAGGCTTTGTTAGTCATTTTTGCTTATAATCTTTTATCATTTTCTTTGAAGGTTATACGTGAGTTTTCGTCTACTTTTCTTACTTATCTTCACCTCTATTTTTTCTGGGCTCTGGGCACATCCGCACATTTTTATTGATGTCAAAGTTGTGCCAGAAACAGATAAAATTACCATTTCTTGGGCATTTGATGCCATGACATCGGCGATGCTCATCAAAGACTATGACACCAACAAAGACAAACAACTGGATAGCTCTGAAATTGCCTTTATCGAAAAAGACCATTTTAAACCACTAGGTGAATTTAGCTATTTTATGCGCTTATTCGATGGCAAAAAAGAGATAGAAGTGCATAAAACCGATACTTTTCATGCCACTATTGAAAAAAAACGTTTGGTCTATACGTTTAGTATTGCAACTCCTTCATTTAAAATGTATGAATTGCGTTTTTTTGACCCAGAGATGTATGTTGCGATGATTTTAAAACCTGAAGCCTTACAATGTTCTAAGCCTTTTACATGTAAAGTCCAAGGCTATGATGCAGACTTTTATTATGCGTATAAAGCAATGGTAAGTCACTAATTGGAGAGAATATGATACAACTGCTCATTGAAGCAAATCACTATTTTAACGCAGAACTCAGTACGTATTTTGAAAATATTGCTGAAGGAGAGTGGTTTTCCGTTGCTACTCTTTTAGCATTTTCCTTTGCATATGGGGTTGTCCATGCTTTAGGTCCAGGTCATGGCAAGGCATTGTTGTCTGGCTATCTTTTAGCTCATCCCAAACTTAAAACCTCTCACATTTTTCGCATAGGCTTCTTTATAGCACTCGTGCATGCTTTTTCTGCTTTAGTGTTAAGTCTAAGTGCTACTTATATGATTCATGCAAGTGCTACTAAACTTTTACGCGATGTCACGCTTCCCATGACACAAGTTTCAGGTGGTTTAATTCTCCTTATGGGATGTTGGATACTCTTTGAGGTAGTTCGTTCTAGACGTGACGTAGAAAAAGTAGATACCAAAAAAGAGCTTAGTGTGATTATCCTCTCTGGTATCGTTCCTTGCCCTGGCGTGATGACCTTGAGCTTTTTTGCCATGACACTAGGAGAACTTTACATTGGTATCGTTGCGGCGTTGTGTATGAGCCTTGGCATGGGGCTTACCATCTCTTTAGTTGGTTTTGTCACTTCACGGCTCACACATCTATCCATGATTCAAACCCAACCCTTATGGTTTTGGGTATTACGTGTCATTGGAGCGGTGATGGTCATTGGTATTGGGGCTGTTTTAGTAGGTTTTAGCGGAGCTAGATCTTTTTAGGTTACCAAGGAGGGATAATACTTATCATCCCCTCCTTGGTGATACTGTGACAAAAGACATTGTCACAGTCAAGGGAAAATTTAACCAGTCGATACTTTTTTAGCGTTTCGTAACATTTTCTCAATCAAAAAATTCGTTGACCACTGTGAGATTATCTATTGGCAATCGCTTTTGCAAGTGCGATGAAACTTTCATCCCATTTTGGATTGAGTGGGCTTGCCTTGATGACTTTGATTTTCAACGCATCGGCGATTTGTTTAGCGCTCTTGTCGGAAAACTCAGGTTGGGTAAAGATGGCTTTCACGCCCTCTTCTTTCGCCTCTTCCATGATGTGCGCTAACACTTTGGGTTTTGGCTCTTTACCCTCCACTTCGATGGCAACTTGTTCCAAGCCATATTGGTGCGCAAAATAGCCCCACGCAGGGTGAAACACCATAAATTTGGAGCCTTGCTTCACCTCTTTGAGTACCTCTTTAATGGTAGCATCGGTGGCATCAATCTTGGCTAAAAATGCCGTGTAATTTGCTGTATAGTACGCTTGATGCGTTGCATCTTGAGCAATGAGTGTATCTAAAATATTTTTTGCAATGATTTTGATATTGGCAGGACTTGTCCATACATGAGGGTCAAACCCTGTGTGTTTCTGATCTTCTTTATGTTCATGCTTATGCTCTTTTTCTTCGTGATGCTCGTGCTCTTTCATCTCTAGCTTTGTGATACCCAAGGTACTATCGACAATTTTCATTTTTTTGTTTTGGTTGGCAAATTTCTTCATCCATGCCCCTTCAAACTCAACGCCAGTCGTAAAATAAAGCTGCGCCGCATCGATGGCTTTCATTTGCGATGGTTTTGGCTCATAACTATGAGGAGAGCTTCCTGGGAGTACCATCACCTCAATCGTTACAAATTCACCACCAATAGCTTCCACAAAAGCTTTTTGAGGCATGATACTTACGATGGCATTGACTTTGGCAAGTAATCCTGTTGTTACAAGCAACAAACACACTGCAATAATTTTTTTCATTTTTTCCTCCTAGACTTTAATGCAACCGAGTCGCATTTTTACGAATCATAGACTATAAAGACTTAATTGCGACTGAGTTGCACAAAATTATGTTACAATTAGCGCATGAAAAAAGAGATAAATCCAGACACTAGCTCCTTAAAATTAACAACCGCACGAAAAGCTATTTTGGAAATTTTGCACCATAGCAAACATCCTTTGAGCTATGAGGATATTAAAAATAGCTTGCTTATGGATAAAGCAACGTTTTACCGAAACATTGCTAAATTTGAAGAAGAAGGGCTTATCGATAGCTTTGAATCCAGTGATAAAAAACGCTATTTTGAGCTTCGAAAGTCACCTCATGCGCATTTCATTTGTAAAGTGTGTCAGAAAATTGAATGTATGAATTTGCCCTGTACCTTTGAGATGGAAGCCTATACCATTGAAAATGTCATCATCAAAGGAAAGTGCCCGCATTGTCGTTGAAGTAAGAAATAAGGTCTTTACATGTAAAGACCTTAACGTGTTAGACGTTAAACCTAAAGTGCATCACGTCGCCATCTTGAACGATGTACTCTTTTCCCTCAAGTCGCATCTTTCCCGCTTCTTTAGAGCCAGCCTCACCTTTACATGTAATATAGTCATTATAGCCAATCACTTCAGCTCGGATAAATCCTTTTTCAAAGTCATTGTGAATCACGGCTGCTGCTTTGGGTGCTTTCCAGCCCTTTACTATCGTCCATGCACGCACTTCTTTAACCCCTGCGGTAAAGTAAGATGCAAGACCTAGCTTTTCAAACGCCAAACGGATAATCTGCTTTAAACCTGATTCTTTAATGCCAAGCTCTTGTAAAAATTCTTCCGCCTCTTCATCCTCAAGTGCTATCATCTCTTCTTCGACTTTGGCACACAGTACGACCACATCCGCACCCACTGCTTTAGCATGTGCTTTCACCGCTTTTACATGGTCATTTTCTTCAAGCAAACCTGCTTCATCGACATTGGCACCGTAAATGATGGTTTTGTTGGAGAGAAAGCGAAGCTCTTTATCTAAGGCTTGGAAGTTTTCATCGTCCTTGCGTGCAAAGGTGCTCACAGGCTTGATGTCATCCAAATGCGCTCTAAGTTCGGTAGCAACTTCTGCCATCGCTTGAGCACCTTTTTCAAGTTTAGCTTGACGTTTAAGACGATCTAACTTTTTATCGAGCTGTTGCACATCGGCAAAAATGAGTTCACTTTCGATGATTTCGATGTCACGAAGCGGGTTGATGCTGTTTTCAACGTGCGTGATGTTCTCATCTTCAAAACAACGCACCATGTGCAAAATGACTTCCACTTCACGAATGTTGGATAAAAACTGATTGCCCAGTCCCTCACCCGCACTCGCCCCCTTCACTAAACCCGCGATATCCACAAAATCAACCGTAGAGTGCTGAATACGCTCTGGTTTTACGATTAAAGCCAGTGCTTCAAGGCGTGGATCTGGAACAGGAACGATGGCTTTATTTGGCTCAATCGTACAAAATGGATAGTTCGCCGACTCGGCATTTTGCGCTTTGGTAAGCGCGTTAAACGTGGTTGATTTGCCAACATTGGGAAGCCCTACAATACCTACACCTAAACCCATAAAAACACCTTTTTAATAAACTTTTAAGCGCAATTTTACCCTAAAGCGTCTTAAAAAAGCGTATCACTTAAGAGTGAGATACCTAGTGATAAATCAAGAGATGATTGTAGACTGATGGCATTCTCTCTCAAGCCTTGAAACCGTGCCAATGCTGAGGCTTACCCTTGAAGGTAATGTTCTCCACTGAGTCTTGTGACACTATTTTGCTTATGTTCCATTTTTCTTTTTTTACTTTACATGTAAAGATTTTTATTTCCTAAACTGTACTTAATTTATTGAATTGACCTATCAAAAGTTAAAAGTTTATCTCCGACACTTTTTATAATATAACATTCGTCGTGAGCCAATACTAAACCCACTCTTGGTTCAGTATTGGCTCCTCATTTTTGTTATATCTTTATAGTTGCTATATCTATTTTATGAAGTATCTTATCACTAGCATCTTTTAATATTTTTTCAATTTCTGAATATTTTGGTTTAGGAAATATTGTTCCCTTATGATTATCTTTGCTGTTATCATTGTCATAAACTATATGAAAATCTTCTCCTAATCTATATGCGTCAAGTTTTGCATTATCTAATCGAGTAGATGTAGGCTGTCCCGAATTGCCTGAACCACTTATTTTATATGGTATATTAGATAGATTCATAATTTCATCTGCAGTAAGTTGAAATTGGTATATAACTTTATCATCTTTGTCTTCTATCTCTAAAGTGTATGTATTCATATTTATTTCCTATTGTATTATTTTGATATAACGTTTAAAATGAGCAATCAAAAAGCCGCTTGCGGGTTTTTGATTGGCTCCTCTAATTTGTTAGAAGTTTTTGTTTTTAGTTCTAAACCTTTATCAATGATTTTTTTGTATTCATCATTTCGTAATTGATAAACATTTATTTTTTCTGCAATTGCATAAGCTAGAGATAGTTTTTCATGCTTTAAAGCATATTCAATTATTTTTATATATTCGTTATTCCTAGTTTGGTAAACATTTATTTCAAATGCTACATTAAATGCAAAGCCAGGCTTTTGGTCATCAAGTGCAAGTTTTATTAACCTTTGATACTCCTGATTCCTTTGCTGATATACATTGATTGCACTTGCGACTTTTAGCATGGTCTTAAACACATCAACATTCTCTTCTATAAAAAATTCTGGCTCATATTTCAGTGATGAATCAGACATGTCCTTGACAAGTTTTTTTGCTATGTTTGCGTCATTTTTATTGTCAGTAAAAAATGAATATTCAATATTCAATAAAATTATACCAGCAATTAATGTTGTACCAATTGTCATTATTGTTGCTTTCAAGCTAACTATATTCCTTTGCTTCTAACTATTTATTCAATGAACATTATATACAAAACAGCCTGATATGCCCAT
This sequence comes from Sulfurospirillum sp. UBA2217, assembly GCA_002328495.1. Lineage (GTDB taxonomy): Bacteria > Campylobacterota > Campylobacteria > Campylobacterales > Sulfurospirillaceae > Sulfurospirillum. The sequence continues at coordinate 401,094 of DCUJ01000012.1, forward strand.
GTAAATGAACATAAAACAGACTTTAGGGATCGGGGCTTGATTTTTAACTTTTTCTACACAGTATCTCATGGAAAATAGGAACAAACAAAAACGCTCATTGTTTTTTATTCTTTACATGTAAAAAAAGATATATGCTAGATGTCAGACTAGCGTATAAAAATCAATTTGTAAGTAAAAGTTACCAACAAACGAGACATCTTTAACTAAAAAAGCGTATCGCCTAAGATGTCGTTAATGACTTCATCTTCGAATGTTTTTTTGTCGAGGGGTTAAATGGGACGAGTTTCCATCTTTACCCTTATTGCTCATCAAACATTTCAAGTACCAACGCAAGATGTAATTTGAAGGTTGCGGGTCTACCTGCACTTGCTATTTTGATAGCGTCGTTGGCTAATTCTTCAAGTTGACTTTTATTAACAAGATCATTTTGTATAATTCTTTGAATATCTTCTTGATCTTGTTCTCCAAAACGTGATAATTTTGAAATGATTAAATCTACTGGATCTAAAATATAAACATTTAGCTTATCATCAATGCTAAACTTAAATATGGCTCTTCTATCATAATCTTCATGCATGAGGCCAAGCGTTGGACTATAATTATAGTCATATGCCAGTTCTTCAAATTCACCGTTCTCATTTTTCCAAAGTACCGTTAATTTACTTGGAATATTGATGTTTTGATCAATAATTGCATCCAAATCTTTTGACACTCTAGCAGCAGTATGAAAATAAATCGCAATTCCACCCGTTATATACACATTGACTGGCACTTTTTTACTTGTTCGCCGTATATTTTTACTAATTTTTTGCATCATTTCTTTTACAGCATCTTCGAGTGAAGTATTCATCAATTGTTCCCTTTAGTTTTATATTGATTAAACCTATTGGCATCTACCCCACTTAAAAGTCCATAATAGTCTGCCAAGCCATCCCCAGATTCTTGCTTTCTTCCATGGTACAAGCCTACTTTTTTATTCAGTGAAAAGCTCAGTTTGAGAGGCTTTTTTGTTAAAAAAGTATACAAGTATGCGCCTCTTACTCGTGCTTCTTGTGAGAGTGCAGTGTCTTTTGCCATTTTTTTGAGTACATTCATATCAAATTTTGAAACCAAAAACTTAAAAAGTTCTCTTTCAAACGATCTATAATCTTGAAAATACTCTTGATTTTCTAAAAGTCTTTGAACATGCATATTGTCTTTTTGAGAAAGCAACTCTACTGATTGATTAAAATCCAATCGGTCAAGTAATGTATAAAGGCTATTTCGGTTTGTTTTCCAGCTTCTTAAAGTTCTATCAGAGATACCAAGAAGCTTTACCATTTGCGTCTGCGTCATAAAAACTCCTTTTCTTTATTTTCGGCAATATCTGCCGTTTTTAATAGTGTAATTATAGGCAATATCTGCCGAATTGTCAAATATATAATTTCGTTAATTATTATACAAAATTCCTAAAATATGGGATATGAATGCTATATATAATTTTAAACTTTTACAAAATATTTTTTTGTAAAAGTTTAATTTCATTATTTGAAGAATTTTTTGTTATTTCAAACATCACAACACCAAGATGTTTGAGTGTTTTTTCTGGGCGGTAATGATGACAACTCATTGGTTTTGCTTATGTTCTATTTTTCTTTTTGACTTCTTTACATGTAACATGAGAAAAGGGGTACGGGGAAATTTATAACGTAACCCTTATCTGTCTTAAAAAAGTGTATCGCTTAAAATCCTATTGATAAGGGTGTCTTCCAAAACGCCCTCATCCTTGGCTAGCTTTTTGAGTTTTTCTAAGTTTGTATTGCTCAAATAGACAACCGCTCTAGCTAGACCTTCTTCTTTACTTTTGAGCGTATCATAAGTCTGTTGCATCGTCTCTTTCAGAGGTTTATCCACAGGAAATCGCATCGATTTATACTCCACCAATGCTCCATCTTTATAAACCCCAGATACCTCAGCATACACCCAATAATACCCACCATCTTTGCGCAAGTTTTTAACATATCCTCGCCAAATCTGCTCACGTCTTAGGGTCTCCCACATCTCTTTAAAGATGGAACGAGGCATATCGGGGTGCCTTACAATGTTATGAGGTTGCCCTACCAATTCTTGGGTATTGTAACCCGAAATGTATGCGAACGTTTCATTGGCATAGGTAATTTTTCCACTCAAATCCGTACGGGAAACGATCAACTCATTCTCTGGTACCTTTGTTTCGATAAACATCTGATAGGTCGTTTGCATACACACCCCTTTAGTTAATTTTCTTTTTCAAATCACCACGATAGATAATGTCTTCAAGCTTCACCTTATCGTCGTTTAAAATATCGGGAACGACACTCGAAGCATCCAACTTAGTGCGCTCAGCATCCAACTCATCTTCAGAGTATGCCATCATCATATCGGCACAAATCACATGAGGAATACTTTGAATTCTTTTCATTTTTGCCATCTCTTCTTCAATGCCCTCACCCTCGATGGTCACAACAATTTTTCCCTTAAGGGCATCATGAAAATGGTAGTCACAAAAATCACTCTCTTCACACAATTTAACAATGTCCTCAATATGGTCTGTTTTTGCTTGAATCACGATACTGGAAATATTCACGGAAGCCTCCAAAGTAAAATAAATTTATCATCACTGCCACTTACAAGTTCGTTTTCGTTAAGAAACACAATGGTATTGAGTGTGCTTTTTTGTCCTTTGAGCGTATGGAGTTTTGATTTGCTGGCAAGATCGAAAATAACAATATCATTTTCTTCATTAAAGGCAAAAGCACCTCGTTTGGCTAAAGGCGATAATGCCCCCGCATAGATTAAAAAAGGTGCATCAAAACGGTCATAACTTTTACTAGTGGTATCGTACACAATGCCACGTCTGTCTTGTCCCGCCCCTAAAATCTTTTGATGTTTGAAATCCACTTTATAGACGTTGTCCACATTACCGCCACTAAAAACCTTTAAGGTTTTACCTGTTGCAACATCGCTGAGGGTGATTTCCCCCGACTCACACGAACTGGCGACTACACTTTTGGATTCATTGAGAACAAAGTCACTAAAATGAGAAGGATTGACTTGCACTTGGTACTGTTTTTTAGCCGTTTTGACATCAATCAAAAGCAATTCATTGCTCATCAATGCTACTAAAATTCTATTTTTATCGACAAATTGAGCTTTGGTGATAAAAAGGTTTTCTTCTGCGGAGATAATCTCTTTAGTGACGCCATTGTCCACAAGCACAAGCCTTCGCGCACCGCTACTGGCTTGAACAACGGCAACATAGGTTTCAGTGCCTAAAAGAGCATCCACCGAAAAAACTTTGGGAGCCATCATCTCACCTGTAAAATCTTTAATCTTCTCAAAGGCTATTTTTTTAATCAATGCACCATCCTTAAACGCATACACATCGATGGTTCCCGCATTGGTTCCCGCAACGATTTTATCTTCTTGCATCACAATGGACTGAACATTGCCACTGGCTTCAATGACCAAACGTGGTGCAATTTCATTGGCAAAAAGAAAGACACTTATGCTCAAAAATAGCATGTAAAAACGCATTTTAACCTCCTTGATTACGGCTATGGTATTGGACTGCATTAGAGGGGCAAACACTATAACACAAGCCACATCCTGTACACACATCCCGCTGAACTACAGGGCGAAACATTCCAAAAAAAGTAATCGCTTTTGGTTCACATACATCCAAGCAACAGCAACACACGACACCATTCCATGCAATGCACCCTTGCGTGTCAATCGTAAATAGCGCATGAATAATCTCTTGGGCTTCAAGGCTTAGTACATCTAAAGGACACGCATGAGCGCACTCTTTACAAAAAGTACAACCACTTTGTGTAAACAATAAACTAGGTGTTTTATCGGTTCCTAAGACAATAATTTCTTCTTCACAAACACGCACACAGGGGGCATCATTACATGTAGCGCATACACTTAAAAATAGACTGGCTTCTTTGGCATACGGAGGTCTAATACCTATAGGTGTCTTCGTTAAGTTTTTCATAAAGAGAGAGGTAAAAGCCTCTCTCTTGTGACGATCAAACATGACTACTGCACACCTTCGTTTAAGGTATCTAAAAGATTGGTTTTAACGGCACCATCTTTGGATCTAAACTCTGGCTGAAACTCATTTTTAACCAAAGGCTCATTGGCAGATTGCGGTGCATGGCAGGAAACACAGACATAACGTGCTTGGCTAACGTCTGCTAATGCTTTGTTGTTGCGCATATCATACAAGTGAGACTTAGGAACGGCCGTTGCCTTCACCGCCTCTGCCACTTCTGGCGCATGGCAGGATAAACACGCATTACTCTCTTTGGTAATTTCCATCATCCCCTCAACATCGTGAGGAATCATCGGTGGTGCATTTTCAAAAGAGCGTTGCATCATTTTAGATTCACCAGGGGCTACTTTCGAATACGACGTAGCTTCTGCCACAACGGTTTTTTCGCTGTAGAGATCTACCTTTCTAAGCCCCAACTCCTCTTCCTTATAGCTTTGCGATACCGCACATCCAGAGGCGATCACAATGCTCACTAAAGAAGCTGCTATTATTGTTTTTGTACTCATCATTTCGTTTCTCCCACATTTGTGTTAATGTAATTTCTTACGCCAAAGTGAAGCGCATCATCATCACACACTTCAACACACCTACCACAATTCGTACACTCGCCAAATAAAATCGCTCCGCTCTCTTTTCCTATAATAGCCAGAACCGGTTTTTCAGGGCAAATATCTTTACACTGCATACACAATGTACATTTGGACTGGTCGTGTTTAACGCGTATCATGCTAAATCGTCCGATGAGCGCATAAAAGCCTCCCAAAGGACAGATGTGCCCACACCACCCATTTTTGACTGCAAAAAGATCAAATAAAAAGAGTGAAAGTAAGGCGGCAAAGCCCATGCCCATCCCAAAAATAATGCCTCGATGCATCATCCCGACGGGACTGACCATTTCAAAAGCGGCAACCCCTGAAATAAAGGAAAGCACCAATGTCAATCCTATGACCCAGTAACGCACACCCCTGCCTAACCATACTTTTCGCTCTACTTTTTCAAGATACAAAACACGCCTCAGCCAATTGGCACCGTCGGTGACCATATTCACAGGGCACACCCATGAACAAAAGGCACGGCCACCAACAATCATATAAAAAAGCCCGATAATAAGAGCCCCAATGATGACATCGACACCGACCATTGCTCCAGCTGCTACCATTTGCAAAACCGCAAAGGGATCTGCCAAAGGAATGACCTTTAAGAGGAGTGACGAACTTAAATTCCCTACTAAAAGGTTAAAGCCGTATGCATTGGCTGCAACGTACAATCCTAATACCGTGAGCTGAACCATGCGTCGCATCATTAAAAAACGATGCTTATAAAGCCATGTTTTCATTTGAGCCCCTCATCCGCATTGAGATAGTCTTGTGCACTTTTTTCGCTACGTTTCGTATGGGTTGTATTATCACCAAAGAGGGATTCGATGCGTTTTTCATCCTCTTTTTCCCATCCCTTGATGTAATGCCCACCAATCGCCCCTTGAGCAAGCTCTAAAGGCAATACCCGAATCGCTGCTTTTTCAGTCACACAGGCTCTTTCACACAACCCACATCCTGTACAGGTAAGAGAGCTAACGATAGGAATCAAATACGCATGTTTTCCCGTTCGCGTATTTCGCCTGTATTCTAAGGAGATGGCGCTGTCCATAACAGGGCACGCACGATAACATGCATCGCATTGTATGCCCCAAAAAGCGATACACGATTCGGTATCGACGACCGCAAGACCCATCTTCGCCTTATTAATATCAAGCTCTTTCTTTCCCTCTTCTATTTTTGAAACACTGTTTTCATCCAAAGCACCTGTGGGACACACAGGCACACAAGGAATATCCGTACACATATAGCACGGAATCTCTCGTGGAATGAAAAATGGTGTACCCATAGGCTTCAAATCACCTGGTTTTGCCAAAGAGAGTGTATCGTATGGGCAAGCTTGAACGCATTGTCCACACTTAATACACAATCGCAAGAAGTCAGCTTCCTTTAAAGCACCAGGAGGACGCAAAATCAGCGGTGCTGCCTTTGCCTCTTCCAAATACCCCATCCAAACCATTCCTCCAAGGGCTGATAAACCAACACTTTGAGCCATGAGTGAGAGAAATTTACGTCGCTCACTGATTTCAATTTTTTTTGATTCGAGATTGCTCAAGACAATCCTTTACAATATATTTTATACCTCTACGAGGTAGCATTACGCTTTATAAAGCTTTACAGCACACTTTTTATAGTCCGTCTGCTTTGAAATCGGACAGGTGGCATCCAAGCACACTTTGTTGATAAAGACTTTCTCGTCAAACCATGGCACATACACTAAACCTTTTGGTGTCTTGTTTCGTCCACGGGTTTCAACGCGTGCTTTACATGAGCCACGACGGCTTTCCAACCAGATCATCTCACCTTGCTTAAAGCCTTTGGCTTTGGCGTCTTCTGGGTGCATGTAACACAATGCCTCAGGTACCGCACGGTAAAGCTCAGGGACTCTCATCGTCATCGTACCACTGTGCCAGTGCTCTAAAACACGTCCCGTACACAGCCACATATCGTATTCACGGTCAGGCATTTCGCAAGGGTCCATGTAAGGTCTAAAGAAGATTTTGGCTTTATTTTTAAGTGAATAGGTCTCTTCTGTGGTTGGTTTTACTAAGTTACCACGTTTGAGTGCTTTGGCAAAATCACCGTAAAACGCAAAATCGCCATTGCCCGCTTTGGCTGCGTAGGGGTCATATTTTGCATTAAAACGCCATTGCGTCTCTTTACCATCAACCACGGGCCATTTAAGTCCTCTGACTTTGTGGTAGGTGTCAAAGTCCGCCAAGTCATGACCGTGACCATTTCCAAATTGACGGTACTCTTCCCACATTGACTTTTGGATAAAGAAGCCATAGCCCGTCCACTCTTTGCCATCACTGCCCATCACTTTTCGGCTATCCCCAAACACTTCACTGTTGTCGTAGCCTTTTCCAATAGCATCTTCAGCTTTAAATTGCTTTGCATACGGTGTCGCAAAAAGCACATCGTAAAGCGTGTCGGTCTCTTTATAACCCATCGCTTTTGCGGCTTCAATGACATTGGGTAATTTACCATCTTTAATGGGTTGCTCACCCCATACATCTTTAATCGTAAAGCGTTTTGAAAGCTCAACCCACTGCCATGTGTCGCTCATCGCGTCACCTACAGGCAACACTTGTTGTCGCCAGTGTTGTGTACGACGCTCCGCATTGCCGTATGAGCCCCATTTTTCATAAATCATCGCTGAGGGGAGAATAAGGTCAGAAACCTTAGCTGAAATACCAGGATACGCATCGGAACAGACGATAAAGTTATCAAGCTCTCGTGCTGCTTTAATCCAGTGGTTCGCGTTTGCAGTATCTTGGTACGGGTTGCACACATTGACCCATGCAAATTTGATTTTGCCACTCTCGATTTGGCGGTGAATGTTCATAATGTGTTGGTAACCCATTGGGTTAATCGTACCCGCAGGCAGTTTCCAAATTTTCTCCGTAATCTCTCGGTGTTTTGGAATGGAAACGTCCATATCCGCTGGTAAGCGGTGTGTAAATGTTCCTACTTCACGGGCTGTTCCACACGCACTGGGCTGACCTGTGAGTGAAAACGCCCCTTCTCCTGGTTTGGCTTGTTTGCCTAAGAGGAAGTGAACCATATAGGACTGCTCATTCACCCATGTGCCTCGTTGGTGTTGGTTCATCCCCATCGTCCAGAAACTCACGACTTTGCGACCTTTTTCGATGTAAAGGTTCGCAAGTTCTTGAAGTTTAGCTTTATAACTTTCTAATGTTTCATCAGGATTGCCTTTAGCAATCTTAGCTACGTAATCAAGAGTATACGGTTCAAGTGCTTTTTTGAAATCTTCAAACGTAATTTCCCAGTGAGCACCCGCAGCGGCAGCTTTATCCATTTTCATGGTATCGCCCGCTTTAACGCCTAAGTGCGCAAGTCCTGGAGCCTCTTTTTCAGAGATAACTTTGGCATCTTCTTTTTTGATAATTTCAAGTTCTTTCGCAGAATAACCCAGTTTCTTAGCCGCCGCTTCGGTGTGCATCCCGTAGCCAATGTTCGCAAAGCCTGTGGCAAAGATGGTGTTTTTCTTCACAAACTCCCAATCTATGGCTTCTGGATGGTTGTATACAATTTCACGAGCGATGTAGTTCCAAATCGCAAGGTCGGTGCTTGGAGAAAAGATAATCTCTGTATCGGCAAGATCCGTACAACGATGGGTATAGGTGGAGAGGTTGATGACTTTCACGCGATCGGGTGCGGTCAGTTTTCGATCACTCACCCGTGACCACAAAATCGGGTGCATCTCCGCCATATTGGCACCCCATGTCACGATGGTGTCGGTAAGTTCGATATCATCATAACACCCTGCTGGCTCATCGATGCCAAAGGTTTGCATAAAACCCGCAACCGCTGAAGCCATACAGTGACGCGCATTGGGGTCGATACCATTGGCACGAAAACCTGCTTTCATAAGCTTAGCCGCCGCATACCCTTCTTGAATGGTATACTGACCTGAACCAAACACACCAATCGCCTCAGGCCCCCCTGCTTTAAATGCTTTTTTGATGTGTTTTTCCATTTCATCAAACGCGCGTTTCCAACTGACAGGTTTAAATTGACCTTTTTTGTCAAATTCACCTTTGTCATTCATACGCAAAAGTGGCTCTTTTAAACGATCCGCTCCATACATAATTTTGGCATTAAAATAGCCCTTAATACAGTTAAGCCCGCGATTGACGGGACAGGCAGGATCACCTTTCACCGCAACAACTTTACCCTGTTTGGTAGCCATCATGATTCCACAACCGGTACCACAAAAACGACAAACAGCTTTATCCCAACGCCAGCCAGCTTCTGCTTCTTCAGCAGCAGCCTTCACTTCGCTAGGTACGCTTATCCCTACCGCAGCAGCAGCACTCGCAGCAGCCGTTGATTTGAGAAAGTCTCTTCTTGAAAGCGACATAGATACCTCCTATAAAATTTGGTTTCAACGAAAGTCTATCACTCAGCAAAAATCTAATCTATGACTTAAGTCAAGAAGTGTAAAATAGCGTTTATATTTTGTCATGGGAGAAAAAAGATGTTACACACGGTAGGAGAAAGGGCAAAAACCTATTTTCAAGAGGGCTATTCGTGTTCAGAAGCGGTGCTCAAAAGTGTAGCAGTTGCCAGAGGCATTGACTCGCCTTTGATTCCTAAAATCGCCACCGCTTTTGGCAGTGGTATGGCAGGAACGAATGGGATGTGCGGAGCTTTGAGTGGAGGCTATCTGGCACTCTCCATGTGTCAAGGACGAGTATCACCTCAAGAGGATAGAAGCACCCTTTATGGAAATATTGCAAAACTTAAAGCTACATTTGAAGGGGCATTTTTACATACAGAATGCACTGCTTTATTAGGCTTTAGTCTAGGTGAAGCTGACGCAGGAACGCGCTTTAAAGAAGAAAATTGTAAAGAAAAAAAATGCAATTTCTTTGTTGAACGCGTTAGCGATGAAGTGATGAAGCTGCTCTCTTAAAATATCGGGCAGTTTTTCCCGTAGCAGTATTGGTTGAATTTCTTTTGGTCGCATTTAAAATCTGCCTTGGCTTGAAGCTTTACATGTAAAAACGCTTCGGAGAGTTTGGAAGCAATACTCAAAGCCGTCCAGACTTCTCGGTTACAACAACGTGCTGCTTCATACGTGGCTATCTCTCCCAAAACGGCGTGAGTGACTTTTTGCGCGGCAGAGCGGGATGTTGTTGTCACGGGGGAGGATTGTAACAGGATAGCAAAACCGATACCCACACCTGTTGCCGCGCCACACATGCCTAAAAATCCACACGCCCCGCCGATAACACCAGAGCCTCTGGAGAGGGCTGTTTTTAAAGCACTAGGGGGCAATACACCGCCACTGTTTTTGTACGCCGTTACGATGATGGCAGGCACCATGGCATGGTGCTCAGGACCGTGTTTGGGGATGGAAGGATGGGCGCGGATGATGCGAAAGAGTGTGAGCATATCGCGCTCTTTGGAGGTCGAACAGATATGCGCTATGACCTCTAAGGCCTCTTTGGCATGACAGGCGTCGCAGACGTAATGACCCTCTTTACATGTAACGCTGTTTTGACTCACACTCCCACAGTAATGACACGCCACTTCGCGCTCAGCCGTGCCATACATGAGTGGTGCTTGGCACACCATGCAGTTGCTTTGCGCTTTGGGGCTAAAGCTTCCAAAGGAAAGTTTGCTTAGCTCTTTAGGTTCCACTTTTTCCTCAGGGGCAATCGCACAGGCGCACACTTCCTCTTCTTGGTTGGTGACACTGCCTTTGACATCTAAGATAAAAAGTTCGCTACTCAAACTTTGCGCAAGGCTTTTGGGGAGTTTGGTTTTGACCCCTTTAAAAAGAACGGTGTTTGTGTTTACATGTAAAGACTCACCCACGCCTTTATAGATGACATCCACACTCGCTTCGCTTTGGGGTTTGTAGGCTATAAACGTGAGCGAATAAAAGGTATGCCCCTGTACTTCACGATACACAAACCGTTTTAAAAACACAATGCGCTCAAAACCACTCTCACGGAGTAAGCCCACCAAATGCGCTTGCGTCAACGCCCCTGCGATGCACTCGCCACTAAGCTTAGCATCATTGCGAATGGCACTACTCGCCTCTTCATCACACACCACATCGGAGACCACCAAACGCCCACCTTCTTTGAGTACCCGAAAGATTTCGGCAAAGAGTTTGCGTTTGTGGGTGGAGAGATTGAGCACGCAGTTTGAGGTGATGACATCAGCCATGCCCTCATCAAGCGGCAGAGCTTCAAGGTAGCCTTTTTTAAAAGAGAGATTGTTAAAGCCCAAATTTTTTGAAACCGCATCTGCTCCAACGTTAGCCAAAGAGAGCATGGAATCAAGCATATCCACCCCGATGACCTGCCCACTTTTTCCCACCAATTTGGAAGCGATAAAACACTCTATGCCTCTGCCAGAGCCTAAATCCACCATGCACTCACGCTCTTGTAAGGCGGCGTCCAGTACAGGACTGCCACAGCCGTATCCTCTAAAACGGTACGTTTGGGGAATGTGTGCGATGTAGCTTTCTTCATAACAGATGGGATTTAAGATATCCTCTTTAACGCCCTGTGCTGCGTCATGGTAAAAGCTCTTAACAAGGCTGAGTGATGCACTCTCGCTTGTGGCTATCAAACAGTTGGCATGGGTATGTGCCACCCCTTCATGCGCCCCACATGTGTAGAGGATATCGCCCATCTCAAGGCAAAGAGCCGCCTCTTTTTGGGTGTCATACCATTTTGCTTCTTCTGTAATGAGCCAAAGGGAAAGCTTTTCCATCAAAGCCTCATTCGGGTCATCCCCCATAAACGTTTTGGCACGCGAAAAACTATGGTCCAAATCGCCACCGCCCAATAAAAAACGAAGCGCAGATGTGAGGCGAATCACCGAAGCATGGGCAATGCGTTGTGCCACATCGCTACGCAGTGCTTCTTCGATGGTATTTCCTTGCATCCAAAGTGCCTCTTCACCCACCATCGCAGCAGAGGGGTAAAATTTTCCATCATACCCCAAAGCGATGCTACTGCGCCCTGAACTTGAACCATCATGCACCGTTCCTTTGGGGGCAAAGATTTGCGTTTTGAGTGCCTCAAGATTGTCAATCACAATGCCCTCTTGGTGGGCTTTTTCACACAAAGAAACCACCGCATCAAACAAAATATCTGCATCAATATAGGCTTTATCCGCATCGCGTCCTCGTAAAAAGTGCCACAACAGGTGCAAGTGCGTCGCCCCCAATGCTTTTACCACCTCTAGTAAAGGCTCTAAGGCGTTCACATTACTCGGGTGCACACAGGTGGAGAGTGAAAAAGCATAGCCCTCACGCTTCAACCACGCCAGATTGGCTTTAAGTTTCTCAAAACTACCTCGTCCTCTAATGGCATCGTGCACTCCCTGCACACCATCCAGACTGATTTGAAATTGCAATCGTGAACGCTCATACGCTTTACATGTAAAGACTTTTTCAATCAAAAGACCATTACTCAAGATGACAACGCTTGTGCCCTCATACGCCAAAATCGCATCCATCAGCTCTAAAATATTTGGGTACACCAAAGGCTCACCCCCGCTTAACACAAACAAACGACACCCCAAAGTATGCGCTTCAGAAATGTGTTTTAGTATGGTTTCACATGCAAGCGTATCGGCTTCTTTGGGCGTTGAGTTAAAAAGACAATGGGTACAAGAGAGGTTACATCGGTTGGTGACGTGTATCCAAAACTCGTGCAAGGGATGCTTTACATGTAAAGAAGGTGCATACACTTCAGGATTGGGTGTTGCGATGCGTGCTAAAAGCTGTTTGTACGCCACACTGTCACTCGGATTTTGCAAAAGTGTATCGGCTGAGGCATTAGGCACGAACCAATCGGCACTGCTTTTGTGCACATAGACCGCCCTTTCGTTAAAGTATAAACGCTGCCAGTTCATTTACACGGCTTTTTTGTTTTGGTATTTTTTATAAAAAACGGGAAGCAAAGAGAGAAGCCCTAAAAACACAAATGCCAAAGCCATCTCTTGGGTGAAAATATCACCAAGCGCGTTGATGGAAGAGAGCTGTGAGCCAGCATAGGTGTAGGCAAAACCTCCAGGAATAATGCCAATAAACGTGGTGATAAAAAAGGTTTTTACATCAATGCGCGTAAGCCCACACAAAAGATTGATGAGAAAAAAGGGGAAGATAGGAAGCAGTCGAAGGGCGAAAAGGTAACTGTAGCCATTGGTTTCAAACTCACGGTTAAAACGCTCCAACTCTTTGGCGTATCGATTTTGTAAACTCTTTCCCAAGATAAAACGTGCCACATAAAAACTTGCCACCGCTCCCAGTGTTGCCCCTAAAACAGCGATGAGCGTTCCCCACAGTGCGCCAAACATAAAGCCAGCGGCCAAAGAAAAAAGTGTCGCAATAGGAATCATAAACGCCACGCTCAGAGCATATGCACCCATAAGTAAAAATGCGCTGAGCCAAAAATGCGTTTGCACCAGTTCAAGCAAAAGCTCTTTTTGCGCTTTGAGCGATTCAAACGAGAGGAGTATATCCAAACCTAAAAATTTGTACGCCACGATGACCCCGACGATGAGGGCTAAAAGAATCCATTTTTTTATCATAGTTTCACTTTAAAATTTTGTATCATGCGTTTCGTTTTGTAGCGATTCATCCACGAGGTGAGTGTGCCATGAAGCGGTTGTTTGAAACTGCGTGCCACGGTTGGAGTAAAGAGCAAATCCAAGATATGCACCCCACTTTTACCACCCCTACTCATCGAGCGCGCGCACTCTTGGCAGTAGCTGACTATCGTATCGCACTCGGTTTGGTGGGCACGAGAGACCATCTGTTCACGCGCTAGTTTTGGATTGGTCACATCCAACATGCCCCCACTGCCACAACATTGGGTTTTATCGCGGTTGTATTTGAACTCTTTAAAAGAGAGTTTCATTTTTTTCAACAAAGAACGCACACTCTCGTGAAGCTCGTGCTCATGGCGAGTCGGGCACGGGTCATGCAAAGCAACAGGCGTGGCGTTTTCAAAAGAGCATTCAGGAATGCCCATCTGGTCTAACCACTCGTACAAAGAGATGGTTTTAACATGAGGGGAAAGGGTTTTAAGGCTCATGTAACAGTTCTCACATGCGGTGACAATCGTCGTTGCGCCCAAGCGTGCGATGTCACGTTCCAGTGCACTGTAAAAACGCTCAAAACGAGGGATGTCTCCTAAAACACGGGTCGGTTTGCCACAACATTGCATCAACACACCCATGCCGGGAGAGACGCGTTGTAAATGGTGGATGATAGACTCTACCAACTTTGGCGAATAAGAACTAAGCGCACATCCGGGCATAAATGCCATATGCGAATAATTTGTGGCTGAGAATTTTTTGATGGTCGTGAGTGGTTTTGAAAAACTAAGCACTTGATGGAACAAAACAGCTTTATAGCCAAAGTTATGAAGCTCGCTAGGGGCTAACGCTTCTTTTCGCTCCACAAAATACTCTTGAATGCTAATGTCTTTGGGACACACATGCGCACAGTACCCACAGGCCGCGCACGAAAACGCTACCTTGGCGGGGGAGTTTTGGATGCTCTCCAAAAGGGTTTTGGGGGAGTCCGTAAACTCCTCCATCATCAAACACCCTTTCATGCACGCTTTGCAGTCGATGCACTCATTTGCGTGGTTCATTATTTGTCCAACACGTCTTTGATTTTATCACGTGGCCATTCGTATTGACCGCCTTTGAGGGTGAAAAGTTGCTCTTTTTTAACCCCTTTTTCAAGGTAAAAATCAAACGCCCTATCCGCTCCTCCACCGCCTCGTGGGCAGATGATAATCACTTTTTGATTAGGCTTTATATCAGGCAATAACGCAGCCAATCTCGCTTTTTCTTCTTCAGTTTTCACAGGATAGGCATAGGTTGAAAGTGCACCTTTTAAGTGTTCTTCTTGAAAATCTGGTTTTTCTTGAATGTCAACCAAGACCAGTTTTGAAGCATCTTCACGCATGAGTTTCGCCGTTTCATCCGCAGTGATGTAGTTGTATTTGGGGTTTTCTTTGACTTTGCCACCACAGGCAACAAGCATTAAAGCCACGAATGGCACCATAAGAAGCTGAGCAATTTTCATGGATTTCTCCTAAGACAAATTACTACATGTAAAGAAGGGGGAATCAAAAAATGAAGCTAGAACTCAGTTTCTGATGTATGCTTAAACCTTAAGCCTTTACATGAGTTGGGTGTAATGATAGGGTATTGCGACTTAAATTATGGTAAATAAAAATTGACTGCTTGTGCTATAATAAGCGAAAAAAATGAAGTAGCCATGAACAAAGAGCGTGTATTAGAGCATATTGCCCCACTCAATCTTTTGCAAAAAGAGCCGTATCGTGTCGAAGAGATAGGGGACGGTAATCTTAATTTTGTCTACCGCATCAGCGACGCTTCCTTCTCCTCTTTCATCCTAAAGTACGCCCCACCCTATCTTCGGCTTTTGGGAGAAGATTTTAAACTGCCACAAAATCGTATCTGCGTTGAGATGCACACGATGCGCTATTTTGAAAGCATAGCACCCTCGTTTGTCCCTCACATTTTTCACTGCGATGAGGCGTGTTTTTACGGTGTGATGGAAGATTTGAAAGGCTATGCCTTGCTTCAAAATGAGCGATTGGCGCATGAAATATCACTGGTAATTTATGAAAAACTAGGCGTTTTTTTAGCACTTTTGTTCACTAGCACCCCTCCTTCTCGTGAAGAAGGTTTTTATGAAAATGCGACGTTAAAACAGATCAGCAAAAACTACATCTTTGTGTATCCTCATATCCCAAACCATGAAGCGCTCGTAATACCTTCTTTTTTTACACCTGCTTTTAAAAGCGCTTTGTTTGAAGAAAATATACGTGCATTGCGTGATGTGTTTTTACATGTAAAAGAGTGTTTGATTCACGGGGATTTGCACACAGGCTCCCTGCTCGTCCATGACAATGATATCAAAGTCATTGATGCGGAATTTTCGCTGTTTGCGCCTTTGGGATTTGACATGGGGGTGCTGTTTGCGCACATTTTATTGGGTGAATTACACGCCTTGATGCTGGGGGAAAAAGCGCAAACACAAGAAGCCCTTTTGAGTATTTGGGAACATTTTAGCTTACATGTAAAAGAGGTTCCATCACATATTTTAGGGCAAAGCGTTGGTTTTTGCGGCGTCGAACTCTATCGGCGTTTGGTGGTTCCTGCCAAAGCAAAACCACTTCTTGCACTTCCCTCACACCTCCAAGCAAAAGCGTATCAAAAAGTAGAAACACTCGCGGTGTCGTTTGTAGAAAATTATCTACATGTAAAGCAGATAGAAGATATGCTACGCCTTTTAAAGGAGAATAGATGGCTTTAAATGCTTTGGTGTGTTTTGTTAAAGCACCTATTAAGGGGAAAGTAAAGACACGACTGGCAAAACGTATCGGGGATGAAAAAGCGATTGAGGTGTATGAAGGCTTTTTGAAACATCTCCTCAGCCTTAGCTTACCTCTTTTTTGCGAACGTTTCATCGCGTATGACCCGCTTGATGCTTCTTTGGCATTGCCACCTTACCTTGAAGAAGAAAAACTCTTTTTCCAAGAAGGTGAGGATTTAGGAGAGCGTATGTGTCATGCGTTTTTATACCTCTTCGCCCAAGGCTATAAAAAAGTCATTCTTGTGGGCTCAGATATTCCTCAGATGAGTGAAAAAATCATTGAAGAAGCCTTCGCCACCCTCTCCCATAAAGATGCCATTCTCTCTCCCACGCATGATGGAGGCTATTATCTCATCGGATTTAACGCCAAGACATTTACGAAAGAGGCTTTTGTGGGAATGACGTATAGCCACAGCAATGTTTATAAAGAGACCCAAAATCGCTTAAAAGCACTCCTTTTAGGTGAGGGAACAACACTGCGCGATGTCGATACACTAGAAGATTTAAAAGCACTCTACCCCTCTTATAAGACCAAGCACATCAGCGTTATCATTCCTGTCTACTACGAAGATGAAACGCTGCTAAAAACCATTGAAACGCTCTATGCCCATGCAAACGGGGATGATTTTGAAGTGATTGTGGTCGATACACAAGAGACAACGACCCCATGCGCTTTACATGTAAACACCTTACGCACAGGATGTGCACCCAAAGGCAGAGCTTCTCAGATGAACGAGGGGGCTAGCATGGCACAAGGAGAGATACTGCTTTTCTTGCATGCCGATACGCATCTTCCCAAACAGTGGGATAAAAAGCTTTTAGGCTGCGAAGCAGGGGCTTTTAGTCTTTCTTTTGCGTCAAAAAAACCTCTTTTTCGCCTTCTTGCTTTTTTTGCCAATGCACGTTCCCGAATGACACGCGTCCCTTACGGTGACCAAGGGCAGTTTTTTAAAGCCTCTTTATTTCATACATTGGGGGGTTATGCCAACATTGCATTGATGGAAGATATTGAAATCATGAAGCGTCTTAGAGCACACGGTATTCACGTGTGTCTATTGGATACATGTGTGACAACATCAACACGCCGATGGGAAAAAGAGGGGTTTTTTTATACCACTTTACGTAACCGTATAGTGAGCTTTTTGTATCGGTGTGGGGTATCGGCAGAAAAATTAAAGACCTACTATCCATCATCCAAGGTCTAACACGATTTGATTGCGTCCTTTGGCTTTGGCTTGGTACATGGCGTTATCCGCCCATTTGATGAGTTCATCCGCATCTCCTTCATTATCTGAAAATAAAATCACCCCAATACTTGCCGTACAGTGATGCTCAATCGCCAAATCTTCAAGATCATCTGTACCCAAAGGAAGAATGTAAGGTTCCATCAGTACGGTGTGTATTTTGTTTGCAACGCCCATTGTTTTATCGGCAGCTTCCGTTTTATCGTGACTCAAATCGGTGACAATCACCACAAACTCATCCCCTCCAAAACGCGCTACGGTATCAACTTCACGCACACTTTCCTTCAAGCGTTGTGCTACTTTAACGAGGAGTAAATCGCCCACGCTATGACCCTTGGCGTCATTTAAAGGTTTAAAATTATCCAAATCCAAAAAAATCAAGGCATAGTACAAGCCCGTGCGTTTGCTCATCGACATGGCACTTTTAAGACGCTCGTGCAACAATCTTCGGTTAGGAAGTTGTGTCAGTGCATCGTAAAAAGCGAGGCGATGTACCTCTTCTTCCATCGTTTTGCGTTCACTAATATCACTATGGGTTCCTATCATACGCATCGGTTTGCCATCAAGAGTACGCTCCACTATAATACCACGGCTTAAAATCCATTTGTACCGATCATCTTTACAACGCATACGAAACTCTGCTTCATAAATAGCACGTTTTCCTTCAAAATACTCTTCCAAAATGAGATGAACTTTTGCTCTATCTTCAGGATGAATCCGCTCTTCCCACTCTTCATGGCGTGGCAAAATATCATTTTCTTCGTACCCCAATATCTCTTTCCAACGCGCGGTATAGTACGAAATATTGGTCTGAATGTTCCAATCCCACACCCCATCGCGAGAACCTTCAATGGCAAATTTCCACCGAAACTCACTCTCTTTGAGTAAAAATTTACTCTTCTTAATATCAGCAATGAGCTTCTTCGCAATCTTTTTGGCATTGGCTTGTGTATTGTTTATCGCTAAAAGAAGGGCAAAAATCAACACACTGAGCATCACTCCTGACACAAGTGTTGCCCATACAAGCGTATTATTCATCTCGTGTGGAAAATGGTTGCTATTAAAAACAAGCGTCCAATGGTGCGCATTAAAACGGATGGTGCGCGTTTGCTGAAAGCCTGAGGGTACTTGCTCATCAAAATGGTTAGAAAAGAGTAAGGATTGTGGGTGTTGTCCTACGCCATCGAAAATACGAAGCTTAATCGAACTCTCATTTACCCCCTCCCATTGCATGAGAATGGAACGTATGAGGCTATCCATCCAATACGGTCCTGATACCCATCCCACAATCGCTTTCTTACGCTCTTCTACTGTGTTGGTTGGGAGATGTTTCGCATAAACGGGCGCATACATAATGATGCCTGCGTGTGTGTGTTCAAAAGCATCTTGCACCAACTGTAACTTATCGGTGATAGCAGGTTCTGCACTATCACGTGCACGCTCCATCGCAGCGCGACGTAAGGGTTCACTAAACGTATCATAGCCTAAGGCATTGGCATTTTGAACCGTCAAAGGTTCAATATAGACAATCGAAGTATAGAATGCTCGTTGCCCTTCTGGGTGCACCGTGTAGTGAGACAATCCTTGCGAACGGATGGTTTCAATGTGTTCTTGAAGCGTTTGGGAGGGGATGATTTGATTGTAGGCCAGTCCTAAATTACCTGGAAAATGGTTGTTAAGCTGAAGTGAGTTTACATACAATTTCCACTCATTTCTATCAATCACATCCGAAGCCCTAAAAAGAGCCGTAGCACTTTTTAACACCAGTGCATATTCGTATAAACGCTCCTCAATTTTTAGCGTCAACTGGTCCGAGATAAATGAAAAATGTTTGAGGGCATCTTGGCGAATTTGATCTTTAACATACAGACTTACACATGCACTTAAAACAAGCCCTATGCCAAGAGCTAACCATGCTCGTAATGTCTCTTTCTGAGAGAAAAAATCAAACTTCACCATGACATTATTTGTATAACGGAATGGCAGAAATGCCCGTCTCATAGCTTCCATCTAAAATGCGCTCTGAAAATGCCACGTATAAGATGACTTTTTTAGGAGCATCATAGATGCGTCTGACTTTGAGGTGTTTAAAAAAGAGGGATTGTTTTTCACTAAAAACCACTTCACCCTCTTTTTCTCTCTCGATATTTCCTACAACGATTTCATCTGTTTGGCGACATGCGATAGAAGTTTGGTTCGGGTCTTCTGCAAACCCAACAGCCCCCTTAACCCCACCTGTTTCCACCACAGAGAGATAGCACGTTACCCCTTTAACTTTAGGGTCATCAAACGAATGCACAACAACTTTATCGGGAAAAAGAAGCTTCGTGCTGGTGAGTTCGCGTTTCACATTAAAAGAGCCTATTTCCGCGCCAATGAGGAAGAAGGGAAAACAGAGCATCGCTAACTTTAAAACCATTTTTTATCCTTTTACATTCATACCCGAAAAGTGATTGCCTATCCATGTCACGACCACAACAAGCGTTGAAGAGATGACTATCATGATAATCCCAAGCGCAGAGAGTTGCCCCCACAGACCATCTTCTGAGAAGCGCAAAATCTGCACGGCTAAGACTTCAGAACCTGGACGCGAGAGCACCACAGAGAGGGTCAGTTCGCGTACAAACATCGTTGCCATCAAAATCCATCCCGACACAATTCCTGGAATAAGCAAAGGAACAACGATGCGCTTCATCGTCGTAAATGCTCCCGCTCCCGATACGCGAGAAGACTCTTCTAAAGAAGCGTGTATCTGAACAAAGGCACTGGACATCGGACGAATACCATACGGTAAATAGGTTGCGATGTAGCCAATCAAAAGTGCCCAAATCGTTCCATAAAGCGGGGTTTGCACAAAAAACCACATAAAACCAACCCCCACAACGATCCCTGGAAAGGAGAAAGAGAGAAAACTTAAACTCTCTAAAACGCCAGAGAGTTTGGTGCGTACTTTTACGATAACATACGCCACTAAAATAGAAAGCATGACCCCCAAAGTTGCCCCTCCGATGCCTAGCATCAGTGAATTTTTCAAAGAGAGCAAAGAGATAGGATCACTTAAAACCTCGTTCCAATTTTGCAAACTCATCATGGAAAAGGCTTTCAAAGAGGGTACCATGATATAAGGCAAGAATGAAGCATACAACAAAACGATAATAGGCAGAACAATTAAAACAAACGACAATACACCCACAAGGGTAAAAAGCGGGTATTTATACTGCTTCAAATCAATCACGCTGGGCTTAAAGCCACGCCCCGAAATCGTCACATATCGACTGCTCTCAGAGGTGAGATAACGGTACAGATAAATCAGCACAATAGAAGCGGCAAGTGCGCTCATTCCAATAGCGGCGGCCTGCCCGTAATCGGCGGAAAAGCCCGTAGAAATCATACGGTAAATGTGCGTTGGAAGGACATAAATGCGCCCAGGAATGCCCAAAACCGAAGGGGCCGCAAAAGAGGCAAGGGAACGAACAATAACGAGAATAATCGCCGCTAAAATCGCTGGTCGAAGTACGGGAAGCGTGATACGAAACAGGGTTTTCCAATTCGTTGCCCCACACACTTTGGAAGACTCTTCCAAGGAGACATCAAAAGATTGCATAGCAGGTGCTAAAATAAGGTAGGCAATAGGCAAATCGAGTAAACCCTCCACCATAATCATCCCCCACAAAGAGTAGATGTTAAAGGGCGCATTTTCAAGTCCAAAAAGATCCATAAATAGCTTATTTAAGATGCCATTGCTTGGATTGAGCAACAACGCCCAACTGACACAAAAAAGGATGTGCGGAATCATCATCGGAACAATGGAGATAACTTTAAAGGCAAATTTGAAAGGGATATTGGTGCGGGTGTTCATATACGCCAAAAATAGTGCCAATGTCGTTGCCACCGTGGCAGAGCCTAGTGTAAAGATGAGAGTATTGACAAACATCTCTTGAAGCCCAGGGTCGGTGTAGGCAGTCACGTATTTTTGAACAGTTAAGCCATTAAACTCACCAAAACCCTCCATGAAACTGCCCAATAAGAGCATGAGCACGGGGCACAAGGTTAAAAAACCGACGATGACGACAAGATGGAGCGTTAAGTTTCCGCGTTGTGGCATGCGCTCTCCTTATTCAGAAACGATAAATGCGTGCTGTGCATCAAACGCAATCGCAATTTCATCGCCCTCTTGGATGCTCTTTGTTGGAGATACCGTCGTCGTTAAGAGGGTGTCTCCAATTTTAATATCCGCTTCGTACGCTTCACCGATAAAGACCAAATGTTGCATGATGCCTTTAAAAAGATTGTTTTCGCGCTCATCTCTCAAGGAGCTTAAACGAATAAACTCAGGGCGAACGCACACGACCACCTTCGTGTTTACAGGAAACGCTTTTGGATTCATCGCTTTAATTTTGCCTATGGCCGTTTCGACCAAGGCAAATTCACCCTCACACGTGCCAATGGTTCCAGCTAAGAGATTGGCACGACCTATAAAATCAGCCACAAACTGCGAATCGGGTCTAAAATAGATTTTATGAGGGTCTCCTTTTTCGATGATTTTACCCGAACGCATCACAGCAATGACATCAGAGAGCGCTAAGGCTTCGATGCGGTCATGTGTGACATAAATGGCAGTAATACCCAGCTCACTTAAAAAAGCGCGAAGCTCTTTACGTGTCTCTTCACGAAGCTTTGCATCCAAGTTACTCAAAGGCTCATCAAATAAAATCACTTTGGGCTTGGCTACGAGTGCGCGCGCTAGAGCGACACGTTGTTGCTGTCCGCCTGAAAGTTTGGTCGCAGGGCGATTTTCATACCCTCCTAATTGAACCAATGCCAAGGTTTCAGCCACCCTTTTTTTAATCTCCTCTTTTGAAACATTTTGATTTTGTAAAGGATACGCTACGTTGTTAAACACGTCCATATGAGGCCAAATGGCGTAGGTTTGAAACACCATGCCAAGCCCACGTTTTTCAGGAGGAAGGTAGATGTTTTTCTCACTCGAAAAAACGATTTCATCACCGATGCGTATCTCTCCGCTGTCTGGATTTTCAAGCCCTACGATGGAGCGAAGCAGGGTGGTTTTGCCACACCCACTGGGTCCTAGAAGCGTGAAAATAGTATTGGCATCAATAGTAAGATTGACATCGTCCAAAGCACGAAAGGTTTTTCCCTCGGTTTGATAAATTTTGGTGAGTCCACGAATGGATATTTGCATGCATTGCCTTTAAGGTTACATGTAAAGAGATTTTCTCTTTACATGTAAGTAATGAAATGTGTTTACTTTGCGTAGAAGATTTGTTTAAAGGTATTTCCCCACGTCTTAATTTCATCATCGCTCAATTCTCGAATCGGAATGACTTGTGCCTTATCCATACCCGCAATCGGAGGATAAATCCCTGGAGTCAACACATACTCTCCCACTTTAGACGCAAGCGTTTTCATAGTGTCGCGTGAGAGCCAATAGTCCATAAGCAAACGCGCAGCTTCAGGATGGGGAGCATTTTTAGCCACCGAAATCCCACGAGGAGAGCCTAAAATAGGACCCACATTCGCCCAGCCAAGGGGAGATTTTGGTTTGGTAATGATGTACTTTGGCATGGAAATAGCGATAAGTTTTTCACCGCTCTCCACAGGGGCAGGAGTAGGACTAAAAGATTTGACAAACATCGGTTTATTCGCAGAGAGGCCTTTTAAAAATGCCATCCATGCGTCATCATTTTCAAACACTTTTGCCTCTTTTAAGCCGACTAACCATGAAATGGTTGTGGCATGACTTGAAGGATCTGGCATAACGATTTTATCTTTCCATTTAGGATCCGCCAAATCCGCATAGCTCTTAGGTACATCCGCTTCTTTAACCAGTTGGGTGTTGTAAATGGGTGCCACGTATTCTATCGCAAACTGCACAATACCCGCTTCCTTCACCGCCCAATCAGGATAGCCCGCAGCCAAAGGTGAGACATAATTGGTATCAATCACCCCTTTGTCTTTTAAGATTTGAAGCACAGGAAGAGGTCCTTGAAGAAGGTCAGCTTGTAGTTTTCCTGCCATATGTTCGGTTAAAACGGTAGAGACATATTTGGCAGTAGAAACTCTGGTATAGAGTGCTTTAATGCCAGTACTTTGAGAAAAAGCTTCCATCAAAGGCTCAATCGCCGTGATGTTGGCATACAAGTTTGCGGTTCCCTCTTTTTTTGCTTTTACCACATCGGCGGCATAGACTGAAGTTGCCACAGCAACACCCAATAGACAACTGAGAAACTTTTGCATCCTAAACTCCTTATGTCATAATGATTATATTATACATCAAGAGTTTAAAAAATACGCCAAAAAGTTTAACTATTTTCCCCTTTATCACTGCGTTTGTCCGAAGATGTCTCAACCATAGCATTGAGGCTCTTTTTGAGTTTTTGAAGCATTTTATTCACATGGATGAGATTTTCAGCCGATTGGATGGCGATGTCTTCGGTAGCATTGATGTTTTTGTCAAACTTCTTTTTTTCACTCTCATCAATGCCCATCCCCTCAATCGTATCTTCTACCTCTTCGGCGAGTTGTTGGAGTTGAGAGATGGCATTTTCTGCTTTTTTCAACGCTTCTTCGGAGTCTTTCATAGCACTGTTGACTTTATGAACAAACAACGAAATGTGCGAAGAGGCCTCTTTGAGTTCATCTTCACTGTTTTCCTGTAAGACAACTCCTTGTTGTGAAAAAGAACTTAAATCACCACTGGCAAGCTCTTTGGCTTTTTGCACGAAGCTCTCCACATGCTCGATAATCTCCTTAGAAATCACAAAGGCATACAAAATAATCACAAGACCTATCATCAGTGCCATGTATTGAAATTTGATGAAAAAGTCATTTTTATCTTCGCTGTGTTCGGTATAAAGCCACACGGCCTCATCCATAGCATTGAGCAACTGGATATTTTTTTCATGAATGTAGGACATATGTTTATTAATTTCCCCCTCAATGCGCAGCACGTTGCCCAAGTAATGTTCAAAATCTTCCCAATACCGATTGGTTTCTTGCACAATTTTGAAAACCTCTGGGCTACTTTTAACACTGGGGTCATTTAAAAAATTTTTCATTGTCTCTTCGTACAGTGCCTTTGCATCGGAGAACATCAAAAAGTCTTGTGCATTGGCAGTGCGTAAGTAACGACCCGCATACAGTCCCATGCGCTGGGAAAGCATACGTTGCCTTCCCGAATCGTCAATGTGCACCCCATCAAGATTGGCTTCAACCATTTTTTTTACCACGACATCGGAAAGAAAGAGGAGTTTTTCAGTACGCTGTGTCAACACTTCGATATCAGGTCGTACTTTTTCTATGGCACTTTTGAGGGCTTCTATCTCTTCACGAAAGGGCTTCCAAATGTCCATAACCTCTTCCAGTTTGGAGAGGATTTTGACATTTTGTGGGGGATAAATACCTTTAACATCGTTACCATACAGCAAATCTTTGAGGTTATTTTCAAACAAATCAACCGCGGAACCCAACTCTCTAAAGTCATTTTCATGGCGATGAATGATGTAAAAAATCTCTTTACTCATTTTTTGAGAAAGCATGCGCTCTTTGCCTGCAATGTTGATGATGAGCGAGTCTTTTTGACTCATTTGATTCATCATCACCGTTAAAACAATCACACACACAATCACCAAAGACAAAAGGCCTCCAGCAAGTTTCATTTTGGCACTCATGGCGGTTGGTTTCATTCGTATATCTCTCTTAATTCTTTTTCATTTAAAATGACTACGGCATTTTTTTCAATGGCTATTGTAGCATTTCTCGTGAGTTTGTTTAAAATGCGCGAAAGCGTTTCGGGTTGAATGTGAAGCATATAGGCGATTTCATGTTTTTTGATGCGATTAAACGTGAATAAATCGTGCACCAGCATGTGTGCCACTTTTGCGGTTCCATCGAAAACAACGTCTCTGGAGATAATACACTGCATCTGTTGTATCATCTTAAAAGACTCTTCCAAAATACGTGTCATCAGCGCAGGATTCGAATAAATCATCTCACGAAACGGCGTACTTTGAATGGAGAGAATTTTACTGTCTTCCAAAAATTCAGCATTGGCATAACAGCTGATAAAAAAGCTATCGATGAGTTTAGAGACATTGAAAATCAAAGAGTTAGAATAGAGTTTGTACAAAAAGATTTCATTATCAAAACGGTCTACTTTATAAAATTTAACCGAGCCTTCAATGATGTAATAAATCGAATCTTTGGTATCTTTTTCATAAAATAAAACATCGCCCTCTTTGTGGGAACGAAGCGAACAAAAAGAGGCAATACGCTCTATATCCTCTCTATCAAGACCTTCAAAAAGGGGCAATGAGGCAATGAGGCTTATAGGTTCGCTGGACATTCGCTTCCTTTATTGTATAAATGAGGCATTTTCAACAATGATGGGATACCTATAACCCGACCCAAAGTTTTTATCGACACTGGCAACCCCACGTGCGGTCACAATGTCACCCACTTTTGGAAGCTCTTTCGAGGTAAATACAATCCGTCCTACCTCATCACCCTCCCCTGTACCGTCTTGAATATGCACCCAATTTCGCTCTAAAATATCGGGAGAAACCTTCACCACTTTACCACGAATTGCCACAGTTTTATCTTTAAGACTGGCGCGTTTTTCCAAAACTTCTTGGACACTAAGCGTTCCTTTTTGCCAATAAGGAGACGCTTTCACCACCTCATTGATTAGTGCCAAATTTCCAACTTCTGGGGTAGAAGTTCGGGTTTGAAGCTTGGAAGCAAAAATGAGATCTTCGAATGTGCGTCCCAAACTTTTACTCTCAAAATTCTGTGCACGCATCTCTTCGGTAAAACGAACTTCTGTCCCTTTTTCAATAGCAACCCCCTCAAGTGCTGCCCAATACCGTTTTTTAAAACTGTCTTCTATCTGCAAATAGGTATAGCCACCGCCATGTGCTACCTCAACGACAACGCCTGTGAACACATCGCCTTTTGTGGCAAAAAGTGAACCAGCGCATAGGGCTGAAGCCACCATTATGGGTATTATTTTCATATTTCTTCCTTTAAATGTTTGTTTTTATACGAAAGCACAATCAAACTAACTACAAGGGCTGAAGCGACATACACCCAAGTAGGAACAGGCACGGGATCTCCTGTGGCATACGAATGCATGCCTGCTAAGTAAAAGTTAACCCCAAAATAGGTCATCAAAATCGATGCAAACCCTAAAATAGAAAGGACTGCAAACAGATACCGTGAATACCACTTTGGAATCAGCCTTACATGTAAGATGATGGTATAAACAATAATCGAGATATATGCCCACGTCTCCTTAGGATCCCACCCCCAATAACGCCCCCACGACTCATTCGCCCAAATGCCTCCCAAAAAGTTCCCTATGACCAAAAGCGTGAGACCCACAATGAGGCTCACTTCATTCATAACACTTAGCTGTTTAATCGCTTGAATGCTTTGGGGGGTAAGCTTACATGTAAAGACTATCAGCGTAAAAAATCCAAGCGCACATCCCAACGCTAAAAAGCCATAACTCGCCGTAATCACAGAGACATGCACCAAAAGCCAAAATGATTTTAATACAGGGACAAGATTGGTAATCTCAGGGTCAATGCTCCCCAAGTGTGCCACAAACATAAAAATGGCAGCCATTACGGTAGAGCCTGCAAGGGCAAACACGGAAGAGCGCAAAAAAACCATACTAAAGAGTAAACACGACCATGCAATATAGATGATGGACTCATACGTATCGCTCATGGGGGCATGACCACTCACGTACCAGCGAAGTAAGAGTGCGAAGGTGTGAATGCTAAACAAAAATGCCACCGCGTAAAAGAGAGGTTTTTTGGCTTTGTCCACGCCGCTATTGTGTCTAAACACCTGTACAAAGGCAAGCCCTAAAAGTAATACCCCCAAAAGAAGGTACGCGGGTGTTAAGCGCTCAAACAATCGTGCTTGATTAAAAAAAAGTTCTGCTCTTACCCGTTTGGAACTTGGCATAATTGAAGCCCCATGAGCTTGCGCAAAGGTTTCAAATGCCTTTACATGTAAAGATGCTTTAGAGTAGTCGCGAGCAAACAGAGCCTCGATAAAGGCTTGGGCACTCTGTTTTAAAACATCACTTCCTTCACTTTGAAGCTTTTCAAACATCTCGGGAAATCCTAACCACGTATGGTTTGCATCCTTTGGCAATGGAAAAATCTTAAACAGTGTGCCATAATAGGTCATAAACGCAATGCTCAAACGCTCATCCACCTTAATCACATCGTTCTCATACGTCCCACGTTCGCTGGGACGCTTCATCAAGGCGTGTTGCACTTCCGTTTCCAATTTATAACGACTTCCTTCAAAAAAATCTTCAAACGACGCCAATGTTTGCCCAGCTTCCAAGCCTAAAAAAACCCTCAATTTTGGCGTTTTGGTCTGAATCATGGGCAATTTTTTCCACACTTTTGGGTGTGAGAGCATCCCTAGCATCACTTGTGTTGGGCTCATCTGTAAAAGCGTGCTTTGCCCACTAAGCTTATACAACACTTCCTTACTCAAACTATCAAAAGGCTTCATGCGACCCATACGTGATTGCACGACCAATGCGCCAAAGTGTTCACTCACCAACACAGAATTTTCACGGTGTTCTTTCAAATAGGTTTCCACATACTCACTCTGAGAAAACAAAGGCGTTTGCATACAGAGCAAAAACAGTAAGCCAAACGTCCCATTTTTAAGCTGAGCGCTCAAGATTCGAAAGCGTGATTTTGAATCAAAAAAATTAAGAATCAGCCCTAAAAATAAAAGCGCATACCCCACATACGTCACTTCCACCCCTGGGTCTTTGGTAACGGAGAGAATGGTTCCTTTTTCATCAGGGTCGTAAAAGGTTTGAAAAAATTTATACCCTTTATAACTCAGCGTATTGTTCATAGAAATAACATCTTCAAACGATGAATTGCCATCAACAATGCGCACCCAGCTTGCATACTCAAAGGGCGAGTTGGAACCGTAATAACGCGTCAGCTCAAACGCTTTTAAATGCACGCTAAAAGGCAAAGGTATTTCTTTGTTTTTATCTGCGGAAAAAATCGTCGTGGCACTTCCATTTTCACGTACTTTCATCACCCCATCCACACCCAAATAGCGTGTCAGCCCTGAGCCAATTAAAATCAAGATAAACGCGATGTGAAAAGCAAATCGGCTTACATGTAAGACCATGTTTGTGCGGTAGACAACGGCCATAATATTAAGAGCAGTGAGAATTAAGAGTGTTTCATACCACAGGGCATTGTAGACATAAAAACGCGCGGTTGCTGTGCCAAAATCATTTTCAACAAACGTTGCAATGGCAGCACCAAGAGAGAGCAAAAAAAGGAGCATAAGGGTTGTTTTATACGATGCTATCAGTTTAAACAACACACCTATCCTCCATGTAAAAGCAAAGGGGGGAATCCCCCTTAGTGCTAAAATTTATTTTTTATTCCAAGATGATTTGCCATCGTTGATGGTGTCGACATCTTTGTAGAGTTCTGGATTGGCTCTGCCTTTGGCTTTTGCCTCTTTTTTCCACTCTTGCTCTAGCGTTTGTTTAAACTTCATCTTCTCCGCTGAAAGGGCTGCCATATCGACTTTAGCCAATTTTTGCGCTTTTTCTTTCGTGTCAAAATCGGGAGCGATGTAGTCTATCGCGCCGTATTTGGCAAGAACTTTAACGAGTTTGATACGGGCTTTTTGAGCATCTTCACTCGCAGCTGCTAGTAAACGAAGGGTCTCTTCTGGTGCATGGAAGTAGTTACCATGGGCCGCAATCGCCATGTCACCTTTGAACTGTCCGTGACGAATTAACGTACGAATCTCTTTAAGTTCAGCATCACTAGCACCCAGTTCTATCGCCTTACCTGTTTCAAGGTGTGCTTTGGCAAGGTTATCGAAGGCAATTTTATTGAGGAACTCTTTACGCTCGTATTTTTGATGAACGATGCCTTTGAGTTTCGCTTCACTTTCTCTGTGACAATTCATACACGTTCTATCCATCGCATTGAGTGGGTTTTCAAGCACTTGATGGTCCGAATACTTGACTGAGCCTTCTTGGGTGTATGGCATATGACAATCCGCACATGCAACCCCTTTTTGCCCATGGATACCTGCTTTAAAGAACTCAAAATCAGGATGCTGCGCTTTGAGCATGGGTGTTTTTGAAATGTTGTGTACCCAATCGCTAAAGTTTACATCATCATAATACGTAATCATACCTTCAACACCAGCATTGCCATCTTTGCCAATGCCATTATGCCATGGATAGGTTACAACGGCAGCGGTTTTATCGACACCTTTGGCATCTTTCCAAGGCGTTGGCTTGAAGTAATACTCTACGTGACACTGCGCGCACACGAGTGAACGTTTTTCTTGATGGGTTGATTCTTCAAACGTTTTCATGCCCGCTACTTGAAGACCATGGTTTAACTGAGGTACACTGGCACGAAGTTGTGCGGTTTTGTCGTCATGACAGTTAGCACATCCGATGGAGTTCACCACTTGTGAGCCATACTTTGCCCATTTACCTGTAAAATACTCCAACTCACCATCTTCTTCAATCAAACGAGGAACATCGGGAGATTTACATGTCCAACACGCCGTTGGCAATGGACCTGTTTTAGCATCCACAGGAGCACCGGTTCGAAGCGAGTTGATGTTATCTTGTAACGCATAGTAATGCCCACGTGGTGAGTTATAATCTTTTGAAAACGCATAACCACCCCACACGACGGCAAGGGCTGGATCTTTAGCGAGCATGTCAGTAAAGGTGTCGTATTCTTTGGTTTTTTTCCAAGAATCAAATTGACGTGGGTAGTATTTTGCCCACTCTTCACTTTTTTCTTTTCCAGGAATTCCCGCCTCACTTGGAGCTTTGTTAAGCTCAACGCGTTGTTTCTCTTTTTCATTGATACTGGCGGCCATAAGTGCCATAGCACCAATGGCAACCAATGAACCAATAAGTAATAATTTAAACTTCATTTCCTCTCCTTTTACTTAACTTCTTTGACGCCAAGGGCATTGGGTGTACTCGAAAGGCCTCTGACTTTACCGTGTGGTACTTCTTTATGACACTCCCAACAACGTCTGCCCGTTGCGACACTTGGGTCATCATAATTGTGGTATTGATCACTGTTGTTTACCATACCCGATGTTAAACTTTTGTGACACGAAATACAATTATCCTGCACTCTTTTCGCTCCATCGTCACTGATTTTGATAGCATTGGCATACGTATTGAACGTAAAAGCAACGGTATGGTTGTACCCATCTTTTGCTTTCGCGATGTACTTGTTGACCATGTTATCCCGTGGCAAGTGACAATCGACGCAGTTGGCCCTTTGCGCATGTGAGCTGTGCTGCCATGTCGCATACTGCGTGTTCATGACGTGACAGTTGATGCACGCTTTTGGGTCACTGGAGAGATACGACAAGGCTTTTGAGATGTTCACCACATACGCAAAAACGCCTATGGCTACCACAAAAACGAACAGTGCCGCATATTTTAGGAATTTACTATTTTTCACATTCCCTCCTTAAAATTTCTTTGTCATTTAGCACGCTAAACGACGACTCGAAACACACCAAGACTGAACAACCCTCCTATTATTAATTTTTCTTTAATTCATTAATATAAGTCGAATTTAGGTCTAATTGTATAAAGAATGGAAGGAAAAAACCTTGACTTGCATCAAGAGATGAGTGTTTAAAAACTTCTGCTACACTGCGCTAAACAAAGGAGAGCCCATGCCAACGTCCTTGACCGCTTTACTTTACGGCACTGCTTGGAAAAAAGAGACCACCGCACATTGTGTTGAAATGGCTATATCACAAGGATTTAGAGGCATCGACACCGCGTGCCAACCCAAACACTACAATGAAGCAGGTGTGGGCATGGGGCTTGCAAAAGCGTACGAAAAGGGTCTTAAAAGAGAAGAGCTTTTTATCCAAACCAAATTCACACCCCTTGGCGGTCAAGACCCCAAAAACATTCCTTACGACCCACGAGAGAGCATCGAAAAGCAAATCGCAACTTCGTGTGCCCTCTCGCAAAAAAATCTACAAACGACGTATCTTGATTCGTATGTATTGCATTCGCCTATTTTCCCTTACACGGAACTTTTGCGTGCGTACAAGGCGATGGAGACATTGCATGAAAAAGGAGATGTTTTGCATTTGGGCATCAGTAATTGTTACGACCTAGCCCTTTTAAGCCAAATCTATCGCGACACTCGCATCAAACCCTCTTTCGTGCAAAATCGTTTTTACGCCGACACAGGCTACGACACAGAGCTTCGCGCATGGTGCATCCAACACCACATCGCCTACCAAGGCTGCTGGACACTCACCGCCAACCCCCACATACTCGAAAGTCACCCCATGCGTTTACTGGCACAAAAATACGCCAAAACAGAAGCCCAACTCTTCTACCGCTTCCTTACATGTAAAGGCATCACCCCGCTCATTGGTTCAACATCGCCAAAGCATTTAGAAGAAGATCTGGCTATCTTTGATTTTGAATTACACAAAGATGACATTGAGAAGATTGATAGGCTTTTAATGTGATGTGGAGCGGGTGACGGGACTCGAACCCGCGACTTTCAGCTTGGGAAGCTAACACTCTACCACTGAGCTACACCCGCATAGGAGAAACAAAGAGTGACATTATAGCATAGCTAAAAGCACTTCTTTGTCTAAAATGCTTAACTGGTGTTTGTCGTCTTGTTCGATATAGCCTGAGGATTTAAATTTTCCAAGTGTCCGTGAAAGTGTTTCAGGCGTGAGGTTTAGGACGGAAGCAATTTGTGTATTTTTAAGGCTCGCAAAAAGTTCGCTGTTTTCTAAAATAAATTTAGCCACTTTCGCCTCTGCGGTTAAAATCACCTCTTTTTGGATGATTTCAATGAGGATTTTGTGCTTTGCAATCAGTGATTTGATGATTTCCATTGAGATTTCGGGGTTTTTAAAGAAATCTTTTTCAAGTGCTGCGTAGTCAATCCTTAAAACCTCACTATTACTTGTAAATTCAGCCGTAGCAGGATAAGGAATATTTTCAAAATGCGCCAGTTCCGCCACCAAACCACCAGGGTAAAACTGATGCAAGAAAATCTGCTGACCTTTGTGGTTGGTCTTATACACTTTCAGCGTGCCTTGAAGAAGAACATAAAGATACTTTGGTTCATCGCCTTCGTAAAATAATATCTCTTTAGCATTATACTTTTTAATGGCCGAAATTTTTTTCAGCTTTTCAAGTTGGGTTTCACTCAATTTTGCAAAACAGGGAATATTTTTAATTCTATCCATTGCATCATCCTTTAGAAGCGTAATGGTAGCAAAAAATCTTTACATGTAAGGCAATACATCCCATTTAATGATGCTTTTTCTTCTCATCATACCTCTCATTTTGATGTGGTGGTTTGGTATGCTTTGGAGATTCATCCCTTTTAGACTCATGTCGTCCTTGTTCACGATGAGAGGCTTTATGATGAGGTTGTTTATGTCGTTTTGGCTCTGGTACATACTGTTTTTTAGGTGCTACATGATGCGTATGTGGCGCAGGTGTGTATCGATGAATGGGTGGTGCGTAACGCTCTTCATAACGCTCTTTTCGTTTATAATGATACGCCTTTAATTTCGTGATATTTTAAGGAAAAATTGTGAAGCTACTGTGAAAAGAGGGCTCTAGGTAAAGAGCTAATCTCACATTTTTTAATCGACTCTTTATCGCACATAAGCTAAAATAATACCTCATACAGCTTTTACATCAAAAAGGTTTTAATACAATGAGTGAGAGTAAAGATTTTTTACGCACCAAAGTGGAAGAGGACTTAAAGTCTGGCAAATATCAAACCATTATGACACGTTTTCCTCCAGAGCCTAATGGATTCCCGCATATTGGACATGCTAAGTCTATTTGTATCAATTTTGGCATTGCACGCGATTATGCGGGACAATGTAACCTTAGGATGGATGACACCAATCCGACAACTGAAGATATGCGCTATGTGGAAGCGCTTAAAGATGCGGTGAACTGGCTTGGATTTACTTGGGCTGATAAAGTCTACTTTGCATCAGATTATTTCCCAAAAATTTACGACTATGCGGTGCAACTTGTCAACATGGGCAAAGCGTATGTGGATAGTTTGAATGAAGAAGAGATTCGTGAATATCGAGGCACCGTTAAAGAAGCAGGTCGCCGAAGCATTTTTGCACAGCGTAGTATTGAAGAAAATCTTGACCTTTTAGAGCGCATGAAAAACGGTGAGTTTAAAGATGGAGAACATGTTTTACGAGCCAAAATTGATATGAGTGCCGCGAATATGAAAATGCGCGATCCCCTTTTATACCGCATTCGTCATGCCCATCATTTTAGAACAAACGATACATGGTGCATCTATCCGATGTACGACTTTGCGCACTGCTTATCCGACTACATTGAGGGTATTACGCACTCCATCTGCACACTCGAATTTGAAAACAACCGTGACATTTACGACTGGGTTTTAGACGCACTTGAACTTACCCCTCCTCGCCCCTACCAACACGAATTTGCACGCCTTGGCATCAACTACACGGTCATGAGTAAACGAAAACTCTTAGAACTGGTCAACGGTGGTTATGTGCATGGCTGGGACGACCCTCGATTGCCTACCATCGCAGGCTATAAACGACGAGGTTATACCCCCGAATCTATCCTCAATTTTTGCGACCAAATCGGCATCGCCAAAGCCAATTCTATGGTCGATGTCGCACAGCTTGAATTTTGCATCCGAGATGATTTAAATCAAAAAGTGCCTCGTGTGATGTGTGTGCTTGACCCACTCAAAGTTGTCATCGAAAACTACGAGGGTGAAGAAGAAATAGACGCGTCTTACTACCCGTACGACGTTCCTAAAGAGGGCTCGCGCAAACTGCCTTTTGCTAAAGAGATTTACATCGAACGAGACGACTTTATGGAAAATCCTCCTGAGGGTTACTATCGTTTGACACCCACTCAACCCGTACGACTCAAACACGCCTACATTCTTACATGTAAAGAAGTCGTGAAAGATGCAAACGGCAACATCATCGAAATCAAAGCCTTGTACCACCCCGACTCCAAAAGTGGGGCTGACACGAGTGGTATTAAAACCAAAAGTGCGATTCATTGGGTGAGTGCGAAACACGCCAAAAAGATTGAAGTAAGACTCTACGAGCGTCTTTACAAAGTCGATGCGCCTGAGGGGTTAGAGGATTTGAACCCTGATTCTTTACATGTAATCCCAAATGCCTTTGTAGAACCAGCCGTTATCAGCGAAAAACCCGATGTGAGATTTCAGTTTGAAAGGCAAGGGTATTTTTATGCTGACCCTGTGGACTACACCGACGCAAAACCCGTGTTTAACAAAATCGTGGGGCTGAAAGATTCGTGGGCTAAAAAGGCAGAAACACTGCCACAAGCACCAAAGACAGAGGCAAAAAAAGCACATGTTGAGGGCGATGTCATACCGATGAATAAGGCAGAATTAGCCCGTTTTGAGACCTACACAACAAGCGGGCTCAACGCCGAAATCGCCAACACGCTTTCTCGTGATGAGCAACTCTCTGATTTTTACGAAGCAACCCTTTTACATGTAAAGAGTCCTATTAGCATCGCCAACATCGTAGCAAACGACGTAGCACGTGAACTTAAGCACGAAGCATCGTTAAAATTTGGTGCTAAAGAAGTAGCCCAACTGATTGGCATGATGGACGAGGGCGTCATCTCAAGCAAAATCGCCAAACAGGTTTTTGAAACGATGGCGCAAACGGGCGAAAATCCTCTCTACATCGTCGAATCACAAGGATTAAAACAAATCAGCGACCCCGAAATCTTAAAACCGCTGATTGACGAAGTGATAGCTAAAAACCCTGACAACGTCGCCAAATACAAAGCGGGCAACACCAACCTGTTTGGCTTTTTCGTGGGTCAAGTACTTAAAAACAGTGGTGGCAAAGCCAATCCAAGCGTGGTGAACGAACTGGTCACTCAAAAACTGATTCAACGTTAATCTTAAGGAGATTAGAAAATGATTGTTATTTCAACCTTTATTGAAGCTTTTGCTCACATTTTACACATGATTATAAACATTTATATTTGGGTCGTAATTATCTCAGCCCTCATAAGCTTTGTACGACCCGATCCGTACAATCCTATTGTTCAAATTCTGCACCGCTTAACCAACCCTGTGTATGCGTTTATTCGCCGTTTTATTCCGACCATTATCAGTGGTATTGATGTGGCACCGATTATTATTATTTTAGCATTGCAATTCATTGATTTGTTTGCGGTAAAATTGCTGTTTGCCCTTGTTCATGCGTTATAACGTCTATTTAGGACTGGTTTTTGTCCTGCTTTTTTGCCTTGATGCCTTTGCAAAAACGCCCGAGTCTTTGGCTTTTTTTAACGATAAACCGCGCTCTTTAGCCAAAGATTTTTACATTCAAAGCTACTTGCAGCGTGAAGAGACCACACCCAAAGAGGCGCAAGCCCTTTTTGGGATGGTGCATACCATGAACCTTCGTTTTTTTCATCTGTTTGCCAAAAAAATGGACAATGTGGATTTGAAAAAAATATCGCGTTGCATCGATATGGAGATTGTATCGCTACTGAAAGAAGACGATTTGTGCCTCAATATTGGGCTAAATCTTTCCAAAATAACATCCCTCTCTAAAAATCAGCTTGCATCCTTAAAGCCTCGTATATCGCCCTATTATCCACATCTTTTGAGTGTCATAGAGCTGATGCAAAACGAAAATGTCGCACAAAGCGCACTCGAAGCCAACGATGAAACGCTCATCTCCTTGCTTCAAGGGAGCATCACGCATTATAAAAAAACAACATTCCCAGATGCCCTTCCCAAAGCAAAGCTTGATGCGTTAAGTGCTTATCCAAAATTTAACGCCTTTGCAATTAACGTGGTGCAAAACAGTGATTTATCTGCCTTTCACCATGCCCTTTTACATGTAAATCCTCATGCCAACGTCAGTGCAAAAGCACTCTTTTTTTTAGGACTTAATGCCCTCAAATATGCCAAAGTAGAGCGTGCAATGTTTTACTTTCAGCAAAGCGCGGAGCGATCTACCAAGCAAGAGGAAAAAGACCGCGCTCTTTTTTGGAGTTATCTTAGCTCAAACGAAGATATGCACCTCATCAAACTATCGCAAAGTACCGATATTAACATCTATTCTCTGTTTGCCTTTGAAAAGTTAAATCTACCTCTGCGTACTATCGTCTCTCCTAAACTGGAGGGTACACACCCAAAATTTGATATCACCGATCCCTTTGCGTGGACAATCGTAATGAGCAAAGTCTACCGTATGAACTATGCCGAAGTCGAAGCAGAGGCACAAAAATTTAAATACGCCAATACCGTAGCGCATTACAGTTATTTGATGGAGCGGGCGAGTCGCTATCAACACCACTACTACCCTATCCCGTTTCCAGAGGAAATTCAAAACGCTTCGGTGCATCGTCAAGCGTTGATGCTTGCCATCGCACGTCAAGAAAGCCGTTTTCTCCCCTCTGTCGTTTCCACATCGTACGCCCTTGGCATGATGCAATTTATGCCATTTGTTGCACGCGATATCGCTAAGAAAGAAAAATTAGAGGGCTTTGAACTCGAAGCCCTGTTTGACCCACGTATCGCTTATTTGTTCGCAAACATTCACCTTGATTTTTTAGAAAAGTATCTCTTGCATCCTGTCTTTATCGCCTATGCATATAACGGGGGGATTGGATTTACCAAAAAACATCTCTTAGGCGGTACGTTTAGTCAAAAAGCCTACGAGCCTTTTTTGAGCATGGAGATGATGATCAACGAAGAGAGTCGCGAATATGGCAAAAAAGTATTAGCCAATTATGTGGTCTATCGCGGACTTTTGGGTGAGCCTGTTTCGATCAATAATCTTTTTGAAACTTTGCTGAAACCCTCCCAGAGTGATCGTTTTCGAAGCGAATAGTCATATTGATATCATCTGTTTTAGGGGCTTCCACCAAGATATAATCTGTCCAAGGATTGGAGGAGGAGATGAGTTTCAATAAAGGACTATTAAAAGGTAGTTTGCTCACTTTAATCTCTTCTTTGGGTAAGGTATTGACTTCAAAATTGGCAAGAGCCACTTTAGGGATGGCTTCTTCACCCGTTGCCATATAGGTTCCAACGATAAATTGCTCGTACTCTCCTGTAATCAATTCATGTTTAATAGGATTCAAATAGGTGACAAGCACATACGTTTTTGCTTTAGAATCAGGATTGATAATTTCGAGTTTTTTACTATTAGCCATCCCAAAATTCAACAGTTTATCGTTCTCTACCGAAGCGTCTGGTTGCTTCGATGAACAACCAAGTATCAAAACTCCGAGCACCCAAAGAAAAGCATATCGCATTGTCTTAAACCTTTTTTTGCTATAATCTACCTCCATTATAACACGAAGCAGGTAAAAAATGAAATCTTTAGCGGTTGCGTTTACAGGACCCTCAGACAGTGGCAAAACAACACTTGTCATCAAAGTAGCGACACTTTTGAAAAAAGAGTATCAGCTTGCCATTATCAAAAATGATCCAAGCGATAAAGCCATCTTTGATGTTGAAGGCAAAGACAGTTGGAAATTTTCACAAACAGGTGCGGAAGTCGTTATCACCTCTCCTACGCGTACCACACTTTTTTCACAACGTCAAAAAAGTTTGGATGATATCATCTCCATGATTGGCGAGTTTGATTTTCTTTTGGTTGAAGGGCTTAAAAACTTGCCATTACCCCGTATTGCCATCTTTAGAAACAAACTTGATGAGAGCTATTTTGAGTACTGCGATGCTATCGCTATGGATGAAAGTATTGATCCAAAAGAGTATGCCATCCCCTCCCACATTGCACTTTTAGATCTCAACAATCCAGAAGAAGTGGTCGCGTGGATACACCAAAACGCTAAAAAGGTTAAATGAGATGAATGAAATTTTACACGCCATTATGCGCTCAGCTATCCGTATCAAAGATGCCATTGCGTTTGATGATACAGGCTATTCAGATCACACCAATTCAACCGGTGATACTCAACTCAAACTTGACATCAAAAGTGACATCATTATCGAAGAAGAGTTTGCTAAAGTCGCATCTATCAAAGAGATTATCAGCGAAGAAAAAGAGAATAAAACACCTTTACATGGTAACGGTACTTACGGTGTGGGCTACGACCCGCTGGATGGCTCAAGCCTCATCGATGTGAATTTAAGCGTAGGCTCCATCTTTGGCATTTACGAAGGCGGGTATGCGGGTAAAAATCTCAAAGCGGCCGTTTATGTAGTCTATGGACCACGGGTTGAGCTTGTCATAGCCGATGAAGAGGTGCGTTTGTACCGTCTTAACACCGCCAATGAATTTGTCTTTATCAAAAATATCACGCTCAAAGAAAAAGGTAAACTCAATGCCCCAGGAGCCACACAAATGGGCTGGGAGCCTCGTCATAAAGCAATGATGGATGCTATTTTTGCGGAAGGCTATCGTTTGCGCTATTCAGGAGGCATGGTGCCTGATTTGCACCAAATTTTGCTCAAAGGTGGCGGACTTTTTTCGTATCCTAGTACAAGTGATGTACCCAAAGGAAAACTGAGGATGATTTTTGAAGTTTTCCCTTTTGCCTTTGTCTATGAAAAAGCAGGGGGAGAGGCGATTGATGGCAAAGGGCGCCTTTTGGATTTAAGCCCAGCGCACCCTCATGACACCACACCGTGTTTCTTTGGCTCCAAAAGTGAAATTGCACGTGTGAAAGCGTGCTATGCCTGATACCCCAAAAGACCATTTTGAAAGAGACCTTGAAGCTAAAAAAGAGCTACTTCAAGCGTGTCAAAGAGCTAAAAATGTCGTTACATGTAGCGATTGTGAAAAAATGTTTGAGTGTGATACCCGCAAATCCTATGTCAAAGCTGTGTATGAAAGCATGGCAAAAGGGCATGGTGGCGGATTTGAGTTTTGATTTTGACACGTCTTTAAAGCAAAGCTCTAAAGACTACGTTAACACTGGGTTCTCTTCGGCAGAGTGCCCGCGCACCCTTGGTGCTTAAATTAATTTTTACTAGGAAAATAAATGTCAAATAAAGCGTATATTACCACCCCCATTTATTATGTAAACGATGTCCCCCATATCGGACACGCTTACACCACGATTATTGCCGATACGATGGCGCGTTATTACCGCTTGATTGGTCGTGAAACTTTCTTTTTAACGGGCACCGATGAGCACGGTCAAAAAATCGAGGAAGCGGCTAAATCACGAGGTAAAACACCCCAAGGCTACGCCGATGAAATCAGCGGTAAGTTTAAAGCACTCTGGGATGAATTTGACATTAGCTACGATAAGTTTATCCGCACCACCGATGCGTACCATAAAGAGGGTGTCCAATATGCCTTTTCGGTGATGTTTGACAAAGGCGATATCTACAAAGGCGAATACGAGGGGCACTACTGTGTAAGCTGTGAAACCTTTTTTACCGACACGCAACTGGTCGATGAGGGTGGTTGTCCAGATTGTGGGAAACCCACTCGATTGGTCAAAGAAGAGAGTTATTTTTTTAAACTCTCCAAATACCAAGAGCCCTTACTTAAATGGTACAATGACGATGAGAAATGTGTTTTACCCAAGGGTAAAAAAAACGAAGTGATTAGCTTTGTTAAACAAGGCTTACGTGACCTCTCCATCACACGTACCAGTTTTGACTGGGGTGTCAAACTGCCCGCTTCCATGAACGATAACAAACACGTCATGTATGTTTGGCTGGATGCACTTTTGAACTATATCACGGCATTAGGCTATGGCAAAGAGAATGAAAATATGCACTTTTGGCCAGCTACCATTCAGCTGGTCGGTAAAGATATTTTGCGTTTTCATGCAATCTATTGGCCCGCCTTTTTAATGAGCCTTGGACTTCCTTTACCCCAACATGTTGGTGCGCACGGTTGGTGGACACGCAACGGCGAAAAAATGAGCAAAAGCAAAGGCAATGTCGTGAACCCTAAAGAAGTTGCGGATGCGTATGGTTTAGAGAATTTTCGCTACTTTTTACTCAGAGAAGTCCCTTTTGGTCAAGATGGTGACTTTAGCCAAAAGGCTTTGATGGACCGTATCAATTCAGACCTTGGCAATGAACTGGGCAATCTTTTAAACCGCATCATTGGCATGAGTGGAAAGTACAGCAATGGGGTGGTAGACTCCAAAGACGTACTCAAGTTTTATGCTACTGAACTTTCAAACGTCAATGACATTTTAAAAAATGTCGAAACAACTTTGTTGGAACTTCAAACCAATCGCTACCTTGAAGATCTTTGGAAAGCGCTCACCATCGCTAACCAATCCATCACGCTCCATGAACCATGGGTGAAGATGAAAGAGGGAAAAGAAGAGGAAGCCTTTGCCCTAGTCGCACTTGTCTCCAATATTTTAGCGCGTGTCACCCTTTTATTGCACCCTGTAATGCCCAAAACAACGGCTAAAATCGCTCATGCTTTGGGATTTGAAATCACCACGGCTTCGTATGAAAAATTGATAGTTGCTCGAACACTTTTAGATACATTTACGATCGAAAAAGTACCACCTCTGTTTCCACGTATTGAAGAGGAGTTGATGGCACAACCCTCACTCCCCTCTCCTGAACCTGTTGTGATTAAAACCAGTAAAAAAGAGTCTAAAATAGAGTCTATCATTACCATAGACCAGTTTTTTGAAACCTCTTTAAAAGTGGGAACGATCAAAGAAGCGGAAGTTGTGGAAGGAAGTGATCGACTTTTGAAGTTACAAATTGATTTGGGCGAAGAGCACACACGTCAGATTATTGCAGGGATTCGTGAGTTTTACACACCAAAAGAACTTGTCAACACCCAAGTGTGTGTCGTGGCTAACCTTAAACCAGCGACCATTAAAGGACTGCTGAGCCAAGGAATGCTTCTAGCGGCTAAAGATAAAGAAGGCATGTCACTCATTCGTCCCGAGCATCCTCGAAAAAGTGGCGCATCTATTGGATGAAAATTGACAATTTAATCCGCATCGTGGATGGTGTTTTACAAACAACGCCTTCCATCGATGCTTTCGAAACCATCGTTTTTGATTGCGAACGCATTTCAAGAGGCGATTTATTCATCGATACGACACATTCCAAGCAAGCCATCCACACCGCTATTCGCAAAGGGGCATATGCGATTCTTTCTACCCATACCTTTGAGGGGGATGATGATGAAATTGCATGGATTTACGTCTCCTGTCTGGAACAAAGCCTTATTAAACTGTTGCGTTATCGCGTAGCACAAAATAGCCTACAGGTTATTCACGCTTCCTCACTTCATGCCGCCTTTTTACATCTTCTTCACACACCATCAACCATCACTTTTGCAAAAGGAAACCTTTTTGATGTAGCAAAAGTGATTTTAAAACTTGCCAAAGAGATGCCCGTGTGCCTTGAAGATAACACTTTATGCGCACACATAGCCCCCAGTGCTCAAAGCATCGAAAAGGGTTTACATGTAAACGTTTTGCATAAAGGACTTTTTCTCTCTTCGTTTTGGTGGAAAGAGCGTTACTATCCTGATGTAAAAATTCCCATGCTTTTTTGGTCAGAATTTACAGATGTTTTACACTTTTGCGAAATACACTCTATCGCGTATAGCCTCGAAAATATCTCATTTACAGAACACTTTTACCCACAATTTATCACACCAAGCCTGCGTAAAAAAGAGTTTGGAAGCTCCGATCAAGTACTGATTTTTGAACCTTCCATCGAGCTTTTGGCGCGTGAAATAAATCATATGCTCTCCACATTACCGCAGGAACATTGGTGCGTTTGTCTTCCCAAACATTTACCCACCCCAAAGCATCTTCCCTTTTGTACGATTCACACGTACGAAATACCAGAAGCATTGTCTCTTTTATCGTCTTTTGCTTTTCGATACGCATTGATTTTAGGAGAACGTAGCACGTTTGAAGCCTTGTTGACCCAGCCTTTTATCTCACAGCCTAGCCTCTTTTAAAGGAAATCCCATGCTTCTCATTGATAACGAAGAAAATATCTCCTTACATGTAAACATCTTAGAGACAATTTGTGATGCACTGAGTGCTAAGGAAGTTGAACTACTGTTGGTCGACGCACCCACCATTCAAGCCCTTAACCATGAGCATCGGAGCATCGATAAACCAACCGACGTACTCAGTTTTCCTATCGAAGATTTTCCTCACGCACCTTTAGGTTCTATCGTCATTAACTACGAATTGGCTCGCGAAAAAGCAGAAAAACTGGGGCACACAAGCGAAGAGGAAATAACACTTTTATTTATCCACGGACTGTTGCATTTATTGGGGTATGACCATGAAGTGGATGATGGAGAAATGAGAGAAAGGGAAGAGGCGTTGATAAAGCAGTACCATCTTCCTAAAAGTTTAATCGTACGAGTAGAATCTTGATTTACATGTAAAGCAATTAAGAGACTTTTTTTAAGGCTTTAAGTGTTTTCGTTTGCATCAGTTGTTTGTAAATAGCCTCAGCTAAATAATAGCCAAGATACGGTGGCACTGCATTGCCAACCATTTTATAACCCGCCGTTAAATTGTCATAATAAAAGGTATGTGTGTCGGGAAACGTTTGGATTCTCGCACACTCCCTGATGCTTAACCTTCGGTACAAATGTTCACTCTCTTTAACAAAAATGCGTTTATTTTGCTCCACAAACTTCATCTTCGGTGCTTGCGGATGCAGTGGGGCATGTCTGCCACCTGCTTGAATGGTGTAAGAAGGCTCATCCCAATGTCGTACACGATTGCGTGACATAAAGATGGTCGAGAAACTACCCGTCATATACTCATGGTTAGCAAGAGCACACGCATTGCCATTAGTATAATTTTTATCTTTTGCAGGCAGTGCATTGTCTTTTAAATCCCAAATGACATCTTTTAAATAGCGCTTTGAAGGAAACACTTTTGGAAACTCAAATGTCATGTTCAAATCTTCTCTAAATCCCACAAAAAAGACGCGTTGCCTGTCTTGTGGCACTTTATAGTCATGGGCATTGAGAAGCTTAAAAGAGAGATTGTAGCCACTTTCGATGAAGTGATTTTTAATATTTTCTAACGCATCACTATGACGACTAGCAAGCATTCCTGAAACATTTTCAGCCAAGAAAAACAGTGGCTTTTTATCTCGTAAAACCCTGATAAATTCAAAGAAAAGCTGT
This sequence comes from Sulfurospirillum sp. UBA2217, assembly GCA_002328495.1. Classification (GTDB taxonomy): domain Bacteria; phylum Campylobacterota; class Campylobacteria; order Campylobacterales; family Sulfurospirillaceae; genus Sulfurospirillum. The sequence goes on from DCUJ01000012.1 coordinate 444,678, forward strand.
CCACGATGGTCTTCGATACCCCTCAATGCCCCAGCCTCACTCCAACTTTGACACGGCGGTCCTCCGATAAGCCCAACCGCTTCAGGAATGTCGCATGAGGGAATATCTCGAATGCTTCTTCTATCTAATTTTGTATGAGGAAAATTCTTTTCAAATGTTTCCCAAATTTCTTTATCATATTCATTTGCCCATATTGTTTGAAAGCCCGCTTTTTCAAAACCTAAGTCTAAGCCACCTGCACCTGAGAATAGGGATATTATGTTCATTTAATCATCTCGCTTTGTTTATGTCTATATATCAATTCTGCCCATTCATATAATTTTCTGTTTGTCGAATTTATATAGACCTCATGAGATGAATTTGTGAGTAAATCTTTAATTTTTTCTTTAAAATTTATTTGGGTAATGTTTGGCTTTTCTTTGTACACACCATATGCAGAATTAATTTTTTCTGTTTTTAAAGCATTATCAAATAGCATAGAAATATCTTTTCTTGCCTTTTTCCCATCTTCTGTTAAATGAACTTTTTGTTTTTGAACATCAATTAATCCTAATCTTTTTAAATCTCCAAGAATTTTAGATTGATTATATTCATTTCCTTCAATAATGTTTTTAAAAAACTTTATAACATTTGTAGGTTTTTCTTGAGGAGTAAAACTATTTTCATTCCTTGCTTTTTGTAATACGCCATGTTCTAAATTACCAATTTTAAGTTCAGCGTAACTCAACCATACTAAAAATTTTTGAGCATAATCTATTAATGTTTTTTCTTGATACTTTCTATCACTATTATTCTTTAATTTAATTATTTCAATTAAATCTTCCAATGTGATTTTTTTATCTGTTATTTTCATCAATTCTAAATAAAAAGTATGATTTTGTAATTTTCTATTAATTATTTTTTTGAATTCGTTTTCATTGATATTTATACCAGTATTTTTTAATGAAAACTTTTCATTTGTATATTTTACTAAACCAAAATCTCGCAAAGTTCTCAATAAATTATCTACTGTATTAGCTTGACTTGAAGTATATTTTGAAATCTCATCCAATGTCATTTCAGATTTATTTTCAAATATAGATAAAATTTCAAATACTGGGTTTGGGGTGCTTCTTATCAAGTAAGTTTCTCCAACTTTAGGCACTTCTTTTGTTACTAAATAGTCTCTAAAAATATCCCAATATATATTATATTTTGTACCTGTTTTAATGATTAAGTTTTTATTAGTTAAATCAGTAATAATTTCTTCGGAAATAATTTCATTCACTTCAATTCGATCAAACATATTTCCTTCATATGCTCTTTTTGCAATTAACTCAATCGCTTTAATTTCTGCATCGTTACATTCTTCTAAATCTTTTTTAAATAATGATTCAACATTTAAATCTTGAGAAAATAAATCATCTAAAGTTACACCTGCTTGTACTTGCTTATATATGTGAACACATAATTTCTTCACCAACCAAGGAAATCCTTGTGAATTATCAATTATTCTTCTCTTAAATTCCTCATCAAGCTTTGATTCAATAGAACCTTCTAGTTGTTTTATAAATTTTTTACTCTCTGCTATAGTGAATTCATTCATTGTTATTGATACAGAATGTTCTTTTGATTGTGACAATAATCTTGAAATATTTTTTTCATCAGCAGATATAATCGTTTCACTTTTCCATGAAAACCCTAAAATAATATTTGATTGATGAGCCTTTATGTCTGTAAGTAATTTAAAAAAACTTTGTAACACACTTTCTTTCCTGAAAATATCTTCAAATTGGTCAAATACTAATATCAGTAGTTTATTGTTTTTTATCAAGTAATTTTCTAAAGAAATAATCTCTTTTGCGCCCATAATATCAAAATGAGATGGTATCGTTATGGAAGATAATTCCTTAGAAATAAAATTGTTTTTATAAGCTTTATTTAGCATATTATTAAATGCCAAAGATATAAAACTTTGCGCATTGGCACTTCTTGAATCAACGATATAAGGAAAGTACCTATTTTTATTTTGTTTATTTTTTAATTTACCTTTTAGTGCCACCAACAGTGAGCTTTTACCCCAACCTGATTTTCCATCAATATAAAAAATTCGATGTTCAGTTGTTTTATTTAAAACATTTTTTAATAAGTCCATTATTTTTGTAGTAAACTCATCTCTTCCAACAAAATATTTCAGCGAAGCTGGTTTATAGTCTTGCCAACTTTCACTTTCACTGACTTCTGCTATTGTTTCTAATTCAATTTCTGTATTTTTTGTATTTTGTTGATTTGCTTTTTTTGAGAATTCGTAGAATTCAATTTGTTGGGTATCTTTTATATATTTTTTTACTATATCAACGGTATCATTCTCATTTACAATATCCATTGTTTTGGCATTATAAATTGAAAAATATTTTGGTTGAGTAGTGTCAGAAAACAATGGAATATAATAAAACCCATCGTATGAAAAGAATAAAATTACCTTCGTTAATTGAAATTGACTGTCATCAAACTCAAATTTCTTTATTTTCCTAGATTCAATTAGTAATTCAATTACTTTTGCTCCATTCCAAAATGATAAATTTTTATACCGTTCATCTTCTTTCCATTCGTCTATTATTCCTTTTGCTTGATGTTCAAAATTTTTATTATAAATAAAAATCCCATGAGAGAAATGGTTGTGGTTTACTTTAAAATTAAATAAACTTAAATCAGATGATGGTAAGGATTCTTTAGCTTTACATTCAATCAATATTTTTTCATTATTTCTATCTTTGTGAGTGCAAATTAAATCAAATTCTTGACCTGTTACATTGACATTTCCATCAATTTCATACCTCTGTTGCGCAAAAATATCATTGACTAAACCTTCAAAATATGTACCTTTTTTACTGTTGTTTTTTTCATCAAATATAATTACTATTTCTTGCAACATTTTCTACCCTTTATACTTTAAACACTAACAACTTCCCATCCATCAACTGAACAGGATTGTTGGGATTTTTAATTCTTACATCACTAAGAGTTACATGTGGATTATTTAAATTTTCAAGAGTTTGCCTATCAACAAGCGGCAATGATTCATACTTCTCTTGTTTCATCAAGCATATGAGTTGAAACGCGGCTGTTTCATCGTAATGGTAAAGGTAGTTAAAGATTTTTGTTGGATTTTCGATGTGCCACATCCCTCGTATTCTCAAATCAGTAATTCCCAAAGGGTCAACTTTTTTGACTTTGCCTAGCTCATTGGTCTGTGTAAACTCTACACTTGGAATTGAAGTGATGCCGTTTGAAATGGTCTGCTGTATTCGCTCATATACTTCTTTATCGGCGCAAAAACAATCACCGTAAACCAACCATAATGATTTGAGTTGATTGGTGTTTTTGGGAACATTTCCAATGGCATAAAGCATATCTTTTTCAACCCACGCTTCACAAGCTCTGCAACTAGTCGTAATCATCGTGCTATTTGAGAAAAGTTTTGCTTTAGGGTAGGAACTATTAAGTGCTATCGCCGTATTGCGTGACTCTAGTTTTTTAATTTCAATTGCATCACTGTTTTGAAGAATTAAGTCAGGAGGATTATTTTTATTGCCACTATAGGCATAAACTCTTGAGAAAGTTTCAAGTTTCATTTGCTCATTTGTCTCATCGAAGGTATTGGCAAAAGCATCTTTGATAAAGCTTTCCAATCCTTCACCCATATTATTGGCACGATTGTTGCCATGTGTCATTTGTTGTACGCTCATTTGATAATTGCCGACGATGGTGGAAAAAGCGGTTAATACATTTACCATATGTTCTCTTTTATTTTTTGTATCATTATAGCCAAAGAAGATTTTTAGTGTAAAAATATTGCAAAATGAAATTGCATTCTTTACATGTAATCCTATTTAATATATCCCATCTCATACAATTTATCATAAATCTTAGAGACGATAGGTCCACCCTCGCTTCCTCCGTGCCCTCCGTGTTCGACTAAAACAGTCACAACATATTGAGGATTGTCATACGGTCCGTAGCTTGTAAGCCATGCGTGGGAGCGTTGATAGTACTCCATATCTTCTTCTCGTGCACGTTTTTTCTCTGTTTGAGAAAGTCCTACCACTTGAGCAGTTCCTGTTTTAGCGGCTATTTTAATAGGTGATTTTAGTTTGATGTGATGAAACCCTGTCCCTCCTGGTTGATTGGCGACTTGGTACATGCCTTCTCTTGTAACTTTTAAAAAGCGTTTTTGTTCAGGTGTAACGATATTTGGATCGGCTGGAAATTCGATGGGTGACTCGTTTATTTTATGAATGAAATGGGGTGTGATGCCATTGCCCGTTGCTAAAAAAGCAGTAAATTTTGCAACTTGAACAGGAGTTACCAAAAAATATCCCTGACCAATAGAGCTAATCAAAGTCTCACCTTGCGACCACCCTTTTTTATAACGCTCTTTTTTCCACTCACGACTAGGAACAATACCAATAAATTCTCTTGGCAAGTCAATCCCTGTTTTTTGGGCAAACCCTAACTTAACCAAAAAGGGAGCGATGTTATCAATACCGACTTTTAAGCTTGTTTTATAAAAATAATCATCACAACTTTCTTTGATCGATCGCACATAATCAATCATACCATGACCCTCTTTTTTCCAGTCACGAAACAATCGTCCACCAAGTTCCATCGTCCCCGTACTTTCAATAATCGTAGATGGGGAGATAATTCCCGTATTGAGCATTGCCATACCTACGCCCATTTTGATAACAGAACCAGGAGGATAGAGACCGTTGACTAATTTATTGGTAAAAGGATGATCCAAACTGTTAGCAAGCACCGACCACTCGTCTTTGGAAATGCCATTGACAAATTTGTTCAAATCGTATTCAGGGAAGCTCGCTGCTGCTAAAATTTCACCATTTTTGGCATTCATTACGATGATTGCACCACTGTCCTCTCCAAACAAAGATGCTACATAACGTTGCAATTCAAGATCTAAACTGAGCACAATGTCATTACTGGTAGGCAATGTTTTACTGATTTGCTCAATCTCTTGATTGTACGCCGTCACTTTGGTTTTTTTCTCACCCTTAACCCCTTGCAAAGCAGCATTGTAGTACTTCTCAATGCCCGTTTTACCCGAAAATCCAACCAACTTTGCCAATGGATTTTCCGCAATATCTTGCGTATTGGATTTTCCGACATACCCAATGACATGCGATGCAAGCGATCCGTGAGGGTAATGACGCTTGGAGGCAAGCTCAATTTTAAGATTTTCGCGTTGCGCCAATTTAGCAAAATGAGGAATAATCTTATCGTAAGGAATAAAGCGAATGACATCCACAAAATCGTGATTATAAGGAGAATCCGCTTTTAGATACTCTTTCATCATCTCTTTGGCGGTAATATCACTCAGTACTGAAGCTAAAAATTCTATTTCAGCATCTAGCTTCTCTTTGTTGTGTTTAAGGCTCAACTGGGGTTTGATTTGGATGGAAAATCCCAAACGATTAATCGATAAAGGCTTAAGATTGCGGTCTAAAATAACCCCTCGAAGTGGGGCTAACTCATCCACTTTTACCACATTTTGTTTGGCAATCTCTTCATAATAAGCATTGGACTTGATGCTCACATAATAAACACGCACCAAAAGAGCTATCCAAATAGAGAAAAAAATGGCTAATACAATTCGAATTCTCACCGCACAACCCTTAAAAAAGCAAAAGCAAGCAGTGCATCAATGGAAATGGCATACACATAGTGATTGGAAAAATAAGGAAAAGGGGTATTGAAAAAATAGGCTAAAATCAGATTTAAAAGAAAATGTCCAAGGTAGCCAACAAGGACATAAAACGTCAAAATACAGTTCTCACACGATGTCATATACTGAAGTTTTTGCGTTGCTAAAGGATAAAAAATGGTGAATAACAAGGCATATGAAAAAAGGAAAAATCCCTTGTGCATATCGTAAAGTGCCAAATAGACAAAGACTAAAAAAAGTGGAAAACGCGCACTCTCTTGCTTAAATGCCAGAACAGAATAGCAAAATAAAAAACCTGCAAAAGAGGGAATCCATGTATAAAGCGATGAGAGCACCAATCCTGCAAATAACAGTATGCAGATGAGAAAAAGCTCTACAACGTTTTGATCAGTGCTATTTCGTCGCATACGGGAAAATGTTTGCATTTGATACAATCCGCCCAAATTTTTTGGGAGGGTAACGATTCTTTTGGAATTTCATGAAATCCAACGGCTTCAAAAAACCCTTTTTGATAGGTTAAAGTAAAGATTTTTTTGACAGCCATCATTGCGCCTTCAAGCAAGAGAGATTCAACAATACCTTTGCCCACGCCTAGCCCCCTAAACCCCTCTTTGACCACAAGGCTTCGAACCTCAGCTAAGTCATCCGCATGAAAATGTAAGGCACCAAAACCAATAATAATCTCATCTTTTTTAGCCAAAATGTACGAACGAATATTGGTTGCCATCTCATCCGAACTTCGAAATAAAATAATGCCTTTTTCAACTTCAGGACGAACCAATTCTTGCATGGAGGCAATATCGCTTAATTTGGCTTTCGTGTAGGTCATCACTGCTTTTCTCCAAACAACGAGGTAAAAATGAGTTCCATTGCTTTATCGATGCCTTTTTTTTGACTGCTTGAGACAAGTAATGCTTCAGGGTAATGCTTTTTAATCACACTGATGTCTGCTTGCCCTAATTTATCGGATTTGGTAAAGATACGCACAATGGATTGGTCCGGTCTGACAATACTTTCTAAATAACGATGGACTTCCTCATCGATCTCTAAAAAAGGATGACGAGCATCTACCAAGTGGACAAAAAGACGGATGGAAACACGCTTTTGAATGTAACGATTGAGATTTTTTTGCCACTCTTCTTTGAGAGAATGCGAAACACGTGCATAGCCAAATCCAGGTAAATCCACTAATTGTAAGGTGTATTCTGCCTCTTCCTTCAACAAGGCAACATGAAAAAAGTTGATAAGCCGTGTTTTTCCTGGTGTTGAAGAGCTTTTGGCTAACCCTTTTCGCTGTGTTAAAGCGTTGATAATGGAACTTTTCCCCACATTACTACGCCCAATAAATGCGACTTCACTCACACCCTCAGGAGTCGTCTCTTCCATCTTGGAGGCTGATTTTACAAAAAATGCCTCTTTAACGCGGATCACTTCTTTTGATCCTCGACTTTGAAAATAAACTTCACAGGAGCCTTTCCTTTGCCATCCACTTCGTATTGACCACTGATTTGATCGGCTTTTATAAAATCTCCAAACACTTTTTTATCGGTATCGATTTCATGTAAAAAAGCTTTTTTTTCAAAAGTGTACTGACTTTTTGAGGTCTCATAGGTCATTTTTTCAGCTTCACCATAATACTTTTTACCATTCATTAACATATTCCCTTTCGCATTACCCGTAGCAATGTAACGAAGAGGTTGTTTTTTTTCATCAAATTCAATGATAATTTTGCTTGCACTGAGTGTATCGTTTTCTTTAACAATTTTAACATTTCCCTCAAAAACACTGATGAGTTTTTTCTCATCGGCAAAAAATTTATTGGCAGTCACTTCCACTTCTGCTGCGAACAAAAAGCTACATGTAAAGCATCCTAAAAGGAGTAGGGATTTCATCTATTTTTTTCCTGTTTCTATGAATGAATGAATAGTATTGGCACTTATTGTGCCTTCTTTCATCTGATAAACAAATGAAAGCCCATGACTACGACTTTGGCTTTGGGTAAAAACAAACGGTTTTTGAGAACTTAAAATCTCATTTTTCGTATCGTAAACGATTTCCTCGCCATCCAAACGAACCCCATCACTGCGCTCATAATGTGAATCCTTCATGAAAACAATGACGCCATCTCTTAGGGTTGCTTCATTGGAGGTTAAAACCCCTGTAAGGCCCTGATTTGTTTTATGGGAAGCATCAATATTGTAGAGTTTATCGAAGGTTTTATAACGCTCAACCCTTTGGGTGTTGACAATACTGGTAACCCCTTCTGGCTTGATTTGAAAATTACGGGCATGAAAAAGTTCAATGTCCGCAGGAGCCTTCGCTCCCGTGGCTTTGGCATGGAGTGTATAAGGCTCTTTTAAGAGCAAAAATACCATCATGCCTGCAAATAAAACCGTCGCATAGAGTAAGAATTTTACAGCCACAGCTTTACAAACTCCTCTTCCAAATCTTCGTGCTTAACGACATAATCAATCATCTCACGCACACAACCTTTACCACCTTTTTGTTCCAAAAGAACATTCACGGTGGTTTTTACAGCAGGAAGTGCATCATTGGGTGCGAAAGAAAGACCCACCGCTTTTAGCAAGGAGAGGTCATTCAAATCGTCACCAATCGCAGCAACATTCTCAAAACCAAGCCCTTCTTTGTCTAAAATCGTTTGCAAAACAGCTTTTTTATCTTTCACATCTTGAAAAAGATAACTCATGCCAAGCTCCTTCGCACGACGTTCCACTACCCGTGAACTTCGTCCTGTAATAATGGCACTTTTTCTCCCTAATTTATGCCACGAGACAATACCAAAACCATCTTTCACATTAAACGTTTTGAACTCTTCCACATCACTGTTCCCATAGGTAATGCCCCCATCCGTAAGGCATCCATCCACATCAAAGATCAACAATTCTATCACAAGACACCCTTTGTACTGGGAATTCCCATGCGCACATTTTCAACAAGACTACGGCGCAAAGCTACGGCAAACGCTTTAAAAGCTGCTTCTAGCACATGGTGTTTATTTTTCCCACGTTTGAGGACAATATGTGCGCTAATGCCAGCATTACCAACGAGGGCTCTAAAAAATTCTTCAGCAAGCTCCACATCAAACGCGCCCACTTTGCCCTCAATGTCTAATTCATAGACCAAATACGCACGATTACTCAAATCCAACGCACATTCAACTGCCGCTTCATCCATCACGACCACAGCATTACCGTAACGCTCAACGCTCGCCAACGGATAGAGTGCCTCACGTAATGCTTGACCCAAAACAATGCCGACATCTTCAACACTGTGGTGAAAATCAATATGTGTATCGCCTTTACATGTAAGGCTTATATCCATCAAAGAGTGTTTACATAGTGCTTCAAGCATGTGGTCAAAAAACCCTATTCCTGTAGCAATCTCTGCCTTTCCACTCCCTCTTAGTACTAAACTGACCTTAATATCTGTCTCTTTGGTCTTTCTCTCTATGACGTGCATGTTTATTCCTTCACGATAAATGCGCCTTTAAACTGCCCTTTGGCGATAAAATCAGAGGCTTCAGCATCACTGCCAAACCCTTTAAGCCACACGCGGTATATCGGCTGATTGTCTAAACTACTCTCTTTTACAATGGCATTGTAGCGATTATTCAGATGAGTATTGCTTTGGGCAAACTTATAAGCACCATCTTTACTACGGAAAGCTCCGATTTGAACACAATAATCGCTCACTTCCACGCTTTGCTTAGGCGCACTAGCAGGAGAAACCACACCCGCAAACCCAATCACCTCCAAACCAACAGGTCCTGTTCCGTTGGCGACCAAATCCAAACGCGTAGCCGCTAAATAAGAGAGGTCAATAATACGTGTTCCCACAAACGGGCCTCTATCATTCACCCGAACAACAACACTTTTAGCATTTTTAAGGTTGGTCACTTTGAGCATGGTATTCATAGGAAAAGTTTTGTGAGCTGCGGTCATGTCATTCATGTTGTAAATTTCACCATTAGACGTTTTCTTCCCATGAAAATCTTTGCCATACCAACTTGCCACACCGCTAAAGCTATCTCCCACACTCACCATGGTGGGGGCATACGTTTTGCCATCAATGGTATAAGGGCGCATGGTCGCTCTGTGCATGTTAGGAGAATTGTTAATTTTAGCACTGGATTCATAATTCATAGGCGTAGAAGCATTTGAAGCATTTGAAAAATATTCCCTCGAGCTACACCCACTCAAACATAGTAAAACCGTAATTCCAAAAGCAACAACTTTAAGGCTTTGGAACAACAATGCGCTCTCCAGCTTTTACAAGATGTGTTTTTTTATGGTTCGCCTTAAGTAAAGAATCGATCGAAATGGCAAAACGTCCTGCAAGTCTTTCTACTGTATCGCCCGCTTTTACAACGTACGTAAAGGATTTTTCCTCTTTTGTATTTTCTAAAGAGGGTTTGTTATGACCTATTGGGACAATAATTTCCATTTTAGGTTTAAGAGCGGCGGTTTTAAGATTGTTAAGCTCCATCAGTGCATTCGGGTTACTTCCATAACTTTTAGCAATTTTTTGGAGTGAATCGCCTTTTTTAGAAACATACACCGTGTACTTTTGAGGCTCTTTTGCATCATCAAAATTTTGACTAAATGCAATTTGCTTGTCTTGTGGGATATACACATAGCTTCGCTCACTTAAAGGAGAGACAAAAGCTCGTTTGAGGTGTGGATTGTACGTTCTAAGCTCTTCATGAGAAATCCCTATGCTTTGAGACACATCGCTGAGCATCGTTCCGCCTTTGACTTCTACTTTTAAAAAGGTAGCATTATTGGCGCGATTTAAAAGATGTTCAGATTCATTTTCAAGCATAAAATCAGTACTGTTGGAGATAAAACTCATCATTAAAATTTTACGAATATACATCCGACTCTCTTTGGGAAGATACTTTTTCGTCTCATCCAATAAAACTGTAATATCATCCGTCCCCGCTTTTGCGATAGCCTTACCTAAAGCACCCTCTCCACAATTATACGCAAGGGCTGCTAAATACCATTTCCCAAACATCGCATGCAAACGGTTAAGGTAATCCACCGCCGCTTGCGTCGATTTGATAGGATCACGTCGTTCATCTACAAAACTGTTGTTGGTCAGTTTAAACACTTTGGCAGTCCCTGGGATAAATTGCCATAAACCAGCTGCTTTTGCGGGGGAAGAAGAGTAGGGATTAAAACTCGACTCTGTCATAGCAAGGTACAAAAACTCAACAGGCACACCCGCTTCTTTCATCATTTTTTGAAGGATAGGAGCAAAACGATCACCATTTTCGAGGGTTTTTAGAAAGTGTTTTGTTTTATACGTTTCCACATCTTCTTTCATGGAAATAAACAAAGAGTCTTTTAAAAAAGAGGCTGGAAGATCAAATTCTTTTAGAACGGAAAGCTGTTTTGAGTAATTTGTTTCGGTGTTTAAAAAGGCGTGCAAGCTTTGAAACAGCAAAAAAAGTGTGAGTAAAATCCTCGTCATGCATCTCCTTTAGGCGTCTTATATCGTTAGATTTTAACAAATCTTCACTTTTTAAAAGCTTTAAAGAGAGAAATTGCATTGTTTGTTGTCAAAGCGTGTAATTCGGTGACACTCATTTCTAAAATCTCAGCCATCTTTTGTGCCACCAATGTTGTGTATAAAGGCTCATTGCGCTCACCCCGAAAAGGCATCGGCGTAAGGTAGGGGCCATCGGTTTCAAGAAGAAGTTTATCGCGAGGAATCAGGGGTAAAACCTCTACCAATGCTTTGGCATTTTTAAATGTTATTACGCCACCTATTCCAAAATAAAAGCCATGATTTGCCAAATCTAAAAGATGCTTTGAGGCATTGTAACAATGTAAAACACCTCCCACCTCAGAAGCATTTTCTTCAATTAATACTTTTTTACTATCGTCATTCGCTTCCCTGATATGAACGATTAAAGGCTTTTTTACCTCTTTTGCAAGACGAACATGCTGAACAAAAATCTCTTTTTGAGATTGCATCTCCTGCTGTTTTTCCTCTTCCTCTTCGGGCAGACGATAATAATCTAAACCACATTCTCCCACGGCAATACATTTGGGGTCTTCTAAAAAAGTTCTGAGTATTTTTTCATCATATTGGGGGTGATGGTAAGGGTGAATGCCTGCTGCAAAAAACAGATGCTCATAACGGCGAGAAAGGGCTTGTGCTTTTTCTAAATCATCTCTATTGGCACCAGGAATGAGTATCCCTCTTACCCCTCCTTCCCACGCACGAGAAATAACTGCATCCACATCATCACCGTAACGCTCATCGTCCAAATGGCAATGCGTATCAATAATCATCACGCAACCTCAACCCTATTTTTTCCATTCTGTTTTGCCTTGTATAGTGCCATATCTGCGTGTTTAAGCATCGCATCAATGCTCTCTAAGTCGCTAAACGTAACACCCATGGAGACGGTAAAATTAAAGGCTTTATGTCCACTTGGGCGAATGGGTGTTGTAGCAATAATCGTACGCAATTTAAAGAAAAACTCCAAGGCTTGCTTCTCATCAACATTCTTAAGAGCCACACAAAACTCTTCACCTCCAAAACGTGCGACAATATCGCTGCCTTTGAGGTTATCTTTCAGGACTTTGGCAAGTGTTATAAGGACGCTGTCTCCCACATCATGACCAAAAGAATCATTAATAGTTTTGAAATTATCAACATCAATCATGCACAAGGCAAAAGGCTCTTTTGTTTCTAGCATATACGCGTGCATACATTCAAAAAAGTGTCGACGATTTGAGATGTTGGTGAGGAAATCATAATTTGCTAACTGTTGGACTCTTCCTAACAACTCTACCACATCAAGTGAATTATGAATACGACACGCCAACTCCTCTTTGGTAAAAGGTTTATTGATAAAATCATTCGCACCAATTTTTAAAAATTGGGCGGAAATAAGTTCTTTGTTGGAGGCAGTCATCGCAATAATGGGCAGTTCATTTTTACTTTTGCTTTTACGAATCTCTTTGGTAAGCTCTAATCCATCAATCACAGGCATATTAAAATCTGTCAAAACCAGTTTAATATCAGGGTTGTCTCTCAAAAACACCAATGCTTCCTCCCCATGTGCCGCAACCATGACCGTGAACATTTGATGCTTCAAAAGCTCTTTAAGCTGTGCTCGTTGTACCATCGAATCATCCACTACCAACACTTTAACGCCTCTGTTTTTATGCAAACGTTCAATGAGCGAAAAAATGTAATTGACATCATCAATATTACCTTTCACCACATAATCAATCACATCTTTTTTTAAAATAGCTTCGCGCGTCTCTTTATCCATAGAGCCCGTCAAAATAATGGAAGGAATGTTGTGAGAAAGTACCATATCAACGACTTCTCCATCAGGAGCATCGGGAAGATTGAGGTCTAAAAGAGCCACAAAAAAATCATTATCTTTTTCAACCAAAGCTTTTGCCTCAGCAAAACTATACACAGCAACAACATCAAAATCTAAACTAGCGTTCATTTTTTTAACAATCAATTTTGAAAGGGCTTTATTGTCTTCAACAATTAAAATTTTTTCTTTGGGCATTAGAATCCTTCGAAAGTTTACATGTAAGGATTATTTTAACATAAAAAAAGGAGAAGTCTACTAAAGGAGGTAGCCACACGATTGCGTGTGGCTACTGTGAAAGTTATTTAGCGATAAAAAGAGGATCGGTGACACCAAGAACGTACATACCAATCAAACCTAAAATACCAGCAAAGAGGCAATAGTACAAGGTTGGGATTGCTGTTTTACGTAAGGTTTCACCCTCTTGTCCCAAAAGTCCTACCGTAGCAGACGCTGCAACAACATTGTGAATCGCCACCATGTTACCCGCAGCTGCACCTACCGCTTGAAGGGCAACCATCAACGCCGTAGAAACACCAATACCCTCAGCCACACCAAATTGGTATTGAGCCAACATCATGTTAGAAACCGTATTACTTCCTGCGATAAACGCACCAATCGCACCTACAAATGGAGCAAAGATAGGATAGATGCTACCAACGGTTGTCGAAACGTATTGAGCCATAACGATAGGCATAGAAGCAAAACCTGCACCATTAACACCTGAGTTGATTAAGATACGAACCAATGGAACGGTAAAGATAAGTACAAAACCAGCACCCAAAAGTACTTTTGTAGACTCACTTAACGCCGCACCCATCTCTTTAGCTTTCATACCATGTAAGAAATAAGTAATGATACAAACAAATGCGATAATACCACCGGGTAAGTAAAGAGGCTCTATAGAACCACTGATTCCTTTTTCACCTAAAATATTTACAAAAGAAATTTTAATTGAAAGTAAGAATTTTTTGATATCTGGGCTAACACGTGTCAATACAAGGATACCCGCAACCATAACATACGGTAACCATGCTGTAAACAATGACATTTGTTTTGTTTTTTCAGTCAAGGTATCCAGTTTGATTTCGATTTGACCAATCCAATGCGCTGGCCATTCACTTGCTGGTGGAAAATCCCAAGATTGTTTAGGCACTAAAAATCCGCTTTTCGCACCCATAACCACAATAGGAAGACCTACAAGAGCACCAATGATAGAAGGAAATTCTGGTCCAAGAAGCGTTCCAACCAATGCGTAAGGAACCACAAATGCCAAACCACCAAAGATGGCAAATGGTACTGCGGCTAAACCTTCTGACCAAGAAGCATTTTTACCAAAGAAACGGGTAAGCATCATGACCATAAAAGAAGGAATAAGCACACCAACAATGGCATGGGTAATCGCAACATTGGAAGTAATCATTTGAAGATATACATCCCAGCTAGAACCCGCTTCTGTTAAACGCGCAGAAATTCCTGCTTTGTCCAAACCACTGTTAACACCAATTAGGATAGGCGTTCCAACCGCACCAAAGGTGACAGGTGTACTTTGAACCATCATACCTAGCATAACGGCTGCTGCTGCAGGGAAACCAAGAGCTACCATTAAAGGAGCAGCAATCGCAGCAGGAGTTCCAAAGCCAGATGCGCCCTCAATAAATGCACCAAATAACCAACATACAATGATTAACTGGATACGTCTATCCGCACTGACGTTGTTAAAGCCGTTACGAATAACTGCTACGGCACCTGAGTGCTTGAGTGTATTCAGAAGCAAAATAGCTCCAAAAATAATCCACAATACCGCAACCGTGATCACAACACCTTGAAGTGTTGAAGCAAGGATTCGGTTAAAGGAAACCTCCCAAACAAACAAAGCGATTAACGCTGTCATAACATAAACTATTGGCATCGCTGTTTTTGCTTTCATACGTAACCCTACAAGAAGGATACCTGAAGCAATAATTGGCAACGCTGCAAACAGTGCTTGCATTCCTAAACCCATACAAAACTCCTTTTAAAGATTTGAGTTCATTCTAATCGGGGCGCATGACATTTGTATGATACCAGTTAGCGCTTATCCAAAAGGAGAGAAAAATGTGTACATTGGTGACATACACGAAGAATATCACAAAGGGCGTGATGCAAACGGTGTTACGAACGGTTACTTTCGAGTAAGGATTGGGCAAAGCTGAGAGCTTCTTCACCGATATTCTCTCCGCTAATCATACGCGCAAGTTCAACTTTTCGCGCTTCATGATCTAGCGCTGTCACATGACTTACATGTAAAGCATCCTTACTCACAAAGAAGTGCTGATGGGCACATGAAGAGAGTTGAGGTTGATGGGAGATGGCAAAGATTTGGTACTGGGCAGAGAGTGTTTTTAACACATTAGCGACGCTCATAGACTCTTTTCCGCTCAGGTTCGCGTCAATTTCATCTAAAATAAGCACGCCTCCATGGGAGAGTAAAAAGGCATTATGGGTTGCCAAAAAAGCTAAACGAAGGCGATTGTATTCACCCGAACTTATTTTTTTCACATCCACTTTTCCAAGGTTTACATGTAAAGTATCTGCTCCTTTTTCATGCAAGTCTCCTTCCTCCATCCCTAAGCTAAGTGTGGGCATATACAACTCTTGAAGATAGCGGTTGAGGGTCTGTTCTAAAAGAGGCAGGTATAGGTTTCGCGTCTTGCGTAAAATAAGGGCTTGCTCGTCTAAACGTTCTTTTTGGCATTTAAGCTCTTTTTCTAACGTCTGCTTTTCAAAAGAAAGGGTTTCATAACGCATCAACTCTTCGCGACGACGGGAGAGATGTTCTAAGGCTTCGTCAATACTTCCGTAACGCTTTTTAAGCTGTGCAATCTTTTCAATGCGATCCAACATCGCTTCAATATCCATCTCCCCTAAACCCTCTAGTTTATCGTGCTCTTTTTCAAACAGAAGGCGCAAAGCGTTCATCGCTTCATCAAAAAATTCGCTCTGCGCTTCCATTAAGTGCAAGGCTTCATGAACGGAAGATTCGACGGTAAAAATGGCAGAGGCTTTGGTGAGAGCATTTTCAAGTTTCTCTTTTTTAGAGAGTGCTTTTTTGAAGCTCAAAAGTTCTTCATCCTCACCAATTTTTGGAGCAATCTCTTCAATTTTAGTGATTTCAAAACGGGCAAACTCTTTGAGTTCTTCAACTTTTTTTTCTTTTTCTTCAACACTCTCTAGTGCAATTTTAAGTGATTTATAGTGCAAAAAGGTCGTTTCAAAGGCTTCAACATGACTTACATGTAAGGGTTCATTAACCCCACAAACGCCATCCAAAAGAGAGAGCAAACGATTGCTCTCAAACTCACTGGCATCTTTTAAAGAGAGATAACTTAAAAACGTGCGCGACACATCTGCCATACCTTTTTTTGATGTACTGTGATCATTAATAAAATAGCGCACACTTTTAGATTTAAGGCATTTAAAAATGGTAGTCTCTTCCGTCTCAAAACCAAAGGCTTCAAGATTTAAAGGTCTATCTACGATACACTCTATCGTTTCTGCCATCACCTCAGCATGCCCAAACAATGAAAGCAGGGCTTGCATAAACACAGATTTTCCAGCACCACTAGGACCCGTAAAAACAATCAAGCCTTTTGAAAAACTAACATTGCAGGCTTCAAAACTGAGATGATTTTTAAAGAAGAGTCGTTCTATCACACGTTGCCCCAATGGAGTTTCTTTTTTAACACATCAAAATAGTTGCGATCCAAACTGTGAATCAGTCTAGCACTGTTGTCGGCGATTTTGACACTCACTCTATCAACATCGCGCATGTGGTACGTTTCTTGACCATCCACAACGATCACCGTATCGTCTCCACTGGTAAAAGAGACTTCAAAATCAACAGGTAATACTAAGGGACGTTGACTTAAAGAGTGTGGGCAAATCGGTGTTAAAATGAGTGCTTTCATCAAAGGATAGACCAAAGGACCACCCGCTGAGAGGTTGTATGCGGTTGAGCCTGTTGGGGTAGATACAATCAACCCATCTCCATAATAAGAATTGAACAAGACCCCATCCACGTACGCTTTAATAGTCGCCATACGAGAAATGGTGGAACGTGAAAATACGATATCATTGAATGCCACCAAGTGCTTAATGGTATCGTTTACATGTAAAGAAACCTCCAACATCATACGGTTATCGATACGATACAAGCCTTTAAAAATATCATCCATAAAACTGCCGATTTCATCGGTTTGAATATCTGTTAAAAATCCCAACTGCCCTGCGTGAATTCCAAGAACGGGTTTGTGAAACGCAAAACTCTTTCTGCACAGTGCAATCAATGTGCCATCCCCACCCAAAGAGATGAGAAAATCGCTTTGTTCGCACATGTACTCAAAACTTACTCCCTCACAACCAATACACTCAGCACTCTTGGCTTCAACTAAAAGCTTTGAACCATGTTTATGAAGTGCCTGCTCTATGGCTTTGTAAAAAGGAAAAAGGGTTGTGTCATTGGGTTTACTCACCAATCCGACATATGAAATAGTTTTTAATATTTGATTTTGATGGCTTATTTTCATGATCGAATATTGTAACGTTTATTTTATTAAGCTATGCTATAATTCGCGCGAATTACTCCAAAGGAATACTCAATGAAATCCCTCTTAACGCTTCTTATTGCTCTCTTGTTTCTGGCAGGATGTAGCTACAAAAATGAGATGCTTTCTCTAAAACCTTACGATTCAAGTTATGCAGGTCCTGTGAGTAAAACGCCCAAGACATTGCATGTGCGCTTAATTAAAGATGTTCGCTCCGATCGATCACGTATCGGTGAAATTGTTGACAATGGAAAAGTCCTCTCTCCTCTTAATAGCGATGCTGATTTTCAAGCACGCTATGCCAGCGGACTGAATGAAGCACTCCGTCTTGCGGGATTTAACACCGATACAAGCACCCACATCGCACAGATGGTCGTCGAAGTCTATCTTAAAGAAATTAACATCCTCTACAACGACAAAAATTTTGATACAAATTTAAAAGGTGAAATTGAACTCGAAGTCATCATTCGCAGAGGTGATGAGGTTATCACCCAAAACTTTAAACAAAAGGGAGGAAAGTGGATCAAACCTTCCTTTAATTCGAAAGATTTAGAACCCTTTTTGTATGAACTCTTTTCTGACAGTATTGATCAAATCGTTACACGATTGGTAAAACTCTAATCTTACCAACGGCTTGAGAGCACCTTGTTTCGACCTTGGCTTTTTGCGGCATAAAGTGCATTATCCGCCTCTTCTACAAGGGCATCGCGGTCTTGCACCACAGGACCCAAGGTCGAAATTCCAATGCTCACCGTGACTTGAATCACCTCTTGTGTCGTATCTATAGTCGCAATCGTCGTTTTTTCAATGGCTCCGCGTAAACGTTCAGCCAAAAACTCAGCCTCATTTTTAGGTGTACTTGGAGCAATAATTGCAATCTCTTCTCCACCATAACGCGCAACCACATCGCTATCTCTAACCATTTTAACAATTAACGCAGAAAGATTTTTAAGCACATCATCGCCTGCTTTATGCCCATAGGTATCGTTGATCATTTTGAAATGGTCTACATCTAAAAGCATAAGCGATAGTGGTAATTTATAACGCTTGGAATGTGCCACCTCTTCATGCAAACGCCCTTCAAAATAGCGCCTATTTTTAATACCCATCAAACCATCGGTAATACTCTCTTTTTGCAATAAGGCTATTTTTTTAACGTCACTCATCGTATGCAATGCCAGTTGCCCTACCAAAAAGACAAAGACACCCCCACCAAACAACATAAGCGCAGCAACAATAGATAAAGGATTGAGTAACTCTTGGATCAACCACAAATTTAAAGCAAAGATAGCATAACTAATGACAAAAAAGAGAATTAAAAGACTCAAGACTTTCCAGCGTTTTTGCAAAGAAGTGTCATTTAGCTCAAGAATCAGCTGTTGAATAGGGAAAAATGCACGTACGAGGAAAACAATCCCCACACCAATTAAAAAAATCTCAAATATAACAATGCTAAAATGCATAAAACCTCATCTTTAAAATATGGCAAAATTCTACCATAAAGTTTAAGAAAAGCTACTTTTAGCTATACTCTAAACCTTAAAAAAAGTGTTTTAGGAATAACCATTGAGAAGTCATTATTGTACCGATTTAGATATCGCCCAAATTGGCGAAGTTGTTGAAGTATGTGGTTGGGCAAATAGCCACAGAGACCACGGTGGCGTCATTTTTATTGACCTCAGGGACCGCTCAGGTCTTGTGCAACTTGTCTGTGACCCCGCCGATAGTGTGAGTGCCCATGAAATAGCCGCTCACGTCAGAGATGAATTTGTTTTAAGAGCCAAAGGTAAAGTCCGCGCACGCGGTGAGGGACTTGAAAATCCACGCCTCAAAACAGGGAAAATCGAAATCGTTGTCGAAGAACTCATCGTTGAAAATGCCAGCGAAACGGTTCCCTTTGTCATCGGCGATAACAATGTCGGTGAAGAAACGCGTCTAAAGTACCGTTACTTAGACTTACGCAATCCAAAGTCTTACGAGACCTTTAAACTTCGTTCAAAAGCAACGATTGCGGTGCGTAATTCACTGGATGCTCAAGGCTTTTTAGAAGTTGAAACGCCTATTTTGACCAAATCTACTCCTGAGGGAGCACGTGATTATCTGGTGCCTAGCCGTGTTCATAACGGTGAGTTTTATGCCCTCCCCCAATCGCCTCAGCTTTTCAAACAACTTTTGATGTGTGCAGGATTTGATCGCTACTTCCAAATTGCAAAATGTTTCCGTGATGAAGATTTACGAGCCGATCGTCAACCTGAATTTACCCAAATTGACATCGAGATGAGTTTTTGTGACCAAGAAGATGTCATGCGTGTCACCGAAAAAGTCATCAAAGACGTTTTCAAAGCCTGCGGTCATGAAGTCACCATTCCATTCAACCGTATGCGCTACAAAGATGCCATGGAAACATACGGTTCAGACAAACCTGACCTTCGTTACGATTTAAAAATGATTGATGTCATTGATATCTTTGCAAACTGTAAAAATGAGATTTTTAGTAACATCGCTAAAGACACCAAGAAAAATCGCATTAAAGCGCTTAAAGTGCCAAACGGTGACACCATCTTCTCCAAGCGTCAAATGCAAGGGTTTGAAGAATATGTGCGCAAATTTGGCGCTTCAGGACTTGGGTATTTTCAAATGAAAGAAGACGGGCTGAAAGGTCCATTGACCAAGTTTTTTGATGAAGCTGATTTGCAAGCCATTGTGGATGCGGCGGGTTTACATGTAGGCGATGCCATCTTCTTTGGCGCGGGTGAGAAAAAACTCGTTCTTGACTACATGGGACGCTTTAGAATTTTCCTAGCAGAGCAGATGAACATCATTCCTAAAGACGTGTTTGAATTTGTCTGGGTGGTTGATTTTGAGATGTTTGAAGTCGAAAACGGTCGTGTCAAAGCCCTTCACCATCCTTTTACCATGCCACGAGACATCGACAACACGCCAATTGATGAGATGGAATCTATCGCTTATGACATCGTTCTAAACGGTACGGAACTGGGTGGTGGAAGTATCAGGATTCATAAAAAAGAGATTCAACAAAAAGTCTTTAATCTTTTGGGTATCAGCGATGAAGAAGCGCACGAGAAGTTTGAATTTTTACTGGATGCACTCAAATTTGGCGCACCACCACACGGTGGTTTGGCGATTGGCTTAGATAGATTGATGATGTTGATTACCAAAAGTGAGAGCATTCGTGACGTGATTGCCTTCCC
>DCUJ01000010.1 GCA_002328495.1 Sulfurospirillum sp. UBA2217
GCGGCGGTCTTGAAAACCGTTGAGGGTAATACCTCCGGGGGTTCAAATCCCTCTCTCCCGGCCAGTCCATTACAACATCCCTAAGCTACCGACACTTCATCAACTTCGCAAAGAGGTTTTTACAACTTCTTTACAACTTTTAAGAAATTTTTTATATTCCTACACTAAGCACTTGCAGAAAATTTGGTAGCACTTACTTTTTTGTCGCGCCAATTTTGGCAAACTTGATTGTAAGGTTTAAAAGAGTCATTTGGCTTGAAGCATTTGGCTGAACGATATCAATGTCAAACAGACTCAAATAAGTTTGCATTGCCTCATCCATGGAGACAATGGCTTCTTGCACAATGTGTGGTTGAAGTTTCATGCTCAGTGTAATCATCTCTTCTGAGAGAACCCACTCAATAGAATCGACACCATATGTTTCAAAGTAACTCGCCACATCAGCGGCGCATATGGGTGAGATATCGAGTGGATGTACAGACGCTTCATAAATTTTCATACTGCCAAGTTCAAGTGCGCTCAGTTTATTGCCATACACACAGCTGGTATCGATGCCATAAAGGTTGTCTTGTATCATCACTTCGTGAAAGGTTTCATGCCCAAAGACATTAATAAGGCCATACTGCTCATACCCCTCTTCAAAATCATGCCCCCACTTTTCGATGTCTCTAACACGATTGACTAAAAAAGAATGCTGTTTTTCTTCGATGTCTCTTCGTTTGAAGTAAGGCAATGCAAATGCATGTGTTATAAAATAGCTATCTCTTAAAAGGTAAAGGGGATTTTGAGCAATCCATTCCAAATGCTTGAACAAAACATCATGAGCATTTTTATACGATTTTAAACACTCTTTGCCTCCCATATACGATTCATCGATCCATCGGTTTGGTTTTCCCTCAAGGGCAGGCTTTGCATATTCGAGCATGTAACTTTCATGGTTGCCTAAAAGCGATACATAGTTGTGCATCACACACTCAATGACCTCTTTGGAGTAATTTCCCCTATCGCACAAATCACCCACGAAAATGATTTCAGCATTGTGGGGAAGTTGTTTGAGTAGCTTTTGGAGCGTAAAAAAACAACCATGAACATCACCGATAACAATTGTGGGTTTTTCTATCACAATGCATAACCTTTTGTTAATGTTTTAACTAGAAGCTTGGGTTAGAAAACTTTAAATTGGAGCTTTTTTTTATTTGATAGACGGAATAACTTAACGCTAAAATACCTAAAACATCATATAAAATAGCGGCTAAAGATCCAATAAAAATCCCATAGGTAAGCCAGCAAAAAGCGGATCCATAGTAATAATACTTCATGTAAACTACATTCCGTTGCAAATCGGCAAGCACAATAAAAATCATTGAAACCGCAGGTAATATGCCAAACCAACCTTCATCATTGAAAAAGAAGAAGTAAAGAAGTCCTAGAAAAAAGCCTATTAAACCTTTTTTAAACTCTTTCATATCACAACCAACTCCGAAAAAAGCGCTCATTTTTGACATAACCGATAAAAAACTCATCCATGTTCCACAATAAGCACCAAAAGGGATTAAAGAGAGTCCTAAAAAAAATGTTGAGAGCATATTAAATTTTAACATTGTATGGGTATTTCGAGAAGAAAAAGCCAGTAGGTGGGCTATAATTGAGCCGTATCCAAGACTGACTAAAATAGATGACATCATTGGCGGTGGAGGTTATTTTGATGAAATTGATAGACGAAAAAAAGGTTTATCATTGTACCTACTTTAAAAAGGTATTTTTTTACAAAGCAACTTTTATAAATATTATTTTTAATTTAGAATTATAAAAAAAAATTTATAAATTTTGAATAAAAGTTCAAAAAAATAATATTTTTAGAGATATTTTATAGAATTTTTAAATAACTTTTCAGTTACATTAAAGTAATTATTGTCTAATATCACCAATAAAAATTATAAATTAACTTAATGGATTTATATTATGCTCAAAAAAACATTGTCTTTAACGGTGTGTTGTTTTCTATTGGGGGGATGTGCTAGTAGCTTCGATCAAAATATGGGCAAGATTGGTGGTACGGCTATAGGAACGGCTGGTGGAGCGGCATTAGGTAATAAAATGGGTGGAAATAAAGGTGCACTTATTGGTGGAATCGTTGGTGGGTTGATAGGATATACTATTGGGGATGCTATCGATAAGCGTAGAGAAGAGTTAAAGAAAATTGCCCAGCAGGAGCAAATGGAAATTTATTTTTCTGATATAAAATCAAACGAAATAGTTTATAATGAAACGAACGATCCTATCCCACCTTCAGTAAAAGCAATACTTTCAACAAAAAATCAAAAAGAAGAAGAACAAAAAAAAGTGGGTGATAAAGTTGTTATCACTGAATCAAATCAATTTAACAAAGGCTCTTCAGAAATAACACCAAAAGCACGCGAGAGTTTTACTAAAATAGCAAAAACGTATGGACAAACAAGTAAAAAAATTCTTATTATTGGGCATACTGACGATAGTGGAAGTTCCTCGCTAAATCAAAAATTATCTGAAGAAAGAGCAAAAAATCTTGGTAAGATTTTTGCAGAAAATGGCGTAAAGCAAGACAATATTTATTTTCTAGGGGCCGGAGAAATGCAGCCTATCGCTGATAACAATGCCGAAGAAGGTGCATCTAAAAATCGCCGTGTCGAAATTATTGAGCTTTCAAACGAACAAGAAATTACTTTATATTCAAATTTAAGAAAAACAAACCCATCCTACTTTAGACCTGTGGAGATAAAGCAAAAAAGTAAAGAAGATGTAGCAATTGTGACATCAACGGCAAAAAAGCAACCTGAGATTGCTTCTAAAGCAGAACCGACCAACAAACCAATTGAACAAAAGGAAACTCCTGCTTCAAACATAAAATATGTTGATTTTGCAGGCACAAAAAGCAGTAATAAAAATTTATTTAGCCTAGACAAGTTTGGTGAAGTTGTAGCACAAGAATCCTTTATAGGTATTGGTACCAAAGCCAAAGCAGATATGCCTACGAATTTGTATGGGAACTGCACCACTGATAAACCAAGAGTATACGGAGAAACAAAATCCCTCTCTAGTGGAGAAAAAATCGATCATAAAACATATGAATACAAAAATGGACTCAATCAGTCTTCCTGGACAGCTTCTGTGAACAAACATCTTATAGGCTTGGCACCTGTTGGTGTTGTGAGAGATGGTGCCAAAGCAGTTTCTTCACCGAAGGTATACGTGTATGAAAATTATATTCAAGGCTCAAATGCAAAACCAAATGAAACATTGTCTACAACGGTAAATGCATACCAGGGAACAAAAGGTCTTTTGTATAGAGTATTTGTGACTGATGAGAGCTCTTCTTTAAAATGTATGGACATTATTTTTGATGAAAAAAATGTCAATTCATCGATTGGAAAAATGTATTATGTAACCAATAATGGTATGTATGAAAAAGATTTTACAGTGCAAGAAGTAGGAAGAAACTAAAAAGGGGTATTCGTGGAATGGGCAAAAGAGTTTTTAGAGGCATATAGATATTTTGTGTATACGGCATTATTATTGGTATTGACCGTTATGATTATTTATCGTTGGTGGGATAACGTAAAGTTTTGGTGGATGTGTACATGGATGAAATTCCCTGTGATTGGAAAAATCGCAACACTATCCAAAGATAACGAGACGATGGACGATAAAAATTGGTTTTACAGTGAATCTATTATCTGTGGAGATTTCTATAGTCACTACAATAAATACAATAAAGATGCAACTTTATATGAAAACTCAAAATCTTACCTCTCAAAAGCTGACGAGCTTGGAAGAAAACCTTTCCCATTTTACATGTGGTTTGTTGTAGGTATTTTAGTTGTTTTAGAAGCATTGGGATTTGGCTACGTATTGGCAGGTTGGACAATTCCTGGAGCAAGTGAATCTCTTCAGCAACAAGGCGCATTGGGTATTGCTTTGATTATTTCAATTATTCTTGTTGGATTTACACACTGGAGTGGACATGAAATTTATCAAAATTCTCTTGTAAAAAAAGTACGTATTTGGTTTATAAACAATCGTAATGATGATAAGCCAAATCTTGAAAGAGATTCATCGGTAAGTCTCGAACATGACCATAACGATGATAATAAACCAAATTATTTGCAACTCTTAAATCGTGTTAAGGCAAATGCAACGGTTACACCATCTTGGATTATTACTATCATTACAGCTATTTTAATTTTTTCAATTGCAACAGGTGCAACATATGTTAGGGGACAAGTCCTAGAAAAGCAATTAACGGCAGAAGTGAGCAATAAGCAAACAAATATCTTTAGCCCATTACCATCTGAGTTGACAAAAAATCAGCAAAATGCAGATGACAAAGCATTAAAAGATAGCCAAGACTCTGACCGCAAAGGCGGATGGGCAACATTTATTGTCTTAGCAGTTATTTTTATATTCATTCAGCTTCTAGGTATTATGTTCGGTTATCGTTTTGGTTTTGCGGGTAGAGAAAGTGAAGATGCTTACAAAAACTGCTCATTATTTGCTAGTAAACAAGAGTTTCTAAACTACTACAAAAATGAAAAAGAAAAAATTGCTAAAATGGCTCAACAAAAGCTCCAAGAACTTCAACAACGTATGGCTCAAAAATCAGTTGCTACTGGAACATCTGCAAAACAATCTGAAATGATTAAAAAAACTGAACATCGAACATTTTTAACGTATGTAAGAATGAAGAATGAAGAGAGCTTGCAATACGAAATTGCCGACAATGCTTCTATGCAAAGACATTCTGAAATGATGGCTGAAAAACCGATGGATAAAATTCAACTTACAAAAGTAGCCGATACAAATACGTATTGCTCTAATTGCGGAAGTATTTTGAAAGAGAATGAAAAGTTTTGTTCTAATTGTGGAACCCCTTCTAAAAAAGCAGAGAAACCTACATGTCCACAGTGTGGAAAAACCTATGAAGAAGGTACAAAGTTTTGTGCAGAAGATGGTAAGCCATTGGAGATGAGATGATTAAATTTTTATTAGCTTGCACTCTCTTATTCACATCTTCTTTTGCAACGCAGAGTTGTTATGATTATTATAAAGTTGAGCAAAAAGAGACACATGAGACGCTCAATACGGCTGTATTTATTCTCATAGACGAGACAACGGTTTTTGATGAAAATTTGAAAAAACAGGTTTGGGACAATGCTCTCAAATTTGTACATGCAGGAAATTATATTTATGTTGCAAAATTTTCAGCATTTATCAACAACAATTACAACACGAAAGTGTTTGATTTTTCTCTGGATTTTCCCCTAGCAGAAAAAGATCGTTACAATGCAAGAAAAGACACCTTGGCCAAACTGGACAAATGCCTAAACGATCAATATATGTTTGTCGGACAAAGTATGCAAAAAGCCATTTTTGGGTCATTTCAAAATACGGCAAATGCTATTTCCAAATCCGATATCTTATTTGCACTTAAAGACTTTGGAGAAAACATCATTGAGCCAACAAAAGCTCAAAGAAAAATCATTATTTTGGCTTCCGATATGTTAGAAAACTCTTCTATCGGCTCATTTTACAGCAATGGTGCGGTACGCCTTATATCGCAAAAGGAAGAGATAGATAAAGTCACTAAAAACAGTTTGCTCAGTAATTTTGGAGGTGCGGAGGTATATGTTATCGGTGCTGGACTTGTTTCTTCTCCAAAAGGAGATACCTACAGAGACCCTAAAAAACTTGTGGCTTTAAAAGATTTTTGGGATGCGTATTTTCAAAAATCACATGCAAAATTAGTTGAGATGGGGCAACCCTCCTTAAAAAAAATGATTCAATAAAAATTAGAAAAAAGGCTAATCTATGTCATGGATTTTAGTTTTAAAAATTTTAGGTGCTTTTACTGTTGCTCAAATTCCAAATATTTTGTATTTCAAATTAGTATACAATCAAAAAGTGAAATCTTTTTCAGCTATAGATAAAAGTGATATTGAAGAATACGATTTGTCAATATTCCAAATTTGGCTCAAAGATGAATCCCATAATAATAGGGGTCAGCTTATCTCCTATAAAAAATATGAGTCTGAGACTTATTCTATGATGATTCCCATGTTAATTATTGCTTCATTTTCAATTTATTTATCTTTTTTTATGATGGATAAGTCATTTTTTTACATAGGTAATATTTTAGTATTGATATTATTATTGTTGTTTGGATTTATGTTTACTGCGGGTTCATCAGAGGTTGCTAAAAATGACCATGATGAAAGTCAAATAGAGTATCTAGATAAGAAAAATATTAATTATGACAAGCTTTTTGAACTTAACAAGAGAGTTTTACTGAACTGTTCATCGTTGGAGGATTTTTTAAAGAAAATAATCTTAACTAAGAATATTTTTAACTCTTCATCCTATAGCTATAGATATCAATCAATTCGTAATGAGCTTTTGCCAATTTTAGAAGAACAAGAATATTACAAAAAATTTTTTACTGAATTAGAGTCTTCTACTATAATCAATTTAGATTTAATTACAATCCTAGTAGAAATAAATGATAGTATAATTCGCTATAAAACACCTTTTGATCAAGTTTATTTTAAGGTAGTTGACTTAATCTTAGAAAAAATAGATTCTAAAGAACTATTTATTTGTAATTTTAGCTGGTATGAGAGAATTCTTAGCATTATAAACAACAAAGATATCAAGCTAAATGAAAACTCAAAACTCAATTTACTGTCTGAAAAAGTTTATGAAAAATTTGACTTTGAAATCAAAGAGGGCGTAATTTCATTTTCTCAAATATATCAATCGATATATAATCTTGATTCTACAAAAAGCTATTTTTGGAATAGATCTTTCAACTTTGTTGTTACCGAGATTCAAAAGACACCTGATATCTTGACTGCTGACCAAAAAAAAGACTTCTTTCGCTACATTATCTTTTCCCCAGAATTATTTTGTTCATTAATTAATAATGAGAAGTTAATTGATTATCCTTTTGACCTAGCAATCATTAACGGCATAAATAATAATAAGTGGAATGAATATAAAAGTTGTATAGAGCAAATCAAAAATCAAAAAATTATTACGATGCTCAATAACTATTTTGAAGACATTGAAGATCTTGGCTTTATATTAAGTGAGCATTCTCTTAATAGTAATTTTAATATGGTTGATTATTTCAATCATAAATTAAATGAATATTGGACTAATTACTCAATACTTGTTCGTTTAGACAAAAATTTAAATTTTAAAAAACAGATGGATGATAAAACAAAAAGGGATGTAAAAGCAAGAATTGCTGAAATCGAACGTGATCATCTTTTAATGGAAGAAGCAAAACGTCAATCAAGAATTAAACAAGAAGAACTTGAACTCACGCGTCAAACATATGAAAGCCAACGTAGAGCAGAAGACTATGCAAGAAGAGAAGCTCGAAATTCTGAAATAGCGGCCGATAATGCGAGACAAGCCGCAAACCATGCTAGACGAGAGGCTGATGCTGTACAAAGAGAAATTAATAGTCGCAAGAAGGGTTTGTGGGATGTGGATTTGTCATAAAATCAAAAAGGAGAAAAGTAAATGGTTAATTCTATATTAAGTGCTATATTTAAAAGGTTCACCCTTGCTGAAGTGTCGGCAAGAATAGGTGTTGTTTTAACAGATTGGCTATCTGTATTTGCTCAGTTGCCATCAATGAAAACATTATATTCTACGGAGGCTGGTAGATTTTATTTTGAAAAGAATAAAAATAAAGTCAAATACCACAATGTTGGAGAAAAAGTCCATTTAACAGTTCTTGAAGAGTCAACTTCTGGAAAAAGATACTTAAGGGTTTCTAGAAAACTATCGTGGCTTGAAAAATTGCTCAATAAAATCAATGCGGCAATTCAAGCATTTATAGAAAGCATCAAAGCTGGTATTCAGGACTTCTTTAAAACAATGTTATCTAAAATTCCTTTTGGTGACAAAATTCTTTCAGTTGTTATGGTCATAACATCTTTAGTTCTTTTTGTATTTACAATCATGGCAATAGGTATAAAGTTTTTAATGGATCTATTAAGCCATGCAAGAAATTTATTTAGTATTAGTGGTATTGTAAACTTTTTTATTTATTTTATCGTTTCATTAGTTCTTTTAGTTGTTCAACTAGGTATTTCGCTTATAATGATTGTTTTAGACCCAATTCTTACTAAAAAACTTGATGGGCTTTTAAAAACCAGTGATCTTCTGAAAAAGATAATTCTTGGGTTCAATATGAACCAACGTTACATTGATGGTTCCATAATACTATCTACTGATTTAATGCAAAAACCTGCTGATAGTACGACCGAAAAATCACTTTTGGGTAAAGGCTTTACCGCTGTAGAGTATACATATGAAAGAGCAAATAATACAAATGTTTCTTTAGCAGACACATGGTTTTGGGGTAAGATTTTTGATTACTATTTTATCAATGAGCGTGTTGTGTTTACTTTTGAGGATGATACTGTTGCTCAAAAAGTATTAGGAGAATTTAATAAGTAATTATCCTAGGGGCTTTTAACCAATAAGCCCCTAGCTTAGACTTTAAGATAGCTTTGAGTGTATTAATCTTGGCAAAAAATCTGTTTTTTAGTACAATGTTTTTACAACTTTTAAGTTTGATTTAATCGTTTTTAAAAGAGTTGAAATCCCTAAATTTAGGACTTTTGATGTTTTAAAATGCATAAAGTGAGTCCAATGAGAATCCCTCTCTCGACCAGTCCATTACAACATCCCACTTACAAAACAGATACACCAATCAAACTGCTATTAAACAGACTTTAAGACCAGATAACCTACTATTTGCCTGCCTTTTGAAAAATGACACAAAGGGATTATGATGTCCGATACAAAACGCATTTCAACAAGCCAACTTGCAAAAAAACTCTCACTACAGAAACAAACGCTAGATGAACTCTTGCTTACATTAGGACTTACAGAAAAAAATGAAAATGAGATTGTTTTAACAAAAGCCGGAATCGATGAAGGAGCTCAATACATCACGCATGAAAAATATGGAAAATATATCGGTTGGCCTGAGCATATTAAATTACCCATTTTAGATGACAACTCCCATTATGACTATTTGAGCTCTACGGCTATTGGAAAAGTGTACGAATTTAGTGCTAGAAAAGTCAACATGATGCTTTCAGAATTAGGATGGGTTGAAAGATATATCAAAGGCTGGAAGATTACCCATATGGGAGCAAAAAATGGCGGCATTCAAAAAGAAAACTCTCAAAATGGAATACCCTATGTCGAGTGGCCTAAATCTATTCTTCAAAGTTCAGCCTTTCTCTCTGTGATAAAAGAAGTACAAGGAGAGGCTAGTTGCGAAACAAAAGAAAAGGTTGAAAAATCAAATGCGTGTGATTTTAGGACAAGATTTGAAGCGAAACACCGTGCGACTGATGGCCATTTTGTAAGAAGCAAAGCTGAAATGCTGATTGATAATTGGCTCTATATGGCTGAAATTGTTCATGCATATGAACGAAAATTGCCGATTGAAGAAGAAGTATATTGCGATTTTTATATTCCTACAGGAAAAGTGTATATTGAATTTTGGGGATTAGAAAATGACCAAAAATACGAAGATCGAAAAAAAATAAAAAAGTCAATTTACGAAAAATATGGCTTAAAACTAATCGAATTAACCGATAACGATGTCTTTAATCTTGATGATATTTTACCTAAAATGCTTTTAAAATTTGGAGTGCAAACATATTAAGATTATGAATGGGCCATGGCATCTTTTTGGCCCATTTTTCAGCTAGTAACTACTCGCTGACCACATTCACCACGTCCACCTTTATCGACTTAAATGCTGCGGTCATCGTAAACACATCACATCTATCTCCAAAGAGCTTATTGATGCCTGATTTGGCGTGGTGGAAGGTGCAAAAGAGGGTTTTGGGTTGGACTTTGTCGGTCAACTTTACCCTAAGCGGTGTGCTGTGTCCAAACGGTGTTTTTAAGATGACTTTTTCACTTGTAAAATCTTGTGCATCCTCTTCGTTAACTAAAAGTACATCTTCATCGTAACGCTTATTAAGACGTTCGCAACGCAATGTTTGGGAGGCGTTATTGTACTGAGCTAGAGTTCTTCCCGTAGTCAGATAATAGCCACTCAAACACTTTTGTGTAATCTCTTCGACCATACCTCGAAGTTCATACCCATGGTAATGAAATGTACCATAACCATCGTCGGTTCTAAAATCGAGTTGATGGAGGATGGGTGTGTCTTCGGTGTGTACGGGCCATTGGAGTCCTCGTACGCGGTGGCGCTCAAGTCGTTGGTAGCTGGCACCCGAAAACCTACGATACGCCACTTCGCGTACCTCATCCCAAATGGCTTTTGGGCTTTCATACGCATAGCTTCCGCCCATTTTATTTTCTAGCATCTGAATCACTTCCCAATCATCAGGTAAATCGCTCTGCACAAGCGGTTGTGAGAGGTGAAGGCGACGCATCGCATTGACATAGACACCCGTTTTTTCATACGCCGATTTCACGCCCACAACGATATCAGACCGTTTTGCAATTTCTGTCATAAAGAGTTCTTGCACGAACAAAAGCTCCACGTTTTCAAGGGCACGATTGACTTTGTTGGTGTTAGGGTGGATGTGCGTGAGGTCTTCGCCCATATTGATAACGGCTTTGATGCGACCTTCTATCATCTCATCCACAAGTTGCGGTGTCATCAAGCCAACCTCTTTAGGCTCTTGATAATCGGGGGCATAGTAGGGGAGCATCCCCATATCGCATGCTCCTTGAACGTTGTTTTGTCCGCGAAGCGGCATAAGACCTGCGCCTTGTTTACCCACATTGCCTGTCATTAAAGCAAGATGTGTCATCGCCATGACCGCGTACGAGCCATCAATGTGCTCCGTCACACCGAGTCCCCAAAAAATCATCGACTTTTTAAGCGCATATTCGCGTGCCACTTTAGGGATAAGCTTACTTAAATATTCATACCCCGCAATGCCCTCAAAATACTTAGGATTAGCATATGGGTCATTTAAAATCTGCTCTTTAAACGCTTCAAACCCTTTGGTTCGCTCTTCTAAAAAATGTTCATTATAGAGCTCTTCGGTGATGATGACATAGGCGAGCATATTTAAGATAAGTAGATTCGACTCGTGAGGAAGGATGCCTTTGTACTTGGCAAAACGGTGTAAGGTGATTTCCCTCACATCAAAAACGGCAAGGTTTTCATGCTTGACGGCCATCTCCACGATACGATTGGAAATGATGGGGTGTGCTTCGGTGGTGTTGGAGCCAATGACAATCATAAATTCGGCATTGTAAATGTCATTGTACGGATTAGTTGCCGCACCCTCACCAATGGTGGTTCGCATCCCTTTGAGGCTTGGGGCGTGGCACACACGAGCGCAGTTGTCCACATGCGGAGAACCTAGTGAAACGCGGGTAAATTTTTGCAGCAAATACGAACTTTCACACGAAGTTCTCGCACCGCCTATGGCACACACACTTTTTTGACCGTGCGCGGCTTGAATCTCCCTTAATTTCATCGCTGCTGCCGTAGTTGCACCCTCAAGTGTGCTCTCCATCCATTCCTCATCCAATGCCTTTACATGTAAAGCAATGGCATCTTGAATGTGTGGGTTTTTGGCTAAAAAGCTTTTGCGGATTCGAGGGGTTCGAAGCCTATCGGGAGCATCAATAAATTCGTACCCGTATTTGCCTTTGACACATAAATTGCCCTGCGACACAACGCCCTCAGGATGCGCAAAAATACCCTGAATTTTATTATCCTTCACTGTTGCCGCGATGTCACATCCCACACCACAATAGGTGCATACACTGTCAATCACTTTTCCGTGTTCCATCTTATTCGCCTTTTGTGTAAAAAAAGTCTCCATGTACGGATTCATTTTTGATTTTTTTAATGGCACTTGCCAGCAAAGCCTCACAACGTGTTTCGTCCATTTCTAACGTTTCCATGACACCACATGCCTTTGCATTGAGCACTTCGCACTCTTTTTTGGTGAGGCGTTTTTTCAAGATAAGAGCGAGTTCATCTTCATTTTTAGTGATTGCTCGTTTATCACCTATGACCATTTGTATGATTTTTCGTGCTTCTAGCTCTTTTAATTTCATGCCTAACCTTTTGATAAATTGCGCGTATTATAGCCTAACGAAACTTTTGCTATACTCACTCTCATGAAAAAAGATACCTTATATTCACACTACGATGTCATTATTGTGGGCTCTGGTCCAGCCGGTCTGGGTGCGGCATTTAAGCTTGCGGAAAATTCCAAGCTTTCCATTTTATTGCTTGAAAAAAAGAAGATAAGCTCAGGCGGTCTTCGTAACGACTGTAAGCAAAACTACACCTACCCTGTGGGATTTCCGTATGAGCATTGGGGTAAAGAAGAAGCGGATGTTTTACTCAAAGAAGTAGCAGGGCATTTAAACCCTAAAATTGAAACTAAAATCAACATTGAAAAATACGCCGCACGTGCTCAAAAAATCGGTGTGGATATTCTGTGTATTGACCAAGCGCACGTTGGAACCGATAAATCTTCCAAACTCATCGGCGATTTGGTAGATAAGCTAAAGGCGTTACATGTAAGCGTTGCCTTGAACACGGAAGTCAAAGCCATTGCCAAAGAGAGCAAAGAAATCACCCTAGAAGATAACCAAATAATCTCATTTAAACACCTCGTTTTAGCTCCAGGGCGAGCCGATTATGATTGGTTGCAAGAGCAAATGGACACGCTTGGTGTAAGCTACAGCGATAACATCGTCGATATCGGTGTGCGCATCGAAACCAAAGAAGAGAATTATCCCATCGTTCGTGATTACTACGACCCAAAAATTTTATTCCCAGGAAAAGTACGTACCTTTTGCACCAACTCAGGGTGTGCGCACATCGTGCGTGAAAAGTACAAAGGCTACTACTCCGTCAATGGACACTCCCTTTCACGGGAAAATGAACGCAACAACTTGGTCAATTTTGCGATGCTCAAAACCATTCGTTTAACAGAACCCGTCGTGAGCGGACAACAATTTGGCAAGATACTGGGTGAAATGGTCATGCAACTCAGCGGTGGTTCTGTCATTATGCAGCGCGTGGGGGATTTTCGTATGGGTTCTCGCTCGAAAGCCGAGAGCTTCAACAACGACTTGTACGACTTTGAGCCTACACTTAAAAGTGCCGTAGCAGGAGATTTGTCCTTGTGTATGCCCGCTAAAATTTTACGCGATATCTGGAAAGCGTTGAAGATGTTAGACACCATCATCCCAGGAGTCTTGCATCCTTCTACCATCATCTATTATCCTGAAATCAAAACCTACTCCAACAAACCCGAATTTATTGATCAACACTTTTGTGTGAAAGAGGGCTACTACATCATCGGTGATGGTGCGGGTACGAGCAGGGGTATCACAGGGGCTTGGGCGTCGGGCATTCGTGCGGCTTTGGGTATTTTGAAGCGGGCTTAAAGCGTGAAACTCTCTTGGCTCAAAGTTTTTTTATCGCCGTTGGTCGTGCTGAGTTTTATGGGTTTAAGCTATACCTTAGCAGCAGAAAACCATCTGCCACTGAGAATCAAGGTCTATAAAGAGCTGATTGCAAGTCTTCAACATGCGCCGCTTGAAGAAAAACTCACCAAGATAAACAGCTTTTTCAATCAATTTGTTTCCGACTACGATGCCAATGTTTGGAAAAAAGAAGACTACTGGGCAACACCGCTTGAGTTTACCGCGAAGGGAAGAGGCGATTGTGAAGATTATGCTATAGGCAAATACTTTGCCCTTAAAGAGGTGGGCATAGACAAAGATAAGCTCTTTATCTTCATCGTTAAAGAACAGACGGCCAAAGATTATCATATGGTTTTAGCGTATGTGCAAAATTTAAAATCATCACCTCTGGTGCTGGATAATCTCAGTTGGAAAATTTTACCACTTGAGCAAAGAGTTGACCTAAAACCCTTGTATGGTTTTAATGAAAAAAATGTCTATCTCAATGGAAAAATGATGCCACTTAGCGATACGTTCATCAAAAGTCATCCTGAAATATCGTTGTGGTTTGATGTCATTACAAAAGTAAACAAGGAAAAAAAATGATACTGTACATTCACGGATTTGGTTCAAGCGGAGAAGCGACAAAAGCAGAGGCGTTTCGAAACTACTGTCACGAAAAAGGCATTCGCTACATTGCACCTTCACTGCCATCCATCCCTACTTTGGCGATTAATACGCTGAGTGAGCTGATTGAATCGTATCTGGAAAATGAAAGCGTACATCTTATCGGTGCGTCACTGGGCGGGTACTATAGCCTCTATTTGAGTGACAAATACAACCTCAAAGCCGTGCTTATTAATCCAGCCATCAATGCACCTGAAACACTTAAACGCGCACTTGGACATGGGGTGCATTACTATGACACTTCAGCCTTTGAATGGAATGAATCTCACCTTGAAATGTTAGAGAATTATGAGATTGAAGAACCGAATGTGGAAAATCTTTTGCTCCTGTTGCAAAAAGGTGATGATGTGTTGGATTACGAAGATGCCTTAGACATTTTAGAGGGTGCGCAAACCATCGTCGAGGAGGGTGGAACTCACGGCTTTGAGGGCATTGAGCGCCACTTTGAGAGGATACTAACCTTTTTACATGTAAAGGTTTAAGCCTTTACATGTAAAACACGTGACGCATTTAAAACAGCGATAAGTGCCACACCGACATCACCAAAAACCGCTTCCCACATACCAGCAATTCCCAAAGCCCCTAAAATCAAAATAACCCCCTTAACGCCGAGTGCAAAAATGATGTTTTGCCACACGATAGCGTGCGTTTGACGTGCCACAGAAATGGCGGTGGCGACTTTGGAGATTTCATCGTTCATGATGACCACATCAGAAGCTTCGATGGCAGCATCTGAGCCAACTCCCCCCATAGCAATACCAATGTCAGCGCGTGCCAACACAGGCGCATCGTTGATGCCATCGCCTACAAAAATGGTTTTCCCCTTGCTAGAAGCCATGATGGACTCAAGCTTTTCTACCTTTTGATACGGCAAAAGACCTGCAAAAACCTCACGAATACCTAAGCTTTGTGCTACATTTTGGGCACTATTCTCGTTGTCGCCCGTGAGCATGACCACACGTTTGATGCCAAGAGCATAGAGTTTTTGTATTGCGTCTTTCGCATCTTCTTTGATGCTATCTTCAATGATAAGATGCCCTAGAGCTTCCCCATCACGCGCCACGTAAACCACCGTATGGCTTGATGGGACGATAGAAACTTCAATGCCTCGCTCACGCAAAAGTTTTTGATTGCCCACTAAAACCATGCTTTCTCCCACACGAACGCTCACCCCATAACCTACCAACTCTTCGTGCATCACGCCATCCAAAACCAAAGGCTCTTTGTAAGCACGTTTGATGGAGTGTGCGATAGGATGGTTTGAATAAAATTCTGCCAAAGCGCACCATCGTAGCACCTCTTGCGCCTCATACCCTTCGTACGCCTCAACATGGGCGACATCAAAATGCCCTTGCGTGAGCGTGCCTGTTTTGTCAAAGACCACAGTTTCAACCCTATTTAATGCCTCTAAAAAGTTGCCACCTTTCACCAAAATACCTTTTTTAGACGCACCTCCAATACCTCCAAAAAAGCTCAGTGGTATGGAAACCACGAGCGCGCAGGGACACGAAACCACCAAGAAAACAAGGGCACGTTTGAACCATTCACTTAACAGGGCTTCTTCAAAAAGCAAAGGGGGCAAAAATGCCAAAAGAGCCGCTGAAACAACAACAAACGGGGTATAGTAACGGGCAAATGTGGTAATAAACTGCTCGGTTTTCGCTTTTTTAGCACTGGCATTTTGCACTAAATCCAAAATCTTAGAAACAGTTGAGTCGGCAAAACATTTTTGTGTTTTAACCACCAAAACACCCCTTAGATTGATAGATCCTGAGAGCACTTCATCGCCCGTTTTAACTTCTTTAGGCAAAGACTCTCCGCTTAGCGCTGAGGTATCAAGACTGGATTGCCCTTCCATGATGAGACCATCGAGTGGAATTTTCTCTCCCGCTCTTACCACGATGTGCGCGCCAATTTCGACCAATTCTGGGGATACTTTTTGCTCACCATCAGAGCTTATAAGCATCGCAAAATCAGGTCTGATATCCATTAGTTCGCCAATGGAATGCTTGGATCTTGCCACGGCTAAATCTTGAAAAAACTCACCCATGCGGTAAAAAAACATCACCGCAACCCCTTCAGGATACTCCCCGATGCTAAACGCACCCACCGTGGCTAGGC
The DNA here is from genome assembly GCA_002328495.1 of Sulfurospirillum sp. UBA2217. GTDB lineage: Bacteria > Campylobacterota > Campylobacteria > Campylobacterales > Sulfurospirillaceae > Sulfurospirillum. The sequence continues at coordinate 16,300 of DCUJ01000010.1, forward strand.
TCATGAGAAAATTTTCATCAAAGAGATGCCCTTTAAAGATGTTCTTGACCGCCAAAAACAAGATTTCCCCGCCAATAAGCGCATAAGCACTCACAAAAACCCAAAGACGCAAAGGGTGCGCATTGTCCATCAATGTCGCGCCTAAAAAAAGAAACGAACCTATGACAAAGCCTATAAAATGAGGGGTTGTGAAAAATCCTTCAGGAATATGACCATGCTCGTGTTCATGGTGATGGTGTTCTTCTTCGTACGCATACTGAGGTGCACACCGCGTACAACACTCTTTGGCTTCATGCGCTGACATGGTAGCTTCCGCGTGGTTCCAAAATATGCTCCAAGCCTTGGTCAAAAAGGTGTTTGATGTGATCATCGTCCAGCGAATAAAACACCACCTTTCCTTCTTTTCGGGGTTTGACCAAGCGGGCTTGTCTTAAGACTCTTAGTTGATGAGAGATGGAGGAGGGGCTCATATGCAAAAGCTCCGCAATATCACATACGCACAACTCGGTCTCAAGCAAAGCAGAGATAATCTTGATACGCGTGGTATCGCCAAAGACTTTGAACAACTCTGCTAAATCATAAAGTATCTCTTCTTGTGGCAGTTTTGAACGCACGGCTTCAATGCGTTCTTTGTGCGTAATGTTGCAATCGCAAAATTCGTCACTCATGTTTTTCCTTTATATGAACATATGAATAATTGCTCATATATTAGAATAATAAAGATAAAACATCTCTTAATTGAGCATATTTATCTTTGTTTAAAAAACGTGATGTTGTTGAGCAATTTAACGGCGTAAAGGCTCATCAGTGTGCCAATAATCATTGAAAGTGAAATGCTCTCTTCTAAAAAAATCGCACTTAAACCAATCGCTGAAAAAGGAACCAAAAAGATAAACGAACTCACCTCCCCAGCTCCCAAACGCTCAATCCCTAAAAAGTAAACCGTATTGGCAAAGGTAGTTGCACCAAGCGTAATACACGCAATATTAAACCAAAATACCCCATCCGTTGTCGAAAGATTCATCGAACGAAAATCGACAAAAAAGAGAGCAACCAATACAACAGTAACTAAGTACATATAAAAGGTGAAAACAATGGGTGAAATGGCGGTAGATTTGGAACTTAAAATGGTCACTATTGGCCATAAAATAGCTGCAAGAAAAAAGTACAGATTGTGCACGACCATTACATGCTCCCAATCGAATTTCCAAATATTAAGCATTGTTGAAACGCCTAATGCTCCCAAAATAAGTGCCATCATATCTTTACGTGTGATGCTTTTAAGACGCATTAGCACCAAAAATACAAAGGTAATAATTGGAATCAGTGTCGTCACCATAGCTCCGCCTAAAGACGCTGTACCGTACTTGGTGCCTAAGAAAAAATAGTTCATATAGGCGATTAATGCCACAGAAGTGATAACGACTAAACCAAAGCTTTTAACATCAATACGAAATGACTTTTTCAAAAACACTATGATAGGCACCATCGTAATCGCTGTGATTAAAAAGCGTAGAAAAATCATCTCATACGCATTGATGTAAGAGCTTAATACCTTAACATTGACCCAAGATCCACCCCATGCGACCATTGAGAGAAAGAGTAAAAAGAAAAAAAGATTTTTATGTGCCATGAGTAACTCCTTGAAGCGAAAGTGTACTCTTTTTGGCGTTTAGGTGTATAGAATAAAATTGCTTTTTTGAAGCAGCGTTTTGGGCGAATAGCCGTAAACCTTACGAAAAGAGCGAATAAAATGCGACTGGTCGTTAAAGCCCGCATGAAGTCCTGCTAGACTTAAAGACTCGCCTTTAAGGATGAGTGTTTTGGCTTTACAGATACGTTGCGCAAGAATATATTGGTGCGGTGTCAGTCCCGTGTGGTTTTTAAAAAGCCTTAAAAAATGGTATTTACTCACACTCGCCGTTGATGCAAGTGCGTCTAGGGTCATGTCTGATTCGATGTTGTCGCAAATGTACTCCACCGCCACATTTATGCCATTAGAATCTTTACATGTAAAGGGGTACGTCGTTGCTTTTTGTGCGTAATGTGCGATGAGATAAGAGAGCGCATCGATGAGTTTTGACTCAATGAGTATGGGCTCTTCGTTGGTATAAACCGTGCGAAAAAAAGCAAGTAACCTTTTATAGAGTTCATCATCTTCAATGATGTGCGTCTCAAAAATAGGCATTTTTTTCTCACCATACATCTGCTCGTAAAGGCTACTTAAAAGCTCCACACTCGGGTAAAAGTTGGTATAGTGCCATGCGTGAGAATCGCCACCATGAATCTCATTTGGGTTAATGATACGCGTAGAATGCTGATAAGCTTTGGTTATTTTATGCTCATGCAAAGAGTGAAAGATACCATCGTGCGTCAGCCCAATGGTGTAGGTATCGTGAAAATGGCACGAAAATGTACTGGTGGAGCTTGCAATATTTTCAAATGCAACATCGTTCAATAAAGAAGGTTTCATAGCAAAAGTATAACGCAATTTAACACGTAGCGATAGGACAAAATTGCTTCCATCCACGTGCCAATTTTACAATTTTACCTTACACCAAACGTTGCTGAACATTTTTTAGAACAACTGCGTAAAGCATCATATCCGTACCAATGAGCATGCAAGAAGCTAAACTCTACTCTTTTTGGAAATTTTGTAGCATTTGAATCCAAAATTTATTAACCCAATGGTCTGTTTTTTGTGATTTAAGCCACCTTTTAAGGACTTAGAACTACAATCTAATATCATCAATTAAGGAAAAACCATGCTTCTTTCCAAACGATTGGGTCTGTTGAGCATTGTTTCGGCGTGCGTATTGGTAAACACGAGCACACAAGCCGCGGATACTTTTCGTATAGAAAACGACTTCTATATACAGAATAACTCGATTTCAGGACCTAGCAGTGCAAGCTCAATGCTCACCAATGGAACCACCTACTACAATCTTATCTCCGTTTATACCAAGGGACAATGGGAAGGTTTCGATTACACCATCAATGCTGGCTTGAAACTCACCGACGATGAGCGAAAGGATCTAAAAAAGCTCTCTTTATTTACCCTCTCTGGGCAAATTAAAGGCAATAGTCAAGTCTTAGATTTGGGTGATTTTTTTCGCTCCTATTCAAAATATTCACTCAACACCTCACTGAAGGGCGCTGGCTACACCTATACCTTTGACAACGGTGACACGCTCGATGTAACCTATGGTTTGGCAGCACCCAGATGGGACAGCTTTTGGGACAATGAGGTCGAATCTACCGATAGAGAAGTATACGGCGTGCGCTACAATAAAAAAGTAAGCGATACCCTAAGCATCGGCATTGATGCGGTTAAAACACATGATAGTAACGCCGTAGTCTCAGGCATCCCCTTGTATGACACCTCGCTCCTTACCATCAATTCCACCTACCGTCCAATTCCTGGATTAAAACTGTATGGAGAATTTTCCCATTCTCAAAATGAAACCGATGATGGTAGCACCAATGAAAAAAACAAAGGCAACGCTCTTTTTTTACAAGCCATCGGCAATAAAAATCCCAGTCGCGTTCAACTCGAATACGAACGTATTGACCCTGATTTTAAAACCGTAACAGGTTCAGCCACCCCCGATAGAGAAAAAGCAAAAGCCACATGGCGCTACAAAATGACACCCAAAACAACTCTTAACACGGGATTTTTATGGTTTAGAAACAATCTAGAGGGTGACAAAACCGAAACAACCCATACCTATCGCCCCAACATCGGTTTTACCTTCAAAGATGTTTTTGAAAGACGTTATGCTGTCGTTGATCTTAACTACAAGCTCAATATGATTGATGGTTCCGCTAAAACATCGGACGATATGTTTGATTTGAATTACCGTGACCGCTTTGGCATTGTCTATTCTGACATCGGCGTCTCGTACAATCTTTACGACACAAACAACAACCAACGCTCCCAAAAAGAGTTACGGTTTAACGGTACATTCAACACCCGTCACACCCTTGATGACCTCGTGCTCAAACCCTCCATCATGCTTGGCACATGGAATATGAACGATGAACTTGACATCAATGGAAACAACACCTATTATCAAGCGGCTGTTGGTTTAGGTCTGGATATACCCAGTCAAAAAATCTCAAGCAACTTACGGGTAGGACAAAACAAATCAACACGCGATACGGGAGATGACCTCGAAAAATTCTTTGGCTCCTTAGATGTCTACTGGAACATCGGAAAAGTCGATCCCTTTAGCCGTGTGATGGTCTATGCAAAAGCCTATGTCAACGATCTTCAGTACTCCACAGCATCAAACGATTATCAAGAGCAGAGCATCACTCTTGGTTTCAAACTGTCATTTTAAGGATACACGATGAAAACAAAATTACTGACACTCATTGCCTTTTTCCTTTTGGTTTTAACACCCTCTTTGCATGCTAAATGGTGGATATTTGGTGGCGGGGAAGAAGAGGTTGGCTTTGATTATATCAGCATTAATGCCCTTTCTTTTGATGATGTCAACAAAGAAGCGGTGATGCTTAAAGAGAGTTTAGATAAAGGCTATTTACATGTAAGAGGAAAAGCACGTACGGGGAAAAATCCTGTAGGAGCCATTACGGTTTCCTTAGATGGCGCCAAAACGTGGCAAAAAGCTAAATTTGAGAAAGATGGTGGCTTTGACTTTTCCTTTGAACCCGACCTTGCCCAAACCTACGATATCTATGTTAAAGTCATCGATACTGCGGGAAAAGCCAATGAAATAGAAGATGCCCATGTCAAAGTGAGCTTTAGCGATGTGGACTTTTATACGCTCATTGGTGAAACACTGGGTAAACTTAAAACCTACTACGAACAAGAAGACGATGTCAATTTTATGCGCTACGTAAGCCAAGATTTTGAGGGTGACGATATGACCTTGGAGCGCGCATTGCGTAAAGACTTCTCTGCGCTAGAAGACATCCGCTTGGATTTTACGCTCAACAATGTGGCTATGTCTGGCAATAAATACTACGCCTCCATCTCCTTTAACCGAAGCGTTATGGCGTCCAGTAGCGGAACATCGTATAGCGATAGAGGGGTCACAGAATTTACCTTTGCCGTGGGTGAAAAAGGAGCTATGTTGCTTTCGATGAAGAACCCTTTGATTTTTGGGCTTACTTATGCTGCGGATATTGCCAGTGGAACAACATCCAGTGCTCAAAATTCACAACTTTACCTTAGCATTAGCGATAGTGGAAGTGTAACCCAAAGAAATCTTGCCGCAATAGCAAGTGATGAAGGTAGTAATGATTTTATGAGTAGTGGTAATTTTTATTTGCAAGTAAGTTGCACACCGCCTTGTAATACGGCAGATGGTTTTAATTTTTCAAATGATGAAAAAACAACACTGATTTCAGAAAGTGAATTTTATAAAGAAGGTGGTTTACTTTTTGTCAATGCAGGCACAAGTTTACAAAACTTAGGCAATGTAAGCCTCAGTGGCTTAACGGTTCCCTCGGCTGGCTATGATGCGTTTGGAGGCATCTCATGCACAACACTGGGTGATGTTATTGCTGTAAAACTTGCCAATAACACCTATGGAGTTTTAAAAGTCACGAATCCCATTGACTTAGGTGGAGGCAGTTGGAGAGTCTATTTTGATTATAAATACAACCCTAACGGCTCACTCACATTCCCCTAAACCCTAGTCTTACATGTAAGCCAAAAAAGCTTATATGTAAGACTCATAAATGAGGTAAGTTCATGAAAAAGCGCGCTTCTTTTGTCCTCTCTTTGTTCCTCATAGGCACATCCTATCCTTTGATGGCAGGCTCACTTCTTACCAAATCTGAGGAGTTCTCAAAAATAGCCACCTATGGTCTCAATACGGCTGCATATACGGCTGAAAAAAAAGATGCCAAAGAAGTTGCTACGAAGCTTTTAACCTTTGATATCATCTGGGAGCTTTTAGGCAAAGGTGAGGAGTTTTTTCTCAATGGAGACCCTGCTGCATTTTCAAAATTTAAAGACGATGTTTTAAAAGTCAAACTTGTCATCGACAAAGTGGCTGAAGTATCTTCTAAACTGGGTGCTGGTGAGTATGGAGATGCGCTTATCGGTTTGATAGATGGAGGTCTTGGCATTGCCAATCACCCCGTTTTAAATGCCGTCTGGGAAGCTTCAAAACTGGTCATCGAATCTGAAAAACTCTTCAAAAGCACCAAAGCCGCATTGCAAATCGAAACACTCTATGGTGTTGTCAATCATGACCGAAGAATGATAGGCTCAAGTTCAGGCAATGCCCCAGCAACCATCCCTCTTGATAGCGATACGGTAACCTATTTTTTTAACAAATACCTCATGACCGATGCTTCGACACGAGAGCTCGTCAAAGCTTACGTGCAAACAAAATTAGGTGAAACCTTTCCTGAAATATCTGTCTCTTTATGGGATCGCATGAGCGGCTCAACGCAAGCTATCCAAGAAGAGCATGAATTGCGACAACTGCAAGAGTTTGAAAATGTTTCAAGACGTTGGATTAAAGAGTTACTTCAAGATTTGAACAAACAAGTTGAAAGAGAGTGGGCACAAACACGGCTTCGACAAGAGAGTGAAAAATTTAAAGTATTTAGCGAAAAATTTGGAAAAGCCTTTTCAAATATGGATGAAGTTATAGGCTATTATACAAAGCTTAAAAACCTTGAAAAACAAAAAACACTTTTCCCTGCAAAATTGGCAGAATTAAAAAAAATCAAAGCCACCGCAGAAATGGATGCAAAAAGTGCTGATTTTGGAATCAAAAGCAGGGCGAGAGGAGTACTCTATAATCTTGCAACAGAAAGTAATGTTTTTGCGGTTAATTCCATGGTTATAAGCGAATACGATCTTGAAAAAGAGTTTACTGAACTTCAAATTCAAGCGCTTGCACTGATTCAAAAAATTGATACAGAGGTTCAAGAAAACAAAGAGGAGATCGTCAAAGGCTTGCACCAAGCTGCCAAAGAAGCTCCGCCTGCTCAACAAGAGTACGAAAAATCTCTTTTGGCACTTTTTAAACCCTCTTTGGACATAGCTTACGATAAAGCATCCGAATACAAAGAGCCCTCTTTTGACGAACTGAAACAAATGCTTTCTGAGAATAATATGGCAAAAGCGTCAACATTTTTAAAAGAGTGGGAAGCTAAAAATAATGTTCTTTTTAAAGAGGTGGATACGCTTTTTTACGAAACATTTAATGCCACCGAATCCTCAAAACCATCGGTCAATGATACCCCTCATATCCAATGGCTAAAAAGTCAAAATTATGAAGTACGAGACAGCGATATCGCTTCTGCACAACAAGGACTCGATTTGGCGTGGAAGAATGCTAAAGAAAAAACGCTTAATGCCTATGGTGCGCTTTTCAACATTTCTTCGCAACGCTATGGCAATGACTCACGCCTTCTAAATGAAATGTTCAATCATTTCATAGCAGAGATGAAACGTGTAAGCAGTGCTATCTACCAACAAAGAAACGCTCTGGGCACCTTTATGCAAAAGCTTTCTGGAACCTATGGTAAAGGTTACAATACGCTTCATGATTTTAATCCAGACAGTGTGATTACAGATTGGAAACCTCAAATTGAGCATGCCGCAAAAGGGGCAAATGCGTATCTAAAAGAAAACGCCTACACTACTATTGGCAAAATTAATGATGAGGGCGTATCGCTTCATTCGGTTGAGCACATGATCGCTTCTCGTAAAGAGCAGATTATCGGACCGCTATCAACCCACAACGCTATGATTCGCTCCCTTAGCTCTCTTGAAAGTGACCTTTATGCTTTGGAAAGCGTAAAAGCTGAATGGAAAAACTTTCCTAAATTGGACGACCAAACGCTAGCTCTTTTTAATGATTTAGCCTCAAAAACAGAAGAGGAAGCTAAACAAAAAGTTAAACTAATGCCTATATATACGATCGAAGAGAGCAATAGTCTGGATCAGTTGTATGGTAATGTTAATGGCTACAAAGAGACAATCCGAAAAGTGGAGCAGGTACTTTCGAGCATCATTTTACCAACCATTCGATCTGAAGCACAGCAGTATCTTCAATCCGTTGAAAGTGAATTAAACAATCGTCAAAGGGATTATGAATATTTAGAAAAACTTCAAAAAGAGTGGCAAGAGTGGCATTCACAGCAACTTGCACAAGAGATTTTTACCCTAGATAAAGAGTCTGGTAAAATGGTGCTAACTGCGGGGATGAAACGCTCAAAAGAGGGAAATTACGCCATTATTTCAGACCCTTACCTCCATTATGCCACAGAAAAAGAGCTTAAAACAAATGAAAAACTTGACAAAGCCAAAGCTACTCTTATCAAACTGAGTGTTTACACATTTATACAAAACAGTATGCCAAATACCAAAACCTTACTGAACAACCTTTTTGATGCGAAAGAGTTTAAACCCTCTCCCGAAGAGAACTTTCTCCTGCATGGGGACGTGGTGGTCTGGAAAAGCACCTTAGATAAATGTGAAAAACTTATCGGTGAAATCGACATCAAAAAAGAGGATGCTTACTTATCAAAATTAAAAGAAGTTGCTGCGTTATTGCCCTATACCATTAGCTTTCCACCTCTGGAAGAGGACAAAAAAAGTACGTATGAATCAACCTATTATGCCAAATATGGAAAGTTCAACGATGGTCTTTCTGCATACTCTTATGAGCATTTTCCTCTAGGGAAAAAATTTATAGAACTTAGGCTTCGCATTCAAGAACTCATGGCACTTAAAGGAAAACTCATCGAACAAAAGCGTTTGGAAGACTCTGTTGTGGAATCCTTGATGCTTAAAGAAGTCAAAGCTTTGCATGCAAAAGTAGAAGATTTCGCCATCAGTGAAACAGAAGAATATATCGCTACGTACAAAGCACTGAGTGCGGAGTATAAAAAACATGCTACTGTACTTGAAGAGGCAAAAGCAAAAGGTACGGGCGTGCCCGATCAGATGCAAATTGCCAATTTGCTCTACCATATTCAACAGCGCTTAGCCTCTCACGAAGATCATATAAACTCCCTCGCACAAACAGGGAAACAATCGCTTGTCGAACAGCTCTATGTACGCTTTGCCCAAGAGTATTCCAACAAAAATCTCCCTTCTTTGATGAGTTTACTTTCCGATGAGTGGATGAGCAGTAGTGATGGAACGACACTGATGGATTTGGAAGCAACATTGGGCAATAGTTTTTCTATTTTCAATGAAGTTACATGTACGATAGATTCTCTTTACATCACGCAAACAGGTGCTGATACGTATCGTGTCAATTATACGGTAATCATTCAAGGCGAAAACTATGAAAACGACATCAAGCACGTGGAAAAATCTTCCGTCAGCGAAGAAGTGCGTATTATCGATGGGAAGCCCAAAATCTCCCAAACACTCAATGGAAAATACTGGACGGTGCGTTAGTAGCGTGTAAATTTAACGGCTTTGCCTTTGGCTTCGATGCTATCTCCGCTCTTCCATGTTCTCTCATGGTAGGTATAGCGCGTGAAGACAACGGCATCCGCACCCATTTTTGCGGCAACTTCGCGAAGCTTGATGACCACATCGGCTTTATCGATTTTCGAAAAGGGCATCATGGCACTATCACTCGCATTCACATCGCCTAAGATGGTATAGGGGCGGTCTAAAATATCTACCTCACTTACCACAATACGTGAAGCGGGTGTTCGTTTTTCACTGCCTTCAATCGTGGGTGCTTTATCGGTTGTATTTCCCATAAAAGGAATGGAACAGCCTGAAAAAAATAATCCAACACCCAATATAAAACTTCCTATCCAGCGACCTTGCATCTTAAAATCTCCATTGTTTAATTGCTTACAACCATTTTATCATATAATTCTCTATCTAAAGGAGTTCGCATGCACTTGCCCATACTTTTGATTGCCAAAGGTGCCATTGAAGATGCCCTTCGCCACACGTCCACCATCGATATCCAAGCACTTTTACAGACCTACCCCGAACTTTCAAAACCCAAAGCCACTTTTGTTACACTGAGTCTTGATGGGCGTTTGAGGGGGTGCATCGGCTCGTTGGTAGCACATCGACCTTTTTTGGAAGATTTGATTCACAACGCTAAAGCGGCCGCTTTTGATGACCCGCGCTTTTATCCTTTAAGTCCTGAAGAGTTTTTACATGTAAAGATAGAAGTCTCTTTGTTAGACGAGCCAAAATCCCTTGAATACGTGGACGTGGAGGATTTGAAGTCTAAGATTTGTGTTGGCATTGACGGGGTTATCTTGCAAAAAAGTGGGCGCAAAGCCACGTTTTTACCCCAAGTTTGGGAACAGCTTCCTACCTTTGAGCATTTTTTCGCGCAACTGTGCCAAAAAGCGGGATTAGAGCCTTCATGCTTGGAGAGTCATCCTGAGATTTGGACATATCGCGTGGAAAAGGTGAAGTGATGGAGTATTTTAAACCTGAGGGTGAAAAAATCATCTGCTTACTGTGCGCGCATTATTGCCGTTTAAGGCAGGGGCAAAAAGGCATGTGTAGGGTCAATCAAAACGTAAGTGGTGCGTTTAAAAACCTCGTTTACGGTTATCCCGTCGCTTTACATGTAGACCCTGTGGAAAAAAAACCGCTCTATCATTTTTTACCAAGCACAAGAGCCCTTTCTTTAGGAACCATTGGCTGTAATTTCAAATGCTCCTTTTGCCAAAACTGGTGCATCTCACAAGAAAAAAACTTACATGTAAAAGAGTTTATCGAACCACAACGCATTGTCGAAATGGCACTCAAATACGAGTGCGCCTCCATCGCCTACACCTACAATGAACCGACTATCTTCTATCCTTACGCCAAAGATATCGCTGTAATCGCTCATCAAAAAGGCATTAAAAACATCTTTGTCACCAATGGTTTTGCTTCCAAGGAAGTGGTAGAGGATATGTCAGGCATCATCGATGCACTCAATGTCGATATCAAATCCTTTAACGAAACCTACTACAAAAAGAGCTTAGGTGGCGAACTTCATACTCTTTTGGAAAACCTCAAAGCGTGGAAGAAAAACGGCATGTGGCTAGAGATGACCACGTTGATTGTTCCTACGCAAAATGACTCTGAGGAGGAGCTTCACGCCATCGCTTCATTTATTGCCAAAGAACTTGGTGTCGATACCCCCTGGCACTTAAGCGCGTTTCATCCCGATTTTCATGAGCAGCATCTTCCTCACACCCCCCTCTCAACCCTCAGACGTGCGTACGAGATAGGTAAAAATGCAGGGCTTCATCACATCTACATCGGAAATACTAGTGTGGAAAACGCCACGCTGTGTGTTACATGTAAAAGCGTTTTGATAGAGCGAAAAGGGTTTGAAGTCGTCGAAAACTTTCTAAAAGAAGGCAGATGCCCACACTGTAACACAAAACTAGCAGGAGTCTTTGATGAGTACTAGAACTGCCTTTGTACGTGGTGTTTTTTACCCACAAACCTGTGAAGAAATAAAGCACACCATTGCTCATTTTAACGCCACTATCAAAGAGCCACTGCCCAGTGTCACACCTCGTGCGCTTATCGTGCCTCACGCGGGCTACATTTACAGTGGCTACACCGCCAACCTTGCCTACGTCTGTGCTTCAAACGTTACGTATGAGCGCATCGTAGTCATTGGGCCTAGTCACCGCGTTTATCTCGAAGGTGCTTCACTCTCGCAGTACGATGCGTATGAGACCCCATGCGGTGAACTTGACATTGACGTAAGCGTGTGTGGCGCGCTTAAAGAAAGATTTTCTTTTTTAACCCATCTTCCGCAAGCCCACGCCGAACACTCCACCGAAACCCAAATGCCTTTTATCAAACACTATTTTCCCCACACCAAAGTCATCGAAATCGTTTACGGCAAAGTCGATATCAAAGCACTCTCCTCTTTGATAGATACGCTTTTAGACATGGAAAAAACCTTAGTGGTCATCAGCACCGATTTGAGCCATTTTCATACCCAAGAAAAAGCCAATGTTTTAGATAATATCTGCATCGAAGCGATAATTTCGCTAAATTTAAAGGGCTTTGAGGGATGTGAAGCATGTGGAATAAGTGGGGTGCAAGCCATGGTAATGAGTGCTCGCATACACGGTTTGAGCCCTCATTTTTTGGATTATCGTACCAGTTTCGAGCGCACCAAAGACGCTTCTCGTGTGGTGGGCTATACATCGTTTGTTTTTGCCTAATGATAAAAAAAGAGAATTAGGCAACTGTTTTGGAGAATTGTTCTAGTAGGAAATTTAAAAGAGCTTTTATAATCATGTGATTAAAAAAAGGATAGTGATGCAAAATCCCATAGACGCTTACCGCTTAGATATTCTATCGTTCCTAAAGCATGCTTATCCTCATTTTTCAGATCTGCTTCGAACGTCCATTCCGTGTTTAAGTTTTTTTTTCACCGATAAAACCAATGAGCTTAATCCTATCATGTATGAGCCGTGTTTATGTGTTATCTTGCAAGGCTCAAAAGCCGTAGGCTTTGGAAAACAGATGTACGGATATACGACCAATGAATACCTTTTGGCATCAGCCCATGTTCCTGCCACTGTTCAAATCACCGAAGCATCTGAGTCCCTACCTTATATAGGCTTGACCATTACCTTTTCGCTTGAAGATATTTACGAAGTGCTCAAAAATGCACACCCCGATAAACTGAAATTTCAAAAAAAATCAGATAAAGGTCTCTTTTTTGATACCATGAGCACCGCCTTGTATGACCCCATTTCGAGACTTATTAAGCTAACAGAGGGTACAAAAGAAGATATCGCTTTCTTATCTCCCCTTATCATTAAAGAGATTTTGTATATACTCGTGAATGAAAAAAGTGGCTACTTTTTAAATAAATTTGCCATGGAAGGCACTACTTCCAATAAAATCGTAAAAGCCATTGCTGAAATCAAAACAAATTTTAGTGAAAAACTCAATATGGCAGCCTTGGCAAAGCGTATCGATATGAGTGAGTCCCATCTCTACCAAAATTTTAAAACCATTACCTCTCTTTCGCCCATCCAATTTCAGAAAAAACTACGGCTTGAAGAAGCCAAACGCATGCTCAGTGTTCGTCGCATCGATATCTCAGAAGTCGCCTTTTTAGTTGGCTATGAAAGCCCTTCGCACTTTAGCAGAGAGTATGCTCGCATGTTTGGCATGCCTCCAAAAGCCTATCTCAAATCTCTAAACAATACTATGCAAATTTTGGAGAATTAGGCATCTTTTAGGGAGGATTTTTCTACTCAAATTTCCATTGTTTTTTTATAATTTTAAGCATCAATAGGCTTTTGTCCTATTGAACACTATTGAAAAAAGCAAGGAGCATTCTATGGAGATTTCACACGTTATCAAGAAATTAACCTATGTTACATTGGGTACATTTTTACTCAGTGCACACCAAGCCAACGCGGCAAATGAGCTTACATGGGATAAAACATTTCCCAAGAGCAATACAGTAGAATACCAAAAAATCCATTTCAAAAATCGCTATGGTATCACCTTGGTCGGTGATGTATATATGCCAAAAAATCGTAGCGCTAAAGCACTGCCCGCACTCGCCATTACAGGTCCTTATGGTGGGGTTAAGGAGCAATCCTCAGGACTCTATGCACAAACAATGGCGGAGAGAGGCTTTATCGCTGTGGCGTTTGATCCATCCTTTACGGGAGAAAGTGGTGGAGAACCACGTAATGTCTCATCACCGGACATCAACTCTGAAGATATCAGTGCAGCTGTTGATTTTCTTGGTATTCAGCCCTTTGTTGATAAAAGCAAAATAGGTGTCATTGGTATTTGCGGTTTTGGAGGCATGGGGCTTAATGCTGCTGCGATAGATAAACGTATTAAAGCCATTACGGTAACAAGTATGTACGATATGTCGCGAGTAATGTCCAAAGGCTACTTTGATCAACTGAGCCTTGAAGAGCGTACCAAAGCACTTGAAGCGTTAAATGAGCAACGTTGGGTGGATGCCAAAAAGGGAACACCTGCTTCAGGACCTCGTTTATTGCCTGAAGCACTAAAAGGAGATGAGCCTCAATTTGTGAAAGAGTATTTTGATTACTACCGTACACCTCGTGGCTTTCATGCTCGTTCACTGAATTCAACAGGTGGATGGAATGCAACAAATCCGTTAGCCTTTATGAATATGCCTCTGATGAGCTATATCAAAGAGATTTCGCCGCGCCCTCTTTTAATCATCGCTGGAGAAAAAGCACATTCACGCTATTTTAGTGAAGATGCGTATAAAGCCGCCAATGAGCCAAAAGAGTTGATGATTATCCCCAATGCCGTACATGTGGATTTGTATGACCAAATGGATAAAATACCTTTTGACAAGATAGATGCCTTTTTCAAAACAAATTTGTAACACACCAAAAGAGGTAGAAGGGCATCCTACCTCTTTAAAACCAAGAGCGATGTAGTTGTCACGTTAAGACGCTTGTTCTACCACGCTTTGTTAAGAATATCTGCGATAACCTCTTTGGTATACAGTTTATCCATGCCAAAATAGATGTCATTGTCCGCGGCATTATCCACAATCTCAGGTAGTGTTTTTTCTTCAATAGCATAGTGAGAAAACTTTGTCGGGGTTCCGATTTTATCAAACCAGTTTGTTAGCGCATCGATACCATCTTCCGCACTTTCAAGCCCAAAAATAGCTTTAGCAAAGCGTGTAAATTGTGCTTCATTTTTTGGGCAATACCACTTCATCCACGCTGGCATAACGATAGAGAGTCCTGCCCCATGGGGGATGTTGCAAATGGCGGAGAGGGCGTGTTCTATCATGTGATTTGGAAAATTCATCCCCGCAACACCGACGTGCGTAAAACCATTGAGTGCACAGGTTGCCGCCCAAGCAAATTCAGCTCTTGCGTCATAATCATTTGGATTTTCGATGAGAATTTCTGTTGTCTCCATAATCGTTGTAATGATGGCTTCAATCTGTTTGCTAATCAGTGTTGGGTGCGTTGTTGCCGTAAAATACCCCTCAATACAATGCGCGATGACATCCGAAGCAGAGTAGACCAAATACGCTTTACTCACAGAGCGTTGAAGGTATGGGTTAATAATCGACACTTTTGGAAACAAGGCAGGTGCTTGTATAAAGTATTTTTGCTGGGTTTTTTCATTCGTTACCACCGCACCACAATTCATCTCACTGCCTGTTGCCGCAAGCGTGATGATGTCAAAAATAGGCAACGCTTGTGTGATAAAACTTTTCCCCAAAAAGAAATCCCAAACATCGCCCTCATACAAGGCCCCCGCTGCGATGGCCTTTGCACTATCAAGCACAGAGCCGCCACCTACGCAAAGCACAGCATCGACCTTGTTGTGTTGTGCCATCTCAATACCCTCATACACTTTGGAAAGAAGTGGGTTACTGACGATACCTCCTAACTCACAAAAGGTGATGCCTTTGCGCTGAAGGCTTTTTGCCACACTATCAAACAGCCCCTCTTTTTTGATACGCTCACTGCCATAGGCTAAAAGCACGTGCTTAATGCCATATTCACTAAGGTATTGACCCATATAATGCTCTTTATCTTTACCAAATTCGATACGCACAGGGTTCTGCAACGTAAAATTTTCCATTGAATTTCCTTTACATGTAAACTATTTTTCAAAGTGTATTATAAAACCAAATCGAAAAAAAGTATTAGCACCATTATCCATTCTATTTGCCTAATTCTCCAAAAAATGAAAATTTACCATTTTGTTGCATTTGGCTTGCTATACTTCGGGAATGTTTTAAAAAGGAAGGTTATGAAAGATTATTTTGCCCACAAGGCGGATGCTTACGAACAAAACGCTGCGCGTGTCAACAATGTCCACACCATCGCCGATGCGATTTTAGAAAAAATCACGTACGATAAAACGCATACGCATCTGATGGATTTTGGCTCAGGCACGGGACTTTTGACCTCTCAAATTGCTCCGTATGTGAGAAAAATCACCACGGTGGATGTCTCTGCTTCGATGAACGAAGCACTTAAAGCCAAATGCGACACCATGCCTTGCGAAATCGCAATGCTCGAACTTGACCTTGTGAACACCGAAATTCAAGAGCAATTTGATGGCGTCATCTCATCCATGACCATCCACCATGTCGAAGATGTGCCAGCACTCTTTCACAAATTTTACCACTTACTCAAGAGTGGTGGCACCATCGCTTTGGCGGATTTGGACAAAGAAGATGGCTCCTTTCACAAAGAAGATACTGGCGTATTTCACTTTGGATTTGAGCAAGACACCTTTGCTTCTTGGGCAAAACAAGCAGGTTTTGAGGATATAAATATCGAAATCGTCAGCGTAGCAAAGAAGCCTTATGGGGAGTATCCCATCTTCTTATTGACGGGGAGAAAACCGTAAATTACTGCGTCAATGCTATGTATCTTTAACAGCTAAAAAAGCTTTACATGTAAAGATAATTATACGATGGGTACGTATATCTCCGTACTCAAATTCTCAGGTTTGGTGCGTCTAGGATCACGGTTGAGGTATTTCTCAAACAAAGGCGCATCACGAAGTCCAACACCTTCACTCACCACCCAATCCATAATCTGAGCATACGTCACTTTTAGATTTTCATACGCACGTGGGCTCCTGCCAAAACGGTTTTTAACCGCTTTAGAAAAAGAGGCATTGGTTTCAAATCCACACGAGAGTGGCAACAGCCTCAAGAGATTTGACAGAGCTGTTGGAGCTTGGTTGTATTCAACACATGGAAGGAACTGCGGATAGAAACAGTAGTTATGTGATTGTAGTTGAATGAAAATTTTTTAGGTAGAAAATTTTATGTTTTAAAAAAATCCACTTCGATTATTAAACCAAAGTGGATTGCACCAAATGTTAGTTGTATCTATCCATTTCACTTTTCATAACAATTCCTTCTTTAGTGGCTATATAAGAGTATACTGTGACGTAACGCTTATATTTTGCATGGAGATACAATGATGTCACAAAAAAAAGGCCATGTTCTCCACAAAGGGATACGTGCAAAAACATTTCCCATTATTGGTATTGGTGCTTCTGCTGGTGGGCTGGCTGCTTTTGAAGCTTTTTTCTCTAATATGCCAGTAAGTTCAATTCCATGTGCTTTTGTATTGGTGCAGCATCTTTCTCCTGATTTTAAGAGTAGCCTTGTAGAAATTATCAGCAACTATACACCAATGAGTGTTTTTGAAATAAAAGAGGGCATGATGGTGGAACCAAATTGCATTTATATCATCCCTCCTGGACACAATCTTTCTCTCATTGATGGGGCATTGCGCTTATCAAATCCAATAAAAAAAGGGGGGCAACGTCTCCCCATTAACTTTTTTTTTAACGCTTTAGCCAAAGACCAAAACCAAAATGCCATTGGAATAATCCTTTCCGGTACAGGGAGTGATGGAACTAAGGGGATTGTGAGTATCAAGCAAAATGGCGGTATGGTTATGGCGCAAAGCATAGCATCCTCTCAGTCAGTTGGTATGCCCAGTAGTGCTATTGAAACAGGTTTGGTTGATTATACCTTGGCACCAGAAGAAATGGGTGTTGCACTTATAAAATATATCTTGCATACAAAAGAAACCTTTTTATCAGAAACCCCTTTGAATCTTGTCCCAAACGATGAGATAGGACTTGAGAAGATTTTTCTCTTGCTTCGCGAAAAAACCGGTCATGATTTTTCACAGTACAAACCCAATACAATTCATCGTCGCATTGCAAGACGGATCGATGTTGTAGGCATTAAGTCATTGGAAAAGTATGTAAGTTATTTGCAAACAACTCCTGATGAAGTTGAAGCGTTGTTTCGAGATATTTTGATAGGCGTTACGCATTTTTTTCGCGATAAAAATGCCTTTGAAGTATTGGAAAAAATCATTCCTGAACTGTTAATGAATAAATCGATGCGCAATCCTTTCCGAGCATGGTCTTGTGGGTGTTCAAGTGGTGAAGAAGCGTATTCTTTAGCCATCCTCTTAGCAGAATACAAAGAGGCTTCTAAATTCTCGTTTTCGGTTCAAATCTTTGCAACTGACATTGATGAGCGAGCTATTTCAAATGCGCGTTCAGGTCTTTATACTTCTGACATAACAGAAGATGTTTCTCCAAAACGCCTTGCCTCTTATTTTACACTAGGGTCTGATGGTAAAACATACCGAATCAATAAAAACATCCGTGATATGGTCATCTTTTCTGAACAAAATATTACCAGAGACCCTCCTTTTTCAAAACTTGACCTTATCTGTTGTCGCAATCTTTTAATTTATATGAATCCTTCTTTGCAAAAAAAAATTATCCCCTTATTTCAGTATGCCCTCAACCCTAATGGCGTACTTTTTTTAGGCGCTTCTGAGGGTGTAGGTGAATTTGAGCATCTTTTTTCAGCGATAGATCAAAAATCAAAACTCTATCGTTGTATTGTCAATCCTAGTGATCCAAGACGAAAGCTGATAGAGCATGTGATGCCCCTTCCTACCTTGGAGAGCAGACGTTTTGCCTCATCGAGCATGCCATTGGTGCGTGAACAAAACAAGCAGCCTTTAGCAAATGTTTTTATTAACGCTGGAGGTGATAAGCTTTATCTCTACAGCGAGGCTGGTGGACAAGGAAAAAATGGTCATGTTAACAACGAGGAAACAGCGTTAGAAGAGTTGCAGTCTGTGAATGAAGAGCTCCAATCGATTAACGAAGAACTCCAATCAGCCAACGAAGAGCTTGAAACCTCTAAAGAAGAGATGCAATCCCTTAATGAAGAACTTTCCACGGTGAATTCCGAACTTCAAACAAAAATTATCGCGCTTTCTCAAGCCAATAATGACATGAACAATTTACTCTCTGGCACAGGTGTTGCTACACTCTTTTTAGATAAAAAGCTTCATGTGATGCGCTTTACTCCGTCGTGTGCACTCATTATCAATCTTATTACAGTGGACATCGGACGCTCCATAGGTCATATCGTCCCCAATCTCGTAAATTACACCTCATTGCAAGCCGATGCACAAACGGTCCTCGACACCCTTGTCACTAAAGAAATAAAAGTATGTTCAACAACAGGCAAGTGGTATATGATGCATATTATTCCCTATCGAACCCTAGAAAATGTCGTTGAAGGGGTGGTGGTGAGTTTTGTGGATATTACAGAAATTAAAGCGTTACGTCGTTTGGCTGTAATTGTAAATGATGCCAATGATGCCATTATTCTGCATGATTTAGAGGGAAATATTCTTGCATGGAATAAACGTGCAACGCAGATATACGGCTGGAATGAAGCAGAGGCATTAACACTAACGATGAACGATCGTTTACCTCAATCCATACGTAATGAAGCATTAGAAAAAATCATTCAACTCAGTCGTCATGAAATTTTAGCTCCTTATTTTACAGAGCGACTTGCGAAGGATGGGTCAATGAAAAGTATTTGGATTACTGCAACGGCGCTTGTGGATGAAATGGGTAAACTGTATGCAATAGCTACAACAGAGCGTTTGGTTGATTGTTCTCTGGGCGTGCATGAATGAAAAATAGACGTGTTCTTGAAAACACCTTACCCTTGTTGCGCGCAAAAGCAGAACGGCTTTTTTGGGAAAAGACCCATTCGCACGAAAAAGAGAGCTCTCTTCACATGGTTCAAAAAGAACTGCAAGAATTATGCATTCATCAAATCGAACTTGAAGTCCAAAATGAGGAGTTACGAGAGAGTAAAGAAGAACTTCATAGCACGAAAAAACGCTATTTGGACCTTTATGAATTTGCGCCTGTTGGGTATTGTACTCTCAATGAAGAGGGAGACATTATTCAAGTTAACCTCACGATGGCAAAATTACTGGCGATACCTAAAAGCAAACTGCTAGGTCAGTCTATCAAGACATGTATTTACCGTGAAGACCAAGACATCTGGTATCTTTACTGCCAAAAACTCATTAAAACGCATACAATACAAGCATGCGAACTGCGGATGACAAAGGGCGATGGTACTCCTTTTTGGGTACATTTGGATATATCTATTCAACGCGATACGCATAATGAAATCATAGTTCATCTCACACTGGGTGACATTTCCTCACACAAACAAGCTCAAATGGAGCTTGAAGCTACCGTCCATGCACTTGCCTATTACGACGCACTCACCAAATTACCCAATCGTCGTTTGGTACAGGACCGTTTATCTCAAGCTATTGGTGCGGTGGAACGAAATGGCATTTGTGGTGCACTTTTTTTTATTGATGTTGATCATTTTAAATTGCTCAATGATACCAGAGGTCATGATGTTGGAGATCTGTTGCTCATTGAAATCTCAAAGCGTTTGCAATTAAATATGCGTTTTGGTGATACCGTAGGTCGCCAAGGTGGTGATGAATTTATGATTCTCTTAAGTGGTCTTAGTGAGAAAAGTACAGAAGCAGCCGCTATGGCATTGCAGTTTGGTCAAAACATTTATAAGACTTTTGAAAAACCGTTTGATTTGAATGGCTTTGAATACAGTTGTAAAATAAGTATTGGTATATCCTTACTTCAAAAAGGTAGCAGCGTCGAAGAACTTTTTAAACATGCTGATATTGCGCTTTACCAAGCTAAAGATGCAGGTCGCAATACCCTTTGTTTTTTTGACCCTAAAATGCAAGAAGCGATAAATTTACGCACGATCCTAGACTCAGACCTTCATTCCGCTATCGCACTTCAAGAATTTTGCCTTTTTTATCAACCACAGCTTGATAAAAAAGGCGTGTGCATTGGGGTTGAAGCCCTTATACGATGGAAACACCCTAAGCGAGGACTTGTGACGCCTTTTGATTTTATACCACATGCAGAAGATAGTGGATTGATTTTACCTATTGGTTTGTGGGTACTGAAAATGGCATGCGCTAAGCTTAAGCAGTGGGAGCAATACCCAGACAGGAAAACTCTTCACATGGCAATTAATGTGAGTACGCGACAATTTAGGCAGCCAAACTATGTCTTAGAAGTAGAAAGCGTACTTAAAGAAAGTGGTATCAATCCAGCTCTTTTAGAATTTGAATTAACCGAAAACCTTGTGTTGGAAGATATCGTTGGGAGTATTGAGAAGATGAGCGAACTCAAAAAATTGGGTGTGAGCTTTTCTATGGATGATTTTGGAACAGGTTATTCTTCGTTATCGTATCTTACACAACTTCCACTCAGTCAACTCAAAATTGACAAATCTTTTATCGATAACATTCCTGGAAGTAAAAACAATGAAACTATAGTTCGTACCATCATTGCTATGGGAGATGGGATGGAAATAAAAGTTATCGCAGAAGGCGTAGAAATAGACGCACAAAAAGAGTTTCTCCTTTCAAATGGTTGCCATTTCTTTCAAGGGTATTTGTTTAGTACTCCTATCTCTGAAGATGAACTTGAAACTTTTTTGGATAGAAATACAGGTACCTGATTTAGATATTTAAGTCTTCTAATAAGTCAGATAACATTATGATTGAGGATGAATGTAGGCTAAAAGTTTATCGATTTTTATAAGTAGATAGCAGTAAAGAGAGCTAAAACTCTCTTTACATGTAGTTTAAGCGTTTAATTTTTTGGTAGTATCCACAACTGCTGTTTTGATAATTTCCCATTTGATTTCAAATGTTTTTCGCATTGCATCAAAAGTGTTTTCAGTTGATTTTACTAACTCTGCTAGTTTTACTTTTGCTTCTTCTACTTTTGCTTCAAATACTTTGATATTTTCATTCATACTAATTTTTGCATCAGCCGTTGCAGACAAAGATTTAGCTTTAAAAAGCTCAATTTCTGCTTTCCATTCCTTAAGTTCTGTTTCGATTTTTTCGATATAAAGTGCTTTATCATTCATGCTGTTTCCTTTAATGTATAGATTGTTAGAATTCTTATAAGACGCGTCTACCTTGAATAATTCGAATGAGTACGACGACAAATGCTATAACCAAAAGGAGGTGTATAAATCCTCCCATGGTATAACTCGTAACGAGACCCAAGGCCCATGCAATGATAAGTAAAAGTGCTACGGTATATAACATGGGAGCTCCTTAGTTAATTTTTATCAACACTCATGGTATTGACAATGTAAGCAACACCATCAACATCCTCGACAAGCTTGGTAACCAAGTCTATCTCAGCATAGTTTTGTGCTTTTCCACCTACCGTTACAACACCATCTTTCGTTTTAACACTGGTACGCATTGCACTAGTAGATCGATGAACAACTAAGGTCATTTTTACTTGAGCCGTGATAGACGCATCGTCAATTTTTTCTGCCATCGTTTCAGGTTTTACAAGTTTCATATGGTTAAGAACACTCTTAACACCTTCAACTTTTTTGGCATATTCAGTGGTAAGATCTCTTCTTGCCTCACTTGTAGCAATACCCTTAAGCGTAACAACTCCGTTAGTAACATAGACTTCTGTTTTGCTAGCACTCACTTGGGTATGAAAGACAAGCGCTGTTTGCACTTTCATTCGTATCCATGTATCAGAGTTTGCTGCTAAACGATCTTCGCGTATAACGATTTTATTTTCAACGCTTTTGACACCGAAGAGTTCTTCAGCGGTATTTTCAGCCATAGGTTTGTGCGCATCATCAAAGACTTCACCGGACAACACAACAGCACCTTCTTTTGACGTAATTTTGATATTTTCATCTTTTAAGTACGTTCGATAAACATAACTTTTTTTGAACGATGACTCTATTGTCTCATCTGCATTAGAAGCAAATGCTGGTGTGTTAAGTGCTAACAATGTAGCAAGGCTAAGGGATGCTACTAAAAAAGAGTTTTTCAATGTGATGACGTGTGCATCAGACATTGTTTTCACTTTTTGGTCGCTTCCACTTTCTTATGCTCATCTTTATGCTCATCTTTCTTTGGCTCAGTTACTTTAAGCGTATCTTTTTTTGGCTCTGTGCTTACAGACGCTTTTTTAGGGTCATTTGAGTGAGTTTTGTCTTGGTTGAACATGATATATCCTTTTATGTAGGTCGTTAGATATTGGGTTGTTCGCAGAGCATGAAAATACACCTTATGCAAAATAGCGCTACACAAGAACTCTTTGTATTGAAGAACGCTTGCATGATCTTTTACATGTAAACATCATAAGATACTTAGGTTATTTTTTAGTTATTTTATGGGGTTCTTTACATGTAAGGAAAAACCTTACATGTAAAGATTTGAAATGCATTACTCTTGAAGTTTTCGATTGATCTCTTCAAGTGTAGCTTGAGATTCTACAACAAAGATACCGCCTGCATTCACAGCTTCTAGTGCATATAATTTTGCTTCATGAAGTTTGTTTTCTTTGATCAAAGATTGAGCAATATTATTAAGAGCAACGGCATCATTGGGTTTTAAAACAAGGGCACGCTTGTATTCTGCTGTTGAAAGAGAATGCTCCTTCATGTTAAAATGGATATTGCCTAATATCATAGCACCTAAATACGATAAAGGATGTTGTTTGACATAATTTATCGCTGTTAGTTTGGCTTGCTCTTTGTATCCAACTTCTGCCATGTCAGAAATAGCATTGATTATCTCTTTTTCACTTGAAGCCACGGGTAACAATGGTGGTTTTAGTGCGACAATAGCCCAACTTCCGCCTCTAACAAAAAAGGTTTCAAACTCATCAAATCTCATCCATGTTGGATTTGTTGTTGTTCCAGCAAGATAGATTTGTTGTTTATCTGTATCAAAACCTGTGACAACAGAGTAGTGCCACACAGGTATAGCAGGAAGACCTAAGTTAAATAGAACCAATACCGGTCTGTTATTGGATACTTCACTTAAAACAGCACTTAGGTTTTGATTGATTTCATAAGGAATTAATCCATAATGTCTTGCCGTTGCTTTCATCTCAACTTGGAGTGTTCCTTTAAGTTCAGGAGTAAATGTACTTCCTATAACATCCCCATAAATAAAATCAATATGTTGATGATTTAATAAGGTTGCTAGAGAAGAGGGACCACAAAAGTACTCATCTTGTGGGTAAACGGCTAAAGAGAGCTTTTTGGACTCCAAAATTGACTTATCCATTAATAAATAATCATAATTTTTTGAAGCGCAGCCTGCAAAAAGTACTACAACTGCGCATAACAGTAGATGTTTCACTGTACACTTTTCGTAAAGCCATAAACTTTTGTATACCCTAAAATATCAGTAATCAAAAGAACAATGAATATAAACACAATAACACCTAAAATACCTCCAGCGCCAGCACCCGATGGCAGTGTATCTATCTCTTTGCTAATTTGAGAAATTTCTTCATCCGTTAGTGCAGCGATTCTTGCGTGTATATTCTCGCTACTAACCCCCAGCATAGAAAGTTTTTCTTGCACCTCTTGTTTATTCAAAAAATTATCGATGCTCTCAGTTGAGGGTGACGCATGCAATAATTGTTTTGTGCTGATAACTTCAGCAAACATGGATGTTGTAAATAAAGAGAGTGAGACAAAAAAAGCCATAACCAATTTAAAACGATTCATAATGAACTCCTTAATAAGTAAAAAGTATTTACAAGCTTGTATCAAGCACGAGGGTCTGTTGCTACCATCATAATGTTAAATGGTTATTTTTTGGTTACTAAAAAAGGGGTGAATTGCGGTGGTTTAGTAGTTCAAAATACATAGCATAAAAAAGCAATTATTGCGCTATAGTGAAACTCGCCCGTATTATTTTGCCTCTTGATAAAGGATGCACCATGTTAGATTTAGGCGTTATGTCGTGTTGCAATCGCTACACAATTTTATGTGTTGACGATGAAAAAGAGTTTTTAGACTACCTAAGTTCCATTCTTAAACGCTATTTTTTAAAAGTTTACGCTGTTTTATCTGCAAAAGAGGCGTATGAGATTATTGAAGAGCACCCTATCGATATTATCATCACGGATTTGTATATGCCAAAAACCAATGGCATTAATTTTATTAAAAAAATACGCTCTGAGCGCTCAGCGATTTCAGCTATCTTCTTAACCGCGTGTTTTGAAAAAGATTTTTTACATGCAGCTGTCCCTTTGGGGCTTGATGCGTATTTGAGAAAACCTGTTTCGCTTGAAAAATTATTTTTTACCCTGCAACACTCTATTGAGCTTATAGAAAATCGCTCTTCAAAAACTTATGTACTTAAAGGTGGGGTTTCGTTTGATTTGATAGATGAAGTTGTTTATGCAACCTCTAGCCGTAAAATCATCGATGTGACCCAAAAAGAGTTGGCACTGTTGTGTTTACTGATTAAAAATGAAAATAATATTTTGAGCAAAAGTGTTATTGAAAGCTATCTGTGGGAATTTGAGCCTGCGGCTGAGAGTTCTGTTAAAACACTCATTAAAAAACTAAGGCATAAAATTGGGGAGAGTGCTATTGTGACACACAGTAACATAGGTTATTCTATTGTTCTTGAGGAGAAAGCATTATGAAAATATACACCTATCGTTTTGTTTCACATGAAGATTTTGAAGTGTTTATCGCTCAAAAAGAGCTGAGGTTGGCATCCAATATTTTTGTCATGTGTTATTCTGGTATTGATGATCAAGCTATCAATCAAGAGATATTAAATTGCATCAAAATACTTTTGCCTCAAGCCTCGATTATGGGTTCGAGCACAGATGGAGAGATCTTTGAAACAGAGGTGATGGTACATTCGTTTGTACTCTCATTAACGACTTTTGAAAGTACCACATTAGCCATTGAGCTTTTTTCAGCAGAGCAAGACTCTTTTAAAGCAGGACAAATGATAGCTCATGAAGGGGTGAAGGTGGGTGCAAAAGTAGCCATTATTGTAGCCGATGGCATTGTGACCAATGGAGATTTTTTAATGGATGGGGTAAACTCAGTAGCACCTTCTTTAGTGGTCGCAGGAGGATTGGCAGGAGATAATGGACGCTATGAGGAGAGTTTTATCTTTTGCGATACGCACATCAAATCAAAATCCATCGTTGTAGGTTATCTTATCAGCGATACGTTAGAAGTCTATCATACAAAAAGTTTTAATTGGGCACCTATGGGTCCAAAATTTAAAGTAACACGTGCCGATAAAAACTGTGTTTACACAGTTGATAACATTTCGGTGCTTGAGTTATACCGAAAATATTTGGGATCTGCTTTAGCACAAAAACTCCCGCAAGGTGGTATCGAATTTCCTTTTGTATTTTATAAAGAAGGGCACTTGATAGGAAGGGCTCCCATTCGTTTAAATGGCGATGGTTCGGTCGTCTTTGCGGGCAATATCTCCGAGGGTGAAATCATCCAATTTGGCTTTGGTGATATTGATGCGATTTTGGCGGATGCTAGAGAGATTATCGCAGATTTGGCAGAGTTTGGTCCTGAGAAGGTGATGGTGTTTTCCTGTATGACACGAAAAAATTTTTTAGGTGAAGATGCAAACAATGAGTTTGAAGGGCTTTCTTCCATTGCTCCAACAACAGGATTTTTTACTTATGGAGAATTCTTTCACGATTCAGACCATAAGTGCAACTTTTTACTCAATGAAACGATGACCGTCTTAGGGTTAAAAGAGGTCACGCAACCCCCTAAAAACAAACTCCATCCGCAAGCAAGTTTTTCTAAAATCAAGAATGCTCCTGATCACCGCTACTCAGAGACCTTTGATGCTCTCTTGCACATTGGTAAGCAAACCGCATTAGAGCTTGGTGCTTTAAACTTGACGTTAAATGATAAAGTAGATGAAGCAGTAAAGCGTTATTTGGCTTCGGAAGAGCTCATCATTATCCAAGCACGTTCTGCAATTATAGGAGAGATGCTCAGCATGATAGCCCACCAATGGCGGCAACCGCTTTCCATTATTGGGATGGTTATCAGTAAAATGCGCATCGTTGCGCTTAATGCCAAAAAACAAGATGAAGAATTTTTAACAGACATCGGGGTGGTTGATCGCAATATCAATTACCTCTCTGATACCATTGAGGATTTTAAGAACTTTTTTAAACCTGAGGTTAAAAAAGAGTGGCACACGGCATCGATGATTTGTGAACAGCTCGAATCCCTAGCGGATCCTATTTTAAAAATGTACAAAATCAAGTTGGAAATTACACTCAAAGATGATAAAAAATTTTTCATTTATGGAAGCGAGCTGGTGCAAGTCTTACTTTCGATTATCTCTAACTCAAAAGATGCTATTTTGGAAGATAAAAGTGAAAATGGGAAAATTATCATAATTTGTGAATACAAAGCACTCAAAGCAATGTATCGATTTTCTATTGTTGATAATGGGGGAAGTATAGCACCGAATATTATTAAAACAATGTTTGAACCTTATGTCTCAAGTAAAGGTATCACTGGAACAGGGCTTGGGTTGTATATGGCAAAGACAATTATTGAAAAACATTTTAAAGGAACGATAAGTGGCAAGAATATTGGAGGTGGAGCATGTATAACGATAGACTTTCCCATTATAACACAAGAAAAAATAATGAGCGTTAAATAAAAAAGTTCTGCTTCGTTTTAGAAAAAGCTAGTTTTTAATTTTGTAGTGATTTTATTTTAAGTAAAACATCATTTGCATTTTTAAAATTGACATGAACTAACAATGTATTTTCCATTTCACGTGATGAAGTGTACGTTCTAAAACCATCTACTTCGCCGATATAATCTACACTAAATTCACTATCACGCCGTAGAGGATAGGTAAGACGTTTGAGTGATTCTAGTCTGTACAGTTTGGCATTTTTTATGATATAGGTAATGTAAGGGTTATACATTTTATGCAAAGAATGAGCACTTTGCATTAGCACGGCATCCTCATTTTTATCTTGATTTAAAATAGCTATGGATGGGTTGACAGCCAAAGAGAAGTCTAAAAAGATAATTTTTTTGATCAAGTGTTCTTGTTCTAAGTGCGTTACCTCTTTTTGGTAAAAGCTATTTGAATCATTAAGAGAGGCGTAACTTTGGTATAAAAAAAGCATCATAACCGACAAAAGTGTAACGGCGATAAGTAACTCTATCAGTGTAAAACCTTTTTTCATCTACTCCATCCTGATTCTCATAAGTGCTATGGATGAGTCATTGAGTTTTAAGATGCTTTTGCCTATCTCAAAAGCGAGGTTTGCGTGACTTTTTTCATCGTCATTTTTACGTATATCTATCTGCTTTACTCTTTGGTAGAGTATTTTCACTTGAGTATTTTTTAGCGTTTTTCTTAATTCACCTTCCACTTTAAAATCACTCAATACCGTATCTAAATGAACATTTTTTGATTCAAAACCATAATCATGATTGGATAGAAAGAGTGAAGCGTAGGCGTTTGTTGTAGCCTGTTTTTTTAGCTGTGAAAAGAGATGTGTGTTGTTTGAAAACATTTGAATCAGAGCAGTTATCACGACTGAAATAATCATCACAGAAACCATAACCTCTATGAGGGTAAAGGCACGTGAAGCTTTGTTACTCATGGGCTAAACCGATTCTAATGGCTTCATCTAATGATGTCTCACCATTCATAAGCATGTGTAAAAGTTGAAAACTTATTGTCTTTAATCCATCTTTTTCGAGTGCTATTTTGATGGTATGTTCGTCTGTTGTGTTAACCAGTAACTCTCTTACCCTGTCGTTCATGACCAAAAGTTCTCCAATGGAGCGTCGTCCTACATAACCACTATAATTGCAAGATTTGCACCCCACACTTTTATATATTTTAGCACTCTTGTCTAAGTGGTAATACTCGCTAAACTCTTCGGCCACGACATCTTCTTCTTTACATTCGCTGCATAAAATACGCACCAGTCTTTGCGCGAGGATACCAAGAAGTGCTGAGGAGATTAAAAAGGGTTGGACTCCCATATCGCAGAGTCTTGAGATGGTTGCTGCGGCTGAGTTTGTGTGAAGCGTGGAGAAAACCATATGCCCAGTCAGTGCTGCACGAATAGCGATGGAGGCCGTCTCTTCATCACGAATCTCACCAATCATAATGATATCAGGGTCTTGTCGTAAAATGGAGCGAAGAGCGGCCGCAAAGGTAAGCCCCACTTTTTCATTGACTTGAATTTGTGCGATATTGTCTGATTTATACTCAACAGGGTCTTCTACAGTGAGTAAGTTTTTTTCAGGCTCTTCAATCTCTCGTAAAAATGAGTGAAGTGATGTTGTTTTACCACTACCTGTGGGTCCAGTCACCAGTATGATGCCATGAGAGGAGCGAAGCAGTTTTCGAACATCGTCTAGTATTTCGTTATCAAAGCCGAGTTCATCAATGCTCGGTATCTGAGAGCTTTGCATCAAAAGTCGCATCACCACTCTCTCTCCATAGAAAGTAGGGAGGATAGAAACACGGATATCGAGGGTTTCTCCTGCTATTTTTATCTGTGTTCGACCATCTTGTGGAATTCTCTTTTCTGAGATGTCAAGATTTGAGATGATTTTTATACGGCTGATGATGAGATTGACTACTTTTTTATCTAAATCAGCATTTTTAATAAGCATGCCGTCTATGCGAAACCTCACTTCTCCGCGTTTTTCCCTTACTTCTATGTGAATATCTGAAGCTCGCTTTTTAATGGCCTGATAAAAAAGAGCATTCACAAATTTAATAATCGGAGCTGATTCTTCTGAGGTTAAAATATCGGAGCTGGTACGCAAGAAATCAGTTAAAGAGAGTTCTTCTTCACTCTCTTCTTGATTCTCTTGCATCAGCTCTATGGCTTTATCAGATTTTAGCTCTAAAAAGCGGTTATAAAGCTTATCATAGGAGTCTTCATCCAGCATATAAAGAGGATATTTATGATCTAACTTGGTATAAAAATTACTTGCTTGAACAAGGTAGTTCTCGCACATAAAGGCACAGACTTTATCCTCTAGCTTGCTAAACAGTAGGTAGTTTTTGACACTAACATCGGTTTCAATACCCTCTGGCTCATAAACGTCAAGTTTTATGTTGTGAAGAGGCTCTAAAGCGAGCATTTATTTTTCTCCCGATACATCATCTACTGGATCGACATCTATTGTATCTTTCTTAAGTGATTCAATAGTGTCTATATCTGACGCTTCTACTTTGCCTCTTTCTTCTATTCTTTTAAAAACTTTTTTGTCATATTCTTTCTGAATGGTTGCCAATATGCCTAAATCTTTTTGAAGTTTAGACAATTTTTCACTTTGGTCTACGACATAAGGCGTTAAGATGACGATGAGATTGTCTTGTTCATACGAAGTTTGAGAAGATGAAAACAGATACTCTCCAACAATAGGAATGTATCCAAGAACGGGTATTTTAGTTTTTGATTTAGAGTCATAGCTTTTGACAAGCCCTCCTATGATAATGCTCTCCCCATGTCGTAAAATTGCTTGGGTTTTTACCTCTTGTTTGGAGGTGACAGGTTGTCTTACTGGAACGCCACCATCCAATCCATTATCGATGACCGTTTCTAAAATCGTCTCCACATCGAGAGTAACCTTGTCAACCGATGAAACGCGAGGTTTTATTTTGAGTGTCAGTCCAACATCTTCTCTTTTGTAAGAAACCGTCGGTAAACCTGTAGTCCCAACGGTTGAACCACTTGAAATAGAGATGGTGTTTCCAACATAAATAGAAGATTCTTTATTATTGACACACAGTATGGATGGATTGGATATCGCTTGCGACGCACCATTGGTCTCTAAAAAATCTAAGGTAGCTCCCAAAGCGAGTCCACTTCTTGCACCAGTGCCTAGGGCACCAAGATAGTCAAAAATAGCTCCTGATGCAGCTGATGTTAAAGCAGCCGAACCAAAGTTCGCACTCATGGCATAGAGCCCTGACGCAGAAACATCTCCTGCCGCAAAACCATATTTTACACCTAAACTCTCTGCATTTTGCTTGTTAATGTTGATAATCCTAGCCTGAACATACACTTGATACTTTTCGATATCTAGCTCATCTATAATATATTTGATACCCTTGATAATTTCAGGTTCACCGACAGTAATAATGGCATTGATCTCTTCACTGGCTGATACATTTGGTTTTAATAAAGGATCGGCATAGGTTTGTTTGGAGATGATCTCGGTTAAACTAGCCAAAACTGCTTTAGCATCAGAGTTTTTAAGATTGAAAATTTGAACACTATTACTAATATTGGATGCAATATCGAGTTTTTCGATTAATGCTTCTACCGCTTGTGCGTTTTTTTCGTTGGCAACAATAATGATGGAGTTCGTGTTTTCGTCTAAAACAATCTTAACGAGTTCTGAACTTATATGTGGATTAAACAGTGATTTTGAGATATCAATCAGTTTTGCCTGAAGTTTTTTTATTTCTGCAAATTGAATAGGAATGATTTTTACGATGGATTGATTATTGCTACTGATGTCTTGAATGACTTTTTTTATCGTCTCAATATTTTTAGGATAATCGGTGATTAAAAGTGTGTTGCTCTCTTTCATTGTCATCAATTTGGCTGTTTTAGAGATAAAGTAACGAATCTTTGCGGCTACGATATCCACATCTTCATCCTTGATAACGATGACTTGAGTAGCCATTAATGGACCAAAGAGACTTTGCCCTGGTTTTACAACTCTTACATTGTTTTGTGCTGCTTCTGTTGAAGGTACTATCTGATAGAAGGAGCCATCTTCTATGAGTGTAAACCCTTTGGATTCTAATACCGAGACTAAGACACCTAAAAGTTCATCATCGTACACAGGAGCGGCACTGACAAAGTCAACCGTTCCGTTGACTTTACTGTTGATTAAAATATTTTTATGGGTAATTTTAGATACCAATTTGATGAAATCTGTTATTTCCAAATTTGAAAAGTTGATATTAACCTGTTCTCGTGCCGACAATGCCAGCATTAAACTAAGCATTAAAAAAACAAACCTAATGAATTTCATAGACTAATTCCTTCTCTTGGTTTTCTCTTAAGAGTATG
Organism: Sulfurospirillum sp. UBA2217; assembly: GCA_002328495.1. Lineage (GTDB taxonomy): Bacteria > Campylobacterota > Campylobacteria > Campylobacterales > Sulfurospirillaceae > Sulfurospirillum. Next base: position 48,095 of record DCUJ01000010.1, read on the forward strand.
ATTTGTACGGTATGCAAGGTGTCTAAGTTGTTGTAGACATCTATGGCATCTTTGTAAGAAGTTAGCAAAACATTATTGACTTTGGTGATGACATCTTCTTTTTTGAGCCCTAAAGATGCAAATTTCGATTGAGGATTTATGTTGGTTACCTTAAAACCTGATATTTTATTGTTGTTTTTGACTTCCTCTATCGCAATATCTTTCCATATGCTTTCTGGGTCTTTAGAATAGATTTTTATATCTTCACGAGAAACATTATGCGATACATCTTTATCGTTTTCATTCATGAATGGCAAAGTCTCTACCTTTTCCATCATAAGCACATACTCTTTGTTCTGTTTTGAAAAAACGACACTTGAAGCCAATATGGATTTGAGCAGATACCCTTGATATTCTTGCGATACTTCGACAATAGAGGTCAGTGTGGGAGATGATTTCATAGCGACAACCACATAACCTTTGGAGTTGCTTCCGTATAATCCCTTCAAGACCATACTTGTGATGCTTATGTTATTGGGATTGACCAACCCACTTTGGGTCATGTTTGTTTTACTCTGTGTTGGGGCAAACATATTTGAAAAGTCTACCCTTTGATACATCGGCTGATAATTCTCTTTAATGCTTATATTCACCCCTTTGCTTGGAAAATACCACAAAGCTATAAGAGATATGGCTTTTGACAAAGCTAAAAGTATGAGCAGATTGGTAAAAATTTGGAGCAATTTAGCGTTAGATAGTTTTATCATAAGTAAACTCTCCCTCTTTGCTTTTACGCATATTTTTAAGCGTGTTCACATAAGATTTCAACATCAATTCAGAAGGAAATAGTTCAAGATGCAGTGTTCTTTCAAGTAGGTTATATCTCACATGTGCCTTACCAAATTCACCATCCATAGCTGCTTTTATGTACAGTGGGTCAAACAGAGTGTACGTTATCGTTGCCGTGTCAATATGCAGCGGAACAAAGGACTTAGCCGCACTAGAGAGTGTAATATCTTGGAGATTCAGCGCATTATAGAGTATCAAAAGTTTAAGTGTGCTCTCTTTTATTGTGGCACTTTGAATTGACTCATAATAGACGGTTTGATGGTTGATTTTAAGCGTAAAACCATTGTCTATCGCTTCTTCAGAATCAATCACTACAGCAAAGTGATTTAACTTTGTCTCTAAAAAATAGTACAAACTGATTTTGGGCGTAAAATACATAAGTGTCACGATAAAGAACACAGAATATCCAAAAAATTTATAGAGTTTTTTTACCATGTTATCTCTATATACATGCTGGCGTGTGTTTGGTTAATCTTTGTAATTTTTAGTGCGCTTATGGTGTATGCGCCGTTTAAAAGTTGGCTCATCAAAGCGTTTAGTGCCGTTATATCTATGTCTTGTGAATGTATTGTCATCTGTGTTGTTTTCAATTCTTGTTCTATTTTTGCTGATTTTAACGATGTGTGTTCCAAAATTCTTTTTAAGGAAAGTGCTATTTTTTCTTTATCTTCATATATTTCTTTAAGTCCACTTAGTCGCGTTGATAGTGCTTCTGTTTGTGTATATGACTCTTTAGCCACTTCTAATTCATGTTTTATAGAGGATAAGTTTATGACTAAAAATATCAAGATTGCAACCAGTAACAGCCCGATATGCAAAGGGTTGATTCGATTCATAGTGAAATCTCTACATACCAAAATTTATCTTTAAACGATGATTTAAAGTCTATATTTTTGGTTTTTAATACTTCGTTGATGCGCGATTCTTTTCCTTTTTCAACGCCACTAAACTCAGCCTCTAAGACATTGTTTTTATATTTTAGTTGTGAAAGCCTCTGGGAGGGTTCAAGTTCTAATGTCAAAATGGAGGCGATGCTAGTTCTTAGTTTCATTTGATTCGTATGAAGAGAATCATATTTTTTCAAGATAGACTGATTTTGTATCATTGTTGAATGTAAATTATATTTAGCAAAAAGTGTCTCTTTTGATTCTGTGATGCGTGCTAACTTTTGAGCCGTTATCAAGTATTCCGTAGCCGTAAGTAGTAGTATAGCGCTCATTACAATGGCTATTTTTTTTAAAATTTTGTTATCTATGTTATGTCCAAATTGCGCCAAAGTCACTTTATGTCTTGAAAGTTTTACCTCACTTATGTCCAAATCAACACTCTTTGACACCCAGCTGGAAGGAACTAACAGAAGAATCTCATCTTTGACATAGATACTTTGTGAAGCATTGATTTTAACAGGACTGGGAATGTGCCCCAATTCACTTTGTGCAAAATAGATATTTGCTACATGTAAAAGAGCGATTTTTTTCTCAGCCAAAATATCTAAAATACATTGATCTTGATAGGCAAAGATAAAAAATGCATCACCGCTTTTATAGGCAGTGTAACTATAGTCTCCAGCAGGCAATGTGTCTTCAAAAAGTGACGGTAGAAGTTTTTTGACATCTCTTAGATATTTTACAGGTAAGGTCACTTTTGCTACCCAGTAAAGAGAGGGTGAGAGAATAATGTTTACCTTTTCTCTTAAATGAAATGGTGGTGAGTTTGGGTCTAAAAATACACTTTTAGTGTGCTTCTTAAATTTCGTAAACAAAATTAGACCCCTTTTTTGTTCGTATATTGTACTCAAACCGTATCTTTGCATATTGATAGTTTTGAGTTATAGTGATAACTACATCCAAAAAAGGTTCAAAAAAACTTGTTTGAAACTTCGCTAATGCTAGTTTTTCTTTGTCACTTAGAGACAAAGCGTCTAATGATGTGTATGTCCCTCCATAAGAAGCAAGCTGTTGTGCTTTTTCTTTATCGCATCCAATCATCATATCCCAAATTTGCTCAGTTGCATAATTTAAATCAATAAAGATGTTTTTATCGTTAGAAAAATAGAAAAGTTGTGTAAAGTCTATGTTTTTTAGATTATTATCATGATACGTTTTCATATAAAAATCATTGACTTCATCTAAATGTTTTTGAGAGACAATGTAATCTCTGTAAAGATAAGGTTTATCATTAAAGATGGCACTATCATATCCTCTATCTTCTCGAATGCCACGCATGACATCGAGCAAAATATCTACATATCCACTATTGACCCTGTATTTACTCAAATACTCTTTTAGCGCATTGACTCTGTTTGCATTGATGGTGTGACCATCCGTATTAATGAGAGCGTTTACATTAACAGTTGACCTTGCACTGTTTATGTGTATGTTCACTTTAAGCCCTGAATTTTCAAGCGAAAGAAATGAAACACTCGATATAAAAGCAAAAAGCTCTGCACTTGATTTATTGTGAGCCACTTGCTCCAATTCTTTTGATGCGTCTAAAATATTTAAAACATCTTCCACAACCGTACTGACTTGAAACATGAAGTTTTCATTTTCCACATTCAACGACGCAACTTTCACTTGTTTTAAGCCAATACCTATGGCAACCGTAATAGCCATAATAAAAAGAACCGTTACAAGGAGTGCGATACCTTTTTTCATCTTCATCATTACTGTATGCTCATAGAAAAAATTGGTAATAGCATGGCTGCTACGATAAAACCAATACTGCCTCCTACAAAAAGCATTAAAGCTGGTTCTAGTAGCGTTAGGAGCATACTTATCTTCTCTCTGTTCTCTTCAAAATAGAGTTGCGAGATATGGGTAAGAACACTTTGAACTTGTGAAGTCTCTTCGCCCAAAGCTACAGCTTGTATAAAGGCATAATCAATTTTTGTTTTAGAATCATGTAACGCAGTTGAGAGAAGTTTTCCCTCTACAACTTTTTTTGCGACAGAACTAAATAGCTCTTTCAAAACCAGATTATTCAAAATATTGGCACTGAGTTTAATGGTCAAAACAAAAGGCACGCCTGAACGAATGAGTAATGAGGCGATGTAGGAAAACCTTGCTAGTTCACTTTTTTGGGTTATTTCACCAAATAATGGCAGTTTAAGGATGAGTTTATGAACGCCATAGGCAAAGCTGTAACTCTTATTCATCAGCGTTATAAAAAGCGTTGTAACGATAAAAATAAGAGCAAAGATGAGCGTAAAGTTGTTATTGAAAAAATCACCTATGGCAATGACGACTTTTGTAGGTGTGGGAAGTTCTTGGTGCATACTCTCAAATATGCCCGTTATCTGTGGAACAACGAAGGTGAGCATAAATGCTATCATAAGAAGTGAGATAATTATCATAAACGTAGGGTAAGCAAAAGCGGCTTTTATCTCTTTGTGTATTTTATCCTGCTCTTTTAAAAAACGCGATAACTCCATAAGCACTTCATCTAAAATACCACCACTTTCACTGACCTTGATGGACTGTTTAAAAAACTCTGGAAGAATAACCACACTTTGAGATTCAAGTGCGGTAAAAAAGTCTTTTCCTTCATCCAAGTAGGTACTAACGGTACTGATAAAAAGCCTCATTTTTTTGTTGTTTTGGTAATGGGTCTGAACTATTTTAAGGGCACTGACGATACTGATACCAGAGCGGATATACATAGACAATTCACGAGAAAGAGTGGAGAGCTCTTTTGCGCTGACTTTATACGTTCGACTAAAATCAAATTTTTCATAAAAAGAGAGTGTTTCCTCATCTATCCTTTGATAAATAATTTTTTTAGATTTTAGTTTATTTTTGGCTTCTAAAAGTGACGAGGCTTCTACTTTATCGCTTACTCTCTTGCCATCTTGGTCAAAGCCTTTAAACTTAAAAATCATCGAAGTACCTCATGAGCTAGTTCCTTTTTGGCATCAATCGCTTTTTGCAAAGAGGTATAAACACCCACAGGAGCAAGATAGTTTGAAAAATCGTAGACCAACCCTTTAAACGCTACAAACACCTGTTCACCCACACCTTGTTTATCTACCGTGTAAGAGAAACAGACATGTTTTTCTACATTGGCTTTGTTAAAATAAACCTCTTTTGTCTGCTCTATGGCACCATAAGCAAAGTCATACCTGTAAACTTTTACGCTCTTGTCTAAAAAATCATTCAAGGTAGCTTGTTTTTTACCATCTACCAAAATATCACACGAGGAGCAATCCTCTAAACATAAAAGCTTTACATCTTTGGTATGTGGAAACTTTTGTAAATACGCTTTTAAACTTTTTAAATTTACATGCGTAGATTCTTCACCTATCTTTTGAAACTTGGTAATTGCAAGGGTGTAAACCACTCCTATAATCACAATAACAATCATAAGTTCGATAAGAGAAAAAGCTTTTTTCATAAAATTCTACTTGCACTCACTCATCTTAATGTCAAGACCTTCATCTTTTCCACCCTCTTTTTTATCCGCACCGAGTGAAATCAACTCAATCATTCCCGTGTCAGTGTCATTAGTGTAAATAAACTGACTGCCCCAAGAGTCTTTTGGCATTTTGTCATCTTTAAAGTAGCCACTATTTGAGTAGTTGGCGTATTTCTCTTGATCTGGATTTTTCACAAGTGCTTCGAGTCCCTCCCCAGTAGAAGGGTAAACACTGTTGTTGATTTTGAACATATCTAAAGCACCATTGTAAATACTTTTCATCTGAACGCAGACTAGATTTTTTTTTGCCTCTTCACCTTTGCCTGCAAGGCTAGGTACAACCATCGCTGCCAAAAGACCTAAGATAACAATGACTATCATAAGCTCTATAAGTGAAAAAGCCTTTTTTGAGTTGTTTTGCATTGAGATTTACCTTTATTATCTGATGTTACGCAGTGTGCGTAACATCAGTTATGATATCAACAAGAGTTTTTATAGACTCTATTGTTTGAATTAAGGCTGTGTAATCGTATTAGCATCTAGTGTTACAGCTGATTGTGCTAAGAGTCTGCCGTTGACTATTGCGCCAGTATTGACAACAATGGCTTTTTGTGCCAATACCACACCTTTTAAATTTGATGTTGTTTGAAGATAGACACCCACACCTCCTGCAACTTGCCAAAAGACATTTTTAGCCAATGCACCGCCGGCTAGATTGATGGAAGCCGCAGAGGCTAAAGTAAGATCTCCTGAGATTTGAAAGATCCAAACATCCGTAGCACTACCAGAGAGCGTGACACCAGCACCGTTGATTAAAAGACCTGTACCCCATTTATAAAGACCAGGAGCGAGTGTCATACCCGTTATATTACCAGCGCCCAGTTCAGTATAATTAGGATTGGTGCGACCAGCTGCATTAGTATATGCCGTTTCCATATCGCTTACGGCTGTTGTCATTTTGGCTGGAGTTGGAGGTGCCATGTTCGCTGCGTAAATCTTTCCTGTGACTAAAGGGGATGTTGCGTATGTGCCAACAAGCGTTTCACCAAATCCTGTTATATACGTTAGAGCAGCTGGACTAACACCTATATCACCGATAATCGCTGTTGTACCAGTCGTTGAAATTCCTGTTTTCGTAAGGATTGCAAAACTTCCTGATGTGCCAAGATCGACAGGTAATAAAGCTATCGTTGTGGTTGTTCCAGTGGTAAAACTCCAAACCTTAGCAACGGCTAAAGCATTGCCAGATAAGTCTGTAACACCTGTTGAGATTGTCGCCGTATATTCAGTGCTAGCATTTAAATCTGCTGCGGGATTAAAAATCATCGTATTGCTATCATAATGCACCGTACCAACAACAGGTGAACCATCACTTGTTGTCACTAATGAAAAAGTAGCTAATGTAACAGTCGTAGGATCGAGTACTTCATTGAAAAGGGCACTGACACTGATGTTAATCGACGCATTGGTATCAGCCGCTGAAGGATTTGTTGATGTTATAGTAGGAGGTATAATGTCGGTTGTTGTTCCTGTTGTAAAACTCCAGACATAGTTACTTGCCATAGCACGACCTTCTAAGTTCTTCACTCCCGTCGTAATGGTTGCAGTATATTCCGTACTGACATTAAGATCTGCGATAGGGTCAAAGATCATCGTATTGCTATTGTAGCTCACAGATCCGATAACGGCAAGGCTTGTATTGGTATCAACCAAGGTAAAAGTACTTAAGCTAACAGTCGCAGGATCAAGTGCTTTGTCAAATAAAGCGGTGATGCTTCTATTGATGATGACATTGACATCATCAATAATAGGCGTTGTCGCTATAATGATAGGTAAAATAGGTGGTGGTGCTATTGCAGTAGCTGAAGAAGAACCACCACCGCCACCACCACATCCTGCGACAAAAACGGTGAACACAAAGAGCGTGGAGAGAAGTGCATAATGTGAATATTGTCTAAAAGTTTTCATTTGTTCTATCCTTAGTTTTTAGTTATTTTAAAAATCCTTTACATGTAAAGAAAAACCTTACATGTAAAGATTTAAAAAATCACTATGGTTGAAGCTTTCAATTCATTGCTTCAAGTAAGAGTCTTTCTAGACTCTCTCGTTTTAATTAAGGCTGTGCAATAGTATTAGCATCTAGTGTCACGGCTGTTTGTGTTAATAATCTGCCGTTAACTGTTGCTCCTGTGTTGACAACAATGGCTCCTTGTGATAATGCTACACCTTTGAAATCTGATGATGTTCCTAAAGATACACCCAAAGTTTGCCAAAAGATATTTTTAGCTAATGCGCCGCCGGCTAGATTGATGGTAACATTAGAGGCTAAAGTAAGGTTTCCTGCGATTTGGAAAATCCAAATATCCGTTGCACTACCAGAAAGCGTGATGTCGGTATTGATTACAAGACCTGTACCCCATTTATAAAGACCAGGACTAAGGGTCATACCACTCACATCTCCAGCACCTAGTTCCGTATAATCTGGAGTGGTGCGACCAGCTGCATTGGTGTATGCCGTTTCCATATCGCTTACGGCTGTTGTCATTTTGGCGGGGGTTGGAACGGCCATGTTTGCCGCATAGATTTTCCCTGTCACTAAAGGAGATGTTTCATACACCAGAAGAGGGGAAAGCGTGCCAAATCCAGTGATATAACTTAGCGCTGCTGGGCTAACACCGATATCACCTGTAATCGTTGTACCAACGGTAGCTGAAATTCCCGTTTTGGTAAGGATGGCAAAAGTTCCTGCTGTGCCAAGATCAACGGAAGTTAACGCTATCGTTGTAGTTGTTCCAGTGGTAAAACTCCAAACCATAGGAACCGCTAGAGCATTGCCAGCTAAGTCAGTAACACTTGTGGAGATTGTCGCAGTATATTCTGTGCTGGCATTCAAATCAGCCGTAGGATTGAAAATCATGGTGTTGCTATCATAGCTTACGGTGCCAGCAACAGGTATATTGCCTATGGTAGTTTCTAATGTAAACGTCGTTGTGTCGACCGTTGTAGGATCAAGTGCTTCATTGAAGAGGGCACTGACACTGATGTTGATTGATGCATTTAAATCCGTATCGATAGGATAGGTAGATACAATTAAAGGTTGCACAATGTCTGTTGTTGTTCCCGTTGTAAAACTCCAACTATGCATACTTGCCAAAGCCGTGCCAGCTAAGTCTTTTACTCCCGTAGTGATGGTTGCTGTATAGTGTGTGCTAGCATTAAGATCTGAGGTTGGATTGAAGATCATCGTATTGCTATTATAGGTGACACTTCCTGAAACGGCTGCAGTTGTATTGTCATCCACCAAGGTAAATGTCGTTAAGGTAACCGTCGTAGGATCTAATGCTTTGTTAAATAAAGCAACAACACTTTTATTAAGGATTACATTAACATCATCACTCATAGGTGTCGTTGATATAATTGTAGGGGGCACAGGTGGTAGAGGTGCTATAGCTGTAGAACTACTACCACCGCCACCACCACATCCTACTACAAAAACTGTAAACAAAAATAGCATGGAAAGAAATGCGTAATGTGAATATTGTTTAAAAATTTTCATTTGTTCTATCCTTCTTTTTGCATGTAACTATATGCAATATGTAAGTTATGTTAAAAAGCCTTTACATGTAAGAATATTCTTACATGTAAAGATAGAAAAAAGCATTACTGTTGAAGTTTATGATTGATGGCTTCAAGGGTAGCTTGGTGTTCTGCTAAAAACGCACCACCTGCTTTGACAGATGCGAGTGCGTATACTTTAGCTTCACTGAGTTTGTTGTCTTTTAGGAGAGCTTGTGCTAGGCTATTCATGACAACAGAATTACTTGGTTTTAAAGCAAGAGCACGTTTGTACTCTATCGCTGCATTCAAATAATCGTGCATGTTGTAGTTAATATTTGCCAACATGATAGCTCCCAAGAAAGACAAAGGATGTTGTTTGGTATAGTTTATTGCTGCTTGTTTCGCTTGATCTTTGTATCCAGATTGAGCCATGTCAGCAATAGCCAGTATTATCTCTCTTTCACTTGAAGCAACAGGTAACAATGGAGGCTTAAGTGCTACAATAGCCCAACTTCCACCTCGTTCAAAAAATCTTTCAAACTCGTCAAAATTCATCCATGTATTACTATTGTGTCTTACAGAAAGAAAAATTTCTTTAGACGTTTTATTGAACCCTGTTATAACAGAATAATGCCATACAGGTGTAGATCCTTGCCCTACATTAAGCAGAACCAACACGGGACTATTATTAGAAACCTCCGTTAAAATGGCAGTTAGCGTTGGATTGGTTTCATAAGGAATGAGTCCGTAATGCCTCACTGTTTCTTTTATCTCATGTTGCAGTGAACCATTGAGCTCTGGTGTAAATGTGTTTCCTATAATATCTTTGTATACAAACTCAATGCGTTCATGCGTGAGTAATGTTGCTATAGAAGAAGGAGCAGAAAAAAATTCTTCTTGTGGAAAGAGTGTTAATGTAAGTTTTTTAGACTCAACAATAGATTTATCACTAGATAAATAGTCATAATTTTTTGACGCACACCCTGCAAAAAGGATTACAGCTGCGCATAGAAGTATGTGTTTCACTGTACACTTCTTGTGAAATTAAATATTTTGGTATATCCGAAAATATCAGTAATCAATAAGATGATAAGAATAATTCCAATAACACCTATAACCTCACCAAAACTACCACCCGCAGGCATTGATTCAATCTGTTGGTTAATCTGTGCAATTTCTGCATCCGTGAGCGTTGCAAGTCTTGCTTGCATATTGTCTCTACTCACACCAAGCATAGAGAGCTTTTCTTGTACTTCTTGCTTGTTCAAAAACGTATCGATGCTCTCAGTTGAGGCTGACTCATGCAATAATTGTTTTGTGCTGATAACTTCAGCAAACATGGATGTTGTAAATAAAGAGAGTGAGACAAAAAAGGCAATTACCAATTTAGAAAGGTTCATGATGAACTCCTTAGTTCTGAAAAAAAATAGCTACAAGCTCAAAAGCACCTTATTTCTAAGTGCTGATTTGCACGGGAATCTGTTGAGGTCATCGTAATCTTCAATGGTTATTTTTTGGTTATTGAAAAAAAAGATTTTAATGTGAAAGGTCTTCATCATCGTGCCTCCATTATGTGCATTAAAGATTGATAGAGATGCCATTTTCAAAAATAACTCAAAAATAACCACTACACGATAACATCCAAATAGTCTCACTATTTTTATGCTTGATGATATGGTATAGAGGCAATAGGAAATAACCATGGTTAAGAAATTAGTACTGGTAGTGGATGATGAATCCATCAGCTTAGATATGATTGCAAGTGTTCTTGAAATGGATGGCTACATTGTTCTAAAGGCATATGACGCAAAGAGTGCAATGCAAATTATTGATAGAAATAAAACGAGAATTAACGTAATTCTGATGGATTTGGTGATGCCTGAATACAGTGGCTTTGTTGCGATAAGTACTATCAAAGCTTATAAATCTACGAGACTGATTCCTATTATGGCACTTACTGGATCCAATGACAGATGGTCAGTTGAAAAAGCAATGCATGTTGGAGCAGATGATTATTTGACAAAACCATTTGAACCTACGGATTTACTAAATAGAGTACGAACGCTTTGCAAAATTTCTGATTTTGTCAAACGATGGAGTGCTTACGCAAGGTAATGTGGAGGAAAACCAATGACGACTCTAAATTTACATGAACTTCATAAGAAAGCCACGATTTTAGTGGTTGATGATACACCTGAGAATCTTATACTTATGTCTGAACTTCTCCAAAATATCTATACGGTTAAGGTGTGTAATAGTGGTGCAAAAGCACTCAAGTTTATTGATGATGGTGGCAAGCCCGATTTAATCTTGCTGGATATCATGATGGTAGGATTGTCTGGTTATGCGGTGATTAAAGAGCTTAAATCTAATGAAATAACGCAAAATATACCTGTGATTTTTTTAACGGCTATGAATGCGATTGGTGATGAGGAAAAAGGTCTTGAAATGGGAGCGGCTGATTATATCACTAAACCCATCTCTCCTGCGATTGTCCTAGCACGGGTGAAAACACAGCTTGAAAATAAGGCGGCGGCTGATTTTTTGAGGGATAAAAATGTCTATCTTGAAACGGAAGTTACCAAACGCACAGAGGAGATATCTGCGATTCAAAATGTGACCATTTTAGTCATGGCATCATTAGCAGAAACCCGTGATTTAGATACAGGTAACCATATTAGGCGTACGCAACATTATGTCAAAGCACTTGCCAATCAACTTAAATTTCACCCACGATTTAGCCATTTTCTCTCTACTCAAATGATAGAAACACTCTACAAATCAGCACCCTTGCACGACATAGGCAAAGTGGGTATCCCAGATGCCATTCTTCTAAAACCTGGAAAATATTTGCCCGAAGAGTTTGAGATTATGAAGACGCACACGACATTGGGCAGAGATGCCATTGAACATGCTGAAATTCAGTTGGGTATCAAAGTAGAATTTCTCCGCATTGCCAAAGAAATAGCCTACTACCATCACGAAAAATGGGATGGTAGCGGATACCCAACAGGTAGGAGTGGCGATGATATTCCTATCTCAGCACGACTGATGGCACTTGCCGATGTCTATGATGCGCTCATTAGCAAAAGAGTTTATAAAGAGGGCATGTCACATGAGAAGGCTCTTTCTATCATTGAGGAAGGCAAGGGGTCTCATTTTGATGAAGATGTTGTCGACGCTTTTTTGCAACTACAAGATGCGTTTCGTACCATTGCCACTCATTTTATCGATACAGATAAAGATATGGCTCAAAAAGAACGCTTAGTCTTACATGTAAAAGAGAATGAAGCTTTATAAGGAAAGATACCATGCAAAAAATAATAAATTTTATGGCTCGTTTTAAACTGAGTGTCAAATTATTACTGGGTTTTAGTGTTGGTTTTTTGATTGCTTTATTGATAGGGCTAGAAAGCGTTTCTGCGGTACGAACGCTCAATAAAACGGAACAATACACCTATGATAAACATCTTCTTGGTATTGTTCACATTCAAGAAGCCAATGTTCAATTGATTTTAATAGGAAGAGCTTTGCGCCAAATGGCATTGGCATCAAATACGCAAGAGCGAGATGTGGCATACAAAAAACTGGTTTCTGCCAAAGGTATGCTCAAAAGTGAAATCACCAATAGTCGAGACAGGATTTACAGCGATGAGGGTAAAAAAAGTTTGAGCGATTTTGATGTCTCGCTCAATGCTTACCTCACCGATGTTGCATACGCTACATCACTCCTCATAAAAGGCGACTTAGGAAGTATAAAAGAGGCAACACAGTTTATATCAGCCCAACAGTTTGGAAAATCAGCGAATGAAGCAGATAATGATTTGTCAAATATCGTCAAAATGAAACAAAATGATGCGAAATTTGCGATGCAAAAGAACACGCTTTTGGCACAAGAGGCTCAGGATTGGACAAGTTATTTGTTGATTTTTGGTCTTGGGGGAAGTATCGCATTTGGACTTTTGATAAGCACTTCTATTAGCCGACCACTGAGTGATTTGCACACGAGTATTGAAGAAATTGCCAAAGGAAATCTTGAGATAGTTGTTCCTCATATCGACTACCCCAATGAAATTGGGACGATGGCTCGTTCTATCCATATACTTCAAAACGGTGCAAAAGCACTAGAAGCGCAACGACAGAACAAACATAAACTCAATGAGATAGACCTCGCCTTACAAACCGTTGCCTCTTTTGAAGCGTTTGGTGAAGCACTTTGTGCGAAGATGACATTCATACTTGATGGGATTTATAGTGCATTTTATCTCTTTGATGCTTCAAATTTAAAATTACGACGTGTCGGTGGCTTTGGGTGTGATGATGCTATGCATGCACGTAGTTTTGATTTGGGGCAAGGATTGGTCGGTCAAGTAGCACGTGAAAATAAACCCATTACCATCGCCATGCCAAAGGAGAGCCCACTTAAAGTGATGCTTGGTGTGGGAAAATTGAGCGTGTTTCATATCGTAATTTTACCAATAGCAGACAATAATAAGATTTTAGGCGTTCTCGAACTAGGATCAATGGAGCCTTTTAATGAGCAAAACCAACTCTTCATGGAAGCATTGTTACCCGTTTTAGCGACTAAAATTAAAATTTTGAGTGGCATTGTACTCACGCGTGATTTGCTTGAAAAAACACAAATGCAAGCATTGGAGCTATCAGCCTCGGAACAGCAATTACGTGTTCGTGGCGAAGAATTAGAATCCAACAATGAGCAGTTAATGGAACAAGCAACTCTTCTGGAAGAACAAACAGAAGAGCTTGAAGCGCAAAAAGATTCATTGCTTGGGCATCGTGATGAACTTGAACGTGCCAAAAGCGTTGCTGAGGATGCGACCAAAGCCAAAAGTGACTTTTTAGCCAATATGAGTCATGAGATACGAACCCCTATGAATACAATCATCGGTATGTCGCATCTTGCCCTCCAAACGCCACTCAATACCAAACAACGCAATTATGTTGAAAAAGTTAGCTCTGCTGCTAAGAATTTACTGGGTATTATCAATGATATTCTTGATTTTTCCAAAATCGAAGCGGGGAAGATGCGATTTGAACTGGCTGATTTTTATCTTGAAGATGTGATGGAAAACCTTGCTGATTTATCCGCTATAAAATCAAGAGACAAAGGGCTAGAACTACTGTTTGATATTGACAATGATGTACCCATGGGGCTTATAGGCGATCAAATGAGACTCGTCCAGATACTTGTTAACCTCACTAACAATGGTATAAAATTTACGGATGCTGGCGAAGTTTCCATTAGGATTCATAAGATTGCTAATGATGATGCCACAAGTGTTCGTTTGCGCTTTGATATTAAAGACAGTGGTATTGGTCTGAGTCCACAGCAGTGCAATAATCTCTTTAAGGCCTTTTCTCAAGCGGATTCATCAACATCTCGCAAATACGGTGGCACGGGACTGGGGCTTACCATTAGCAAACGATTGGTTGAGATGATGGATGGCGAAATCGGAGTCGATAGCACGCTTGGTGTGGGAAGTACCTTTTATTTTACGGCTAAATTTGGTGTCCAAAATGAGCAGAGAAAGCTTAGTGTTAACAACGAAGATGTAAAGGATTTGCGCATACTCGTTGTTGATGATAACGAAAGTGCTAGAGAAATCTTGCACAATATTTTGTTATTTCTAAAATTTGATGTGACAACCGCCAAAAGTGGTGCTGAGGCATTGGAAAAGCTCGAAAAAGCGCAGTTGGAAAAAAAGCCTTATGGGCTTGTGCTTATTGACTGGATAATGCCAGAGATTGATGGTGTTGAAACCATTAGGCGTATTCGTTTAGATAATACGCTAGCGAATACTCCCGCATTTGTCATGGTTACCGCCTATAGTAAAGAAGAGTTACTGGAAAAAACGGTCGGACTCAATATTGATGGCGTTTTAATCAAACCCGTAAGTCCTTCCACGCTACTTGATAGCATACTTAATGCTCTTGGCAAAAAGGTCATACCTCGTACACGAAAGTATGAAAAGCAAGCTGACTACCAAGAGGCGATAAGAATCGTAAAAGGTGCGCATCTGCTTCTTGTTGAAGATAATGTCATGAATCAAGAACTAGCCCTTGAGATACTCCAAGAAGCGGGGCTAAACGTAGATATTGCCAAAAATGGGGCTGAGGCGGTAGAAAAAGTATTTCAAACGGATTATGATGGTGTTTTGATGGATTGCCAAATGCCTATCATGGATGGCTTTGAGGCAACGCGTCAGATACGCCTTAATCCACGGTTTGCCAAACTCCCCATACTCGCAATGACTGCCAATGCCATGGCAGGAGATAAGGAAAAATGTCTTAACGCAGGCATGAATGACCATATCCCAAAACCCATAGATGTGGCGGGATTGTTTTTAACCATGGCGCAATGGATAAAACCAAAAAATCAAACGATGAACATAGCGACAGATACGCTCAAACAAGAAGAGGTATCTGAAGAAAATCTAGAAATTGAAGGGGTAGATATAAAGAGCGCCCTTGGAAGAGTAGGCGGAAATAAAAAACTACTTCTCAAACTTTTGGGACGCTTCACCGAGACGCAAAAGAATGTGGTCGAACGCATCCAGAAGGCATTGGATATAAAAGACATGGAAAGTGCTACAAGAGAAGCACACACCATAAAAGGACTAGCTGGAAATATAGGTGCAACTTTTTTGTACACATGCGCAGAAAATCTTGAAAAAATCTTGAAAAATGGGAAAATTGATACCTTTGGTAATGCTTTAAATACCATGCAAACTGAGCTTGAAAGAGTAATAGAGACGATTTCAAATGCACTTCCAAAGCTTGAAAAATTGCCCAAAAAAATTAAGTCAGCTATTGTAGATATGGAGATCTTTCATAAAGACATTAAAGAGCTCGAAACATTACTAACGAGCCTAGATTCAAAATCGGGGAAAGCTATAGATGAGCTTCTTGAAAGGCTTATCACGTTAGGTCAAGAATCAAATGCACTTAATATCCAAAAACTCATATATGAATTTGAATTTGAAGTGGCACGTGAGTTTTTATTTGAAGTAGTAAAACAATTAGATTTGCCTTTCAATGGTGATAGTTAGAACGTTATATTGGCATTTATTCAATTTTAGAGATTTATCATCAACGTGAAGCATCATCTATAAAAGTTAAATTTCAACAAAATTAACTACAACTTCAATTATTGAAAATAAAATCAAAGCCCTTCGAGGTCGTGTGAGCAACACCGCACAAATCTTTAGTGCCAGCCCTGAACTCTTAAAACAGCAGATGAGCTTTATCGGTCATTATCTCAACCACCCAACACTCTCTCCTGCTTTGTGTGCGTGCATTCGTATGTTGGTTTCCGATAAAAACAGCTGCTCGTATTGCATCGATTTTAACGCATCTTTGCTCATCAACCTTTTCAACTGGACGCCCAAAGAGGTCGAAGCGATGCGTTCAGACCCATGCAATGCACGGTTGAACGATAAAGAAAAAGCGATGCTTCTCTTTGTTCTCAAAGCCGTACGCACCCCACACGATGTCAATGCCTCAGATGTTCAAGCCTTGCGTGAGCTTGGCTATAACGATGGAGAGATTTTAGATGCAACCAACCACGGTGCACGTATGAGCGCTGTTGACATCATCTTTAATGCCTTTAAAATCGAAAAAGATTTCTAATCGCTTTTACATGTAAGCTTAAAAACAAATAGGGTATAATTTTCCTAATTCTTTCAAGGCTTACATGTAATGATTCACAACGAAATTTTCTATCTTTTTGCCATCATCTCCGTTGGCTATATCTTAGGTAACATCAAAATTCGGGGCTTTTCGCTTGATTTTACGGCGATGCTCTTGGTTGCGCTGATTGCGGGACACTTTGGCATGGTCATCTCTGAAGATTTTCAGTTTTTTGGATTGGCAATTTTTATCTACGCCGTGGGACTTCAATCGGGTCCTGGTTTTTTTGACACCATTAAAAATGAAGGCATCAAGCTCAACCTCATCGCGTTTGGCTTGCTGTTGCTTGTCTTTGTGAGCATCTTTGCCACTGGAAAAATGCTCTCCATGCCGACCACCCTCATCGATGGTATTTTTACAGGAGCCCTCACGTCTGTTCCCGCGCTTGCCGCTGCCCTTGAAATCAAAGACAGCCCGAATATCTCGGTTATCTTTGGTGTGGTTTACCCCTTTTGTATCGTAGCAACCATCTTTTTTATCCGCTTTTTACCACTCTTGTTTGGTGCGGATATCGCCAAAGAAGTCGAAGAGTATGAAGCAGAACAAAAGAGCCGCTATCCCGATATTTTCACGCGCAATTTTCGCATCACGAATGAAAATTTTAAAACGGGTGAGATTAAAAAGTCGCAAATTGAGAGCATGACTTCGACGGTGATTGAGCGCATCGCCTCCAATGAAGCCATTGATTTTGAAGCCGATGACACGGTTTTGCGCTTCGATGATATCATCCGTGTTTCAGGAACCGAAGAGCAGATGACGAACCTTAGCCTTATTTTGGGGCAAGAGTTTAGTGAAGAGCACGAATTTCATGACAATATGAAAGTCTTTAGACTGCTTACCACCAACAAGGACATCGTGGGAAAGAAAATTGGCAGCATCAAAGAGCTCAAATCTTTGCGTGCCGTGATTACAAAGGTCCGACGTGCGGGCATCGATATTCCCTCATACCCCAACTTAACCTTACGCCTTGGTGACAAACTCTACGTTGTCGCCCCCGAAGTTTACAGCGAACGTGTGACAAAACTTATCGGAAATGACCTTTTAAAATACCCCGCTGCAGACTTCTTACCCATCTCTTTAGGGGTCGTTTTTGGGATTTTGCTAGGAAGTATTCCTTTTTCACTCCCTTACGTTGGCTCGATTAAACTTAGCTTCGTAGGCGGCATCCTCATCAGTGCGCTCGTTCTGGGACGTTTAGGACGCGTAGGCCCTGTCGTGTGGAATCTCTCTCCTCACTCTACCACGCTCTTAAAAACCTTGGGACAACTCATCTTTATCGCCGCCATCGGCACGAACGCGGGCAAATACCTCGTAGAGTCCTTGGAAAAACACGGCTTTACCCCCGTACTTGTAGCCCTTTTTGGGCTTTTGGTCTCTTTGAGCATCGTCGCATTTATCTGTCGCAAAGTCTTAAAAATGAACATCTTAAACATCATGGGACTTCTCTCAGGTGCGATGACATCGACCCCATCCCTTACCATGGCCAACAACATCACCAAGACCGATTACCCCGCCATTGCGTATGCCGCTGTGTACCCCATGGGGCTGGTCGTTGTTATCGTCTTGGCACAACTGGGCTTAAAGATTATGTGATGCAGATGTCCACCTTAACCCACAATCAGTGGCTGGATGGATACATTTTAAGCAAAGAATTGGCTCTAAAAGCAGGCATCTCGTCCAATGCCTACCGCTACTGGAAAGATGTGGAAGCGGCAAAATTTGATGATGCACGGGTGGTTTTTTTACGCAAAGAAAGCATCTTGCCCAAGTATAAAACACTCATCAAAGAGTGCACCAACCTAACAGGGATGGTACAGTCTCAAGCCTTTTGCAAATACACAGGACTTGCCCCCTCACACCTCATCGAACACAACAACTCCTGCATCTACAAAATGCTAGACATCATCGATGTGTGCGATGTCAAATTGGTCAACCTTAAAAAATTTTACGATGATTTAGAACTTGACTACCACTACCACATCTACATCGAAAAATGCAAATATTTTGGTCCCTCTCCGTTTGAGAAAAAAATCAATTTAAGCAATGGAATTTGCGTGGGATACTATTAATTGCCACGTAAGCACAAAATAGCTATACTTTCAGCCTCTTTATTGGGCAGATGGGAGAGTGGTTTAATCCAGTCGCCTGGAACGCGGCCGTAGGTAACACTACCGGGGGTTCGAATCCCCCTCTGCCCGCCATTTACCTCGCAAATATCGACCAGATGGCTCTTCTTATTTTTCGCAACTTCAAAAATCTATCCACTATGACAATTTTTCAAAAAACAAAAAAAGCAACCACAAAATTGTGCTACTTGGAGATTGTATAAAGTCTTCATTTTTGCCTTTGTTTTAGCTGCTTTTGAATAATATACCCTTTTATTTTGAAATGCTTTGATAAGGATTGTATTATTTTAGAAAATTTATACCTGCTCAAATATAGAGATGACACTATGTTTACGATTGCACTTACAGATAAAAATCATCCTATTTTCAAAGCCCATTTTCCAAACAATCCCATATTGCCAGGGTTTATTCTTTTAGATCTGAGTGCAAGAATATTAAATATAGAAATTATAAGTATCAAAAAAGTAAAATTTCTCTCTATGATTGAGCCTAATAGTATTTTAGATTTTTATATTCAAGAAAAAGATAACATTATAAAGATTATCGTTAAAAACTATGAACAGAAAGTAGCAGAAATATCCTATGAAAAAAGATGACATTATCGTTATTGTACCTACGTACAATAACCCTCTAACGATTGAAAATGTAGCCAAAGATATTTTAAATCATGGCTATCGTGTCATTATCATTGATGATGGCTCAGACACAAAAGTAGAAGACAGTATCCCTTGGCGCGATGATAAACTAAGCATTGTTCGACATCCTTATAACAAGGGCAAAGGTGAAGCCATAACCACAGGAGCCAAAGAAGCTCAAAAAAAAGGTTATGCTTATTTTGTGAGTATTGATGGGGATGGGCAACATCTTGCTTCACAAATAGAAAAAATCATTGAACAGTGCGATGGAGAACATCAAATTATTATAGGGGCTCGAAATTTTGATATCAATCATGTTCCTAATGGTTCAAAATTTGGACGCTGGTTTAGTAATTTTTGGGCGTGTTGGGATACTGAACAAACCATTACCGATTCACTCTCGGGTTTTAGGCTCTATCCTGTATCTATTTTGGATCTTATTATTCAAACTAGGCGTTTTGATTGGGAAATGGAAGTGTTGGTCAAGCATGCGTGGAAAGGTCGACTGATAAAGGAAGTTACCATAGAGTGTTATTATCCTACTCCTGAAGAACGGGTAAGTCATTTTAAAAAGTTTTGGGACACAGCCGCCATCGTGATGGTGCATGTTAAGCTTCTGCCTTGGAAATCCTTTTTAAAGAAAAAGTATCAATGAGTACACAACAAAGAGGAAGTGGGTGGAGCATTCGGCTAGTCTTTAATTTTTACCGACTTTTTGGGTATTCCTTTATCTATTATTTAATGTACCCCGTAACTTTTTTTTACTTTCTTGTGGCGACCAATGTCAAAGCTGCTTTGAGGGATTATTATCACCATATCCAGCAACCGTTTAATAACCGTGTTTATTTTCACCATTTACGCCATTTTGCGATTACCATGTGTGATCGCTTTGTTTCAAAAACGAGTCCA
The DNA here is from genome assembly GCA_002328495.1 of Sulfurospirillum sp. UBA2217. GTDB lineage: Bacteria > Campylobacterota > Campylobacteria > Campylobacterales > Sulfurospirillaceae > Sulfurospirillum. The sequence goes on from DCUJ01000010.1 coordinate 68,274, forward strand.
CAAGATTATTTATTTGAAATTGAAAATGAAGCTGGTTTAATGCGTGAATTACATAAAGGCTGTATTGTTCTTTTATCCCATTTTGGTGGATGGGCAACTGCTGGAAATTGCTTTACAGACCTAAAAATTAACATCGTTATGCAAGAAGTTCTTTTAAGTGAAATCAAGAAGATAGAAGAAGCCTTACCCCAATCAAATACGAATATTAACATCATAGACCTCTCCAGAGGGGGTATGAGTGTATCTTTAGAAATTGCAGCAGCCCTCTCAAAAAATGAAATTGTAGCAATGATGGGAGACCGCGCAACGCATGCTAAAAATACTCAATCCATTCATTTTTTTGGGCAAGAAGCAAATTTTAATAAAAATCCTTTTCTTATCGCGTACAAAACCGAAAAGCCTTTGATTGGGCTGACATTTATTTATCAAAGACCACAATGTTACCAGCTTCAGTTTACAACCATTCGAATGAATAAAAATAACCCTCAAGAAGATGAAATACAACACGCCATGCAAGCGTATGGTGATTTTTTCGCTTCATCGGTCAAAAACCATCCAGAACAATGGTTTAATCTTTATTATTTTTGGAAAGAGAGAAGATGCAATTAACCCTAGACTCAAGACACATTACTTTAGATGAAATCATTAACGCTACATCGGTTGATATTTCACAAGACCCCACATTTGAAACACGCTTTTCTCTTGGACATACCTTTTTAATGAATGAAATCAAAAAAGGCAAACCTATTTATGGGGTTACCACGGGTTATGGCGCAAGTGGCAAGAATTATCTGACCTATGAGCAAAGTGCGATTTTGCAGCAAAACTTGTATCGCTTTCACGGGTGTGGTGTGGGAGAGCCTCTTAGCCATGAGATAGCACGTTATATGGTTATCATTAGACTTATTTCTCTTTCAAAAGGTAGGTCAGGTATCTCTTACACCCTTTTGCAAAGGCTTGAACTTTTACTCAAACATGATATCATCCCTATTATTCCTTCTTTAGGTTCGGTGGGTGCAAGTGGTGATTTGACACCCCTTTCTTATATCGCTGCTGTTATTGCGGGGGAGAGAGAAGTTTGGTATGAAGGAAAAACGCGCAATGCTGTTGATGTTTATACACAACTTGGTATTGCCCCCTATATTTTCAAACCTAAAGAAGCACTTGCTATTATGAATGGAACTGCTTCGATGAGTGCGATTGCACTCTCTTCGCTCACAAAATTTACAACGATTTTAGAAAGTATGGAATCTTTTGTGAGTGCTATGTTTGAACTTCTTTTAAGTGATACAACGCCACTGGATAGTTTTGTTCACGAATCCAAACCTTTCACAGGACAAATCAAGACAGCGCATGCCATTAAAACAAAACTTGAAGGTTCTAAGCTCACACATGGCAGAGATGATAGATACGATAAATTTTTTGCAGATAATGAACTGAACATTCAAGATACCTATTCTATCCGTTGTGCGCCACAAGTACTCGGTGTCGTTAGGGATAACTTGGAAATTTCAAAAAATTGGGTAGAACAAGAGATTAATTCGGTGAATGACAATCCACTCATCGATGGCGAAAATCAAAAAATTTATACTTCGGGTAATTTTTATGGTGGCTATGTGGCACATGCTATGGACACCCTTAAAATCTGTGCTGCCAATGTGGCCGATTTATTGGATAAAGAGTTTGCTTTGTTGGTTGACCATAAATTCAATCGAGGGATTGGCGAAAACATTAAGCTCTCTCGTGAGCCTTATTTTCACGGTTTTAAAGCCATGCAAATCACCCTTAGTTCACTCAGTGCCGATGTCATTAAAAACACCACAGCCGCATCCATTCACTCGCGCTCTACAGAATCCATGAATCAAGACAAAGTAAGCATGGGCACAACGGCGGCACTTGATTTTGCGAAGATGTTGGAGCCGTTAGAATTAATGCTTAGTATTGCGTTTATGGGTGTTGCTCAAGCAGTGGACATTAGAGGAAAAGAGTTGGTTTCTCCCACTTTGTTAAAACATTACCATAGCATACGAGAATCTGCCAATCCTCTTTTAGAAGATCGAAGAATGGATGTAGAGATATTACGCGTGAGAAGTATCCTTCAAGCGGGGAAATTAGCATGAAAAAAGTCTTGGTGACAGGTGCTACTGGAAGTCTTGGCGCTGCGATTGTTCGCTACTTTGCCCAAAATGGCTACTTTGTCTATATCCACTATAAAAGTCAAAAAGAAAAAGCCCTTGCCCTTTTAGAAGAGATAGAACACGGTGAAATTTTACAATTTGACATCACCCAAAAAGAAGAAGTCAAACAGGCATTGGAATCTTTACATGTAAATGTTCTCGTGAACAATGCAGGCATTACCAAAGACAAACTGTTTTTCTTTATGGAAGATGAAGACTGGAGTGAGGTGATGGATGCGAATCTTAACAGTCTTTTTTATGCTACCAAGCACATTTTGCCCCATATGATTAAAGAAAAAGCTGGCTCTATCATTAATGTCTCTTCTATTTCTGGGCTGGTTGGGAATGGTGGACAGGTCAACTACTCGACGACCAAAGGTGGCATTATCGCCTTTACCAAATCCTTATGTGCAGAAGTTGCTCGCTACAACATTCGTGTCAATGCGGTCGCCCCAGGAGTGATTGAATCGGAGATGATCCACGCTGTGGATAAAAACATCACCAACATGATTCCGTGCAAACGGTTAGGTCGTCCCGAAGAGGTCGCCGAGGTTGTCTTTTTTTTGGGCGATAAAGCAACCTATGTGAACGGCGAAGTGATTAATATTAGCGGCGGAATGGTCAGATAGTGCACATTGTGTTTTCATTTTTATATGCGCCTGTTGTCGTGGTACTGCTGAGTTATTTTGATATCAAAACGGTTTCTTTGGGGCTTTTAGTCTTTGGCGTGCTTTGGTTCATAGCACTTAAACCTAAAACGATTAAGAGAGTCCTTTTTCCATTGTTTTACATTTTTGTTGCCTTGGGTGCTTTTTTATGGGACGACTTTTTAGTTCTCAAATTTTTACCATTGCTTATATCCTTAGCATTTATCTTCTTCTTAATCGTCAGTTATTTTGATAATGACTCTATCATCTTAGCGTTTGCACGTAAAATTCATAAACGCGCTCTTGAGAGTGATGAAGAGGCTTATATCAACCGTTGTACTCTTTTTTGGATTTTACTGGCTTTTTTAAACATTCTTTTACATGTAAGCATGCTCCTTCTCAAAAATGACCACTATTGGATTGTTTATTCCTCTGTTGGGTGGTATTGTGTCTTTATTGTGGGTGGGCTTATCCAGTTTTTACACCGTCAATTTATCTTTTTAAAACGGAAATAAATCATGAAATCAATGCTCGTATTCGTTCTTTTGATGTGTGCTCTTTTTGCAAACACTTCTTCACGTTTTAAAGAAACACGCTATGTGTATGCGTTAGACAAAAATATCTCGCTGGAAGGTTTTATCACCTTTGGAGAACACAATATCATCATTGAATACAGCAAACCTGAGCCCAAAGTGTTGACCTATTTTGAAGAGAAATTGACCATTCAAGACCAATCTGGCTATACGATTGTCGATGTGCAGAGCATGCCCTCTTTGAGTTATTTTTTTATGATTATCAAAGCCGTGCATGATGAAAACACTTTGCTATTAGACTCTTTTTTTGAAACGACCATCAAAGCAAACCAAACACATTTAAGTCCCAAAGGGGTCACCGCAGAGATCCTGGAGGAAGTCTACGTTGAACACCGTGACAAAGCACTTAAATCTTTACATGTAAAGATTAAAAATGGCGATAGGATTAGCATTGAAATCATGGACTAAATTCCTCAACCTCCTTCTTTGTATGATTGCAGGAACCGTCTTCTTTTTCTATCAAAATTCCGTACATATCTCCACCAATCTGCTCACGTTTTTACCCGAAGGTCAAAATAAAGCAGTATTTGAGATGTATAGTGAGTTCAAAAATGCTAAAGAGCTTTTAGTTGCCACCGAAGGGTTTAACAAAGAGTCTCTCTCTGCCATCAAAACAATCGAAGAGAAGCTGTTAGCTTCCAACCTTTTCACACTAGAGAGCAGTATCGCGCCCAATGCCAAGCTTATAGCGTACACCCAAAAAAACACTTTTTACCTTAAAAATCTCACCAAAGAGAATGCTCCAAACATCCACGAAACGCTCAAAACTCTCCATGACAACATCATAAAAAATCCATACTATACAAGCATAGATGCCACAGATCCACTGGGTTACTTTCGCTCAAAAGAGCAAAAAATGCCAATGACCATTCGCGATGGACACCTAGCCTTAGGAGATTTTGGATATCTGAGTGTTTTTAGCATCAAAGAGAGTGCTAACACTTTAGAGGATTATGAGAAAATTTACACGCTGGTGCATCAAGAACTTTTAGGCATGCACAATGTCCGTCTCTTTAGCCCAATCTTTTACTTTGTGGAAAATGCCAAAAAAATACAAGAAGATGTCACCTTTTTAATTCTCCTCTCCACGGCTTTATTGCTAGTACTCTACATCTTTATCATCAAAAATATCTATCTACTGATAAATACCATAGCAACACTTGCCACCTCAGCTCTTCTTTCTTATGTGCTCATCGGTATGCTATGGAGTGAAGTCTCCGTGTTTGTGTTGGCGTTTGGAAATGCCATTGGAACATTGGCCATTGACTACATGTTCCACTACTACTTTTACGGGCATTATGACAGTCAAAAGAAGTTTAACACCTCTGTATTTTATGGTTTTTTAACCACATTGGGTGGTTTTTTAATTTTTTCCTTTGTTGATTTTCCCTTAATTCAACAAGTGTGTATCTTTGCGATGATTTCGCTCTCTCTTTCCTACCTCCAATTTGTCTTTCTCTTTCCTCGCATTGGATTCAAAAAAGCACAGCCTTATAAGGCATTTGATATCTCTATTCCATTGCCTTACCGCTCCATTGCACTTTTGTCTTTGTTAGCCATTGCTATGAGTCTTCCTTTTATCACGCTAGATACCAACATTAAAAATCTTGATTATCAAAATATTGGGCTGATGAAGGAAGAGCGATTCTTTAAAAAGAGCATAAAAAAAGAGGGGTATATCCCACTCTTAATTGAAGCAAACTCCATCGAACAACTTATTGCTCACAGTAATACCCTTAACAATACCTTCAAAAATGCCACCATACCACTCTCCTATTTTTTTGATAAAACCTTTTATGAACAACGAAAAAAAGAGATTGAAGCTTTACATATAAAAGAGAAAAAACTACTTATTGAAGAAGAAGCTACCAAGCTCGGTTTTCGCGAAGGCTTTTTTAAGAATGCCTATAAAGAAGAACTTTTAGACCCAAGTTACCAAGAACTTACCGTGGAAATACTTCGTGAAATGGGCTTTGATGTGGTGTATAAAGAGGGGAAATACTACACCTTTGCGCTGGTACAAAAGCATGAAAAAGGCATATTGGAGAAATACCCATTTGCCTATTCCATCGATGCACAAGAGCTATTTTTTCAAGCACTCCATAGCATCGCACAGCAACTGCTTATTGGGGGTATTTTAGCCATTGCCTTTATTGTTTTTATGCTTTTGATGATTTGTCGCAAATCTTTAGCACTAAGTTCCACCTTTGTTCTGCTGCCAACAGCACTTACGGTACTCTTCTTTCTTACGGGTGGTTTTACCATTGCGCATCTCTTTATGCTTTTTATTATGATGCTCTTTGGTATTGATTATGGCATCTACATGAGCAATGAGGAGAGTTTTCAAGATGGGACAAAGAGTGCCATCTTCTTCTCCATCATTGACACCTTTGCAGGCTTTGGTGTCTTGATTTTGAGTGACATTGGTGCTTTGCATGATATGGGTTTGGTTTCGTGTATTGCAACAGCGGCAATTTTAGTTTTATTGATGGGGAGGAAGCGCGCATGAGGGTCGTTATCGTTAATGATGATTGTAGTGAAAAGATGTACGAGAGTCGTGACCTCATCGATACAACACTTCACAACCAAGTGATGCTTATCCCCTCAAAAAGCAAAGAAGAGAATGCTATTGAAATTTTAAGAGCCTACCTCTCAGGGGCAAAACCCATTTTATACGATCAAGAAAATCTCTCTTTAAAAGAAAAAATGGAATCGCTCGGAGAAAAACCATTTGCAGATAGTGACTTTGCTGCCATGTTTTTTACCTCAGGAAGTACAGGTTTTCCAACGGGTGCATTTAAGAGCCACGAAAATATTGAGACGGATATGGAAGCATTGGTGAGAGCATTTGGTCATTTTCGCATCAATAAAGTGGTTGCCACGGTTCCATTTATTCATATTTATGGTTTTTTAGCTGCTCTTTTGCTACCCCTTAAACTGGGTGTTGATTTGGTTTTTAAAGAGCATTTTTTACCGCACGATCTGCTCTCTTTTGCTAAACCTCATCATCTTGTTGTTACCACACCGCTTTACATTAAGTCCCTTTTGAGGCTCGGGGAATCAAAAGATTTGAGTGAGACTATCTTTATTAGCTCCACAGGCCCTCTGCCAGTAGAGATTGCTAAAGAATTTACCGATACCTTTAAAACCACACTTATTCAACTGTTTGGCTCCACCGAAACGGGCAGTATCGCTTTTAAAAAACAAGACGATAGCTTCTGGACGCCCTTTGGCGGTGTCAAAATTTCCCTCAATTCCGAAGGGCTTTTACATGTAAGCTCATCGTTTATCTCAAAAACCTTATGGCAAGAAGGATTTACCCAAACAGGCGGAGCCATTCAGAGCTTTGATTATGCCGTAGTGGAAAATGGCAAATTTCAACTCATTGGACGCAGCAGTCACATTGTAAAGATTGCGGGGAAGCGTTATGCTACATCACACATCGAAGAAATCCTAGAAGCGATGGAAGGCATAGAAAAAGCCCTTGTGCATGTCAAACACACTAATACGGAGCTTAAAGATGAAGTCTTACTTGTTTTTCTTGAAGCCACACAACCTGTGAGTATCAAAGAGATTAAAAGAATCCTCAAACAAAAACTGGGAAAAATCAATCTTCCCATTGAGCTTAAAATCGTCGATAAAATCTCAACCACATTGATGGGTAAAAAATGTATGCCATTGTAATCAATAGAGTTCTTACGAAACTCTAAACACGTCTTTAAAGCAAAGCTTTTAAGACTACGCTAACGCTGAGTTCTCTTAGGCAGAGTGCCCACGCACCCTTGGTGCTTTTCCTTCTTGCAAAATGAGTTTTGCAAGAAGGAAAATATCTTATTTTAAAGGAGTTTTATGAAAAAAATTGTCTCGAGATTTTTTCTCACGCTTGCTTTTGCCACCAGTGCGCTATTGTTTACGGGGTGTGCTACAAAAAGGGGAGAAGTTGCACTGCAAGTGCCCGCTAGCAACGTCGAAACTGCGCCATCCAATGGCAAACACGTTTACATCAATTCTGTCGTTGATAAACGTATTTTTGAGGTCAAACCCCCAGAGCCTAGTACGCCTTCATTGGACCCATCCGAAGCACAAAATGATGCTATTAAAGCGCGTGCGGTTGGAAGAAAACGCAATGGTTATGGCATGGCACTTGGTGACATCCTTCTCAATGAAAACCAAAGTGTCTCCAGTGTCATCAAAGATTCACTGGGAGAGGCTTTAACAGACAAAGGCTACAACGTCATCAAAACGAAAGAGCAAATCACCCCTCAAACCTACATCGCTGATGTCAAAATTATCAAATTTTGGTCTTGGATGAATATGGGATTTTGGGCACTGACCATCAGTTGTGAGATTGAAACAGATATTGAGTTTAAACAAGAGGGTAAGCCCAAAACATATAACCTACATGTAAAAGCAGCGGACTCTTTTCAAACGGGGATGGAAAGCAACTACATAGAAGTCATGCAAAAAGCGTTAAAAGAGTATGTGTCTCAGGCAAAAAAAGAGATAACAGAGTAGAAAACGCAAAGGGCAACTCAACATTGCCCTTTGTTGACGGTTTAGAGCAATCCTAGTTGCACTTGAATTGCTTTGTTTAAGTTTTGAATCCATCCATTATAATTGCTATGAATCGTGTTACTTTCAGCATTATAATTTAAATTAACACTGCTCTCATAAGTAATACTATACTCTTCGGTCGTATGTTTTATAGACACTATTGCGGTATGCGTTCTTAAAATAAGTGTCCCTTTAAGAACTCCTGGTTTTTCTTTTTTAATAATCCAACCCAATCCTCCACCTGCTCGAAGAATGGCTTTTTCAACATCTTCCAACGAAGCTTTTTTATCGCCGCTAACAGCAATCGACATGCTACTCACATTATAGACCGGTGGTGTACCACACCCTAAAAAAGACAATGTTGCAATAGCTGCAATCATGAACAGTAGAAGTTTTCTCATTCAAATCCTTTAAAAAAATTTAGATTGATTTTAGTCATTTTAAGATTAATTTTTACTGAGCAAAAAGGCTTTTTTTTGATTATTTTGCATTTAAAATCTCTTTGCCATGCACGCGCTTATCGTTGATATGACACAATGAGTAAAATACAAAAGAGGTCAAAAGAACTTCGATGGGTTTCCCAAGTGCTTGAATGTGTGTGCCCAAAAGATGAAGCTTAACATTGTGGAGTTTTAGCGTGCCAAAAACATCACTTGCGATAATCGAAACTTTGGCATTTTGAGCCATCAATACCACTTCTTTGGACCCTTTAAACGTACTATTAATAATCTCAACATCAGAATTAACCACCACCAACTCACCTATGGAAGCATCCTTGATGACCACTCTTTGAGAATCACGAATACTCATACTCTCAATCATACCCGAATACGTTTGATCCTTCACATGTTTAAGATGCACGCTATAGCTTTGCGTTTGTGAAGGCAGGGTCGGTCGCATGGGAGCTTTTGGGTGTATAAAATGTTCTTGGAGTATCTGCAAAAATGCTTTTTCATGCGTAAGCATTGGCACATGTTTTGCATCAGAAATACTCTTTAGGCTAGAATTTTCCATGAGTTTATGCAAGACATACCCTGTTTTTAAGGGCGCAACATCATCATCCTCGCCCCATACTATCGTTGTCTTGGTATTGATGTCTTGGATGACTCCACTAAAATTTTCCTCCACCAGTGCTACGGCTGCAATACGCATGGGATTTGCCCCCAATACACTCGCTCTTAGCTCTGGACTTTGAAGCACTCGGTTCATGTCCACAGACATTTTTCGGTCAATTTTTTCGGTCATTTTATCCACAAAACGATTGAATGTAGAGTTTTGAGTGAGTCCGCCGTAATCATCAAAAAAAGAATGAATACCCGTTTTCATTAAAAATGTATTATATTCACTGCGGTGCAAAATCCCCGCTACATCCACAAGCACCAAACTTTCAACATGAGAGGGATACATGCTGGTATATTTAAGCGCAATGGCTCCACCCATCGAATGACCAACAAGATGAAACGGCTTTTTCACATAGGTGTGTGTCATATGCTGAATGAACTTAGCGTACTGTGTGGGCGAATACAATTCATTGGACTTCGTCGATTGACCAAAACCTGGTAAATCAAAGGTGATGACATAGTAGTTGTTTTTCAAAAAAGCAATGGTCCCATCCCAAATCGTAGAAGCCTCATCCCCTAGCCCATGCACCAAAACAACGGCTGGATTTTCAGGATTTCCGCTCATCTTCATAGAAACAGAAGCATTAAAAATAGGCTCTGTAACAAAGGTTCCTTCTAACTCTTTAGCGTGCAGGCTTAGAATAAAAACCAAAACTATCAGTAAAAATCTCATGGTACCACTTCTAGCATAACCATAAAAATGCCACTAGCAGACATCACTTCACTCGCTTCTTCAAACACTTCAAAGTAAAATTCACTCGAATTTCCAAACGACAAACGCTCTTCAATGACAACCTTACATGTAAGGCTTTGCGCTTTTACATGTAAAGAAATATCTTTCATTAAGACCAAAAAACCATTCTTAGGCAGATGGGTTTGTGCAAAAGCAGATGAGGCTTGAGCCGCCGCTTCTGTGAGCATCGGAAGCGTTGGAGGGTAGGGAAATTCACACACTATAGTCGCAGTTTTATCTTTACATGTAAGGATTTCTTTGGCAAAACGAATGGGTGGAAGATGGGGTAAATTCATAGCACAACTTCGACAATAGAGCGTTCTAATTGTGGTGCAAATTGCGCTACATATAACATCTCGCTGATGGAGTTTGGAATCCCTACAAGCTCACTTTTTTGAAGCTTCATCGTCGCGTGTTCTTTCGTGACACGCACGACCAAAGCCACGCCACTTTCAAGGTATGTAATACAACGATTGACCTGTTCAATATTAGGAATATCCAGTGTTTCAAAGCACAAGAGCAATAGCACATCACCATCAAGTGCCTTAAGTGCTCCTGCCTTTAGTACATTGAGTGATGTTTTATCACCGCTAGAGAGCGTTAAAATCTCATTGTGATTGCGATACAAAATAGAAAGGTATGAAACGGCGGTATTGTAAACAGAATTTTGAAAATCAGTCGGGCTGAGTGCTTGTTTATCTTTCATAGCATTTAAAATATTAGCGGTGGTTCCAAGTTCACCAAAAGCACTCCCACAAATGATGCGACCACCCTCAAAATGCTTGACGCTGTTCAGCAATTCTACCGCAATTTTAGCCGCTTTTGTCAGTCTTCGTCGTACCATCATTTGAGGCACGAGTTCTTTGATGTTAGGTGTTTCTACATTTTTTTCACCCAGCATAAAGGCGCTACTTAAAATCTCTAAATGGATGTTCATTGTGGCACGCCAAAAAGCAATGAAGTGTTGTTTCCACCAAAAGCCAATGAATTACTCAACGCATAATGCAAGGGCTCGGCTTTGGCTTCGTATAAAAAATTGAGCGTTTTGTTTTCAGGTTCCCTAAGATGGGTATTGGGAGGTATTATCTGCTTTTGAAGTGCCATGACGCATATCATGGCTTCGAGCGCACCAGCGGCTCCAAGCGTATGCCCCGTGATGGATTTTGTGGAACTCACATAAGGTCTATTTCCAAAAAGCGTCTCAATGGCAATGGCCTCACTCTCATCATTGGCCAATGTCCCTGTGCCATGCGCATTGATGTAATCTATCGCATTGGCACTTACATTGGCACACAACAAGGCATTTTTCATACTTTGAAAAGCACCTTCTCCATGAGGGGAAGGATGTGCCATGTGATGCGCATCAGAGCTGTATCCTACGCCTAAAAGTTCAATGCCTGTGGCATCACATTGATTTTCTAGCAACAAAACCGCAATACCCTCAGAGACATTCATGCCCGATCTTTTACTGTCAAATGGAGAACATGGGTCTGACGCCAAGACACCTAGCGCATTAAACCCTTGAATGGTTGTTTGAGACAATGTATCAAATCCAATGACCAAAACAGAGTCATAAACACCTTTTGAAATAACTTCATAACCATATCCTATGGCATTGGCACTTGATGTACACGCCGTAGAAAATGAAATGTCATCTTTGAATATAAAATGTTGATTTAACATATAAGCAATAGCGTTAATAGAATGAAGCAATGGATTGATGTGCGCATAACTACCGCTGGCAAAAAAAATCTCTTCCGTTTTTTGCATACCACCAACCGAGGAGCCAACAACCAAGAGTGTCTTGCTAAAATCTGCTAAATGGCTTTTTTCTAAGACTTTCTTACATGTTTTCTTTAAAATCTCTTCGATTGAAAATTCTTTTTCAATTTTGCCTAAAGCAACTATTTTCTCATCTAATAGCACATTATAGGATGTTATGCCCGTACGATGTTCACAAATGGCATCAAAAATACCTTCTGGAGAATCAGATGCTGCGCATACTGCATCATAAGCAGTAACAAAAACTCTATAGGCGGGCATTGATATAATCAAGCAGGCTCTGTATATTGGTAAATATTTTTTCGTATTCTTTAGAATCGGCTATTTTGATACCAAACTCTTTTTCTACGCTAAGAACCAGTTCAATAGAATCAACCGAATCAAGCCCTAATCCCTCTTCTCCAAACAAAGGCATGGTATCATCAATATCGCTGGGTGTTAAATCTTCTAATTTTAAATTTTTTATAAGGACTTCTTTTAAATTCTCTGCTGTAACCATTTCTTTTACCAACCTTTTCTTATTCAAATTGTCTCTTATAACCAAATAAAGTCTACTAAAAAACATCTTGTATCTTACTAAATTTTATGATGATGATAAGTATTTTGATGGTTTATGGCAAGGAGTTTGATGCTGGGTTCTGGAAAACCAATAGAGCTCATTGAAGTCCTATTGACTCGTTTAGTTTTTAATTTAGAAAAAAAGCCTATAATCTTTTTTTGATTCTGACACAAAGAGTTTTAATGATTCCTTCCAACGAACGCCGCATTGTCTTAATTTTAGCCTCCTTGGCGGCTATAACGCCCTTAGCGATTGATATGTATTTGCCTGCATTGCCTCGGATGGCAGAACAATTTGCCACGCCCATTTCAGAGGTGCAATTTAGCCTTAGCCTCTACTTTTTTGGTATGGCATTAGGTCAACTCATCGGCGGACCTATCTCGGATGCGTACGGCAGACGTCCTGTTATTAGTGTGGGGCTTGTCCTTTTTGGGCTCAGTTCTTTTGCGCTTATTTTTGCACATTCTATTGAGCTTTTTTGGTTCTTTCGAGCCCTCCAATCCTTAGGAGGTGGCTTCACAACGGTGAATGTCTCTGCAACGGTACGCGACCATTTTAGCGGTAAAGAGGGTGCGCGCATTCTTTCACTCATCGCATCGGTGATGCTTATAGCCCCGCTCATTGCTCCAATGCTTGGCTCTTTGGTGCTTAGTGTCAGTGTTTGGGAGAGTATCTTTGTCTTTTTAGCCCTGTATGCTTTTGGTGCACTATGGCTCTATCGGAAGGCTTTTCAAACGCTTCCTCTGGAAAAAACAAAAGTGACCCCTTTTAAAAACTATGTTGAAGTGCTCTCCCATCCTCAAGCGATGATCTTTGTGGTTGCAATGATTTTGTGTACCTCTGGTATGTACACGTTTATTACCACTTCTTCGTTCATCTATATGGAGCATTTCAACGTAAGCCCCTTTGTTTTTTCGCTCTGCTTTGGAAGTAACGTGTTGATGATGATGCTCTTTGGAAGGCTCAATGCAAAACTGGTCAAAACCATCGAACCTTTTGTGTTATTGCGTTTTGGAATGTTGGCACAAGCCCTTTTGGGTGTGCTATTTTTTGCCTTACATGTAAAGGGTACGCTCTACGTACTCTTTCCCCTTATAGGACTTTACATCGGCATGTTAGGCTTTGTCTTTTCCAATGCCGTCTCTTTGGTGCTGGAGTTTTTTCCTCGCATCAGCGCTTCCGCCAATGCCATCATCGGCGTCTTACAATACAGCGTTGGCGCACTCATGGGTTTCATAGCAAGCTCCTTTCACGATGGTACACTCTTTCCAATTACTGGTGTAATGATGACTGTCAGCGTGAGTGGTGTCATTCTTTTACTCTTAGGAACAAGGCACTACACGCCTCACTCACACTAGACGTTTACCCCTCTTCTATCGCTTCTTTGATGGGTGTACTCCTAATGGTAGCTTTTTCAATGCACTCTTTAATTTTTTTATCAACCGTTGAGAGGGCAAGATGTGCTATTTCTTCGGAGTTAAACCATCCATCCACGCTTACATGTAAAGGGGTTTGAATCACGTCTAGCACTAACTTAAAATGGCTATATGTATGACATACCTGACCCAACATCACACCCTCTGTCATCTCATCACTTTGCACAAAGCCCCAAAGACCGTGCAACAACTTTTCTTTACGCTGAATCAGCCCCAATTTTCCCTCACGCTCACACACCAAAGCAAAACGTTTTTTAGTAGGAACTTTGACTTTTTGAAGAGGCTTTGGATAATGTTGAGGGGCACTTTTACCTTTACATGTAAGGCTCAAAGGACATGCATCACACTGTGGATTTTTTGGGGTACACACACGTGCACCAATGTCCATCATCGCTTGATTGTGCTCATACGGATGCGATACGTGTAAAAGTTTCCACGCCTTTTCCCAAAGCACTTTTTCGTTCTTTACGCTTATCGCAAAATAACGACACAAAACCCGCTTCACATTGGCATCTAAAATGGGAAGTGGTTCATGGTATGCAAAGGCGCAAATGGCGTGTGCCGTACTTTTTCCAATGCCCTTAAGTCCGCCTAACTCTTCAGAACTACTGGGCAAAATACCTTTACATGTCATGGCGGTATGGTGCAGATTTTTAGCCCTTGTGTAGTAGCCCAAACCCTCCCACATCTTCAAAACATCATCCAAAGGAGCTTCCGCCACACTTTGAAGGGTGGGAAAACGCTCTAAAAAAGGAAAGTAAAAACGCTCTAATACGGTCTTAACTTGCGTTTGTTGCAGCATAATCTCGCTAAGGTAAATCTTGTAGGCATCGCTGGTTTGTCGCCACGGTAAATCATGACGACCATTTTCTTGATACCACTGAAAAATAGCCTCTTTTACCTTCAAGCCAAACACCACTCAATTGGCTTTTTACCCTTACTGGTAAGGTATTCATTGCTTTGTGAAAAAGGCTTTGAGCCAAAAAATCCACGGTACGAAGAGAGCGGTGAGGGGTGGGGTGCTTTTAAAATAAGGTGTTTTTTACTATCGATAAGGCTCGCTTTTGCGCCCGCTGGACTTCCCCAAAGAATAAAAACCAGATGCTCTTTTTGAGTGCTTAATGTCTTAATCACCGCATCGGTAAAATTTTCCCATCCTTGATTGCGGTGTGAATTCGCCTCACTTGCACGCACGGTTAAAACAGTATTGAGTAAAAAAACACCTTGTTTTGCCCATGCACTTAGCGTACCATTTTTTGGAATGGCACACCCCAAATCATCCCGTAACTCTTTGAAAATATTTTGTAACGAGGGTGGATGAGGCACACCCTCTTGGACTGAAAACGAAAGCCCGTGCGCTTGTCCTGCTCCATGATAGGGGTCTTGCCCTAAAATAACCACTTCAACGTTTTCAAAAGGAGTATGATTAAACGCCGCAAAGATATTCGCCCCACTGGGATAAATCGTATGTGATTTTTTTTCTTCCACTAAAAAAGTTTTTAGCGCTTCAAAATAGGGCTTTTGAAACTCTTCCAAGAGAACTTTTTTCCAACTCTCTTCAATTTTTGGGTCTACCATGTATCGCCTTACTGCATTTTTTAAGAATCTTTGGGTAAAATACGCTTCGCCTTCTTCTAGACCTGTGCAATGTCTTTTAAGAGTATCGCTTCAGGGTGGGAACACAGCAGAGCACTTTTATTAGGTGTGTGCCGCAGTCATCTGGGAGAGGGTTTTTTTATTTCTACACACTTCTTAGGCTTTGCCAAAAAAGATTATGTGACACTAGGCACTAAAGCTAGCCTCTTGTGAGGCATAACTTCATTCTATACTCCCAAATAGGTTTCAATTTCTAAGGCTAATGCGTAAAAATCAGCCTTACCTATTTTCCCTTTTTCTTTGAGCTTTTTTAAAATATGCTCTTTGCCTTGAATGAGCTCTTTGGATTTCACCCCATGTGAAATAGAAAGGGTCGCTTCAATAAACGCCGCTAAATTATCGCAATTTTTTAAGGCTTTGCCATCAATGGCATTAAATTTATCTTCATTGTATGCGCTCACATCTTCCACCGCCACAATCTCATGCTCATTGATGCGGTTTAAAAACTCATTTTTTTGATGATCCCCGTAAAGTCCAAGCAGGTACTTAAACTCTTTAACAAGTCCCTCAGGAAGGTACGGAAGAATCTCCTCTTCAATCATCTTGATTTCAAACTCACTGATAATATCATCCAACCCACTCACCGAATATTTGACAGGTGAAATGATGTCACGCGTGAGCGCTTCTGGAAAATCGTGAAAGAGGGCACAAAAGAAGTTATTAACCAATCTTTGGTCACACGCTTTAATCGAAAGTGAGTAAAAATAGCCTAAAATAGCGACAATGAGCATATGCCCAAGCACGGAAGTCTCAGGAATACGAGGCGTTTGCGCCCAACGTTTTTGAAAACGAAGCCTGCCACTGAGGTCAATAATTTTAGAAATTTTTTTATTCATCGCCATTTTGCGTACACTAATGAGTTCGTAATAATCTTCGATTTCCTCTTCTACTGCTTCTTTCACACGGTCAATGTTATTGAGAAATTGACTGGTTTGGTAGACGATGGAAAACTCCCAACGTGTTGCCATATACGAAGCTGCTTTGAGGATAAATCGCTCTTTTTTATACATGGAACTATCGCTCAGGTAATTTTTAAACCGCTCATAAAATGCACCCTCTTCAATGTCACTGAGTGAATCATAGAGTTGTGAAAGTACCCACGTGTTAATCTCTTTCTCTTTTTTTTGAAGTGCTTTACGAAAGACATCAGGGCGAATGTCGGTCACCACCACACGGCGCAAAAATTCAAAAATACCCGCTTCAATTAATGAGCGCATATCAAAACTCTCTTTGGGCTCCATTTTGGCAATAAAATAGGCAATAATGAACTTGTGCGCTTGTTTATCAAGCTCTACAAGCTCCACCATACGTGGATAGTCATTCCAACGTTGAATGGAAGCTGCTCCAAAGAACTGCTCAATAAGTTTTGGGTTTAACATGGAGTTTCATTTCTAACCAATTTTGAGTCAATTTCAATCACCGTGTGCACATTGCCTCGTGGGTTAAAATCCGCGACGACTTTGAGCCATTTTGGCTTGAGCTTGGTATCTAAAAGGTCATAAATTTCATTGGCAGAATTTTCATGGCTGATGTTGCGATTCATAAAACTGTTGATGTAAAGTTTAATGGCTTTAAGCTCCACCACCAGTTCATTGGGAATATAATCAATATAAATTGTTGCAAAATCAGGATAACCACTGCGTGGGCACAAACAACAAAATTCAGGGAGTGTCAGCTTTATGACATAGTTTTTTTTATGCTGATTGGGCCAAATCTCCAAATCTTTTTCAACGTCAAATGTTTTAATAATGTGTTCACCGTATTTCATACGAGTATCTCCTCTAATTTTTTTGGTTTTGAAATGTAAAATCCTTGAATAAAATCAAGGTTGAAGGCTTTAATTTTATCAAAAAGAGCTTCTTTATCGATAAATTTAGCCATCGTTTGGATACCTAAATCGTGTGCCAAATGAATATAATGTTGAAACACTTTTGCATGGATTTCATCGTCTATTTTTTTAGTAAATTCAATATCAAATTTAATGATATCAATGGGAAGTTGTTTGATGTATTCCACACTTGCATTATTGCCACCAAAGTCTCCCAAGGCTATTTTAAAACCCATTGCTTTATAACTGAGTAAAATTTCTCGAAATCGTCCCATATCTTCGTAGCTATTTTTTTCAGTAATTTCAAAAATAAAATGGTGTGGATTAATCTTTTTTTCCCTAAAAAGGGTTGAAATAAAAGGTTTAAAGCGAGTGTTACGTAAGGTTACGGCTGAAATATCTATACTTATCAAAGATTTTTGATTTAAGAACGGTTTTACTTCATCGAGCAAGAGGCTTATAATTTTTTCATCAAAGATTTTTTCATAACCACCATAATTAACAATTCGCTCAATTTGTGTTTTAGAAAGCATTCCATGTTCTTTGGTTTGAAGTTTAGGAAGCACTTCAAACAGATTTATTTCACGTGATTCTAAACAAAGAGCAGGTTGATACTTAAAAACAATGTTGTTTTGGCATAATGCTTCGTTGACAATAAACTCAAATTCATTGGGTTTAATATTAAGAGGTGCTTCACATTTTTTGGACTCTTCCAATAAAATATACAAACGCTCAATGCTTACATCAATATCGTAATCATAATCAGCACTTACTATCACGAAGTCAATTTTTACTTCAATGTCATTAATCCCTTTGTGTTTCATCTCTTTTTGAAAGCGTGTTAAAAGATGCAAAAGCTCTTTTTCATGATGGCGTATCATGACTAAAAAATTTCCACCGCCACACCGTCCTATGGGGGTATTTTTAAAGTGCTGGTGTGTTAGAAAAGCATTAAATTCAACGATAATATTTTTAAGAACTTTATCACCATTTATCACCCCATAACGCTCATTGATATCACCAATATTATCTACATGTAATAACACTAATTGATACGCTTTTTTTGGTTTTATTTTTTCAATAATTTTAATAATCTGCTTACGGGTAAATGCCTTCGTCACAGGGTCTATTAGAGTATTTCGAAATCCATTGTAAATCAAATAAAAAATATAATAAACATAAATGGGAATCAGTAAGGTTAAAAGTATAAATGTAGGAATAGAGTGGGTAAAAAGTTTAAAAGCATAGACAAAAATAATAATCAGAAGGAAAAAAGGAAAAACGATTTTAAGCGCAATGGCAAATCGATTTTCCCTCTCTTTTTCTTCCGAATAGAGCATTACACGTCCAAATGTTTAACATCTTTAGCATGGTCTTGAATGTACTGACGTCGTGGTTCTACTTCATCACCCATAAAGAGGGTAAAGGTATCACTGGCAATTTCAGCATCGTCTACTTTTACTTGCAATAAACGCCTGTTTTCAGGGTTCATCGTTGTTTCCCATAATTGTTCAGGATTCATCTCACCCAAACCTTTGTAGCGTTGGATGTATGCACCTTTTTTAGCATTTTTTTCAATTTCATCAAGTACAGAAATGGGGTCACGTCCATCAAACACATCAAAATCACGTTCAACGATTTTAGTGTAAATATAGCGTGCTTCTTCATATAATGGATTGGTATAGAAACTATCATCTAACAATAACTCTTCCATTCCATCGTTGGTTTGGATGAAAAGATGAATGTTCTCTTCCGTAATATAGTGATTTAAAATGTTATAACCTAAGGTGTGAACGTATGTTTCGATTGCTGTAAAAAGCTCATTAGAAGGTAAAACAATCAAATCTGGATTTTCAATCAAATGACGAATCACTTCAATCATTGAGAAACGCTTCTCAAGCTCTTTTAAAATACCACGATACGCTGCAATAATTTTAAAATAATCAATCAAATCAGGTGTTCCAACCCCTTCAATATCGATACTTTCCATACCCGATTCAATCAAAAAGGTGTTCATTTCATTATCATCTTTGAGATAAATCTCTTTTTTACCTTTTTTATAACGATAGAGTGGGGGTTGAGCCAAATAAACATAGCCATTGTCCACAACTGGACGTAAAAAACGAAATAAAAACGTGAGAAGAAGCGTTTGAATATGGCTTCCATCCACGTCCGCATCCGTCATAATAATGAGCTTATGATAACGGAGTTTTTCTTCATTAAACTCTTCACCAATACCACACCCAAGAGCCGTAATCATATTTTTAATTTCATCAGACTTTAAAATCTTGTCCAAACGGCTTTTTTCAACGTTAAGAATCTTACCTTTGAGCGGCAAAATTGCTTGAAACACACGATCACGCCCTTGTTTAGCCGAACCACCCGCACTATCGCCCTCTACAAGATAGAGTTCACAAATACTTGGGTCTTTGCTTTGACAATCTGCCAATTTTCCAGGCAATGTTCCAATGCTCATGGCATCTTTTCTACGGGTCAAATCACGTGCATTTTTAGCCGCTTCACGACCTCTTGCTGCTGCAAGAGCTTTGTTCATAATGGCTTTAGCTTCAATAGGGTTTTCTTCAAAGTATTTAACCAGTTGCTCATACACCAATTTTTGAACGATGGGCTTCACATAAGAACTACCCAATTTTCCTTTGGTTTGACCCTCAAATTGAGGTTCAGGTACTTTAACGGAAACGATGGCAATCAAACCTTCTCGTACATCATCACCCGTGATTTTGGCATCTTTTTCACGAGCCCCTGCATTTAAAGAAATATAACTGGTAATAGCACGAGTTAAACCCGCACGAAAACCACTCTCATGCGTTCCACCATCAATGGTTTTAATGTTATTGACAAACGAATAGAAAATTTCACTGTACGTTGAGTTATACATCATCGCAACATCAACTTCCACATCTTCAACACTGGCTGTATAGTGAACCGCTTCAGCTACTTTTTCTTTTTTGTTTAAATCCACAACAAATTGTTTAATACCGCCTTCAAAATGGTATTTTTCAACACGTCCATCTCTTTGGTCTTTGAGTTCAATCGTTATTTTTGGATTAAGATAAGCCAACTCTTTAAAGCGTGTAGCTAAGATTTCAAATTGAAATTCCGTGGTTTCAAAAATAGTAGAATCCGGCCAAAATTCAATCGTTGTACCTGTTCTATTAGTTGTTTTAACCACATCCAACGGCGTTTGAGGAATACCACAGGCAAACTCTTGGCGATGTTCATTACCTTCACGTTTGATGGTTGCAACGAGTTTTGAAGAAAGAGCATTAACAACCGAAACACCTACACCATGAAGTCCACCACTCACTTTATAGGTATCTTTATCAAATTTTCCACCCGCATGCAAAACAGTTAAAACAACCGTTGCTGCTGACATATTTTCACCTTCATGCCAACCGACTGGAATACCTCGACCATTATCAACAACCACACATGAACCTTCACGTGTGAGTTCTACTTTAATTAAATCACAATACCCTGCCATCGATTCATCGATAGAGTTATCTACCACTTCATAAATAAGATGATGAAGACCATTAACATTGGTATCACCAATATACATTCCAGGACGTTTACGAACCGCTTCGAGACCTTTTAAAACTTTAATATTATCTGCACCGTATGTACTCATTCTTACTCCACTTTTTTTATAGCATTATAGGCATAACAATAGTGATAAAATTATCACTTTCCAATGTAAACGGAAGACCACTATCGTTAAATCCTAAAGTAAATGTTGGACTCTCAATATGGGATAAAAAGTCTAACATATAACGACTATTTACCGCTAAAAAGATATCATTATCTAAACCTGTTTTAAAGTCTATTTCTGTTTTTGCTTCAATATTATCATCATTCAAACTTTCAAAAATGATTTTTTCTGCTTTAAATGTAATTTTAATTTCATTAGAAATAATAGCTATCTGTTTGATAGATTCAACCATTAATTCACGACTGAGTTGCAATCTAAAATTTTTACTTTTAGGAATAATACGTTCATAATCAGGAAATTTTCCATTTATCAGTTTTGTAAAAAATATACAATGAGGTGTTGTTGCAATGAGAGTATGTTCATCATATACAATTTCTGCGTTTTCTCCCAAAAAGAGTTTTTGAATTTCACTAATTGCTTTTCGAGGAATAATAAGAGAAAAATCATCTTCAGTTTCGTGTTCAAGTTTTACCATTGCTAAACGTTTAGTATCGGTTGCTACAAAATTAATGGTGTTATTTTTAATATTAATGAGTGATCCATTGAGCTCAAATTTTGGATTATTCGTATCGATGGCGGGTGCTATTTTTTTAATGGAATGTACCAATGTCGCACTGTTAATATTGAATTTAGGTTTTGCATCGATACTTGGAAAAAGAGGGAAATCATTAGGATTAAGCATTGGAAGTTTATATTTAGAGCTGTTTTGTTTAATATAAAGGTAATCATTAATGGTTTCAAGAATAATTTCATCGTCTTTAAGACTTTTAACAATGTCTAATAATTTTTTACCATTGGCAGTGGCATTACCTTGTGTGACCATTTTTATCTCTTTAGTTACATAACACAATCCAATTTCATAATCGGTTGCTTTTAGAGTAAAATGAGACTCTTCGGTTAAAAGAAGAACATGCGAGGTAATTTGACTTAAATCTTTTTTTTCAAGATAGGCTTGTGTGTTTAATAGCATTGTTTCTAAAACAGATTTTTTAATGAATACCTTCATAATGTCCCCTCGTTTTTTTCTTTATTTTTTTAAATAATTTAGTTTTAGTAGTAGCACGACATGAATGAGTGAAAACTTCAATATTATATCCTAATTTAGGGCTTTTTTAAAGTGAAAAACATTTTATTCTTTTTCACATTTCGTCTCATAAATAAGTTAAACATTTATAATTGCTTGGTTAAAATTTTATTTTTTAACTCTTCAACTCTCAGTTTAAATGATTCATTGGTCATAATAAGTTCATTGATTTTTTTAATATTGTGTGAAACAGCGGTATGGTCTTTCATTCCAAAATAACTGGCGAGTGAAGGCATAGAATTAGGGGTTAATGTTCGTGCTAAATAAATACCAATACGTCTGGCTTCTACGATGTTTTTACTGCGTTTGGTGGATTTTATTTCACTGGGTTTAATGTTTAAATCTTTAGAAATCGTTGCAATAATATCTTCAAGCGTAATGTTTTCACGACGTTCTTTAATCTGTTCTCGCATTACATTTTTGGCAAAATCAAGGGTAATTTCTTGGCGCATAAGGGATGCATAGGCATTGAGGTTAATAATTGCACTTTCGATTTCACGAATATTATCCCCCATATTTGCCGCAATGTAATTCACAATGTCACTGCCTAAATTAATACCGTCTAATTCACATTTTTTTTCAATAATAGCAATTTTTGTTTCAAGTTCTGGTAATCCAATATCGGCAATTAAACCCCATTCAAAACGACTTTTGAGTCTATCTTCTAATCCATTAATCATCTTAGGTGGTTTATCGGATGTTAGTACAATTTGCTTGCCTGCAGAGTGAAGCTCATTAAACGTATGAAAAAATTCTTCTTGGGTTTGAATTTTATTGGATAAAAATTGGGCATCATCGATGAGAAGAACGTCACAATTTCGATATTTATCACGAAATCTATCCATAGATTGATTCCGAAGATTGTAGGTAAAATCATTCATAAATTGTTCAATGGTAGCGTAAATAACACTTTTTCCCTTATTTTGAACGTAGTTTCCAATGGCGTGAATAAGGTGTGTTTTTCCTAGCCCCGTAGGACCATAAATAAATACAGGATTATAAATGATACCAGGCTTTTCAGCAACAGATTTTGCTGCGGTATAAGCATATTGGTTTGAACTTCCCACAACAAAGCTGTTAAACGTATAAGAAGGATTTAAAATAGTGTTTTTTGTTAATTTAATAACATCAACCATTTCAAGAGGAATGGTTTTAATTTTGTTGGTTTTGATGTGTTCTTTTAAAACGATTTTGATTTCAGGTTTTTTCCCTGTTTTAAGTTCAAACAGATGTGAGAGTTTTTCAGAATATTTTAGTTTAACCCAATTGGCTATTAAAACATTAGGAGCGATAAAAACCATTTGTTCAGAATTTGAAGCTTTTTCATGAAATTTGAGTTGTTTAACATAGCGGTCATACTCCAAAGAAGAAATTTCTTCTTTTAGAAGGGAAAGAACAGTATCTGCTAACAAAAAATCTCCTTAAAAGAATCTTCACACTGTGAATAAGTATGTGAATAAATGACTTTTATTTTAGCTAAACTATTATTATGTAGACGTTAAAGAGAGAACGGTATAATGTGATAAAGGTTTTTCACCCTGTGAATAAGTATGTGAATAAAGGACAAAAAAGTGGTGATTTTAGGGATAGACCCAGGAACTCGAAACTGCGGCTACTGCGTGCTTTTGAAAGAAAAAAATCGATTAAGTTTAATTGAAGCTGGTTTTATCAAAATTAAAGAAAAAATTTTGCAACATCAGATTCTCGAGCTGGTCGAGGGTTTGGACATTATCTTTAAAAACCATGTGATTAACGAGGTAGCTGTAGAAGATATTTTTTATGCGCACAACCCCAAAACCGTTTTAAAATTAGCTCAATTTAGAGGTGCACTTAGTCTTAAAATTCTTCAAGTGAGTGGAAATTTTAGTGAATATACGGCTTTACAAGTCAAAAAAGCAGTCACAGGAAATGGAAAAGCAACGAAAGAGCAAGTGGCATTTATGGTTAAAAAAATACTGGGAATTAAGCAAGAAATTAAGCCTTTAGATATCACCGATGCGATTGCGATTGCTATAACGCACTCCCAAAGGCTTAAAATTTAATGATTTTCTTTGATAGTAAAAAGGTATTGATGATCTTCTGGGAGTGCATTGTAGAGTGCATGGGCTAGATTTTGAATTTCCCAAAGAGCACTTTTATCACTGCGTAGTGTAATGAAATTTTGAAGGCTTCTGGCATTAATGGTCCATGTGAGTTCGGTCTTATAGCTCTCTGGAAGGCAGTATTTTGCCTTATCGTTGCTGATACCTTGTACAAGCACTAAACGTAGGTTTTCTAAGGCTTTAATGCTCATACTATCGACCATCTCATTTCCTGTTAAAACGAGGTATTTAGAAGCACGTTCATACTCTTTACATGTAAAGAGTTCTTCGTTTTTTAACTCTTTGAGTGTGTAGCGTGTTGATTTAACCGATAAAGAAGCAATGCGATGACGGGCAAGTTCTTGTAAGAGTGCACGTGAGATACCTTGAATGTAAAAATTGTAAACCAAATGTTCTAAGGTTGAAGCGTGTTTAAATTTATTACCCACACGGTCAATGAGTTCTCTGTCTTTTTCGCCCCCTTCATCGCTTTTATCAAAACTTTGCCAGCAGGTACGAATAGCATTGGCACAAAAAATAAGAGGTGTGTGATGTTGAAGTGTAACATTCATGAAGTTGAGTCCCAAGTAAAATTTGGGACTCATTGTATTACATGTAAGCTAAAAAATCTATTGTTTGAGTTGTAACAGGGTATTGAGCATTTGGTCAGAGGTTGTTATCGTTTTAGAGTTGGCTTGATAACCTCTTTGAATAACGATAAGTTGTGTCAAAGAGCGTGAAAGATCCACGTTACTCATCTCCAAAGAACTGGCTTGAATAAATCCACGTCCACCCACTGCGGCTTGTCCAATGATAGGATCACCTGAGTTTGAGGTTTGGATGAAGGTGTTACCACCGTCACTCTCCAATCCTTCATTGTTGGTAAATTTAGCCATTGCCACTTGTGCTAAACCAAAACTTCTACCATTGGTAAAACTACCGATAAGTGTTCCTGTTTCATCAACACGAATGCCCGCCAAATCGCCTCCAGGGTAACCATCTTGGCTAATACCTGAGGTGTTTGATGCAGAATCATAACTGGTCATTCCATCAAACTGGCTGAGTGTTCCAAAATTAAGTTCAATATTTTGATTAGGGGTTGAACCATTATTAGCGGTATAGGTAATATTGGTAGGGCTATAGGTTGCTAACGAACCATCTGAGTTAAAGCTGATGCTTCCTGTAATAATATTTTCAGGGTAGCTTCCTAAGTTAATATCACCTGGTTCAGGAACAGAAATAATCATTGACCATTCTGTTCCACCATCGGTGGTATAACCTGTTTTACTAAATTCGAAACGAACGGTATGTTTTGAGCCCAAAGAGTCGTATACATCAATACTCGATGCATGGCTTGCCGCATAAACGCCTTGTGTGGTACGTGTTCCGCTTCCTGAAGTAAGTGTTCCTTGGAGTGCTGCCATGGAGGTCATAAACTTTGAATTGCTACCGATGTTATTGGATGCATTGGATAGTGATGTGACCGAAAGATATAGGTTATAATCATCTGTAGCCCTAAAATTTGTTCCAGCAGGGTAAATCATTGGCGTTCCCACACTGGCTTCTAAAGTTGAACCTGTGGGTATGGTTGCGGCTTCTGTTAGGTTATAATCAACAGCTGTTGCACCAGCCGCAACGGTTACACCATTGATAACTGTTGGGGCTGAGAGAATTGTTCCTGCTTGAATAACCGTTCCAGCAGGAAATGTAATATCTTGCGTAGTTAGGGTATCGGCAGTAATTTGAATGGGTACGACTAAGGTAGAATTAGTAATATCCCCATCGTCTGCATTCAGTGCATCACCAGAGGGATTTGAAATTTCAAATTGTCCTTGGGCATTGACGATAACCGCTACACCATCATTTTTGTCAGGGCCTTGTGTTGCGATAACGTTGTTATAATCAATATACAAACGTGCATCGGTTTGCATTGCATTTCGTAAATCTTCTGTGGTTCTAAATTTTCTATCAATGGAATCATCGTATGCATGAGAAGTATTGAGTGGGCTACTGGTATACGTATATTGATAAGCGGTAATAGCTGTATTGCTCGTAAGATCGGTATTATCGGTTCCGCCTTTTGTCAATTTAATATTTTTTGTTTTTTCTTCTGTGCCTGTTTTGTTGTCGTTGACAAAATAGATTTGATTGCCGCTAGAAACTTGTGCTTCAACACCCGTTAGGGCTGTTTTTTGATTGACAAGACTTGCTATATAGGTTGCAATGGCGTTATCATCGGTTGATGTAATGCTTCCAGAAATGCTTTCACCGTTTAAAACAAGGTCAACTACGGTAGTTGCGGCATTAAATGTCAAGGTTGTTGTCTCCGTTCTCGCCTCAGCATAGCTGATCCAAACACCTTGGCCATTGGTTAGATTAAAGGCTTCCCCGCTGGCATTAAAGAGGGCACCCACATCTTGACCACGCTCATACAATTCTTTATTAGCATCAAAAGAATTTTGACCGGTATCGTTTTCTACATGGGTTTCTAGTGCATTTTGAATACCATCGCCATCGATATCTACCCAACCATGGTTAGCATCTAAGGTATAGATAGGTGATTTATTATTGCCTACAGAGCTTCCTGAGGCAAGATTGGCTTTAAGTGTAATGAAGCTTGTATCGTTGGCTGGAGTGGTAAGCCCTGGAGGAATCGTAATATTGGCAATAGGAGCCGTTGCATCAATTTTACCCGTTGTTTCATCGCGAATCCACCCTTGGATAATATACCCATTGCTATCGGTAAAATTTCCTTGTGCATCAAAAGAAAAATCTCCGTTTCGACCATATTTGTAGGTTTTTCCACCATCTGGAGAGACGACAAAAAAGCCATCACCTTGAATGGCAAGGTCGGTATTTTTGTCGGTGACTTGAACGGAACCTTGTTTAAAAATTTTTGTAACCGAACTGATTTGTGTTCCAAGACCGATTTGCATAGAGTTTTTACCACCCAGTTCACCTTGTGGTGCTGTGGCAATTTTAGCGGTTTGGCTTAGGAGGTCTGCAAAATTAGCGCGTGAATATTTAAAACCTGTGGTATTGACGTTGGCGATGTTGTTACCCTCGACGTCCATGGCTATTTGGTGTGCTTGTAATCCGGTTACGCCGGCCCAGAGTGATCGCATCATTGGTTATCCTTTATTAGTTACTCTTGGTTTGTATTGTTTAAAAGCAATTTTCATTCCATTTTTACATGTCAAAAAAGGAAAAGCCTCTTTTGACGACGTTAGCCACTAAGGCACTAAAGCTTGTCTTTTTGCGGCAGAACTTCTTACAAAATGCTAAGAAGTCTATTATTTTTTCATATTAATAGCGTTTTGAATCAGTTGATCACTTGTGGTAATACTTTTTGCACTAGCATCAAAGGCTTTTTGCATGATGATGAGTTCAGTGAGTGCCGTTGCCATGCTCACGTTGCTTCCCTCAAGTTTCGTGCTGACTATTTTTGAGCCTAAAAAACTTTCTCCATTTGCATTGGCATAAAAAATTGGATTGCCGCTGTTTGATGATGGAGTAAAATAGGTCGATGTTGTTTGAGTAAGACCTTGGTCATTTTGAAAGTGATAGAGTGCCACTTTTGCAATAGCCGAACTCCTTCCATTACTGAACTCGGCAATCACGTTGCCATAGCCATCCATGCCATAGGCTGAGAGAAATCCTTCCACATAGCCATCCGAGGTAGCAACATTGCTTTTTTCAAGGGTTGTGCTTGAAATAAGCCCCGTGTAGCTGTTGGGTTCTCCAAGATTAAGCGTTAAAGGTGTTCCCCCGTTCGAGAGTGCAGGAATGGTGTTGGTTAATAATTGTCCTGCTCCACCAAACGTGACAACTCCCGTTTGTGTGTCAACAATTTCATAGACTTTATTGTTGGAGGTGTTGACATAATAAAGAGCAGGGTCATAAATTTTTTTAACCGTACTGTATGCAACATTAACATCATAAAGAGCGGGATCATACGTTTGGGTTGGGTCATATTGTTGGACGGTATAGTTTTCATAAAAACTAAGTATTTTTACGTTTGCATCCCATTCACTACCAGAAGTGGGTTGAGGAATGTGTTTGGTGAAGGTCATATCGATAATATCTTTATCACCGTCTGGTCCTATAATGCCTGTTGTATAGTGTGCAACATTGGCAATTTCTTGTTCGGTTTGAAGTTTTGCGCTGACTTGAAGCGGAGAGGATAGATCCAGATTACTCACATCATAATCTGAAATACTCCAGTTTTGACTGGCATCCAGTGCCGTTGAAATACTACGCTTTGCCCCTGTACTGTCGGTAATCGTGATAATAACTACATCGCCTGTTTGAGGGTTTAAGATTTCAGGAGTATTGGCAATCGTACCACTGATGTCAATGGTATTGAGTGCTGAGGCGCTCACGGTTGAGGGACAGTCAAGTGCATTAAGGGCTATTTGTATAGGGCCTATGTTGATGGTTGGATTGAGATTGGCACCGTATGAAACGTTTTGTGTTGCTTCAGGAGGAAAGTAGAGATAGTCGGGCAATGTGATTTTGTTTTGATTGCCCACTGTGCCCAAAGGAACATCCCCTAAAAGCGATATGGCATAAGCTTCTACGGGGCGTGATGTTGTTGGGGTATAGTATTGACCAAATTTATCGAGCGTGGCTTGATCGAGTGTTGTTGGGGTGACATTATTTCCAAGAGTTGCTTGAAGATAGCAGCCATTGCCATCGACTAAATTTCCATTAGCGTCGATAGAAAAAGCACCTGCGCGTGTATAAAAAATCTCATTATCTTGTCCTTGCACCGCAAACCAACCCTCTCCTTGAATGGCAAGGTCAAATGCTCTATCGGTATGTTCTAAAATGCCTTGTTGTAGGTTTAGCCCTGTCGTTTGACTTTGAGCACCCAGACCTTTATCGTTTGATGTGGGGTCAAAGTAACTTCCCATCAAGGTTGCCGAAAAAAGAGAGGAAAACTCAGGCGTGCTCCCTCTAAAACCGTAGGTACTGATATTTGAGATATTATTTGCCCAAACATCCATCCCAAATTGATGGGTTTTTACACCTGAAATACCATTGTAAAAAGAGGAGTTCATGGGTTATTCCTAAAAAAATTCAACAATGTATTCCATAGGCACGTAGGAAGAGCCGAGTTTTATAAGAGGGGTTCCCTCCTCGTAGCGTACGGATTCGACGGGATAAATGCCAAATTGAGTGCTTTGTGCACCATTGTCACTGTCAACATAATCAGCTTTAACACTATAATAGCCAGCGGCTACAGCTACATTGTCATTATTTGTTCCATCCCACTCAAAAGCAAGAACGCCTTTCTTGCCTGCTTGGTCTGCTAAAGAGACGGTTTTAATCACTTTATCATCTTTGTCTGTTATCGTCAGTGTGCCTGTTTTGATTTCTTCTTGGAAATAGACTTCAAATTTAGCTGTTTTGTCTTTTTCCAGCGTAACAGCATTAGAGCCCAAACTCGCCATTTTTCCAATAACCGAAACGGCTGCAAAGTCTCTACTTGCGCTTAATTGTGTGGCTAAATCAGAGAGTGCTTTGTTAGTGTTTTCTGCCGATTCTAGGGTGGCTAACTGCGAT
This sequence comes from Sulfurospirillum sp. UBA2217, assembly GCA_002328495.1. Taxonomy (GTDB): domain Bacteria; phylum Campylobacterota; class Campylobacteria; order Campylobacterales; family Sulfurospirillaceae; genus Sulfurospirillum. The sequence goes on from DCUJ01000010.1 coordinate 97,826, forward strand.
GTTTGGGTTAAAATTTTATCACTGTCCATAGGCTCCGTTGGGTCTTGGTGTTGAAGCTCTACTAGCAGTAGCTTCATAAAAGAGTCTTTATCAAGCACTGAGCCTGGATTGATTCCTGCGGTTGCGGTGGTTGAAGCGTTGGTGTAAGTTGTGTTAGTGGTTGCGGTGGTTGCCATGGTTTATCCTTTACTATACGTATCGTGGAACAACGAGTTCAATCGTTGCTAATTCAGAGCTATTTGGCTCACTGAGTTCATCAAAAAATGTTTCGCTGTTGTTCTTATGTTGATTCTGCTGATGGTGTTCGTTGCCTCTTTGGTCACTAAAATTCATTTCTAAATTGGTAAAGCCCATGTTGACAAGGGCGTTTTTAAATTCGGCTTGATTTTGAGTAAAGAGCGTCATGGTTGAGGTATTTGAACTGATGTTTACATGTAAGTTATTACCACGTGTTAAAAGCGTTACATCCACTTCTCCTAAACTTTTTGGAAATAAAGAGAGTTCCACTTTCATAATAGGAGGTTTATACGCTTCTATTTTTTCTTTCAAATCGTTGGCAAATTGATTTAAACTCTCTTTGGGGGCAACCACTTGTTTGGCGGCAATCTCTTGTTTTGTAGAGAGTTTTGTATCGTTAGAAAGGGGTGTTATCTCCATAGGCTCATCCGTGGTGAGTTCTGTGTGCGCGGCATTGTGCGCGGGATTTATTTCGCTTTGGATGACCTGTGTTTCAAGCATGGATTTTTGTGTTGGGGACTTTTCACTTTTGATGGTTTGTAAAATAGCCTCTGTTAAACCTTTTTGTGTGGATTGCAATTCGACTTTTGGTTCATTGGTTCGTGTTTGCAAGGTTGGTTTGGTTTGGATTTCAGTATCCTCTACTTCCTCCAAAGAGGCATGTGTATTGAGAGGTTCAACAAGAACTTTTTTATCAGTCTTTGTCTCTTTAACTTCTTCTTTATTGGGTGTTATTGTTTTTTGAACGACCATTGTTTCGACTGTTTTTTGAGGTACTACTTTTGGTGAAGTCTCTGTCGTGAGGGTTTCTTTTAAAACAACCATTTCTTCCGTTTTGCTACTTTTCGACATAAGCTCTTTCAGGGCAGAGGGTGTTTCGATGGGCTCACTTTTTTTGATGTTTTTTTCCAAAGGGTTTAAGACCAAGGGTTTTTCAAGTGCTTTTTCATCGTTTGACTTTGCAGGCTCAAAGGTTTCTGTGTCGTTTGCTAATGTTTCAAAAAAGCTACTCTTCGCCAAGGTTGGAAACTCTTTTTGGAGGCTTTCTATACTCTCTTTGGTGAAGGTTAGTTTTTCCAAACCTAAATTGTATTTTTTCGATAAATTCATCACATCTGTGATACTTTTGACTTCACTAAACTCTTTGAGAACCGTTTGGTTATTGAGTATTTTTTCCAACTGGGAGGAGGATTTTAGGGTGGGTAGGAGAGGAAGCGGCGAATTGGTTTTAAGCGATTCTACCACTTTCAGTAAGTCTGCTAGCAAATGCTCATCCACACTCTTTGCTTTTTTCTCACTCTCTTTTGTACTTTTGGACTCTTCTTTGAGTGGGGCTGTTTTGACATCCTTTGGCTCAGTGCTTAGTTTAATTTCTGCTTTGGTCTGTGAAAGTCCTGCCAAAAGAAGCGAAAAGAGATTTTTCCCCTCTTTTTTAGAGCCACTGCTCTTTGGGGATACAGCGCCCTCAATGCTTAGGCTTAGCGGACTTTGTGCTTTAACAAAGGAGGTGACATCTTGCATGGGTTGCCTTCATAATTTGATTAGAGATAATTTCACACCAAATGAAAAGCAATAACTGTGCCATTTTCGGTTACATGTAAGAGAGTTTACATTTAGCAACAAAATGGTATAATCCGCGATATTTACTTCAAAAATACAAAACCCAAACACTTTTTATTTGAGATGTATAAAGACACATTTAGAGGAGATTTTTTTGCAAGAGTTTAGAAATATCGCCGTTATTGCACACGTTGACCACGGCAAAACCACATTAGTTGATGAGTTACTCAAACAATCAGGAACCTATACCGCGCACCAAAAAGTAGAAGAACGCGCGATGGATAGCAATGACTTGGAGAAAGAAAGAGGCATTACGATTCTTTCAAAAAATACCGCTATTCGTTACAAAGACACGAAAATTAACATCATTGACACTCCGGGCCACGCCGATTTTGGTGGCGAGGTAGAGCGTGTTTTAAAGATGGTGGATGGCGTTTTACTCCTTGTTGACGCACAAGAAGGCGTTATGCCACAAACCAAATTTGTGGTAAAAAAAGCACTCAGCCTTGGTCTTTGCCCGATTGTTGTGGTCAATAAAATCGACAAACCCGCAGCAGACGCTGAGCGCGTAGTGGATGAGGTGTTTGACCTCCTTGTTGCCCTTGGTGCCAATGACGCTCAATTAGAATTTCCTATCATTTATGCCGCAGCACGTGATGGGTATGCGAAGTATGAGATGAGTGATGAAAATAAGAATTTTGAGCCTTTGTTTGAAACCATCATTAAGCATGTTCCACACCCTTCAGGGAGCGCTGAGAACCCACTTCAGCTTCAAGTGTTTACCCTTGATTATGACAATTATGTGGGTAAAATCGGTATTGCACGTATTTTTAATGGAACGGTTAAGAAGAATGAAACGGTTATGTTGGCAAAAGCCGATGGTGAGCAACTACGTGGCCGTGTTTCAAAACTGATTGGTTTTCACGGATTAGAGCGTATTGATATCACTGAGGCATACAGTGGTGACATCGTAGCCGTAGCGGGATTTGAAACCTTAGATGTAGGCGATAGTTTGGTTGACCCCAATAACCCGATGCCACTTGATCCCCTCCACATTGAAGAGCCAACCCTTTCGGTAGTCTTTGCGGTCAATGACTCTCCGTTTGCAGGCTTAGATGGCAAGTATGTCACTTCTAACAAAATCGCTGAGCGTTTGGAAGCGGAGATGAAAACCAACATTGCGATGAAGTATGAGAGTGAGGGTGAGGGTAAATTTAAAGTCTCAGGTCGTGGTGAATTGCAGATTACGATTTTGGCTGAAAACATGAGACGTGAAGGCTTTGAGTTTGCACTGGGTCGTCCTGAGGTCATCATCAAAGAAGAAAATGGCGTGAAAATGGAGCCCTACGAGCACCTTGTTATCGACGTGCCTGATGAATTCACTGGAACTGTTATCGAAAAACTGGGTCGTAAAAAAGCCGAAATGAAAGCGATGAACCCAACCGGTGATGGACAAACGAGAATTGAGTTTGAAATCCCAGCGCGCGGACTTATTGGTTTTCGTGGGCAGTTTTTGACCGATACCAAAGGTGAAGGTGTTATGAACCACTCTTTCTTAGAGTTTCGTCCTTTGAGTGGTGAAGTAGAACATCGTAAAAATGGTGCCTTGGTTTCGATGGAAACAGGAACGGCGATGGGTTATTCACTCTTTAGTTTACAAGAGCGAGGAACGTTATTTATCGATGTGCAAGTTAAAGTCTATTGTGGGATGATTATCGGCGAGCATTCACGTCCGAACGATTTGGATGTCAATCCTATCAAAGGTAAGCCACAAAGTAACGTTAGAAGTTCGGGTGCCGATGAAGCGATCAAGCTCGTTCCACCGCGAAAAATGAATTTAGAACTAGCCCTTGAATGGATTGAAAATGATGAACTGGTCGAAGTAACACCGACCAATATTCGTATTCGTAAAAAGTACCTTGACCCAACCCAACGTAAACGTATGAGTCGCTAAAAAACCTTACATGTAACGTAAAAGGAGGAAGACGATGGAGATGTTTTTGATGAGCATGGGTGCCATAGCGCTTGCGTTGGTGCTGATGTACAACTATTTGATTGGTAAGAAAAATCAGGTGGACAACATCTTTGCGAGTGTCGATGCGGTGCTAAAACAGCGCTACGACCTCCTCCCGAACTTGGTTGCAACAGTGAAAGAGTATATGACGCATGAGCGCGAAACTTTGGAGAAAATCACTGAGCTTCGCGCCAAAGCGCTTCAAGGGGGATTGGATGCCCCTGCAAAAATGGCCTTGGATAGCCAGCTCTCACAAGCCCTTGGTGGCTTGATGGTAGCAGTAGAAAACTATCCGAACCTCAAGGCGAATGAAAACTTTTTACATCTTCAACACACGCTCAACGAGCTTGAAGAGCAAATCGCCGCAGCACGTCGTGCTTACAATCAAAGTGTGACAGACTATAACAATGCCATTGAGATGTTCCCAACCAACATTATGGCAGGCTTTATGCACCTTACACGTCGGCCTTTGATTGCTATTACAACCAGTGAGCGACGAAGCGTGGATGTTGACCATCTCTTTAAAAAATAGGTTCTAAGCCGTGGCAAAACTTGCCTCATTGATGGACTACTACTATGAGAGCATGTATCCTGAGCTCAAAATACTTGAAGAGCATCGCCTACACATACTCTCCAAACTTAAAAAAAGTGCGCTTATTCTTGGTCTCTTGTTTGGAGGTATCTGCTGGATTGTGATTGACACATCGTTTATGGAAGCAACACATGCGGTTGCGGCAAGTGCCATGAGTGGTGGAATGATGTTTCTCTTGTTTTACCGCAACGAAAAACGTGGATATACCTCTTTATTTAAAGATAACGTCATTGAAAAAATCATCACCTTTATAGACCCTACGCTACGCTACCAAAAAGAGGCGTTTGTCTCAGAGTCCGAATACCGTTACAGCAACTTGCTCCCACAAACATATGATCGCTTCCATGGGAGCGATTTGGTAGAAGGTCATCGTGAAGGGGTTGCTGTGCGTTTTAGTTCTTTACATGTAGAGGAAAAACGCCATACAAAAGAGAACAAAGATGAGTGGCACACACTGTTTCAAGGACTTTTTTTTGTCGCTGATTTTCATAAACATTTTAAGGGCAGGACCTATCTTTTCCCTGATGTTGCAGAGCGTTCACTCGGAGGCATTGGCACGTGGTTGCAAGGGTGGCATCGTGAACATGGCAAACTCATTAAACTCGATCACACGACTTTTGAAAAACAGTTTGTGGTGTACGGAGATGATACGGTCGAGGCGCATTATATTCTAAATCATGCGTTTATGGAGCGCATCGTCTCTTTTTATGAAAAAGAGCGTAAAAATCTTTTTATAGGTTTTGTGGATGGCAAAATGTATTTAGCAATGGAGGTTTCACAGACCCTCTTTGAGCCAAACTTAACCCAATCTGTGTTAACATTCACCCATATCAAATCCTATTTCGAACGTTTAGAGATGGTGTTTGGCATCGTCGAAGCGTTTAAGCTTAATCAAACACTCTGGAGTAAGTACAAATGAATAAATTTTTAACCATGTCTCTTTGGTCGATTGTTATTGTTGCTGTTTTGGTATTGGTGGCACTCAAATTTACCGTCTTAGACACCAAAGAACAATCCCTTGGAAAAGCCTTTAACCTTCAACCAGGCAAAGTGAGCATCCAAAGTAGTGACCCCAATGAAGTGAGTTTGGATGGCATTGTGATTCATATTCGTTCCGATGCGTATAAAATCCTCAAAGCAGACTTTGGTCTTAAAATGAAGAACGCGAAGGATCAAAAAGCTTTGAAGGAAAACATGCCAGCCGTTCGAAGTGCTATTTTACAGCATATCAGCTCAACGGATGCGTCAAAAATACATACACCCAAAGGAAAAGAAGCACTTAAAGGCGAACTCATCGATTTACTAGAAGAGAAATTTGGTTTTGAAATCGAAACTCTTTTCTTTAAAAATTTTATCCTCGCTCCTCGTGACGAAGGAGGCATATAAACGAAGAGAGTGCCACGATACTGGCATAAAGATAGAGGTAAGGTCCATAAAAATAGCCTGCCATAAACGCACCAACAAAGCCTCCTAAACCAAATGAAATACCATAATAAAATTGTGCTACAAGTTTCTTTTGTGTATAAATCGTATACAAAAGAGTGAGTGCCGCTGTGTGATGTAGCGCAAAACTAAAGGCATGTAAGGATTGTGCCGCGTAAGAGATAAGCAAAGAAGAGGGGAACATAAAGAGTAAAAACCACCGAAATGCTGTTAACCCAACCCCTAGCTTTACAAGAGCGAGTAAGCTAAAACGCTTAAAAAATGGTGCTTGAAAATAAAAGAGCACGATTTCACAGATAACCCCAAACGCCCATAAATAACTTGTCGTCTCCAAACTGATGCCATGGTCCGTTTCATAAATAGTAAAAAAGTTGTAAAAAGCACCAAAACTAACTTGCATCAAAAAAAGACTGATCCATAAAAACGTTACATGTAAGAGTGAAAAAGAGTGTGTAGCATTCTCTTTTGCTTTTGAAAAATGTGGATTGTTTTGCGTTAAAAGGTAGGCAAATAGCGCTGTTAAGATGCTTGCGGCGAGTAAATAGTGCAGGCCATTGGTATAAGTTTCTAAATTTCGAGCTAAAACAATCCCAATAAGCATAAATCCAATCGAGCCAAAAAGACGGGATTTTCCAAAATGTTCCTTCCCTAAATGTTCCATTGCATAGGTTTCAATGTAGGGTAAAATCATACCAAGACATGCACCCAAAAGCATGTTGGGAAAGATAAAAAGATAAAACGAGTGGATGGTCGGATAAAACAGGGCAATCGAGACAATCGCGCCCATTAAAGCGGCGTAAAAAACTTTAGGGGTGAGTTCGATGTGTTTGAGAAAGAAAAAAGGGACAAAAAAGCGCATCAAAGGTGCAAGTGCAAAAATGGCGCCAATGTGAGGTGCGCTGTAGCCTATCATTTGAAGAATTTTGGGCATAAAGATGACATACACACCAACGACCACAAAATAAAAAAAGAAAAAACCAGAGATTTTAAAAAAATTCACACGCTTACTTTTCGATAGCGTGCGTGCCACTGAGGATATCGTAAATCCCTAAACGTTCTTTGTGAAAGAAAGGAAAAAAGAGTCCCAAAACACTCATACATGTAAGAATTAGCAGTATGAAACGCAGGATTAGCTGTGTCAGTGTTAGTTTAGAATGGCGTTTCGCTGAAACTAACACGATGTCGTAAGCTTTATACCCAGGAGTTTGACCTTTAAAAAAGAAGAACAGTGTGGTGAGAATAGCGTAAGGTATTAAAATCATAAGCCACCCTTGAAGTTGGTGCAGGGCAAAGGCTTCACGCGAACCATAAACCACATAGAAAACAAGGTATAAAATGGGCATCAAAAGCATAAAGGAGTCTATAACAAAGGCCTTGAGTCGTTTGGAAACAGGGGCTATGGGAGTAGAGATGCGAACCTCTTTGTAAACTTTTTTTTTCGCATCTCTCCAGCGCATACGCGTTTAATTTCCTCGACTACCAGGTTTATGTGCGACACTACCCGTTTGGCACAATGGGCAAGACGATGGCTCATAAATGTCAAATTCAAAATCAGCAAGGGCAAAGAAAGGAACATTATTTGGAAGCTTACAGGTAGGCTTTCCCAAAAGTTCACTTCCCATGCGTTTGCAAAAACCACGGTTGGCTAATGCGGCGTAGCCTACGATGGTGGCTCCCATACTTTGGGCAACACTGGCTGCTTCCAAAGCAGAGCCTCCCGTGGTGATGATATCTTCGCACATGAGGATTTTTTCTCCTTCTCGCACTTCAAAGCCTCTGCGGATGGTCATTACACCGTTCACACGTTCTGCAAAAATAAAGCGCTTGTCCAACACGCGCGCAAGCTCATATCCTGCAAGCACACCACCAAGGGCGGGTGAACAGATGGTATCAATTTCAAGACCACTGCGTTCAATCATTTTCCCCAATGCCGTTGCTAAAAGGTGTGCTACTTTTGGGTCTTCAAGTACTTTGGCACTTTGAAGGTAAAACTGTGAGTGATTGCCACTGCTAAGTAAAAAATGTCCTTCTAAGAGGGCATTGGCATCTTTATAAATTTGTGCGACATCCATGGTATTACCCTTTAAATTTTTAGTACTTCAGCTTCTTTGTCTCTTACGAGCTCATCGACTTTTGAAACGGTGGCATCGGTAATTTTTTGAACTTCATCTTGTCCTTTTTTGGACTGGTCTTCTGTGATGAGTTTATCTTTTTCAAGTTTTTTGACTCTGTCGTTGCTGTCTTTGCGCACATTGCGAATTGCGATTTTTGCTTTGTCGCCCATGACCTTGGCTTGCTTAGCACTCTCTTTGCGCTGTTCGGTAGTCATTGGAGGGAAAAACAGTTTAATGGTTTCGCCATCGTTGTTAGGATTGACGCCAATATTGGCTTGCATCAGTGATTTTTCGATTTCACGGAGCATCTTTTTCTCCCATGGCGAAATCGTAATCGTGGTCGCATCGGTTGCTAGAACGGTGGCAACTTGCGATAATCCTGTGGGTGATCCATAATAATCGACATGAATATTGTCCAAAATTGAAGTCGAAACTTTACCGCTGCGAATGGTCATAAAATCGCGCTTGAGCGCTGCGATACATTTGTCCATATGCTCTTTTTGTTCGGTGTATACTTTACTGAGTTCCATACGTATCCTTTATGAGTAGTTTTGTTGAAATAGCATTGCCCACAGAGATCATAATCCGTGTGCGTTCTTGATTGATTTTTTTATTAATCTCTTGTTTAAATTCGCTGTTTTTGAGTGTGACGTCTTGATACCCATGCCCGCTAATGTAAATGCCCCCTTTGGTGCTTTTGGAGGGGGTTTTTACATGTAAGGATTGTATCATGCCATCTTTTAAAAGTGTGTTAGGCTCAATCCATTGTGCATCCAAAGCTTTGTAGCTAAGAGAGTGTTTTAAATTACTTTTGCCAACAAGGGCATTGCGATCAAGATTGTATGGATCGCTAAAGGAAGCAACGGCACCAGTGTTTTGGTTTAAAATCGCTTCAAAACCATAGGTGCGGGCGATGGCACTCACGCGAGGTGTAAATTCACCGTAGGGATAGGAAAAATAATGCGGTTTAACCCCCAAATGCTTTTCAAAAAGAGCCAATCCCTTCTCAAAATCTTCTCTAAGTGCTTCATCACTTAAGCTTGCCATATGTGGATGAGCGAATGAGTGAAACTCTAAAGAGCCATACGCGCGGATCTCTTTAAGTTGCTCCCAGCTCATATAATCCCCGTATTTTTTCTCCGTACCTTCCACCATTACAAACATCGAAAAAGGGTAGCCATACTCTTTAAAAAGTGCCAATCCATGTTGATAAAAACTTTTATAGTTGTCATCAACGGTAAGCACGACCCAGTTATCGGGAATGGGGGATTGTGTTTTGAGGGCATTGACCAGTTTTGAAAGAGGCACCACTTCGTAGCCGTTGGCTTTGAAGTACTCAAAATTGTTACGAAGTTCTTGAAGGCTTGTGTTGGTGGTAGGATAGCGATCATCGTTAAAACGGTGATAGATAAAGATATGGGCATCTGCCCATACCATAGATGCCACAAAGAGGCTAAGCCAAAACGACTTCATACACGTTTAGTTGGATTTAGGAGCAGCGGGAGCCTCTGGTGCAGGAGTTACGGGTGTGGTGTTGAGGGGCGCACTTGGAACAACACTTTTTTCCACTTTAATCTCTTCTGCGATAGAAACTTTTTTAGTTTGGTTGTAAAAATAACCAAGAGCTACGGTATTGACAATAAAAAACACACCCACGACAAAGGTAAATTTTGCCATAAATCCCGCAGGTCCTTTGGCACCAAACAACGATTCATTGCTCCCACTGTAAGCACCAAGCCCAATGGACGAACTTTTTTGAAGTAGCACAGCAACGGTTAAAATACCAGCAATTACAAATTGTAAAATCAATAAAAACGAGGTCATACGAAAAATCCTTTTAGGTTAAAATAGAAGTGTAACTGCGGATTATACCTAAAAGGATTTAAAAACGTGTTAAAGTGTGTTAAAGTCCACGGTTACTTCATCGATACTGCTTTCGGGTAAGAGCTCTTTGGCATACACTAAATAGAGTCCTGAGGTGTAAAAAAACTTTACAATATCCTTATCCAAATCCCCCTCTTTTGCCATAAAATAGAGAATCTTCATCGCAACGGAGAGCGGGTTGGCTTTTTTGTAAGGTCGATCACTTGCGGTAAGGGCTTCAAACACATCTGCAATCGCCAAGATACGTGCCTCAAAACTGATTTCATCGCCTTTTAGGCCTTGAGGATAACCTTTTCCGTTAATCTTTTCATGGTGATTTCCCGAAATTTGAGGCACTTTGTTGTACTTTTTAGGGAAAGGAAGGTTCGTTAAAATATCGACACTAATTTTGGCATGCTCATTGATAATGGCACGCTCTTCCTCTGTCAATGTTCCACGTTGTACGCTCAAATTATAGGCTTCATTTTCAGTAAGAATTGCATAACAGACACCATCAATCGTCCATCTTTCTTGTGCAATTTTTTGAACCATGGCCACTTTCTCATCGCTCATAAATTCGGTTCCTGTATTGTGCTTTTGAATGAATGCACGATACTCGCCAAGAAGTGCCATTTGAGAATTTAATGTATGTTCTTTGAGCACTATTTCATCATTCATCCCTTGTGACAAGAGGGTTATTTTCTCTTTTAAAAAGCTTACATGTAAGGCTTTTTCAATGACTTCAATACGACTTTCCACGAGCGAAATGCGATCAAAAAGCGTTTCGAGCTTGGCTGCTTTATCGACAATGAATTCAGGGGTTGCCAGTTTTCCGATATCGTGCATCAGTGCTGCAAAATTGATTTGTTTTAAATCTTCTGTTTTAAATCGTTTCTCTTGAAACGTGCTTTCATCTTCATGAATTGCTTCGCAAAGCAGAAGGGTGAGTCGCACCATTCGTCTAATGTGTCCTTCTGTGTAGGGAGATTTTTTCCCAATGGCAAAAATAATGCTGTTCAAAAAAGCTTCTAAAAGATTTTCAAGACCTTGTAAGAGCATTTTGTTGGTGATACTCACTGCTGCTTGTGAAGCCAAAGAGAGCGTTATGGAAGCATCATCCTCGTCAAAGGCAATGGGTTCGCGTGTTTGTGTATCAAGCTTATTGATGAGCTGTAAAACACCTATAATTTCATGTTCGTGGTTTTTAAGGGGAATGACAAGCATTGATTTAGAACGGTACCGTGTTTTTTTATCGAATGCTTTTGTCCCTTCAAAGGAAAAGCCCTCCGCTTCGTAGACATCAGCGATAGCGATCAGTCGATCTTCAAGAACGCACGTGGCTGCCACCATCTTTTTATTCGGTGTTCCATCTTCAAGATAAAGGGGTAGCGGTGACCACGAGATGCGATCACTCGTGCCACCCATTTTGATGCCCAATGAGTCTGTTTGCGCGACCTTAAATCGTAAATGTTCACGCTCCACAAGATAAAGCGTACCCCCATCGGCATGGGTCAAATGTTTAGCTTCGGCTACAATCATCTCTAAAAGGGCATCTAAATTTTCTTCAGCAGAGAGTGCAATACCAATGTTGTTGAGTTTTTGAATTTTATGACTCATGCTCCACGGTGTTGTCGATTTTTGAATCAGACCGCTTGAAAGGTTGATGCGTTCTCCATCTTTTAAAATGGCATCAGAATCAATTCCCATCAATGAGAGCTCGTGCTTGATCTCTTCGGCATGAAAGGGCTTGAGATGATGAATGTACAGATGTACATCTTTGCGTTCAAGCAGTGTGAGCTCTTCTTGGAGGAGTTGCGGGGTAAGGTGTTTGCTCTCATGGGCAATATGTGCAAGTCGGTTGGGAAATGAAACATCAATAATAAGGGATTTAATCGAAGGATGCGTATTGATTGTCTCCCAGAGCAGGGGATTTTTATAGGTATCGCTGGATAAAAAAATGCCACTACCTTCTTTTTCGATTAGATAACCACAACACGGTACTGTGTGTTTTGACAGAATAGGGGTTAGGGTAATACCTTCTTCGATTTCATAAGTTTTCCCTGCTTCTATCTCCACAAAAATAACCGCAGGTTGTCCGTTTTGCGTAAGAGGAATGCAACTAAAATCGGGCCAAATATCCCAGTTGAAAATATGTTTTTTTAATGCAGCAATGGTGTGAGGTAATCCGTAAAGACGAAGAGGCTCGGTGCGTTGTTCAAAAGAGTTGTCAATCAAAAAAGCACTGTCTATGATATGGTCTAAATGGGCATGTGAGAAAAAAATAGTGTTTACATGTAAGGCTTCTTCGCCTAATGCTGCCATAATGTTGCCTGCATCAATTAAGGTGTGTTTGGTGATTTGAAGGCATGTGGTAAAAGCATTGTCACTTCTACTTCCTCCAGCACCTAGTATTTTTATATGGCTCATTTTTTATCCTTTGGTGGTATGAACGTAAACTCCGTTAAAGTCTTGGGGAGGTATTTCTATGTAATGCAAACATCGCTGAATGTAAATCGAGTAGATAGCATTGTTTGTCTTGTTTTCCAAAGCATCCAATGTTTGGAACAGTGTTAGGGCTTCTTGAAAAGAGCTTTTTTTATAAAGATCGATGGCTTTGTGATAGGAGGAGAGTTCATTTTTAATGGCTTCTCGTGTCGTATTAAAAAGATACGTGTCCATCTCTGTATCAAAGTCATGAATTTGCCATATCTCAACAGGTTCATTTTTCCCTTTAACGGTGACAAGGTCTAAAAAGCGAAAAATATACGCTCCTTTGAGCTTTTCTTTGGTGAAATGCGAAAGTGTTAGATGGGAATGGTAATATTTGCACAATGATTCCAAGCGTGAGCCTAAATTAATAGCATCCCCGATGACCGTATAGTCACTTCGATGGGTGGAGCCCATCTCCCCTGCAATGGCAAGTCCTGTGTTGAGTCCTATGCCGATATCAATGATAGGGATGCCTTGGGTATCTGCCATGGAAACAACATGTGTAAATTCTGGATTGAGTCGAAGGGTTTCATTGAGCTGTTTGAGCCTATGGAGTTGTTGCAATGAAGCCATAACCGCTTTCTCCGCATGGTCGCTCATATCAAGGGGGGCATTCCAATACGCCATGATAGCATCACCAATAAATTTATCGACCGTTCCGCCTGATTGGATAATGATTTCACTCATAGGGTCCATGTAGGCATTCATAAAATGAATCAAGTGCTTAGGATCTCCCATGGCTTCAGAAATACGTGTAAAATTGCGAACGTCGGAGAAAAAAACAGTAATTTCTTTTTCTCTTCCTTCGAAGATATCGCGAGTATTTTTCAGAAGGTCATTCATCACAGCAGGGCTTACTTTGCGTGCAAACTTACTTTTTACCATCTCTTTTTGCTTGATTTCTAAAAAGTAGTTCAGCACTTGACCTATGAGGAAAAGGGCATTGATGATACCAAGGGGTACTATCGTGTTAAAGACAATACCCTGTGAGGTCATAAAGGTATAGTGTGCGATGAAAAGAATTGCATTGGTGCCAATTAAAGCCAATAACGTACCCAGTGCACTGGGAAGAAGAAGAATGCCAAACGTAACAAAAGCAATCAAAACAATACTCACGATATCGACACCAACAGCCCAAATAGGTTTGGCAATAAACGCTTGGGATAACATATTGTCCAAAGCATTGGCATGTACTTCAACGCCTGGATAAGCACTGTCGTAAGGGGTACTTCTTAAATCCAAAAGACCCGCTGCTGAGGTTCCTATTAAGGCGATTTTACCCTCTACATGTAAAGCATTGGCTGTTTTAGAATAGATATCCGCCGCGGAAATGTAACGATAACTGTTTTGTGCGCCACGGTAGTTGATGTATAATCGTCCATGGTAATCTGTAGGAATGGTGTGTGTTCCAAGCGTGATGTGGCTTATTCCCCGTTCATCGTATATAAGGCTTATCTTTTTTTCATCCATTATAATGCGCATCATTTCAAGGCTTAAAGAAGGATAGATAATGTTATTGTAATTCATGACAAGAGGGATGCTCCGCACAATGCCATCACGATCTGGAATCGTATTAAAATAGCCGCTTGAGTAAGCATGGGTATGAATGGATGGGATATTTAAAATGGCACGGTAAGGTTTGATGAGGTTGGAGTCTTCGGGCTTATTTTGCTCAATGACAATGGCTTTAGACACTGGGGTTCTCTCCTCTGGCGCGACACCATCGGGTTGCAAGGCAAACACATACCCTGTGACGGTAGGTGATTGGGCAATGGTGTTTGCCAAAAGAGCATCATAGTCAACAACGTTTTCAGCATTGAGCCCCATTTTTTCAAAAACTTTTTTAGGAGAACTGTTGTCAGGTTCGGCAAAAACGATATCAAGACCGATGATAGCCACGCCATAGTCGGTTAAATTTTGCAACAAATGGGCTACTTTATCCCTGCTCCATGGCCATTGACCTAAGGTTTTGAGACTTTTTTCATCAATATCGATGATGACAATGTTTTCATTACCTGGAATGGGGCCTCTAACGAGGAACATCAAGTCTTTAATTTTGTATTCAAAGGGGAGCCAAAACGCGGAGAGCTGAAAGTAGCCAACAACTCCAGTTATCGCTACACAAAGTGTAAAGATAAACTGGAGAAGCGTTTTTTTCATACGTTAAAAGTTTCGTATATACGCCAAAGAAGTTGTGTTTTTGGTGTATTCGCCCAAGGCATTGTTGGAAGAGTGGTTGGTGTAGGAATGATTCAGTAACAGTGAAGAGGTTTTGTCGATGGCGTAAGATAACCCTAGCGTAAAATAGTCCTCTTTGTCCTTACGTTTGATGGCTAAAAAGGTATCGTATTCATCATAGCCAATCGCTTTATGCGTGTAGGCTACTAAACCGCGAATACCGCTATAGAGCTCTTTTGACAGTTCCATCTTGTATGCCCATTCATCTTTTGAGACACCGTATTGTGCCGCGTTTTTATCTCTTTCGGCATCGTCTTTGTAGGAAAGATACGTCGAGAGTAACCAAGAACCTTCATCAAATGACTTTCGAAAGCCTAATGTATAGATGAGTGCATCAAAGTCGCTGGTGCTGCTAGAATTGTCATACAAGGTTCGCTTCGCACTAATATCCGCTTCGGCTATTAAGGTAGGTGAGATGATTTTTTTCAAATTGACACCAAAGCCACTGGTTCCAAGGTAGGCATCCGAGCCCAAATTGACCTTGTCGTATGAGGCTAAAAAGGAGAGTTTGTAACTATCAAACGTATACGTAGGACCAGAACCCAATGTAAAGATAAGTAAATCACGATCAGAGTGTTGGTTTAAATTTTTATTGTAGGCTAGAAAATTACTCTCCCAACGCCACCCGCCTCTCTCACCCATATCGTAGGCATGGTTAAAGAGTAAAATTTCAGCCAGACCCGCACTTTTTCGTTTATCGTTGATAGAGGTGAAGACGTTTTGCGTAATGCCTCGACCCACATCATTGGCGATATTGGTATCGTAGTCCAAGGCAAGCATTAAAGCGCCTCTGAAAGTGTGTGGACTCTCTCCTGTGCCAATGGCTTTTTGCATCGAAGAGACCATGTCTTGAACATTTTGAGGTAGTTTTTCGCTTAAAATTTCATCTAACTCTTGTTGTGCAGACGCATACTGTTTGGTTTCAAAATAAAGTCGAGCCATCTCTAAGCGCGTTCGTGCATGTTTAGGATTGACCATCAAAACCCTATCAAAAGCGATGCCCGCTTCATCATACTTTTTAAGTTCCAATGCCGAACGCCCCAAGTGAAAGTTAAGTTCCGCATCCTCAGGAGAGAGTTCCCACAGTGTCTCAAAAAGGGCATACGCTTTGGCGTAATCCCCTGCATTATACACGCTCAGGGCTTGGGCATAACGCGCTTCAACGGTGTCCGAAGAGGCAAAACACAAGGAGCTTAGAAGGGCTAAACTTAACGTTACATGTAAAGATTTTTTCATCATAGGTTCCTTAAATTAAGGGATTTTAATAGCACTAAATGTGCCTGTTGCAACACCTGGTCCTGAGCCTGTCATTGTACCACTCACACTCTCTGCTCCTGAGCCATAAAAGTTACCATTAAGCTGTATGTTGGTACCACTCTCAGACAGGTTAACTTGAAAACTAGAAGTTGAGGGAGTTAGCGTGCCTGCTGGAGTTGGCATAGAGGCGTACCATGTTTGATTATTTGTTGTCTCAAATTTGACCAAAGCATCGTAAATTGTACTAGATCCAAAATCAACTTCAAGTTGAACTAAATTATTTGCGTTATCAATAATAGTTCCTCCCGTAACACTCCCAACAACATTGCCTTCGTATTGAAAAATTTGAAGACTATCGGCTAAGGCAGTTATGACAGATGTTGGGGTGAATGCATTCGCAGGATTAACAAGTTCTCCCTCTAAAAGCAAATCATTTAACGGCAAATCATTCACATCATCCGTAACACCTCGATAATCCCTTTGGTCCCAATATCCCCATGATTCGTAGTCGTTGGATGCCAAATCTCCCTCTGTGCTACCTTCACCCGAACCTCTGCGTCCTCTGCGTTCGGCTTGGTCTCCTCTGTCATCAAAATCACCTTGCCCAATGCCTGCTGGGTCGGTTGGTTCCTTATCGATGCCTACAAAGGTTTTAAAACCCTCTCCTACATCAACGATTCTGCCTCCACGTAAGGAGCGAACAAAGATGGTGCCTCTTAAGCAGCCTATCGTATCGCCATCAGGTTCAATTTTCCCCTTGACCCAAGTGCCTCGTATCCCAATGGTAGCTGTTTTGGTTTCAAGAATAAAACTCTCAGGGGCTGCTTTGCCAATGTGCCCCGTAATGGTTTTAAAACTGCCTTGGTTAAATTTAAATTTTGCTTTGGGGTTGGCAGTATCGCTTAAATACTCTTCGATTTTAAATTCACTCTCGCTGCCAAGGGTCACGACAGTTTTATCTTGAAAAATGAGTTGTATTTGAGCCTCTTTGGCGGTCGATACAATATCTTTTTCATTCAACGTATTGCCATTGTTAAGGGCTATTTTTTGAGTATCTCGCTGAACAAACGCTTCACCTTTAAGCAAAGAAACTTTGGCAACGTTTGCCCACAGCGTGGAGCTCAAAAAGAAAGTTACTAAAAGCAATAAACGAAGAAGATGCATGGGAATTCTCCTGTGATGGATTAGGCATTAATTGTATGAAAAAAAATCTTAAAAAATGATTGTAATGTAACTTTTAAAGTGACGAATGCATGCATCTTGTTACCAACTTGTTATTTTTTAGAGAGAACAAAGTATAATTTTTATAAAAAAAGATAAAGCAGCCTATGATTTCAAGCCACATCAAAGAATTTTCTAAAAATGCTCACACCTATGATGCTCATACCTCTGTTCAAAAAGAGGTGGCACACTATTTGGTCTCCAAGATTTTAAATCAACCAAAGCGTATTTTAGATTTGGGGTGTGGGAGTGGGGCGGTTTATCGCTCAATTTCATGGCCCATAGACCAGTTTACGGGTGTCGATAGCGCACACGCTATGTTGGTACAGCATCCTACATGTAAAGGGATTGAGACACGGTGTGAGGACTTTGAATCGTTGGCATTTCAGCAAACCTTAGAGCCTTCGTATGACCTCATTATCTCTTCTTCAGCCCTTCAGTGGTCACGCGATATCGAAGCGATGATACGCTTTTGTGCGTTTACATGTAAAGAGGGTGCGTTTGCAGTGTTTACGGATAAAACGTTTGAGAGTATTTACGCACATACGGGTCTTCAAACGTTTCTCCCCAATGCCCGAACGCTTCTGGCACTTTTTGAGAATGATTTTACATGTAGCCATGAAATTAAGACCTTTAAACTTTTTTTTGAAGACAATCGTTCACTCTTCAAGAGTCTTAAAAAAAGTGGGGTGAGCGGGGGCGACAAAAAACTAAGTATCACACAAACGCGTGCACTGATTCAAAACTATCCGCATCATTATTTGGAGTTTGAAGTGCTGTTTGTTTGGGGTACCCCGAAAAGCAATGGCTTATAAAGTAGACTGCTTAACACAATAAAGTTAAATATAATTAACCAATGGATATCTGCTATTAAATACAGTAATTTTTTATAATAAATATAAACTAAATTGCCTTATTTTGCAATTTTGCTTCATAACCCTTAAAAGAATTTTTATGACTTTCTTCGTCATATTTAGTAGATTTTTACAAATTTCACTAAATAAGTTAATCTATTTTTAACCTTTTTGACAAAGTTCTAAAAAAATTTAACTTCTTTTTTCTTTTGTCTCAATAACGATACCATCGGCATTTCTTCAATGTTAAGTATTTCTTATGATTAGTGTTTTTTAAATTATAAGTTTTTTATAAGAATCTATTCTTACAATGGTGGGTACAGACACACCAAATTGACGAAGTTTGCGTGTGAAAGCTTAAGCAAGGAGACGCGATGAAAGTAGAGATCTCACGAAGGAGATTTCTTCAAGGGAGTGTGGCAATGTCTATCGCAGGGGGAGTGGGGTTAAGCTCATCTTCCATGATGGCAAGTGTTGCAGCACCGGCTAAAGGAAAACTTAGCAATGAAGATAAAAAAGTAGCGACACTCTGTGAAATGTGTGTCAACAAGTGTGCGGCAATTGCTCATGTTCGCAACGGTGTCGTTCAAAAGCTCGATCCTAATCCTTTGTTTCCCAAATCACGCAATATGTTGTGTGCCCGTGGCAATTCAGGTATCCGAGCGTTGTACGATCCCGATCGTCTCAAATACCCTTTGATTCGTGATGGCGAAAAAGGCAGTGGTAAGTTTAAGCGTGTCAGTTGGGACGAAGCGTACGCTTACATCAATGAAAAATTGACCAAAATTTTGGATGAAGAAAAAGACAACCGTTCAACCGTCGCATTTTGTGCGGGGGAAGGTATGGCGGAACATACGTTTAAAAACTTCTTTACGATGTTTGGGTCATCACATTTTTTGAACCATGCCAGTTTGTGTTTGGCAACCACTGTTTCTGGTTACTCTTTAACCATCGGTGGATACGGACAATCCGATTTGGACAATGCCAAGTATGTCATTATGGCAGGAGCCAATCGCGCAGAAGCCATTGTCACACCCGATACCATGGATTTTTTCAAACGTACCAATGGAAGAGGTGCTAAGCTTATCACCGTCGATCCTCGCTTTACCAATACCGCAGCTAAGAGTGACAAGTGGCTCGCGATTAATGTAGGAACTGACCTTGCGTTTGTTTTGGCATTGACCTATGTTGCCATCAAAGAAGAGCGTTATAACAAAGCCTTTGTTGAAAATTATTTTAACGGATTTGAAGCGTATAAAGAGCACATTTTAAGCAGCGGCTACACGCCTGAATGGGCGGAAAAACTCACAGGCATTCACGCGGCTGATATTTACGAAGTAGCGCGTGATTTTATGGCACACGCTCCTCAAGCGATTTACTACCAAGGTCGCCGTACCACATGGTCTAAAAATGACTTTCAACTCCGTCGTGCGCAAGCCATCTTCTCTGCGATGGGTGGTGGTGTGGATGTCAAAGGTGGGATTTGTTTTGGAAGAGGCTTGCCACTGATTGATCACGATGTTGCAGCACCCATTTATGCGAATGCTAAGTCTCGCATCGAAAAAGACGAAGCCGCCGTTGTGGGAGGTTCGGGTTCATGGGTTGCGTTTAGAAACATGGTGCTTGAAAACAGAAGTCCCTACCCGATTCGCGCTCTTTTCAACTACAAACACAATCCGATGCAAAATATGCCCAACAGTGCCAAAACCGAAGCCTTTTTGAAAAAACTAGATTTAGTTGTCACCATCGATACGATGCCAAGCGATACCGTGATGCTGAGTGATGTTATTTTGCCAGAGTGTACTTATCTTGAACGTACGGATCCTGTAGTTTCTTACGGTGGTATCGAGCCCTCCATCGCACAGCGTAACAAAGCGATTGATCCGATGTTTGAGACGAAAAATACGATGGACATTATGCTTGGGTTGTCACAAAAAGTCTCCAAATCGCTCTTTGAAATTAGCAAAAAGCACGACGAAGATGTTCAAATGGCTATAGAAGAAGATGGTGAAGAGGCGGTGTATAAAGATTTTGATTTAACCAAGCCGTTTTTACATTCACAAGAAGAGCTTAATGCGCACGCCGTTGAAAAATATGAGGGTGCCGCACAGATGCTTAAAGATAAAGGCGTTTTCTACCCCAACATGAACGAATACTTCAAAAAAGTGGGCGTCAATGACTATGAGTATTATCCAGAAAACAAGCGTGCCTATTCTGTGTTAAATAACAAGTTCAAGACACCTTCTGGAAAAATTGAATGTGCGATTCCCTCTTTGGCAAAACGTGGTATTGATGCGATGCCAATGTGGAAAAAAGAGTACGAGATGGAAATCCCTGCGGGTAAATTTAGATTTATCACTGGACGTCATGCACAGTTCACCCAATCAGGCACCAACAATAACAAACTGCTTCTCAACCTTGTGCCGCAAAACTACGCGTGGATTAATGCGCGTGTGGCCAAGAAACTGGGCATTAAATTTGGAGACAAGCTTGAGGTTTCGAGCAAAGCAGGCAAAACAACCATCAAAGCCTATCCTACGGAAAAAATTGGGCCAGATACCCTCTTTTTCGTTCACGGATTTGGTTCGTACTCCAAAGCGCTGAGTCTTGCGTATAACAATGGTGGGAATGATGCGGCTATTTTAGAAGATGGTATCGAGCCGATGCATGGCTCAACCTGTCTTCACGACACAATTGTAGAAATTAGAAAGGTTTAATCATGGCACGTTATGGAATGGCATTAAACTACAAAAGTTGTATTAACTGTAGGGCATGCGAGAGTGCCTGTAAAGAAGAAAATGGTGTGTTATTATTGAAGGACCATTACCGTATTTGGGTAGGTGTTAAAGAAGCAGAAGGTGAGTTCCCGAATATCTCTATCGCTTCTCAAACCTACCATCCAAGTCAGTGTCAGCACTGCTCAAACGCCCCATGTCAAATGGTGTGCCCGACCAATGCCACCTATTATGGCACAGACGGAATGGTCATGGTTGACCCAGTGAAGTGTATCTTGTGTACCTACTGCATCAACGCATGTCCGTACGATGCGCGTTATGTAGACCAACGTACCATGACGGTGGATAAATGTACCTTCTGTTCCGACACACGTCTAGCAGCAGGAGAAACCACAACCGCATGTCAGGCAACGTGTCCTACTAAAGTGAGGGTTTTTGGTGATTTGGATGATCCGAAGAGTGAAATTTCTCAGCTTTTGGCAAACAAAGAGTACCGTCAAGTTAAAGAGCACCTCGGCACCAAGCCAAAATTATTTTATATCGTGTAGGAGAGGCATTATGAATACATTTTCATTGAAAAAACTGTTCTTTTTTGAAAAGACACCGTTGAATTTATTGATGGCAGTGCTTACGGTTGGGCTTTTAGCAGCCTTTTTTGCAGGAGTGGCCAACTATATTTTACATGGACACCATGCGTATAACGTCACACGTCAGCATCCATGGGGATTGCTCATTTCGATGTACGTCTTTTTTGTCGTTTCGAGTACGGGTTTGTGTATTATCTCATCTATTGGGCATGTGTTTGGTATTAAAGAGTTTCAGCAAATCGGTAAACGCGCCATCGCTGGAGCAATTATCACGATTTCATCTGGCTTTGCGGTTATTGCCTTTGAAATAGGTCATCCTGTAACCATGATGATTTACAACGTGCTAACCCCTGGCCTAACGTCCGCCATTTGGTGGATGGGAACGCTGTACGGTTTGTATTTAACCTTTATTTGTTTAGAATTTTTCTTTCTCGCCGTAAAAGAGCACCATACGCTTTCTAAAATTTTTGGTATTTGTGGTCTTTTGGTCGGTCTAGCGGCGCACTCAAACCTTGGAGCTGTTTTTGGATTCTTAGTATCACGCCCCTCCGCAAATGGTGTTTTCTACCCAGTCTATTTCATTCTCTCAGCGATGATTACAGGGTGTTACCTCATTTTCTTGATGTACGGTTTTAGATACAAAATGAATTTTCCCGATAAAGTGCAGGTGATGCTTGTTAAGCTTTCAAAGATTTTGGGCATGCTTTTGGCGGTGCTTATTTTCTTTGAAATTTGGAAAATTTTAACTGCTTTATACGGCGATATGCCTGAGCGTGCAGCAACCATTTTACATGCCGTGCAGCATCCTAACTTTTGGTTGGGTGAGCTCACATTAGGGATGTTGATTCCTTTTACGGTAATTTTATTGAGCAATGCGCAAGCCATTAAAGCGACTGTCTATGCTTCGATTTTGGGAATGGTCGGTATCTTTTTTATGCGTTATGGATTGGTTCACGATACATTGCTTTATCCAATGACCACACTAAAGCGCGCAGAGTATGAATTAGCACCAACGTTTGTGGAGTATTTTCCATCCATAACAGAATTTGCGATTGGATTGGGGGGTATTGGTCTTTCACTTTTTCTCTATTACATAGCCGATAAAGTGTTCAACCTTGATGAGACTGAAGGTGCTCATCATTAAAAATGTCTAGTAAAACATTAAACAAAAAGGATAGTGCATGAGAAGATTGGTTCAGAGTGTTTTGGTAGCCTTGATGGCAATAGGTTTTTTAAGCACATCTGCTTTCGCAGATATGGCAAAAGGGCAAAAGATTTTTGTTAAAGAGATGAAAAACGCCTGTGGTTACAGTGGTGGTGTGATGGCTAAAAAATACAAACAAGCAGAGTGGAAAGCTATTTTTGATGGCGGTAAGCTCAATGATGAACTTATTAAGCAGTGCCCCAGTGCAAAACCTTTAAAAGAGGCATACGTTGAACATGTGTATGATTTCTTGTACAATTATGCCAATGACAGTGGCAACGTGCCATCGTGTTAACCGCTTAATGCAACAGGGTGTTGCTCACAAATTAAAGCGTTTAATGCTTACATGTAAAGAAGAAATGAGATTTGGCGTGAGATGTTCGTGTTAGAATACTGCACGTATCATTGTATTTAGGAGACTCTAAAATGAAAAAAATTCTTATCGGTGTCATGGTGTTAAGTTCTTTACTTATCGGTGCGGAACGAACCAAAATACAATCTGCCAACGATTGTATCGAAAGCCTTCAAAATGAAGTTATTGGCATTATCTATTCAAACTCGATTAAAAAAGAGGGAAGCCTTGAGGAGTTGACAGAGAAAATCAATAAGTCTTTTGAGAAAGAGTGTGATGTCAATGCAACTGAAACCAAGGAAGAACGAAAAGCACGTTTGCTTGCAGAGGAAAAAAATGCAAGTGAAGAGTACGTTCTGATTTTAGATACCTCTAAAGATGGTCAAGATTGTGTTGAAACATTGCAAAATGAGATAGCTAAAATTGTGCATACCGACAGTGATAAAAAAGGCAAAGAGAAAAAAGTTCGCCTTATCATCAAGGGTGATGGCAATAACTGTACGACGGAACCTGCTAAAAAATAAGCCATACGGCCATTCCCAGAGCGTCACAGGAATGTGACGCTCTGGATTTCTTCAAAACGGACATTTCTTTTTTACCAATAAAGTACAAAAATCGCACAAATGTAACGATTTTTTTACCAAAAATGTAAAAAACTCTTTATTTTTTTACTAAATTAAAATAAGCTCAAAAAAAAATCAACTGCACGCTTTTTCCATTCTATCGGACTTACGAGTGAATATTAATTCATTTATCTTATAGATACAATCTGGCTTAATGATAGTCTAAAGAAACTACATCTAAAATTTTAGTCATACATCAGACTATCGTTGGCTTGTAAAGCTCAAAAATTAAAATTTTTTGGAGAAAAAAATATGAAAGTAGAGATCTCACGAAGGAGATTTCTTCAAGGCAGTGTGGCTCTAAGTGTTGCCGGTGGTGCAGCTCTTAGTTCAACACAAATTTTGGCAGACTCAAAAGAGAAAAGTCAAACTCTGCTTATGAAGAAAGTTCCAACTATCTGTGAAATGTGTGTGAATAAGTGTGCGGCAATCGCCACGGTCAAAAATGGTATTGTAACCAAACTGGATCCAAATCCTTATTTCCCCAAATCACGCAATATGTTATGCGCAAGAGGTGCCGCAGGTATCCATGCATTGTACGACCCCGATCGTTTAAAATATCCGCTTATTCGTACGGGTGAACGCGGTGATGGTCAATACCGACGTGCAACATGGGACGAAGCGTATGAGTTCATTAAAGACAAAATGGTCAAAATCTTGGATGAAGAAAAAGATAACCGCTCATGCATTGGCTATTGTGCAGGAGAGGGTTTGGCGGAGCATACGTATAAAACCTTTATGTCTGACAAATTTGGCTCTTCAAATTTCCTCAATCACTCAACCATTTGTTTGCAAACCGCCGTTTCTGGTTACACCTTAACGATTGGTGGATACGGTCAAGCGGATTTGGAAAATGCAAAATATGTCATTATGGCAGGCGCTAACCGCGCAGAAGCGATTTTAACGCCCGATACGATGGATATGTTTAAGCGAACACGTGGACGAGGGATGAAACTGGTTGTTGTGGATCCTCGTTTTACCAATACAGCGATGCATGCAGATACTTATGTTGCTATCAAGCCAGGCACTGACCTTGCGTTTGTTTTAGCATTGACCTATGTGGCCATTTTAGATCAAGTGTACAATCGTAACTATGTAGCTAAAAACTTTGTTGATTTTGACAAATATCAAAAACATATTTTAGAGAATGAATACACTCCTGAATGGGCAGAGAAGATTACAGGCGTACCTGCGGCTACGATTTGTAAGATAGCGCATGATTTTATGGCGGCAGCCCCACAGGCTGTTTTTTATCAAGGTCGCCGGACCACATGGTCTAAAAATGACTTCCAACTCCGTCGCGCTATGGCACTCTTTACCGCACTTGGTGGTGGAATTGACGTTAAGGGCGGTATTGTATTTGGTAAGAAGCTTCCTTTGGGCGAGCATACAGCGACAGCACCTATGTACGCTAATGCAAAACCACGAATTGATAAAAATGTAGCTGCCGTTGTGGGCGCAACAGGTTCATGGGTTGGATGGAGAAATATGGTAGCGGAGGGTAAAACACCGTATCCGATTCGTGGTATGTTTGTTTATAAGCAAAACCCTATGCTTTCGGTTCCAAACTCGGCTAAAACAAAGTTGATGTTTGAAAAAATGGATTTGGTTGTTGTCATTGACACAATGCCAAGTGATACAGCGATGTATGCAGATGTTATTCTGCCAGAGTGTACCTATTTAGAGCGAGAAGACCCTGTTCAGTCTTTTGCGGGTATTGAGCCCGCGATTATCCTTCGTGAAAAAGTGATTGAGCCGATGTATGAGACCAAACCCGTCAATGACATTATGCGCGAATTGGCACAAAAATTGACCAAGCCACTTTGGGAAATTACTAAAAAATACGATGAAGACATTCAAGCTGAGCTTGAAGATGGGGATGAAAAAGAGGTGTTTGAAGAGGGTGGCTTTGACTTGGCTGAACCGTTTATGCATTCTCAAGAAGAGACCAATAAGCATATGTTTGTTGAGAAGTATGGCGAAGAGGCATGGCTCACCTTGCGTGAAAAGGGTGTTTTCTATCCAAATATGTCAACGTATTTCAAAAAAATCGACAACAATACGTACCAGTACTATCCCAAAGATAAAAAATTCTACTCTGTATTGAAACTTGAAGAAGAGTTTGATGCTACGGCGTATTTGCATGATACCTGTGTTAATCCTGTCGATATTGCGGACCTGAAACGTTCATTTAATACACCTAACAAAAAAGTAGAGTGTTACTTGGGAAGTATGGCGAGCAAGGGAATTGATGCAATGCCAACGTGGAAAGATGAAGATCATGTGAAAGTTCCTGCTGGGAAATTCAAATTTATCACAGGTCGCCATGCGCAATTTACACAAAATTCAACACAAAACAATATTATTTTGCTTGAGTTGATGCGTGAAAATTACATTTGGATTAACGATAAAGAAGCGGAAAAGTTAGGGATTAAATTTGGTGATACCGTTGAGGTAGCAAGTAGCATCGGTAAAGTTCTTATTAAAGCCTATCCGACACCAAAAATTATTCCTGAAGCGGTCTTTTATATCCATGGATTTGGTGCAAAATCAGCTGGCATGACCTTTGCGCACAGAAATGGAGCGAGTGACAATGAAATTATTGAAGATACGATTGAGCCAGTTCACGGGTGTGCCAATATGCACGATACACTCGTATCGTTAAGGAGGGTGTAACAATGAATTACGCAATGGCATTAGATTATCAAAATTGTATTAATTGTAAGGCGTGTGAAGTCGCCTGTAAAGAAGAGAATGGCGTACAGTTAGGTGCGGATAAACAGCGCATTTGGGTCGGTGTTGTTGAGGGAACGATTTTTGGGAAACCCTTTGCAAATCTCTATCCTGCACAATGCAACCATTGTATTGATGCACCGTGTGTCAGCGTATGTCCTACTTTTGCAAGTCATTTTGCTGAGGGTGGCATCGTTAAAGTCGATGCGCATAAGTGTATTTTGTGTAAAGGTTGTATGGAAGCGTGTCCTTACGATGCACGTTTTGTGGATGACACCATGGTGGCTGTGGATAAATGTACTTTTTGCGATCATCGTTCATTAGAAGAGGGCGGTACAACAGCATGTCAAACGACTTGCCCAACCAAAGTACGTCTATTTGGAGATTTGGATGATGAAAACAGTGATTTGGTGAAATTACTCAAAACAAAACGCTTTTTCTTTCAAAAAGAGTATACCGGCACATTGCCAAAATTATTTTATATCTTACCTGATGATGAAGCCTATGCAAAACAGAGTGTTTCTCACAATACGATAATTCACACATGGGCAGATATCAAACCTCTTTACGATGAGGCACGCACAAGAAGGAGTAAAGAATGGAAAAAATAACATTTGCAGGTCTTGAAATTAACAAGATAAATATTGTAGCACTTTTATTTAGCAAATCCATGTTGTTAGCGTATGTGTTGTTAGTATGTGCTTTTATAGGCATTTACGAAGTTTTCGACCTTCGCTATTTCAGTGCGGCAGCTAATGCACACGCATCAGGGCTCAATCCAACTGATCCTGCATTAAAAGAAGCGATGCGTTTAGCCGTCTTTGGTGATGTGGGTGAAGTCAATCGAAACATTCCATGGACGCTATTTATTGCGAATTACATGTACATGATTTATACGGGCAGTGGTATTATCTTTCTTGTCGCTTTGGCGGAGCTGATGAATTTTCATTTGGTCGCACGAGCAGCTGCAGGTTTTATGGTGGCAGGTCTTGCTATGGTGTTTGCTGGATTGTTTACCATCGCAACAGACCTTAATATGCTTAACATGCTCTGGATGCTTTTAACTCCCAACATGGGCGCGGGTATGTGGATGATGTTACCACTGTATTGTATCTATATCCCGTTTGTTCTTTTTGAGATTTACCTCATTTTGACCAACAAAAGAGAATGGGCAAAGCGTTTAGCACTTCCTATTCTTGTTTTAAGCATCGGTGTTGACTTAATTGAGTATTTCATCCAAGCCAAACTTTTTTCGATGAATACCGCAAGACATCTCTGGACAGAGTTTCCAGCATTGATGTTCTATTTTATTATTTCAGCTTTTGTCTCTTCTTTGGGGATAATGGGAATTAATAGCTTTTTAGTACACCGCAATAAACCAGAATATGACGCATTGATGGATTTAATTCGTAGAGCCATGCTCTTTTTTGTCTCCGTCCTTGGTCTTTATGAAATTTATGGCTATATGGCAGTCGATAAAGATTGGTCTTTTTTGATTCTCTTTGGACCTTTCCGCCCACTTTATTTTGGTGGATACATCTTTTTAACACTGGCACTACCTTTCTTATTTATCGTTAAAGCAGGAAAGCCAATCTTCACACTGATAGCTTCTGTGTGCGTCGTAGTAGGAGGTTTTGCGGGACGTTATCTCTTTGTTTATGGTGGAAATGCGAACCCGATGTCTAACCGTTTTGGTATGGGCTATGAGAAGTATGACTTTTATGCACTTCCTAAATCGTTCAATTACGTAGCACCACATTTAGGAGAAATCTTAATTGTTGTAGGATCCGTGGGTGTTTGTATTATTGTTTACAAGTTATTTGATGCTCTGTTTTCCGTAGGCGAGTTAAGAGAACATCATTAATCAAAGAAAATAAGCCCAATAAAGTCAAAAAAAGTAAAATTTTTTTGACTTTAAATCTTTTTATTACTAATTTTAATACTTTTTAAGCGATAAAGTAAGATAATTACTTTGTTTTTATCAAATTGTTGTCAGATATTTATCGCAAGAAGGGTGTCACGTTAGTGATTAATCATTTTTCAAAGGCTGGTAGTGTATCCGTGTCATTGAAAAATACCAATTTTCATAAGGAGAGATAAGATGAAACTAAGAACATTAGGCGCAAGCATCGTCGTAGCTGGATTGCTATTGAGCGGATGTGCAGAGAGTCAACCTACTACGCCAGTAACACCTGCCGTAGCAACGCTCAGCGCACCGACGCCACATGTAAAAGGGTTAATTGAAAAGTTTAAATTGCAAGATGTTGATTATGCGTATACCAAAGCAGCAATCGGAAATGGAACACGTGGTGGCGCAAAGGCATTGCTTATCGATGCACGACCAAATCCAAAATACTTAAGTGGAACGATTCCATCCAGTTTGAATATTCCAGATACACAAATTGACAAATACATTGGACAACTTGATAAAACACCAAAAGATAAAGAAATTATTGTTTACTGTGGTGGATGGGATTGTGAAAAAAGCCCAATCGTAGCAGGTCATTTGAAAAGTAAAGGCTTTACGAATGTAAAATTGTACCAAGCAGGCGAGCCTGAGTGGGCAACAAAAAATTATTTGGAAGTAGGAACACCAGTTGTTGAGGGTGCGTTTAAGAAAAATGGTGCTCTTTTAATTGATGCTCGTCCATATGCTAAAACATTACAAGAGTCAATTCCTGGTGCTATCTATATGAATGATGAAGATATGCCAAAACTTATGGGAAGATTTCCTGTAGATAAAAATACACCAATTATTACGTTTTGTGCAGGATACGAGTGTCACAAATCGCATGTCATTGCTAATAAACTCCTTGAACTTGGCTACAAAAAAGTAACGGTTTATGCAGGTGGTTTACCAGCATGGAAAGAAGCAAAACTTCAAACAACCGCAGGTGCTAAAAAAGAAGCAGCTCCAGCGGCAGCGGCTCCAAAAGCAGCAGCAATGGTTGATGGTGTTAAAGCAGGTGCTGATGAGGGAACTGTGGATGGTGAATGGTACAAAGCGCATATTGTAGCAGGAACTGTTCCAGCAAATATTGCCATCATTGATGTAAGAAGTCCAGCTGAATATGCCAATGGTCATATCAAAGGTGCTATCAACGTTGAAGCAGGAAAGATGAGTGCAGCAGATTTTGCAGCGAAATTGCCAAAAGGTAAAGTTTCTATCATTAACTGTGCAACAGGTGGACGTGCGATGGAAGCTCACATGAAACTTAAAGATGCAAAATTAGATGTTAGCAAAGTCATGTACTTCGATGCAAATATTAAATGTGATGCTGCAAGTAAATGTGAGATTAAAGTCAATGAGCCTTTAGGTTAATTGACCTTACATGTAAAGAATTTAGAGGGGGTTTTTCCTCCTCTTTTGAGACGTAGATTCATCTTATGAAAGGAGAAAAAATGTCAAAATTCCTCAAATTGTTATTCGTAGCAATCGTTGGTTTAGGTTTTTTAAGCACATCTGCTGTTGCTGATGCTGGCAAGGGACAAAAGCTTTTTATTAAAGAGCTTAAAGCACCTTGTGGCTTCGATGGCGGTACAATGGCTAAGAAACATAAGCAAGCGGAATGGAAAGCTATCCAAGACGCTGGTAAATTAAATGATGAAATCATCAAGTTTTGTCCGAATGCGAAACCTTTAAAAGATTCGTATGTAGAGCATATCTATGATTTCTTATATAACTTTGCTAGCGATAGCGGTAACGTTCCATCTTGTTAAACGTGAAAGCAACAGGTTGTTGCCCACATAATTGCGTTTTTACTCTGTAAATAAAAAAAGGGGCGGGAGTTTCCTCCACGCCCCTTTTTACATGTAAGCGATTGCCTACTCCTCTTTCGACCCAAAAATTCCCAAAATTTGAAGTAACGATACAAAAAGATTTAAGAAATCTAAATAAAGTGCAATGGCACCTTCGATGGGTGTTTCATACGCACCTTTGATAATGTTTTGTGTATCATAAAGAATAAATGCACTAAACAAAATAGAACTAATACTTGCAATGGCGAGTTGTAAAATAGAACTTTGGAAGAAGATATTAATCAATCCTGCCACAACCACAACAATGAGTGCAATGAAAAGCATCTTACCCATAGCACTAAAATCACGCTTGGTATTCATCGCAAATACAGACAAACCACCAAAGGCAACCGTTGTCAAGATGAAAGCATTGGCGACAATACTCGCACCACCTTTAATCCCTAAGATGTTTGATAAAAGGGGCGCTAATGTTAGACCACTTAAAAATGTGAATCCAAACAACAACATCATATTAAGACCCGCTTTTCTTTTGGCAGCATAAAGTCCAAATAAAAAGACAAATTCTAAAATGACAAATCCCCAGTACCATGAAGCAACAAAACCTGCCATTCCTATACCAACATAAGCACCTGCACTTGCAGCTAATAAAGACGCAGCAAAGAGCTGATACGTTTGTTTAATAAAGACCGCCATCGAACTTTGCGATCTCACCTCTTCATAGGCACCTTCTTGCGAATGCCCTTGTATGTAATTTCTGTCATACAATCCCATGTTTTTCTCCTTTTATTGTTTTATTGTCTAATTGAAGGATGTGTATTCTAGCAAAATTTAGTCACTAAAATGCCATACTTGCAATCTCTATTATATGGAAAGATGGTAAACAAAAAATAAATCATAAAAAGGGTTATTTGACAATCGCTATAAGCCATCAATTATTTAATAAGATTTTAAGCTATCACGCTATATAATT
>DCUJ01000006.1 GCA_002328495.1 Sulfurospirillum sp. UBA2217
TGGCATTTTTGGCTTTTTCTAAAAAATGGTGCACGTGTTTCCCTTAGAATGGAATTTAACGCCGATTTTACCACGTTTGTATTTAATAAGTCATAAGTAAGTTAAGGGTATAATAAATCAAAAACAAACATGAGGAAATACGATGTTAAAAATCTATGATGTCGTCATCATCGGCGGGGGACCTGGCGGAATTGGCGCGGCAGTTGAAGCAAAAGTTTTAGGACTAAAAAGCATCTTAATGATTGAAAAGGGTGAAAACCACTCTCAAACCATTCGTAAATTTTACAAAGATAACAAACGTGTTGATAAAAACTATAAGGGACAAGAAGTAGCCCTTAACGGTACTATCGATTTTCGTGATGGCACAAAAGAGAGTACACTCAACTACTTTGACTCTCTCTTAGATAGTGGCGAAATTGACACTGCGTTTAAAAGCGAAGTCGAAAGCATCACCAAAGTAGATGATGAATTTCACGTAGTGACCACTACTGTCGGATACCGTGCGCGCAATGTGATTGTTGCCATCGGTACCATGGGAAAACCCAATAAGCCAGATTATAACTTACCCATTTCACTCAAAGACCGTATCAATTTTAACCTTGACAAATGTTCACAAAGTGAAAAATTGCTCATCGTGGGTGGTGGAAACTCTGCTGTGGAGTACGCCATAGAACTTTCAAAAACCAATAATGTCACACTCAATTACAGACGCGATAGCTTCAATCGTCTTAACGATACCAATTTAGAGATGATTCACGCATTTAACGGACAAGAGAAGTTGCGTTTGCGTTTGGGTATGGACATTGTGAGCATTGAAAATGAAAATGGCTTGGTCAAGGTCAATTTTAGCGATGGTTACTACACCATCTATGACCGTGTTGTCTATGCCATAGGAGGAACCACACCTGTTGATTTTCTTAGAAAATGTGGCATTACTTTGGATGCTGAGGGCAAACCTGAATACGATGAAAATTATGAAACCAAAACAAAAGGTCTCTATTTAGGAGGCGATATCGCTGTTAAAAGTGGTGGCTCCATCGCCATCGCGCTTAATCATGCTTACCACATTGTTCAACATATTTTACAAACAAAACCTCAATAAGGCGTGTAATGGTTGTTTTATCGAAATCTGCTTTTTTTGTTTTAGGCACATTGATACTCGCAGGGGCTTACGCCTCCTATGAGTTTGGAAATTTTAAAGGTATTTCACGCGATACTCTGGAAAAAGAGTACCTTCCTAAAAATGCCATAACCTTTGATGACCTTCCTCAAGAGATCAAAACACGCTACATCGATAAAGAAGCAACGATAGAGCAAAGCAAAGAGGGCAATCTTTTGGAAGATGTCTACCGCGATGAGCAGGGCAATATCATCAACGAAGCAGATGTTACACCTCGTGATTTGAGACGTATGATTCAAAAGCTTCAAAAAACATTGCTTTTTTTGCAACATGACAATCTTTTGATGACCAATGAAAAAAATGAACTCACCAAACGTGTGGAAGAACAAAAAAATGAGTTTGAAGAAGAAAAAGAGCGGCTGGCAAAGCAAAACTTGGAAAAAATTAACGAAGCAGAGCAGCAACACTACCGAAACATCAGTGACTTGACCATAAAAATCAATGAGTTACAAAAAGAAAATGTCATCATAGCTCAAAAAGCTAATATCGAAGCCAATACCTTGCACTCCATGATTGAAGAGCTTAAAGCGGATTCTATTGCGCAAGAAGCTAAAAAAAGAGATGAAATTAAACAAGCAAGAGAAGATGAACAAAGCAAATTGGTCGACTATAAAGATAAAATAAAACTCCTCAATGACCAGATTGCCCTTTTAAATGACCAAATCATAACCACCAATGAAACCGCTAAAAATGCCTTCATGCGTAAACAAGAAGAGATTACAAAGCTCAAAGATGAGGTATCAAAAGGCTCTCAAGAAAAAAATGACCTTTTAAATAAACACGCCAAACTACTCGCTAACATCGACCAAAAACATAAAGATGAAGTTTCTCAGTACGCCAAAACAGTTGAACAACTGAAAGACGATACACAAAAACTGATTCTTAAAAACCGTCAAGACTTAGCCAGTGCCGAAGAAGAGCATCTTAAAAAAGCTGCTCTTTTGGGGGATCAAATCAAAACACTCGAAAATGAACTCGCCAGCAATAAAAAGCACATCGATGCATTAATGCTCGAAAATGAAAAAGATTTTGCCAAGTTTAGAGCCTATCTTGAAGATGAGAAGAAACTCAACAAAGAGCTTAGTGCTGCTTCTAAAAAAGTGGAAGAAAATGCCCTTATGTTAGAAAAAAGTCTTAATGCTTCATTGTTAAAACAAAATGAAACTTTGGCACAAAAAGAGGTTAAAATTAAAGACCTTGAAGCCAAAATCACTTCCCTTGAAAAAGAGAAAATCGACATAGAAGCCATTGTGAAACAAAAAGTAGACGAAAACGACAAAATACACAATAAGAACTATAAAATTTTTAATGAAAAAATTGCAAAATTTGACGCTTCCAAACAAGAGCTTATTGCTAAACTGGACAAACAATTGGATGAATACAAGGCAACTTACGAAGAAAACCACAAAAAAATGCAATTTCACACCCAAGAGCTTACGCGCGCTAACACAGAATTGAAACAAAACTATGATGCTAAAGACAAAGAACTAAACGCTCTTAAAAATGAGATGGTCATGGTCAAACTCGAAGGGCAAAAAGGGGCGCAAACCCATGAATCAAACGAAAAAGAGCTCAAAAGCAGTTTGGATACTTTGCGTGTTCAAAGCAAGCAAAAAGAGAGTGAGTCACTTGCTAAAATTCAAGCGTTTGAAGCTAACATTCGAGCAAAAGATATTGCTCTTGCAGCCCTAAAACGAGAAGAAGGACTCAAAATAAGCGCACTGGAAAAAGAGGTGAAAACACAAGAGGTGGATCTTTTAGCGCTCAAAGATGAACTCACACGCAAAGAAGAGACACTTAAAGCTTTACATGTAAAGCTTAAAACTGCCGATGATGCCACAACAAAATCAAATACAAAGCAGCACCAAGAGCTTAAAGAGACACTCAGTGTGCTTGAAAAAAATTATGCCCAAGAAGTGGCAAAAGTGACCACGCTTAAAGAAGAATTTAAGCGCAAAGAGTTGGCATATCTGGATGAGATAAAAACAATGGAAAAAAGTTTTAAGGCAAAAGAAAATCCAAAAACCTCTCAAGCCAAAGTCCCAACACCTAAAGGTGCCAAACTCCAAGTGGTTGACACCATTACGTGTACCGATATGGGAACGGGTGTGAATGCCATTTCGCAAACATGTCAAAACAATGTCAAAGCCTTTTTAGCCCAATACGATAGTTCTTATTTTTTTGAAGTAGCACCTATCGTTGATAACGGTGGCTTTGCTTCACTTAAACTCATCAAAAGTAAAAAAGTGGGCGTTGAGGACAGTGAGATTGATCGTATTAGCGGACTTGCCAACATCGGACTGGGAAAAGCCAGAGCAAAAGCAGGGGGAGAGTTGGTTGAGAGTATTTTAGGGGAGGGAGCAAAAATCAGTTATGCCCTTTCCAATATCGAGCAAAATAAAGCACGAGGCTTTCAAATAAAGGTGCTTCACTAAATGGAACTCTTTCAATCCGATACGGGGTATCGTTACAACAGTGATACCTTACTCTTATTCGATTTTATCTCTGGGTTCAAACCAAAGGGAAGTCTATTGGACGTTGGGTGTGGCTGTGGTATTTTAGGTTTATTACTCAAGCGTGATTTTCCAACGTTACATGTAAGCCTTTTGGATATAGAGCGACACAACTGCACCATCGCACAAACCAACGCTACACACAATGCCATTACGATTGACGCGATTACATGTAAAGATTTTTTAGAACTACCACATGAACAAAAATTTGACAACATTGTCTCCAATCCCCCTTTTTACCATGGAGGTGCTCTCAAAAGTGAAAGCAAACATCTCAGCATTGCACGTTACAGCGAACACCTTCCTTTTGCTTCCTTTGCGCATAAAGTGAGTAAAATACTCACTAACAAGGGGTATGTTACGTTTTGCTACGATGCCAAGCAACTCCAGCATGTTTTGCATGCCTTACACGACGCAAAACTCAGTGTTGAAGCCTTGCGTTGTGTGCACACCAAAGAGGGCAATGAAGCCTCTCTTATCTTGGTGCGTGCACGTAAAAATTCTAAAACACTCTGCACCATTCATCCTCCGCTCATCGTAGGCGACACTGGAGGCTATTTACCCCACATCAAAGCAATTTTTGAGCACGCCAACACACAGAGTCTCGCATGGAAGGATTAATGCACGAAGAAGGCTATGCCTTTGCGTTTAACCCCAAAGCGTGCGAAACGTGTGCGGGAAATTGTTGTATTGGAGAGAGTGGGTACATTTGGGTCACAGATAGTGAGATGCAAGCCATGGCAAAACATCTCGAAATAGATGTAACAGCATTTATAAACGCCTATTTAATGAAAATTCGCTATCGTTTCACTCTTAAAGAACTTCCCTATGAGGGAGGATTTGGGTGTGTTTTTTTCGACCGTGAAAAAAGAATGTGTCGCATCTATCCCGTGCGACCATCACAATGTCGAAGTTTTCCGTTTTGGGATTATTTTAAAGAAAATATTGACGAGGTAGTCACAGAATGTCCCGGTATTATTCGCTTATCGTAATTGCATTTTTATGCGTTGGTTGTAGCACCAAAGAAATAGTTTATACACAAACCACTCAAAAAGTCTTTGAAGAAGAAGACAATCTTATTTTTAAAGCACTTGATTTCCAACAACGTGGTGATTTTGTCAATGCCAAAAAAGTCTATTTTGAATTGTACGATCGCAGTCAAAAAAAAGTCTATCTCTCTGAAGTGGCGGGGCTTTCATTTATGTTGGGCGAAAAAGATGCGATGAACCTTATTGCAGAAGGGATAAAAAAATACCCTGAAGATAAGAACTTTAGACGTCTTTTAGTGGGTCAATACGTCAAAGAAAAACGCTACGAAGAGGCTGAAAAAGAGATTTTAAAACTGGTTTCTGAAGACAAAAGTGGACAACACTTGAGCATTGCAGGCAATTTATATCTGCAAATGAAGGCGTACGACCATGCGCTAAAGTACTTTGAAAGTGCGTATAAAGTTGAACCAAGTGAAGGCTTATTGCTCAATATCGTGGACCTCCTATACCGCTTTTTAAATCGTAAAGACGATGCGCTCTCGTATCTTGAAACGTATAGTGCGATGGAGGGATGTGGGAATGGTGTCTGTTTTAAACTGATAGAAATTTATGGCAAAGACCGCAATGTCAAGGGCTTAATTGCAAGCTATAAAAAACTCTACAAAGACAATCCCGCAGAAGAATTTGCTAAAAAAATCGTTGAACTACTCTTGTACACCAAAGATACCAAAGGTGCCATTACCTTTTTAGAAAAAAGTGGGCGTCACCTCGATATGCTGGTACAACTCTATGCCACCCAAAAACGTTTTCAAGAGGCGTATACTTTGGCAAAAAGGCTTTACGATGAGTCTAAAAATCTTGATTATCTCGGTAAAATGGCGATTTATGAGTACGAACTTAATAAAACCAATTTAACGCCAGAGGTGATTCGCTCCATTTCCGATAAATTTGAAAGCGTGACCAGTTTGCTTCGAGATTCTGTTTATTTGAACTACTATGGATATTTACTCATTGACCACGATATCGATGTAGAAAAAGGCATTGCGCTGGTTCAAAGAGCGCTTGAATTGGAGCCGAATTCTCCTTTCTACCTTGACTCCCTCGCATGGGGACTTTACAAACAGGGAAAATGTTTTGAAGCCAATGAAATTATGAAGTTTTTTGGAGAACAGATTTACGAAGAAGAAGTCCTTGAACACATAGAAGCTATAAAAAAATGTTTAAAAGAGAAACCATGATCCTTGATGAAATTATCCGTAAGACCAAAGAAGATTTGGACGAGAAGAAAAAACGCTACACGATGGATTGGTTAGGCAGAAGCCTCGCTTACAATCCTTTTATGCCCCGTGATGTCAAGCCTTATCTTCAAGCCACACCGCAAAACCCTTATCGCATCATCGCGGAGGTCAAAAAAGCCAGTCCAAGCAAAGGCATTATTAAAGAAGATTTCGACCCATTACTCATCGCTAAAGCCTATGAATTAGGCGGTGCTGATGCTATTTCTGTTTTAACCGAACCGCATTTTTTTAAAGGGGATTTGGAGTATTTAGCGGGTATTCGCCGTTACGTTCCTACACCACTTTTGCGTAAAGATTTTATCGTTGATGAGTACCAAATTTTAGAAGCACTGGTGTATGGAGCTGATTTTATTTTGCTGATTGCCAAGGCACTTTCCAAGCAAGATCTTAAAAAATTGTTAGAGTATGCCCTACGTTTAGGCTTAGAGGTTTTGGTGGAAATTCACGATAAAGAAGATTTGATTAAAGCCATCTTTGCAGGTGCCAATATCATCGGCATCAACCACAGAAATCTTGAAACGTTTGAGATGGATATGAGCTTAACTGAAAAACTCATGCCCCTCATCCCCAATGGAAAAATCATCGTAGCGGAGAGCGGTTTAGTCGATAAAGCGACCATTGAGCATTTAAGCAAGGTGGGGGCTGATGCCTTTTTAATCGGTGAATACTTTATGCGACAACCCGATATTCAAGCAGCCCTTGTTGACTTTAAGAAGGTTGGTTGATGGATTACATGTATGCCCCTTGGCGTAGTCAATATTTTCTTGAAAATGTTGAGGGATGCGTTTTTTGTGCTATTTCTCACAAGCCTGATAACGACAAAGCTCACCATGTTTTATACCGTGATGAACACTGTTTTATTGTGATGAATCGCTACCCCTACACCCCTGGACATTTCATGCTCATCCCTCATTGTCACACTGATTCACTTGAAGCTTTGCCTTCTCAAACATGGTTACATGTAAGCACACTCGTACAATGTTGTGTACGTTTGGTTAAAGAAGGATTTGGCGCACACGGTGTCAATCTAGGGATGAATTTAGGCAAAAGTGGAGGTGCAGGTATTGCTGAGCATATTCATTATCATGTGATTCCAAGGTGGAATGGCGATACGAACTTTATCACTACAGTAGCCCACACGCGTGTCTATGGTAGTGATTTTGATGCTATATATGAACGTATAAAAGCTCTTATTCCCAACTATTTACCATGCTCACAGAATTAGACATTGATGCGTTTATGGCGCAAAAGCAGAATTTTGATCTGCTCATAGATGCACGAAGTCCAGATGAATTTGATGAATCTCACATCCCCTATGCACACAATTATTTTGCACTGAGTAATGAAGAGCATGAGGAGGTAGGAACGCTTTACAAACAGGTTTCACGCAATGATGCTAAAGTTTTGGGAGCTTCATATATTTGCTTGAATGCAGCATTGCACATCAAACGCATTTACGCTTTGCATCGCATTGGTGCACGTATTGGTATCTATTGTGCTAGAGGAGGGCTTCGCTCAAGCTCTTTGGCGCTTATTTTATCCAGCATTGGTTATCAAGTCTTTAAGTTACGTAGTGGGTATAAAAGCTACCGAAACTATGTCTTAAACTACCTTGAGAACTTCCCCCATGAACATTTTATCGTTTTAGGTGGTAACACAGGCTGTGGTAAAACAGAACTCTTGCAACACCTAACGCCTTCGATTGATTTAGAAGGTTTGGCATGTCACATGGGCTCATCCTTTGGTCATATCAAAGGAAAACAGCCTACCCAAAAAGCCTTTGAAAATATTTTGGTTGAACACCTCTCACACATTGATGTTCAAGAGCCAATTTTTATTGAAGGCGAGAGCAAACGGATGGGAACCATTACCATCCCAACCGCCTTACATGTAAAAATGCAAAAGGGTATTCGCGTTGAGATAACGGCACCGATTGAGCAACGAGTAGCGCAGATTTTAAAAGATTATGAAAACGTAGATGCCTCCTTTTTCAATGATGCCATGGAGCGCATCACGCCTTATATTAAAAAAAGTGCCAAAGAAGATGCTATAAAAGCCTTTAATGAAGGTAATATCCATAATGTGGCAAAAATATTACTTTTAGAATACTACGATAAAGTTTACAAAAAGCCCGTGCATATTCACCTCAGTATTGAACATACAACACGTTCCAGAACCATCGAACACCTTAGGAAAATCGAAAAATGAAAATCGTTAAAACCTATAGCTTTTACAGCAGTATTACCATCATTATTGCTATAGTCATTATGGTTTTAGCATGGACATTTGGAAAAAATGATATAGAAGCGCAGGTCAAAGAGGAGTACAACAGAGTTTTTGATCGCTATAAAGCAATTCTTGAACTGAAAAATAACACTTTTGAAACAACAACATATGATTATTCGTACTGGGATGATTTGGTAGCATTTGTCGATACAAACGATTCACAATGGAGTACAATAAATCTCTTACCGCTTCAAAAAACATTTGATATTTCTCATATTTTTGTTTTTGATGCAAACAAAAAACCTGTGTTTATCTACCCCGAAAGTGCTTCCAATTTAACACTCTCACTTGAAAGTATTGATGCGAAAACACCCGTATTTAAACATTTTTTTCATTTTCAAGACCAAAGACTTTTTTCATTTTTTCTAGCCCCAATTCACTTTTCATCCGATAGCAATCGTACAGGCGTGCCACTGGGATTTCTTCTTTTTGGACGAGAATGGGACAGCTCTTTTTTTCATTCCATAGAAAAAATTTCATTGGGAAGAGCAACATTTTTAACACTTGAAGAGCATGATAATAACAAAATTGCAACACATGACTATCATATTCCCTTACTTTCTATCGAAGGAAAGCCAGTAGGGTATTTGAATATTGTCTTTGAATCTTTTTTAATAAGTTTTGCTAAAAAAATGCAAAATTCTCTTATTCTTGTCAGTATTTTCACAGGGATTATCGTTTTTACCCTCCTGTACCTGTTAACACAAAAACTGATTTTTAGACCCATAAATGCTCTCTCCTTAGCCCTTAAGACAAGGAATCTGACACACATTGACGCTTTAATGGGAACACACAATGAACTGGGTGAAATGGCACATTTGATGCAAGAATATGAACAACAAAAAACCCTTTTAGAGAGCTATAAAAGTGCTGTTGATGAAAGCATGATTGTTTCCAAAACAGACAAAAGAGGCATTATAACGTATGTCAATGATGAATTTATCAAAATATCTGGCTTTAAAAAAGAGGAGCTTTTAGGAAAGTCACACAATATCGTTCGCCACGCAGATGTTCCTAAAAGTTTTTTTGACGAGATGTGGGGGCGACTAAAAGAAGGCTCTTCGTGGAAAGGTGTGGTTAAAAACAGACGTAAAGATGGTACCGCATATTATATTAAAACCGTTATTCTTCCCTTATTTGACAACGAACATAACATTAAAGAATACATTGGAATTCGTCATGATGTAACTGAGATTTTTGAGCAAGTCAACCATTTTGGCAAAGAGACCCTTACGGGTCTTCCACGGGCTAGGGAATTGCATGAAAAAATTAAGCATAGCTCACACTCTAAAATGCACCTTGCCATCATCAACATTTGTGCGTTTCATGACATCAATACATTGTATGGACGTGAAATTGGCGATTTATGCTTAAAGAACTTTGCCCAAAAGCTTAGAGATTTAATTGATTCTAGGCTTATGCTGTTTCATTTACATGCAGATGAATTTGCTTTATTTGGTGATGTTGATATGAGTGATGAACTGTTTTTAAATCAATGCTCCATGATCTTTTCAGAACTCCAAACAAAATGTAAGATTCAAAATTTTTCACATGACATAGCCTTTAGAATGGGGATTGCCAATGGGTATGAAAATATTTTTGATAGGGCAGAGAATGCCTTGAAATGTGCACGTGAAATGCACAAAACACTGGTGATTGATGATGATGTGGAAGGCTTTGAGGAGAGACTTAAAAAGAATGCTCTGTGGAATCAAAAGATACGAGATGCCATTGCAGAGCATAGATTTTTGGTCTTTTTTCAACAAATTGTTACTTTGGATGAAGGTACACAGCACAGTAAAAAATACGAGGCATTAATTCGTATGCAAGACACTGATGGTAAAATCTTATCGCCCTATGTCTTCTTAGAGATTGCGAAAAAATTAAATTTTTACGACCAGCTGAGCTGTATCGTGATTGAACAAGCCACACTGATGGCGAATAAGCATCAGTTTAACGTTTCAATCAATATCACCAAAGAGGATATTTTAACGCCAAAAACACTTCACGTATTGTTTTCATGTATTGAAAAATATAAATTGCAAGGAAAAGTCACTCTTGAACTTGTCGAAACTGAGGGAATAGAAGATTCTGCTGAAGTACGAGAATTCCTTCAAAAAGCACGAAAACTTGACTGTTTAATTGCTATCGATGATTTTGGATCGGGGTATTCAAATTTTGAGTATCTACTGCGCATTGCTATCGATTTTATTAAAATTGATGGTTCCTTAATAAAAAACATCGATACAGATTTAGCGTCACGCTCAGCGGTTCAAGCTATCGTAAATTTTGCAAAAAGCTTTAATGTCAAAGTGGTTGCAGAATACGTCCATAATGAGGCAGTTTATAAAGAAATAAAAACCTTAGGCATTGACTTTGCACAAGGTTTTTATTTACACGAGCCTTCTTCCCTGGATTAAAATGTCAGTAGTGTCTTACCAAAAGCTAATTTAACCGCTTCTTTGACCGCATTCACATAACTAAGTGTTGAAGGATTGCCCTCTTTGTATGCAATATCAAACGCCGTTCCATGATCCACTGAAGTTCGTACCACACCCGCATTAAGGCTGACATTGATGCTTTCATCGAAATGAAGCATCTTAAGAGGAATAAGCCCTTGATCATGGTACATACACACAAAATATTTAAATTTTTCACGATTGGCTTTGGTAAATGCCATGTCAGGGACAAAAGGACCGTAAAAAACTTCTCGTTCTAAAAAATGGTTTGCTTTAAAGATTGCTTTTCGTATCTCTTCATCTTCATCCCCAATTACACCGTTATCACCAGCATGGGGGTTGAGTCCTAAAACGGCTATTTTTTCCTCTCCAAGCTCTTCATATACTTTGAGTAAAAAAGGTTTTAATTTTTTTGCTTTAATTTCATGAGGAACATCACGAAGGGGAATATGATGGGTATATAAAACCGTAAACATCGCTTCACATCCTAACATCATAATTGCTTCACACCCCAACAAATCACTTAATGCATCGGTATGCCCCTTGTACTCAAGCCCAGCTAATGCCCATGATTCTTTATTAATAGGCAGTGTTACGATGCCGTGCACTTCTTTACTTTTAGCCAATGCCACGGCAGTGATAAACGAATCGTATGAACTCTCCCCAGCTTCAGCACTACAAATACCTGGTTGTATTTCAAATACTTTCCCACAATCGCGAATCTCAAAATCACTAGGAACATCTAACCCTAAAAGGGCTGCTCCCCATGCAAGCATATTGTCATTGATACAATAAATTGGTTCGCACACTTTTTTAACCTCTTCATGAGAGCGAAGTGCCAATTCTAAACCAATACCGTTTAAATCCCCAATGCTAATAGCTATTTTCATCGCAGTAATCCTATCATCTCTTTAATGGCATTTTCCAAGCCTACAAACACCGAACGCGCGATAATACTCTGACCAATATTAAGCTCCACAATTTCTTCAATACCTTTGATAGCAGTGACGTTGTGATAATTAAGTCCATGTCCAGCAGCCACTTTTAGCCCTAAAAGATGTGCTTTCTTGGAAGCCATAGAAAGTTCAGCCAATGCTTCATGAAGCTTTACATGTAAAGATTCACGGTTCAATTCTAAAGTCTTAATACTATGGTGGGTGCGAGAAAGGTTAGTGAAGAGCATCGCGTAAACATTGGCATACATTCCAGTATGCAGTTCGATCCATTGCGTTTTAAGCGCATGTGATGCGTCGACCATGGCACTATTTGGGTCTATAAATAAAGAGAGCTCAATCTGTGCTCGTTTTAATTTTTGAGCAATCATCACAATGGTGTCAAAATTTTTTACCACATCCAACCCACCCTCGGTGGTCACTTCTTCACGTTTTTCAGGAACCAATGTAACACGATGAGGGCGTAAGAAGAGGGCTTTTTCAATCATCTCTTCATTAATAGCACATTCTAAATTCACAGGTAAAGGAGAATTTTCAATGATTTTTTGTGCATCTTCATCGTGAATATGCCTACGATCTTCCCTTAAATGAATGGTGATTTGATCCGCACCTGAGCGCTTCACAATGCTTAGAGCGTCCAAAGGATCGGGATCATTAATTTTGCGAGCCTCTCGTAAAACAGCGATATGGTCTATATTGACTCCAAGAAGCATGGCTATCCTTTTTTCCTGCATATAATAATGACAATTATAGCAAAATATCATTTCTAAAAAATTTCAGTATTTTTAATATAATGTTACGAGAGCTTCAAAGGAAGGAATGATTCTGCATTTTTAACTGTTAAAAATCCTTGTAAACAAAATAACGATCAAGCATTTTTTGACAATGAGGAATACCTTGTTTAAGCCCTTTCATAAGACCGTACGCAATATAACTTGTATTGGTTTTAGCATTCATATAGGCTTCACTCAAATAACATCCTGAAGGAATATTGCCATTATCTCGTGCAAAATCAAGATACTCAATGGCCTTTTTTAAATCAATACCAACACCCTCACCATAAAGGTACATTTTTCCCAATAAATACGCTGCATTTGCAGACTCGTCTTTGCTAACAGCCAGTTCAAAATAGTGTCTTGCTTTATCGTAAGATTTTTGATTGTAGGCTAAAACACCTTCACGCAAATGATTGGTGTCGGCAAAAAGAAGTGTACTAAAAAAGAGTAAACCTAAAAAAAATGATTTCAAGTGATCCTGCCTTGTTAAAAGAGAGTTTTTGCAAAGAGTAGATTATATTCCATGATAGTAAAAAAAAGTTTTAAATTTAAAAATTAAGGTAATTGAATGAAACGGTTATCAAACAGACCGTATTCAAAATGTTTATGACAAACAAAACAGTTTGATCTATCTTTTACCACGGGATCTTTGAAAATGGTAACAGGTATCCGTGAATGCGCTTCACGCCAGTAGGAAGACTTTGTAATCGAAAGTGGACGCATATCGCCTAAAGATTCAAGGGTTTTAAAAGCTAGTTTATGGCTTGAAACCTCTGCACTGTTTGAAACGAGATATTTTTTGATGGATCCTTTATCGCTACGAGAGATATTTTTATCTGTAATTTCCTCACCAAAATGATTTTCCAATCCATCCATCACTTTAACCCATGACTCGCGTGGAAGCATAAACGGAGGGTAGGGCTTATGGCATTTGGTACACGCGGTTGCGTAAAGAACATGCTCTTGTTCATAATCATAAGGTGCAAAATACGAACGTGTCAAAAAGGTTTCTCCATCACTGTAAAGTAAAAAGGCAAAAACGACTGCGTGTACACCAATAGCACTGTATGTTAAAAAATGCTGAAATCCTGATACCGTAGCATCTTCTCCCTCACAAGGTTTATATCCTGTAATCATGGCTAAAACCATCTTCGTAGCATGGTAAAACTGTTCGATCAAAACACCCCAAATATGCACAATAGCCCATGCTAATAATATAAAAGAGAGATAACGATGGAGTTTTTCCAACGAAAAGCTCCTATTAAAAAAATCATGGTTGAGAAAATGAAACGGTCCACTATTTTCTTGAACACCCAAAAGCACCACACCACTCAAGGCAATACTAAGTCCAATCCCTAAAACAATTAAAGTAAACCAACTTGATGCAGGATTGTGTCCTGGATGTATTTTTCGCCAACGATTTT
The DNA here is from genome assembly GCA_002328495.1 of Sulfurospirillum sp. UBA2217. Lineage (GTDB taxonomy): Bacteria > Campylobacterota > Campylobacteria > Campylobacterales > Sulfurospirillaceae > Sulfurospirillum. The sequence goes on from DCUJ01000006.1 coordinate 13,879, forward strand.
TCATTTTTTCTACAAAATAAAATTTCAATGCATCAAAACCAAGAGTAAAAGTTTTAAATATTGCATAATTAGGCCCTATAAATCCCCATACCAAGCGAAAAATAAGACTTAACATAAAAAGATACCCGAAGGCTAGATGCAGCGTAAAATAGGTATGGTAAAAAGCAGTTACAAACGATATACTAAATGAGAGAGCGATAGTCCAATGAATAATGCGTGCACTCAAAGGCCAAACATACACAAATCCTTGTTTATGAAGCATTCTAAACCTTAAAAGCCTTTTGATGGGACAAGCCCATCAAAAGCACTTTAATATCTTCTATACTACTTAGCACGATTAAATGTATTGTAGATGTAATTTGCCATTGCCTTTACATCATATTCGTAGCCTTTTTCTTTTAATTTTTTCATATTATGTTCCATAACATCGTGCTCAGTTGCTGTTGATTGCCCTACACCACCGTTTTTAATATCAAACAGATCCATTTCAAGTTCTGGAATAGTTTTTTTGTCGATAGCAGGTCCTTTTTTAGAAGGCATCCCCTCACCTTTGTCTCCATGACAATGAGCACACGTCGCGGTATAGACTTCTGCGGGTGTGTATTTATAAGTCACAATATCTGATTTTGGTTTATCGCCACATCCTGTTAAAAGAGCCATTGTAGCTATACTTAAAAGGGTAAAGGTTATTTTTTTCATAGGTATTTCCTTATAATTATTATTCGTACGTTAAGCTCTTCCTGAAAGCATACCATAAACTGTCATCGGTTTTAAAGCATACACTTTAAGTAACCACCAAATCCATCGCTCTTGCGTTGGGTCAAGCGGGAAGGAAGGCGTGGGTTTAGCGGTCCAGTTAAACTCTGCTAGCATAACCGTTCCTATACTGGTTATCAAAGGACAAACCGTATAGCCATCAAACTTAGAAGGGAGTTGTGACTGCTTTTCCATTATCGCGACTAAGTTATCAGCAACAACATTGTACTGCTTACGCGCACTGCCTCCTGTTTTTCCCATAGGAACTGCCGCAACATCCCCTAAAGCAAAAATATTTTTAAAACTAACATGTTGTAAGGTTTCTTGAACAACAGGCACCCATCCTTTAGAAGATCCAAGAGGGGATTTTCCAACAACATCGGGTGCTTTTTGTGGAGGGGTGATATGAATAAAGTCATATTTTTTTTCCACTTCTTTGGACATAGAGATCATCGTGTACTCTTTGAGGTCTTCATCAAATTCACCTTTTTCAAGCCATTTTTTCTCAAACGTTGCTACTTTTTTATCTGTATCAATCGCCACAAGATTGGTTTTGTATTCCCACTTAAAATCGCGTTGTTTAAACTGTTCTAAAATAGCCGTATGGTATTCTGGAACGCCAAACATTTTATCACCCGATGGACAAAACAGTAGCTCAACTTTATCTCGAACGCCTGCTTTCACCAAACGATCGTGCATTAAATACATAATTTTTTTAGGAGCACCGCCACATTTAATAGGCGTAGCTGGATCAGTAAAAAGAGCTTGAAGTTTTTCAGTGCCTTTATGTTCTTTTGCTTTGGCGATGAGTTCTTGTATTCCCTTATAGGTATCAACAGCTCCATCAGCAAAATACATAGAGTAAACACCATTTTTACCCACTTTTTGTCTAACAACCTCATTAGGACCGTATGAGGTAATGACCCCTTCCAAACCTTTAATCGCAGCAAAATCAAGTGCAAGACCAGTAGCTACAACCAAATAATCATAACTTATTTCTTGCCCACCTGAAGTTTTCAGCTTATTATTTTTAGGATCAAAGGAGACAACACTCTCTTTTATCCACGTAACACCTTTTGGAATAAACTTTTCAGTTTCATACTCTATGTCACTTTTTTGCCACACACCACCTGCGATAAGTGTTTGCCCTGGTTGATACGAAACCGATTTTGTGTTAGGTTCAATAATGGTTATGTCTGGATTTGAAAGTTTATGCGTCAGTTTTGCAGCCGTAGCAACACCCGCTAAGCCTCCTCCAACAATCACAATTTTTCCTTTTGCACTCGAACTTGCATGTGCTGGTGTGGATGCTACTGTGCCCGCAATCACGCTAGCAGCGAGGGGAGAGGCAGCTAAAAACTTCATTGCATCACGACGTGACATCACACCTTCGTGTTTTTCAATTTCGTTTAAAACCTCTTCGATGATTTTGTTTGACTTCATTGACCCATCCTTCTTTTTGGTATGTATCCCTATTTTACTTCTTAAAATCTGAATATTTGCTTCATTAGTAATATTATATTTTTTAATATTTAGTCGTCTTTTTGCTGGATAAACACGTGTTACATTTTAAAAACATTTTATCGACACTTGCACCATTTATTTTTTTTAAGTACAATCCATATTATAATACATTAATTACTCAGAGGAACGTTTAGTGAAAAAAGAGATTTTTATTTTTATCTTTCTTTTTCTCTTTTTGGCGCTTGGTATGCATATGACACAATGGCTTCATCATCCTCTTGTTCACCTGCGCAATTTAATGACCCACAAGATGCCTTATCATCCATTACTCTATACGACATTGTTGTATCTTCTTGTTGGATTGATGCGTATTTTATTCTATGGTATTGCTAAACTTTTTCGTAAATCATAAATAATGATTGCCTGCGACCTTGGCTCAAATACCCTTCGTGTGGTTGAATTCAACCCCTTTACATGTAAGCCTATACAGACCTTTGAAAAAATCGTTCGTACCGCCAAAGGATTGCACGACACCAAACGCATTGGCATCGAAGCAGAAGAAAATATTTTAAATGCACTTCAAATTGCTTCTGCACAGTTTGATTTTACACAACCTAGCGTATGTGTTACAACAGAAGCGATGCGAATTGCGACTAATGCGAATGAAATTATAGAGCGTATATATACTACTTTTGGATTAAAATTTCAAATCATTAGTGGTGAAGAAGAGGCACACTATACAGCTTTGGCGATTGAGCATGCGCTAAGACGTGAGGGTTTACGTGATGATACCTATGCTCTGTTTGATTTGGGTGGTGGCTCTACGGAAATTACTTTTTGTACCCATGGCATCAAACAAAGTCAAAGTTTTCCTTTTGGCATTGTGACCACAGCGGAACGTTTCAAAGAAAAACTTAATAAGGGTATAACACACACACTTGCCATGCTAGATACCTTTATTGGCGAACATGCACCAACAAATCAATACCAACAACTCATTGCAACAGCAGGAACCCCCACTACTGTTGCCGCTTTTTTACAAGGCTTGGATTATGAGCATTATGATTCAGCAAAAGTCAATGGAACGTCTTTACATGTAAGCGATTTTACAAGGGCATACACCCAATTAACTGCCATGACACTTCAAGAAGCTGAGCGTTATACGGGAACACATCGTAAAGACTTAGTGGAAGTCGGCATTTTGCTGTGCCTTGCGATCATGCAAAAATTAGGCTTTGAACACTGCATTGTGATGGATGATGGACTCAGAGAAGGTGTGGCTATTTCAAATTGTAACAAAGTTGTGAGTTCTTAACAATTCTTATACTAAAGAGCCTTATTTAATCTTTATTTGTTATAATGTGCCTCTTTTTTGAAGTAGCACTTTAAAAAAACAACATTTTTGTAAAGGAGAGGTCATGGAGTTAAGCGGTTCCCAGATGGTCATAGAAGCACTACGCAAGGAGAATGTCAGCGTCGTCTTTGGCTATCCTGGTGGTGCTATTATGAATGTTTATGACGAAGTGTATAAACAAAACTATTTTAAACATATATTAACCAGACACGAACAAGCAGCGATTCACGCAGCCGATGGTTACGCAAGGGCTAGTGGCGAAGTAGGGGTTGCATTTGTTACCAGCGGTCCTGGTTTTACCAATGCCGTTACGGGTCTTGCAACAGCGTACATGGATTCAATTCCTATGGTGGTGATTAGTGGACAGGTGCCTATTAGTATGATTGGAACCGATGCGTTTCAAGAAATTGATGCGGTAGGTATTAGCCGTCCGTGTGTTAAACACAACTATTTGGTTAAAGATGCCAAAGATTTGGCACGTATTTTAAAAGAAGCGTTTTACATCGCACGCAGTGGGCGTCCCGGTCCCGTTCATGTGGACATTCCCAAAGATGTCACCGCGCAAATGGCAAAATTTGAATACCCCGATGAAATCAAAATGCAAACCTATAAGCCAACCTATAAAGGTAATCCTCGTCAGATAAAAAAAGCCATTGAAGCCATTGTCGCTTCCAAACGTCCTGTTTTGTACATCGGCGGGGGTGCGATTAACTCCAATGCGGCGAATGAGGTACGAGAGTTTGCGCAGATTTGTGGCATTCCTGCGGTTGAAACTTTGATGGCACGAGGTGTCATGGGCGATGAAAATCCACTCTTACTTGGCATGCTTGGTATGCACGGTTGCTACAGTGCCAATATGGCAATGAGTGAAGCAGACCTTATGATAGCTTTTGGTCCTCGTTTTGATGACAGAGTTACAGGAAAACTGAGTGAATTTGCCAAACATGCGAAGATTATTCATGTGGATATCGATCCTAGTAGCATTGGCAAAATCGTCCCGATTGATTATCCTATCGTTGGGGATTTGAAAAACGTTGTTGAAGCGATGATTCCACTAGCCAATGAGAGTGTCAATGCCGATAAATACAAGCCTTGGCGAGATTTATTGAAGCGATACGATGAGATTCATCCACTCAAATACGAAGACTCGAATGAAGTGCTAAAACCGCAATGGGCGATTGAGCGTGTAGGGGAATTGTTGGGTGATAAAGCCATTGTGTGTACCGATGTTGGGCAACACCAAATGTGGGCAGCACAGTTTTATCCTTTCACGTACCCAAGACAATGGGTCACCAGCGGAGGTTTAGGAACCATGGGCTTTGGGCTTCCAGCCGCACTTGGCGCCAAAGTTGCTATGCCTGAGAAAACGGTTATTAACTTCACGGGTGATGGTTCCATTTTGATGAATATTCAAGAGTTGATGACCGCCGTTGAAAGTAAAATTCCTGTGGTCAATATTATTTTAAATAACCACTTTTTAGGAATGGTTCGTCAATGGCAAACCTTCTTTTACGACAAACGCTATTCATCGACTGACCTTAGTATGCAGCCTGATTTTGTGAAGCTGGTTGAGAGTTTTGGCGGACGAGGTTTTAGGGTGACAACGAAAGAAGAGTTTGACAAAGCGCTTGAAGAGGCGATTGCTTCTAATACCGTTTGTATGATTGATGTTCAAATCGATCGTTTTGAAAATGTTTTACCTATGGTTCCAGCAGGTGGAACGCTTTATAATATGATGCTAGAGTACAAGGAGTAAGCGATGGAACACATAAGAAGAGTTTTATCGGTTATTGTATTGAACGAAGATGGGGTTTTATCTCGTATTTCAGGGCTTTTTGCAGGACGTGGGTATAATATTGATTCACTGACCGTCGCACCTATTCCTAAAACCAATCTTTCACGCTTGACCATTGTTACATCGGGCAATACTCATGTTTTAGAGCAAATTGTTAAACAGTTGCATAAACTCATCCCGACCTATAAAGTCATTGAATCAGGCGAATTTGTCGAAAAAGAGTTGGCTCTTGTAAAAATACCTTTGAGTGAAGATTTTAACGGTCTTGATGCCATGCTCAAAGCGTACAATGGTACGATTGCAAGTAGTGGAGAAGATTTTATCGTGGTGATGGTCGCAGATGATTATAACCGCATCGATAACTTTTTAAAAGCGGTTAAAAAATATAACCCTATCGACATGGTTAGAAGTGGCTCTGTGGCTATGGATGTGTAATGCTTTTATCTAAGCTTGCTTCCACTCTTGGGTTATCTTTTCAGGGTAAAGATTTTGATGTGAGTGCTTTAGCAACACTGAAAAATGCTTTGCCCTCACAACTCGCTTATTTTGACAATCCAAAACTGAGTGAAGAATTAAAACAAACAAAAGCAGGTGTTGTCTTGTTAAGTGAAACATTTGTATCTTTATTACCAAAAACCTCACAAGCACTGATAACACCCACTCCTCATCTTAGCATGGCATATGCAAGTCAACACTTTGCATGTAAGCCTTTTGATACTACCCGTCCAGCACTTATCGCACCTACGGCTATTATCGGGGCACATGTGGTGGTTGGGAGTGAAAGTAGCATCGGGGAAAATGTCCACATCATGGCTAATGTGACAATTGGGGCACACGTGGTGATTGAAAAAAATGTGATTATTTATCCCAATGTTGTCATTTATGATCACTCTATCATCAAAGAAAATGTCATTTTACATGCAGGTGTTGTGATTGGTAGTGATGGATTTGGGTATGCACACACAGCTAAAGGTGAGCATATTAAAGTCTATCATACTGGCAATGTTGTCATTGAAGAAGATGTGGAAATTGGTGCGAATACGACCATAGATAGAGCTGTTTTTGGATCAACCGTAATTAAAAAAGGAACAAAAATAGACAATCTTGTTCAGATTGCACACAACTGTGAAATAGGTCCCTACACCATTTTAGCCGCGCAAGTAGGACTGGCAGGTTCAACAAAGCTTGGACAAAATGTAGTTATGGGTGGACAAAGTGCCTCAGCTGGTCATTTGGAAATCGGTGATTTTGCAATGATTGCAGGGCGTGGAGGTGTTTCAAGGTCTATAGAAGGGCATAAAACATATGGTGGTTTTCCACTGATGTTGCAAAGTGAATGGCTGAAAACACACGCTAAAATTTCTCGTTTTTTTAAAAAACAGTAGACATTTGAAAAATCTCTGCCTCATAAGAGGCAAGCTTTAGTGCCATAGCGGCTAGCGTAGGTGTTTAGGCTTTGCCTAAACACCGTAATAAAAATAAAAAAGGATATATCATGGGTGGTAAAAATACTATTCTCAAAAAATTTCCCTTAGCGGGTACAAAAAATGGCATTATCTCTATCTCGCATCTTGAAGAGCCGTATGGAAATGGTTCATTTCCTGTTGTGAGTATTGGTATTTCATTGAAAAAAAATGGAGAAGAACCTGATTGGAAAGCGCATATTCCTTATGAAAATCTTGACGAACTTATCAGTGCACTGAACGAAGCAAAAATTCAATTTGGGAATGCACCACAAGCATAAAAACACGTTACATGTAAGGCTTACGCCTTACATGTCTCAATATATTCTTCAATGGCTACTGCTGCTCGTTTAGAAAAAGCAACGGCTTCAACCACTGTACGCGCACCCGTTACAGCATCACCTGAGGCAAAAACACCTTTCATTGTCGTGCGACCACTCTCATCGGTAATTAACAGTCCTTTGCCGTCAACTTGAATCTCTTGGGTACTTTTTGCAATGTAGCCTCTAGGGTCTTGACTAATCGAGATAAGAACTGAATCAGCTTCTAAAAATCCTTCTGCATCGTTATTATTAAGTTCTGTATATTTGACAGAATTTTCTGTGATTTCGATTGGCTGCTTGTATAATTCAAATTTAACTCCATCAATTTTTGCACACTCTATCTCATGTTTAGAAGCGGGCATATCATCCATCCCTTTACGGTACAAAATGGTCACTTCACGAGCATGATGACGTACAGCAGTCCGTGCTACGTCCATGGCTACATTGCCCGCGCCCAAGACTACCACGCGTTTTCCTAAATTGTATTCAGAAGGACTCTTGAGATAATCAATGGCAAAATGTACATTCCCCAGACTCTCCCCTTTAATGCCCAATTTTTTAGGCGACCACACACCTGTTCCAACAAAAACTACTTTAAATTCATCACGAAACATATCAGCAATCGTAATGTTACGACCAATCATAATATTTTTACGAATGGCAACACCCAACTGTTCGAGCTTTTTTTCTATCGTATCTAAAATCTTTTTATCCAATCTAAAATCAGGAATCCCATAACGTAACACACCTCCGATTTTATCATGCGCTTCGTACATAGTGATTTCATAGCCTTTAGCACCTAAGATAAATGCCAAAGCAATTCCAGCAGGACCTGTTCCGATAATCGCAATTTTATGTCCATTTTTAGCAGGTTTTTCAAACTTCAAGTCATTCATATAAAAATCGGAAATATAGTTTTCAATTTCACCCACACTCACAGAAGTGCCTTTTTTATTCAAGATACAATGCCCTTCACAATGCTTTTCATGCGGACACACAAGAGAACAAATCGCTGAAAGAGGATTATTTTCAAACAACATCTTTCCCGCTTTTTTGATATCCCCCGCCAAAAAGAGGCGTATCATCTCAGCGATGGGGGTATTGACAGGACAACCAGTTTGACACGATGGTTTTTTACAGCCTAAACAGGTATTGGCAAGTTCAATCGTATATTTATTCATGCGCGTTATCCTTTAATTATGTAGAAATTGTGTCATGATTGTAGCAAAAAGAATGAGACTTTTGTGTGAAGTTTTAAGAATAGGGTGCTATTTTGAAAAGCACCCTTTGGAAATGTTACTTTTTATAGGTTTCAACAAAAGATTTAATGCGTTCAATTCCATCTTTAATCGTGGCTTCATCGGTTGCAAAAGAGAGTCTAAAATATCCCTCAGATCCAAAACCAAGACCTGGAACAACAGCAACACCTTTTTCTTCAAGAAGTCTTTGTGAAAACTTCATTGAATCCATTTCAACAGCTTTGGTGTTCACATACAAGTAAAAAGCACCATCGGGCTTTAGTACACTTAAGCCTTTAATGGCGTTTAGCATCTCGTAGCCCATATCACGACGTTTTTCAAAAGCAATGCGCATAATCTCAATATCAGCATCCGCTAAACCATCGAGTGCGGGGAGGGCTGCTTTTTGCGTAATAGAGTTGATATTAGAAGTACTTTGACCCTGAAAATCAACAATCGCATCGGTTATCTCTTTAATCGGACAGGCCATATAACCAAAACGCCAACCCGTCATGGAAACCGATTTACTTAAACCGTTGACCGTAATCGTACGCTTGTACATATCTTCATTGATAGAAGCGACAGAGGTAAATTTTTTACCATCAAAAATAATTTTTTCATACATTTCATCCGAAACTACCAAGACCTTGGTACCCTTAAGAACATCTGCCAAAGCAGTCAACTCATCTTTGGAATAGACAGAACCTGTTGGGTTAGAAGGCGTATTAATCAATAAAACTTTTGTTTTTGGTGTAATGGCTTCTTTAAGTTGCTCTGGTGTAATTTTAAATCCACTACGCTCATCCGTGTCAATAAAGATGGGTTCTCCACCACTGTACTTAACGATTTCAGGATATGTAACCCAATAGGGTGCTGGGATAATCACTTCATCGCCTTCGTCAATTATGGCTTGGAAAATATTGAACAAAGAGTGTTTTGCACCCACATTGACTACGATGTCGGAAGGTTTATAGTCTAAATTGTTTTCACGTTTGAGTTTACCCGCAATCGCTTTAAGCACCTCAGGTGTTCCTGCAACGGCAGTGTATTTTGAAAAACCGCTTTGAATAGCTGCAATGGCTGCATCTTTAACGATTTGTGGAGTATCGAAATCGGGCTCACCAGCAGAAAAGCTAAGGACATCACGACCTTGTGCTTTTAGATCTCTTGCTAAAGAAGTAATAGCCATCGTTAAAGATGGTGACAAGACTTGTATACGTTTAGACAACATTGGACTCTCTCCCTTTAAAATATCGACGAGATTATATCTAAAAATGAGGCATTTCTACTCTTTTACAGACTCTAAATACGAGTGATAAATAACATCCAATTCATCGTCTTTAAGCTTGATATCATGGTGCTCTTTCGCAATTGCTTCTTCAAGGTTTTTAATGCGCTTGAACATATAAATGAAAAGCTCTTTGTTGATATCGGGAATTTTATTGTGTGCCATAGGGTTTTTATCACGCCCCTTTTCAATGATACGCGCAGGAATACCCACTGCCGTCGAATCATCAGGAATGCTCTTCACTACAACTGAATTGGAACCAATACGACAATTTTCACCAATGTGAATATCCCCAAGCACTTTTACCCCAGAACCAATGACGGTTTTATTGCCAATAGTCGGATGACGTTTTACCCCTCGCTCCAAACTCACACCCCCTAAGGTGACACCTTGATAGATGAGCACATCATCCCCAACAATCGCCGTCTCACCAATTACCACACCAAAGGCATGGTCTAAAAAAACACGCCTTCCGATGGTACACGCAGGGTGGATATCGATATTGCAAATAATCTGGGTAATGCCCATAATCACTCGCGCCAAAGCCTTAAACCCTTTTACATGTAAGGTATGCGCCACACGGTAATTTGCCAAAGCCCACACACCAGGATAGTTAAAAAAAAGCTCTATTTTAGAATTAAACGCAGGGTCATTTAAGATAGGCTGTGCAAAATCTTCTCTGATGTGCGCCCACACGCCTATGTCGCTCATTGCACCGCTTCCTCATTGTTGATTGTCTTTAAATATCCATTATCATTTAAGAAGAGATAAATTTCACCTAAAATATGCTTTTTCTCTTTTTCGCTGATAATATCTGATTTTTCGATACGCTCATTGAGATTTTCTTGCACTTCTTTGATGTCATAATCCAAATCTTCCAAGATATCGCTAATGCTTTGCGATTCCAACATATTTTCTATCTTAAATCCATCATCATCAATCAAAATCGTAGCTTCTGTTGGATGGGTAAAAAGATTGTGTTTCATTCCCAAAACCTCTTGATAAGCGCCCACCAAGAAAAAGCCTAAGAAATAGTCACGGTTTTTAATGTCGACATCGTGCAAAAAGAGTGGGGTTTCAGTATTAAACCCTATCTCTCCGTCACTATCGCAGGTGATATCCCATAAAGAAGCCGAACGCGTAGGTTCCTCATCCAACCTATCCAAAGGCATAACAGGAAACGTCTGACCAATGCCCCAAAAATCAGGCAAACTTTGAAAGAGCGAGAAGTTAACCAAATAACGCTCTTGCACACGGTCTTGAATGTCTGAAATCTCACTAAATTTTTTATCACCCAACAGACTTACTGCTTTTTTAATAATCAAATTGACCAAAATCTCAGTGTTAGATCTGTCTTGTAAATCAATATAGCCCAAATCAAATAAGGTCAACAAAGACTCCATATGATCAATACTATCATGTAAAAACTCGAGTGCATTTTTACGGCTCATCGTACCAAAAAGGTCATACAATTCTTGCACAAGTGGAGGGTTATTCTCTTTTAAACGCAACTTTAAATCCGTATATTCTTGAGAAAAAAGCTCTAAAACAGGAGCAATCAACACTGCATGGTGTGCCGCGACAAAACGACCCGATTCGATGAAAATATCAGGTTCAACAACATTTTTACGATTAGCAATATCTTTAAGTAGATAGACAACGTCATTGGCATATTCATTTAAGGTATAGTTTTTATTCAGCGTTGATTTGTGTTGCGAATACTCTACAGCCAAACCACCGCCGAGGTTAATAGCACGAAGGTTTGTTGCTCCCATACGGTTAAGCTCAGCATAAATATTTCCCGCTTCTCTCAGCGCTTTTTTCAAAGGTGCAATATCCGTAATTTGCGAACCGATATGAAAATGAATCATCGTAAATTTTTCAAGTAAATCGGCTTCTTTTATCATATTAACCGCTTCTAAAAGTTCCGTCGATGTTAAACCAAATTTCGAGTTAATACCACCACTTTTTGCCCAAATACCAATGCCTGAACTGTGAAGCCGTATGCGAAGACCAATATCAGGAACGCAACCAAAACGATCTTTGGCAATGGCAATAATGCTTTCTAGTTCATTCAAACCCTCTATTGTCAGGGTAATATTATGACCCATTTCTGCGGCAATAAAACCCAAAGAGATCATTTCATTGTCTTTAAATCCGTTGACAGTAATGTGTGCGTGCGGGTTGTTGTACGCCATGGCTAAAATAAGCTCTGCCTTACTGCCTGCCTCTAACCCATAATGATACTTTTGACCCAAAGAGACAAGATTTTTAACAAAATTAGGAAATTGATTCACCTTTAAAGGATAAACAGCATTAAAACTGCCCTCATAATCAAACTCTTTTTTTGCATCCGCAAAACTTTTGTACATCATGCGTATCTGTTTATGAATTAAATGAGGAAAGCGAAGTAAAATAGGTCCACGGATACCGTCTTTTCGTATCTCTTTAATAATTTCAATCAGTGAAGGTTCACACCCAGAATTGACTTTAACTTTTCCATCTTCAATGAAAAAGTTATCATTTCCCCATGTTTTTATTCCATAATCCAACGCATTGCTCCTTAAAAATCTTCAATCTTAATGATTGTTTCTTCTTTTGTTTCTAAATTTTTAACCCATACACTTTTTTGTTTTAATTCATCTTCACCTAAACATACACAAAATTTTACATAGTTTTTATCGGCTAACTTTAAGTGGTTTTTGAGTGACTTTGCTTCATATGAACCTAAAACCTTATCGCTTTTTCGCTTTTTAATCACCAAATCAAAGACAATATCTAACGCTTCATCACATAATGCTCCAATATAATAGCCCTCACGTGAACTTTCTGGCATTTTGACGAGTTCCATCAAACGCTCAATTCCCATGGCAAACCCAACACCAGGGGTTGAATTTCCATCCAAAAATTCGACCAACCTATCGTAGCGACCTCCACCTGCAATGGCACTTTGCGCTCCAATTTCAGAACTTACAAATTCAAAGGCTGTTTTAGAGTAATAGTCCAATCCTCGCACCAGCTTTGAATTGATAGTATAGGAGATACCAAAACGATTTAACGTCGTTTTTAAAACATCAAAATCCAAAGCACAATTTTCACACAAATGATTCACTAACAATGGGGCATTATGCAACAAGCCTTTACATGTAACATTTTTACAATCCAGTACACGAATTGGATTGGTGAGTTTTCGCCTCTCACAATCTTCACATAAGCCTTCCAAGGTGTCTAAAAAGTGGACAAGCCCTGTACGATAACTGGGCATACACGAAGGGCAGCCAAGAGAGTTAATTTCAAGGGTAAACCCAATACCAAGTGCTTTAAACATCTCACAAAGCATCAAAATAATACTCGCATCTTCTTTTACACTCGCCTCACCAAAAGTTTCAGCGCCAAACTGGTGAAATTGCCTTAAACGACCTTTTTGAGGTCTTTCATAGCGAAACATAGGACCATGATAGAAAAAGCGCCTAATCCCGCCTGCTTTATCGTATTTTTCTTGTACAAAAGCCCTTACCACGCCCGCAGTTCCCTCTGGTCTTAAACAGACATCGTTTCCGCCTTTGTCAGTAAATTGATACATCTCTTTACCCACAATATCACTACTCTCACCCACACTACGTTTAAACAAAGCCGTCTCTTCTAAAATAGGCGTTTCGATAAATGAAAATCCATAGTTTTGTGCAATCTTCGTACATGTATTGATAATATGTAAATAAATTTTACTCTCAGGAGAGAGTGTATCTTTCATTCCACGTAATGCATTAATCATAAATAAATTCCTCAATTTTTGCGTAAATACTTTCTCTATCTAGCCTTGCATCCACTTCCAAATAGGCAATACCTAAGCCGTGCAAAAGCTCACGCATTATAGCTTGAATCTGTAACAAATAGCTTACACCACGACTTTCAATGGAATCAGTGCTTTTACATGTAAGGCGTTCGCTCAAAAGTGTTTCATCCGTTACAAACAACACAATCTTTTCAGGAAACTCTGCGCGCAAAGCAAAACGGTTTAAAAGGAGCAAAAAATCCCTATCGATTTCTGGATGATTTGCACAGGCATACGCAATTCCCGATAAAAATCCTCGATCGCTGATGACCATTTTTGCTTCACGAGCCTCTTTGACAACACTATCATAGTGCAATGCACGATCTGCTAAAAATAAAAAAAGCTCAGCATTAAACGAGAGTGTATCCTCTCCGTCCAGTAAAATGGAGCGCAGTTTTTGACCCGTTTTAGTACCACCAGGCTCTTTTGTCGCAACAACATTTTTATGCCGTGAGGCAAAAAACTGGACTTGTGTGCTTTTACCACAGGTATCAACCCCTTCAAAAATTACATACATGTCAGTCTATTTTTCAAGTAAGGTTTAATAGCAGAGGGAATAAGATGGTGCACATCGCCACCGTGTTTGAGGACAGAGCGCACCACTGAAGAGCTGATAAAGGCATGTTTCAAACTAGGCATTAGATACAAGGTTTCGATTTCATCCCACAAAGAGGCATTGGCGTATCCCATCTGCAATTCGTACTCAAAGTCACTGACCGCTCGAAGTCCACGGATAATCATACGAATGTTCTTTTGCTGTGAGAAATGTACTAAAAGTCCATCAAACGGTTCTACTTCGACGCCAGCCATCCCTTTTGTTGCGGCTTTTGCCATCTCGACACGTGTTTCAATATCAAACATGGGATGTTTTTCTTCCGAAATTGCAACCCCAATCAAAACTGTATCAAAAAGCTTTTTAGCACGATTAATGACATCCAAATGCCCATTTGTAATGGGATCGAACGTTCCTGGATAAATGGCTATAGTTCTCATACTCCCTCCCAACGTTTAAACAAAGTATGCTCAATCCCTAACAAATCAAACCATTTACCTATCAGAAAATTTTCCATATCTTCAAGTGTTTGGATTTGAGCGTAATACCCCAACACAGGAGGAGCAATGTGCACACCTAACATAGAGAGTTTATGCATATTTTCAAGAGCAATGGCAGAAAAAGGCATTTCACGAGGTGCCAAAAGAAGAGGGCGTCTTTCTTTGAGCATCACACTTGCACTGCGTGTTAAAAGATTATCGGCAATGCCATACGCAATTTTTGCCAGTGTATTCATACTACAAGGGACAACAAGCATTCCATCGGTTTTAAACGAACCAGAAGCAATAATAGCACCGATGTCTTCATCGCTGAGTAAAAATTGATTCTCTTCTTGTTTTAAAACAACATGAGCATGTTCAGAGATGATAATATACTTCTCAATCTCTTTGGGCAAAGCTTCTATCACTTTAAGTCCCAAACCAACTCCGCTGGCACCACTGATGCCAATAATTAAGCGTTTCATTCGAGTATTTTTGCCTCTTGCTTGGATAAAATTTTTGCACTCAAGACTTTTCCTTGTTCTGTTTTAACCTTAACAACATCACCAATATTAGCATCTTCAAGAAGCGTTACATGTAACTCTATCACCATGCTTCCTTCACTTAAAAAACCTTTGAGGGTCTCTTTTTTCATAAAATCTTTTTTGACATCAAATAAATGATCGCTGAGTATACGTCCCTCTTTAATATAACTTTTACTGATTAAAGAAGAGGGCATCTCTCCAATGATAGCACGCGTAGGCAATAGACTCACATCAACAAGAACAACTTCTACATCATCGTTTTCGAGGATTTTACCGCTTTGCAAATTACGTTTTGCTTTAAAGGCTGGAAGCTTCGCATCCATTTCATAATAAAAGATTATTTTTTTAGGTTTTCCATTATTATCAAAAAGACCCACAAAAGAACCGCTCTTTCTTTTCAAAGCATTTTCATTGAGGAGAATGGATTCAAAACGATACCGTTCAAAATCAGGAGGGAGAGTGGATTTAACCATAATATTTGGTTTTTGTTCAAGAATAAGCCACACAGAGAACGATTGAAGTTTTTCAATAAATGCATTTTCGATTTCTTCCATCTTTCCTAAGAGACTACAATGACGCTTAAACGTTATAACGCCTTCACTGCTATCGATAATAGTTACATTTAAATCATCAAAAGCACGAATAACCTGATGGGAAGGGATGGTGTAGTGCAAACGATCTTTGGGGATACTCACCACAACGGTATCGTTAACATCTTTTGCACCGAAAAAAGCGCGTGTAAGGACGACGTCATCTTTAATGCAATACTGTTTTTCAATGTAAAGGGTTGAAGCAGATAAAAAAGAGAGTGGGAGATAAAAAAATAAAAAAATGGAGCGGGAAACGAGGTTCGAACNNTCTACCACTGAGCTATTCCCGCAAAACGGTCGGAATTTTAGCAAAAAAAAGCCTTTATGTCAAATTTACGCTCTAAACTTTGAAAATATTAATCTCTCTTTCAAGTTCATCGGTCGAAAGATTGAGTTCGCGTGAAACATCTATGAGGTTATCCGCTATCTTTTTATTCTCATGCGCTAACCCCGTAGCCTTTTCAACGCCTTTAGTCAATTCGTCGATCTCTTTTGTGATACTTAGGGCTTTTTGATATGCTATATTCGTAATTTCAAGACTTTTTGATGTTTTTTCTTTGGTTTCGTTTGCCATAGAAGAGATTTCAATGGCATTTTTATTGAGTTCAACCACTTTTTCACTGTTCTCTCTGATATTTTCACTTGCACTTGAAACACTTTGCACAACAATGCTAATGGTTGCATCAATTTCTGAGAGGGATTTTTGTGTACGCTCTGCTAGTTTCCTAACTTCATCGGCAACTACAGCAAAACCACGTCCATGTTCACCCGCTCGTGCGGCTTCAATAGCAGCATTGAGTGCTAAAAGATTGGTTTGGTCTGCAATATCTTTAATCATCTCTAAGATGGATCGAATTTGAGCAGTTTGTTCTGCTAAATCATGCATTTGTGTAGAGATGTGTTGTTCATCTTGGCTCACACGATTAATACTTTCGACGATTCTATCTAAGGTCTCAATCATCAAATCCAACATGGCATAATCTTCTTTCATATACGTAGCAGATGTTTCTGAAATATCTCTGGATTCTTGAAGTTCTTTGTTAATGCGTGTTGTTAGTACTTTAACCGCCTCCACGATATTATCTTGTTCTTGAGCAATAGAAGTAATTTGCGACGAAGAGATTTGCATACTTTTGTTGATTTCGGAATTGGAAGACATGGTCATCTTCGCTTTAATCATCGCTTGCTGTAACGTGGTTAAAAGAACATTCACATTACTGCTAATCTGACCTATCTCATCGTTGTTACAAACAATGATGGGACGATTGAGTGCTAAATCTTTGGTGATATCCGCCAGATGATTGCCAATGCGCTGAATACGACGAACAATGTAGCGACTGACCGCTAAAAGCAAGCTTGAAGAAATGAGTAGAATAATTAAAGAAACAATGATAACAATGTAAAGATTTTTTTCCAATTTAGAAGAAATTTGCAAACTAATATCTTTAACACGTTGGTTTGTAAAATTTGAAATATTCTCAAAACGCTTCGTAATATATCTACAATCTTCTTCAATCTCCACCGCCATATCACCGATGTCTTCACGATTGTCTTTGGTGTAGAGTTCATGTATTTTTTTAAAATTAGGTTCTATTCTTTGCTTATAACGTGTGTGTGCTTCGGTTAAATTTTGTTTCAAAGAAGGCTCAGCATAAAAATCACTCTTCAACGCTTTTTCAAAAAAGTCACTCATCTTTTTTTCAATCAAAGGTACACGATCGCGGGCCTGACCCGTTGGTAGAAATTCACTGGTAACATGAATCAAATCATTTAAAATCGTATCAAACGTAGCGCGGGCACTCATCACTTCGTTATCAGGAACAACGTTTTTTTCATAAATAGTTTCTAAAGAGTCTTTGCCTATCACACTCGAATTAATGCTCACATACGCTAAAAGTGCTAAGCCTAAAACGGTAAAAAGAGAGATCGCTAGAAGCTTTGTCGAAATCTTTACATTCTGAAACATACACTGTCCTTGTCAAAAAAAATGGCATCAAACGAGTTTAATTGTACTGAACTAATTCTTAAGATGTTCTATGGTTTCAGAAAAACGTGTTTTAAAGAACAGAACATGGATATGCGCTCCTTCTTCAATAAAATCTGTTTTTTCATCGGTAATCAAGAGTGCATTGCTATGCAAAAGAGGAGTAATCATCCCTGAGCCATAACGATTTTCACCAAAGGTATGAAATTGATTGTCTTTAATATGTCCTAAAATAATATTGACTCTACCCGCTTTTACTTGGAGGGGTTTTTGCATTGTGACCATAGTCAAACCAAAGTAGTATTGGTTGTGACCTGAACGTTTTTTTAACACAGGAATTAAAAACAAAAATGTATTGATAAACGCAGCCAAAGGATTACCAGGCATGGATGCCACAAGCGTTGAGCCCATCATACCAAACATCGTTGGTTTTCCAGGCTTAATATTAACACCATGAAAGGAAGCGACAAACCCATTGACATGTAAAGCTTTTTCAACAAAATCCGCTTCTCCCATACTCACCCCGCCACTGCTCACAATTACATCATAAGAATGCATGGTTTTAAAATAAGCAATGGCAGCTTCTTCATTATCGGGAACGACACCCCCATATTCTGCCTCAAATCCGTGCTCTTTTAAAAGCGCTATAAGCGCAAAAGCATTGATGTCATAAATTTCATCTTCGCTCGCTTTTTCCCATGGCTTTTTAAGCTCATCTCCTGTCGAGAGTACAACCACGCGAAGCTTTCGATACACTTCAACATACCCAATGCCCTGAGATGCCAAAAGCGCAACAGTGGATGCATCAATACACTCGCCTTTTTTCAAAAGCAATGTTCCCTGGGCTTTTTCTTCCCCTCTAAGCCTTAAGGCATTTCCTTTTTTAAGATCAAAAGGAATGTTCACACGTCCATCACTCTCTACCGTGCATTCTTCAAAAGGCACTATGGTATCGGCATCATCAGGTACTTTTGCCCCCGTCATAATTTTATAACATTGCTCTCCTACCAAAGAAGAATCAACACTTTCTCCCGCTAAAATACGCCCTGTGATGCTGAGTTTTTTCCCTTTATTTGCATAACAAAAAGCGTAACCATCCATAGCAGCATTGTTATAGGAGGGGAGATTTTTTTGACAGAGTACATCATTAGAGAGGACATACCCCAAAGCATTCATCAAAGGAAGCCAAACGGTAGAGGGCAACTCAAAGTCTAAATTGAGGGAACGTTTGATGGCTTCATCAAACGAAACAGATGAAAATTCAGCCATGATTACTCCTCCAAACGTTCAATGTGCGCACCCAAGGCTGAAAATTTTCCCTCCAAATTCTCATAGCCACGGTCTAAATGGTAAATTCTATGAATACGTGTTGTGCCCTCTGCCACTAATGCCGCTAAAATCAAGGCTGAACTGGCACGCAAATCTGTTGCCATGACATCTGCGGCATTCAGCTTTGCTTTACCTTCAACCGTAGCACTGTGCCCTTTAAGTTTAATACCAGCACCCATACGCAAAAGCTCACTCACGTGCATAAAACGGTTTTCAAAAAGACGTTCATCGATGATGCTCGTTCCTTTAGCTTGCGTACACAATGCCATAAATTGGGCTTGAAGATCTGTTGGAAACCCAGGGTATTCAGAGGTTTCAATATCGGAGGGTAAAATTTTTTCAGCGGGATGAAGCGTTAAGCTATCTTCTTTTTCATCGATTTTAAAGCCCATCTGTTCCAATTTTAAAATCACCGCTTCAAGGTGTTTTGGATTGACTTTTTTGAGGGTAATTTTAGATTTAGTAATCGCTCCTGCACACAAATAGGTCCCCGCTTCAATACGATCAGGTATCACCGTAAAATCTTTGATATCTAAAAGCTTTCCGCCACTGCCTTCAATGATGAGCTTAGAGGTACCAATACCTTCTATGTTTACCCCCGCATTGGCTAAAATCTCGCACACTTGCACCACTTCTGGCTCTTTTGCTACATTGACAAGCGTTGTTTTCCCATGAGCAAGGGCCGCTGCCATGATGATATTTTCACTCCCCGTCACCGTCACTTTATCAAAAATGATGGTTGCTCCTTTTAATCCTTTAGGCGCTTTTGCGATGACGTAGCCTTGTGCTATTTCTATATCTGCACCCATTTGCTCCAATGCTTTAAGGTGCAAATCAATCGGGCGTTGACCTATCGCACAGCCTCCTGGTAAAGAGACTTCACAATGTCCAAAACGTGTTAATAAAGGTCCTAATGTCAAGATAGACGCACGCATTTTGCGAACAATATCATAATTGGCACACGTTGAATTAACCGTAGTACTGTCAATTTTCACCACATTATCTTTACATGTAGAGCTAGCACCCAAGTTGCTTAAAAGTTGCAAAAGGGTTTTAACATCAGCAACTTCGGGAACATTATCTATTGTGATAGGATTTTTTGAAAGAAGACTCAATGTTAAAAGAGGTAGCGCAGCATTTTTAGCGCCCGATATGGTTACAGAACCACTGAGTTTTTGTTTACCTTTGATAGCCAAATAGTGCATTATGTGTTTCCTTAATTAAAAAGTGACTAAATTGTAGTCAATGTTTCATTAAAATACGCCGTTATTGTGCTAAAATAATGACATTCGGTTTAAAAGGGTTTGGATGATTTTAGAAAAATTTATTCAAGAAACACGTCACTTAAGGATCACCCACTGTTTTTTTGAAACGAAAAAATTGAGTATTTTCAATGTCCTTCAAGCAAAGCATGCGCACTTTAAGCTCCATAATCTCTCTAATGAAACCCAAGGTTATCCTCCCTCTGATATTTTATTGATTGAGCTAGGAGAAGGGGGGAAAGAAAAACTCAAAGTTCTCCTAAAGATTCTAACCCAATGCAAGCCTCTTGTAAGTTACATTTTTGCCGATGATGTTGAAAATAAATTACTACTCAAATTTTCACTGCATTTTTCCATCACAGACGTACTCCCTCTTGTCAATGAAAATCGTCTTTTGGATTCAATTTTTACGAAAACTCCTTCAAAACTCGATGAAAAATTAAGTACATTTCATAAACTCTCTATTGAACAACACATGGAACAATCTTTCGCCTTTTTTATCTTTAAAAAGGCAGAACTCACCTATGCTAACGCCAAAGCAAAGGCACTTTTTGGTGAAACAAATCTCTCACTCATTGAAGAAGCTTTGTATGAGGATGAAGATATTGGCACCATGCTAAGAGGCGATGAAAACGGTCATAAAACCATCGTCATCGAAAATGAATTGAATGAAAAAAACACCTATGTATGTAGTATCAATCATTTTGAACGTTCTCACGAAAAAATGCTTATCTTACTTGAATATACAGCTCCTGCTGCTACAAACGGTTGTTCTTCGGTACTGACGCGTTTTGATTTTATCGAACGGCTAAAAGACAAATTGGTTCAACACAGCATGACACAACGTCCACTTTCGCTCATCTTTTTTAATATCTCAAATTTAGACAAATTAGGGCATACGTTTACCAATATACATCTCTACGAATCACTTAAAAAGTTGCTTGCAAAGATTTTTCAATTTAAGTCACCCCATCAAGAACTCGCACAATGGAGTCCAAATCTTTATGTTCTTCTGTGTGAAGATTGTGATTTTAAAGATGCCTGTGAGCAAACACGCTACTTACATCAAGCTTTGGTTCAAGCAACATTGGAAGAAAAAATAACACCCATTGTCGTTTCATCAACCCTATGCACTGAAAAACAGACTTTAAATGACTTGTTATGGAATATGGACAAAATAAGCGCACGAACACTCCTCCCCAATGAAATTCAAAATTTAAAATTTTATGAAATTGGCTATTTGGATAATGTGATAGACCCACAAGAACAGATTGCCTATTTAATGCGTAATTGCATCCACAATAAGATACCTATTAAACTGCTCAATATTTATAAAGGTCTTTGCATTAACACCAATTCACATATCATCAAATACAGTGACGATGCTTACTATCTCTACTGTGAAAATCTTCAAGGCTACGCCATGCAATTAGAAGGTGAAACCGTACTTCAAGCCCCCAATTTTCCTAAAGACATCAAAGCTGAAGTCTCACTGGTGGATATTAAAAAAACATTTGTTGTTATAAAAAATTTAAGCTTTATGCCTTATAGTGCTAACAATAGACAGCATACAAGGGTACAAACGACCATTCGCACACCCATTCAAATCAAATACAACACTAAATCTTCTTTGCAAGGTGAAATCATCGATATTTCAGCCAATTCAATTGCCATCAAATGCTCCAAAATAATCAAAGAACATCTGCTCAATCAAACCATACGTCTTTTTTTCTCTTTACCCTACGAAAGCGGTGAAAATGGGTATGTGATGATGGATATTGAGGGAAAAGTAACACTAGTGGCGGAGAGAGACGATCATACAAAAGTAGTTGTGCTACTTGGGGCACTGAAAAAACCGTACGATGAGTATTTGCTAAACTACATGTACACACGACAAAAAGAGTTGATTTTAGAAATCAAGCGAGCGACCAAAGTCTACAACTAGTCGCCCGTTACATGTAAAGCTTAACCAA
>DCUJ01000002.1 GCA_002328495.1 Sulfurospirillum sp. UBA2217
CTACTGCTTACAAGGCAGTTGCTCTACCAACTGAGCTACACCAGCATCCTTGATTGTGAGGTGAAAGTATAGCTTATTAGAACCCATAAGTCAATACTTTTTTGCACTTTTTACGATAAAATACGTTCTTATGACACAAGGAGTGTATTTGATGAAAGTTCTCTTTTCTCCCAGCGAAACAAAAACATCACGGCTATATGCACCTCCTATCGGCGAAAACAGCTTCGTTTTTCCACACCTCTACCCCAAACGTAGTGAAGTGCTTCATCGGTACACCTCTTTATTGGAATCCACTTCTTCTGAAGACCTCCAAAAACTTTTTGGCATTAAAGATAGCGAAAATTTACGCAACCGCTTAACCCAAACACCAAGCGATCGTCTTACATGTAAAGCCATTGAACGCTATGATGGGATTGCTTACGACTACCTTTCGTATGCAACATTGGATGAACAAGTTCAGGCGTGGCTAGGTGAAAACGTTATGATTTTCTCGAACCTTTTTGGTCCTATTTTAGCCCATGATTTTATCCCTGAGTACAAATTACAGCAAGGAGAAACGCTGGGTGGCTTTAAACCTGAATCTTTTTACAAAGCGTACTTTAGTGACGCTTTAACATCATGGATTGGCGATGATACTGTGCTCGATCTTCGTGCTGGATTTTATGAAAAATTTTATACACTTAATAAACCGTATATCACGATGAAATTTTTAAAAAAAGGAAAAGTCATCAGCCATTTTGCCAAAGCTTACCGTGGGATTGTCCTGCGCCATGTTGCACGTGTTCAGCCAAAAGATGAAGCTGATTTTAGTACCATCCCTTTTGAAGGATTGCGCATTGTTGAGATCCACCAAAGTCGTCTTAAACGTGAGTATGTCTGTGAAATTATTGATTGATTTTATTTAAAAGAGTACAATAGCGTCAAATTTTTTAAGAAGGATTCTTTCATGGATATTTTACAATGGTTATTTATTGGTGTCCTCGTTTATGCGATTTATTACCTCATCAACAAATACGAACAACGTGTTGATGAACTCACGCGTTTAATCGAGCTCAACCGCGAGGAGATTAATAAGAATAAAGAAAATATTAAGAAAAATGCTGAAGGTGTCTCTGCCAATCGTGAAAAAATTGAGAAAAACGCTGATGGTGTTTCCAAAAATGCAAAAGGTGTTGCTAAGAATAAAGAAAAAATTCAAGAGACAGAACAGATTGCTAAACGCAATAAAGAAATTTTAGACCTCAATCAAGATATTATCGCTAAACTGAAATAACGAGAGGGGTTTTTAGCCCTCTCGTTTTAATCTTATTTTTTCTCCAACGCTCTTGCACCAATGTTTCCGTAGCGATGATAACTATGAGAAATGCTCTGCTCTTGGAAATAGTGTAACATTTCAATGCGACCTTCCATAAGCGGATGTGATCGTTCAATAAACGTTACCTTTTGTGTGGCTTGTTCATATACATAATCCGAAATCGCTTCTTTGTGTGCGTAGAAGATTTTTTGTACACCCTCAAAACACTTGGAAAATACCTCCTCACTCTCACGCACCAAAGTGTCATGCGCTTGCAAAAGATGCTCTTTGTTTTCATAAAGGAATGAAACCACGCTGTTTTCTAAACCAGCATCAATGCTTACATGTAACGTACTTCCCGCAATTTTTGCTCCAAAAATTCGTGCTAACACATCAAAAAGGGTATCTTGCACATTGACACGAAGGGCGATTTTTGAGAGGGGAAGATACCTAAACGTATTGTCCTCTCCTCTGACTTTAACATAATCTTTCTCTTGTGAAAACTCATTTTCATAATTTTCTACGTAACTGCCAACGGCTAAACAGAGCTTCTCAAAATCTACTTTAAAGCTTGCATGAATGCCTTTTTCGCACGCACTAAGCCAGCCATTCACACGTGAGAGCAAAGGATGTTTGAGGACATGTTCGATTTTTGGCTCTCCAACCTCTTCAAAATCAACAAATTGTGTGATGTAGTTGTGAATACCCACTTTTCGCCCCGCACCAATCGCTGATTTTCCCATACCACCAAAAGGTTGACGCAACACAATAGCACCCGTCGTTCCACGGTTGATGTAGAGATTACCCGCTTTAAGATTTTCTCTCCAGTAGGCGACTTCACGCTCATCTAAAGACTCGATACCTGATGTTAGCCCATAGCCTGTGTTATTGACAATCTCAACCGCGTGTTTTAAATCCCGCGCTTTGATGACGGAGAGCACGGGACCAAAAAGCTCAGTCATATGGCAAAAACTCCCCTCTTTAACACCCCATTTAATTCCAGGGGTTAGCATGTACTCATTGCCATCCACAAACGTTGGCTTCAGCGCCCACTCTTCGCCCGCTTCTAAAGTCTCAACCGCTTTTTTTAAAGCACCATCCATCTTGTTGGCAAGTGTTCCGATGCGATTTTTAAAATCCCACACGGAGCCTACTGCCATACTACGCGCTGTGTCAATCAAGCCTGCTCTAAAGTTAGGGTCATTGTACACCTCTTCTTCAAGAACCAAAAGGGAAGTGGCTGAACATTTTTGCCCGCTATTGGAAAAGGCAGAATGCACCACATTTTTAACCGCTTGGTCACGATCTGCCATTGCGGTGACGATGGTCGCATCTTTTCCACCCGTCTCAGCACTGAGCAAAAGATTGGGTCTGGTTTTTAACATGGTATAGGCTGTTTCTTCACCACCTGTTAAGATGACAAAGTCCACTTTGGGGTTTTTCACCAAATGCTCTCCTGCAAGGCTTCCCGCACACGGTACAAATTGTAAGGTGTTTTTACTCACCCCTGCATCCCAAAAGCATTGGCACAATTCATAGGAGCATAAAACGGCAGAAGAGGCGGGTTTGATGATGACGGTGTTACCCGCTGCCAATGCGGCTGCGATTCCACCTAGAGGAATAGCTATTGGGAAGTTCCAAGGAGGAGTAATCACGCCCACACCTTTACCTTTAAAGGTGAGATGGGTGTATTTTTCAAAATAACGCGCGGAATAGCCGTAAAACTCTAAAAAGTCTACCGCTTCGCTGACTTCCACATCGGTCTCACCAAAGACTTTACCCACTTCAGCCGCGGCCACACCAATCAAATCGCCTCGTTTTTTACGTACAGCAATCGCTACATCGCATAAAATCTTTTGACGCTGTTCATGCGTTAAACGTCTCCAACCATCTTTATCTTCTGCTGCCACTTCTACCGCACGTTGCAAATCTTCCGCGCTCGCTTGCGCAAATTTACCACAAATAACGCCCTCTTTGAGTTGCGATTTATCGATAACTTCTTTGATGCCACGTCCATGGACGATAGCTTCACCGCCTACAACCACGGGTGCTGTGACAACATCATCGCCTGCTTTTTTCATCCATTTTGCACGAATCTGTTTTGCCCACTCTTTGTTGGGTGGCAAAATAAAGTCTGTATCGGCTTCACCATGGTAGTGACCGCTCTTACATGTAGCGCCTCCAAAATCATCCCAATTCTCTTCTAAACGATTTTGTTTGCGCTTGGAACCGATGAAAAGTCCTTTGGCGTTTTCAAAGGAAGCGATAAATTTTTGCTTTTGCGCTTCCCACTCAGGTGTACCCGTCTTTAGCCCAAAGGAGTAACGGATAAAATTCTCAACGCCTGTATTTTCATCTAAACGCCTGACCAAATAAGCAATCGCATTGGTAAATTGCGCTTTTTTCGCCGTTGGTGCGTAGAGAATGATTTCGCCACTAATCTCTTTAATGGCTAAACGCGCAGACTCACTCATACCTTCCAACATTTCCATGGTGTAATATTGACTGGTACCGTACTCACGAGCAAGTTCAAAGCCATATGCCAATTCAAAGACATTGTGCGATGCCATACCAATATTCACATACGGTGCATTTTCAGGGCGCAACGCGTATTCACCCATGACTTTGTAGTTGCTATCGGTGTCAATTTTTTTCGTGTATGTCACCATTTTCCAATGGCGAAGCCCCGCTTCGGTCTCTTCCATCTCCATATTGGCACCCTTAACCAAACGCATTTTAATCGCAGAGCCACCGTTTTGCACACGCTCTTTTGCCCACGTAACGAGCTTTTGTTGCCACAAATGCGAATCAGGTAAATAGGCTTGTAAAACGATACCCGCATGAAAATCTTTAAATTCAGGCTTATCCAATGTTTTGGTGAACGCATTAAAAGTCAAAGAGAGGTCACGGTACTCTTCCATATCAAGGTTGATAAATTTATTTTCTTGCTCACCTTTAGCATTGGTATAGCTGTATTTTTTAGCTTGCGCATAGATACGGCTTAAACGACTGACCAATTCTTCAACGGTTTCTTCATAGGCTAACGCATTAATTTGAGAAAAAATGGTGGAGATTTTAATGGAAATATAATCCACATTGGGGTTTTCAAGCACTTTGAGGTATTTTTCGATGCGTTCCTCCGCTTCAGCTTCTCCTAAAACCACTTCGCCTATTAAGTTAAGATTGACCCGAGTACCCTCCGCATGACGTTTCACAAGATGCGCATTCAACGTCTCGTCTTCACCTTTAATGACTACCGTTTGAGTATCGTCACGTACACTTTTGATAAACAGTGGCACGGAAATTTGAGGCAGATAAATGCCTGCATTGAGAAATAAAAAGACTAAAAAACGCTCAGAGCTGGTAAAAAACGATGCCATTTCATACTTTGAAAATAAAAACTCGATTTGGTCTGCCACACGTTTTGGATTTTTTGTACGAAAACTTTGATCCATCAGCTCTATCAAAAAGACCTTATCTTTAGGATGGGAGAGCATTTTATTCATTTTTACATGAAATTTTCGATCAAAATCGCTCACCAATTCACTGGCTCTGTTTTGCCACTTCTCTGCCAAAGCTATGGCTCTGTTTATAACCGCTTCGTTGTGTACCATTTTATTGTCTCCTTGTAAATTTTATTTTAGTAGTACTAAAAGTAGTACTTTTTTTAACATAGAAAAATTGACCAAAAAAAACCGCCTACCAAAACGGTAGACGGCTTTACATGTAAGCCTATTTTTTCTTACCCAGATACGCCTCTTGAATCACTTCTGAGTTCAAAAGCTCTTCACTACTTCCTGTGTGTGTTATCTTTCCAAGCTCTAAAACATAGCCACGATCGGCTAATTTGAGTGCTGCTTTTGCATTTTGTTCCACCAATAAAACCGTGACACCTGAAGAGGCAATTTGCTTGATAGCTTTAAAAATGACCTTGACTAAAACAGGAGCAAGCCCTAAACTTGGCTCATCTAAGATAAGCAATTTTGGCTTACTCATAATGGCTCGTCCGATGGCTAACATCTGCTGTTCACCACCACTAAGCGTTCCTGCAAGTTGCTTTTGACGCTCTTTCAAACGAGGTAAAATTTCATAAATCCATTCCAACGTTTTTGCATCGTATTTTTTAAGGGTGTACGCACCCATCATGAGATTTTCTTCCACACTCAGTGTCCCAAACACACGACGTCCCTCAGGAGAGTGACTCATGCCTAAAGAGACGATTTCGTGAGCGGGAAGCTGCGTGATGGCTTTACCATCAAAGATAATCTCCCCCGATACAGACTTTAAAAGCCCACTAATGGTACGAAGCGTCGTTGTTTTACCCGCTCCATTGGCTCCTAGAATCGTCACGACCTCACCCCGATTGACATACAAGTCAATCCCTTTAATGGCATTAATCGCCCCATAGCTTACATGTAAATCTTTGACTTCAAGGAGTCGTTCATTTTTACTCATGTTCATCCTCCTCGTCACTTCCAATGTAGGCTTCCACCACCACAGGGTCATCTTGTACAAATGAAGGCAATCCTTCACTGATTTTGGCACCAAAGTTGATGACGGTGATGTATTCACTGAGACTCATCACCATCTCCATATCATGTTCGATCATCATAATGGTCACACCCATCGCTTGAATTTTGCGAATCGTATCGGTAAGTTCTTGTGTTTCATGCTCATTCAATCCTGCTGCTGGCTCGTCTAAAATGAGCAGTTCTGGCTCGGCTGCCAAGGCTCTTGCCATCTCGATACGTCGTTGAACCCCGTACGACAAATCACCCGCAGGCGTTGTGGCATACTGTGAAAGGTTAAAGAATTCCATCAATTCTCCCACTTTCATCCATTGCTCTTTCTCATCTTTAAAGTAAGCAGGTGTGGGAATGACCCCGTTGTACCATTTTTGCTTGGACTTGATGTGACGCCCCGACATAATGTTCTCCGCCACGCTCATCTCCGCAAACAATCGAATCGTTTGAAAGGTGCGCAAGATGCCTAGTTCGGCTATTTTATACGGTGTCGTTCCTTTGATTTCTTTGCCTTTCCAAAGGATCTGACCCATCTCAGGCGTATAAATACCCGTAATACAGTTAAACAAGGTTGTTTTCCCCGCACCATTGGGTCCAATGATGCCGTATATCTGACCTTTTTTCACTTTCATGGACAAGTCATTGATAGCAACTAACCCGTGAAACATCTTAGTCACGTTTTTGATTTCAAGGATGTATTCGCTCATTTGACATCCTTTTTAAGAAAGTTTGGGATATTGCCAAAACGCACTGGCCAAATACCACGAGGGCGCAAAATCATCGTTAAAATCATCGCAAGACCAAAGACCAGATAACGCGCCGTTTCAAACTCACGAAACACTTCAGGCAATACAAACATGATAAACGTTCCAATCAAAACCCCTGGAAGAGAGGCTGAGCCACCCACCAAAACAATGGTAAAAAACATAATGGACTGCGTAACATCAAAGGCTTCGGGGCTAACCGCGGAGTACTGAACCGAGAACATACTGCCCGCCGCTCCAGCGATACCTGCTCCAATGATAAAAGCGTAGAGTTTGTAGTAACGCACACTCACCCCCATGCTTTGCGCCGCGATTTCATCTTTGTTGATGTAAAACATCGCTCGGCCAAATTTGCTTCTATCTAACGTTCGCATAATGAAAAGGGTAATGCCCAAAAGGATAAATGCCATATAATACATGTACGTTTGGGAGGCAAACTCAAACCCAAAAAGCCTCACCACATCAATACCAAAAATACCGTTTGGTCCCCCTGTGAGCCCAAAAACATCGTTTTCCAAGACTTGAATGAAAATAATGTTAAACCCAATGGTCGCCACCAACAAATAATCCCCCCTCAGGTGAATAATGGGTCCTGCTAACACAAAAGCAACAAACATCGGAATCAAAACCGCTGGAGCCCAAGAGGCTAAGATAGGAAGTCCAAACTGCACATTCATAATGGCAGTGGTGTACGCACCCAAACCAAAGAACATCGCATGTCCCATGTGAAATACACCCGCACGCCCCAAAATAATATCTTGCGAAAAAGCCACACACGAGAAGACTAAGAACGTTGTTCCAATCGCCAACCATGCTGAATCCACAAAGAAAGGATAAACACCTGAAATCAACAGTAGCACTAAGGCTATCATACTTGTTTTATTCATCATACTTTCTCCGCTACTTTTTCACCAAGGATACCCGTTGGTCTAAAGACTAAGATGACAATTAACAGTACAAAGGTAAAGGTCTCCGCCCATTGACTGGAGATATACCCCGTAATCATCGCATTAAAAAGCCCCAACATCAAACCTCCAAGCATGGCGCCTGGGATATTGCCAATGCCCCCCATAATGGCGGCGACAAAAGCATTCAGTCCGTACATCCACCCCATATCAAAGGTCACCCCTCGATAATAGACACCGATAAACAATCCCGCAACCGCTCCTAAAGCAGAGCCAATGACGAAGATAATCATAATAATACGATTGACGTTAATGCCCATGAGTTTCGCCGCATCTTGGTCAATAGCCACGGCTCGAATGGCGGTGCCTATTTTGGTGCGGTTAATGAAAAAATAAAGCCCAACCATAAGAATGGAAGAGAGTCCCAAAATCATCACTTGCGTAAACGTAATCACCACGCCGCCAAATGACCAAATCGTAGAGGGGAAGATATTGGAGGGAAATATTTTCATATTAGGTCCCCAAATCAGCATAACGGAGTTTTGAATCACCAACCCCGCTCCCAAAGCTGAAACCACCGCACTTAAACGTGGTGCCGTTCGTAAAGGCCTATACGCTAGGCGTTCAAGAAGAACACCAACAAGGGCTACAATGGCAGCAGTAAAGACAAACACCGTAATCACTGCAACCAGTGAGGTAATGTTTTCTCCAAAAATTTGTGTGTAAACCGTAAGGCCCACAAACGCTGACATCGCAACAAGGTCTCCATGCGCGAAGTTAATGAGTCGCATAACGCCATACACCATTGTGTAGCCCAATGCCACAAGAGCATACAAGCTTCCGATAGTAAGACCATTGACCATTTGCTGTATAAAAATATCCATGAAAGTGCCTTTTGAAATAGACCAAACGCTTCACGCGTCCGGTCTATTTATTTTTACATGTAATTATTTTGTAGGATAAACAATTTTATATTTATTGTCCGCTTGAACTTCATAGGTCATATAACCCGCACCGATTCTCTCACCATCTTCTCTAAACGTCACAGGACCTGTGATGCCTGGGAAGTCTTTCATTTTGTGCATTGAATCCGAAATGGCTTTGGTGTCTTCGGTTTTGAGTTGCTCCATCGTATGTAAAATGGCTCTTAGTCCATCCACATTCATAAGCGCCCAAACAGAAGAAGGCATCATATTGAATTTGGCTTGGTAGTCTGCCAAGAATTGCTTTGCAATATCGTATGGCAAGATATCAGGTGTGGGAACGTTGACAAGGTAAGCACCTTTAGCACTTGAACCTGCTAGTTTCATAAAGTCTGGGTTGTCATTAGAATCTCCACCTACAAAATCAGCTTTAATCCCCAGTTGTTCTTGTTGCGCACGGAGTAAGCCTCCATCGGTGTAGTAACCACCAAAGAAGATAACATCAGGCTCCATGGATTTGATTTTGGTTAAAGTTGCTGTAAAGTTTTGAGTACCTGCTTTGATTTTACCCTCATAAATAACATTGGCATTTTTTGCTTTCAATGCTTTCATCGTAGCGGCTGCTAAGTCGGTTGAGTAGCTTGAGTAGTCTGAAAGCACTACGATTTTTTTGTATTTTTTAGCATCTACGAAGTACTCAGCGATATAATCTGCCTCAGCGCTGTTAGGGAATGAATTTCTAAAGAATGTCCAGTATTTGTGTTTGGTTAAAGAATCACTGGTACCATCGCTGGTTTGAAGTACACCCGCTCTAAAATAGGCTGTTTGCGCCGCTTCTGTAGCACCTGAGGTGTATGAACCGATAACGGCTTTTACGCCCTCATTGACCAATTTCTTCGCACAAATCGCTGCTTGTTGCGCAGTCCCTTGGTCGTCACATGTGATGACTTCGATTTTTTTGCCTAAAACGCCACCTTTAGCATTGTACTGATCAACGATAAGCTTTACACCGTTGTTGATACTTTGACCTTCATTCGCATACTCACCCGTAATCGGTGCTTGAACACCAATCTTAATCACATCAGCAGCCACCGAGGCTGAAACAAGGGCAGAACAGACTGCTAGAGAAGCAGCAAACTTAGGAAGCATATTCATTTATTCTCCTTAAAAAATTTGATAACTCGTCAAAACAGCCTTACATGTAACGCTATTTTGATAAATTCTCAGGCATAAACTCTATCACATAACATCCCGCCATCCACTCACCTACATCTTCTACTGTGTGAATAGGCACAGAGACCAAACGTGCACTCAAAGAAGGGTAACGTGCCACAACGGCATCAAAACTCTCTATAATCTCTGGTAATCGTTTCGACAATTTTTTACGCGCAGCATCTGAAATGTCTGCATAAAAAGCAAATACGCCGTAATCCAACGTCGAATCTTCTTTTGTTTCACGATGCACCATTTTACAGATGCGCTCTATCTCATGGGTGTATTCCACTTTTGCATTGCGTACACCGTTGTGCAAAGAGATGATAACGCGCGAAATCGAATCGTTGTTGTTATGATGCAAAAAGCGCTCATCCAAAGTGATACCAAAAGTTCCTTGAGAGAGGCCATTTTTTTCCATAAAAGCTTTAAATGCTTTACGATCAGGTAGCGAACAGCGAAGAATATCCGCAACGGTTGCGTCGATAAAGACTTCTGGAGGGTTTTTGATAAAACTCAGTTCTTGTGCCACATGAATGGAGAGGATTTTTTGAGGACCGCTTGAGAGGGAAAGGCGATTGTTTGTCCAAAAGAGGAAATTTTTTTCAGCATTTTGAATGCCTCGTAAAAGAGCATCAATAACATTTTTTTGGGCTGGGAAATTACTCATAATAGTTCTCATCCACTTCTTCAATCACGCCACTTTCCATCAAAATTTGCTCAATCAACCTGTTTTTTGAAATGCCCAGTGAATTAGCTAATTTTAAAAGAGCATCATCGAGTTTAGCATCAATTTTAATGGTCAGTTGTGCAATTTCACGCTTTTTGGTCTGATTTTTCTCAATCACACCTTGAATGATTTCCCTACCAAATTTTTGCTTTGCCACTTTTAACCTTTTTTTAGTAGTACAAAAAGTAGTACTTTTTTCTCACAAAGAAATCTTAGTACAATTTTTCAAATTTTGTATCAAAATAAGTGATGAAATTTTACACACTTTGTATGAAACAGTTGAAAAGAGTCATTTAAAATGTCTATTTTAAGGCATTCTTTAGATTTTTTGTCACACAAATTATTTTTTATTAAACGTTACTAAAAGTATCAAGTATATTTTAAAAAAGGTATGTACGAATCGCTCTAGCGTATGCACTATTTCATAAAAAGTTTATAAACACCATCCCAACAAGACATGTGTGAAGCTTTATGAAGGCTGTAGGTGATGTTTTCCTGATTTTGAAAAGAATCTTGGTACGAAAAGAAAACCTCTTTGGGGATGATGGAATCTTGTGTTCCTATCATATGGTGTTGAGAAATATGTTGTAGCTTAGAAGCATACTCTTTGGGGTTGAGTGAGCCACGAAGAGGGTCGATATGATGATACGAGCTCCAGTAAGTTATATCCAAATTACCCGCTATGGTGACAAGTCGTGTCACATCACTTCTTCTTGCTGCTAACAAAGCAGCAACAGCTCCTCCTCCTGAATAACCAACAAGATGAAAGGAGTTGACGCCATGGCTTTGCTTTAAGTTTTCTAGCGCTTCATCGAAACTCTCAATCACCTCTAAACTAAAACGATGACTGGTCCAGTATTTTTCTTCGCACTTAGCTGTATGAATGTATTGACAAGGGCGCGCAATGTAGACTTTACAAGAAGTACTATCGTGTTGCATCAACGAGAGTGCTATAGGCGTTAAAGGTGTGGGATCATCAGAAATGAGTGTACGCGTTTTCCATGCCAAGCCATCACCCTCTATATAAACATGCATCACAGAATCTTTACATGTAACGCTAGGTTGCAATGAAAAAAGAGTAAATTGTTTTGTTGCGATAGGGACTTGAGTTAGGGACTCTTGCTTTACCATATCTATTACTTTCGCGTATCGTTGTTCTAAAGAAGGAAGGGTGTTTGCACAGCCTATAAATGATAACGAGATGAAAGCTAAATAAAGTTTTTGATACCTCAAATTCAAGGGTATTTCCTCGATGGTGTTTTTGTTACAGATGGTAATAAGTCATCCATTGGATTTGACTTAAGCAAGGATAGTGCAAAACACTATCCTTGTTATTTTTTTAGAATTTATACTGCAAGCGAGCAGAGACAGCATGGTTGTCGTAAGAGCTTCCTTGCGCTTCGTAGTTATACATAAGGCTGATGACGCTCTCTTTCGTGATTAGTCTTTCATATCCGATACCTGCCTTATAGACCCATCTGCCATTATCGATACCATTGGTGGTAAATTTCACTGTTGGAGCCACACTGTAAGCAGAGGTAATGCTATTGCTATCATCAATGAGGTCATAGCCAAGGTTGACATTGGCAACGATTTTAGAAACATCATCGAGCTTATAGTGTGCCAAGGCACCAACACCCACGATGAGTTCTTGCGCGTTGAAGCTATCGACTAGTGTTGTTATCAATGCTCCACTTTGTTCGTACGATGGGCTTCTAAAGTCTCGGTACGTTGCTTCTACTAAAGGTTGTAAAGTGAGCTCATCGTTGATTTTATAGTCTCGCATCACTTTGGCATCTAAAGAAACTGTTTTACTGGTATAGTCGCCTTTTTGCAAGTCGGTACTGATATCGACATTTTGCCATGAGTAGCCTACTTGGTACAAGAACTTAGTTCGTTCATCCAAGACTGGAACAATGCCATAAATAAGAGTAGTGTAGGCCTTGAATTCGCTTTTTTGCGTCATATTGTTGATATCCACATCGGCATCGGTGTAGAAAAAGGCAATACCTGCTTTAGAATCTTTGGCATAAGAGCCATCAAAACCCATACCCACACCTTTAGCAGAGAGGTCAAACCCATTGATGCCTCCTTTGTTGTCTTGTTTACCCCAAGAACCGTAAGGCTTAAACCAGAAGGTTTTTTCTGAAAACACATCTTCACCTGAGTTTAGACCAACACCAAAATTGGCTCCTTGGCGTTGTTCGACTATTCCTTGAATACCATTCATGATTTGTGTGACAGCCCCTGAAGTTGAAACTCCTGAAACGGGTGTTGTGGATGCTACAGCTTGTGCAATTTGTTCGTTGCCAGCACCCGCCAGCGCACCAAAAAAGTCGTCTAATTGATCTTGAATACTTTCAAGTACCGTTGCTGCACCTAGCGTATCGGTGTTTGCACCACCTAGTCCTGAAGCCTCAACGATACTTAGACCCTCAACGATATTGAGGTGTATGGCGCCAGCTGTACCATTGCCATCCCATATGTTACCGACCCAATCATAATCGGAAATGACATATTCAAAATCGAGTAAACTAGAGTTGTCTTGGATTTGAAGTGTTCCATCAATGGTGAGGTTTGTATCCGCGGTTACAACGTTGTTAAGTCTTCCTCCGACCAATAATTGTTCATCGATAGAGGCATCAAGGACATTAACCTTGATGGTAGAACCATTGGCAAAAACAGCGGTTTTTGTTTTTAGTTGTGAGTGGTTGGTTGTTATTCCATCTGTGCTTAGTCTTATCTCTAAAACACCTGTGGCTGTTTGGTTGAAATTTTGTATAAAGGCAGCAGCTCCACCGCTAGCATTGTGAGGCAGTGAGATAAGTCCTTCGTTGATAAAGATACCCGTAGAATCTTCGCCTTGCCGAACACTGATATTTCCATAAAGCTCACCACCTAAATTATTGGTAATGTTTCCATCATTTATGATGGATTTGACTGAAAAAGCACTTTGATCAAACGCCCCATTCACTGTTGCTAAAATAGTGCCACTGTTGGTGATAGAGGCATTTGGGGCTAAGGAGAATGAAAGTATACCAACAGAAGAAAGATTTCCATCTACTGCAATGGTTCCGATGTTGGTGATTGTGCTACCATCTACACCCACTAATGCTGCAATGCCTATAGCCGAACCTACTGTGTTTGTTACCTCTAGCGTTCCGGAGTTAACGATGCTTGCATTGTTTTCCATACCAAATCCAAAGACACCCATACCACCAAATAACCCATCATCCGTGGCGTTGGTTTCAACGGAAATGGTACCCGCATTTTCGATGCGAGCATTATCCGACAGGTAGTATGCACCAATACCTATAGCCTTTCCCGTGCCCGTTGCTGTTGCATTGATGTCGCCTGAGTTGATGATAGCGTCATCACCAGATAAAACGGTAGGGGCAATAGCTATTGCAAAATCTGTACCTGCTGAGCTAGCGATGATGCTTCCGTTATTGGTGATATGAAGTGAAGCCAATCCATTAGGAGGGTCACCAGGTTCTCCTGCACCGATAGCGGTTATTTCGTATCCAAATTCAGCTGAGTGGATTGCCGATATCGTTGCGTTATTGGTAAGGTTAAAATTCGTAGTTACTCCATCCACATGGATTGTGTATGGCTTGGTGCTGTCGTCTTCTTCATACGTTGTATCACCCGTGTTGATAACCAAAAAAGTGTTTGAGTCAAAATAGTGCTCGCCCAGTGCTACAGCATGAGCCGAGCTAGCCAATCCTCCGAGCAACAAAGCCAAGACGACAAGGGAAATTTTTCCGCCTTTTAAGTTGCGAAAGCATGAACCAAAATTACACATGGAAAATCCTTTTTTGATGTGTGTTGAAAATTATATTTTAAATGTGTTGCATTCACCCAATCTGAACCAACACCCTTATAGAGTCTTCATCTTTCGTGATGGATCGCTTCAAATGTGTCATTGTTTTTTTGCATCTATTGTTTCTCTTTAAAAGGCATCACATAAAAATGTGTATTATACTAATTAATTGTTATATCTATGTTCTAAACATAATAAACTGAGGTCATCAAATAAGAACGAAGTGTGCTAACAGTTGCGTTACATGTAACGCGATAAAAGTAAAGTTTCTGAAGTGCTCAATCGAAAAACAGGGGTCTCTTTAACGATGATTTCAACTATTTCTTCTTCTAAATTGACAATGTAAATACAACTTGACCATACTTTTACCATCAACCATGGGAGTTTGATTTTGAAATTTGAATGGAGTGAAGCAAAAAACAGTCTCAATATTCAAAAGTATTCTGTTAGCTTTGAAGAAGCGCAAGAGGTATTTGAAGATGCCTTGCATATCTCAAAATTAGACCATAGATTTGACTATTTTGAAGAGCGTTGGATAACGCTAAGTTGCTCCAAAAGACAAAAAAATTTAGTCGTATCCAATATGTTTTTTGATGAGCAACATTCATGAGCGAGAAAAATTTGATGATTTTGAGATGTTCGATGATTATGACTTTAGCAGTGGTACACGAGGAAGATTTTATAAGCCTAAAAAAATACCCACTACATTAAGGCTCGACAATGACATCATTTTGTATTTTAAAAAGAAAGCGAGCGAACAAAAGGTTCCCTATTAATCACTCATCAATGAGTTTCTTAGAAAAAAACTGCAAAGTGTTTAGTGAGACGCGTTACATGTAAACGAAAAAAACTAGTAAGCCCACCATCTTACCTGAACGAGTTTCTTCATAGAATCTTTACCTAAGAGACATTCTTTATCTTAGATTTCTTGATGTATAATTTCGAAAACTTCCAAAGGAGTCACATGTCAAAAATTGTTTTAATTACCGGTGCAACATCAGGGTTTGGAGAAGCAACAGCAGAGCGCTTTGCTAAAGAAGGCTACAAAGTGATTATCACAGGACGACGTAAAGAACGTTTGGATGCGTTTAAAGCACGCTTCCCAAACGCTGACATTTTAACACTTTGCTTTGATGTAAGTGATAGAAAAGCCGTGTTTGATGCGATTAACACTTTGCCAGAGGCATATAAAAGTATCGATATTTTGGTCAATAATGCAGGACTTGCACTGGGTCTTGGGCGTGTTCCTGAAGCGGATTTGGATGAATGGGATACAATGATAGATACCAATATTAAAGGGCTTTTGTATGTGACCAAAGCAGTTTTGCCTATAATGGTAGCACGCAAGAGTGGATACATTTTTAATTTAGGTAGCATCGCTGGGAATTGGCCCTATGAAGGTGGCAATGTCTACGGTGCCACTAAAGCATTTGTGAAACAATTCTCGCTGAACCTTCGCACCGACCTTCGTGGAACTAATATTCGCGTCACAAACATCGAACCTGGATTTGCTGAAACAGAATTTTCCGATGTCCGTTTCAAAGGCGATAAGGAGAAAGCTGCCCAAGTTTATAAAGGCACCAAAGCACTCGATAAAGAAGATATCGCCCATACCATCTTTACCCTCTCACAATTACCAGCCCATGTCGATGTAACCCGCATCGAAATCATGCCGACCATGCAAACGTGCAATGGATTATTTGTGGAGCGACACTAATTCATGGAGACGAAAAACCCCTTGCATGGTGTCACGTTAGAGAAAATCATCACCGAACTTCAGGTGTATTATGGTTGGGAAGGCTTGGATAAAGCCTTACATGTAAACTGTTTTCACGACAATCCAAGTGTTAATTCAAGCCTGAAGTTTTTTCGAAAAACCCCATGGGCAAGAGCAAAACTTGAAAAGTTTTACATCGCACACACACAGAAGAAACCTGAATGAGTTATGCCAACGCATTAGCACTCACCGTCGTTGGTGTGGTGCTAATGAGCTTTGAATCGTTACTCATCAAACTCACCTCTCTTCCTGCGCAAAGCATCTCTTTTTACTTTGGGCTGTTTATGTTTGCCTCCACACACCTCTTATTGTTCATAAAAACACGAAGTGGCATTGTAAAAATTTACCGCAATGAATACCACGCCATTGCCTTAAGTGCTCTGTTTATGGGAACGAGTAATTACTTTTTTATTCTAGCCATTAAAAATACCAGTGTGGCAAGTGCTGTTTTTATCTTAAGTACTGCTCCCTTAGTCAGTGCGCTGATAGGCTTTGTGCTCTTTCGCACCAAAGTACCTCTGCGACTTTTTAAGGCAACATTTTTTGTTTTTATTGGGCTTGGGCTTATTGTTTACAACGATTGGGACGGTGGGAATATGCGGGGAAATCTGTACGCTTTTTTATGTGTCCTCTCCTTTTCATCCCTCTTTTCTGTGCTTGAGCGCTACAAAGAAGTGAGTCGTTTGGCGTGTATTGGAGCGGGGGGATTGATGGCCGCTTTATTGGCGTTCTTAACGGTTTCGATTGTTGTGCCCGATGCTTATTCTTTGGGCATTGTTTTTGGTATGGGATTTATTTTGACACCAATTTCAAGAGTCTTGATAGGGCTTGGAACGAAAGTTTTACCCTCCGTAGATGTGACATTACTTACCATCATCGAAACTGTTTTAGCCCCTATTTGGGTGTGGTTCTTTTTAAACGAAGCGATGGCACCCACCACACTCATCGGTGGAGCCATCATTATTGTAACGTTAATTGTTTATACAAAGATTGCGAATAAAGAGGCTAAGCGTTACTAAGCTGTCCATAAAGTGCGTTAAGGTCGCCCAAAACCCAAATGTCAATGATTTTGTCATTTTCAAATTGAAAAAATGAAGCCCCAGAATAGCGGATACGATTACCCGTTGGCTCAAACCCGAAAAGTTTTCCACTGTGTGTTCCCGTATAAACAACACGTGCTGCTACTTTATCACCCTCACACACCACATCCTCGATGACATGGTAAAGATTTGGAAAGGCACCAAAGAGCATCTTAGCATAATCACAAAAACCATTAATTCCCTCAACGCGCATCCCTAAAGAGCCTCTAAACGTGATGGTTGAATGGAGAAATTTATTGGCTTCGGAAAGTTTTTTCTCATTCCAGAGAACCTCATAGTACTCTTCAATGATCTGTCGTGGCTGTTTTGCCATCTATTTTTCCTTTTCTAAGACGGTTTTAGCTTTGTGTGCAGGAGCACTGGCTCCACCATCGAACCAGCTTTCACTGGCATCGTACTCAAGCTCAAACACTTTATCCAAACCCCGAGCTTCTAGTTCTTGGTCAAGAATCTGTGGCTTAAGCCCTTTCTTCGCACAAATTTCCATAATCGCTTCGATATCCTCTTCAGGAATCCCACTGTAACGCATCTCCAAAATTGCTTCGTTGGTAGTCATCGTCTATTCTCGTCCATAAAGATAATTTGAAATTTAATTATAATCATTTTTTGACAAAAAAAAGCTAAAATTGTGCCTAAAGGAACATCAATGCAAAAATTCATTTTGTTAGGGCTCATTTTTACACTTTCGCTTTATGGCATTGAGTCGTACACTGTGAATATTAAAACCTATCAAGAAGGTGAAAATCACTTCATCATCACCCGATCCTTCAGTGACAAAGGGCATCTTTTCTATCTTTCCACCAACACCCAAAGCCTTCAAACACACATCATTCCTGCCCACACCATCATACCTAAAGCATTGGGAGCGCACTTTCAAACAACACTTTTTTCAAAGCTTCTAAGAGATGCAACCGCTTTACATGTAAAAGGAGGGACACCTCATGCGCGCACTCAAAAACCAAAAGCAGTGTTCCTAACCATGGATATGTGTCCTTCGCATAAATTGGGGTATGAGCGCGATTTCATAACCTACTTGACGACTTTAAATGGCAAAACACCCATTGCTATTGCTATCACTTCTGCGTGGAT
The DNA here is from genome assembly GCA_002328495.1 of Sulfurospirillum sp. UBA2217. Classification (GTDB taxonomy): domain Bacteria; phylum Campylobacterota; class Campylobacteria; order Campylobacterales; family Sulfurospirillaceae; genus Sulfurospirillum. The sequence goes on from DCUJ01000002.1 coordinate 18,141, forward strand.
AGAGCATCATCCACAAGCGTTTGAAGAACTGAGGTCACATCCTCTTTTGGACATCACATGGGTCAATCACACCCACACGCATTTTTACGACAAAACCCTCCCAAATCATAAAAATTTTATGCTACATCCCGATACCGATGTGGCGCGTGAAATTTTAGAATTGGAAAAAACATTAATCGAAAAAGGTATGACCCCTTCAGTTTTCTTCCGCTTTCCAGGGCTTATCGCTGATGAAACATTGATGAATGCACTACGAGAAATCTACTTTCTCATTCCATTGGGAGCTGATGCGTGGATTGCTAAACATGAAAACGTGAGAGAAGGAAGTTTTATCTTGATTCATGGAAATAAGAATGAACCCGAAGGCATCACGCTTCTCGAACAAATGCTTCCGCAACTGCTCAAACGTTATACGTTCAAGTCTATCGAAGAAGCATTTGTACCTTAATCATTCATAATAATCGCTATCCCTTTTATCGCTCACAAACATATGCCCAGGAGCATGCGTAATTGCAAAAGGTAGTTTCATACTCGAGATAACATTTTGAGGTGTCACACCGCAGGGCCAGAAGAGAGGAATTTCATCGGCTTTAATTGACACCGCATCGCCATAATCTGGTTTATTGACATCCAAGATGCCTATCATCTCAGGATACCCCACCTGAATGGGAGAGCCATGTGTTTTTGGAAAATGGCTCGTTACCACACACGCATCGGCGACTTTCTCTTTTTTAACAGGGCGCATACTCACAACCATCTCTCCTTCAAATCCTTCAACAGGATTGAGTTTGATATTGGTGCGGTACATAGAAACATTTTTGCACTCCTGCACATGACGAAGCCCTATGCCATTTTCTTCCAACGCATTTTCAAATGAAAAACTGCATCCAATAAGGAAATAGACCAAATCTTCTTTGGCATAATGACTTACGTCTTTGAGTGTGTCAACAACTTCGCCATTTTTAAGAATATTGTACAAAGGGATATCGGTTAAAATATCTGCTCCTGGGGCTAAAACTATTGAATGATGTCCCTCTTCAATAACTTCGAGTACAGGGATAGCTTTAGCATTGGCGGCGGCAAATTTCTCAAAACGTTTTGCATATTGACGAGGCAAAGCCACCATGTTAGTTTGGATGTATCCAGGGCATTCCCCCGATGTTGGACGGCAAAACTCTCCTTGTGCAATTTTGGCTCGTAACTCTTTTGGACTCACGGATGGCTCCTTTTTTGTAGAATTGTAGCAAACTTTTAGTACAATAACCCAATCCCAAAACCAAGTAATACATTGTGTTGCTTGGTTTTAGAATAACGTTACATGTAAAGGTTCTTATGCACCATTTTAAAACCATTGAAGAGATTACCCTCCAACACTCAACCCGTCATATGGATGTGATTCAAGCACATTTTCCACAAGAACATACACAAAATGCTGCCGATGCTTTTTTAAAACTCCCTAAAGGTGTGGTGTTCATCTACACTGGGTTTTACGTAGCGGGCTATGCTGAGACTGATGGACCTTTGGGTGCCTATTTTCTAGCACGTGGACTTGAAAAAATAGGGTATGCCCCTATCATCATTACTGATTCGTTTTGTGAGGGCTATTTTCCAGAGATAAAAACGCTTTATATTCCCCTTGAAGGCTTACATGTAAATGCCTATGAAGCTCTTTTAGAAACGCACAAACCCGTGGCACACCTCTCTATTGAGCGCTGTGGTCAAAATGCACACGGAGCGTATCTGAATTCACGAGGTGTGGACATTAAAGAATTTACAGCCCCCGTAGATGAACTCTTTCGCTTAGGCTCACATAAAGCACTGAGCATTGGGATTGGGGATGGAGGCAATGAAGTTGGTATGGGAAATTTCAAAGAAGTTTTGCAAAACAAAGAGTACTTTTTAGATTATTGTGTGATTGCATGTGAGTATCCCATCATCGCTTCGGTATCTAATTGGGGAGGCTATGGTTTTTTAGCCGCCCTTGAAAAAAACTTACATGTAAGCCTCCTCCCCTCATTCCAAGAGGTCGAAACCTACCTCTCTTTCATCGTACAAAAAGGCTGTGTCGATGGCATTAAGCGTGAATCTGTGATGTCAGTCGATGGAAAAGATTGGAAAATTGAGCCACTTATTTTAGATGCCCTAAAAGTCTATGCCGCAAAAGGATAACCCATGAAAGTTGTATGCCACCACTGCCTAGCAACCAATAACGTCCCCAAACTTGAAGTCTACAAAAAAGCCAACTGTGGCAAATGCAAAGCCTCCTTGCTCGACCCACACCCCATAGCCCTTACCAGCGATACCCTAGAAGCAGTTTTAGAGAGCACCGATGTGCCCGTCATCGTAGACTTTTGGGCACCATGGTGTGGCCCGTGCAAGATGTTCGCTCCTATATACGAACAAGCCGCACGCGCCTACCCATTACGTGTGCTTTTTGCCAAAGTCAATACTGAAGCCGAGCAATTTCTAGCTTTACGCTTTAAAATCCGCTCTATTCCTACACTCATCGTCTTTAAAGAAGGGAAAGAAGTTGAACGTGTGAGTGGAGCAATGAATGATGAAGGATTGGATGCCTTTGTGGAGAAGTTTTTGTAATTACCTTTCATTTTGAAATATTTTTAAGCGTTCACATCACCCCTTGCTACTATACGCTTACAAATCAATCGTGAGGTGGGTGATGGTTTTAGGTCAGTGTCCTTACTGCGGTGGCAATGTTATCGCCCAAAAGATAACCGCCAAAGGACAAAAAATCAATCTATATCATTGTGAACATGCGAGAAAAGAGCGAGATATCAACGATGATTATGTGTTTGCTAGCGATGCCTCATGTCGTTTTAGGGTTTATTCTAACACCTTTTTGCGATGGAATAAACGAAGTTTGAGTGAGAATGAGATGAAGCAGCTTTTAAAAGAGGGGCAAATCACTATTCGTTTGCATGGACGAAAAGGAACAAGCGAATATTTCAAACACATCGTTCCTGACCCAGAATACGGAGTCTCCATCTTATGGGACACACCCATAGATTAGATCTTTTTTATGTGTCAATAAAAGGAGAAGGTTTATCGATAAAATACCCTTGCGAATAATCAATGCCCAGTTGTTTCACCGCCGAGAGTATCGTACTGGAGTGCACAAATTCTGCAACCGTTTTGATACCCAATTTTTTCGAAAAATCAACAATCGTTTCAACGACAATTTGCGCATGTTTATCTGTGTCTAAATTTTTGATAAGACTTCCATCGATTTTTAGAAAATCGGGATTGAGCGTGATAATATAAGAAAAATTAGAAAATCCACTGCCAAAATCATCGATTGCCACTTTAGCACCGTGCCGTTTGATCTCGTTGAAAAAACGAATCACTTTATCAAAGTCATTTACACGCTCTGATTCTAAAAGCTCAAAGGTGACACGCCCTCCTAATGTAGAATGCTGAAGCTTTCCAATGATAAAACGGTACATCTGTTCATTGATAATATCCTCAAATGAAAGATTGATGCTAAAATCATAGGAACTGTTTTCAAACATTGCAAAACTCTTATCTATGATTGTTGTGGTAATTTTATCATACACCTTAATCGTTTTTGCGACAGGGATGAAGGCATCAGGAGCGTGGATGATGCCCTCTTCATCGATGAGTCTAGCCAGTGCTTCAAATTTAACAATTTGACCATTTTTATTATCCACGATGGGTTGAAAATAAGGAACAATCCCTGCAAAATCAACGATGGCTTTGCGTATTTTTGTAGCGTATTTTAGATTGCTCTCATACGCCTCACTCAAACGCATACTGCGCTCATAAATCCAAAATTTTAAACCTCTCTCTTTGGCATATTTCAGTGCCATATTGACATTAGAAAAAACACTCTTATCATCTAAATGTGCACTTGCGGCTAAAGTACAATCGACAAAAATCTCTGTTTGTGCATAGGCATAACGCACATGACTGAGAGATAAAGAACATTGTGCTAAGTACGCTTTAAGTTCATAGAATGTCATCTTCTTAGGTTCTAAAATCGCAAATTCATCCCCAGCAATGCGGTACACATGTGCAGGATGAAACAGATTCACTAGGGTACTTGCAAAAGATTCTAAAATAAAATCTCCCACTATAAATCCATAAAAATCATTGAGAAGTTTAAAGTTATCAATATTTACGATAATCAGCGTGGTATCAGATAATTGTTCTAAATCATGGCGTAATTTATAAAGATTTGACAACGAAGTCAGTGGGTCTGTGTAAAATTGCTCCATAAGGTTTTCATGAGCATGCACCAACTCACCCTTAAGTGTATCAATTTGTAACTGCAACGACTGTTCTTGCTCCACCCAATCTCCTTTTGAAGCCTTGGGAATTATTGTAGCAAAAACTCTCTAAATGTGTTTACATGTAAGGGTTATACCAGTAAAGGATGATTTTCAAGTAACTCTTTTTGAGGTATTTCCATGTTACGTTTGTTCATCTCTTGCATCAGTTGAAGTTTGTGCCCGCGCACTTGGGTGTCAAAATAGTCTGCTGAAGTTAAAAAATCTAATTGACCCACACCCACATAGCCCATTGCCTCGATAAGCTCTGGGCTTCCAAGTGCCGCGCTCATATTTTCACTGACCAGCTTTGTAAGCCAGCTGTTATCGTCCTCTTCATTCACGGCGTGAGAATCATAATGAAGTAAAAAATCTTCAAAACTGCCTTCGTCTTTTTTCAAAGCGTTATACATTCCATACGCAATACCAGCTTGTGGGTCTATTTGAAATAAACGTGTGTCCATGACATACTCCTTACAACCTTTCAAGCAATTATAATACCTCTTTTAAAAAGCCACTAAAGCGTGCCCATGATTTTTTATCGGCATCTTCACAGTAACACTCTGCGCCAAAAACGCTGAACGCATGCGGTGTACTACTTAGGGGAGGCTTCGTGTTTAACATGACTCGTATCGGCTGAGCCGTGCAATACTAAAAAGGGGAAATTGTAGGGAATGTATCGTCACTTAACGTGTAGTTATGAAACATTTCTATTTTGAAATATATCAGCATACATAAACTGCTTGTTACTTCAAATGCACTGTATCGTTTTATGATGTTACAACGGTCGTATGAAAAGGAGAATAAAGATAAGCAAAGAAATTGATGTGAAAAAAAATTTAACTGCAATGTAGAATATGGCGAACCATATTCAAAACCCCTAAAAATAGGGGAAGGGGAAGTGGCTCCGAATGCTGGATTCGAACCAGCGACCAAGTGATNNTCACCTACTCTACCGCTGAGCTAATTCGGAACATTTTCTTTTAAAGAGGTCGAAATTATAGTAAAAAATTGTTATATTGTCAAGGTATTTAACTTCAAGCACATTAGTTTAAAGATAAATCTAACTGTACATATTCAAGCGAAAGTAAGTTTCAAGGTAGTAGGATTGTGCCATCTTAAATTCTTAAAGGAGTCTCTATGAATAAAACACTTGCTACATTTGCGCTCGTGGGTGCCTTTAGTCTTTCAGCTGTTGCGGCTGAGTTTATCACCATTGGTACAGGTGGTGTTACAGGAACGTATTACCCAATCGGTGGTGCTATCTGCCAGATGGTTAACAAAAACAAAAAAGAGACGAACATCCGATGTTCTGTTGAATCAACGGGTGGTTCTGTTTATAATGTTAACACCATTAAAGCGGGTGAGCTTGATTTTGGTGTTGCACAAAGTGACACAGCGTATCAATCTTTTAAAGGTGAAGGTAAATTCAAAGATGCTCCTGTCCCTGAGCTTAGAAGCGTCATGGCTATCTATCCTGAACTCTTAGCTCTGGTTGTCAGTAAAAAATCTGGCATTCAAAAAATTACCGATGTTAAAGGTAAAAAAATCAATATGGATTCTCCAGGTTCTGGAACAGCAATGACGGCTGATGTTGTGTTTGAAGCGTTTGGTATCAAGCGTTCTGATTTAGCACTCGTTAATGAGCTTAAATCCACAGAAGGTCCAACGATGCTACAAGACAATCACATCGATGGTTATTTCTTTGCCGCAGGTCATCCAACGGCTAACATTAAAGATGCTTCCAACTCAGTTGATATTAACATCGTTCCTATAGAAGGTGCTCCATTGGATCAACTCGTCCAAAAATACCCTTACTATGCTAAAGGTAAAATTGCTGGAACATTTTACAAAGGTGTAACAACCGATGTCCCAACACTGGGCGTTAAAGCTGTTCTTGTGACAAGCGCAAAAGTGAAAGACGACGTTGTTTACCAAGTGACCAAAACCATTTTAGAGAACTTCGATAAATTTAAAGAACTCCATCCTGCCGTAAAAGATCCTTTGGTTACCAAAGAGAGCTTACTTGAGGGTTTAAGTATCACTCAACACCCTGGTGCTATCAAAGCATTTAAAGAAGCAGGTCTGCTTAAATAATCTTACATGTAAGGCTTTAGAGTCCTAAAGCCTTACACACATTACTATTTACATGTAAAGGTTAACACGTGAAAACACTCGAAGAACGTTTAGATGATGAAAAACTCATCAGTGAATTTGAAGGGCATAGAGATTTTGAAAAAAGTAGCTGGCACTACTGGTTTATAGCAGCTATTGCTTTTTCATGGTCTTTATATCAGCTCTATATTGTTTTAGATCCAGGAAATAGCGCGCACGTTCGTTCTATCCACTTAGCATTTGGTGTTGCTTTGGCATTTTCAATGCACGCAATGAGCAAAAGCCCTAAACTTCGTTCCACCATCACATGGTATGACTTTGTACTGATGATGGTAGGGGTTGCTGCTGTTTTATACCAATGGTATGCTTACAGGGATTTGGCAATGCGATCAGGTGCGTGGACGCAGATGGATATCATTGTCGGTGTTACGACAATACTCATTGTTCTTGAAGCATCTCGTAGGGTTATGGGACTTCCATTGATGTTAGCCGCTGTTGTCTTTTTATTGTACGACTATTTTGGACCCTACCTTCCTGATATGATTGCACACAAGGGTGCGAGTATCAATAAAATTATGGGACAAATGGTATTGACCACAGAGGGAATCTTTGGTGTGCCCTTAGGCGTAAGTGCAAGTTTTGTCTTTTTGTTCGTTCTCTTTGGTGCTCTGCTCGATCGAGCTGGTGCGGGCGAGTACTTTATTAAGGTTTCCTATACCATTTTAGGCAAATACGACGGAGGTCCTGCCAAAGCAGCAGTTGCAGCTTCGGGTATGTTTGGTATGATTTCAGGCTCTTCTATTGCTAATACGGTTACCGTTGGAACCTTTACTATTCCGTTGATGAAGCGTTTGGGCTTTAGTGCGCACAAAGCCGCGGCAGTTGAAACAGCAGCCTCGGTGAATGGTCAACTGATGCCACCCATCATGGGTGCGGCTGCATTTATTATGGCGGAATTTTTAGGGCTCAACTATACCGATATCGTCTTTGCAGCGTTTATTCCCGCATTTACCTGTTACTTTGCACTCTTTTACATTGTTCACTTGGAAGCAAAAAAGGCTGGTCTAAAAGGCGAAGATCCTAGTGTTCTTGGGCGCACATGGCCGATTTTTATACGTGGTATTCACTATCTTATCCCTATCTTTTTCTTGATTTACACCCTTATTATCTTAAGACAGTCTGCACAAAGTGCCGCATTTAGCGCCATTATGTTCTTAATGGTTATTATGGTGGTACAAAAACCTTTGAAAGCCTATTTGAATAAAGAAAAAATTACTCTTCCCGTTATCTTAGAAGGGTTTTCAGATATAGGTAATGGTATGGTAATGGGAGCAAAAAATATGGTTTCCATCGCCGTTGCAACAGCCGTTGCTGGTATCATCGTGGGTTCAGTAACGCTAACGGGTATTGGTTTGGTTTTAGCGGAGGTCATTGATAATCTTTCAGGTGGATACATCTTGGCTGTTTTATTTATGACCGCATTTGTTTCATTGGTTTTGGGCATGGGTCTTCCAACCACGGCAAACTATATCGTTATGGCAGCACTTACCGCACCGATTATCATGGAGCTTGCGGGAAATAATGGCTACCTTATCCCAACCATTGCCGCACATATGTTTGTGTTCTACTTTGGTATCTTAGCCGATGACACGCCGCCTGTGGGTATGGCTGCGTATGCTTCTGCGGCGATTGCAAAGAGTGATCCTATTGTGACGGGAGTTCAGTCCTTTATCTACGATATTCGTACAGGCATTTTGCCATTTATGTTCTTCTTTAACAACGAGCTTTTACTCATAGGTGGTGTCGATGGAGGTGATCCAAACGACTCTTCAAAATGGGTATGGATTACCAACCCTTTTGAGATAGCACTCATTTTTGGTGGAGCCATTTTAGGGATGTTTGCCTTTACTTCAGCAACGCAAAGTTTTGTATTAACCAAAATTAATACCTTTGAGCGTATCGCCTTGGTAGTGGTTATTCCATTCTTAATGCTTCCAAAAATCATGGCAACTAAACTGGGACTTCCAAGTCATTATATCTCGTATGTGATTGGTGTTGCAATTTATGGAGCTATTTATTTTAATCAACGCATTAAATTTAAAAAGCAACAACTCGCTTTAGCATAATACTCATTTATACGTGTGGGTTATCTACTCACACGTATAAAAACGAACTCCTGCAATTTCTTTTACATGTAATATACGTTCACTCACTAATGCTTCTAGATGCTTAAGACTTTGTTCATCAAAACATAAACGAACATCTTCAAAACTTTGAGGTCGTCTTTTTAAAAGTTCTATAATCTCTTCTTGAGTAAATGTCCGCTTTTGTGGAATATAATTTTTAGTATAAGCGATATTTACATATAAGCCTTTTAAGTGCTGTGAAAGATTTACCAAACGCTCCACACTTACTCCTTTGACAGCGTAAGCTGGGGGTCTATCTATTGTTCCAATATCAATACGATTGGGCTGTATGGCTTGAAGTGCATCATTGAGCGCTTGAAACTCCTCTTCAGTGTCGTTGAGTCCTTCTACAACTAAAATCTCTACAATAAGCTCACCCTTATAAACCCTTCTAAACGCTTTCATCCCCTCTACTATGCCATCGATACTAATTCCCTTATGCGCTCTATCAAGCTTTTTAAAACATTCGGAACTAATGCAATCTAGGGAAAGTTTAACCATATCAATCTCAGTGAGTATGGTTTGTATTGATGGAGTTGCAATCGTAGAACCGTTAGAAAGGATAAGAAGCTTATGGTGCCCTTTGATGGCATTTATTCCCTCAACTAAACGCTTTAATTCAGGATACAAGGTAGGTTCACCGTTTGCCGTGAGTGTTATGACATCAATATGCGAGTGTTTTTTCATAGCACTTTGAAGTGCTTCTAAAATCCTCTCTACGCTTGGGGTATCGTTTGCTTTGTCAACTGTTTTAGCCCCTTTGAGCTCACAATACAAACAATCAAAATTACACTGCTTGACATTTGGACTTAAATCAATCCCTAAAGATTGTCCAAAACGCCTCGAAGTGATAGGACCAAAAATAATACTACTAATAATGAGTCCTTTACATGTAAAGAAATGTGCCCTTATCAAAAGGGCACATATTTAGATTTTTGTAAGAGTTTGCACCTGTTTGATGAAGTATTTGGCATGTTCCACAGGAATATCGGGCAAGATACCATGACCGAGGTTAAACACATGACGTTCATTTTTCATAACACTAACAATATGCTCAATGCCTTCATCGATGGCATCTTTGCTGTAAAGCCGTGTGGGTTCCATATTGCCTTGTAAGACATATTTATGCCCTAATTTTTCTTTAGCCAACTCCATGGGCGTTGACCAATCTACCCCAAAAACATCAAATTCGCCATCGATTTTATCTAAGTATCCGCTAATTCCTTTTGGGAATAAGATAACGGGAACATGTGGATACTTGGCTTTTAAATAGCTACTGATCTCTTTCATGTAAGACCAGCTAAATTCAAAATAAGCGCTCTCTTCAAGTGCTGCCGCCCATGAGTCAAAGACCATGACAACGTTAGCACCGCTTTCAATTTGCTTGGACATATAGCCTTTAAGCACTTCGGTCACTTTTTTAAGTAAGGCGTGCATAAATTGGGGATTAGAATAAATTAGCTTTTTAACCTGAGCATACGTCTTTGTGCCTTGCCCTTCTATCATGTACGTTGCAAGCGTCCAAGGTGCCCCACAAAAGCCAATCAATGCCTTATCGGCAGCGAGCTTTCCACGAATGAGGCGAATCGTCTCATAAACGTATTCAAGCCCCTCTACCGCTTTTTCGATGCTCAGTTTATCCAAATCTTTTTGGTTCTTAATGGGAGCACTAAACACAGGACCTTCGCCTTGTAAAAATTGCAATTCCATACCCATTTCAAGAGGAACCACTAAGATATCACTAAATAAAATAGCCGCATCCACACCTAAGATATCAACGGGTTGAAGGGTCACTTCACACGCTTTTTCAGGGTCTTTGCAAAGATTTAAAAAATTTCCTGCTTGAGAGCGTACTTTCATATACTCTGGTAAATAACGTCCTGCTTGACGCATCATCCACACGGGCGTATAAGGTGTTTTCTTTCCAAAACAAGCATCAACAAATATCATCAGTGTTTTCCACCTTTATGTAATAAATACAATCCTAACGACAGAGCCGTAATCGAGACGGCAAAGTAAAGCATCTCTTGAGCACCTTTATAATCGGTGTGCAACACCCTTTGGAAAAAGCTCACCACAAGCACCATCACGATAACTTTGGCAATTTTATCTTTAAGTTCATCAAGAGACCTTACGTACAATACTTTATCTCCCCCTGCACCTTTTGCCACGTCAATATCTGAGATAAAAAGCTCATAAATACCAAAGCCAAAAATCAAAAGCACTACACCTATTAGGTATAAATCAATTGCCCCAATAATTTCAGCGACGATATCCGCATGGAAATTTTCAGGATGCACGCCAGCAAAGAAGTATTGGTATGTTGCAATCATGACATGGTATAAATCTGCACTACCAATTAAAAAAAGTGCAAAGGAAGCAAGGATGCTAAACACTACGGCAAGCAAAATAACCATTCTGCTTGCCCAAAGTCCTTTTTCAAACCATTTTTCAATCATTAGGCTTCTTCTCTTTGAATCCATTTTTGTGCGATTCTAACAGCATTTGTCGCAGCACCTACGCGAATTTGATCCGCCACACACCATAAATGAAGTACGTTATCACGGTTGATGTCTTTACGAATACGTCCTACAAACGTATCATTTGTATCGGTTGAAATAATAGGCATCGGATACTCTTTTTTTGCTGGATTATCCAATACAATGACGTTTTCAGCATTTTTTAATGCTTCTACTGCTTTGTCTAAATTGACATCTTTTTCAAAATGAATGGTAATGGACTCTGAGTGTGAACGCATAACAGGCACACGTACACATGTTGCACTAATTTCCATTTTTTTACCCAAGATTTTCTGGGTTTCATTGACCATTTTCATCTCTTCTTTGGTATAAGCATTGTCCATAAAAACATCAATATGTGGAATAACATTGAGCGCAATTTGATGCGCAAATGTTTTTGGTTCGCATTGGTCTAGTTTGAAGGCAAAAAAGTCTTGCATTTGATTGACCAACTCTTCCATACCACCTTTTCCCGCACCACTGACCGCTTGATAGGTACTGACATCCACACGCGTGATATTAAAGATATCATCCAATGGTTTCAATACTTGCACCATTTGAATGGTAGAACAGTTAGGATTAGCGATAATGCCTCTGTTTTGCCATTGGTCGATATCTTGTGGATTACACTCAGGAACCACCAATGGAACTTCAGGGTCCATTCTAAAATGGCTGGTGTTATCAATCACCACCGCACCCGCTTCAGCCGCAAAGGGAGCAAAATGGGCAGAAATGTCACCACCAGCACTAAAAAATGCGATTTCAACATCATACTCTTCAAAGACTTTTTCAGTCAACTCAACAACTTTATAACTTTTGCCACGAAATTCAATCTCTATGCCCGCACTTTTTGCACTAGCTAAAGGTATTAAATTATTGATAGGAAAATCAACCTCTTCCAACACTCTAAAAAACTCTTCACCAACGGCACCCGTAGCTCCAACAATGGCTACATTGTACTTTTTCATTTTCTAACCTTTTATGAAATATGAGACTTTTTTAATAACCCAGCACGCATGTAACGTTATCAAAAAAGTCTGTTTTAGATTTTAGGTATAGTGGCTTAGTCGCCATAACTAAAATCTACATCCAACTACGGCTCTCTAAAAACAAATCCTCTTTACTAATGGATTCAGTATCACTTAAAATGGCCGCTCGCTCTACCACGGAGATGAGTTCTCTAATATTTCCAGGCCAATTATAGCGCATTAGCGAGTCAATGGCTTCTTGCGAAAAATAGCGATAATCAATGGCATATTTTGACCGTACACGCGCTAATATCTCTTCGCAAATAGGCATAATTTCCTCCCTTCGCTCACGCAAAGGAGCAATTTCTACAGGAATGGTGTTGAGCCTATAATAAAGGTCTTCTCTAAAATGTCCCTCTTTAATCTTTCGTTTTATATCAGCATTGGTTGCAGAGACTATTCGTACATCTATAGGCATTTCTTTCGTTCCACCCACTCTCACCATCACACGTTCTTGAATGACTCTCAACAATTTAGCTTGAAGAGAAAGAGGCATTTCACCAATTTCATCTAAAAAAAGCGTGCCTCCATTAGCCATTTCAAAATGCCCTTTTTTCTCACTGGTTGCATCCGTGAAAGCACCCTTTTCATAACCAAAAAGCTCACTCTCAAGTAAATTTTCAGGAATAGCTGCCATATTAATGGCAACAAAAGGGTTTTTGATACGGGGTGAATTTTTATGAACATACTGCGCAAACAACTCTTTCCCAACACCACTTTCGCCTAAAAGAAGAACACTGACATCTGTTTTTGCGGCTTTTCGTGCGATGTTTAACGCTTTTTCAAGCTCAGAAGACATTGCAATAAAATTACCTTCTGCCCCTTTAGAGCTGTCTATCTTTTCAAAGCTCTCATGCGTTTTAGCACGCACTTTAACATGCCGTCTGATCGCATCGACCAAGGTATCAATTTCAAAAGGTTTCGTTAAAAAATCTTTTACCCCTAAACGAACCGATTCTATGGCACGATTGAGGGTAGCATTTCCTGTAATAACAATAATATCATACGCACCATCTAATTTTTTTATAAATTCAATGCCATCCATTCCAGGCATGTTAATATCGGTGACAATTAAATCCACGCTGTGATCAATTTTTTTGAGGGCATCTATGGCACTTTTATAACTTGTAATAGTAAATTCTTCGTATTCTCCCAACGCCATTTCGAGAGATTTTCTCATATTAATATCGTCTTCAACTATTGCTATGTGCATCAACCTAACCTATCATAAATCTATCTACCGAAAGGCGTTTATAGTAGCAAATTCATCTTTAAAAACTACTGTAAACCGCACAGGGGCAATGACGAGTTCCACTCTATCGTTATAGACATTTGGATGGCTATCATGATTTGCTAAAACATGTGTAGAAAGTGGATAAAAACAAGGAAGAATGATATCAAAGTATTTTCTTAGAACCTGCTCTTGTGAAAGCATTGCATCCTGAGGGAGCAAAATCGTGCAAAGCTTTTCTTCACCTTGAGGAAGACGTGTCATTGTTTGGGTGATATTTTTTTCTTCAAAAATACTCAACCCATTCAGTGTGACTATCTTATATGAAAACCAAAACTGTTCACTGCCACAAAGAGCAGTGAACAGGATTATTAGTATGCAAAAAGTTCGTGCCACCTACGGGTACTCATTGTAACTTCCATGCGTACGGTGTACAAGCCATCTTTGAACATAGCGTCTGTAACAGCAGCATCTTTGATAACACCCTTAACATTTGACGTAATACGAGAATCTTTCAAGGCTGCATCTTTAATGGTATCGGTTGCATTGATTTTCGCACCATAGAGTTTCTCACCTAATTGACGATATCCATCCGTAATTGCAGCGCGTTTGGCCAACGCCATCGCTTGTGCAGGCGAAATCGTATTTTGTGGGGCAATGCCCTCACCATAGACTACAAACGATTTTTCAGCATCATTGGTTGTATAGGCCATTTTTTGATCTGCTAATGCTTTTTGTGCTGCTTTTTCAGCTGTTTCTTGTGATTGTGACGCAACACACCCTGAAAGCATTAAGCTTATACTTGCACCCATTACAACGAAGGCAATCCATTTTTTCATTCTGACACCTTTAGATATTTTTCTACCTTAAGCAAGAAGTATTCCATTACTCCTCGCTTGAAAGGCCTTCTTCTGAAATTAAACTACTTTCACTCACACTACCCTCTTCTTCCAATCCTTCGAGTTCATCCACTTCTTCTTTAGGACAACTCGCCAAACTAGCTACAATGTCTGTTCCTTCGACGGATACGACTTTAACACCACTGGTATTTCGCCCTGCTTTACGAATGGTTTCCATATCCACACGAATCATCTTCCCATTGCTGGTAAGTGCCATGAGGTCTTTTGCCTCATCGACAATAACCACACCAACTAAATCGGCAGTTTTTGGTGTAAGTTTCATAGCAATAACACCCTTACCGCCACGGCTTTGCAATCGGTACTCTTCTGCTGTTGTTCGCTTACCAATTCCTTTTTCCGTTACTGTTAAAAGTTCTTCTTGGTCTGAATAGATAACAGCCGCTCCTACAACACGGTCGTTTGGCTCTTTAAAGCGAATACCCGTCACACCGCGTGCGGTTCGACCGATTTCACGTGCATCTTCGACATTAAAGCGAATACACATACCTTTTTTCGTCACGATAAAGAGGTTTTGAATCTCTTTTGAAACCACTTTTGCAGTCACCAATTCATCATCTTCATCTAAGGTAATCGCGCGAACACCCACAGAGCGAATATTTTTAAATTCGCTCAAATTGGTACGCTTGATAACACCATTTTTAGTAAAGAATGCTAAAGCTTTTGTCTCATCAAAATCAGTTGTCGGAATAATCGCCATAATTTTTTCATCCGGTTGAAGCTGAACAAGGTTAACGACTGCTTTGCCCTTAGCCGTTCTACTTCCCTCAGGAATTCGGTAAACCTTGAGCCAGTAGAGCTGTCCACGATCGGTCACAAACATCAAAGTGTCATGCGTATCAGAGACAAAGAAACTTTCGATAAAGTCATCATCGTAAGTCGTGACGGCTATTTTACCTTTGCCACCACGCTTTTGTTTTTCATACTGCTTGAGTGGTACACGTTTGATGTAGCCACGGTGCGTAATGGTCACGACCATCGACTCATTGGCAATCAAATCTTCCACATCAATATCATCATAATCATCTACAATTTCCGTGATACGCTTGGATTTGAATTTATCTTTGATTTCTAAAAGTTCTTTTTTAATCAAATCATTGAGGAGTGCTTCACTCTTTAAAATGTCGCTAAGGGCCTGAATCTCTTTAAGCAATTCCGCCAATTCATTTTCGATTTTTTCTCTCTCAAGTCCTGTAAGACGTTGGAGTCTCATATCAAGAATTGCGCCAGCTTGAATTTCAGAGAGATTAAAGGTTGCCACCAACTCATCTTTTGCACTTTTGGTATCGGCACTGGCTTTAATGAGTGCGATAATAGCATCGATGTTATCGAGTGCTATTTTTAGCCCTTCTAAAATATGTGCTTTGGCTTTAGCTTTTTCAAGTTCATATATGGTACGACGGATAATCACCGTTTTACGATGGCGTAAAAAGAGTTGTAACAACTCAATCAATGTAAAGATTTTTGGCTCTTTATTGTGAATCGCAAGCAAAATAACACCAAACGTCACTTCAAGGCTCGTCGATTTATAAAGGTTATTTAAAACGATTTCACTCATTGCTTCACGTTTGAGTTCAATCACCAAACGAATACCTTCTCTATCACTCTCATCACGAATTTCGCTGATACCTTCTATCATCTTCTCTTTCACAAGCCCTACGATTTGCTCAATTAATCGCACCTTATTAGCTTGATATGGCAATTCGTCCACAACGATAATGTCTTTATTGCCTTTTTTCTCGATATGCACTTTGGCTCGTACTTTTACACGACCTCGTCCTGTTCGGTACGCTTCCAAGATGCCTTTTTTACCAAAAATAATTCCACTCGTTGGAAAGTCAGGGCCTTTGATAAACTCCATTACCTCATCGAGTGTCGCTTCTGGATTTTCGATAAGCAATAAAAGTGCTTCCAAAAGCTCATCCATACAATGTGGAGGAATGTTCGTTGCCATACCAACAGCGATACCGCTTGAGCCGTTAAGCAACAAGTTAGGCACACGGCTAGGAAGAACATCTGGCTCTATCATACTATCATCGTAGTTAGGTACAAAATCAACGGTGTCTTTATCCAAATCGCGAAGAAGCTCTTCAGCCAGTGGTGTCATACGCGCTTCGGTGTAACGCATCGCAGCCGCATTGTCGCCATCGATGGAACCAAAGTTTCCTTGACCATCGACCATCGGAATTCGCATGGAAAAAGGTTGCGCCATACGAACCAACGCGTCATACACGGCGGTATCACCATGCGGGTGGTACTTACCGATAACATCACCCACGATACGGGCTGATTTTTTATAGGGACTGCGTGAAGAAATGGCAAGATCGTTCATCGCATATAAAATACGACGATGCACAGGCTTTAAGCCATCCCTTGCATCGGGAAGCGCACGTCCGATGATAACACTCATCGAGTAGTCTAAGTAACTCGCCTTTATAGAATCTTCGATATTAATCGTCTTAATATCTTGGTTGGCATCAAAAATACTATCCATTCACAAACCTTACATGTAATGATTTTTATCGATTATACGCAACTTTTCCTTTCATTTCAATAGGGGTCAGGGCTTGACTTTTAACTTTTGAGGATTTTACTCACCCCTGCAACGCTTAAAATCACTTTTCGAGCCAGTTCGCTTTTGGTATAACCATCTTCATACGCTTTTTGTATGGCTTCATTTCGCTCAGATTTATTCGTTACATGTAAGAAATAATCATCCAGTTTTTCTTTATGCACTTCTTGAACAAACCCTTCTTCATGTTTATACCGCGTTTGATGAAACGCATCGATAGCTTGGCGTTCAGCTTCGCTCATTGGAACGCCTAAAAGCGCTAACAATTCGCTCGTGTTGTACTCCCGCAGAACAAACGCATTTTGCAAAAAAGGTGGCACAGCATCTCGTAAAATACTGTACGTCGCGCAGTACATGTACTCGCCTATCGCTTGGGTCATTTTGGCTTTGACGGGATTGAATTCGATGTATTTAAAAAGGGTAAAAAGATACTTTTCATCCAACACATACCACGACTTAAAGCGGTCCTGCCACAGATGCCCCACTCTGGCATGGCGTTTGTTAAAATAACTCGCATACTGCGCATTGAGCTGTCGCATCCCTGAGGAGAGGTTTTCGCGGGTATTTTCGATTAAAATGTGATAATGGTTGTCCATCAAACAAAATGAGTGGATATTAAACTTATACTCCCGCGCCACACTGGCTAAAAGTTCGATAAATTTTGCTTTATCCCTCTCGTCCTCAAAGACCTTTCCCTTAGCAACCCCTCTGTTATAGACATGATGATAACCTAGACTTTCGATGCGTAAACGTCGTGGCATATTTGTCCTTTTTTACGTATGATTATAGCATAGGAATGGAAAAAGTTAAAAGTTTAGCTCCGACCCTTTTTACTCATAGGTGGTACTATTTTTTCTCATGTGTTAGAATACTACAAAGTTCATTTGCTCCATTAATATCTATGAATATATGGTCGTCTTCGCACGATTCTCGTATGAAAACAAATCTGAATTCATTTTCATCACTAAAATAACTTGGTTTTTGAGCATATATTAATCTTGCACGTTCTGTTGACTCTGGTTTAGTATCTACTTCTTGCCCATAGGTATATTCAATATTAATACCTTCAATCCCGCCGATGTATTGATATGGTTGTTCTTCTAGCCATGCTGTGATTTTAGCTGCTAATTTTTTAGGATTTTTGATTTTAACTATAATTTTTCCAAACTTGCTTTGTCTGGCAGCTTTTAATGTTTTATGAAAACATAAAATATAAACTAAATTGCTTGCAAATGAACTATGATGGCTTAAACCATTATAAACAACATGTGATTCACCTTCACTATCGTCACGTCTTAGTGCATCCTCAATATTTTTATAGTTCTGTATTCTGCTAAATCTAAATCTTCCATTTAAAAAATCTGTGGCATATTCAAGTTTATCAAAAACGCGATAAACTGTTTTTGGGTAACATCCATGAGCTTGTAAAGATTTTATTTTTCCCATCATATATAAGAAGGCTTAACTGTTAACTTCTCTTTCCATCATAATTACTTTATAGAAGGTCTTTCTACTATTTTAGATTTTCCATTTTCACCTGGAAAATCTAAAAATAATGATTCCATCATTTCATCAATAACTGGTAATAAAGTGCCTGTAGTTCCACTACTTATAGCTGCACCTTCATATATAACTTTTTGTTGAGATTTATCATAAATATATAAATTTAAATATCTTGTATATTCCGAATAAGAATAAGATGAACTCCCTACAACTCCATAAGTAGGTGTGTATGTTGTTCTTCCAGAGTAACTACCATAACCACCACTGTAAGTATTTACCGTTCCTGTTGTATAAGATGAAGATACTCCTGTTTGTCCTATAATTGGAGCGGAACCTATTTTTTCTTTTCCTCCATCAACTCCATATTCAAAACTAATCAGAATATTTGAATTATCTGTTTCAACAAAATGATTTAGCAGAAGGTGTTGTTTTATCTTTTCTTGATAAGTATCATATTCTAAATTATTATCTTGTCCTTTTAATTTTAAAAATGAATAATTAATATTCTCTTGTTTTTCTACTTTTGGTAATTTATGAAAAACTGAAACATTAGAAATGACTACTGAACCACATCCAGTAAAAAGAAAAACAATTAAAAAACTTGCAACTATATATTTCACAATAAAATTAACACTTTTCATTTTAATCACCCTCTAATTTAGGTATGCAGAATAGAATTTTAGGGCTTACCTTTTAAGTTTTATAAAATCATAGCATAAGAATCTATAAAGTTAAAAGTCAATCTTTTCCCCTGAATATAGGGAGTTAAACTTAGAATATTAAAAGTTTAGCTCCGACCCCTGTTACTATTGCGTTTTTGATACCTTGCATCAGCTAAATAAAGAATTGGATTAGATTATAATTTGGTTTCTTCCGTTTGATTTTGCATCGTAAAAAGGGGTCGTGGCTTGACTTTTAACTTTACATACGACCCTTAAAGCAAAGAAACTTTTTGTGTAACATATTGGTGAATCAACGATGATAAAATCGTCTGATTAGGGTATATTAATTTCTGCACTTTTTCTCTTTAGCATGAGCATATCGTATTCAGGAATACGGATATTGATGTTTTTTGTTTTGGTAAGATAATTTTTAGCAGCCATCCCAGCTTCCATCAAAGCTTCTTCGTAGTGTTCAACTTTTTCAAAATTATCTGTTTTTTCTATAGCTTCGAGCAATTCAAGCTCATAGTCATCAAGCTTCATGGTCATCCTCCTTATAATATTTTTTCATTTTTCTACTGGGTATAATTGTTTTTAAAAATATCTCATCGCCCTCTTTTGTATAAAGCACCATACAGATATATCCCATCAGTTCAACGATATAAATCGACTGACTCGGATATTTATCTTTGTTTGGATGTTTGATGATGTCAATCACTTTATCTTCGTAAATAACGCTTACAACATCTTCAAAGCAGACGCCACGTTCTTTTTTTAGTAAAGTGTTTTTTTCAATATTCCATTTAAAATTGATACTCATGGGATTATTTTATTACATTTTATATTGAATGTTAATAACATACATCCTAAAAATATGGAATATAGGGGAACTAAGGTCACGTGTGACGATAATGTCGATATTGAAAAGTGCGGATCAAAAGAGTATCACGGCAATGAAGAGTGCCTTTTAACACTTTTTTGGTATGATTGCGGTGAGTCAACAAAGGAAACAAAATGGATACGCTAGTCTTTCAAAAGATCCTTATAGCTATGTTTTTTGGTTTTGCTATTGGGCTTCAAAGAGAGATGAAAATTCTCTACGAGCACAAAAAAAATGACTTTGGAGGGGCTAGAACCTTCTCTATGATAGGTCTTTTGGGCTATGTTTCAGCATGGATTAACGTGCATGTACCCTTCTTTTTATTGATTTCAACCCTTGTTTTGGGTATTTTTCTTGTTACGGTATACATCGTCAATAGCACCCCCGATGAGAATGGAATCACCACAGAAATATCTGCTTTAGTCACTTTTTGTGCCGCCGCAATGCTTGTTTATGAAAAAGAAACTTTAGCTGTTTTTGTTGCTATTGTTCTCCTCTTTATTCTTAATAGTAAAGATCAAATCAAAAAGTATGCAAAAGTTATAGAAAAAAAAGACTTAAGTGCTGCCATTATTTTTGCAATGATGACGTTTGTTGTTTTACCTATTTTGCCAGATAAAACCATTGACCCATGGGGCTATCTCAATCTTCACAACATTTGGTTGATGGTCATCCTTGTGGCGGGTATTTCCTTTTTTGGTTATATCGCCGTGCGTGCCATTGGTACCACAAGAGGAATTGGATTGACTGGTTTTTTTGGAGGGCTTGCCTCTTCAACCGCTGTAACTTTAAGTTTGGGACGACAAGGAAAAAATAGCCCTACACTTTCAAAAAATCTTTCCATCGGCATCTCTTTGGCGTGTTCGATTATGCTCGTTCGTGTCTATTTTGAAATGCTCATTATCAACCCAGACCTTGCCAATCAAATTCTCATTCCCGTTATCGTAGCGACCATTGGAGGGTATATTTTTATAGGATTTCTTATTTTTACAGCAAAAAAAGAGACTATTGTCAGCGAGACGACCTTTAAAAACCCTTTTAAATTATCTGAAGCTTTGATGCTAGGATTCATCTTTGGTATGGTCATTGTCCTTATAAAATTTGCAAACAATACCTTTGGGGACTCTGGAATCTATGTCGTCTCTTTTATTGCAGGGAGTGCCGATGTGGATGCTGTTGTTCTCTCTATGGCATCCTTCGCGAAGACGGGGATCCCTTCCATAACGGTTCTTAATGCCATTGTGCTAGCCATTGTCTCAAATTCCATTACCAAATTTGCCATTGTTGCGTTCTTGGGCAATAGGACAATTACTTTGTATGTAGGAGGTTTTCTTCTTATTTCTTTAAGCACTTTTATAGCGACCTATTATAGTGTGGTCATTGCATAAAGACGATAGGAAAAAACTTGGTACACGTGTATCTGTGTAAATAAAAGAGTGAAAAGGGGTAAAATGCGTGCGATTGGTAATTTTTTATGGTTTATTTTGGGCGGAATTTTAATGGGATTGGCGTGGTGGTGTGTGGGGGTGTTGTGTTTTATCTCCATTGTGGGTGTTCCGTGGGGGAGAGCCGCTTTTGTCATAGGGCAATTTTCTTTTTTCCCTTTCGGGAAAGAGGCGATCAATCGCAAAGAGCTCAATGACACGGAAGACATCGGGACGGGAGGTTTGGGCACCGTTGGCAACATCGTCTGGTTTGTCTTTTTTGGGTGGTGGCTAGCTTTGGGACATGTCTTTTCCGCCATTGCTAGTTTTATCAGTATCATCGGCATTCCTTTTGGGATTCAGCATCTTAAACTTGCAGGCATTGCACTCGCTCCCATTGGTCAAACCATTGTCGATAAAGAAGTTGCATCTGCCGCACGTAGGGTTAATGCGGAAAAGAAAGTCGTTCAAAGCAGAAACAAATTTTCATAGGAGTTTTATGATGATACGCAAGATTATTTTTAGTATGGTCTGGGTGGGTTATTTAATTGCGGCTGATTTTGATTGGATGTCCAGTTTGAATAATCGGTACATTTCAGATACATCTGGATTTCATTCCAGCCTTAACCAACGCTTTAATGTCGGCGATGCCGTTATCTCAAGCGTCGTTAAAAGTGTCGCAAAGCCTGCCGATGCATATATGATTTTAAAATTAGCAGAGATGACGGGTTTGACGCACAGTGCCGTTTTAAAAAAATACGAAGTTAACAACAATAAAGGCTGGGGTGCCATGGCTCAAAGTTTAGGAATTAAGCCAGGCTCTTCTGAGTTTAAAGCACTTAAAGCAGGTCATGATATCGATAGTAAAAAGCCTAAAGCTAAAGGAAAACCATCAAAAAAAGAGCATGAAAAAGACAACGGTCACGCAAAAAGCAAAGATAAAAAAGGCGACTAATCCGCTATAATATCGCAAAAAACAAAGGAATACACATGAAAACTTATGCGTGTGGGCATATCAATCCTGATTCGGATTCGGTATGTTCTGCTATTTCACTCTCTTATTTAAAAACAAAACTTGGGGAGCCTTGTATGCCTGCACGACAAGGAGAATTAAGCCCTGAAACAGAGTTTATTTTAAAAACATTTGGGATTGAAGCGCCTGAACTTAAAAATGATTTTTCAGGGCATAATCTTTACATTACCGATTATTCGGACCTTGCACAAGCACCGCATAACCTTAAAGAGACGAACATCTTAGGCATTGTCGATCATCATAAATTGGGTGATATCACTACCTCAACACCGCTTGAATGTTGGATACGCCCCGTGGGCTGTACCTGTACCATCGTTAAAGAGATGTTTGACCACTACAAAATCGACATTCCAAAAGAGATTGCTGGGGCGATGATGTTGGCGATTTTAAGTGATACCGTGTTGTTTAAATCCCCAACATGCACCAAAGTTGATACCAAGGCAGTTAAAGAGTTGGCTCTCATCGCGGGGGTGGAAGATTTTAAAGCCCTTGGGATGGAGATGTTTTTAGTCAAATCAGCCGTAAAAGGGGCCACACCTCGAACCTTGCTTCTGCGTGATTTTAAAGACTTTGAGATGGCTGGGAACAAAATTGGTATTGGTCAGCTTGAAGTGGTAGATCTCAAAGTGTTTGATGAAATGAAAGAGGCTTTGTTTATGGATATGAAAGCGTATAAGGCGGAGGGCAATCGCCATACGGTGATGTTACTTCTCACGGATATCATGATTGAAGGCTCACAATTTTTAGTGGTGAGTGACGATGAACGTAAAATAGAAAGTGCTTTTAAGACACAGCTTGTGAACCATGAAATGTGGGTGGATGGAGTCTTGAGTCGTAAAAAACAGGTGATTCCTGTGATGGAAAAACAGTTTGCGTAAAGCATTTTTGTGAGCATCGTTCCGTTAAAAAAACGTTATCTTCTTAAAAACATACAAGAGGTTATTGCCTTTTTGACAATGGCCTCTGCTTCTATCAAAAAACACATTACCTTTCTTTCTATGGATGCGCGTTCTTCACTTGGAGTGATTGGCTTTAGCTTTTCAACGCCTAAAGAACACTTGGCATGTGAGGCTGCGTTGGTAGAATATCTGCTTGCGGATGTCAGTTGTGATAAACGCTATAAAAAACGCTATCTTGAGCTTTTTGGCTTTCCGCAACAGTATGATTTTGATCTGAACACTGTTTTTGAGCGTTTAGATAGACTGGAGTGTTCTGCTGGTACGTTGACATTATCTTTTCACGGAGGCATGAGCACCCAAAAAGTTTTCAAAGTCCTTATCTACCAAGCACTGATTGCCCTTCAATATGCGACGACAGATTTGTTGGCAAACGAAGCATCTGCTCTTAAAAGAATGCAAAAAAGTTTTGAAAAAATTACAGAATTGTTAGCACTTTGCGCGTATGTATTTGATGCAGAAACGATGGCGCGCACGCACGAGCGATTAAAGATTCTGTCTCAAATTGTGTATGAAGAAGAGCCTGAGACCATCATTGCATTGGTCGGAACACACAACTACCGATGGGTGTTATTAGACCTAAGCTACATTCTTTTTGAAGAGAGCTCTTTTTACAGTTCCCGCGATATGCCGATTCTTTTTTTTATACGACATAGAGTCAAAAGAAAACACTCCAAACTGGTTAAAAAAATCAAAAAATCACTTTACATGTAAGGCGCGTATAGGCTCACTCGAAGGTTTGGCAAAGTAATACCCTTGTGCAAGGTGTGCGCCATTGGCATGGGCGTACAGAACCTCCTCTTTCCTTTCAACCCCTTCAGCCAAGACTAAGATGTTGTTTTCTCGCGCAAGGGAAACAATGGCTTTGAAAATCGATTGATTTGTGCTACTGGTGTCAATATGATTCATAATTTCTCGGTCAATTTTAACAATATTGGGCAAGAGTTGGGCGACCATATTGAGCGTAGAGTAGCCACTGCCCACATCATCAAGTGCGACCATAAAACCTTGGGATTTGTAATAATCTAAAATTTTTTTAAGATGCCCAATGTCATTGACCAAATCACTCTCAACCACTTCAAAAATAATGTTTTGAGGGTTAAAATCAAGTTGCTTCGCCCATCTTACCGTTGAAGAAAGACAGTGTGCTGGGTCATAAATAGCCGTGGGGATAAAATTAATAAAAACTTTGGATGTGATATTTTTAACCGCAGCTGTTTTAAGGGAGGTTTCACGACATGCACGATCCAAATAAAAGAGCATATCACCTTCTCTTGCCCATCTAAAAAGCTTATCAGGATAGATAAGCGTTCCATCATCTTTTACCCCTCGTGCTAAAGATTCATAACCGTAAATCTCATCGGTACGCAAATCAACAATGGGCTGAAAATGGGTGGTGAGCGCCCCTTTGGTGATTAAAACGGAGAGTTCTTGCGCATGGATAAAATCATTATAAGCTTGAATGGTTTTGGCTTCACGAATGCTAGCTGGCGTAAACGGCATCTCGTTTTCTAAAAAAAGCAGACGAATGGCTTTGGCTTCAACGCTATCAAAAAGTTTATTTTCTAAAAGCACAAGAAGGAACTCTTTAAAAGAAGGGATTGTAATCCATAGCGTATAAGCGTCTTCAAAAGTATGTATAATGTTTTTTTCACTAAGGTACAGTGAAAATTTATGCGCAAGTTCAGGAACTTCACAACTGACCAAAATGCGACCTTTATTCAAAGAAATAGTAGGCAGTACCTGACATCGTGTGCATCCATTTTGTGTGTGTGGCATTATTTACTCCATTGGTAATTTTATTGTATGGAGTTTAGCGCGCATCCTCACTTTTTTGTAGGTTAAAAATAGCACTTTGTCTTTTTTAGCAATAATTTTGGATAATAGGGATAAAATTTACAATCATATTATGATGGAGGATTTACCATGAAAGTGTCACTTTACAGTACCGTTTTTTTAGCATCTAGTTTATTGTTGTTCAGTGGATGTGCAACTTCACAACTTCAGACCAGTGCAAAAATGACACAAAGTGTTTTTGTCAATCCCGTAGCAAAAGAGAAGCGAACGATTTTTGTTTCCATGAAAAATACCAGCGGAGCAGATATTATGCTAGAGCCTCGTGTGGTACAAACATTGATTAATCGAGGCTATAGCGTTATAGATGACCCTGAAAAGGCCAGTTATGTTTTGATGGCAAATGTGCTTTATTGTAACAAAAAAAGTGAAAATAATGTTGCCAGTGGTGCTATGATGGGAGGAGCGGCAGGGGCACTTGCTAACTCTGGTAGCAATGGCAGAAGTATGGCAGTTGCTGGACTTGCTGGAGCTGTTGTGGGTGGATTGATTGGCAAAGCAACGGAAGACAGTATTTATCAAATGCAAGTGGATATTGTGATTCGTGAAAAAGCAAAAGGTAAAGTGAGCGCAACGACGGGCAATGTTTCAGGACAAGCCAGTGTTCGAGATGGTCAAAAAAGCGGTTTTGCTAACAGCTTTGGTGGCCCCATCCGCGACAATGATGCCAGTGGAAAACTAAACAGCAATACCTACTCAAACAGTTCTCAATCGTACGAGAGTGATTTTATTGAACACAGAACGATGATGTTTGCAGAGGCGACAAAGATGGATTTAACGCTGGATGAAGCCATCCCTGTTTTAGAGCAAAAAATTGCAAGTCAAATTGCTGGTATATTTTAAACATTAACCTATAGGACTTTTTTTGGAAGAGCAAAACAAACAACAAAAAATCGTTCAGATGTTTGATGACATCGCAGGAACGTACGATACCGCCAACCGCGTTTTAAGTATGGGCATTGATATTCAATGGCGCAAAAGAGCATGTGATGAAACGTTTGCACGTTATAGCAAACCCATCGAGCTCATTGTCGATGTGGCGTGTGGTACGGGTGATATGATGGGCTATTGGGCGAAGCAAGCTAAAAAAGCGGGACGTGAGATTGGAAAAATTTTAGGTGTTGACCCCTCCGTTGGTATGACAGATGTTGGCAAGCAAAAATTTCCCGAATTTGAGTTTGTCATCTCTGAGGCTACCGCATTACCTTTAGAAAATGAGAGTGCAGATATTTTGAGTATCAGCTATGGCATTCGCAATGTGGTGCGTCGTCAAGAGGCGTTTAGCGAATTTGCGCGTGTGCTTAAAACGGGTGGTTATGTGGTCATTTTAGAATTTACCAAAGACGATAAAAAAGGCTTTTTCTTTGGCATTAAAGATTTTTACATGAATACAATTTTGCCATTTTTAGGCGGACTGATTTCTAAAAATAAAGAGGCGTATGAGTATCTTCCTAACTCCATCGAAGGATTTTTAACCGCATCTATGCTACAAAAAGAACTAGACGAGGCAGGCTTTGAAACGGAGTTTGTGAAAAGCTTTTCGATGGATATCTCGACATTGGTTATCGCTAAAAAACGCTAATGGCTTATACGCTTAGTGTCACCACGCTTAACAACCAAGTCAAATCCCTCTTAGAGAGTACCTTTTTACATGTAAGCGTTGAGGGCGAAGTTTCTCGTCCTACGTATCACAGCTCAGGACACCTTTACTTTACCCTCAAAGATGCAGACTCTTCCGTCTCGTGCGTGATGTTTAAAGGCAATACTAAAATGCTTAAATTCCAAGTGGAAGAGGGCATGGCAGTGGTGGTGCATGGTGCAATTTCCGTTTTTTCTCCTCGCGGAACCTATCAGATAAATTGTACGTCTATGGAGCCATCAGGTAGTGGAGCGTTAGCCAAAGCGTACGAACAACTTAAAACAAAACTTCAGGCTAAAGGCTATTTTGCCTTGGAGCGAAAGAAAAGTATCCCTAAATTTGTCAAACATATCGCTCTAGTCACTTCTGGAACAGGAGCGGCACTTCAAGATATGCTTCGCGTGGCAACGAAGAGATGGCCACTTTTGAAAATTACTCTTTTAGATACGTTAGTCCAAGGTGAAAGCGCAAAATTTGCTATCGCTTCCAACATTGCCTATGCAGATACTTTAGGGGCAGATGTCATCGTGGTAGGACGAGGTGGCGGAAGTATCGAAGATTTGTGGGCGTTTAATGAAGAAATGGTTGCTGACGCACTCTTTACATGTAAAACCCCAACGGTCTCTGCGATAGGGCATGAAATCGACACGGTGATAAGTGATTTTGTAGCAGACATGCGTGCCCCCACACCCTCAGCGGCGATGGAGATGATACTGCCAGACCAAAACGAAATGCTTCAAAATATCGATGCAATGATGGAACGCTACGCGCATGTTTTTGGACGTTTGATTCGCTCGAAAGAAGAGTCTTTAGGGCATTTAAAACAGATGTTTGCCAAACGCTCCATCGATGAAAAACTTTCCCTTTGGCGCAATGAAATTGGCATCTTGAAACGTCAATACGATGGAAAAATAGAATGGATGTTACGTGAAAAGTCCAGACATATTGCCCTTTTAAATGAGCAGATCAGCTTCCAAACCAAACACAATCTCTCCAAAAAAGAGCAACTACTTAGTACCTATACCATGGCATTGACTTCCAAAGAGCCAAGTCGTGAACTCAAAGAGTGTTATGCGCAAGTGGTCAAAGCGGGCAAAAAAATAGCGTTAGAAAAAATCGACGTCGGTGAGGCATTTGAGCTTCAAACGCCCCATACGATTCTCAAAGCCAAAGCCTTATCTAAAGAGCATGTTGTTCCTTAAAAGCCTCCGCTTCGTGAATAGCTTTGACAATTTTAGCCGACAAAATAGGCAATTCGTTGTACTTGACCCACAAAGTATCTTCGACAATATCGTGAATTTCTCCCGCCATTTCAACGGCTATCCGTTTAAGACGCGCCAACTCTTTTTTGAGCTCTTTTTCATCCATAAGGACTCCTTTTGTTCAGTGAGTTTCAAAGTGCAACTAATGTTCCTTCGTATACAAAAGTATTACATGTAACGATATTGAGAGAAAAAAGATTTTATGAGGAAAAGTAGAATCAATTAAGTTTGATTGAATTAGGAGAAAAGTACAATCATGATATATCTGTTCAAAATCTTTATTTTAAAAATGGCTAGGTAAACACTTTATGAAATATATCCGTTTTTATTCTTTAATTTTTATGTTCTTATTTCTTGGACATTTTGCTTTTGCTGATAATTTTAAGACATTTGAATTAACACAAGAGGAGAAAAAATGGCTCTCTTCTCATCCTACGATTCGTGTGGGGATGGACTCTGCGTATGCACCGTATGAATGGCTTGACAAAGAAGGTAATTATGTAGGTATGGCGGTGGATTATTTACACCTTGTAGAGCAAAAGATAGGCATACGTTTTGAGATTGTCAAAGATAAGTCATGGGTTGAAATTTTAGAGATGGCAAAAAAAGGTGAAATTCATATTGTAACCAGTATTGTTCAAACCCCTGAGCGTCTAAAATACTTTCTATTTTCTACACCCTACCGCAATACCCAAACGATGATTGTTGATAATGGAAGAGGTGAGTTTATAGGTGATTTAAAACGATTGGCATTTAAAAAAGTAACCGTAGAAAAAGGGTACTTCATTCAAGAGGTACTTGAAACGCATTACCCTAACATAGAACTGGTTTTGGTCAATACAACCTCACAAGCACTTCAGCTTGTTGAGGACGGAAAAGTGGATGCTTACGTAGGAGATATGAGTGCAATCGATTATGCGATAAAAGAAGATGATTTGAGAGAACTTCGTTTTTCAGGGCAAACAGAATTTGCGAGTGAACATCGTTTTGCTTTTCCAAAAGCACATCCCGAAATCGCCTCTATTATAAATAAGGCTATGGGACTGATTTCAGAAGAAGAGAGTAATGCTATTTTTAATCGTTGGATTGGGATGCGCATCCAACAAGGGGTTAAAGTTGAGACGATTGTTAAGTACAGTGGGGCAATTTTTGGACTGTTATTAATTTTTGGGTATATGTATTATAGATTACAGCGCGAAATTACGCAACGCAAGGCGGCTGAGACTTATTATCGTCAGCTCACAGAAGATGTTTTGGATGTGATTTGGAGAACAGATAAAGATTTTTATATGACGTATATTAGCCCTTCAGATGAGCGTTTGCGTGGGTATAAAGCAGAAGAGGTTTTGGGGCATCATGTTTTTGAGATGTTTACTTCTGAGGGTGTTGTCGTGCTTATGGAGCAGATGAAAAAAAGAAGAGAGCTCGAAGAACAGGGCATTCAAACGGATTTTGAGCGTTTTCAAATTCAACATCGATGCAAAGATGGTTCCATGAAATGGGGCGAAGTGCTTTCCAAACCAGAACGCAATGCCAAAGGTGAAATTATAGGTTATCATGGCATCACCCGTGAAATTACCGAACAAAAGCAGATGCAAGACCAAGTACAGCAATTAGCGTTTTACGATGTGTTGACAAAACTACCCAATCGGCTTTTGCTTAAAGAACGGTTGCAACATGCGATTGTAAGAAGTCGTCGCGAAAAGCATTACAGTGCTTTAATGTTTTTTGATTTGGACAATTTCAAGTCACTCAATGATACGTATGGTCATAGTGTTGGTGACGTACTGTTGCATCAAGTCGCGCAAAGGGTTAAAGAGTGTATCCGAGAGATAGACACCGTAGCACGCTTTGGTGGTGATGAATTTGTCGTAATTTTAAGTTCGTTGCATAACACCAAAGAGGCGTCAAAGCAGTACGCTTACAGCGTCGCGGAAAAAATACGCTTGGTATTGTCCGCGCATTACCTTCTTTCCATTCAAAAAGGGGATGAAGAAAGTACGGTAGAACACTACTGTAGCGCAAGTATTGGGGTTTTGGTTTTTGATGATGGCAATGAAGACGATTTACTTAAGCATGCGGATGCGGCGATGTACAAAGCCAAGGAAGCTGGTAAAAATACAATTCATTTTTACGATTAATAGCATCAAGGCTTTGCCCTGTTAGAAAAACTACGCCAAAAGCGTTAAGTAGGCTTGCTTTTGGGCTTCATCTAAAAACGAAGCATGAAAGGAGTTGCGAGCCAGTTGTTTCAGCTCTGCTTCGCTCACTTCCAAATGCTCTGCTATGGCTTCATAATTGGCATTCAGATACCCACCAAAATAAGCAGGGTCATCGGAATTGAGCGTGACTAAAACACCTTGACGTAAAAGTGTTAGAACATTGTGCTTATCCATGGAGGTGACGGCTTTTAATTTAGTATTAGAAAGTGGGCAAACGGTAAGGGGAATCTGCTTTTCAATCAAAAGTTTCACCAAATGCGCATCTTCATCACAGCGTATGCCATGGTCAATGCGCGTTACATGTAAAAGATTTATCGCTTCCCAAATGTAAGAGCTATCGCCCTCTTCTCCCGCATGAGCGACGCATGTGTAGCCCATGTTTCTAGCCTCTTTAAAAACCCTCTCAAATTTAGAAGGCGGATGCCCTACTTCACTCGAATCAAGACCTACAGCGATGATGAGTTCTTTAAACGGCAAAGACGCATGCAAGGTTTCAAAGGCTTCTTCTTCGCTTAAATGACGTAAAAAACAGAGGATTAAAAACGAACTGATGCCAAGCTCTTTCTCCCCTTTTTGCAGTGCTTGACTGATGCCTCTCACAACGGTTTCAAAGGCGATGCCTCGCTTGGTATGCGTTTGAGGGTCAAAAAAGATTTCAGTATGAACGATGTTTTGTGCTTTACATGTAAGCAAATACGCCCATGTCATATCAAAAAAATCAGATTGTGTGATGAGCACATTCGCACCTGCGTAGTAGATATCTAAAAAGGATTGTAACGAGGTAAACTGATACGCATTGCGCACCTCTTCAACGCTTTTGTAGGAAAGTTCAATGTTGTTTTTTTGCGCCAGTGCAAACATGAGTTCTGGCTCTAATGTGCCTTCGATGTGTACGTGAAGTTCCGCTTTTGGAAGTTGCTTGATAAACGCTTTCATAGAGTTCCTTTGGAGGATAATAACGCTTCAATGCGCTCATTGGCTTCGATAATACGCTCTTTTGCGATTGCACCACGTTTGACTTGTGCGAAAATGGTATTGACAATCTCATCTGTGCGTGTGTAAGAGAGCTGGTTGCCAAAAAGTAAAATATCAATGCCCGAATTAATCGCTAGGGTAACAGTCTCTTGGAGTGTGTAGTAACGAGCAATCGCTTCCATCTGCAAATCATCACTGATAAGCACGCCTTGATAGCCCATCTTTTCACGCAAAAGTTTAGTATTGATAGCATAAGAAAGTGTTGCAGGGTAAGTTTTGTCCAAATTTGCGTTAAACACATGTGCCGACATCATCATCCTTGCATGTCCCGAAGCGATAAGCGTACGGTAAGGCTCTAGCTCAGACGCATTCCATGTTTTGGTGACATCGACAAAGCCAAGATGCGAATCGTTGAGCGATGAGCCATGCCCTGGAAAATGCTTTAAAACGCTAATAACTCCTTGCTCTTTGAGTGCGTCGATAAAGGTTTGCGCATAAGCACTCACCACAGCACTTTCTTTTCCATACGAGCGCTCTAAGCCGACAATGACACTGTTTTTTTCATTGAGTGCTAAATCAACCACGGGGCCAAAATTGCAATTAATGCCATGTGTGGCTAACATGGTTGCCATTTTTTCATACGCTTTTTTGGCGTAAGTTAGTGGCTGGCGTGAGAGTGCAGAGGCTGAAGCTATCTCATCAAATCCATCTCTAGGTTTAAGCCGTGTCACACGTCCACCTTCTTGGTCGGTGGAGATAAGTAGTGGTTTTGGAGAAAAGTGTTGAAGCTGTTGCGTCAAACGTTGCAGTTGTTTTGGGGACCGAATATTTTTAACGCGCGCTTTGTCGGTGTAAAATCTATCAAATAAAATCACCCCACCCAAATGATACATCTGTATCTCTTTAACAATCGTGCTGTTTTCATCAATACGCTCATCCTCAAAACCAACCACCAACATGCGCCCTATCATTTTTTTTAAAGTATCATCTTCATCATTGGCATAAAGCGGTAGTGTGAGGCTAAAAAGTGTGATGAAAAGTAAAAGTATACGAGGCAAAACTATCCTTTTATTTTTGGAAAATTATAGCAAAGTTATTGACACGTAACATAATATGCACTACAATTGTATCTACAAAATAAAAAGGTGTGACTAATGAAACAAGCCATCAATATACGTCTTGAAAAAGAGATGATTGAAACATTGGATACGTATGCAAATGAATTGGATAAAAGCCGAACCAGCTTGGTTGAAAAAGCGATTGAGCTTTATTTTGACACGCTGGATGAAATGGTAGCGGACAAACGCATTGACAATCTCAAAAGTGGTAAATCAACGGTCATTTCTTTAGAAGAGGTTTTCAAACAAGCAGGGATTAATGTATAACGTTGCCTTTGAACAAGAAGCCCAAAAAGAGTTTTTGAAACTTCAAAAAAGCGTACAAGAATTTCTTGCAACAAAAATTTTAGAACTCCAAGCAGGTCATTTTGTGGGCGATAAAGCGCTAAAGGGTAAGCATAAAGGAAAATTTAGAAAACGAGCTGGGGATTATCGTATTGTTTACTTTAAAGAGGGTGAATTGCTTGTAATTACGATTATTCGTGTGGCGCATAGAAGAGAAGTTTATTAAGATTAAAGTTCTATCAAATTCTGATACCTTGTTTTTGACAGATGTGTTGAAGCGTTGGATTGTAAGTATCAATACAGCATCTTTTTTTAGGATGAATTGAAGTTAATTTTTTTAGAAGTAGTTTCATATAGCCCTTATTTCTCGATTTTTCTTCTGTAAAGCAAACCCATACGATAATTTTTTTATCGCTAATTTCATATAAAATATATGAATTATTAGGTATGTGGAGTAGGAAATAAGGGCTTTCCCAATGATTAATGGTAAACTCATCTTCTAAAACATCCTCCATGAATTCATATGTATCTTGTCTGTCCCCCGTTGAATAATTAACATTATGCTTTATCAGACGTACAGCTCCACAATGAAATGCTATTTCGGCTAAATTATTTTTGGTATTATTTTTTAAAAAAGTAGTTAATTTTTCATTTGATGGTTGCATAAAATTTCTTTACTTTAAATACCCCATCAAATCAAAAATGGGCAATTTACTGCTACCTTCTAACTTTTTCATCCATTTATCCACTTTGTCTGGCTTTTCCCATGAGGCATTTTGTACGCCTGCGAGTTCCACGACTTTGGCTTTGGCTTCGTTGAGCGAGCCTATCTCATCAATGAGTTTGACGTTGAGTGCTTTATGCGCGATGAAGACTTTGGCATTGGCAAATTCATTGGGTTTGCTTGCATCCAGCCCTCTTGCGTTGGCAACATCGCTCACAAATAAACCATACGCATCGTTGATAAGTTCTTTAAGCGCGCCACGTTCTTTATCGGTCCATTCACGGGTGAAGGTTCCCATCTGTTTGTACTCACCTGCGGTGATGATTTGTTCTGAAATGCCCAGTTTTTTAGCCAGTTCGGAGACATTGGGTGCTTGAAAAAGAACACCGATGGAGCCGATAAATGCACCAGGATTAGCGATGATGTGATTTGCCCAGATGGAGGCGTAGTAACTTCCACTGGTCATACTACCTGCCGCATACGCAACAACGGGTTTTTGCTCAGCCAAACGTTTGATGGCTAAGGAAAGCTCGATGGAAGGGGCAAGAGCACCGCCTGGGGAGTCTACATGTAAAAGCACACCTTTGATGTGCGTCTCTTTTTGGGCTTTTTCGATGTTTTCTAAAATTTCATCCACATTTAAAATTTCACCTTCGAGTTTGATGATGGCAAGATTGGGTGTGGAGAGTTTGTCTTCTTCCAACGAGCCAAAAATGAGCACCAAAATCAGCACAAAAAGCATCGCTTTAAAATGATTTTGGATGTAGCTTAAACCAGTACCTATGCCTATAAAAAACTTTTTAATCAATCCCATTCTATCTCCATTATTTTCCAAATATTCCACCCATGTTTTTCATAAGCTCTTGAAGTTCTTTACGCTCTTGGGGAGTCATATCTTCTGTATTGTTCATCGAATTTTTATCAAAACCTTGCATCATCATTTCATCCATTGAGCGCATGGGATAAGATGGAAGTGTAAATTTTGAGCTAGGAGCAGTAACCCCAAATTGAACTTTTTTTGCCATTTCTAAATGCGTTATTCCCATCATGGTACTTTGTGTTTTCAATGGA
This sequence comes from Sulfurospirillum sp. UBA2217, assembly GCA_002328495.1. Lineage (GTDB taxonomy): Bacteria > Campylobacterota > Campylobacteria > Campylobacterales > Sulfurospirillaceae > Sulfurospirillum. Next base: position 52,621 of record DCUJ01000002.1, read on the forward strand.
ATTCCTTTATGACCCCATATTTTTCCCCATTGAAATTCCCATACTTCACAAGGATATCCCAAGATGTTCTCTTCCCCGATTTTTTTACCACCCATCTGTTGCATCATATCACGTCCTGCTTGTGTCATACTTGATTTACCTTGCCCCATGCTATTTAGAGCATCTTGCATATCCATTTTTATGATGACTTTTTCTTCTGCATCGACGCTATAAACGGTTCCATTATCAAATTTTGCCAATGACTTTTCTTGCTTTCCTTTTCCATTTGTTTCTACCGTTTTGACTTCTTCCATCACATTTATATTGCCCCAATCTTTAAAAAAAAGCGTTTTTGAGCCTTTTGTAGAGGTTTTTATGCCCATCATGGAACCACCTCCAGAAATGTCATACTCAACGATGCCCGATTGGAGTTCATACATCTTGGTTGGTGTTGCGGAGAACACTTCTGTGGCAAAGAACATTAAACACAATGGTACGAAAACTATTTTGATACAACGGTGCATTAAGACTCCTTTTTGTGATAAAAAATAATAGACTTCTTTCATAACCCATTGAAACAAGTTTTATAAGAAATAATACCAAATTTTATGATTGTTTAACGGATGTTAGCACTCCATTAATGAAACTCCAATGGGTTTCATGAGTATGTAAAATCAATTGGCTTACCAGTTCTTCTTCATGTTGAAGCTCTTGTGGCAGGGTCACAACAATCATATCGGATTCTTTCCCTTCTGCAAGGCTACCACACGACAGGTTTAATGCCTTTGCGGCATTACATGTTACACTTTGTAGCAGTCTTCGAGAGAGTGTATGAAGTGAAGCAGATGGGTGCATCATAAGTGCAGAACGCATCTCGTCCCAAAGGCTTAATGAGGTGTTTGAGCTTAGTCCATCGGTGGCTAAGGTAAAGTTAATGGCATGATGATTGAGTGCATCCAGATCTAATGTTCCAACACCCAAAAGTCTGTTTGAGCGTGGGCAATGCGTAATACTGCCTCCCATAGAAGCTATCATAGCACGTTCTGCATCATTCACATGGACACAATGGGTGAAAAGTGTTTGAATACCCTCAAACACGTGCAAGTAGTCTATGGCAGTCGTAAGAGGTTTGGCGTGTGGATTAAAGCTACTAAAAAATGTGGCAAAATCTCCCTTCCCTTCATCTATCCATCTTCTCTCCGCCTCACTTTCCATGAAATGTGTCGAAAGGGGGGTTTCTTCTTTAAAGGCAATTTCAATGGCTTTTTTTGCCAAAATAGGATGCGTTGAGTAAGGCGAATGGATGGCAACGGCAGGGATAAATGTAGATGATTTTTCATCCATACTCGTGTGGTAACGAGAGAGGAAATCGGCATACATGGCATCCACAGCACTGGGGATGGAGCCTAAAATTTCATTAAAATAGACCACCCGTTGAGGGCTTGCAACACACGCCTCCAAATCATTTCCGAAACTGCTGATAGCTCCAATGGTCGTTGTTCCTGAACGTAACATGGTTGAAAGTGTTTTTTCAATAAGCGCCGTTGTAGCGTGTTCATTTAATGTTTCGCGGTGCTTAATGACAGAATTGAGCCATGGAATAAAATCGCCATAGGAAAGTATGCTTTGGTTCGCACTAAACTCTAAGTGCACATGTGGATTAATAAGCCCAGGAAGAATGACACTGTTTGGGGGAGCAATAAGATGTGTCGCGTTAGGATAGGTTGCTTTGAGTATTTCACGTTCTCCTACGGCAATAATTTTTTGATCAAAAACAACCGCACCTTCTTTAATAATTTCAAAAGAAGTGTTACATGTAAGTACAAAATCGGCTTCTAAAATCTTCACAGCCATCCTTATTTTTTTGGCGTAATTGTATCCTAATCTAAGCGAAGGTATAATAGAGTCAAATTTTAAACAAAAGGAAAACATGTGAAAATCGTTGTTATTCAAGGTCCAAATCTCAATATGCTCGGTCACAGAGAGCAAAACATTTATGGTGGTATGAAACTCGAAGAAATTCACTCTCAAATGGAAGCAGTTGCTAAACAAAATGGTTTTGAAATTGAGTTTTTTCAATCCAATTTAGAAGGCGAAATCGTTGATAAAGTCCAAGAATGTCTAGGCGATGCTGAGGGTATCATCATCAACCCAGCAGCATATACCCATAGCTCTATCGCCATTCGTGATGCTATCAGTGCCGTTTCTTTACCGTGCATTGAAGTGCATATTAGCAACATTTACCGACGTGAAGAGTTTCGTCAAAAAAGTATGATTGCCGCCGTGTGTACGGGACAAATCAGTGGCTTTGGTCCTTTTGGGTATCACCTTGCAATGATTTCGATGATGCAGATGTTGGGCGAAATCGATGCGCTTCGTAAAGCACAAGCAGCACAGCAAGCCAAAGCGTAATTTTGAATTATATTTTACGAGATGAAAATGCCGTATTTTATGAATGCGGCTTTTCATGCGATAATGCTGTTTTTTTAGCCTTGGGGAGTGAAGCATTTTTTATCACCGATGCACGCTATACCACCGAAGCGAAACAGTACATTCATAGCGCAACTGTTTTAGAAGGCGATAGGCGTGATCTGTTAAAAACCGCACGTCTGCTCATTCGTAAAAGTGGTATTCAAGCGTTGGCGTATAACCCAAGTGAATGGAGTGTGGATGCGTATACAAGGTTGAGTGATACACTTCGCATTGCATTTCAAAAAAAACCTCATTTTTCGCAACAAAAACGGATGATTAAGCGTGAAAGCGAACTGGAAATTCTCAAAAAAGCTGCCTTGTTTGGAAAAGATGCTTTTCATCGTTTCGGTGAATTTTTAAAACATGATGGTTTGGGTATAGATGAGAAAATGGCGCATTTTGAAGCTGAAGCAATGTTCAAGTACCACGGTCAGTTGGGTCTTAGCTTCTCCCCCATTGTAGCGTTTGATGCGAATGCTGCCAAACCTCACGCACGACCAACATCCAAAGTCCTTGAAAAAGGCACCTTGGTCTTGCTCGATGCGGGCGTTACGTATGAGCGATATTGTTCTGATAGAACGCGAACAGCTTTTTTTGATGAAGGATTTCATTTTGAAAAAAAGCAGCATTTTGGTGATGCGTTCACACAAAAAGTTTATGATACGGTTTTGTATGCGCAAGAAGCTGCGCTAAAGGCTGTCAAAATTGGTGTTAAAGCTAAAGACATAGACAAAGCTGCACGAAATATTATCGATAAAGCAGGGTTTGGTTCGTACTTTATTCATTCGACAGGGCATGGTGTGGGACTCGATATCCATGAATTACCAGTGATTGGTGCACGCTCAGAGACGATTATTGAAGAAAATATGGTGTTTACCATTGAACCAGGTATTTATCTGCCCAATCAGTTTGGCGTGAGAATTGAAGATACGATTATCGTACGAAATAGTGGTGCGGAGCTTATGGGTTGAAGTTAGAGAGAGCTCGTTTTTTCCCATACAAAAGAGCGAAAAAAAGTGATTTTGTATACGATGTCATTGTCGGAATAGGTGGCAATGAAGGCGATGTTGTCAAGCGTTTTGTGAAACTGTACCGTTTTTTACAAAACGATAGGCGCTTAAGGGTCATTCAAACCTCACCGATTTTACACAATCCAGCCTTTGGTTATGTGGAGCAACCCGATTTTTGCAACGCGGTTATGGTGCTTCAAACCTCTTTACATGTAAGGGTACTTTTAAAAATTCTTTTACATGTAGAGAAGCTTTTTGGGCGCAAAAGGGTCTTTAAAAATGGACCAAGAACGCTCGATTTAGATATAATATTTTTTGACAATCTCATGCGAAACCAAAAACATATAAGCCTTCCTCACCCTCATTGGGAAGAGCGCTTATCCGTCATCATTCCGCTTGTCACGTTAAAACAGTTGAAAGGATAGAGGGGTGAAATTTCATACATTCAGTGGCGAAACACCAGCAGAAGCACTTAAAAAAGCACAAATTGAGTGTGGTGAAAATGCTTTGGTCATCAGCACAAAACAGCTTCGCAAAAAAACCATTAGTACGGCCGCTTTATTTGAAGTGGTGGTGGCTGTTGATGATGAAAAAGCCCAAGCTGTGCCTGAGAAAAGAGCGTTTCCCTCGCCTGAAAACTCAAAATACAAAAGCGGTGAAGATGTTCTCTTTAGCCTCTCCGAAGCCGCCAAACAAATCTCTCAGATCGCCCAAGTTGCAGGAGACTCCACAGCAAGTCGTTTTGAGAAAACCTCACAAAAAGCTTCAAATAATGATGGCTTAGGGGATATTAAAAGTGAAATTAACAAACTCGCTGATAAAATAAAACTGATTCAAGATATGTTTTGGGAAGAAAAAGCACCAAATCGCAACCATCTTGCTATTCCTTCTGAATTTTCAGAAATCTATAAACTCGCAAAAACAAGCGGCATGGGTGAAGACCACCTTGAAAACATTATGAACTTAACGCTAGAACATATGCCCTCACGCATGCGCAACAGTTCAGAAACCATTAAACGTTATTTTCAAGTCTTGCTTCGAAAACTGATTCCTGTACGCGTGGAGACAGAAGCACCTAAGGGAAGTAAGCGGGTGATGATGTTTGTGGGTCCTACGGGGGTGGGAAAGACGACTACCATCGCAAAGCTTGCCGCACGCTACTCGTACATCCAAGAAAAACGCTCAAAAGTAGGCATTATCACGCTTGACACCTACCGTATTGGTGCGGTTGAGCAGTTATTTCAATACGCTAAAATGATGCGCCTTCCCATTGAAGACGTGGTCGATCCGAATGATTTTAACAACGCACTTTCATCGCTTAGCCATTGTGACGTCATCTTAATTGACACGGTTGGGAGTTCTCAATACGATAAAGATAAGCTTTTGAAGTTGAATAATTTTATTCAAAGCAGTCACTTTCAAATTGATGTCAATTTGGTGCTGAGTGCGGGTAGTAAGCTCGAAGATTTGAAAGAAATCTATAAAAATTTCTCTTTTTTAACGATTGATACGCTTATCTTTACCAAATTTGATGAAACCAAAGTATTTGGAACGATTTTTTCTTTGATTTATGATATCGACAGACCGGTCAGTTATTTCTCTATCGGCCAAGAGGTTCCTGATGATATCGTTCCTGCATCGAGTGATTTTTTAGTGGAGTGCATCCTAGAAGGCTTTGAGAAGAAAAGAGGTGAGCATGGAAACGCAAGCAAATAGGCTCCATCAGCTTGTAGGCAGTAGCCCAAGTAAACAAAACACCCATACAAAGTTTATCGCGATTACCAGTGGTAAAGGTGGTGTGGGAAAAAGTACTGTGAGTGCCAATCTGGCCAATATTATCGCCAACAATGGCTATAAGGTTGCTCTTTTTGATGCGGATATTGGTTTAGCAAATTTAGATGTTATCTTAAATGTGAGAATTGATAAAAACATCTTACATGTACTCAAAGGGGAATGCGCACTCTCTGATATCATCGTGCCTATCAAAAAAAATCTTATTTTGATTCCAGGCGAGAGTGGTGATGAAATTTTAAAGTACTCTGAACAGTTTTTGTTTGAGCGTTTTTTAGAAGAGACCAAAGTGTTGGATGAACTGGATTTTATGATTATTGATACGGGAGCGGGCATTGGAGAGCATATCCAACTCTTCTTAGAAGCAGCCGATGAAGTCATTGTAGTCACCGTTCCTGATCCTGCTGCTATTACCGATGCGTATGCCACGATTAAAATTACAAGTAAAACACAATCCCATATTCATTTACTTTTAAATATGACCAAAAACGAACGAGAAGCTCAGCTTATTTTTGAAAAAATCAATAAAGTAGCCATGGGAAATATTCCAGGTTTAAGTTTAAATTTGATTGGCAAATTACCAGAGGATAAACTGATTTCAAAAAGCATTAAACAACGCACCCTTTTTACCAATGATGCGCCAAATTCTCTGGCATCACTGGATATGAAGCGTATTGCCAATAATTTAATCTATAAAATGGAACGAAAAGTGCTTCAAAATGACACAGGCAAAAGCTTTGGAAGCTTCTTTAAGCGGATTATTGAGCAGTTTTAGATACATTGCATAAAAGGTAGGGCATGGTCAAGTCGGATAATTTTATCTATTTTTTTACCATTTGTGGTTTTTTTATTGGACTGATTTTTTCAATTTTAAATTTTGATGAGCCTGAACAGATTCTCTTTTATACCCTTGAAATCACCTTGGTTTTTTATTTAATTATTCATGTTGCTGTGATGAATTTCTTTGACTTTAGTCGCATTGGAAAAACTGTTTTTAACAAGCAAGACCATGAAAGTATCGGAGATTACTTTATTCAAGAATTGGATGCAAGAGAAAAAGTAATGGATACGCTTTTGGGAAGCCTTGATCAAATGAATCAAAAATATGAAAAGATTATGAAAGGTCAAACAAATAGTGATGAATCCATCGGCAAACAAGCAGCTTAATCCTTACAGCCAGAATCTTAAAAAAGAACAAGATGAACTGGTCATACAATACCTTCCTGCTGTGCGTGCTATGGCATATCGTTTGCGTGAACGACTCCCCGCTTCCGTGGATGTGAATGATTTGATATCCATTGGTACTGAAGAGATGATTAAACTTTCTCGTCGTTACGATAAAGAGCAAAATGACTCTTTTTGGGGATATGGGAAAAAACGTGTGTACGGCTCAATGCTCGATTTTTTACGCTCCTTAGATACGATGAGTCGCTCTAACAGACGCCTTATTAAACTCGTTGACCATGAAATTACAGCGTATTTGGGTGAACATGGAAAAGAACCAGATGATGCTTATTTGGCAAAAGTATTGAATGAGGATATCGAAAAAGTAGCCGAAGCACGCAACAGTGCAATGATTGTCTCTGTGATGTCACTGAATGAGCAAATAACAGTTCTTTCAGCTGAAGATACGGCACAAACCGTTGAAAAAGACCAACTTATGGAAATGGTGCATCAGATTTTGACTCACTTTAGTGAGCGCGAACAGATGATTATTCAGTTATATTATTTTGAAGAGCTTAATCTCAAAGAGATTAGCGATATTTTAGAAATTAGCGAGTCTCGAATTTCACAAATCCATAAAAAATTATTAGCAAAAATTAAAGAAGAGTTAGGAATGCACCATGGCTGATATTTTAAGCCAAGAAGAAATCGACGCCCTTCTTGAGGTGGTAGAAGAAGAGGGCGATGTCGCAGTTGGTTCAAGTGATGGCAGTGATACTCGTCAAATTATTTTGTATGATTTTAAGCGCCCTAATAGAGTTTCCAAAGAGCAGTTACGTGCAGTCAAAGGCATTCACGACAAAATGGCGAGAAACCTTGCTTCGCAAATTTCTGCCATTATGCGTAGCATCGTCGAAATTCAACTACATTCGGTTGACCAGATGACCTACGGTGAGTTTTTGATGTCATTACCAAGCCCGACCAGTTTTAACGTCTTCTCGATTAAGCCCTTGGATGGCAACTGCGTTATTGAAATCAACCCTTCCATTGCCTTTCCAATGATTGACAGACTTTTAGGGGGCCTTGGTGAGTCGTATGAGGCAACCAGAGAACTTACCGATATTGAGCTCAATCTGTTGGATGCCATTTTACGTATCGTTATGCAACGTCTCAAAGAGGGGTGGGCACCCATCACCGATATGTATCCAACGGTTGAGACCAAAGAGTCCAGCCCCAATGTTGTACAGATTGTTTCACAAAATGAAATTGTCATTATGGTGGTGATGGAGATTATCATTGGCAATTCTAGCGGTATGATTAACTTATGTTACCCTGTTATTTATCTGGAGCCAATTTTATCGCGCTTAGCAAATCGTGATATTATGTTGGGTGAAACCAGTGCTAAAAAAAGCCGTAACAAAGAGTTAAACACACTCATTTCACGAGCCGAAGTTTTTAATGAAGCGATTATTGGACGAGCGGAACTCAGCGTTGGAGAACTCCTTGATTTAAAAAAAGGAGACATCGTTCGGCTAGATCGACCTGCGGATGATAAAGCCATCGTGATGATTGATAAAAAAGAGCTTTTTTTAGCGGAAATTGGCTTACATCGTTTTCGTAAATCAATTAAAATTGAAGAATTGGTAAGAACCGATAAAGATGAGATTAAAAGTGCACTTGAAAAATTGGAACATTTTAGAATGTCAAAAATCTCTTCATTTGATACACAAGGGTAAAGCATGGGTACATTTGTACAGTTATTAGAGCAAGAGATTATCTCAACGATTGAAGGGCTGACTGGGATTGCCCCGAAGGTTGAGCTGAACAAAGAAGAGAATGGTGAAAGTAAAATTAAACTCGTTCCGCCAATGGCTAAATTGGATGTAAATGTTGATGGAGATATGCACGGGCATATGCGCGTGACTATTGCAACCTCCATTGCTACGGCTATTGGTGATATGATGCTTGGCGGGGAAGGAAACGAAAAAGAAGATATGGATGCGGAGGATTTGGATGCAACCAAAGAGGTCATTTCCAATATCTTAAGCTCTTTTTCACGTTCCCTTGGCAGTCAAAAAGGAATGCCAAAACTCAACTTCACGATAGAAGGTATTGAGTACATCAATCCTAACAGTGAGATAGATTTTAAAGGATATGAAAAACTATTCATTTACAGTCTCTCTGTCCATCATTCACACGATTTGATAGCCTTTGCCATTACCTCTGAATTGACTTCGATGATATCAGAAGAGGGAACGGGTATTAAAAAAGAGGTTGAAAGAGATGCGGGGGAGCATAAGAAAGGTAGCGCTTCTATTTCGCAAGAAGAACTTAACAATATCGAATTAATTAAAGATGTTAAATTACCGATTCGTGTTCGGATTGGCTCTAAAAAGATGTTGCTCAAAGATGTCTTAAGTATGGATATAGGCTCTGTCATTGAACTGGATCAATTAGCAAATGACCCTTTGGAAATTTTAGTGGGCGATAAAGTGATTGCCATGGGTGAAGTAGTCATTGTTGATGGTAACTTTGGGGTACAAATTGGGGAGATTGGCACCAAGCGTGAGCGCCTTGAAAAATTAAGGTAAGCCATGCATATTAAAGATACCGATCGTTCAAATACTTCAAGTGTTGCACGCATTATGTCTGATTTTGTTAAAGGGTTTGATGCACTCAGGGATTTGGGGCCTGCGGTCACTTTTTTTGGCAGTGCACGTTTTGATGAAAAAAATCCCTATTATAAAGAGGCGCAAGACTTAGCACATGCTCTTGGGAAAAAAGGGTATACCATCGTGACAGGTGGATCAAAAGGCATTATGGAAGCAGCCAATAAAGGGGCGTATGAGTCCAAAAATTGTCAATCCATTGGCTTAAATATCAATTTACCTCACGAACAAGCGGGAAATAAATTTACAACACAACATCTAAGCTTTGACTATTTTTTTGTGCGCAAAGTAATGCTGATTAAGTATTCTTTGGCATATGTTATTTTTCCTGGAGGCTTTGGAACATTGGACGAACTGTTTGAAGCACTAACGTTAACACAAACGGGGAAAATTACAAAAATTAGTATTTTCTTGTACGGTAAGGCGTATTGGGAAAAACTGGTTGATTTTATACAAACAACAATGGTAGCGCATGGTACGATTGATCGAAAAGATATTGAACTGATCATCTTAAGTGACGATAGCGCTGAAATTATCTCAAAAATAGATGAACGCTTAGTTCTTTACTTAGCAGAACTCAAACGTGAAGGGTTTGAAAACACCCCTTTTTATGCGCGAGCGATGACTTTTTTATCTCATCAGGAATAGACGATGCGTACCCACTCGCACACGTTTTTATCACGTGACACGGTTCTTTTATTTTTAGCACTATGTTTATTGGGTACCGTTCTTTTTGAAATCAGCTTTTATATTTTTAAGACTTATCGTGCTTACTTTAATTCGGATGCTGCTATTGCCAACATTTTGGCTGAGGAGATGGTGATATCGGGAAGTTTTTTTCCAAGTCATTGGTGGTATGTCAATAACGATTTGTGGGTATTTTACAAACAGGCGTTAGTGATTCCTTGGGTTTTAGTTGGAAAAAATGGATACTTTTCCCATGCATTTACTGTGTTTGCTGTTAGTGTGTTTATGGTGGCAGTTATTTATAAATTTCTTCGCTCTCTTATGCTCTCTCCTGTTGCTTCGGTTATGGGTGGTGTGGTTGTATGTATTGGCTATTCTCCTATGTATTTGCGTGAATTGTATGGTGAAGCAGCTTATACGTGGTACTTTATTTTTATGATTGGTTTTATGTTTATCTTTCGAAAACTAAGTCCTCATGTCATTTCTCGTCGAACGCAAATCAAAGCCTTTATCGTGTTTATGGCACTGCTGTATCTTTTAGTGCTTGCCAATCCTATACGTTTTTTTGTCTACTATGTGGTCCCTTTTTTTGGTGCTTTAGGCCTTTCAATTTATTTTGCTCGTGATTCACTCAAAACATTTCAAGGAGCCATAAAGCGTCTGTGGTCGGTTAAAAAAGCTGTTATTTTTTTATTCGCGTGTGCAGTCATGGCTTGGGGTGTTTTTGCACATCAAAACTTAATTGAAGAGCTCAAAATTGCAGGTGGAGCGAATAATGCGGAGTTAATGCCTCTAGAGAGTTTACCCGTTCATATAGCCCATGCGTTTGTGGGACTGCTCAATTTTATAGGTGCTGAATGGAATGAGGGTGTGCGTGCTTCTTCACTGGAGGGCGGTATTTCTCTCATTAAATTTTTTCTTTACCCGTTTGTTTTGATTATCCCAGCCTTACATGTAAAGAAAGCGTTTTACCAAATGAGCGCAACGGAGCGCTTTTTCGTCCTTTTTTCTTACGTAGGATTTGCCCTTATCTTTACCCTTTACATGACCACATCCTTGCACGAACATGCATGGGCGGCGCGTAACAATATTCGCTACATCTCTCCTTTTTTAATGATGATTTTACTGTGTAATGTCATCATGTGGCGTTTCTTTTCCCTCTTTATGAAACTGTTACTCTCTGTGTGTTTGGTAATTGCCTTAGGCTTATCGTGGAGCTATATTTCACCAAAAGAATGGCGTTGTATTGTGGATGAGCGTATTGCGTTGGTGGAGGAGCTCAAAAGCAGAGATTTACGTTTTGGGTATGCGACGTATTGGGATTCGCACATTTACACGGTGTTTAGCAATGGAGAGGTGGATATTCGTCCGATTGAGATTGATGCTAAAGGGGTAAGTCTCATTAAGTGGCTTTCGAGTGATCGATGGTATCAAAAAGATTCAACCGATGAAAAAGTCTTTTTTATGGTTGAACCTAAAGACATTGAGCATTTGGAACTCGGAATAAAGAATCTCAATATGCCAGATCCCATTGATCGTTTTAACGTTGGAAAGTACACGCTGTATGTTTTCGAAAAAAATCCTTTATACGAAAAGCGTAAAGCAAAACCTCCAAAGAAAAAGCGTATAATACCCGCTCAATAATCTTACATGTAAAGGTTTTTAGTGGACTCTGTCAAAATCAGTGTGGTCTCTCCTATTTACGGTTGCAAAGCGTGTTTGCCAGAATTGTATGAGCGTTTGGTGCATGCTCTTTCTTCCATCACGCCTTCGTTTGAAATCATTCTCGTCAACGATGCGTGTCCTCAAAATTCGTGGGAGTGCATCGAAACTTTGTGTACGAAAGATAGACGCGTCAAAGGTATTAATCTCTCACGGAACTTTGGGCAACACTATGCGATTAGCGCAGGGTTGGATCATGCCAAGGGTGAATGGGTGGTGGTGATGGATTGCGATTTGCAAGACCAACCCGAAGAGATTGTGAAGTTTTATGCCAAAGCCATGGAGGGGTATGATATCGTTTTTGGACAACGCATTGAACGTCAAGACAGCTTTTTTAAGAAGTTAGGCTCACAAGCTTTTAATAAAGTGTTGGAGTATTTTACCGACACCAAACAAGATAATTCACTGGCGAATTTTGGCATTTACGCCCGAAAAGTCATTGATACGATTAACTCATACCGTGAGCAAAGCCGTGATTTTTTACTCTTTGCTAAGATGGTGGGTTTTCGCAAGACCGTGATTGAAATAGCCCATGCCCCAAGGGCGCATGGCAGTTCATCCTATACCCTTAGTAAGTTGATTCGCTTAGCGATTGACTCCATTGTTTCGCACTCCAACAAGCCCCTTCGCCTCTCTATTCAACTGGGATTTTTTATAGCAACAGCCAGCTTGGGATTTGCTTTATGGTTGGTGACACGTTTTTTTATTTATGGCACAACGACGGAAGGGTGGACCAGTTTGATGGTTTCCATGTTCTTTATGTTTGGTCTTTTGTTTGCTATCATTGGCATTGTGGGATTGTATATTGGGAAGATTTTTGATGAAGTGAAACGTCGTCCATTGTATATCATTCAAGAAACGATTAACGTATGAGAGTAGCAATTTTACAGTCTAACTATATTCCGTGGAAAGGCTATTTTGACATCATTGGCAGTGTAGATGCGTTTGTGTTGTACGACGATATGCAGTACACCAAAAACGATTGGCGCAACCGCAATAAAATCAAAACGCAAAATGGGCTCTCATGGCTCAGTATTCCCGTACGTCAAGAGAGTTTGCACCAAAAAATCAATGAAACGAAAATTACCGATACGAAATGGAACGTCAATCATTGGCGAACCATTTCGCAAAGTTATGCCAAAGCTCCGCAGTTTAAAGCATATAGAGACCGCTTAGAAGCGTTATATATGAATGCAACAAGCGAATACATCAGCGATATCAACCGCCATTTTATCGATGCCATTAACGAAATGCTTGGCATTACAACCAAAATTTACGATTCCAGAGAATTTGTTTTGAGCGAGGGAAAAAGTGAGCGTCTTTTGGCATTGTGTCAAGAACTAGGTGCCTCAACGTATCTAAGTGGTCCTGCGGCGAGTGATTATTTGGATGAGTCAATTTTCAAAGATGCGGGCATTGGTGTCGAATGGATGAATTACGGTGGATATCAAGAATACCATCAACTTTTTCCTCCCTTTGAACATGGGGTGAGCGTGTTAGATTTGATTTTAAATGAGGGTGAAAATGCCCTAAACTTTATGAAAAGTAGGAATAAATGATACATTTTAATAAGCCTCCCCACGTTGGTAATGAAGAAAAATATGTTTTAGAAGCGATGAAAAGTCTTAAAATTTCTGGCGATGGGGCTTTTAGTAGACGATGCCAAAAATGGTTTGAAGAGAGACTTACATGTAAAAAAACTTTGCTGACCCCATCATGCACGCATGCCCTTGAAATGGCAGCACTTTTGTTGGACATCCAAGAAGGTGATGAGGTTATTATGCCAAGTTACACTTTTGTCAGCACAGCTGATGCTTTTGCGCTTCGAGGGGCTAGAATTGTGTTTGTAGACATCAATCCTAAGACCATGAACATTGATGAAACACTCATTGAGAGAGCCATTACGCCTCAAACTAAAGTGATAGTTCCTGTGCACTATGCAGGTGTAGCCTGTGAGATGGATATCATTATGGAGATAGCAACCCGTTACAATCTTTTTGTGGTAGAAGATGCGGCACAAGGATTTGAGAGTACGTATAAAGGAAAACCCTTAGGAACAATAGGACATTTGGGTGCGTTTAGTTTTCACGAAACCAAAAATGTAACCAGTGGAGGTGAGGGCGGATTGTTGCTTATTAATGATGAACAATTTATCCAAAGGGCTGAAATTATCCGTGAAAAAGGCACCAACCGCAGTCTCTTTTTTAGGGGGATGGTGGACAAATACAGTTGGGTCGATATCGGAAGTAGTTACCTTCCCTGTGAGCTTCAAGCGGCGTATTTGTGGGGTCAACTAGAGATGGCAGAGGTCATTCAAGAACATCGTATGCAAAGTTGGAATGCGTATCATGCAATGCTGTTACCTTTGGAGCACAAAGGACTTATCGAACTTCCGTTTATCCCAGAACACTGTGTGCACAATGCGCACATGTTTTACTTCAAAGTGAAAGACTTGGAGCAACGAAGTGCTCTTTTGGAAGCGTTTAAAGCTAAAAATATTGGGGCAGTGTTTCATTACATTCCCCTTCACAGTGCGCCTGCTGGTCTTAAATTTGGGCGTTTTGATGGGCAGGATGTGTATACAACCCAAGAGAGTGAGCGTTTGGTGCGCTTGCCTATGTATTATGGGTTGAACTACAAAGAAATTGATGAAGTGTGTGAAGTTTTAAAGCAATGGAGTGAACGATAATGGCACATTTGTATATTTTTGGAACGATTTTTTTTACCGTTTATGGTCAGTTGGTAATTAAATGGCGTATACCTAATTATGGACATTTACCTGAAGAGAGTATGGCTAAAATAGTTTTTTTACTCAAACTTTTTTTAGACCCTTTCATCTTAAGCGGATTTGTCTCTGCTTTCGTTGCCTCTTTGTGTTGGATGGCAGCAATGACAAAGTTTGAACTAAGCTACGCCTATCCTTTTATGGGATTAACCTTTGTTGTTGTTTTTCTCTCCTCTGTCTTTTTATTTTCAGAAAGCGTAACACTCTACAAAGTGTTAGGTTTAGCACTGATTGTTCTTGGTATTGTTATCTCAAGCCGTGCGTAAGAAGTAGAAAAATTCTACTTCTTCGGTGTATTGATCATATCAAAAAGCTCTGAGGGAGATTTGCCATTTTCCTTGGCAATTTTTTCAATGGTTTTATCTGCACTCACCCCTTGAAGATTTTTAGCCTTGAGTTTTTCTATGATTTTTTCTACATTCATTCCTGTTTTTTGAGCAAATTCCTCAAGTGTTGAAAGTTCAGCATGCCCATAAGGTGCCTTCTTCGCTTGTTTCTCCCATGAGCTTTTGACGTCCTCTTCAAAATCCAAAAATTGATCGAACGGTGTCCAATAATAAAGGGTTCCTACGACAAAAAGAGCATTGATGGCTACAGCAAAAATAAATTCCTTAGTCAATAATGAAAACTGACGTGATTTATTTTTTAAATAAGCCAATAAAAGGTTCCAGTTAAGATAGAGATGAAATATCATTCCGACCAAGAACAGCACCATAAATGTTACATGTAAGTTAGTATATTGTGTTTTGTCGAGTCCAAAAAGCTCCCAGTTCATCCAGTTTGCCACACGGCCTTTAGGGGCGATAAAGAGTAAAATACCTGTGTAACTCATAATGAAAAATGAGAATGTGATGGTGAGTGACGTCACTCTTCTTAAGCTATTCATTTAATTTTCCTTTTTTAAAATTTGTAATGAAATTATGACGTTTCAATGTTAAGGAAATGTTAACAGACCTTCAAAAAGAGATTTTAAGTGCGCTTAGGGTAAAATCCACTACTTTTTACTTATAAGGACATAACGATGAGAGGCTACAAAGTCTTTGCAGGAACAGCCAATCCAGAGTTTGCCAAACGTGTGGCAAAACATCTCTCTTTACCGCTCTCCGCGGCTGAAATCAAAGCCTTTAGTGATGGCGAAATTAGTGTGCAAATTAGCGAAAGTGTACGCGGGAAAGATGTGTTTATCATCCAATCTACCTGTGCCCCTGCCAATGAAAACTTGATGGAACTTCTCATTTTAACCGATGCCCTTCGTCGCAGTTCGGCCAGCACCATTACGGCGATTATGCCTTATTTTGGCTATGCCAGACAAGATAGAAAAGCAGCTCCAAGAGTTCCGATTACCGCAAAACTGGTTGCCAATATGATTCAAACCGCAGGCATTGACCGCGTGGTTACGATTGACTTGCATGCAGGTCAAATTCAAGGCTTCTTTGATATTCCCGTCGATAACTTGTACGGTTCTATCATCTTCAACGATTATGTAAAAGCTAAAAATCTTAAAAATCCCATCATCGCAAGTCCCGATATTGGAGGTGTTGCGCGTGCTAGAAGTTTTGCAAAACTCTTGGGTGTCGATATGGTCATCGTCGATAAACGCCGTGAAAAAGCCAATGAATCCGAAGTGATGAACATCATAGGCGACGTGACAGGTAAAGATGTCATCTTGGTTGACGATATGATAGACACCGCAGGCACCATCGTTAAGGCCGCTGAAGTGCTCAAGAAAAAGGGAGCCACCAGCGTCATGGCATGTTGCACGCACCCTGTTTTGAGTGGTCCTGCGTATGAGCGTATCGCTAAAGGGGAATTAGATGAACTGGTTGTCTCCGATACGATTCCTTTAAAAGAAGCTTGCGACAAAATCAAAGTCTTAAGTGTCGCTCCCGTGTTTGCGGAAGTCATTCGTCGAGTGTATCACAATGAAAGTGTTAATGGACTCTTCATCTAATGCAAAAACATATTCGTAACTTCTCAATTATTGCTCATATTGACCATGGTAAAAGTACCTTAGCTGACCGTCTTATTCAAGAGTGTGGTGCGGTGAGTGAACGTGAGATGACCACGCAGATGATGGACACCATGGACATCGAAAAAGAGCGTGGCATTACCATTAAAGCACAAAGTGTACGTTTAACGTATGTGAAAGAGGGTCAGCCGTATATTCTTAACCTTATTGACACCCCAGGTCACGTGGATTTTTCGTATGAAGTCAGCCGCTCGTTAGCTTCCAGTGATGGCGCACTTTTGGTTGTCGATGCCTCTCAGGGTGTTGAAGCGCAAACCATTGCGAATGTTTATATCGCCCTTGAAAATAACCTAGAGATTATTCCCGTTATCAATAAAATAGACCTTCCTGCCGCTGATCCTGAGCGCGTGAAAGATGAGATTGAGCATACCATTGGGCTGGATTGTTCGGAAGCTTTAAATGTGAGTGCCAAAAGCGGTATTGGGATTAGAGAACTTCTTGATACCCTTGTCGATAAAATCCCATCTCCTACAGGCGATGAAAATGCCCCCACTAAAGCGCTGATTTACGATAGTTGGTTTGATAACTATCTGGGTGCTCTAGCCCTTGTTCGTGTTTACGATGGTGCGATTAAAAAAGGGCAAGAAGTTTATGTGATGGGTACAGGCAAAAAGCATGAAGTCTTAAACCTTATGTATCCGCATCCACTCGTATTAGAAAAAACATTGATGATTAAAACGGGTGAAGTGGGCATTGTCGTTTTGGGTCTTAAAAACGTAGGCGATGTTAAAGTGGGCGATACAATCACCGATTTTCGTAACAAAACGAAAGAGCCAATCGCTGGCTTTAAAGAGGTCAAACAGTTTGTGTTTGCAGGACTCTATCCCATTGAAACCGACAAATTTGAAGAACTCAGAGACGCACTTGATAAACTCAAACTCAACGACTCAAGCATCTCGTATGAGCCTGAAACTTCTGCCGCCCTTGGCTTTGGTTTTAGGGTTGGCTTTTTGGGACTTTTACACATGGAAGTCATTAAAGAGCGTTTGGAACGAGAGTTTGACCTTGATTTGATTGCCACAGCACCAACAGTTACCTATAAAGTCAAAACGACCAAAGGTGTTATTTTAGATATTCAAAACCCAAGCCAACTTCCACCAGTCAATGAATTTGAAGAGATTCAAGAGCCTTACGTCAAAGCAACGGTTTTAACGCCGACGGAGTTTTTAGGCAATATCATCATTTTGATGAATAACAAACGAGGTATGCAAAAAAAGATGGACTATTTAAGTCCTGAGCGTGTACTTTTAGAGTATGAAATTCCTCTCAATGAAATCGTGATGGACTTTTATGACAAACTCAAATCCGTCTCCAAAGGCTATGCTAGCTTTGATTATGAACCTATTGGGTATCAAGTGGGTGATTTGGTGAAGCTGGATTTGCTAGTTGCGGGTGAGCCTGTGGACGCACTTTCCATCATTGTGCCACGCGTGAGTGCGCAAAGTAGAGGTCGTGATTTTGTTAAAGCGATGAAAGAGATCGTTCCACGGCAACTGTTTGAAGTGGCGATTCAAGCGAGTATTGGTACCAAAGTTATCGCACGAGAAACCGTTAAATCCATGGGTAAAAATGTCACGGCAAAATGTTACGGTGGTGATATTACGAGGAAGCGAAAACTCTTAGAAAAACAAAAAGAGGGAAAGAAACGTATGAAATCTATCGGTAAAGTACAGCTCCCTCAAGAAGCCTTTTTAACCATTCTCAAAATCGACTAATCCTTACATGTAATGCGTTGCCATCTTTGTTTAAATCTTAGTTGGCACCTGCTTTGCAAAAATTGCTTACAGACAATTTTAGCCCCAACCCCTGCTTTTAGAGTGTTAGAGAATGGGCTTAAAGTGTACTCGTTTTATAGCTATAGCGACATAGCTCCACTGCTTCATACCAAACACACCTATGTGGGTGCGAAAATCTTCGCACAACTAGGAAAGCACACTTTTTTTGAATTTTTAAAAACCTTCCCTCTTCCCAAAGGCATTTACGCCATTCCCATTGATGACCATGTGAGACACGGCTATTCGCACAGTGCGATTTTAGCCAAAGCAACCCAGCCTTTTCTCGTACCACTGTATGGCAGCTTAAGAGCACAAAATCACGAGAGTTATTCGGGGAAAAGCAAAGCCTACCGACAAGCGAATAAACGTGATTTTGTCTTTACATGTAACGATAAAATAGATGCTATTTTGATAGATGACATTGTCACCACGGGAAGCACGTTGGAAGAGGCGTATGAGTCACTTAAAGGGCATGGGGTGAATGTACTCTTTGCGCTTGTCTTAGCGGACGCTAAAGAAGTTTAAAATAAAAAATGTTCTCCTTTGCACTGTATATTAGCAAAGAGAACTATCTTTAAAATAGCTTTTAAGAGCCTTCTCTTTTACAGACGTGAACACACACTTTTATACACAGGAGATGGATTCTTTTTTTCTACATGTAATTTCATCATGAGCAAAAGTATTTCAAACATATCTTTGTTGTTAGCTTTGGCAATGGTTTTTAAAGTATCTTTCACACGGTGAATGTGAACATGGTTTTTTAAAAGCTCCGATTGAAGCCAAGCACTATCCCACTGAAACCATAAGCAGAGCTCGTGAAACGATTGATTTTTAGTGTTATGAATGAGAAACTCAATGTTGTCTTCATGGCGAATATGTGTGTTGGTAAGAATGGCAAAAGACTCTTGCAAAAGCCGTTTAATCGTACAGCGTCGCAACCAAGCATGCACACCTAAAAGCCCAATAATCAGAAGTGCTGCAAGCTTGTGTAAAAGAACAGAAAAGTGCGAAGTGGCATCGAAGACAAAGAGAATACCCGTAAGGTAAAGAATAACAAACATCACAAGAATGGCAATAATCACGACAACTTTAAGAAGCGTCTCATTTAAATGGGTCAACACAAAATTTCCTTAATAGAGTTAAGCTTTTAACGTACTATCTTGTAATTTTATCAAAAAAAGAGAATATTTCTACTGTTTATACTCGTACTAGCAGATGCGTAAGAGGGCTAAAATGTAAGTATTTTACTTTTATTGATTTTTTTTTGGCGGAACATTTAACAAGCGATAGCCTTCCCCTGCGACACTTTCTAAAAAAGGCTCATTGATTTTTTTACGCAATCTAAGGACAAGATTTTTCAGAGCCGCTTCACTCATGATAGTCTCTGCATAAACTTCATTTCCAATCATCTCTTTGGTGATAACCATGGAAGGATGCGATACAACAAGCTTTAAAAAGCGCATCTCTCTTTGCGTGAGCTCTTTTGTCTCTTGATCACAAATCAATGTATGATTAGCCGTGTCGAGATACGTTGTAGCAGTAATGGGAAGTTTTTGCTGATGGAGTGCGTTTAAAATGGTACTTATTTTGGTGAGTGCCGATGTAAATTCTTTAAGCGTAATGGGCTTAATAAGATAGTGTGTTAGCCCCAGTGGAATCGCTTTAAACAAAAAATCTTCATCCTTATGGGCACTGAGTACCATCATGGGCATTGTGCTATCGTGAGACCTGATATATTCGAGACAATCAAGACCATTGCCATCAGGCAACATAACATCACACAATAACGCATGAATCTCTTTTGTGTCAAAAATATTTCTGGCCTCTGTAATCGTGGGTGCGTGATAAATGGTTTTAAAATAAGGGGTTAAAAACTCTAGGGTGTGCGTGGTAAAGCGTGCGTTGTCTTCGACGAAGAGCAAATTAAATTTTTTAAGTCCATGCAATATCACTACATGACCACCGTACATTTGGTGCCATCTTCAAAAGGCTCAAGAGCGATGCTTCCACCATTTTTTTCAGCAATAACTTTACTCATATACAGCCCGATACCAGAGTTATGTGTGGAGCTTTTAAACGGTTCAAAAAGCTCTTCCATACACACATCACGTATGCCTCCCGCATTATCGGTGATACATACAATGGAGCGATTGTTCTCTTGCGAGATGCGAATAGTAACATTTGGAGATTTTGTTTTATTGGCAACGTGGGCATCTTTGGCATTGGTGAGAAGATTGAGGATAATCTGTGCGTATTCATTAGCATTACCATAAGTCTTTGGCGTTTTTTCTTTGTGAATTTCAAGGGCAATATTGTGATAATCATACGTTGCTGAGACGATATTGGAGGCTTGATGAACCACATCATCGACAGAAAAAAAGCTATCTTGCGTGATGGGTTTGTAAAAGTCTTGAAACGTTTGAATGGTATCGGACATAAATTTGATAATCTGCTCTACTTGTTCACAGGTATGATAGAGTGTTTTAGACTCAAGTTGGGTTCCTTGTTCGAGTTTACCTAAAAGTGAAAGATTGATTGAACCTAACTCACTAAGGGGTTGTTTCCATTGATGCGCAATGTGCATGAGCATTTCGCCAATAGAGGCTTGTTTGGCATGTTGGTGTAGCATCTGGTCTTGCAAGCGATTGCGCCCAATCTCTTCTTCAACACGTTGTTCCAAGTGGTGCTGATAGGTCTGAAGGTCTAAATGCGTTTTAACGCGGGCTAGAAGTTCAACAGGATTAAAGGGCTTCATGACATAATCTACAGCTCCATACTCAAAGCCTTTTTTAACATCATCTTCACTGCTTTTGACGGTAATAAAAATAATCGGAATATTTTTAGTATGCTCATCCATTTTGAGCTTTTGACAGACTTGGTAACCATCCATTTCAGGCATCATAATGTCGAGCAAGATAAGATCAACATGTTCACTTTTGACAATATCTAAGGCATCTTGACCATTTAGGGCAGGAATGACATCGTATTTTTTTAAAATACTGATTAAAATATCAACATTGATCTCAGTATCGTCCACGACAAGAATCGTCTGTTTCTTTGGCATCTTACGACCTTTAAGTCTATTTTTTACATTATACAGAACTATGGTCTCAAATAGGTCTTAAAGTCACACAAAAGTTTTTTAAGACCCGTTTGAGACTTAAATCTGCTAAAATAATTTTCAAAATTATAGCTTGAGGAGTCCTTGTGCGCTCATTTTCTTTTTTACTTGTATTGATGGTGTTTTTTTCATCGTTATGTGCCAAACCCCTCGAAAAAGTATCCCTTCAATTACAATGGAAGCATCAGTTTGAATTTGCAGGTTTTTATGCGGCTCAAGCCAAAGGGTTTTACAAAGAGGTAGGACTGGATGTTTCTATTTATGAGTATGAGAATGGTGTTGATTTGATGGGTGAAGTGGAAAGTGGGAAGAAGGATTTTGGTATTTGGGGATCAGGGCTTATTAAAGAGTGGATGGATGGTAAGCCTATTGTGTTAGTTGCTAACTATTTTAAACGCTCCCCTTTAGCCATTATCACTAAACCTGATATCGTTTTACCCTCTGGATTGAAAGATAAAAAACTGATGGCTTCGATTGCGGATTTTAACAGCGCCAATTATCGACAAATGTTTAAAGCCTATCAGCTTGACACTAAAGATATTCAATTGGTTCCTTCAACGTTTAATCTGGATGATTTTATCAGTGGAAAAGTCGATGCGTATTCTGCTTTTTTAACGAATGAACCTTTTACGTTACAACAAAAGAAAATCTCTTATAATGTCTTAGATCCAAGTAATTCAGGGGTCGAAATGTATGACGTGAATCTTTTTACCTCCAAAACTCTGGCGCAAAAAAACCCAAAAGTGGTCAAGGCATTTAGGGATGCTAGCAACAAAGGATGGGACTATGCTATCACGCACCAAGAAGAGATCGTTGATCTGATTTTCAAAGAATATAACACCCAAAATAAAAGCAAAGAAGCGCTTTTGTTTGAAGCCAGAGAGAGCGCTAAATTCATTTTGGCAAAAAGTTATCCCATAGGCAGCATTGATAACGAGAAGATTCGTAAAATCGGGCAGTTGTATACTGAAATGGATTTGGCTAAAACGGTTGCATCTTTTGATCCTTTGATTTTTGGAGCCGTCAAAAAACATGAGTCTAGCATTTCTTTTACGGAGGAAGAAAAGCAGTTCATTGAAGCACATCCGCGTGTGAGTTTGGGGGTTATGAGTGATTTTATTCCGTTCTCTTATGCAGAAAATGGAGAATTTAAAGGCTATGTTAGTGATCTTTGTCAACTGTTAACCTTGAAAACAGGCATTGCTTTTGATGCCAAAATAGATACATGGCCAAATAATATTGAGGGATTTAAGCAAAAAAAGATTGATATGATAGCAGACATCTCGTACAAGGAAGAACGCAAAGCCTTTACTCTTTTTACAGAACCTTATTATGAGATACCCACGGTTGTGTTTGTAAGGGATGATTTTGGATCGTATCGTGGCATAGAGAGCTTAAACGGGAAAAAAGTTGGTATCGTTAAAGATGTTTTTTACAGCCGTGAACTTAAGGCTTTGGGTACAATGGATTTGGTAGAGTTTGATTCGTCTGAGGAGTTGACCAAGGCACTTAGTTTTCGGAAAATTGATGCGATTGTCATGAATTTGTCGGTCATCAATTATCATATCAAAAAAAATAATTTAGTGAATGTTGTCATTGTGGATGAATTTGTAATGCCTGGAATTAATAAAGAGGATTTACGTTTTGGGGTACGTTCCGATTGGCCTATTTTGCAAAGTATCATACAAAAAGCATTAGAAAGTATAACAACCAAAGAAAAATCAACATTGGTCGTTGAATGGATTGGGGTAAAGTTTGAAGATAAAATAATCAAGACAAAAGAAGTAGCTAAGGTTATTTTTGAACCTGAAGAACAGGCATATCTTCAACAAAAAGGTAGCATTAAAATGTGTATCGACCCTTCGTGGATGCCTTTTGAGCACATTGATGAAGAGGGAAAGCATGTGGGAATGGCGGCTGATTTAATAAAGTTGATGCAAGATCGCTCAGGTATTAGTATTAGTTTAATTCCCACAAAAAATTGGGAAGAGAGTTTACAAAAAGCGAAAAATCGCCAGTGTGATATTCTCTCTTTAGCGATGCAAACACCTGAACGACTTAAAACAATGGATTTTACAACACCTTATTTAACGTTTCCTCTTGTGATAGCGACGAAAAACAAAGAGATATTTGTGGACAGCCTAGAATCCATTGTTGATAAAAAAATAGCTCTTGTTAAAGGATATGCTTTTAGTGAAATTTTAAAAAATCGCTATCCGTCAATGCCAATAACAGAAGTTAATTCTGTTGAAGAGGGTCTCAATATGGTGCAAGAGGGAAAGGTTTATGGTTTTATTGATACGATAGCAACGATTGCCTATACCATCCAAAAAAATGGCATGTTCGATATTAAAATAGCTGGAAAATTTGAGGAAACATGGCAACTTGGTATTGCCTCACGCAATGATGAGCCTTTGTTGCATTCTATTGTTGAGAAGGCGGTAAATTCACTGAGTGAATCCGAAAAACAGCAGGTTTATAACAAATGGATTAGTGTGCGATTTGAGCAAAGTGTGGATTATGCTCTATTGTGGAAAATCCTCTTAGGCATGGGAGTGTTTTTTGCCTTGTTCTTCTGGCGCAATCGTCAACTTGCCGCCTTTAATAGACAACTGCAAGAAGCAAAAATTAAAGCAGAAGAGGCAACGCAAGAGAAGTCAAACTTTTTAGCCAATATGAGCCATGAGATACGAACACCCATGAATGCGATTATAGGAATGACCTATTTATTAGATCAAACGGAATTGAGTGGCGTACAACATGAGTATATTCGTAAAATAGAGAATGCTTCAAAATCACTTTTGGGTGTTATTAACGATATTTTAGATTTTAGTAAAATTGAAGCGGGTAAGCTAGAGATTGAAAAGATACCTTTTAATTTGCACAGTGTGATTGAAAACGTAGCCACCTTGGTGGAGATTAAAGCCAATGAAAAAGGGCTTGAATTTGTGGTTTCGTATGACCACAGCATCCCGATGGAGTTTATTGGCGATCCCTTGCGGTTAGGACAGATTTTGATTAATCTTACCAACAATGCCATCAAATTTACAGCACAGGGAGAAGTGGGAATTTATATCACCAAAACGGGTGAAAACCGCTTTTTATTTGAAGTCAAAGATACAGGTATTGGCTTAAGTGAAGAGCAACAAGCGCGCTTGTTTAGATCTTTCTCACAAGCCGATACCAGTACAACACGCAAATACGGAGGAACAGGACTGGGTCTTGCCATTTCCAAACAACTCGTTGAGATGATGGAGGGTAAAATCTGGGTAGAGAGTCGTGAAGGAGAAGGAAGTAATTTTGCCTTTGAAATTTCACTCGAAGAAGTTGCCGATAAAGCAGAAGCACAGATGCAATTTAGTGGTAAAAAAGTATTAATTGTCGATGATACTCCTTCATGGCAACAGATTTTGATGCGCCATTTGAGTGGTTTTAACGTTGACATTAGTGTGGCAAGTAGTGGCAAAGAGGCATTGGAGATTTTAGCCACATCGAATGAAACATTTGATCTTATTTTGATGGATTGGAAGATGCCTGGGCTTGATGGTATCGAAACAGCCAAACGCATTCGAGAAGAGATCATGCAAGTACCACCGACAATCATCATGGTCAGTGCATATCGTCAAGAAGCTATCGTACATGCTGCCAAAGCACAAGGCATTGATGTATTTTTACAAAAGCCGATTGACCCTTCTTTGTTGCATAGCATTATCTTGGATATTTTTGGTGCAGGCATTGTACATCAGCAAAAGAGCATCACACAAGCACATTCACTCAAATCTAAATTAACAACGCTGAGTGGGAGCCATATTTTACTGGTTGAAGATAATGCTTTAAATCGTGAGATTATCCATGGAATGCTCTCATTTAGTGGCATTATCATCCAAGATGCACTCAATGGAAAAGAAGCGGTTGATCTTTACCGTGCCAATCCTTCAAAGTATGAGCTTATCTTGATGGATATTCAAATGCCGATCATGGATGGATACGAAGCTACAAAAATCATTCGTTCACAGGATCAAAAGATTCCGATTATTGCGCTTACGGCCAATGCAATGGTAGCCGATATCCAAAAAACACAATCGCATGGCATGAATGAGCACTTAAATAAACCTATCGAAGTGGAAAAACTGTTTAGTACATTATTGTCCTATATCACCGCCAAACAAGCTGAAAGTAGTATGGGCTTCGAGGCAAAAGAAAAAGATGCGTATGATGTGAGTTTTCAAAGTATTGATGTTACAAAAGGGCTTTCACATATGATGGAAGATAGAAGCTTGTATGAGAAAATATTAAGAGACTTTGCACATGAATATGAAGATAAAGGTGCTTTAATTGAGACAATGATAAAAGAACACAACAGTGATGCCAAACGACTTCTTCATACGATTAAAGGATTGAGTGCTAATATTGGAGCACTTAGTTTAAACTCTTGTGTGGTAAGCCTAGAAGAGAGTTTAGGTGTTGAGGATATTCCTTTGTTTAAGCAAGAACTCAAGCGAGTGATTGATGAGATTAAAGCCAGTCGTCTGTTTGATGGCATAGAAGAAACCAAAGTGGTAAAAGAAGCGATTGATGAGAGTCTTTTAATAGAACTTATCCAAGAGCTCAAAGAAACCCTCTCCAAACGAAGACCGCAGTTGTGTTTACCCATTTTAGAGCGCTTAAACGGGTATGCGTTGGAAGCGAAGACCCAAACGCTTTATGATGAAATTACCCCACTGATTAAAAAATATAAATTTCAAGAAGCGATGAATGTGTTGCTTGAATATTTGAAGGATGAAGATGTTGCAGAGTAAAAAAACGATTTTAATTGTGGATGATACCGAATCCAATATTGATATGTTACTGGCTATCCTTAAAGAGTACGATACCGTTGTTGCAACTAGTGGTGAAGATGCTTTAATGATCTTAAAAGAAGAGGTCATTGATTTGGTATTGCTTGATATTGTAATGCCAGGTATTGATGGTTTTGAAGTATGCAGACGTATGAAAAAAAATTCTGAATGGCAGAAAATCCCTGTGGTGTTTATAACGGCAAAAAGTGATGAAGATACGATCGAAGAGGCGTATGCGATTGGCGGTATTGATTATGTAACCAAACCTTTTAAGCCTCGAGAACTCCGTGCACGTGTCAAGACGCATTTAGAATTTCAGTCGATGGTGCAACACCTTGATTTTATAGCGTCGTACGATATGCTCACAGGCATTTTAAACAGGCGGAAATTTTTCACACTCTCTCAAGAACTTTTTGACACACATGAGAATGTGTGTGCTGTGATGATTGATATTGATAGATTTAAACACATTAATGATAGCTTTGGTCATCATAGCGGAGATATAACCCTTAAAAGCATTTCGCAAAGTATCGCACAAAATCTTCCCAATAAAGCCATCTTTGGACGCTTAGGTGGAGAAGAATTTGCGATTTTAATAACCAACATAGAAGAAGCAACTGTCATGAAACTGATTGAAAAGGTTCGCAAAGCGGTTGAAGAGAGTGAAATCATCCTCAATGACACGACTCATGTGCATTGCACTATAAGTAGCGGTGTTGCGATGAAAGAGAGTATGACAAAAACACTCGACATGCTCCTACAAAAAGCTGATAACGCCATGTACGAGGCTAAAGAAAAAGGACGCAATCGCTCTATATTTAGAGCCTAAAGGTTTAGCGTCATTTTTCTGAGTTACTATCATACTATTGGTGATTAACATCACAACCAATCCGCATCATTTGTGGTTTGGATACCCTTTTTATTGGGCTGAGGTTGGGCTAAACTTTTACTTTTTAAGCAATAGAAAGACACAAAAAAGTAAGTAGCGTTAAAAATCAAGCCCTCCCCTCCTTTTTTTAAAGCTGCATAATAAATATGTCTTGACTTTATAGCACCTATACGATAGACTTTATTTATTTGCTAAACAAAATTTCATTTCCAAATTGGTAAAGCAATGCTAACAAAACAAAGCAAATCTCTTAAAAATTCCTTATTTAATAATTTTTTACTTATCTCTTTGCTTATGACATTACTTTTTGGCTTTTTGATGACTGTAGTTTTGTACTACCATGGAATCAACAGTGCTTACGCTCTTATACGCAACAAAAACCAAGCTGCTACAAACTATATTCTGGGGTACTTTACGCCACTTCGCTCGTCCATAGAGTATCTATCAAAGCAACCAGAAATTATCTATGCACTCAGTGATTCGCAAAGATACAAAAACAATGCTTTAGCACTCTTTGACATGTATAGCAGCACTTTTTCAAATATTAATTTTGTCTATTCTGGTTACGAGGATGGAACACTTTTAATAAATAAATACACTCCGCCAGATGACTTCAACCCTAAAATACGCCCGTGGTATAAAGCAGCACTAGAGTCTTCACCAGAAATCTCTGGAGGAATTCCATATGAAGAGGCTGTAACAAAAGAGTGGCTTGTATCTATCAGTAAAATTTTAATAGACAAAGACAACACACTCCAAGGAGTTGTAGCTATAGATGCTTCGATGGACTCAGTAACAAAGAATCTTTTTGAACGAGACGAAGCATACTCCTCTTCGTACAGTTATGTTATTGATAAAAAAGGTAGCCTAATTATCCATCACCGCAAAGATTTACTTGGTGAAATCTTTAAGCAAAGAGTAGAAACACCAGATTCATTTGCAAATCAATCTGGTCGCATAAGTTATGTTTTTGAAAAAAATAGTAAAATCGGATACTATACAAACCTAGACTCACTAGGCTGGACAGTGGTCACCGTGGTCAGCAAAAGCCAAATTTTTTACAACCTCTTAATTATAATTATACCCAGCATCATCGTTATTTTCTTAGTAAGCCTTTTTGTCGGGCAAGTCATTAGCCGTGTTCTTGGCAATAAAATAATAACTCCGCTAAAAACACTAGAACAACATGTAAAAGATATCATCGAGGGTAAAAAATCAGAAAATAATCAAGATGATACTAATTTAATTTCTGAATATGAAGAGATAAACACTATAGCAAATGGCATAGAAAAGTTGACACATCACTCATTATTTCAAAAAAATATAGAACTTGAATCCAAAAATGAACTTTTAGAAAAGCTCTCTCAAACGGATTACTTAACAGGACTTCTTAATCGTCGTAAAATTAATGAAGAGCTACAAAAAGAGCATCAACGCGCCAAACGATACAACAGTGTCTTTTCAATCATACTGATAGATGTGGACTGGTTTAAAAACATTAACGACACATACGGTCACCACAAAGGCGACATCGTGCTAAAAGAGATAGCAAAAGCAATAGCGTCACAACTTCGAACTACGGATAATTTAGCTCGTTGGGGCGGAGAGGAGTTTTTAATTCTTTGTCCTTCAATAGATTTAAGTGGCGCAGCTGCAATCGCCAAAAAAATTCAATCTACTATAGAGAAAAATAACTTTTCAGTTTCTAACAAAATCACAATAAGTGCAGGAGTCTGTGAATATAGAGATACTTTATCTTTAGATGATTTAATTATCGAAGTAGACCGCAAACTCTATAATGCAAAATCAAACGGAAGAAACCAAATTATAATCTAATCTCATTCTGTATTGAGCTGAGTTAAGGTATCGAACGAGTAAAAACGAAGAAGAGAGGGAGCTAAACGTTTAACGTTTTGCGTAAAATCATACCAAACTTCGCTTTTGATGCTCACTTTCTATCTCTTTATCACTCAAGATTAAGTGCGCATCACGGTAAGGTTTCTTTACATGTAAAGCACGTGGACTAAGGGTGGGTGTGGCGACAAGCCCTTTGATATCGCTCTTGTCATCATTGGTGACGTGTGTATCAAACCCTGCTACATGCAAGCCATCCAAAATGGCGTTAAAAGATGTGGATGCGACCAAAACACCGCTTGGTTTTAAAAGTGTTTTTAAGATAGTGAAAAAATCCACGCTCACCAAAGACGCATTATTGCTCTCTAAAAATGGGTCTAAGAAGATGATATCAAACGACTCTTTTAAAAGCGTGATGGCATAGCGCGCTTCGGAATTTAGAAATGTTACCGTTGTAAAGCTATCTTCATACCTTTTACATGTAAAAAGAGCATTCAATATCTTTACATGTAAAGACTCTTGCACAACATCTGCGCTTTGTTGTAAGAGGAGTCTATCTTGGTCAATCGCGCTTACATGTAAATGATGTTTTGCGAGATTTTGTGCTAGGGAGGAAGCTAAAAAGGTGTTGTAGCCCATACCAAAACCGATATCTAACAGCTTGACATCTCCTTTTTCAAGACGCTCTTTAAGCTCTGATTTTTCCACAAACAAGGTTTTAGCTTGGCGGTACGCTCCTGCTTTTGGATGGTAGTAATCACGGTAGTTTTGACTCCAAAAAGTCGTACTTCCATCGTTTAGATTTATTTTTTGTGGTATTTCATAATTTATTTCGGGCTGATTTTCAACCAAATCACCTTGGTTTATACCTCGATAACGCATACTTTGAATAACATATTCAGCAAATTGCCCTTTTGCCATCTGCCATTTGGGAGCCATTAACTCTTTTTTGGGTGTGTCGGTGGAGAGTCGGATGATGGGAATGGATGAGGGAATAAAGCGCAAAAGTTCCATCAAAGATTCTGCGTATTCGTATTCATTTAAAAGCGTAAAAGGACTCTTTTCGTATTCGCGTGCAAGTGGTGTGCCTTGGATGATGTGAAGATTGTGAAACTTGATACCATCAATGCCTGCATTGACTAAGCCTTGCACACTGCGTTGCCACATGTTTGGTGTTTCCTCTTTGAGTCCAAGGATAAGATGCGCATAAACCTTCAATCCTCTCGCCCGCAACCGCTTAATTGCTTCCAATGAACACGCCGCGTCGTGCCCTCGGTTCATCCATTTTAAGCTTTCATCGTGCAAACTTTGCACGCCCAGCTCTACCACGACGTCTCTTTTTTCATTGAGTTCGCACAAATACGCTACAGTAGCTTCACTCAAACAATCAGGTCTGGTTCCTACGTGTAAGGCACGAAAAGGGTAAAAAGAGAGCAGTTTTTCATACACCTCTTTTTGTTTGACTAGCGAGGCAAAGGTGCCTGTGTAGGCTTGAATATACAGTGCAAACGATGACGCGCGGTAACGCTTTTTAGCAAATAAAAGTGCTTTTTCTATCTGCTCTTCCACATTTTTAGCCTCTGCAATTTGCGCCGCACGCGCGCCATGTTCTGGGCAAAACGTACATCCTCCACTGCCATCACGTTCTCGGTTAGGACAACCAAACTCAAGATTGACAGGGATGCTAAAGAGTGCTTCGCCATAATGTTCTTGCATGTAGGCTTTATGGCTTAAGTAAGGAAGTTTCACTTGAAGAGAGTTTTTCGTACTTTCGAGAGGCCCAAACGCATGCCACTGTACATCATAATATGTGCCATTTTTTTCCAAACAGGCTTTTCATAGCAAGGCTTAGGGCATTTTCGACAACTGGGCTTTGGCTCATGCGGACAGTTTTGGAGTCTATTGTACCCATACGTAAGCAGTGCTTCACACTCTGCACACACATGATAAGAAATCACACACAAAGGTTTTTCTTCCCAATGTACCTGTAATGTGCCTTCTTTTTTTGGCACATCATTATGCTCTCGTTCACAATGAAACTGAATAAAACGCTGTAAGTTCTGCGTATCTAAAATAAGCTTTTCTTTTTTCATCTCCACTCTTCTAAACAAATTGCGCTATTATAAACAAAGCATCCTTATAGATAACGTGTACACGCCTGAACGATAAAAAATCCTCCAACGACTAGCCATCCAAAAAGTACTAGTGCTAAAAGCATCGCTTTGCCACCAACGCCTTTAAATTTTTTAAAATGCGTCTCCATACCAAGCGCACTCATTGCCATTGTCAATAAAAAAGTATCGACAAGCGTTATAGATGCAATTACATTCGTAGATAAAAGGTGCAAAGAGTTGAAGCCCGCTACCACAATAAACCCAATAGCAAACCATGGAATAACTACGGTACGTTTTTCACCCTCTGCTTGGGTTTGAAACATCCATGCAATCACCATCAAAACAGGCACCAGAAGCATCACTCGAAACATCTTAACGATAATAGCACTGTCAGCAACTTCTGGTGCAATAGCACTTCCAGCTCCAACAACTTGTGCCACTTCATGCACGCTAGCTCCAATATAAAGCCCTTCTTGTCCCATATCAAACGGAACCCATCCTAACTGGTAAGCCAAAGGATATGCAAACATCGCTAATGTACCAAATAAAACGACTGTTCCAACAGCTACAGCACTTTTATGAGGTTCATTTTTAAGCACCCCTTCTACTGCCAACACTGCGGCTGCACCACAAATGGCACTTCCTGCTGCGGTTAAAAGAGAGGTCTCTTTATCAAGCCCTAACACTTTCACTCCAAAAATATACCCCAAGGTAAGTGTCAATACAACCACTAAAATGCTTGCCACAACGCCTTGTAACCCCATAGCGCCTATTTGAGAAAATGTAATGCGAAAGCCGTATAAAATAATGCCTAAACGCAAGAGGATTTTTGTACAAAAAAGTATGCCACCATTCCATGACATAGGGAGTTTATGACGTAGGGTATTGGCAAATAGCATCCCTAAAACGATGCCTATCACCAAAGGAGAAAGTGCTAGATGCTCAAAAAATTCTAAACGTGAAAGAAGGTTTGCCAATAGAGCAAAACAAAACACGAGCAAAAGTGCTTTGTA
Source organism: Sulfurospirillum sp. UBA2217 (assembly GCA_002328495.1). GTDB lineage: Bacteria > Campylobacterota > Campylobacteria > Campylobacterales > Sulfurospirillaceae > Sulfurospirillum. The sequence goes on from DCUJ01000002.1 coordinate 84,533, forward strand.
GGTATCGAAACGCTTTAAAGAAGGCACGCAGTTATCCTTGAATTTTTTAAAATCATACCTTAAAAACGTGGCAAAATAGGGTTTGCCACGTTTACATGTCAATCTATTTCGCAGGAATAATAATACCTTTGTAAGGACCAAATTTATGCTGATGACGTGTATGGTTGGTATCGTATGGTCCAACATCGCTATCAGGAACTTTTACTTTGGTATCAGGAAAATCTTTTTCACGGTCTTTTTTAACGGTACGAGGTTTGTCATAGTTGTTAATATACGCCGCAACATCGTACGCTTGCGCATCGGTTAAGACACGATTGTGATTGTCCGCACCTAAAGGCATATTTGCCACAATCCAATCCGCCGCACGAAGCACACGGTACATTCCCGCACCCGTGTTGTAACTGTCTTTACCCCAAAGAGCTGGGAACTCATAGCCATTGGCTTTACCTTCACGCTTCACACCCTCACCATTTTCGCCATGGCAAGAAGCACAATGCTCTTTATACACTTTCTCACCCGCAATCGGATCAGCCGCACGGCTCATAACCATCTTGCGATCGACTTGTGGAAACTCTGCTCCCGATACTTTTGCACCTACAGGAATACCTTGCGCTAACCAGTGCATATACGTCACAATGGCTCGCATCTCTTTGCCGTTTTCTGGTAAGGCTCTACCGTTCATACTGCGCTCCATACAACCATTGACTCGCTCCTCGATGCTACCGATGTTTTCATCACGGTTTCGGTATTGAGGGAAATTACCCATGGTTGCCATAAAAGGCGCTGACCACTTTTTCGTACCTGCTTCTTGGTGACAGGATGCACAAGCAAAATTATTGCCCGCATAACGCATTTTAGGATCAGCCACTTCTGGACCGATGTACTTATACGTCTCACTCACCAACGCTTTTCCGTAGCGTACGGTATCACCAAAAAGGTTGTTAGGAATCGTACTCTCATCAGGCGCCTTCCAGTCTTTAATAACCACAGGCTTAAAGCCTTTATCTGAACGTTGATTTAACGTTGCCAAATCCAATGCAAGAAGCCCGCTTGCACAGGTTAGCAAAACTGCTGCCGAAACTAAAGATACCTTTTTCATTATTGCCTCCTTGAAAATTTCATAGTGACATCATAAGCCTTCATCGTCAATTTACCGTCAATTCCACGTGACATGTTTTGGGGTATAATAACTTTAATATTTGATGATAAAGGAGCTACCATCAAAACCATTCGCATTTATGCACTTTTATTTGGGTTTTTTTGTGTATCCATGGTTATGGTTGGCTTTTTGATTTACAAAGCCAATCACAACCTTTACGTTGAAGATGCTAAAAATAGTGTTGAAAGCGTTTTAAATTTAACACAAGAACTCATTTCGCACAAAAAACAACTTGCTCTGAGTATTGCCTTGATGTTTTCGCAAAATGAAGCCATCAAAGAAGCCTATCGAGATGAGAACCGTGAACGCCTTTTTGAACTGATCACTCACGAAATTCATACCACAAAACAGTATTTACAAATGGAACACTTGGAAGTTCAGCTGCACACCAAAGAGGCTAAAGCATGGGTCAGGAGTTGGGACTTTGAAAGCTACGGTAGTGAGTTGGCAACATGGCGAAAAGGCATTGCCTTGCTTCATGAAAACAAAGTGCCCATGGTTGCCGTGGAGCTTGGAAAACGCCTTAATATCAAAGCACTTGCACCCATTTTTGACACAGATGAATTTATGGGTTCCTTGGAAGTCATTATCGGATTTGAAGAGATTGCCCAAAACCTTCGAGAAAAAAAAATTGACTTTGCCATTTTGATGCACCATCAACTTTTAGAAATTGGTTCATGGATGAAAGAGCTAGAACAAATCAATGATTACGTGGTGGTCAGCAGTAGTTGCCCCACAAACTGCCACACAACCCTTTATCCTGTTGCAATGCCTGAGATTTTAGAGCAAGGATTTGCACGAAACAATCACACGCTTTTTGGTTTTACACCTCTTTTTGACCTTGAATCCAAACCCATCGGTTATATTGGCGTATGGTTTAGCGAATCCCTTTTAAAAGACTCTTTGCTCTTAAGAGCCACTCTGACACCACATCCCCACTTACATGTAAAGACGCTCTCACCCGCATCACAAACAACACCAAGGGAGATTTTAATTCGATGAAAATACTCTTACTTGAAGATGATTATGCCTACAAAGAGAGCATTCAAGACTCGCTAGAAGAGATGGGCTACACCGTGGATGCCTTTGATGATGGTGCTAAAGCACTCGATGCTTTGTTTGAGAACCACTACCACCTAGCTTTGCTGGATATCCGTGTTCCTCACGTCGATGGTTATGAGATTTTGAAGCAAATTCGCAAAGCAAAAATCGACCTACCGATTATTTTTATCACGTCACTCACCGATATCAACAACCTAAGCCTTGGGTATGAACTAGGTTGCAATGACTATATTCGCAAACCTTTTTCGCTCAAAGAGCTTCAATACCGTGTTTCACAAACCATCAAAACGCACCATATGAAAACAAGCCTTGAAAAAATTGAACTGTGCCATGGCTTTTCGTACCATCTGGACGAGCACTCTCTTTGGTACGGCACGATGCAAATCCCTCTCACAAACTACGAGACGAAACTGCTCTTTTTGCTGGTCAAAAACCGTGGTAATTTTATCTCAACCGAACTCATTCATACCTACGTTTGGGAAGATAAAATTGTCGGAGACAATGATATTCGTATGGTGATTAAAAAATTGCGTGATAAAACCGACAAAGAGCTGATTGTTACTGCCAAAGGCATAGGATACAAAATTGAAAAACACCACGCATAATGTCTTTTTATTCGCACTGGTTTTAACCTTCCTAACCTTGCTGGTGGTGCTCTTTCCAACCCTCAATTACCTTTCCGCCTCACTGCGCCTTTCGCAATTTAATCAAGAAAGGGAATTACGGCTCTACGCCAATGAAATCGAAAAAAGCATTTACGCCATTTCTCCCTTGCAAACAACCTTTCTTTTTCCCCGTTCCATTCTCTATAAAAGTGCTCTTTTAGATGCTTCCAATCGCATCGTTTTTTCGCTCATTGAAGAGTCCATTCCCTCTTTTGATAGCCCTTTTTACAAAAGCGAACATGCTCTTTTTTATAAGCATGCCCTACGCGAAAACCCTTTACATGTAAGCTTTTTGATTGTGCAAAAAGAGCTTTCGTATTCTCAGGTGATACTCGATATTTTGGTGATTGTTGGCGTCGTACTCTTTGGTATGTTCGTTATCTCTTTTTTACTCATGAAGATGCTCCTCAAGCCCCACATCGAAAGTTCTACACGTATGAATCACTTCTTTACCGACGTGATGCACGAGCTTAAAACGCCTTTGGGTATCATGCAACTCAACCTCGAGGGGCTTAACGCCAAATACAAAGACAAACGCCTCAACCGCTCTCTAGCCGCACTCTCCACGCTGGCAACGCTGTATGATGATTTGGAGTACCTCATTAAAAATAAAACGATTATCTATACGCAAGAGAGGCTTGATTTTTCACTCTTCCTAGAAGACCGCATTCATTATTTTGAATCCTTAGCCTCTTCCAAAGAGCTGACATTACTACACTTCATTCAACCCGAGCTTTTCATTACTATTAACCGCATCGAATTGCAACGCATCGTCGATAACAACCTGACCAACGCTATTAAATACTCTCACCCCAAAAAGAAGATTGAACTTTTTTTACACGAAGAGCAAAGTGTAATTGTCTTTCGCATCAAAGATGAGGGTGTAGGCATTAAAGAGATAGCTAAAATTTTTGAAAGACACTACAGAGGCGACATTTTTAAAGGTGGTTTTGGTATAGGACTGAGTATTGTGAAAAGTATTTGTGACAAATACAGTGTAAAAATTGAGGTAAAATCAGAAGAAAATGTAGGAAGTGAGTTTGTCTATCGGTTTAAAAAAGAGGAAGAGGAGAAAATCTCCTCTTAAATATTAAAGAGCTGTTACGTTCTCAGCTTGTGGGCCTTTTGGACCTTCGCCGAGTTCATAAGTAACTTTTTGACCTTCATCTAAAGAAACACGACCATAACCTGATCTGTTTACTTGGCGAAAGTGTACGAATACATCTTTGCTACCATCGTTTGGTTGGATAAATCCAAAGCCTTTTTCGCCATTGAACCACTTAACGGTTCCTTCTAGTAATGCTGCCATAAATGCTCCTGTGTAGATACTTCATTGCTGAAGTGAGTTTTAAAAGTAGAAAATTGAGTAATTTTGGAGTATTTAGAGCAGTAACGAAAAAGTTAACCTATTAAATAACACCCAAAGATGAACTCGAACCTCATCTTTCTGGTAGTTAGTTTATCCTATTTTTTAAAATAAAGCAACACCTTTTACGCGATTATGAAGGTAGAAACAATTAAATAGAGCGATAATACCCACAATATGCTATTTAACATTTTTTTATACAACATTTCATTGATTTTATCTTGAATCCGACTCCCAATAAAAAAGCCCATCACCGCTAAAATGATAAAAGGAATGATGTAAGGTAAGCTATGGTCATTGAAACTTCCATGGTATCCAAAAATCATCACTTGCAATGTTTTATTGGTGATAAAACAAAAACTCATCACGCCAATCGAGCGTTTCTTATCGAGTCCCAATTCAAGAATGAGAATAAGCAGTACAGGAATCATAATATTGGCAATCCCGCCAACAATCCCACTTAAAAACCCTATAATCAGTGTCATAACAACAGGATAGCTTGTGACACTTTTGGAAAGCGAAAAATTGAGCCGTTCTTTATTCAAATACAATAAGATAACGCCTGAGAGGATCAGCTTGTAATAATCACTGTAATAAAGCACAAGAATATTCGTACCCACCAAGCTTCCCGCAATCACACTACCAATAAGCACTTTATATTCAGCCCAAATAGAGCTAAACGAATTGTCTTTTTTAAGACTAAAAAAATTAACGGCAATGGTAGGCAAAAGACTGTACAAAACCGCTTTTTTTAAGTCCATCATAATGGCAAATAAGGGAGTTGAAATCATGGGAAAACCAAAACCTAACACTCCATGAGCGATGCCAGAGAGTAGAACGATAAGGGCTTGAACCCAAAAGAGGCTATCGAACATACCAGCTCATTGTGTCTTCACCTATGGTTTGGGAAAAAACTTCACGTAACCCTTTTGGGAGGAGAATACTTTGCCCCTCTTTTATGTGTGGTGAGCGAAAAAGCAGATACCATTGTACATCATTTTGAATCGCATCAAGCATCCCCTGCCCCCCTTCTATCATGACCATTGCGTACTGTTGAATGCGTTCTAAATTCTGTTCGATAAATACCGTTCTGTCTTTAATACCAAACAAAGGGATACTTCTATCAAATGTTGGTGTATGCGAATAAATCAACACATCGGGTGCTTTTCCTTCGCACAGCCTTGCATCCAATACAGGCCTATCTATGCGTACGGTATTGCCCCCAATAACGAGTAAATCACATCGAACACGCAAACGATGCACCATGATACGTGAAGCTTCTGAGCTAATGAGTCCTCCCGTTGCAACACCATTGGCACTTAATGCTAATTTAAAAAAGACAAAGGGCTTATGATTTTCTTTACATGTAAAAGGTGCTAACAACGCGGCACACTCTTCTTTTAAACATCCTTCTTCTACCTCTACGCCTTTGCTAGCAAGAAAAGCTCCTCCACCTTTGGCAGTATTACTCTCATCCTCTGTACCGATGACAAGACGTTTGAGACCTAAGGTATGAATTAAATGTGAACAAGGAGGTGTTTTTCCATAATGATGACAAGGTTCTAGCGTTACATGTAAGGAAAGTGTGTGGAAACGTCCTTGGTGCTTCTGGGATAAAAAAGTGTGAAGTTCTGTGGCATCTTTCAAATCATCGATGCGTGTATCGTTGGTGAGTTTTTTGTAAGCCTCTTTGAGTGCTAGTACTTCAGCATGTGCCTCACCTGCTTTTTGATGCGCCCCAATGCCCAAAATTGTTCCCGCATCATCGCTCACAACGGCACCAACGGCTGGGTTTGGGAAGGTAAGTCCTTGATATTTCCATGCCTCTTTGAGAGCATGGCGCATCAAAACCTTATCGTGCGGTGTTACCATTCAAAGTAAGTACGTGCTTTTTCGATAGAATCAAGAGAAATCACTTTAAGCTCGGTATCTAAGCGTACATGCGCTTGATTGTTTTCAAACCCTTCTAAAATACCAATGAATTTTTCTTTATCTTTGAGCTTTATTTTTATTTTTTCACCAATAGAAGCACTAAAGTGCTCAGGTTTTAAAAGTTTACGCTCAATCCCAGGAGAACTTACTTCAAAAAAATACTCACCATCAAGTGGTGGTTCCACATCAAAAATCGGCGATAGAATACGGCTCACTTCCGCACATTTGTCTAAACTAATGCCCTCTTTTGAGGTGATATAAAGACGAAATACCCGTTTGTCAAACTCTGAAACAACCTCTGTGTCATACACATGAACCCCACAGCTTTCGACGATTTTTACCATATTGTCTCTATCAAACATCGTTTTGTTTCCCTTTTTTAAGCTCTTCTTCTACTTTGGCAAACAGTGCATCCATTTTATTTTGACGCTCCAAGCTATCATCAAAACGGAACCTGAAATCGGGACAGCGAAACCAACCCTCTGTTTGCATACAATGGGTTTGAATATGGCGTTTTACACGATCCAAATGCGAAAGAATATAACGCTTCTCTTTCTCGTCATACACATTGCCATCCAAATAGACAATGGCATCGTATTTTCCACGGCTACATTCGACATCCACCACGCAAACGCCCCTAAGCATTTCATCTTCTAAGGTAGAAAGAGCCTCTGGAATCAATTCACGCAACACACTTTCCGTGCGTTGAATTTTAATACTTTTTTCCATTAAAGTTTCGCTTTTTCCTCGACTTCTTTAAAGCTTTCGATATAATCGCCCGCTTTAATATCGATATAGCCTTCAATGCCTACACCACATTCATACCCTTTACCCACTTCTTTAACATCTTCTTTAAAGCGTTTGAGCGACGAAACTTTGCCTTCATAGATAATTACACCATCACGAATAACACGAATTTTCACACCTCGGTTAATTGTACCATCAGTGACGATACAGCCTGCAATGGCGCCTAATTTTGGAACCATAAAGACTTCTCGTACCATCGCCTGACCGATATTTTCTTCACGAATCACTGGTGCCATCATACCTGTAACAATTCCTGTGACATCATCAATTAAGTCATAAATAATATTGTAGGTTTTAATCTCAACGCCCATGCTTTTAGCTTTTTCTTTTACAGGACCTGTCGGACGAACATGGAAGCCTAAAATCACACAGTTGGAACTGGCACTCGCCATAGCAACATCACTCTCAGTGATACCACCAATGCCTGAGCTTATGATATTCACTTTTGTTTCATTATTACGGATTTTTTCCAAGCTTCCTTTGATTGCTTCAAGGGATCCTTGAACGTCTGCTTTGATAATCACTGGTAAGGTTTTTAAAGCACCCTCAGCAATCATGTCGCTTAATTCATCAAGGCTGACTTTGGTTGATTTGGAAAGCTCTTTTTGACGTAGATATTCAGCTTTTTTCTTTGCAAATTCACGAGCAATTTTATCGGTTTTAACACTGATTAACGTCTCACCTGCTCCTGGAACTTCACTCAGACCTAAAACAACGACTGGCTCTCCTGGTTTTGCTTCTTTGACAGAGCGTCCCAAATCATCAAGGAGTGCTTTAACTTTTCCAAACGCCACACCTGCAACCACGATGTCACCGACTCGCATTGTACCATCTTCTATTACAACGGTTGCGACAGGGCCGCGTCCCTTTTCAAGTGAACTTTCAATAACGGTTGCCTTAACATCACGACTTGGATCGGCTTTGAGTTCGAGTAAATCTGCTTGCAATAAAATAGTCTCCAACAAATCTTCAATGCCTAAACCTGTCTTTGCAGAGACATGAACAAATTCCGTCTCTCCACCCCATTCAACTGGAGTTAGTCCCATTTCCGCTAATTGTGCTTTGACCAAATCAGGATTGGCGGCCTCTTTGTCCATTTTATTCACAGCAACAATAATCGGCACACCCGCAGCTTTTGAGTGCTCTACGGCTTCTTTGGTTTGAGGCTTTACACCATCATCAGCTGCCACAACAACAATGACAATGTCGGTTACTTTGGCTCCCCGTGAACGCATCTCTGTAAAAGCTTCGTGACCTGGGGTGTCGATAAACGTAATATTTCGACTGTTTTTCTCGACCATGTACGCACCCACATGTTGCGTAATACCGCCCGCTTCACCCGCAGCGACTTTAGCACTTCTAATGTAATCAAGAAGTGATGTTTTACCATGATCGACATGCCCCATGATGGTAATAACAGGAGCACGCTCAACGAGATTTTGCTCACCCGCTTCACCCTCTTCATCGTAGGCTTTGACATAGTCAAATCCTTCTTGATCGTTGATGGTGGTGACATTGACACCAAATGTTTCTGCCAAAATTTCAATAGAATCTTTATCTAGAAAGTCATTTTTTGTGAACATAACGCCCAAAGAGAAAAGCTCTTTAATGACTTCTCCCACCGTTTTATTGATCTTTTCTGCAAATTCATACACACGAATCTCTTCAGGAATTTCAATCGCATCAATATGTTCTAACTCTTGTGTTTGCATAGGTCGACGTCTTCGCTTTCTGCCAACACGCTGAATGCCTTGCATCACAAAATTGGTTTTTTTAGTGGTACGAATTTGGCTTGGATCAATCTGCTTTTTTTTCTTAGCTTCATCGTTAATAATCATTCCCATGCCAAGATCGGGTAAAACAATCATTCCATCGTCTTCTGTATCCAGACTGATATCACCCATTTCAATATTCATAGAAAGATCAATCTTTTCAGCCCCTGTTTTTTTCTCAGCAGGACCTTTTTTGGGCTTTTTCTTTTTATTTTTCAAGGCATCATTTAAAGCAGCGCTGGCAAACATCGCCTCAATACTTTTTGCTGGTTTTTGATAACTTGCAAATGTATTTTCTTCTTTTTTAGAGGTCTCTTCGATTTCTAAAACATCAGGACGCTTCTTTTTAACAATGACCAATCCTCGACGTTTTTGAACATTTGTAGAGTCTATTTTTTCTTCAAGCGCTTCTCCTTGAAGTGCCGCTTCTTGAACGGGAGTACCCTTTGTTAAAGAGTGTACTCCCTCTTTTTCAAGCTCTTTTTCTTTTAATGTTTTTGTCTTAGACTCAACCACTGTGTTTTGCGGATTAGAAACCTGCGCAATGGGTGCTTCAACAACAGTAGGCTCAATGACTTGTGGAGCAGTAGGAGCAGGTTTAGAATGGTGTGTGTTATCCCCTGTTAAAACATAATTCATTAATTTCTCGGCATCATCTGCAGCAATAGAGCTAGATGCTGATTTGACATCCAAGCCTAAATCGACTGCTTTTTCAATGACATCTTTACTTTTCATGCCAAGTTCTTTTGCTATTTCGGTTATACGAACCTTATCCATCCGTGCCTATCTCCTTAAAAATTTTACCACATTCACTTAATGTTTGATGATGTGTTTTACATCTATGATTAACTATTTTGAGAAGCTTTTTTGCATTACATGTAATACACGTTTTACACACGTAAAAGCTTCGTCCCGCTTTTGTAAATTCCACAAGTTTCCCATCGATGATTTGTAATCTTTGGAGGTCACTTTGCAATGCCCTTTCGCGACATGCAATGCACATTCGTATAGGTTGACTCATTTTTAGCGCCTGATTATATCAAATTTTAGCTGTCTTTCAGCTTTTGATGATATGAAAACCATCATTATCAAAGTCGAGCACCTCAATTCGAAATGTTTCGAACTGACTTTTTAATGCCAATGCCACCTTTTGTGCCTCATCATCTCTTACAAGATTGAAAAAAGAGGACCCACTTCCCGATAACGTACTCATAAGTGCTCCATGTGCATATGCCACATCTCGCACATCAAACAGTTCCTTTAACTGCCGCATTCGACGATGCTCGTGCATACAATCACGCGATGCCACCCTCACATAATCCCAATTTTCACTAAAAAACGCAGCACTGAGCATTGAAGCATGAGAAAGATTGTACACAATCTGTTTCATGGGATACGATTTGGGTAACAGTGTGCGTGATTGCGCAGTTGACATGGGACGAGGCGGAATAACCATCACTGCTTTAAGACTAGAAGGTAACGCTTTACAAAGTGTTTTTACTTTTCCTCCCTCGACCACGGAGCTTGTAAAGCCACCATATACTGCGGGTGCTATATTGTCTGGATGGGTTTCATAAACGATGGCTTTGTTGAGTATCATCTCTTTACTGGCCTTAACCCCTGCCATCTCATACGCACTGGCAATCGCTCCAACAATAACAGCAGAGCTACTCCCAAGACCACGGGAGAAAGGAATGTGGTTATGAAATTCAAACCGAAAAAGATCTTTTTTCCCCAAGAGCTCTTGATAAATTTCATAAAAGATGGAGACAAACATATTGTTTTTCTTCAGCTTAACGTTCTCTTCACCCTCACCTTTTAAAGAGATACTTTGATAAAAGGAAGGCTTAATGGTCACTTCATTGTAAAGACTTAAGGCAAGCCCTAAACAATCAAATCCAGGACCTAAATTGGCACTTGTAGCGGGAATAAGTATCTTCACCTTCTCTCCTAAACTGCTGGTAACATGTACAAAGGTTCTGTCGTATCGCCAAAATTTTTCTCATCAAGAATTTCAGGTAAGCTAAAATATTGCTCTTGGGGTAATTCCAATATACGTGTTTCAATCACATCATCACATTTAACAAAATAGAGTTGTCGTATTGCTTTAATGGGACGTCCTTCGTTAAACACAAATCCATCACTGGCATACAAAGGAATGCCCAAAGCAATGCTAAGTGTTTTTAAGAAAATATAACTAATTTTTATCGACATAAAGCTTCCTGGTCCTCTAGCAAAAAAGAGTCGCTTTGGTGTATTCGTTTGTAAAAGTGTATCAAACAGTTTGGGTAAAGCTTCGCTGGTGTGTTCATATGACGTGTGTGAATCCATCAATCTATGATGTTCGTATATCCCTACATGCAAAGGTGATGATAGAGAAATCACCACGATGTCAACCTCTTTTTTTATGCAAAAGCCTTTTCAAACATCTGAGCACTCTCTATGGAAAGTATCTTGATTTCATAGTTACTAGGATCTCTTAAAATGGCTTTGGTGAGTTCATGGTTGAGGTTGTGACTGCCCGCAAACGAAGTATAATCACCAATTAAAGGAGCCCCTAATAAACAGAGATCTCCTATAGCATCCAAAATTTTATGTCGTACAAATTCATTGCTAAAACGTAAGCCCTCAGGATTGAGAATTTTTGTCTCATCCATGACCACCGCATTGTCCAAAGAGCCACCAAGGGCAAGACCACGGGAGCGAAGCATTTGCACATCTTTTAAAAATCCAAACGTACGTGCACGAGCAATCTCTTCAATAAAACGCTTCTTGCTAAACTCAAAGGTATACTCTTGTTTCCCAATTGAGGGATGATTGAAGTCAATTTGAAATGAAAATGTCGGTTGCATGCTGGGTGTTACGCGGGCAAATTTTTTCCCATCCACCACTTCAACCTCTCTTTTAATGACCAATACCTGTTTGGTAGCATCCAGTTTTCGAAGCCCTGCCTCATCAAGCATCATACAAAAACTAGCACCACTACCATCCATGACTGGCACTTCTGCCCCGTCTAAAACAATGCGAATATTGTCTATTCCATAGGCATACACACAAGAGAGCAAATGTTCAATGGTGGATATAGAGTGTGTGCCTTCTCCAATGACCGTTGCCATTTGGGTATTGACCACATTGGAGGGTTCTGCCTTAACCAACATTCCCACATCGCTTCGGTAAAAAAGAATGCCACTTCCTGCTTCAAGGGGCTCAAGTGTGATTTTAATAGGTTCACCTTTGTGCAATCCTATTCCCACACCATGAACACTTTTTGCAAGCGTTGTTTGATTCATACAAGTTCCTTAATTTCTAAAAGACCTTCACGCATCACGATTTTTTGCAAGATAGACTCTTTTACATGTAAGCGATCCACAATCTCTCCATTAAAAATAACATGTCCTCTTGGACTAATGCCATTCATGACCATATACTCACCATCACACTGTACCAAGCCATCAATTATACCATACACACTCATACTCTCTTCGCAAAACACCTTTGCACCACTATTAACGCGACCAAAGATAACCACAGGAGAGGATTCATGCACCTCTTCACCAGAGCGAATGGGTCTATCAAACACCACCACTTTATGCGTCTGTTTAGGCTCTTGCATTTCGTGAATTTGCACGGTTTGAATGGGTGTTTGAGGGAGCGCGGGAAGCTCTTTTTTAAGCCCACCAAGACGAATACCACACCCCGTAATATCTTTATAACACACACCACTTTGCTCCAACACAAAGGCAATCTTTGTAGTCAAGCTACCTTCAACAAGCAAAAAGAATTCCTTCAATAAAAGACTATTCTTCCTAAAATAGTCCAAAAATGCCTCTTCATCATCAATCTCAATGTGAAAAGCACGTATATTTTTTTGTGTTACTTTCATCGATCAATCGTCTTCTTTGCAGCATCTATGACGGAAAAAATACTCTCTTTAAGCCATACCGCATCCATCCACTCCTCAGGTCTCACATCCACACCTTGTACGTACATACCAAAATGCAAATGATCTCCCAATGCAAGTCCTGTAACACCCGTTTTTGCGATAGAATCTCCCGCTTTGACAACGTCACCTTCTTTAACCATATAGCTTGAACAATGCCCATAGAGTGAATAAACACCCAAGCCATGATTGATAATAATATTATTACCATAAATGCCATTTTCTCTCGCAAAAACAACAACACCATCGTTGGATGTTTGCATTGGTGCTTGTGCATTGCTGGCTAAATCAAGCCCTAAATGATGGGATTCACTGACGGGCTGTTTATCGTATTCATAAAAACGATGATCCCCAAAGCTTGCAACCACCTTACCATTTCTTAAAGGATAAAAAGGCTTGAAAGTAAACTCATGTATCAAAGAGGTAGGGACAACAGAAGTTGCTTTTAAAATAGCTGCTTCATTTCCTTCTCGCATGGTCTCATTGACAAATTTAAACTTCTCTAAGCGTGAAAGCGTTGATCTCTCAGGTGCCATCTCCGCAATCAAATCAGCAATTTTCCCATCCAAAAAGGTATCCTGTAAGGCAATCGTTGAAAGACGGTACTTTCGGTCTTGGAGAAAATAAGGAATATTGGAACGGCTCACATTGCCTGCACGATCTTGTGCTACGACAGAAGCACTAAACGAATTCACCTGAGTTGGCCATGCGACCAAAGCAATGTAGTAGCCCTCTTTATAAAAAGGGGTTGGATAGAATTTTTTGCCAAAACTTGTCTCGATGTAGAGTGATTTCATCGCCTCATCATGGGCTTTGAAAATAACACTTGCCACACCACCTTTCATAATTTTATACGAACTATTGATAATGGCAAGCTCTGGTCTTTTGGTGTCCACTTTTAAAATAGATTTCACCACGGCACGGTTGCCTTCAAAAAAATTCCAACGGCTTGCATCTTGAGCTTCAATGCTCAGTTCAAACACTTTTTTACCTGCACCAAAGCCTGTTTTGGGAAAAGAGAGGTTCAAATCAACAGTCTCTTGGGGCACAGAAAACACTTTAGTATCTAACACCACGCTGTTTTCACCATCACGCAATGTTGCCTTAAAAGAGCGCAAACCACTGTTGTCTTTTATCGTAGCAAAAATCGGCTCTTTTAAATTCCATTCAATGTCAGCTTCCATGCTAATGGTGGGTGGCACTCTTTCAAACATAGGGGCTGTGTAAACATACGCCATACTCCCCACGAGTAGTGTACACAGTACTCCAACGATCAACAATGTTGAAGATTTTCCATTTCGTCTCATAACGCACTAATCCTTTTAATTTTTTCTACAATTTGATCCCGCAAAATCAAAGGGTCACACAGCCCCACTTCAAATCCTGCCGCTGTTTTATGTCCGCCACCTTTGTACTCCAAAGCAATTTTAGCCACATTCAAATCTTTAGAGCGCAACGAGACTTTGTAGCCTCCGCTCTTTTCTTCTAAAATCATAATCGCACTGGTGACATGTACGATGCTTCTGAGCATATTGACAATATTTTTGGTGTCGTGCCTTTTGGCTCCTGTAGCATCCAAAATGGCTCTGTCAAATATAATGGTCGCTACCGTACCATTTTCATGAAGACTAAAATGGTTCAACATGTACCCATATAGCCGTATTTTTGAAAGCGGTTCTCTACGTTTTACCTTTGAGGCAATCGCTTTTGGATTGGCACCACACTTGACTAGTTGCCCAACAATCGTAAAAGTGAGTTCATCAATATCCCCATATTGAAAAAATCCCGTATCATCGGCAATAGCAGTATACAAACATATCGCACACGCTTTGGTAATAGGAACATGATTGGCTTTAAGCAATTCATACACCACCATCCCCGCACTGGTGAAGTGGTCTACCACCAAATTCATCGCACCAAAATAGTGATTAGTAATGTGATGATCAATGTTGATAATCGTATAATCCCCTTCGGGAATTTTCAATCGATCCAGTGTTGAACAATCGCAACTAACCACGATATCAAAACTCTTGGGAAGCTCTTGCTTGATTTTGTTAAATCCAGGTAAAAAATCATACACATACGGAAGTTCTGCACTGTTGTTGTAGTGCGTTACTTTTTTCCCAGCATTTTTGAGAACCTCATACAGGGCTAATGCACTCCCTAAAGTATCGCCATCAGGATGAACGTGAGAGACAATAAGAATGTGATTGGCGTCTAACATTTTCTGCCATGCCTCTTGGTACATGTAAACTCCGTCAAAGTGATAAAGGGGTGATTATACTTAATCTAAACTGAAAAGTTTATTACCTCTTTTTATTAGCACTCTTGTACACAAAGGCTAGAACTTCAGCTACGGCTTTATAGAGGGTTTCAGGGATACTCTCTCCTAGATTGCATTTTTTATACAATTCACGTGCTAATGGAGGATTTTCAACAATTTGAATGTTGTAATTCATCGCAATTTCTTTAATCTTAAGAGCGATAAAGTCAGTTCCCTTGGCAATCACTTTGGGAGCTGATTCTTTTTCTTGATCATAGCGAATAGCAATCGCATAGTGCGTAGGATTGGTAATGACAACATCAGCCTGAGGAATCTCCTGCATCATGCGTTTGCGTGTCATTTGCATCTGAATTTGACGGATTTTTGCCTTAATTTTTGGATCACCTTCCATCTGCTTATACTCATCTTTTAGCTCTTGCTTACTCATACGTAAATCTTTGAAGTAATTGTAGCGCGTATAAAAAAGGTCAAACAAGGAGAGAATTAAAAATAAAATCAACATCACAGCGACTAGAATTAACATCTTTTCTTTCAGCCAAGAGAGTTGATCAAAAATGGGAAAGTAAATAACACTAGGAAGTTCTTTGGTGAAAGCCAATAAAAAATAGTAACACACATACAAAACCAAGGTCACTTTGAGAATAATTTTAATGCTCTCAACGGCTTTTTTAATGGAAAAAAGATTTTTAATCCCTTTAATGGGGTCTAATTTTGCAAAATCTGGAATCAATGGCTTCGTGGTAAAAATAAACCCTGTTTGTAATACATTGGCTAACAATCCAGCGATAGCAACAACAAGTGCTAGAGGAATCACCATAAAAACAACTTCACGCAAGGTGACTAAACTGATTTGAAAGGCGCCCTCTTTATCCAAGGGATGTCCGATGAGATTGGCATAATAGTAGTATAAAAAAACCATCCGAGATTCTATCCATGGAAGCAGGGCTAAAAAAGCTCCTAATGCCACCACAAGGGTAACAAAACTGTTAGCATCTTGGCTTTTGGGGACATTTCCTTCTTTTCTGGCATCTTCTATCTTTTTGGAACTGGCTTCTTCAGTCTTTTCTTGATCATCCGCCACACCGCACTCCTATCACCTGTTACAAGACCACTTTATGCGAAATTCGCATGGAAAAATCAAGCCACGTAGCATGATGAATCAAACTACCACTACTAATGGCATCCACGCCCGTTTGAGCGTACTGGGTGATATTTTCCATTGTAATGTTACCACTGGCCTCAAGCAAGACATGGGGAAAATGGCTTTTTTTATAGGCAACCACCTCTTTAATATGTTCAGGACTCATATTATCACACATCACAATATCTGCCCCACATTCCATCGCAAAGTGCGCAAAGGCAACATCCTCACACTCCACTTCTATCTTACATGTAAAGGGTAATTGGCTTCTGGCTTCTTGGATAAAGTGCTTTAAATCATCAATGGTTTGTAAATGGGTATCTTTAAGCATTAAACAATCATCCAAGCCCATGCGATGATTGTTCCCGCCCCCGCAACGAATGGCATATTTTTCAAAAATACGCAGATGAGGTCTGGTTTTGCGTGTGTCCAGTAATTTCACAGGATAATCTTCAATGACGCGTTTATACCGAGCCACATTGGTCGCAATTCCACTGGCGTGTTGCATCATATTCAGTAAGGTTCGCTCACAGCGTAAAATAGCTTTGGATTTTCCCTCGATGATAGCGACTAAATCCCCTTTTTTCAGGGCATCGCCATCTTCAACATAAAATTTAACGTCCAATTTATTCATCTTGCACAAGGTTTTAACATAAGGCTTTCCTGCAAAAACCCCCACATCTTTACACAGAATATTGGCACTCGCAAAACTGTCTTTACCCACTAATGCAAACAAATCGCCTCGGCCTACATCCTCTTCGAGTGCTTTTTTGACAAATGTTTTAATCATAACTCAAACATCCTCTTTAAGGCCTCATTTGCCCAGTATTGCGTCTCGTGCGAAATGCTAATCTCATTCTCATATCGCCCCTCTTGAATACTTAAAAGGGTATCATAAACGTCTTTGAGTGTGGTTTCATTCATGGTCGGGCACTCTGGTTTGGTGGAAGAGAGCACATAGGTATTTTCGCTACGCAAGCGTTTAATCATATTGTATTCTGTCCCAATTGCCACTTTTTGTTCCAAAGGAAGGGCTTTAACATACTCGATGATTTGACTGGTTGAACCCACAAAATCGGAAGCATCACACACTTCCACTTTGCATTCAGGATGTGTGGCAATTAAAATGCCAGGGTACTTGTGACGATAAAAGACAATATCTTCAACATCAAAGAATTGATGCACAGAACAAAAACCATTGTAACACAGAATATCTGCTCTCAAAGGATCACTTCCATCCCCCACTACACAGGAGTGAAGTCCCATTTCTTTAGCGATATTTTGTCCCAAACAGCGATCAGGAACAAATAAAATCTTCTTTCCGCTCTCCAACGCTTTGGTAATAATTTTTTTTGCATTGGAGCTGGTACACACATAACCGCCCATTTTTCCAACAGCCGCCTTGACTTCAGCGGAAGAATTGATATACGTAACAGGCATCAAAGCCTCTTTAGCAATCCCTGCTTTTTCCAATACGGCAATATTTTGATCAAAATACCCCACATCAATCATGCGTGCCATGGCACAACACGCAATTTTAGGCATAAACACCCGTTTTTCGGGCGCTAAAATTTTCACACTTTGCCCCATAAATCCAACGCCGCAGAAGAGTAAATACGGGTTTGTATCGCGCGCTGCCCATTGAGCCAACTGCAACGAATCACCCGTAAAA
Organism: Sulfurospirillum sp. UBA2217; assembly: GCA_002328495.1. Lineage (GTDB taxonomy): Bacteria > Campylobacterota > Campylobacteria > Campylobacterales > Sulfurospirillaceae > Sulfurospirillum. Next base: position 102,333 of record DCUJ01000002.1, read on the forward strand.
TCTGCCAATTCAAAGACCTCATCTTTTTGGTAAAAATGCGCCACGATGCTTACATGTAAGGTTTTTTTTAGTTCTAAAACTGCCTCTTTCAATGCCTTATTCGTCACTGTTTATCCTCATACTATCGGTAAATTTGCCATTATAGCGTTAAAGAAATAATAACAAAATTAGTGTTATACTACTCCACTTTGAGATGAAGGATGGCGTGTGGATGTTTTTTTCAATATTAATATACAGTTTTATATTTTAAGCTACCTCGTAGGAGGTATTCCTTTTGGTCTTTTGATTGCCAAACGTTTTAGCGGGCAAGATATTAGGAAAAGTGGAAGTGGAAGTATCGGAGCTACTAACGTGTTACGGGTACTCAAAGAGAGCAATCCACACTTAGCAAAAAAACTCGCTATTGCCACAGTGACTCTGGATGCGCTTAAAGGCATTGGTGTGCTGCTCATTGCAAAAGCCTTGGGATTAAGCCTTGAGACACTGTGGGCGATTGCTATTTTTGCGGTCATTGGGCATTGTTACAGTCCTTACCTTAAATTTGAAGGGGGTAAAGGCGTTGCAACAGGAGCTGGTGTACTGCTAGTAATGCTTCCACTGGAAACGTTAATTGCCTTTATAACATGGTTTGTCGTAGGAAAAGTTCTTAAAATTTCGTCATTATCCTCTCTATTGGCTCTATGTTCCTTGATGATTTCAGCGTACATTTTACATCCCACGATGGAAGGCATTAACAGCCATGCCCCTTTGTGGATCATTGCGTTTGTGATTGTGTATAAACATCTTCCCAATATTCTAAGACTCATTCAAGGCAAAGAGGGTAAAGTCGTTTGATGAAAATTCATATCAAAGATTTACACTTTAAGACAATTATAGGCATTTTAGAACATGAAAGAATCCATCCGCAAACGGTTAGTTTACATGTAAAGATAGTATATCTTTTTGATGGAAGCCATTTTATTGATTATGCAAAGGTGTGTGAATGGATTATTCAGAACATGCAAGAGCAAAAATATGGTTTAGTTGAAGAGGCTTTGGAGGGAATCACCCAAAAAATAATTGAGCAGTACCCAAAGATTTCTAAAATTTCATTAAAAATTTATAAACCAACTATTATTGAAAATGCCATTGTTGGGGTTTCTCGCACATTTCATCTCCCCAAAAATTAAATTTTTATTAAAAAAACTTTAAATCTAGCTAAAATTGTGGTATAATCCCTCTCAAATTTTAGCACTTAAGGAAATAATAATGCGAATTTTAATCGTAGAAGATGAAGTAACCCTCAACAAGACTATTGCAGAAGGTTTACAAGAGTTTGGCTATCAAACCGATAGTTCTGAAAATTACAAAGATGCCGAATATTACATTGGTATTCGAAATTATGACCTCGTTTTAACCGATTGGATGCTTCCCGATGGTGATGGCGTAGATCTTATCAATCTTATCAAACAAAAATCACCTCGTACCGCTGCGGTGATTATCTCTGCAAAAGATGATAAAGAGAGCGAAATCAAAGCACTTAAAGCTGGAGCAGATGACTATATCAAAAAACCGTTTGATTTTGATATTTTAGTCGCACGTATCGAAGCACGTCTTCGTTTTGGTGGTACCAATGTTATCAAAATCGATGATTTAACGATTGATCCAGATGAAGAAAAAATTACCTACAAAGGCATTGAAATTGAGCTTAAAGGTAAACCATTTGAAGTACTGACCCACCTTGCACGCCACAGTGATCAGATTGTTTCTAAAGAGCAACTTTTAGATGCCATTTGGGAAGAGCCTGAACTTGTAACACCAAATGTTATCGAAGTGGCTATTAACCAAATTCGCCAAAAAATGGACAAGCCCCTCGAAATCTCTACGATTGAGACTGTTAGACGCAGAGGTTATCGCTTTTGTTTTCCCAAAAAAGTATAAGAGATAGTTTTATCCTCCAATTAGTGTCTGCTTCGGCGACACTAATTGTGATTTTTTCCGTTATTCTTTACAACTACATTAAAATTTCCGTTTTCGAAGACATTACCCAAGAACTGACCAAACAAGCATCGATTATTGCAACCTCTCGCATGAGTGCTCTGGAGCGCATGGGTGTCAATATGTTTGATCCCTCCTTTAACTCTTTCAATAACCCCTCAGATGTTCAAGTCACTATTGCCATTCGTGTAAGTCAAGGCAATACTGTTTCTTTTGAACACAGTGAAAAAGAGGGACGTAAATTTCTTACCATCTATTTTCCCTTAGAAAAACGGAAACATCATTTTATCTCCATCACCAAAGATATCTCCAATACCGATATTTTGCTGACTAAAATTCTTCAAAATATTCTTTTTATCAATTTGTCGGCTATTTTTCTGATTCTTTTTTATGCTCTATTTTTATCGCGTATGCTGATTTTACCAGTGCGTTCTTTAGCCACGAAACTCGCCACTATGAATGAAAATTTTCTTCAAATGATTGATATTAAGACCCTACCAACTGAATTTCAGCCTTTGGGAGGAAGTATTAACAAATTGGTTGAGCGGATTCAAATTTTTGTGAATTCACAAAAAGAGCTTTTTATTGGTGCAGCGCACGAACTTAAAACCCCTTTGGCTGTTATGAAAACAAAAAATGAAGTGACCCTTTTAAAACCTCGGGAGAGCGAAAAATACATTGACACACTCAAGAGCAACAATCAAACCATCAATGATATGAATAAAATGATCAGCAATATTTTAGAAATTGGTCGCCAAGAAAGTGCCCAGTTTGAAAAACCCATTTTACTTGATATGATTGCTTTTTTAAAAGAGCAGATCAACAACTACACCATTTTAGCAAAAATGGAAGAGAAAAACATTCACGAAGAGATTCCCTCAAAGCATTACAAAATCATGATTCAACCCACATTGCTGATGCATATTTTGCAAAATTTTGTTCAAAACGCCATCAAATTTACCCCCAAAGGAGGTACTATTATCTTTAGGGCATACTCCAACAAAGAAGGATTTCACATTTATGTCATTGACGAAGGGTGTGGCATTGATGAAAGTAAAGATCTTTTTGGTCCTTTTAAACGCTACGGAAATCAAACCGGTGCTGGGCTTGGACTCTTTCTGGCAAAAAGTGCAGCTGATGCTATTGGTGCCAAAATTTCTCTTAAAAATAGAGACGATAGACAAGGAACTGTTGCCAACCTTTTAATCCCTCACAAAATTTAAATTTTATTAAAGTATTTTTAGTGTATAAACTCGTCAACAAAATTGATACGAAGGAATTTTAGTATGTCTTTAATGATCACCGAAGAGTGTATCGCGTGCGATGCATGCCGTGACGAATGCCCTAATGGAGCTATAGAAGAGTCTGATCCTATTTATATTATTGATCCCGATGTTTGCACAGAATGTGTGGGTCATTACGATGAACCTGCGTGTATTTCTGTCTGCCCGGTTGAATGCATCATCCCAGATCCTGACAACATTGAAAGTGTCGAAGAACTTAAACTCAAATACGAACAACTCAACAGCGATAATTAATCGATGTCCAAACGAACGGCCATCATCGACATAGGCTCAAACTCTGCTCGGATGGCCATTTTTGAGCGAAGCAGTCGCTTTGGTTTTCATCTCATCATGGAAACTAAAAGTCGTGTGCGTATCGGTGAAGGGGCTTATAATTTTGGTGGCGTCTTGCAAGAAGTAGCCCTCCAAAGGGCGTTTAAGGCTTTACAAGAATTCTCATACATCATTCACAATTTCCGCTGTACCAAAACACTGTGCATTGCTACTTCAGCCCTTAGAGATGCTCCTAATGGCAATACCTTCATTAAAAAAATAAAAAATGAATTAGGCATTCATATCAAAATTATTGAAGGAACGAAAGAAGCCTATTATGGAGCTGTAGGGGCGATCAATTACCTCAAACCCATCGAAGATGGCATTACCATCGATATTGGTGGCGGTTCAACTGAACTGGCAAAAATTGAACGCGGTAAAATCACCGATACTATTTCCTTAAACATAGGAACCGTTCGACTCAAAGAACTTTTTTTTGATAAAAAACGACCATTAAGCGAAATTCGAGCTTTCATAGAAGCAGAGTTACATAAAATCCCCTCGTCTTTTTCAAGTAAAACCTTGATAGGCATAGGAGGAACCCTTCGTTCACTTTCGAAAATTATCATGGAAAAAACATCCTATCCTCTTAAAACCGTTCATGCCTTTGAATACCCCTTGCATGAGTACACCACTTTTATTGATGCTATTGTAACTTCTGATGTTTTGGGGCTCAAGCCATTGGGTGTTCGCAAAGATCGCTACGATACCATGCGTGAAGGGTGTATTATTTTCCAATCTTTGTATGAAAAATTTGAAGCAACCCAACTCATTACCAGTGGTGCAGGTATTCGTGAAGGTGCCTATATGTGTGATCTTTTACGCTCTTTTCACCACATTTTCCCTCCTGATTTTAAACTCAGTCTTCGTAGCCTCAAAGATCGTTTTTCCATTACTGAAAAAGAAGATGCTTATGTTAAAAAGGTAGCGTGTTTGCTTTTTGAAGCTCTAAAACCTCTGCACAACATCCCCGATTCCTACCTTTTTGAGCTAGGTGTTGCTGCGCAGTTGCATTCCCTTGGTATTAAGCTAGGATTTTATCAAAATCAATTACATGGATTTTATTTTATTGTCAACAATCTTAACTATGGATTTTCACACGAACAAAAAATGCTTATAGCCATGCTTATCAAGTTTCATGCTAATAAATTACCGACATTAGAAGAAATTGCTCCGTATCAAAAACTTCTTCCAGAGTTCCAGATATTAACATGGCTCAGTTTTATTTTAACCCTCTCAAAAGCAATTAATGCTGATTTTAGAAAAGGAAAAATAGCGTGCATTTATCACAATCATACTTTAGTGATTGAAGCAGAATATCCTCTTTTTTTGGCAAAAGAACAGATAAAACAGCTCATCAAACCTGCATCATTTGCGATTATTATTAAAGAGTCTTTGTAGGGAATAGAAGGGCAAAGAGGAAGTATTTTTCCTCTTTACATGTAACATCTGTTAGAATTTTTGTCCGATGGTAAATTCAAATGACGCGGTACGGTCTCCCGTCTCATCCATAAGTGGCTGAGAGAAAACAAGACCAATAGGACCTAGTGGGGAAATCCACTCTAGTGCCACACCTGTTCCTGCACGTTTAATATCTAAATTATCTTCACCTATCATCCCATAATCTAAGAAAATAGCTCCACGCATTTTCAAACGTTCGATCAATGGAAAGCTCGCTTCAATCGAGTTAGCAAACATGATATTGCCACCAATAAGCGTACTTCCTGACTTTGGCGAAATAGAGTTAGACTCATAGCCACGAATCGTTCTAATTCCTCCCATATAAAACTTCTCTCCGTAGGAATAAATTTCATCTTCAGGGTTAATTGCAAGATATTTGAATTGAGCTTTGTAACGTAAAATCAAATCATAATCGATTAAATCTTGTAACCCATAATAATAAGCAAACTTACTCACACTGCTGACAAACTTCTCATCACCACCCAAACCTGCAATCTCTAAACTAGAGCTTGCAGTAATTCCTGTACGAGGAAGATAAAAATCATCTGTATTATTAAACGATATTGCAGGCACAAGTGAACTTTTTAATGTTGCATCTAATGTTGGAGGGTTAGGAAGTGTTAAAATAGCAGCATCCACTTCGGAGAGTTTAGATGATTCTAAAATATACCCCAAAGAAGCTCCCCAGTGGCGTCCTAATTTTCGACCCACAACAATATTCATCCCATATTTTTCTTCATCGTAATAAAAATAGTCATTACTGGCGGCATACAAACGTCCGCTTAAACTGTAAATAGAATCAAATACGCGTGGATTAGCCAATGAAATACCACCATTAAGCTCACTATCACTTCGCTCTATATCAATTGATGCACGAAGACCTGAACCAAAGATATTGCCATCTGATAAATTAGCACTTAACAATAATCCATCAGAAGATCCATAACCTATTCCTCCTCCTATCATACCCGTAGAAGCTTCTTTAACATTCACAACCAAATCCATACTATTTTTGCTTAAACGCTCTTCTTTAATCTCGACATCTTCAAAATAACCAGTTCGTTTCAAAGCACTTTTTGAATCGGTTACATCCGTTCGTGAGTATTGATCACCATTGGCAAGAAAAACTTCACGTCTTGCAACACGGTCAATCGTTCGACTGTTACCAGCAATTCTAACACTATTTATCGTTACTTTTTCCCCAGGCAATACACGGTAAGTAATGTTCGCAAGGTGTTTTTCTTTATCATTTTTAATATCAGGGGAAATCTTAACAAAGGCATATCCCAAATCAGCTACCTTGGTTTCAATTAAAGTGATGTCTTTACGCAACTTTGCTACATTGAACACTTTGCCATTTTGCAAGAAAAGCTCACCCAAAACTTCTTTCACATCAATCATACCATCGGCAATGTCAATGTTTACCTCACCTACCGTATACTGCTCACCCTCTTTTACACTATAGGTTAACGATGCGGTATAACTATCAAGGTACGTTTTCAAAAAGGGCTGAGAAACTTCACAATCCAAGTACCCCTTTTGCATATACGTATCTTTAATCCGCGCGGGATCGTTCTCTAAATCACTGATACGTAATTTTCCATCATTAAAACCCCACATCCATGGCAAGGACTCTTCAGCCTTATTCGCGATATTAGGCTCCACATCATCATAATCTAACGCTTTAGAACCGCACAACTGAACCGTCTTAATAATAACATTCTCACCACGGTTAATGACAAAATCCAAAGACAAAGAACGTTTGTCTTCCAAAGGTGTTTGAGTAATTTCAATCACCGTATCAAAATAACCTTTGTCTTCATAAAATTTTATAATTTTGAGCTTAGAAAGTTCGGCTTTTTCTTGGTCATACACCTCACCACGCTTGATGCCAGCCACACTGTTCATCTCGTCTTTATCATTTTCGCTGATACCTACAAAATCAACTTTGGCAATCACAGGTTTCTCTTTTACATGAAAAACTAAATTACCCTCACCTACCTCTTCAACCCAAACATCTTCAAAATAGTTTTGTTTATAAAGCGTTTTAATGGCTTTGTTGATTTTATCTATATCAACACTATCACCCGCTTTTAGATCGATCAGCTCAGAAGCCGACTCAGGAGAAAGGTACACCATGCCATCAAACGAGAGGCTGTTGAGTGTTGCCGCATACAAAGAAGATGCAACCACAAGAGAAAGAAGTGTTACGTTTTTCATGCTGTTTAGCCCTAAATAGAGTATTTTTAGATATTTTGAAATATAATACCATCTCTACTATTAAAAGTTTGTTACACGTCAGGAGAAATAATGACCGTAGGTATTGTTGGATTAGGATTGATGGGTGGCTCGCTGGGACTTGCGTTACAAAATACCAAGTTGGTTGCGAAAGTTTTAGGGTTTGACCACAATCTAAGCCACTGTGAAGAAGCACTCAAACTCTCTTTGGTGCATGAAATTGTCTCTTTTAGTGACATCAAGACATGTGATATTATTTTTTTAGCAATTCCCGTAGGTGGGATTATTGCGGTTTTACAAGAACTTCAAGATATTGATGCAAAAACAACTATCGTTGATCTTGGGAGCACCAAATCAGAGATAGTTTCTTCCGTTCCCTCTTGTATTCGTGCTAATTTTATAGCAGCACACCCGATGACTGGAACTGAAAAGTTTGGTCCAAGTGCTGCTATTCAAAATCTCTACCATGATAAAGTTGTGGTCTTGTGCGATACTGACAATAGCGGCGATATGCATAAAAATAGAGCCATTCAAATTTTTTCACATATTGGGATGAAAATTGTTTTTATGGACCCAGGCGCTCACGATGCCCATGCCTCTTTTATCTCACATCTTCCTCATGCCATCAGTTACGCACTGGCAAACAGCGTTATGGGGCAAGAAGATCCTAAAAGTATTTTGTTGTTGGCCGCAGGTGGATTTAAAGATATGAGTCGTATTGCAAAAAGTTCGCCACAAATGTGGTCTGATATTTTTAAGCAAAATAAAATAAACCTTTTGCACTCCATAGCTCTGTTTGAAAAAGAGTTAGAAAAATCGAAAATGATGATTGAAAATGATGATTGGAGCGCATTGGAAGAGTGGATGAGTAAAGCCACAACATTGCATAAAATTCTGTAGAAAACTTTACATGTAAATGCTATTTACCGCCAAAACGCACCAAAGCACTGGCCCATGTAAAGCCACCACCAAAGGTGTCTAAAAGCATCAAGTCGCCTGTTTTGATACGTCCCTCTTCATAGGCGTCATTCATAGCCATAGGGATAGAAGCAGCGGAAGTGTTACCATATTTTGCTACTGTTAAAACAGTTTTTTCAACAGGAAAATTAAGCTTAGCCCGTACTGCCTCAATGATACGAAAGTTGGCTTGATGCGGAATGAAATGGTCCACATCGGACGATTCGATTCCATTGTTCTCCAAAATATCAATGACGTCTTTGGTTAAAGTTTTTACGGCAATTTTATAGACATCATTGCCTTGCATTTTAATGTAATGCAGTTTATTATCGAGTGTTTCTTGAGAACAAGGGTATTTTGAACCACACCCTGGCGTAATTAAAAAATCACCGTAACGTCCATCTGCCGAGGCATGAATATCCAGAATTGCCTCATTTTTATTTTCAGTGACTCCAATAATGGCAGCCCCAGCACCATCACCAAATAAAATACACGTTCCTCGATCGGTATAGTCAATCATACTACTAATTTTCTCAGCCCCGATAAGAAGAACATTCTTTTTTGAACCCGATTCAATAAACGCTTTGGCCATCGAAAGCATATAAACAAAACCGCTACATGCCGCACTAATATCAAAAGCCATGACATTGTGAATACCTAATTTACCAGCAATTACACACGCCGTTGAGGGCATGCACAAATAATCTGGTGATAACGTAGCACAGATAATTAAATCAATATCTTCTTTGGCAATGCCAGCACGTTCAATCGCTTTTTCTGCCGCTTTAACACCCAAATCACTGGTGGCTTCCTCACTTGAAGCGATACGTCGCTCTTTAATGCCTGTACGCTTTTCAATCCATTCATCCGTTGTATCCACCATTGTTTCAAGATCGGCATTGGATAAAATACGAGAAGGGGCATAGCCACCAATGGATCTAAGCGATGCGTACACGGGCTTCCTTTTATGATTCAAAGATAGTAAGTTTATTTTCGATATCGGCGTTAATATTTGAACTTGAAAACGTAATAGCTTGAAAAATAGCATTTTTAACTGCTTTTGCATTGCTTTTACCATGCCCAATAATCGCACATCCATTAATGCCAATGAGTGGTGCACCACCATATTCTGCATAATCAACTTGTTTTTTTAATACTGTAAATACTTTACGCATGAGTACAGCACCTGCAATAGCTAAAGGAGATTTTCGAATATTATGTTTAATAATTTTTGTAATAGAATCAGCAACACCTTCACTGGTTTTGAGCAAAATATTGCCCACAAAACCATCACACACGATGACATCCACAGAACCATCAAAGATATTATTACCCTCAACATTGCCGACAAAAGAACTCATTTTCGTGAGCATTTCGTAGGCTTCTTTTGTAATCTCATTCCCTTTACTTTTCTCTTCACCATTGGAAAGCAATCCAACTTTAGGTTGAGCAATTTTGAGAATATCTTTTGCATAAGCTTCACCCATAATGGCAAATTGAGCTAGATGCTCAGCTTTACAATCTACATTAGCTCCTACATCCAGAACTAAACTCACTTTTCCAAAAACAGCCGTTGGCATAATGGTTGCTATCGCTGGACGTAAGACACCTTTAAGTCGTCCTATGCGCAGGGTAGCCAAACTCATCGTAGCCCCGCTGTGACCCATAGAAACAACTGCATCTGCTTGTTTCTCTTTGACCAAATCAACCGCTTTGTAAATGGATGTTTCTTTGCGCTTCAGTGCATTCGTTGCAGCTTCGTGCATATCAAGCACATCACTCGACTCTACAAAGCTAACACGATTTAAAAAGGCATCAGGAATGAGGGGTTTAATGGCACTGACATCGCCCACTAAAATAGCTTTAAATGAGCGTTCACGCAATGCTTGAAGCGTTCCTTCGATGATAGGACGAGGACCGAAGTCTCCGCCCATAGCATCCACTGCAATACTAAGCATTTAGTTTTTATATTCGCCTGTTGTTTTATTGATACGATGTGGCATTTTCCATGTTCCATCCGTGTCTTTAACTGGCATTGGAAGAGTTACTGTATAATGTGTTCTTCTCTTTGCGCCTCTTGTTTTACTTACGCGTCTCTTAGGTACCGCCATTTTATCTCCTTAATAGTAGTTAATTATCTGTTTCACACGAACCACAATAGTGGTAATCGCTTCTAAATGCTTCAAGTTCACTTTCACGCAATAGATTAAAATCTATGACTCCGTCAAAGAATTCTACCACATTTAAAAGTTCATCGTTCTCTTTATCGTGATAAATGCCTTCACTCGCGAAGACTTCTACCGCTTCATTCACCTTCAATACGAATGCTTCTGCACAACGATCACACACATGCGAGATTTCACCCTCTAAGACCCCCGCACATTTCACCAGAGTTTTGCTGTGCTTTACAGCCTCCCCACTAAAATGTATGCTATCCGCATGTGCTTCAAAACGAGTTCCCAAAGAAGGAATTTTTTTGAATTCTATCGTCATTATTTTAGAAAAATCTAATTAATTTCTCTTCGCGAGAAGAAAAATTCAATTTCATTTTTTGCATTTTCGGCACTGTCACTTCCATGAACAGCATTGGCATCAATACTCTCCGCAAAATCAGCACGAATCGTTCCTTTAAGCGCTTCTTTTGGATTAGTAGCACCCATCAATTCACGGTTTTTAGCCACCGCATTTTCACCTTCAAGAACCATAACCACAACAGGTCCACTGATCATAAATTTGACCAATTCGCCATAAAATGGACGACTTGCGTGGACGATATAAAAGGCTTTCGCATCGTCAACGCTTAGTTGCATTTTTTTCATTGCTGCAATTCTTAAACCATTGGATTCAAATCTATCAACAATTTTGCCAATGACATTTTTAGCAACAGCATCAGGTTTAATAATGGATAATGTACTCTCCATAAAATCTCCTCGTTTAGGGTATTTTTTGTTACGTGCGACGTTCATTGTCAGACGTTAAAAACTTTTTAGGGAATTAGAACGTGGGAGTATAGCAGAATTTTTTTTTAATATCAATACACTTTTCAAAACAAACAAAGAGAGATTTTATCTCTCTTTGTCTAAAAACTATTCAACGCAAGCGGTAGAGCCTGTTCTTTTATCAGCACCAATATCATCACGACTTGGTTGACCTGCAAATGGAGCATCCCATACAATACAGCCTTCGGTTGGGCACGCTTCAGCACACGCTGGAGCATCATGATGACCTACGCACTCAACACATTTATCCGCAAAAACATAATAAATGTCAGCACCTGTTGGGTTATCACTATCATCTACAATTGCTTCTACGGGACATTCGTCGATACAGGCTCCACACGCGATACAAATATCTGTAATTTTAACTGCCATTTTTTCTCCTTAAACCTATGATTTTTTGTTCAGAAAAAAACTATACCTAAACTAAATTGAAAATGGTATTAAAGTATGAAGAACTACTTATCCCTGAGAAACACTATATTATTTAACATAACTAAAAGCATAAATAGCTTATGATAAACACATGATAAAATTTAAAGGAGATTCTTTGAACTCATTAGCTAAAAAAGTGACCATATTGCAAGTCTTTATCGTCACATTTTCGATGTTCGCATTCATTTTTTATATCAGCACCTATGTTGGTAATTACATAAAAAATGAAACAGAAGCAAAAATCGATTCAACTGTTTGTAACTTACATCAAACGGTTGGGATTTATAACAATTCTTTAGAAGATACGGCGGTTAAACTCTTTTCTATTTTCGAATCAGGATTTGGAAGTTTTTTTGTAAATCCTGATGAAAAAATTAAGGTCAATGGCATTGATACACCGCTTATGAGTTCTGGAGGCTATGCGCTGAATAACAATTTTTCTAAAGTAGAAGCCTTTACTGACTTAACCGGTGCCGTCGCAACGGTTTTTGCTGCCAGTGGTGATGACTTCATTCGTATTTCTACTTCTCTGAAAAAAGAAGATGGTTCTCGGGCAATGGGAACATTTTTGGGCACAAAGAGTCCTGCGTATGAACCTATCATGAAAAAACAACGCTATGTTGGTAATGCACGTTTATTTGGAAAAGATTATATAACAGTTTATTCTCCTATTATTGAAGATGACAAAGTTTTAGGAATTTTATTTATTGGGTATAACTTTACAGAAGGACTTAAAAGTCTCTCTTCTGAAATGAAAAAGATGAAAATTGGGGAACATGGTTATTTTTACGCTATTAATGCCAAGACACAAAGCTACGATGTCCATCCAAAACTAGAAGGGGCAAAAGTAAGCTCAGACATTGATAAAAAAATCATTGAGCAAAAAAATGGTGTTCTGCGTTTGCCTGAAGAAGGTCAAGATAAACTCATTAGTTTTAAAACCTTTGATAAATGGGGATGGATATTGGTGGCAAAGGCCAATGAAAAAGATTTCCAAGAAGCCAATGATACCCTGCGCAATCGATTGATTTACGTCTCTTTGGGCATCACGATGCTTATGTTGATCATTATTTGGTTTGCTGTTAGCACCATCATCACAGCTCCTCTTAAAAATTTAATCGAAAAAGCAAAAGAACTCTCCAGCGGTGATGGGGATTTAACGCGAAAACTTGTCATCAAAGGAAATGATGAAATTGCACAAGCCAGTATACAAATCAACCATTTCATTGAAAAAGTACGCGTACTGATTTCCAATGCAAAATCGCTTTCATCTGAGAACTCTTCAATTTCTAATGAACTTTCAAGCACATCGTTGCACGTTGAAAAATTAGTTGAAAAATCAACCACTATTGTTCATGAAACGACAGCACGTGCGACACAAATGCAAGAGACATTAATCACATCCATTAATGAAGCCAAGAGTGGTAAAGATGACATGGCTCAAGCGAACAACTCTTTACGTACGGTTAGCAGTGCTATCATTGCGATGACGGAAGAGATTCAAAACAGTTCTGCGATAGAAATTGAACTCGCCCACAAGATTCACCAACTTAGCTCTGATGCCGCACAGGTCAAAAATGTCCTAACGGTTATTAGTGATATTGCAGACCAAACCAACCTCTTGGCTCTCAATGCTGCCATAGAAGCCGCACGTGCTGGAGAACATGGACGTGGCTTTGCTGTTGTTGCTGATGAAGTTCGAAAGCTGGCTGAACGTACTCAAAAAAGCCTTATTGAAATCAATGCAACCATTAACGTCATCGTCCAATCTATTGTTGATTCAAGTGAACAGATGAGTAGCAACTCAAAAAAAGTTGAAGCACTCGCTACAACAGCTTTTGCTGTAGAAAAACAACTCAGAGATACTTTTGGCATTATTGATGCAGTAACCCATATAACAGAACATACAGTGGATAATTATATTCAAACAGGCAAAGATATTGAAAAAGTTATTGCTCAAATTGGAGAAATTAATACAATTTCGAGCCAAAACAGTCGAAGTGTTGAAGAGATAGCTGGTGCTGCAGAACACTTAAGTAAAATGACTGAAAATCTTAATAATAAACTTAACGAGTTTAGAACCTAAGGTTGCAAAAGTCTTATTGGATAAAATTAGTCTTATTTATTCAAAGTGATTTCTAGGATGTGTTAGTATAATTTCTGTAGTACCAAATATTATTAAAAGGATTTCTACCATGTTAGTAACCAATAAAGCTCCAGACTTTACAGCAACCGCCGTTTTAGGTGACAATCAAATTGTTGATAACTTTAACTTGTACCAAAATATTGGTGCAAAAGGTGCTGTTTTATTCTTTTATCCACTCGATTTTACCTTTGTATGTCCTTCAGAAATCATTGCATTCGATAAACGATTGGAAGAGTTTACAAGTCGAGGTATCAATGTTATTGCGGTTTCTATTGATTCTCAGTTCTCACACTTTGCATGGAAAAATACTCCAGTAAATCAAGGAGGTATTGGACAAGTACGTTTTCCGATGGTAGCTGACATTACTAAACAGATTTCACGTGATTATGATGTCCTCTTTAAGGAAGGTGTCGCACTTCGTGGTTCATTCTTAATTGATAAAGATGGCACAGTAAGACATGCTGTTATCAATGACTTGCCACTTGGAAGAAACATCGATGAGATGATTCGTATGATTGACACGATGCTCTTTACGAATGAATACGGCGAAGTGTGTCCAGCAGGTTGGCAAAAAGGGGATAAAGGCATGACGGCAAGTACCGCTGGTGTGGCTGATTACCTCGCTCACAACTCAGACAAACTCTAAGACTCTAAAGTGCAAAGAGATAGTTACTCTTTGCACTTTTTCTTACATGTAATCTTTACTTCTTACAAAAAGAACACGATTCAATCGTAGCAATTAAGTCCAATCTTCCTACTTTAATCCCTTTATGTGTTTCTAAAGAGTGCTGATAAGCAACCAATGCATCATCGTAATCAATATCTTGTATCACACCACAGTTTTGACATACTAGATGAACATGCGGATGGGAGTAAATGTCGTAATGCATTTTTCCATCAGAGATATTGACCTCTATCACAATACCTTTTTCCTTCAGTGTTGCAATATTTTTATAAACCGTTGCTAACGACATAGAGGGGTTCTCTTTTCGCAAAGCGTCATAGAGATGCTCGATGGTTGGGTGATTCTTTTTTTCAAGTTCTCTAAGCACACAAATGCGCTGAGGCGTTGCTTTTAAATCTTTTGTTTTTAATAAATGGACAAAGTCGCTCATGGGTTTCTCGCTCTTTTTTTCGAATCATTCCATAATACACTTCAATTTAACTGAAAAAAAATCAATTAATATTTTTTATTCATTATAGCTTTTATCAAAAATATACGTTGCAATACTCAAAGCATCGATACCCAATTTCTCTTCAATCAAATGCGTTGCCCCATGGGTAATAAAAACAT
This sequence comes from Sulfurospirillum sp. UBA2217, assembly GCA_002328495.1. Lineage (GTDB taxonomy): Bacteria > Campylobacterota > Campylobacteria > Campylobacterales > Sulfurospirillaceae > Sulfurospirillum. Next base: position 117,453 of record DCUJ01000002.1, read on the forward strand.
CTTCATATTCGAAGCTGTGAAGGCTTACATGTAAGCCTTTTTTCTCTTTAAATTGTCCTAATAAAGAGGCAACGCCTCCGATTTTGGCACTATCGCTAAGTACATACCATGTTGTATAAGTTTTTGAAAGTTTTTCTAACATAACCTCATCCAAAGGCTTCACAAATTTAAGATCTACAATAGCAACATTCAGACCTTTTTCCAAGAGAATTTTAGCTGTCTCAATGGCTCGTCCCACACCATTACCATAACCCACAAGCAGAATAGGACTGCTTCCTTCTTTTAAACAGTCTGCCCTTCCATATTCAAAAGGGGTAACACTATAAGGAGAACACGAGAAAAAAGCACCTCTTGGATAACGAATTGCCAAAGGACCTTTGTGGGTATATGCATAACTTAACGCTTCATGCATACTCGCTTCATCGCGAGGTGCTAGCAGTGTCATATTGGGAATGGCGCTAAGGTATGCAATATCAAAAGCACCTTGATGCGTTTCACCATCTTCTCCAACGGTTCCAGCACGATCAATCGCAAATACGACATTGAGGTTTAAAATGCACGCATCATGAATAATTTGATCATACGCTCGCTGTAAAAATGTCGAATAAATGCTAATGAAGGGTTTAAAACCCTCTTTTGCCATTGCGCACATCGATGTTACAGCATGTTGTTCAGCAATGGCTACGTCCCAAAAACGTTCAGGAAAATTCTGAATCAGGGGAGATAGCCCTGTGCCACTAGGCATAGCAGCAGTTACCCCAACAACATCTTTATGCTCCTTTGCCAATGCCAACAATGCTTCAGAATACATTTGTGTTGCACTTTTAGAGACTCCTTTTTTGAGTGCTTCACCGCTTGCAACATCAAAAGGACCAACCCCATGCCACTTTTCATAGTATCCCTCAGCCATTTCATAGCCTTTACCTTTGAGGGTTTGGGTGTGAATAATAACAGGTTTTTTTAAGTTTTTTGCCGCTTGTAATGCCTTAATAAGACTTTCCAAATCATGCCCATCAATAGGACCTATATAATCAATCCCCAACTCTTCAAACAAAATCCCAGGGGTAATTAACTTAAAGCCCTCTTCAAATTTTTTAGCCATATACGTTGCACTTTCAGGCAAATACTGTAGAATCTGCTCAGTCACTTTTTTTACTTTTTGATAAAATGTTCCTGCCATTGCACTGGATAGAAACTTACTGATAGCACCGATGGGTTTTGAAATGCTCATTTTATTATCATTCAAAATAATCACAACAGGATAACGCCTATCGCCCAATTCATTTAACGCCTCATATGCCATACCTGCACTTAGAGAACCATCGCCTATCAAAGCAACGGGTACACGTTTGGACTGCTCGTTTTTAAGCGCTATTGCCTTTGCCGCACCCACCGCCAATGAAATAGAAGTAGAACTGTGTCCTGCAACAAAATAGTCATACGGTGACTCATCAGGTCTTGTGTAGCCACTAATCCCACCCAACTCACGCAAGCTATCAAACCTATCCCATCTATCGGTAATAAGTTTATGGGTATAAGCTTGATGGCTAACATCAAAGATAAAAGGATCTAAAGATGCATCAAAAACATAATGCATCGCAACAATAAGCTCAACAGCACCAACATTGCTACTTAAATGACCGCCATTTTTGCTCACTGTTTGAATAATTTTTTGACGTATTTCATCACAATAGTTATTAAGATTTTCTAAAGATTGTTCACGCAAGGTTTCTCTTTGTATCACGATTCATTCTCTTGTATCAAATATTTTACTTTCTCTAAGCGCATGGCAAGCGTGCCATCTAAATTTCCACCATCACTCAAAATGACAACGCCCCCTAAGGTAATGGCATCATCAGCACTCACTTTAATTTTTTCATTATTTCCATAAACTTCTTGGAGTATTTCTAAATCTTTTGGATTGACTTTAAGCTCTATCTTAGAGGCCTCTTTCACCTCTTTGAGAAGTTCTTTTGCAAGGGCAATGGCAATGTTTCCACTAGCATGTGATACCTCTTTTTTGATAACTTCTTTGGCAATTTCAAAAGCCGTCGTACTCAGTTCCGATTCCATTTTTACAAAACGTGCCTCTAAGGTTTGCACAAATGTTTCCGTTTGGGTAATCGATTTGAGGTAGCGAGATTTGATTTCTGCTAAACTTGTTTCTAACTCTTCTTTAGCTTTTTGATACCCTTGTGTATAAGAGTTTTCCCGTTCACGTTTCAATTCATCATCCAAGCGGTTATTAAATTCACCTTCTTGTTTTTCAATTTGTATCTGTAATTTAATGACATTACTGCTGAGTTCATCTGTCTTTTTAAGTAACTCTTCTACAAACAAATGGTGTCCTTCGTCCGCTCGAGTAGCTTTTGGTAACTCATCTTTGGGAATCAATGCTTCTGAGATAGGAACAAGCGTCTCTTCAAACGTATCTTCTTCACAATCCACAGCAGGAGCATCGCTCACGTGTGAGCCTAAAACTTTAAAACGATAGCGCTGCACCGAATGCTCTTCGACACGTTCTTTATTAATCACATTCATGATTTATCATCCTATCATCTCTTCGGCTTCACCAATTTGTAGTATGCCTTGCTCTGCAAGTTTTTGCACCTCTTCAACAATTTTTCGCTGACCTTCTTCAACATCCTTTACTCTCACCGCACCCAAAAAGTTCATCTCTTCTAAAAAAGCATCTTGTGCACGTTGTGACATATTGTCTAAGAATTTTTTGCGCAAATCATCTCCTGCACCTTTGAGGGCTATCATCAAATCTTTTTTATCAGCCACTTTGAGAATTTCTCGCACCGCATTGCCATCCAGACGCATAATATCCTCGAAGGTAAACATCATATCTTTAATAATCGATGCCAAACGTTCATCGGCTTGTTCAATGTATGCAATCGTCGTTTTAGAGGCTTTTTGACCCAAGCGATTGAGAATTTCAGCCACAGCTCGTGGACCACCCACCTCAACTTTATACGAAGTGAGGGATTCAAGTTTGTTTTCAAGAACAGCAGAAACACGCTTAACCACGGAGGGAGAAATTTCTCCCAAATTTGCCATCCTAATGGTCACTTCACTGCGAAGCTGATCGGGGAAAAATGAAAGCGTTTCCGCTGCACTGGTGGGATCCATATGTGCTAAAATCAAGGCGACCGTTTGAGGATGCTCATTGATAATAAAATCTCCCAATTGCTGGGGTTTGATTTGAGAAAGATAGCCAAAACTTTGTGTGTTTTCCATAGATTTTGACAGCTTATCCAAGATTTTTTGCGCACCTTCAGGACCAAAAGTACGGTATAAAATCTCTTTGGCATACTCCATACCACCACTTCTAATGTACTGGTTGGATTGCAAAATAACATAAAACTCTTCTAAAACAGCATTGGCTACTGCTTTATCAATACTTTTAGCCGTTGCAATAAATTTTGAAATATCCGTCACAACTTCTATTTCCATATGAGAAAAAAGATTGGCCGTCGCATCTTCACCAAGCTGTATCAGTAAAATAGCTGCTTTTTCTGCCATGGTCAGTTCATTAAAAAGCGTTTTTTGATCTTCGCTTAATTTTGTCATGTTAACTCCTTTGAAGCACCACTTTTATCGTAATCGCTTTCATTGCGAATCATGGATTGGAGTAAATTTGCAAACTCTTCGCTTTTATGTTCTGCAAGATTTTTTAACTTTTCCAGCAATACATCGTATTTGAGTGAATCTTCATTGAAATCTTTTCCAATACCTAACTGATCTTCCACTTTTTTACGCGCTTGTTTGAATTTTTCCAAAGTATCCTCAGCTTGATCATCGTCTGTTTTTGCCTCTTCAATATCTTCTTCAAAATCATCCAATTTGGTTTCAACCATTTTTTGCGCAAAAGGTACAATAATCTTTTTATAAAAAATAAATAACAATGCTCCCACCAAGAGATACTTTGCCAAAGGGACGAGAGGAGAGACATACATAGAAAATTTATCCATAAAGTCTTTTGTGGGTACACCCTTGCCGTCATCGCCAATCTTTTTAAATTCAAAATTACTGACCGTTACTTCATCGCCTCGTGTGGTATTAAATCCAACCGTTTGTTTCACAACGTCTCTAATGGCATCCATCTGCTCTTTGGTCAGTGGCGTGTACTCAAGCTCACTTTTTTTCTTCCCATCGGCATCAACACCGTACTTATAAGAACCATCAACCACAACAGCCGCACTCAGTCTCTTAATTTTTGCAAATTCATCTTTTGAATTAACAACTTTTTTGGAAATTTCATAATTCGTGGTGGTTGAACTTTTTTGGTAAGTTTCGCCTTTTTTTGTGCTTTCAAGTCCTTGAACAGGTCCTATGTTACTAATGGCTCCTGGCACACCACCTACATCTTGAGGCTCTTTGCCTTCACGTTTTTCTTCAACACTTTGCTCACTTCTTGGAACTGAATTTGGGTCATACACTTCACTCACAAAATCTTGCTGTGAAAAATCAAAATCGATGGTTACTTTTGCATTGACTTTATCCACGCCACCTATCACAGGGGCTAAAACTTGAATGATTTTTTGTTCAAAATTAGTTTCAAACTCTTTTTTATACCTCACTTGACTTTTGACCAATTCACCTTGAAAAAGATTGCTTTGCTCATCACCTAAGGGTTCACCATCTTGATTCACAATCGAGACATTTTCAGGGGTCAGTTGCGCAACAGAGGCTGCAATAAGATTTTTAATACCTAAAATTTGCTTTAAGGAAAGATTCATGCCTGAGCGAATATTTAAAACAATGGAAGCCGTTGGAGCGGATTGTTTTTGAGCAAATACCGTCTCTTTGGGTACTGCAATATGAACACTAGCATTGGAGATAGGTCCTAAACTCTCAATCGTTCTAGCCAGTTCACCCTCTAGCGCACGTAGATATTTTATTTTTTGTTCAAAATCAGTGGCACCAAACTCTGTCTTATCAAAAATTTCAAAACCGACTTTACTGTTTTTGGGAATTCCCATTGCTGCTATGGCAATCCGTTGTTTATACACATCTTCACTGGGTACCGCAATGGTGCCTTCATTGAGTATCTTATAAGGAATTTTATCTTTTTCAAGCTGTTGAATAATCAGTGCAGAATCACCTGCTGAAGTGTTTTCAAACAGAACACTATACCCTTTGATGCTTCCATTGGCTGTATTTTTATAAAGGGTTAAAAAAACCAAAAAACCAATTAACACAATAATGGATATGGCCGCCACAATGCGTTGACGCAAGGTCAAATTTTGAAGCAGCGTCGCTATTTGATTGAGCAGTGTTCTAAACTCCATTGGACCTTCTTTTACATGTAAAGTGTTTTAAAGCATTCAAAAAAGCGCTTATTTTGTTCAGGTGTCCCGATAGTTACGCGAATAGCATTCATTCCGTAAGCTCCAAGATTACGAACGATTATACCTTTTTCCATTAGTTTTTGAGCAATGACCGAGCTGTTTTGACTGGCATCAAATTCAAGAACAATAAAATTTGTATAACTTTCAATCGTTTTAAATCCAAGTTCTTTAGCAAAAGCTTCATACGCTTTCATCTGTTCAAAATTTTCTTTGACAGAAGCTTGCACAAATGCATCATCACGTAAAGCCACAATCGCTGCTTTAAGCGTGAGATTGGTGATATTAAATGGTGCTCGAAGTTTCAAAAGGGCTTTGATGATTTCAGGTTGCGCAATCCCATACCCACAGCGCATACCCCCCAAGCCATACGCTTTAGAAAAGGTTCCAGAGTAAAGGGTATTGGGGTATTTTGAAATGATATCGTTGGGAAGAATTTTTTTAGCAGGGTCTTTAAACGAGGCATACTCTTGATACGCACCATCAATTACAACTAAGGTTTCAGGGCTAATCTCATCTAAAAAATCATATACCTCTTTGGTCTCTAAACATTCGCCTAAAGGGTTATTAGGGAGACAAAGAAAAATAAGGGAAATATCGGGATTAGCTCTATATATGTCACGCATTTGCGCCAAATCATGACCCGCTGAAGGGGTTTTGAGAATGGTTGCCCCTGTTTGTAGGGCATAAATTTCATACATGGCAAAGGTAATACCTGCCATCAGAACTTTCGTATTGGGATTGGCTTTTGCATGCACAGCAAATGAGATAACTTGATCACTCCCCGCGCCAATAATAACATTGGATTCGTTCACATGGTACTTTTGCGCCAAAGCCTCTTTCAGCTCGTACATACTATCGTCAGGATAGAGATTCATCTTGGTGGCTTCGTCTCTCACCGCTTCTATCACTTTTGGACTACACCCTCGTGGGTTTTCATTGCTTGCAAGCTTAATAACATCGCTTGCATCAATACCATACTCTCGCACTACAAGTTCTATTGGCTTACCAGCTTCATAAATTTTCAAGTGATCTAAAACTCCGTTAAACTGCATCTCTTATCCTCCGCAAATATAGCTTCCAAGCCATTTGATATCGTATCGGTCTTTATTTTCATCAATGACTTTTTGAACATTTTCATCATCAATATGCCCTTCAAAATCCATATAAAAAATCGATTGAAACCCTCTTTCTTTGGTAGGGCGTGATTCAATCTTTGTTAAATTCACCTTCTCTTCTTGAAACGTTTGTAAAAATTCAACCAATCCCCCTGGCTTATCATCGGTTTTGGCTAAAATAGAAGTTTTATTGTGAATGCCTTTTTTATTTTTAAAATCACTTAAAATTAAAAAGCGTGTTTGGTTCGCCATATTGTCTTCTATTTTTCCAAACAAGATGGGTAAATTTACCAGTTTTGCGGCAATGTGTGAACAAATTGCAGCAGCCTCAACATCTTTAGCCGCTTTTTGTGCCGCTTCTGCGGTAGATTTGGTAGGAATAAATTCAACACCTAAAAGCATATGTTCTTCTAAAAAACGTCGACACTGGTTGTAGCCTTGAGGGTGTGAATAAATACGCTTTATCAGCTTAATATTTTCGCAAACGGTCGCAAAAGAATGGTGAATATCCATATAAATCTCAGCTACAATTTTGGAATTAAATTTACCTAAACAATCCAGTGTCGTACCCACAGCCCCTTCGGTGTTGTTCTCAACAGGCACTACTCCGTATTTTGCTTCACCGTTTTCAAGGACGTGAAAAACAGCTTCGATAGAACTTACCCCTATGTAATTGCCCATGGCACCAAAACGACTCTCCGCTACTTGATGCGTATAACTTCCTTCAGGTCCTAAGTAAGCCACTTTTTCAGGAAACTCCAAATTACGACTGACCGCAAAAACTTCTAAGAAAATCGCATCAATCGCTTGTGCCTTAAGAGCACCTTGATTGAGTGATTTAAGACGATCTAGTATCTCTTTTTCACGCTCAGGTCTGTAAATAGCTGTTCCTGTCGTCTGTTTTACACGACCGATGGCTTTGACATGCTCCATTCTATCGTTGAGCAGTTTTAAGATGGCATCATCAATAGCATCAATCTCTTTACGGTACGTTTCAATATCTTTCATACTCATCCTTCATAAGCACCAATATGGCTGATAATCGCATCCAAATCATGCTTTACATGTAAGACTTCAGCTTCGCTTTGGCACTTACCGCTGAGTACCAAAACCGTATTCATCCCTAATGCTTTAGCCCCCAACAAATCTCCAATAGCATCATCGCTGATCATCGTCACATCTTTAAAATGTACCGATGCGCCTTGTGCTTGAAGGAGTTTTAGTGCTGTTTCGTAAAAAAGTGGACTCGGCTTTCCAACAACATGATACCCTTTGCTTGTTGCATAACGTAGCATCTCTAAAATGGCACCAACCCCTGGATAACGACGTTTATCTTTGGCATAAATGCTCGTCGCATGCATCCCAATAACTTTTGCCCCACTTAAAGCAAGCTCTATCATTGAAGCATACTCATCGGCACTAAAATCTTTTTTACTCGCAATAACAATAGCTTCAGGATTTTGAGTATTTTGAGTGTAACCTAATTTTTCCATCACACTCAAAAATTCTTCTGCGCCAAAGCTTCGAATCTGCTTTACATGTAAACTATTTTCTAACGCCATAAAAGGGTCAAGATAGTGGTCAAATGGGATGCAAAATCCTAAGTCATTTAAAAATTTATGAAATTCACGGCTAGGTATTTTAGTATTGTTGGTGACAACAACATAGGGAATTTTTTGTGCACCCAATCTCTCGATAAAGGCAATGGCACCTTCAATGGGCTTTTTGTCCACATCATCAATCAAAGTGCCTTGCACATCAATAAAATAACTCATACATACTCTTTTTCAAGTGCTATCAAATCTTCAAAACTTTCACGTTTACGAATCAGCCTATCGCTTCCATTCTCAACTGCTACTTCTGCTACGCGTGTTCTAGAGTTGTAATTACTGCTCATTGTAAAACCATAGGCTCCTGCACTTTTTAGCACTAAAATATCATCGTGCTCCATGGGTGGCAAAGCAATACTTTTGGCAAAAAAATCGCCACTTTCACACACAGGTCCTACAACATCACACAGTGTTGTATGTTCCATCGTTTTTCCATACGCTTCAATCTCATGGTATGCTCCATACAAACTAGGGCGAATCAAATCATTCATAGCTCCATCGACAATGACAAAGCGTTTATACCCGTTATTCTTTTCGTACAAGACTTTCGTGAGAAAATAACCGCAATTTCCTACCAAATACCTTCCTGGTTCACACACAAGTGTCACGTCAAGTCCACCCAAAGCGGTAAAGATACCTTGCGCATAGTCATATAAAGAAATCGTTATTTCATTGTCATAACGAATCCCAACACCTCCGCCTACATCAAAAAACTTAATATCAATCTGTAATGCCTTGAGGTTACGGAGTAGATTTGCCAAAACACTTGCGGCATCTCTAAAAGGCTGAAGTTCGGTTATCTGACTACCAATATGAAAATGAATTCCTACAGGATCAAGCGAAGTAGCGTTTTTAGCATGGATGTACATACGCTTAGCACTCTCAATATCCACACCAAATTTATTTTCATGAAGTCCTGTTGAGATATAAGGATGGGTTTGAGCATCAATGTTAGGATTAACTCGAATACTAATACGTGCTTGAACCCCTAAACGTGAAGCGATAATTTCAACGCGCTTCATCTCCTCTTCACTTTCAAGATTAAGCATCAAAATATCGTTTTGAAGTGCCTCTTCTATCTCATCGTCTCGCTTACCCACCCCGCTAAAAATAATTTTATATTTGGGAATGCCTGCAAACAAAGCACGCTTCACTTCACCAATCGAAACGCAATCGCATCCAGCACCCAATTTAGCCATATGTTTTAAAACAGAAAGATTTGAATTGGCTTTAGCGGCAAAGCAGACAAGCGATTTACGTGCTTTAAAAGCCTCTTTAAGTGTTGTAAACTGTTCTGTGATCGTATCAAAATTATACACATACAACGGCGTGCCATACGTGCGTGCCAAAGCGGAAAAATCAGCCATTATTGCCCTTCGTTATAAGAATCAAGAGAATATTTTATTTTATCAAAAAGTTTAAAAAAATAGTATTAAACGCGTCGATATTAACGCTTAGAGTAAACGTAAAGTGCGGCAAAACCTAAGAGTACTATCGGAAGTAAAATACCCACTTCTGAAACGATGACACCATTGGAGCTCAAACGGCTGAGCAAGAACAGTCCACTCCAAAGCATCAACGTCATAAATGCGAACAATGAAGATGTAAGTGCTATATTGAAATAACGCCCCATAACAGGAGCTTTGTGATACAAAAATACCACCAAAAAAGGAGCAAAAAGAGGAAAAAAGAGTTGATAAAAAAGTGTGGCTTTAATTTTCTGGGTATTCACCCCTTGCGTTTCAAAAAAGCGTAATGCATCCATTCCATCCACGATAGACAAGGTATGCTCATTTTGATACACAACATCCATAATACGAGGCTTGAAATTTTCCATTGCACGCAAGGTATCTCGTGTTTCTATCACAATACCTTTGTCTTCCAGCGTAGCGACTAATGGTTTATGCGTGATAAAAACATTCTCCAAAACCCAGTGATTCTCAATAAAACGAGCGGAAGATGCACGCATAATTTTGACAAGTTCAATCTCATTTGTCTCGAAAATACTCACATCGTATGCCATTTGCTTAAAAGGGTCAAGACGTTTAAAATAGATATAGTTGTTATCATGTTTTAGAAAAAGATCTTCAGAACTATTAGAGATACGATTGTATTTTTTGAGGTTGGTACTGTATTCGAACGCGTACGCAAACTCTGTTGCATTAAGCGCGATATAGCACAGTGTTATTACTAAGGAAGTAAGAAAAAATGGTCGAATTAGGGCTTTTTTACTAATACTCGAAGCATACATGCAGATAAGTTCATTAGACTTTATCATTCCAAAATGCGTTACGATCATTCCAAAAACAATCGAGAGAGGCAAAACATAATTAACAGCATTCATCCCTTGAAAGAGGGCGTACAAGAGTTGCAAATTGGCTGATTCTGGAAGAGCATCATAGTTGCTTAAAAGATCAACACCCACATAGAAAAGGTCAAGCGCAATAAAAATAATCACAAAATTTTTAAGATAATTCAAAACAATATAGCGCTCAAAAAGCCTCATTCCTTCTCCTGCGTACAATGTGAATCTTTAAGGCTGTATTGTAGCGCAACTTCTTTTAAATCATTTGTGAGTAGCGCACGAACGCTTTTGCTTACATGTAAGATTAGTTGGGGTAAGAATTCTCTTTGGCATACAGAAAAATCGGACAAAACATAGTGTGCTACATCGCTTTTATGCGTAGGTTTTCCAATACCAATGCGCACACGAATGTATTCTGCTCCTATATGCGCATCAATCGAACGAAGACCATTGTGCCCACCGTGCCCACCACCCCTTTTAAAACGAAGGGTACCAAAAGGAAGATCCAAATCATCATGAATCACCACAATGTCATCGGGTTTAAAATAATCACTAACAGCACGGACACTCTCACCCGAGAGATTCATGTAAGTCATGGGTTTTAGAAGTAATACCGATGGCGCTTTGACAAGCTCACCTTTGAATGCACTTTTGGAGATTTTTTCACACGAAGAGAGGGTATCGACGAGTGTGTCGATAACCCTAAAACCAACATTGTGTCGGTTGTTTTTATACTGCGGCTCAGGGTTTCCCAATCCTACCACCAGTGTCATAAAGCGTTACTTCGCTTTAATAACTCCGGCAACAGAAACACGAGCTTCGTCCATTACTGTTACGTTTGCTGGAATTTCGATATCGCGAACCAACACAGTATCACCCACGTCTAAGTTATCCACATTGATTGTGAAATTGTTTGGCAAATTTTCTGCCGTACATTTTACAGTCAAACGTTTTTTGGACTGGATAAGAACACCTTTGTTCTTTGTTCCTTTTGGAAGACCTACCAATACTACGGGAACCAAATATTTAGTTAAAACACCTGGAAGTGCTAGACGTAAATCAACATGTAAAAGATTGCTGTTTACTGGGTCTCTTTGGTAGTCTTGAATGACGACATTATAGACATTATCCGCTACTTTTACAGGAAAAATAAGTGTCTCTTTATTCTTTGCTGCCTTGATGAATTCATTCGCTTTAAATGCAGCATTGATGTTTTGCTCACCCTTACCGTAAATATTAGCAATTAGATATCCATCTCTTCTGAGGGCTTTGGTTGCCTTCTTCTCGATACTATCTCTAAGTATGCCTTCTAACATAATAATGTCCTTTGTAAAAAATTAGGGATGGATTATACTCAAAACAGTCTTATAAGCGCATAAAATTTATTGCTTCAATCCAATAATGTCTTTATCATTTTCCCGTGTCGAACTCAACACTGTTTCACTACGACGTACCTCTTTTTGTGTTTTATCGGCATCAAAATAGTCTAAAGCCAACGTGATATCATTGCGACTGGTAGAAGCTTTGATGGCTTCATCACGCGAAATTCTACCCTCCGCATACAAACCTAAAAGCGATTGATCAAAGGTTTGTGTTTTATAAACATCTTTACCCTCTTTAATGGCATCGGGGATTTCGCTCTCGCGTCCTTCTAATATCAAGGCTTCTATACGCGCATTTTTAATTAAAATTTCCACAGCCGCCGTTCTTCCCTTATCAATGGTCTTTACCAAGCGTTGAGAAACAACTCCTTGTAACACAGAGGAGAGGGACATTTTAATACGATTTTGTTCATTCCCAGGAAACATACCAATAATACGTCCAATCGTCTCTTTGGTATCCATAGTATGAAGTGTTGAGAGGACTAAGTGACCAGTTTCTGCTGCATGCATTGCCGTTTCAATGGTTTCAAGATCACGCATCTCCCCTACCAAAATAACATCAGGGTCTTCACGAAGTGCGGCACGCAACGAGTCTGCAAAAGAGAGTGCATCTTGCCCAATGGCACGTTGATTGACGATGCAATTATCGTCTTTATAAATAAATTCGACAGGATCTTCAATGGTAATAATATGTTTTTTATGCAAATGATTGATACGATTAATCATGGATGCTAACGTGGTTGTTTTACCACTTCCCGTGGGTCCAGTAACTAAAACAAGCCCTCTTGAGAGATCACACAGTGAATTAATAACAGGAGGTAAGCGCAAACTTTCAATGGTAGGGAGCACCATAGGAATCGTTCTAAAAACAGCCGAAACACCATCGACTTGAAAAAACATATTGACACGAAAGCGGTAATCGTCATTGAGTTTAAAGGTGAAGTCAATATTTTTTTTCTCTATAAATTCATGAAATCGCCCTCGCAAAAGTTCTTTGGAAAGCATCACTCCATCAGAATGGCTTAAAATTTCTTTTGAAAAAGGGATGATTTCACCATTGATACGCCCCCTGATACTTGTCCCTGTCTTTACATGTAAATCGCTTCCATTGTTTTCGACCAATTTACTCAAATAAAATTTCAGCTTTTTGGTCATCTCAAAGGTGAGTTCGCTAACATTAACCTCTTGTTGCATGGTGTTTTCCTTACTCTAGTGCAGTTAGTATCTCTATAAATGCTTCTTTAAAACTTTTTAAACCCTCTTGCATCAAGGTCTCATACACCTGATCTATATCAATTCCATTGGCACTTAGCGCATTAAAAAAGTTATCAATATCTTTGGATGAGGGCACTGCATTGCTTTTTTTAGGTGCAATATGAATAAACGCGTTAATGGTCTCAAGAGGTGCCGTGTTAATCGCATTTTTAACCAATAATTCCGTAATATAATACTCAGGCTTCAAGATATCACCCTTAACACCCGTACTTGCAAACAAAGCACGAACATTGGGAAGTCCGTATGCTTCAATCATCACATAACACCGTAATGCATTCATAATCCCCACACGAGAAGTCACAAAATCTGCCTCTTTGAGCCTTGCATCCAACATTCGATCAAAACGACTTACGAAGATACTAACGACTGCTTTAGGTAAAACGCTTTTATCTTCATATTTTTGATTTGCACGCGCAAACGCTTCTAAACACTTTTGTGTTTGCAAGGGTGAAAAAATAAGCGTTGCATTGACATGAATTCCCTCACTCAAAAGTGCCTCCATCGCCATAAAGCCAGCATCCGTTGCAGGAACTTTAATCATAACATTGGGATACCCAATCGCTTGAAACAAGCGCTTTCCTTCTTCCACAGTACCTTGCGCATCATCGCACAAAAAAGGATCTACTTCAATACTAATAAAACCATCATCACCCTTTTCATACAAAGGCAACAGTGCATGTGCGGCAAGCTTGATATCGTGGATGGCAAGCGTTTCATACACCTCTTTTGCGGGTTTACCTTTGAGTGCTTTTTTATCTTCCACATACGCCTTAGAGCCTAAAAAAGCTGATTTAAAAATAGAAGGGTTACTCGTAGCTGCTGTAATAATATTGTGCTCAATTAAGGTTCCAAATTCACCCGCTAAAAAACTCCGTTCGACAAAATCACACCAAAGCGAAAAATGTATTTCGTTGTTATACATAAAATTTACCTTTTAAATAAAATGAAGTAATTGTCGCATATCGCGCTCATCGATGACAATGGTCGCAGCAGCTTTTAAAATAGGTTTTGCGCAAAAAGCAACTTTTGTATCGGCATACGCAAACATCGACACATCATTCGCACCATCCCCCACAGCTATGGTATTTTGTGGACTTACATGTAAAAGGGTTTGAAGACGTTTCATCATATCGCCTTTTGAGTAGCCAAACATCATATCGCCTCCAACCAAACCACTCAACTTTCCATCTCTTACATGTAACACGTTAGCAAAATCTGCATCAAATCCTAAGATGGCTTTGGCAGGAGTAGTCGCAATGCGAAACCCTCCGCTAAAAACAACCACCGTATAGCCTTGTGCTTTTAATCCAGCGATTGCTTCAATGGCGCCATTCATCAGAGGCAAATTGGCACAAATCGCCTCTGCTTTTTTCGCATCTAAGCCTTGAAGCAATCCCACACGTGTAGTAAGACTCTCAAAAAAATCAAGCTCCCCTTGCATCGCTTTTTCTGTAATTGCCGATACTTGCTCTTCTACACCTCTTTCTTTGGCTAAAAAATCGATGGTTTCTCCATCCATAAGCGTGGAGTCAAAATCAAACACACATAATTTCATCACTTGTTAATCCTAAGCATTTTTATTATAATACAAAAAAACTAGTAACAAACGGATAAAATATGGTCGAATCTTTCATCGAGAAATTACGTCACGATAGCTTTTTAACACTTGAGACCACACCCATGCACGAACCCACGTTTGAGCCTATCATCGAAAAACTCATACAGTACGATTTAGCAAAATGTATAGATGGATTTAGCACCACGGACAATCCTCTAGCCCGCCTTAAATACAATGCTTTTTTTGGAGCACTAAAATTACAAAATGCTTTTCATAAGCCTGTTATCACCACAATGAGTATGCGTGATCGCAACAAAATAGCGTTACAATCTGACCTTTTAGGGGCAAACGAACATCATCTTCGTACCATTCTTTGTCTCACAGGAGATCCTGCAAGTGCGAGTGACCAACCCAATCTCAAAGGCGTGTTTGAGGGAAATAGTACCCTTTTGATGGATATTATCCACTGTTTTAATGCAGGCATTGACCATTCAGGTAAACCGTTTAAAACCCATCCAAAACCCATCTACCCTTTTGCTGTTTGCAATGCACACGCCAACATACCTAAAAATCTCATGAAAAAAATGCACACTAAGATAGCGCATGGTGCGGTGGGTATTATCACGCAACCTGTGTACAGCACAGAAAATGCAACCATGCTTTTGGAGCTGCTTGAAGGTGCTCATGAAGGGTGCAAAAACGAACATAAAACAGAGCTTATTTTAGGATTTTTTCCCATCGTTCGTCTTCGAACAGCCCAGTTTTTAGCGGCACATGTTCCTGGAATTCATGTACCTTCTTTATGGATGGAAAAATTAACGCGGGCTAAAAAAATCAGCGAAGAGGAAGAAAAAAAGGTAGGGCTTGAACTCTCCGTTCAAACCTTCAAAGAACTCCAACGCATACACCCAAAAATTCATATGATGAGTGCCAATAACTTTGAATTGGTACGTGATATTTTAAAAGCCTAAAAAAAGAATTTTTTTAGGCTTTTACGTTTTAGAAATCTCTTTTTAAAAGTTGCTCCACTTTCAAAATGGTCAAGATACTATCATCACGCATTCCAATGCCATACACCAACCCTTTTTCTGCATGAATCGTCTCAGGCGGAGGTCCAATGTGACTGCCTTTAATACGAATAGCTTCGGTGAGTCTGTCAATAACAAACCCTGCGGTATTATCCCGTCCTTTCATAACGATGTAGCGTGTGTCTTCGCTTACCTTGGAAGGTTCCATTTTAAATTTACGTCGTAAATCAATCAAAGGAATAACGCTTCCACGAAGATTAAAAACACCTAAAATATAATCAGGAACACTAGGAACCCGTGTGTATTCAATAGGCTTAATAATCTCTTGAATACTCAAAATAGGCACCGCATACTCTTCTTGCCCTATAATAAAACCTACCAGTTGGACAACATCATCCTCTTTCTTTTGTGGCTCTTCAATCTGCTTTTGTTGTTTTTGCACAATTTGATTGAGTTTATCATTCATCGCGATGTCCCCACTTATAGTTTTATATTTTTTCGAACAACACTCTCAAGGTATTCAGGAGAGTATGGTTTCGTGATGTATTCACTCATGCCCGATTCCACGCCTCTTAGTCTATCAGACTTAGAGGTACGAGAGGTAACAGCAATGAGTGGAAGGTTTTTGTATTTAGAATACTTACGAATTTCGCCTGCTAAAGTATAGCCATCCATGCGTGGCATTTCGATGTCAATCAGCACCGCATCAATACTGTATTCAGCCGATTTTAGCATATTAAGCGCTTCTTGACCATTGGAAGCTTCGATTACTTTAACACCAATGGGCTCCATGGACTTTTTCATAATATTACGATCCATAGCACTATCATCTACCGCTAAAACCACATAATCGCTGGGTTGTGTTTTTGTTTTTACGGCAGTCTCAGAAGAAGCTCTGATATCAACGGTGATACCTTTGGCTAAATTCATCAGTGCTGCCACATCAATAATCAAAGTGACACGTCCATCACCCCGAATGGTTGCCCCCGCAATGCCTTCAATGCCTTGGAGATAATCGCCTAAAGACTTAATAACAATCTCTTCTTGTCCTACCAAGGTATCGACCACAACTCCCAGCTTGGACTCTGCTAGACCAATAACTACGACATAGGTGTGTTCGGCACCTTCATACACCTGTTTGACACCAAAAATGTCAGAAAGACGCACAAGAGAGAGAACCTCGTCACGTAACCGTAAAACGTTTTTGCCTTCAATGGTATAAATTTCATCCAATGGAATACGCACCGTTTCTAAAACCGATGCCAATGGAATCGCATAATACTCCTCTTGCGCTCCTACCAACAAGGCTTGGATAATCGCAAGTGTCAATGGAATTTTGAGTTTAATCACCGTTCCACGTCCCAGTTCACTGTCAACATCGATGATACCATTGAGTTTTTCAATATTGGTTTTAACAACATCCATTCCCACACCACGTCCTGAAACATTGGTCACCACTTTAGCCGTAGAAAGGGAAGGTTTAAAGATGAGGGCAAATGCCTCTTTATCACTCATGCCATCGGCTTCACGCTCGCTGATCATTCCTTTTTCAATGGCTTTAGAACGCAAGATATCTGGATCCAACCCATTCCCATCATCTGTAATTTCGATGACGATATGATTACCTTCATTGTACGCTTTTAGCTGAATCAGTCCTACTTCTGATTTTCCTTTTAGAAGCCTTGCTTTACCATTTTCAATCCCATGATCACACGAGTTTCGAATGATGTGAACCAAAGGATCGCCAATCTCTTCAACGATTGATTTGTCAAGTTCCGTCTCTTCTCCCGAAATTTCAAGCTCAATTTGCTTTCCAAGTTCACGAGAAAGATCACGCACCATACGTGGGAATTTATTAAAGACTTTAGCGATAGGAAGCATACGTGTTTTCATAACCGCTATTTGTAAATCTGTCGTTACCAAAGAAATCGATGAAACCACTTGATTAAGCTCTTCTAAAAACTTTTCACCCTCGTAACGCTCTTCAACGTCATCATAAATTTTCAACAATCGGTTTTTACCCAAAACGAGTTCACCAATTAAATTCATCAAGTGGTCTAAGCGCTTGACTTCAACCCTGATGGTCTGCTCCATAGCACTTGCTGCCTCTTTTTTGGCAGGTGTATTGGCGGCCGATGCATCTGCACGAGGTGCTGAGGGTCTTGCACTGCTCTTTTTGTCCTCACCATCGTCATCATCGTCATCATCTTGTGACAAACTTGCCGTCGTGGGAGCTACGGGAGCTGGCGTTGGTGTGACTGGTTTTGCTACACCAGAAGATTCGCGTCGTTTTTTATCTTCTTCTTTACGCATTTTTAACAAACGCTCTATTTCATCTTCAACTTCTTGGTCACTGAGCTTCGAATAGTCCTTATTGTCGTCTTCAATGACAGGGGCTACCTCTGCTTTAGGTTTTTCTGAAGTTACCGCAGGAGCTGTGTTGCCATCTTCACCACTAGAAATTGCATCCAAACGGGTACAAATATCGGTGATATCAAGCCCAATAGAAGTGTCATTGCCATTGTCGCGAATGGCGTGTAAAAGTGCTTTCATCAAATCAATAGACTCTAAGACAACGTCCATCACATGGTTTTTAAGCTTCAATTCACCGTGTCGGGCTTTATTGAGAACATCTTCCATGTGGTGTGTTAAATGGGTTAAAACATCAAAATTTAAAAATGATGATGAACCTTTAATCGTATGCGCAACCCTAAAAATACTGTTAAGCAGTTCTAAGTCGTCGGGATTAGCCTCAAGCTCTACCAAATTCTGATCGATTTGTTCAATAAGTTCGAACGCTTCAACCAAAAAATCTTCTAAAATTTCTTGAATATCTTCCATCGTTCTACCCTTACTTTTGAGCTGTTTTAACGTGCGATTTAATCACTTTAGAGACTTCCCTGTAAAAAATCGACGCATCAAATTTAGTTAAATAGGCTTCACCGCCCGCCTCTTTGCCTCTTATTTCACTAAAGTGGTCGCTGATGGAGGAGTTAAAGATGATAGGAATGTCTTTAAATCTGGCATCCTCTTTTGCATTGGCAGCAAAGTGGAAGCCATCCATCTGTGGCATTTCTACATCACTGATGATGATTCTAACCTCATCGACCATTCTATCGGTATAGGTTGAATAGAGTTCATTCAAGCGCTCCAACCCTTCAATGCCATCTTTGGCTTCTACCACGCGCATACCCATTTTTTTGAGTGCATCACTGACCAATTTTCGAGCGATCATACTGTCATCTAAAATCAAAGCCGTTCCGCCGATGATTTCAATGTCTTCATCGTGAACATCTATTTTAGGCTGATAAATTCCCAAAGCTTGTACCACGCTCTCTAAATCTAAAATCAACAAAACATCATCATTTTCGATGCGTGTCACACCCGTAATTTGACTTTTATCCAGTGAACCCATACCTGCAACAAACGATGCTGGCTCAATATCTTTCCAACTAATGCGACGAATTCGTTTGGCTTCGTGCACCACAAAACCGATTAAAATATCGCTAAATTCCGTAATGATGATACGAGGCTTAATTGAACCATCGTCTGGCTCTTGAATATTCATCCATTTTGCCAAATTGACCACAGGAATAACCACCCCACGCAAGTCAAAAATACCCTCGATGTATTCAGGAACACCTGGAAGTTCTGTGAGGTTAGGAATTTTGATAATTTCCCGAACTTTGGCAACATTGACACCATAAATTCCTTCGTAGACGCCTTTTTCTTCTTTTTTAAAGATACGAAAATCTACGAGCTCCATTTCGTTGGAGCCTACTTTTAATATACTATCTTTCGCTTTAGCCATTGCAGCCCCTTATTGCTTTGGACGTGACAGGTATTGCACAGGGACAAATTCTGTCTTCGGTGAAGATTGTACACAAAAATAACTTTGATTGCACGCAAAAGATGAAAAATTGATATATTTTACACCATTCATTACAAAAGTGTTACCTTGATGGTAATGCCCCTCCACAATACAATCAACACCTAAAAGAGGATAGTGATGCAACTTATCATTGACAATCTTTTCAAACGTGATAATTTTTTTACACAGGTTTTTCTGCCTCTGATTCACCTCAATCCTCGTTGAAATAGCCCCTTTTAAAAGGATATCGATACATCCAAGCACTTTTAAAATACCTTTATGTCGAATGAGTGCGGTGTACACACTGTGCAATTTTCCACCATACCGATCGCCATGTGAGACTAAGCAGACATTTCCATCGGGAAGTCTACATGTAAGCGGTTGATTCTCGATGGGAACAACCTTTACATGTAAGAACAGTTTAGAAAGATTAAAATCGTGATTTCCCTCGAAATAGACGATTTCACACACGTGTGAAATTTCGTTGATTAGGTCGATGTAGGGTTGGTATTTCTTGACCCGATAGGCAATGCCTCCCACGAGTAGGTCAAACATATCGCCCATCAAAAAGAGTTGTGGCGGTGGATTTTGCTTTATCTCGTGCAAAAAATCCAAAAAAAAGTGCCTCTGGGTACTATCGTGTGCATCTGCGATAAAGAGTGCCCCTTCTTGGATGGTAATGCTAGGGAACATAGGCGATAATAGGAATACCCGTGCGCTCATCAAGCCCACACATAAGGTTGGCATTGACCACCGCTTGTGAAGAAGCTCCACGTAAAAGATTGTCGATGCTAGAAGATATAAAAATCGACTTTCCTTTTTGGCTCACAAAGATATCGCAAAAGTTCGTTCCAGCGGTAGATTTGATATCCACAGGATTTTCACGAATACGCACAAAGGGACTTTGAGCATAAAATACTGTTAAAACAGCCTTTGCATCAATCATTTCAGTGGTCTGCACATACGAGCTTATCAACATTCCTCGACTTACAGGTAAGAGATGGGGTACAAAATTGACTTCAAAATTATGCCCGCTGAATAAGCGAAGTTTTTCTGCGATTTCAGGTTCATGGCGATGTTTCAAAGGATTGTACGCAAAAATATTTTCATTGATGCTCACAAAATGGGCTGTCGTACTTGGCTTTTTTCCCGCACCCGAAACACCGCTCTTGGCATCGATAAATATCGGAGCTTCTTTATTGAGATACGCTAAAAATGGCAAAATTCCTAAAATGGAAGCCGTTGGATAACAGCCAGGATTGGCTACCAAACGCGCTTTTTTTATCTTTTCTGTATTGATTTCAGGAAGTCCATACACTGCCTCTTTTAAATGTTCTTTATCTTCATGTTCGCAGTAATGCTTCTCATACGCCTCTAATTCCAAACGATAATCCGCAGAGAGGTCAACCACCTTTACATGTAATCCCAAAAGCTCTTTTGCAAAACCCATTGCCGCTTTATGCGGAAGAGCCAAAAAAGCTAATTCTGCTTTTTGTGCCACCTCTTTGGCATCGGCTTTAAACACCTCTTGCTCAAAAACACCCAACAACGCAGGATGTAACTCGCTGGCCTTAGTTCCACCTTCTGTTGTTGCGATATAAGTAATGTTAAAATGGGGATGCTGAATCAAAATTTTTATCAACTCTAAGCCTGTATAACCGCTTGCTCCGATGATGGCTACATTGATTTTTTTCATCCCTTATCCTTCAAAATCAATTTCATGGTATGCGATTTCTAAAATCTCATACGTTTGTGTGCCTGAGGGTAAATTCATCACCACCTCATCGCCCTCACTTTTACCCATCAGTTGCTTTGACAAAGGTGAATGATATGAAATCAAGCCTTTATACGCATTGCTCTCCGTACTACCCACAATCGTGTACGTCACCTCTTCGTTCGTATCCAAATTTTCAAGCATAACGGTTGAGCCAAAGCGTACTTTATCATGCTCATAGCTTTTTGGGTTGATAACTTGGGAACGTGAGACTAAATCACTAAGCTCTCCGATACGCGCGTCAATAAATGCCAGTCTATCTTTAGCAGCGTGATATTCAGCATTTTCTTTCAAATCGCCGTGACTGCGTGCGATGTCTAGTTCTATCACCGTTTCAGGGCGTTGTCGTTTTTTCAGATCGCTAAGTTCATGAGTCAATTTTTTATAGCCATATTCGGTCATAGGCTCTTTTGTGTTCATCGCGTATACTCCTCGCATAATAATTTCACCATAGCCTCTTGGCTACCATGGTCTAACATCGAACGTAATTGTTTGGCATGGTTAAAAAAAGCTTCTTTATCGGTCGTCTCATAGACCTTGAGTAGATTTTCAACCGTAACGGCATCTTGAAGCAATTCGGTATGTAAAGGCGCCATCTTAGCAAAATCGCATAAAATATTAGCAAGCCCCACATGCGCAAGCTTAACAAATTTTCGCCCTATCCAATAATCAAACGCCTTTGCCTTATACGCAAGCACAAAAGGAACACCCACAAGGGCGGCTTCAAGCGTCGCGGTTCCAGAACACACAAAGGCAAATTCACTACGGTCAAAGGCTTCATAAGCACTACGGCACACCACAAAATCCCCGACAACACCGTACATCTTTGCTATGTCATCGTCATCCAAATGGGACGGAATGACTAAAAGTTTTTCTTTCCCTTCAATACGTGAAGCCAGCTCTTTAAAAATAGGCATCAATCGTGCAATCTCACTTTTTCGACTTCCAGGCAAAAAAGCGATAGCCCCCTCTTTGTCTGCACGAACCTTAAAGAGTGGAATCTCATCCAACAAAGGATGTCCCACATACTGAGCCTTGGTATAAAAACTCTGTTCAAACGGCAAAATAGATGCCAATCTTGTGCAATACTTTTCTATCAACGCCACACGATGGGGTTTCCATGCCCACACCTGAGGCAAGATATAGTAAATAATTTCAATGCTAGGATTGAGAGCCCGAATCGCTTTGGCTAAAGGTAAGTTAAACGCTGGCGAGTCAATTAAAAGCACTTTATCGACAAACAGACTCATACGAGACATCACTTTAATCGCATGTTTGGCTTTACGGATTTTGGGCAGTGCATCCAAAATTCCCATAACCGAAAAAGCACGCGAAGGTAAAAATGGCTTTCCAAATCGTTCATCAAAAATACCATACATTTCATACGTATCTAATGCCTTGAGTAAAGGGGAAAGGTGTAAATTAGCAGAAGGCTCAAGTGCCGAGACCAATAACTTCACAAAATATCCTCATACATAAATAGTTTAGGAGATAATAGTAAAATATCTCTTAAAAATGAAACCCTCTTTTGCTATAATGGATAAAAAAGTAGGCAAATCCCCATGAAACGCATTTTAATCACCAACGATGATGGCTTTGAAAGTGCGGGGCTTCACGCTTTAGCACGTGCACTTCGTCCTTTAGGGCATGTCACCATTGTTGCACCCAGCTCTGAGAAATCGGCGTGTGGGCACTCCCTCACCCTCACCCGTCCGCTTCGTTTCATCTCCCTTGAAGATGACTTTTTTAAACTGGACGATGGCACACCCACGGATTGTATTTACCTCTCTATTAACGCTCTTTTTGAAGGTGATAGTAAACCTGATTTGGTGGTGAGTGGCATCAATAAAGGCTCAAACTTAGGAGAGGACATCACCTACAGTGGAACAGCAAGTGCAGCGATGGAAGCGGCATTGCATGGGGTTCCTGCCATTGCAATCTCGCAAGTTTATGTGGGAGGCCCTCAAAATATTGAGCTGAGTCATGGGTATGATTTGGCGGAGCAAACCGTGTATGATTTGGCTAAAAAGATTTTGGAAGGTACCTACCCTTTAGGTGAACGTCGCTTTTTAAATGTCAATATTCCCCCTCTACGCCCCAACGAATGCAAAGGCTACAAAATCACCCGTGCGGGGCACCGCATGTACGGCAATGACGCGCATCTGCACCGCAACCCACGGGGTGAGGAGTATTATTGGCTGGGTGTGCACACGCTTGAATGGATTAAAAGTGAAAACAATGACTGTGATCTCAGTGCCATTGAAGAGGGATACATCTCTATTACGCCTGTAAAACTCGATATGACTGCACACGATGAACTAGAAAATTTAAAGCAATGGATACAATAATGGATGATCGCTTTACCAGAGTGCGCTGTGTTTTGGGGGAGGATTTTGAGAAACTCCAAAATGCTCACGTTTTACTTTTGGGTGTGGGAGGTGTGGGAAGTGTCTGCTTAGATGCGCTCTTTCGCACAGGCATTGGGTGCATTACTATTGTGGATGATGATGTCTATGACATCACGAACCAAAACCGCCAATTGGGTTCTGAAGCGGTGGGCGAAGTGAAGGTCACACACCTTGCCTCCTTGTATCCCAATATCACACCCATTCACGTCCTTATCACCCCTGCTTGGGTCGAAGCGTTTGATTTTTCACCCTACGATGTGGTCATTGATGCCATTGATGATATGCCTACCAAAGTTGCCATTGCGCATAAAACAAGCGAAAAACTCTTAAGTTCCAGCGGCAGTGCCAAAAAACTTGACCCCACCCGTATCCGCACCGCTTCTATCTGGAAAACCCACGGCGATGCGTTGGCGAAAAAGATGCGTTATGAGCTTAAAAAGAGCGGTTTTAAGGGAGATTTTCTCACCGTATATTCAGATGAAGAGCCTACATGTAAAGAGTTAGGAAGCCTCATGTGCGTCACAGGCGCTTTTGGCTTTGCACTGGCATCGTTGGCGATTCGGAAGATTATGGGAAGAGCATAAAGAGCTTATTTCTTCAGAAAAATCTTTACATGTAAAGACAATAACATCAGCTCTTTGTAATGCAAAAGTTTTCTCAAATCCTTGTTTACTAGGAGGTGAAGAAGTCGAAAACATAAGACGGGACAAGCTACTTTGTTTTTTACATGTAAAATTTAGCCTTAATAGACATTCCTCAACCCTCCAACGCCATCAACGATGCCTTAGCACAAGCAATGCGTTTGGCAATATCTTCTCCCTTTTTATCCATAAAATCAATTTGAATTTTATACACCAAATCCGCTCCCTCAAAAAAACTAAACACCACATACCCTGCATAGAGTTTGGCTTCTTTGGTTTTTTTTCCAGGGTCTAGGGGGTCGTTTTCATATATCAGTACATGTAAACGAAGCGAGTCTTTGGAGGGTGTTTCTCCAAACTCTCTTATTAAGATATTTCGGACTTCGTTAAGGTCTAAACGCTCAAAAAGCTTTGAGGGGGCATAGTGCGATTTTTGTGTCTCAAGGTCTACGACAAGCCCTTGTGTACGGATGGCTTCTTGAAAGGCGTGTACTTTTTCTTTGAAGTAAACACGTTCAAACACCACCGTTTCTTTGTGGCATTCAAGGCGTAAAGAGCGACAACTGGTTTTTGTAACCTGCGTGTAGATGGCATAAGCTAAGAACACAAAAATGGCAAATCCTAGCACAAGCAAGAGCTTTTTTAACATCTCAAAACCCCTTTATTTTAAACATATGTTTGAAAAAATTATACCTTCATAGTGCACATATGTCAATAATAACTCTTGACATTATGCACATATGTGTATTATAATGTCGAGACCTTATAAGGAAATAGGAATTTTCATGGCTAAAAATCCAAAAGAGAGTGGTCAGTCATCCTCCGATGTTTCATACCTTTAAACCCGCAGGAGTGGTTGGGAACAACCTTGAAGAGTATTATGCTCGAACTCGATGAATACGAAGGTCTTGAGTTGAATCGTGTGCGTAAAAAAGTGGCTTCAATGCTTAAAATAGATGATGTTAAAATATTTCACATCTTTTGTGAAATTGAAATGTCTCATATCCAAAGAAAGGATTAATAATGTTTGGAAAGAAGAATGCTAACCGTTGTGGAAACGGTATAAATCAAAATGGTAGACATGGTGCTAATATGCAAGATAATGGACATCAAGGTAATGGTCTAGGCGGTGGACGCAATAACGGTGGAGCTTTTGGCACAGGCGGTTTTTGTGTCTGTACCAAATGTGGTGAAAAAGTTCCTCACCAAAGAGGTGTGAAATGTACCACTCAAAAATGCCCTGCATGTGAACATACTCTTGTGCGAGAAGAACTTATCCAACACAAAGAAGATAAAATGTAGTCTTTTGGCTTATCTTATTTTCTTTATCTTTCTTTTTCCTAGCCTGTAGATAGACGAAGGTTTATCTTCAAAAAAATTTCTACATGTAAAGACAATTACATCGGCTCTTTCTTTGGCAAAGGTTTCATCAAAGCCTTTGCCACTAGAGTTTGACGAAGTAGAATAACTCCACTTAAGCTTTTGTAGAAACTGCAAATGCGCTTCATCTTTGACCACACGAATTGCTAATCCACACGGATATACAAAGCTTGTTTTTTGGGCTCTGCGGACACGGTTTTTATGGTGTTTAGGAACTCTAGTAAAACGACGAAGGGTGGTGAGTGAATCCACACTCATCAAAAATGATTTACCGCTTGGGCGGTTTTTCGTCTTGATGAGTGCTTCAGCATTTTGAGAGAGGAACCCAGCTGTTGTCTCTGTTTGTGCAAGATAAACAAGATCTGGGTTCATGGTTTTTTAGTTTAGATAGTCTTGTAACGCACGTGGCTCAAGTGCGCTTTTGTCTTGGATGTACTCTATCGCCGTTGTTGCAGCCGCTGCTGCTGAGACGGTGGTAAAGTAAGGAATTTTAAAGCGCAACACGGCTTGGCGAATTTTCTTCGCATCGTCTTTGCTTGATTTATTATCACTCGTGTTAATTACAAGCGCAATATCACCATTTTTGAGTTTATCTTCGATATTAGGTCTGCCCTCAGAGATTTTATACACAAACTCTGCGTCCACACCTGCATCACGAAGGGCTTTGTGTGTGCCACCCGTTGCGATGACTTTAAACCCTAAGGCTTCAAATTTAGTACCAATTTCTTTTGCAAAACTCTTGTCAATATCCACCAAAGAGATAAACACAGCGCCACTTTTTGGAAGTACATTGGAAGAAGCGATTTGGCTTTTTGCAAACGAAGCTGGGAAGTTTTTACTAATACCCATAACCTCGCCTGTGGATTTCATTTCAGGCCCTAAAATGAGGTCTGCACCTTGGAGTTTGTTGAACGGAAATACCGCTTCTTTCACTGCAACGTGGTCAAACTTTTTAGGTTTTAAAATGCCATTGCCTTCACGAACCACGTCAAATTTATCGTAAAAAGAAAGTGCTTCTCTAAGATTTCCCTGAAACATGACACGTGTCGCCACTTTTGCCATCGGAATGCCTGTTGCCTTGCTCACAAAGGGCACTGTACGGCTCGCACGAGGATTGACTTCGATCATGTAAACATCGTCTTGATAGATGGCATATTGGATGTTCATCAAACCTACAACGCCAAGATTAAGCGCGATTTGTTTGGTTTGAGACTCAATTTTTTCAAGAATGGCATCACTAAGGCTAATAGAAGGCAAAGAACACGCACTATCACCACTGTGAATACCCGCTTCTTCAATGTGTTGCATAATACCACCGATGTAGACCTCTTTACCATCACAAATCGCATCGACATCCACTTCAATGGCACGATCAAGGAATTGATCGATAAGAACAGGTGAATTGTGACTTACACTGACTGCTTCATTCATGTAGGTGCGAAGTTCGCTCTCATTGTAAACGATACGCATCGCCCTTCCACCTAGAACATAACTTGGGCGTACAAGAACAGGATAGCCGATCTCTTTTGCTTTCTCAATCGCCTCTTCTTCACTGGTTGCCGTTGCATTGTTGGGCTGTTTGATGTTGTTTTCGGTAATAAATTTCGAGAATTTTTCTCGATCTTCTGCCATATCGATCACACGCGCTGTGGTACCGATGATTTTCGCACCCATGACGGTAAGTTTCTTTGCTAATTTAAGCGGTGTTTGTCCACCAAAATGCACGATAACGCCATCGGGATTTTCTTTTTCAACCACGCTTCTCACGTGTTCAAAATCAATCGGTTCAAAGTAAAGAATGTCGCTGGTGTCATAATCCGTTGAAACCGTTTCAGGGTTACAGTTGTACATAATGGTTTTAACACCCAAATCACCCAGCGCATATGCTGCGTGAACACAACAGTAGTCAAACTCGATACCCTGCCCTATTCTGTTTGGACCACCGCCGATAATCATCACTTTTTTCTGTGTCTCTTTTTCTTTTACATGTAAAGGAAGTTTGGTCACATTGGTGGTGGAGTAAAGGTATGGTGTGAGGGCTTTAAACTCCGCCGCACACGTGTCAACTTCATTGTACTCAAAGTCGATGTCTAGTTTGTTGCGTGCAAAATAGATGTCATTGGTGGTCAGCTCTAAATTGTCCTCTTTGTTGATGAGTTTTGCAATCATCTTGTCTGAAAAGCCCATGGTTTTAGCTTGACGCAAGAGTTTTTCATCGTTAAGAATAAACATATCAATTTTCTTTTCAAAATCAATAATCTCTTTAATTTGATTTAAAAACCATGGATCAATTTTACTTAAGTTGAAGACATCTTCCACGCTATAGCCTCTACGGAATGCTTCACCCACATAAAGAACTCTATCGCAGTTTGGACGGCGAATTTCGTGTTTGAGTTTTTCTTCATCTGCTTTGATCGTTTCAAATCCGCTCAATCCCGTTTCTAGTGAACAGAGTGCTTTTTGGAAAGACTCTTTAAACGTTCGACCTATCGCCATCACTTCGCCCACACTCTTCATCGAAGTGGTGAGTGTAGAATCCGCCAATGGGAATTTTTCAAAGGTAAAACGAGGAATTTTAGTGACGATGTAGTCAATAACAGGCTCAAAACTTGCCGCCGTTCCCGTGATGTCATTTTTAATTTCATCGAGTGTAAAACCAACCGCAAGAAGCGTTGCCACTTTGGCGATAGGATAGCCTGTTGCTTTTGAAGCAAGGGCAGAACTTCGACTAACACGAGGGTTCATCTCGATAACGGTCATACGACCTGTGTTAGGGCAAATGGAAAATTGTACGTTACTTCCACCTGTATCGACACCAATTTCACGAAGAATTGCAAACGAAGCATTACGCATACGTTGGTACTCTTTATCCGTGAGTGTTAGTGCGGGTGCGATAGTGATAGAATCTCCTGTATGAACACCCATCGGGTCAAAATTTTCGATGGAGCAAACAATGATGCAGTTATCAGCACGATCACGAATCACTTCCATCTCGTACTCTTTCCACCCCAAAAGTGACTCTTCAATCAAAATTTCATTAATCGGACTGGCATCAAGTCCTGAAAGAGCTAATTCTTTAAACTCATCGATATTATACGCCACACCGCTTCCACCACCTGCTAGGGTGTAAGAAGCTCTAATAATTAATGGGAAACCAATTTTTTCAGCCGCTGCATACGCTTCTTCTAGATTGTACGCATATGCGCTTATCGGTAAATCCATACCGATTTTAATCATCGCTTCTTTAAAGGCTTGTCGGTCTTCGCCTTTTTTAATCGCGGCTGGATTGGCTCCTAAAAATTGTATGCCCTCCAACATCCCCAATTCGTCCATTTTCATGGCAACATTCAATGCTGTTTGTCCGCCCATAGTAGGTAAGATGGCATCTACGCCCTCTTTTTCAATGATACGGGAAATGACTTCTGGCGTAATAGGCTCAATGTATGTTCTATCGGCAAATTCTGGGTCTGTCATAATGGTTGCGGGATTAGAGTTGACAAGCACAACACGGTACCCTAACTCTTTGAGTGTTTTTGCTGCCTGCGTGCCTGAATAGTCAAATTCACATGCTTGGCCTATGACAATGGGACCTGAGCCTATCAATAAAATGGTGTTAATATCTGTGCGTTTTGGCATTGTTTTCCTTTATTCTTTACATGTAATCATCAATCTAAAACCCAAAAAGGTTCTGGATTCATCATTACAGATGGGTAATCACGTGCATGTAGGATGGAATATGTGGCTCAATGTGGGGTTTAACCACCACGGTTTTAGACGACTCCTCTTCAATCACTTGTGTCACCACACCGACTTTTACCCCTTCGAAAAATATCCCATCAAGTCCACTGGTGACCACTTCATCCCCAATTTGAGGTTGAAGCCATTGTGAAATATATCGCACTAAAATTTCTTTGCGATTACCTTGCGTGATACCTTGCATTTTTTGATTGCCAACATACACGGCAAAAATAGCTTTTGGGTCTGTAACCATCAATCCTTGAGGATGCCCATCACTTGCGACAACGATGCCTGCTGCATATCCTTGAGAAAGAAGCCCATAAATTTTACTGCTATCAAAATTTTCAAAATCAAGCCAAACCTTGCCATAATCATTTAAGTTAGCATACCCAATAGATCGAACTAATGTCACATTGGGGTGGTATTCTTTGGCTTTATGCTCTTTTAAAAGATCACTCAATTTTGCTGCAAACGCAATGGAGAGAACTGCTGATTTTTGAAGATTTTGATTTTCTGCTCTTAAGCGAGCAATCTCCTCTTTTTGACTAAAATGCTCATCAATACTCTCTTCAATACGCATTTTAACCTTAACGTACTTGGCTAAAATGGTTTGATTAACCCCTCCAATAACATGGCGAGCTTCTGTCCCGTACCGAAGGGATACAAAGACAAAAGCGCCTATCAAAAGGATGAATTTAAGTTTACTCATTGGAGAGTTGTTGCAACAATTCTATCTCTTCTAATGCTTTTCCTGTTCCTTTTGCTACCGCCAACAAAGGCTCATCGGCAACAAAAACAGGAAGCTTAACGATATCGGATAAATATTTATCAAAGCCACGAATCAAAGCACCTCCGCCTGTTAAGACTACACCATTTTCAACGATATCACCCGCAAGATCAGGAGGCATCACTTCAAGCACGTCTTTAAGCGCATCGGCAATCTCTTTAAGTGGCTCTTTAATCGCATCTCTTACATCTTCACTCGTAAGTTCAATGCGACTGAGTAGCCCACTCACTTGATCCCTTCCTTTAACCATCATCGAAATAGGCTCATCCATAGGAACAGCCGTACCAATGGAGATTTTAATCTCTTCACCTGTTCGCTCACCAATAAGAAGATTGTATTTTTTCTTGACATAATCCACAATCGCCATATCAATTTTATCACCCGCAACACGAATGGATTTGCTGATAACCAAACCACCCAAGGAGACCACACCGATTTCAGTCGTACCGCCACCGATGTCAACTACGAGACTTCCTTGTGGCTCACGAACAGGAAGTCCTGCTCCAATAGCAGCCGCCATTGGTTCTTCAATCAAAAAGACTTGACGAGCCCCTGCACTCATCGCAGACTCACGTACCGCTTTACGCTCTACTTGTGTCAAACCATACGGAACACAGATGATGATACGAGGTCTTAAAAAACTTTTTCTACGGTGTGCTTTTTCAATGAAGTACCGAATCATCTTCTCTGTCATATCAAAATCAGCAATCACACCATCACGCATCGGACGAATCGCTTCGATGTCGCCTGGAGTTTTACCCACCATATTTTTAGCCTCTTTACCAACCGCTAAAATACTTTGTTTTCCATAACGATTACGCTGTACGGCCACAACGGAAGGCTCATTGATAATAATACCTCGTCCTTTAACCAGAACCAAAGTATTGGCAGTCCCCAAGTCGATGCTCATATCGCTTGAGAAAAACCCTATTAACTTGTCTAAAATCATCTTTTCTGTCCTTTTTTATGCACTTTTTTTATTTTTTTTAATGTAAAGTGGTTTTTCACCTTTGGTGATGACGTCTTTGGTAATCATCACTTCATAGCCGCCTAATTCTGGCAATTCATACATAACATCCACCATCATCTCTTCCATAATACTACGCAACCCTCGCGCTCCCGTTTTACGCTTTATCGCCATCTGAGCCACTGCTTCAAAAGCATCTTTTTCGAAAGAGAGTTCCACATCATCAATCGCAAACAGCTTTTTATACTGCTTGAAAATAGCATTTTTAGGTTCTGTTAAAATGCGAACCATATCCTCTTGGCTGATAGCAGATAATTTTGCCGTTACATGTAAGCGTCCAATCAACTCTGGAATCAAGCCATAATGAACCAAATCATCAGGTTCAACAAGGTCAAAAAGCCCTTCATCTTGACTTTTTGTGCGTTTTTCTTGTTCAAAACCAAGGACATTTTTTCCAATACGACGTTTAATAATCTCTTCAAGACCATCAAAGGCACCCGCACAGACAAATAAAATATTGGTAGTATCAATTTGAATAAACTCTTGGTTAGGGTGTTTTCGTCCACCTTTGGGAGGAATATTAACGATGCTACCTTCGATAATTTTTAAAAGCGCTTGTTGAACACCTTCACCTGAAACATCTCTGGTGATGGAACGATTTTCACTCATACGCGCAATCTTATCAATCTCATCGATAAAGACAATACCTTGTTCCGCTTTTTTAATATCGCCATTGGCACCTTGAAGTAACTTCGTCAAGATATTTTCAACATCTTCTCCTACGTATCCCGCTTCTGTTAAACTGGTCGCATCAGAAATGGCAATAGGCACATCCAAAAAGCGTGCCAAGGTTTGTGCCATTAACGTTTTACCACTTCCCGTCGGTCCAATAAGCAAAATATTGGATTTTGAAATCTCCGTGTCATCCTTAATAAGACTTTGTTTAAAAATACGTTTGTAGTGATTGTAAACACCGACTGAAAACACTTTTTTAGCATCGTCTTGACCTATCACAAAATCATCAAGCACTTTTTTAAGCTCTTTAGGCGTTAGAAGTTCTTGATTAAACGTTTCGTCATGGTTGGTAACAGATTCTTGCATATCGCCAAAGAAAATTTTATGGGCCGAAATAACACAGTGCTCACAAATAAAAACATCATCCCCCGCGATTAAACGCGTATCACTGCTCTCTTTGGTTCCACAAAAACTACACTCTCTATTCACCATTATTTTTCCTCTCAAATGGAATACCTCGTTTGGATTCCAGAATAAAATGACACAGTTGCGTCACCTTTGTATTCGCTTGTGTTGTCATTAGATGTGCCGCTGTCTCTTTTATAGGATTTTCTCCTCTAAACAGTGCTTTATACGCTGCTTGAATCGCCACAATATCTTCTTTAGCAAAACGTCGTTTCAAACCAACACTGTTCAACCCTCGAATCACAGCGCGATTGCCCTCCGCTAAACAAAAAGGAGGAATATCTTGACTGACGGCACTTGCCCCACCAATCATCACACCTTCACCAATATGGACAAACTGATGAATCGGTGTCATCCCGCCAATTACCGTGAAAGAACCTACATGTACATGACCTGCTAACGTTGCATTGTTTGCCATAATGACATTGTTACCGACATGACAATCATGCGCAATATGGCAGTAAATCATAATAAAACAGTTATCGCCTACCTTTGTAGTGCCTCCACCACTTCGTGTGCCTGCGTTAATCGTTACAAATTCACGAATGGTATTGTTACGACCAATTTCTACATGGACATCATCTTCACTCTTGTACCCGATGTCTTGTGGAGGCATGCCCACAACTGCATAGGGATAGATTTTGGTATTGTCACCTATCTTAGTGCTTCCATATACTTGAGCACCTTGCATGATTTCGACACCGTTTTTAAGAACACTCTTGGCTGAAACAAAAGCATAGGCACCGATGATGACATCATCACCCATTTGTGCGCCTTCTTCCACAATAGCGGTAGGATGAATCGTTACCATACTTACTTATCCACAATCATAGCTTTAAGTTCAGCCTCAGCGACCAACTTATCATCCACATATGCTTTACCATCAAGCACCCAAATGTTACCACGATGCTTTAAAACACCCAGTTTATAAATAAGTTTATCGCCCGGCTTGACAGGAAGTCTAAATTTACAACGATCAATGCTCATAAAATAAATGACTTTATCTTTTGTCGCTTCTTGACTCTCTTCATCAAGGCTTTTAAATGCCAAAACGCCCCCAGCTTGTGCCATCCCTTCAATAATCATAACGCCAGGATAAATAGGATGCCCTGGAAAATGACCTTGAAAAATCTGTTCACCAATGGTGACATTTTTATACGCTTCAATGGAGACCATAGGAACGAAGTCTACGACACGGTCAATCAATAAAAAGGGGTAGCGGTGAGGAAGAATTTTTTGAATTTCTACAACATCTATCATCTTTAAAACCTTCTAACAAAATTCTAATATTGTATCAAACTTATACTAAAATTTCTCTAATGTCATCATAGGTTTTTGTAAGCGCATAGAGTTCGTATGTGCCAAGGTGAAGTGTGTCGAGAATAATAATCGGACTGAGATTCAGCAATGGTTGCGGGAAAAGAGCCTGTCTAAATGATACTTCATATTCAATGCTAGGAGGAGTATAGAGCATTTGAGATACTTCTTCGTACGCTGTTTGCATCTGTGCATTAAACCGATCAAGTGTTACAAACCGTATCGCTTCTTTGTTGAAAAATCCCACACCATTATCGATGCGCTCCACCTTACCTTTAAGCAATTCTTTTTTAAAGGTCGAATAAAAAAGAATGTAACTGGGAATAACCTTGAGAGAGTCGTTTTTAACCCAAGCCCGTAAAAGTCTGTAATTTAAAAACCTTTCGCGTTCCAACCCTACCAACTCTCCCAAACGCTCTTTTTCGATAACCTTTGCGTACAACGCAAGCCTTTCTTCAATGGAAGAGGGAAGGACTTGAGGTCTTAGTGGTGAGCTTAATTCATCTCTCCATCGCTTCTGTGCTTCGCGTTGTTTTGAAAGGGCAAATAGACACCCACAATAATCTTGATGGTAAAGCTTATCCTCTTTTGCTAATCGAAATTGTTCTTGCGTTCCTCCATTTTTCCTAAAATCAGGAACAACCATTTCTAAACCATATTTTTGGGTAATTACATGTAAAGAGTCTGCTAACTGTTCAAGTGATTTTTTAGGGCTTGTTAGTAAAGTCGTTGTAATGACTTTTTCACCTAATTTAAGGGCTTTTTGTGCTGTCTCTTCCAAACGGTTATCAAAACAAACTACACACCGTTTTCCTTTTTCAGGTTCCTCTTCCAAACCGCTTACTGCCTCTAGCCATCCTTCATAATTGTACGCACCCACATGCAAATCGATGCTTAGTTTCGAACAACTGCGTTTCACATCGAGTAGGCGAAGTTCATACTCACTGTAAGGGTGTATATTGGGATCATAAAAAAACCCTATCAATTTTTCATGAGGGTATAATTTTTGAAGTTTTTGAAGAAAAAAATGGCTGTCAACGGAACAACAAATATGAATAAGCATGGCACTTCTTTGGTATTAATATGAGTTTCAATTATAACACAAAGGGAATGCTTTTATTGTATAATGACTAACATGTGTCATATTATGCTAGGAGTACTCCTATGATGAAGAAAATCTTTACAAATATCTGGTTTTGGCTCGCTTTTATTCCCTCCGTGTATCTTTTGAGTGGTTTTTACCTCTTACCGTTCGTCCTTAAAACACAACTGCCTTCTCTTCTTAAAGAAAAATTTCAACTCAACCTTTCCGTAGAAAGTCTCACTTTTAATCCACTCACTTACGAGTTGCATCTTAACGCAGTGGCACTACACAATGAGTCACAAGAGCGTATCCTTGGATTCAAGCATCTGTATGTTGATTATGAATTTTCCGCACTTTTTCACAAAACTATTCTTTTTAAATCGATTTTAATCAACGAACCTTACGCCGATGTGCGTATCGATACCAACGGTAGCATTAATATCCTCAGCGTATTTTCGGCATTCACACAAACCGCTGACACCAATCAAACGCAACCTGAAGAAAGTAGCCTTCCTTTGAGTATCGAGCATTTTGAAATTGTTGAGGCGAAAGGGAAATTTCATGACGCAAGAGGTGAAAAACCTTTTTCACTGGAATTTGGACCCATTCATTATTCACTAAACAATTTGCACTTTTCCAAAGATGACTTAAGCATCCATGCGCTAAAACTTGCTTTGAACAACCACGAAAATCTAAGCCTTGTCAGTAGTCTCAGTCTTGATCCTTTACGTCTTCATGGAGAGATACAGATCCATCGATTTCACCTTCCTCTAATTTATGATTATGTAGCACCTCATTTTTTAGCAACTCTTTCACAAGGGTATCTCTCTGCTCATATCCCTTTTACTATTGATATGAGCACGCAAACACCTCATTTGATCATCAGCAAAGCGCAACTCACGCTTGAGGAGCTATCGTATCAAGACCCATCTTCACAAAAAGTTCTCGAAATTCCATCACTCTCTTTGGCTGAAATTGATTTTCAATGGCCAGAGGCTATTTTATCTGTAAATTCCCTCACCCTTACAAAGCCTTTTGTTTCGGTGATATTGGAAAAAGAGTATGCTCTCAATCTTGCCAGACTTTTCACATCAAAAGAAACTCCAAAAACTTCAGACACACCACCATCCAATATACCCTTTTATGCCACACTCAATCACTTACAGATTGTAGATGCCAAGGTTGATGTTCTAGACCGTAATGTCAAAGGCTCTAAAACGGTTCTCTCAAATCTCTCTTTGACAACCGATAAGCTCTCAACCGATAGAAACGAAAGTATTCACTACGTCCTATCCAGTACGCTTGATACCAACAGTTCGCTTTCGCTAAAAGGTTCTTTTCATCCTCAAAAATATCGCATTGATATGAATGTAGATGCTAAAAAAATAGACTTAAGCAAAGCACAACCCTACCTAGAAGCCTACACCAATGTTACCTTGACAAAAGGTTTGCTATCAAGCCAATCCACCCTTTCGATGAACTTTGAAAAAGCTTTTTCCCTACGCTTCAAAGGGGATGCTAGCATCAATGGTCTTGCCATTAACGATTCCTCTCGTACTCTTTTACTCTCTTGGGATAGCCTCAATTTAAATCAAATCATTTTTGACACGCAGCCTTCCTTATTCCATGTAAAAAAAATTGCGCTCTCTAAACCCTACGTGAACTTAGACATCAAAAAAGATAAAAGTACCAATTTTAGCACCCTTGCTAAAGAAGTTCCGAAACAAGAGAGTTCCACCCAAAAAGCCCCTTCTTCTAAAGAAAAACCAATGGAAATTATGATCGGCGATGTGGTTTTAAAAGCGGGGAGTGCCTCTTTTAAAGATGCCTCCTTACCGATTCCATTTGCCACGCTTATCCACCACCTCAATGGCTCTTTTTCAACCTTCAACACAAAAAGCAGTAAACCTTCCATTTTAAATCTTGAGGGCAAAGTTGACACATACGGTTATGCTAAAATTGGAGGAAGTTTATTACCTTTGGATTTTAAAGACCGCTCAAACCTCAAAATTCTTTTTAAAAATATTGATATGCCCTCGTTAACACCTTATTCAGGTAAGTTTTTAGGGTACGCCATTGCCAAAGGAAAACTTTCGATGGATTTGTCGTATAAAATCAAACAAGGAAAAATGGAAGGGGACAATAAAATCAACCTAGATTCCTTAACCTTGGGAGAAAAAATTGAAAGTGACGAAGCAACAAGTCTTCCTTTAGGTTTTGCCATAGCTGTCTTGAAAGATTCAAAAGGACAAATCGATATCGATCTCCCTGTCAGTGGTGACTTAAATGACCCAGATTTTAAATACGGAGCACTCGTCTGGAAAGCCATCGGCAATCTTTTAGGGAGTATCATCACCTCTCCTTTTAGCCTTCTTGGCTCAATGCTAGGCATTGAAACCGAAACACTCAAAAGTATTGATTTTGCAGGAGGTGAGTTTGAACTTATCGCTTCGGAAGAAGAAAAAATGGAGCAATACAAACAGATTTTAGAAAAAAAGCCTGAGCTCAAACTCAGCATTATCCCCAGTTTCAATGAGGCACTAGATACCTTGTCTTTACAAGAAAAAACATTAAATAGTCAAATAGAAACACTCTTAGCCAAAGGGGGGAAAGGGGACGATCGTTACAGTAATGTGCTTAAAAATCTTTTTATAACGCACCTAACTAAAGAGGCATATGAAGCATTTATGACCCAAGCGACGGAGCAAAAATTAGACAAAGGTACGATCAATGAAGGGCTTAAATCCAAACTTATGCAAACCATTCTTGTGACGTCAGAACAACTCCAAACACTCGCACACCAACGAGCAGATGGCATTATCCAAAATTTGGTTTACAAACATAAGGTGAATCCAGACAAACTTATCAAAGCAGAGCCAAAAACCAGTGATGCCGTGAGAGATAAATGGGTAGGATGTGCAATAGAAATTAGTTATTAGGTTTGATGATACACCATGCGTGTACCATCAAACTAGAGAGCTTACTTTGTTAAGCTCTCTAGTTTCTCTTTTACCGCTTTTGCATGCCCAGCTACCTTAACAGCTCTCCAGACATAGGCTATCTTCCCATCAGGAGTGATTAAAAATGTAGAGCGAACGATACCCATGTACTCTTTGCCATAATTTTTTTTCATCTGCCAAACACCATACGCTTGTGCAACTTCGGTTGTAGTATCTGCTAAA
The DNA here is from genome assembly GCA_002328495.1 of Sulfurospirillum sp. UBA2217. GTDB lineage: Bacteria > Campylobacterota > Campylobacteria > Campylobacterales > Sulfurospirillaceae > Sulfurospirillum. The sequence continues at coordinate 155,432 of DCUJ01000002.1, forward strand.
AGGGTAATGTCAAGGTTTTGCTTTTCACGAAAATTGCGATGCTGTTTTGGACTATCAGGACTTATACCCAAAATGACCGCTCCCATCGCCTCAAAAGAAGGTACTGCCGCCGTAAAATCACATGCCTCAGTTGTACATCCAGGGGTATTATCTTTTGGATAAAAATAGAGCACAATCCATTTTCCTTCTAAATCACGAAGCGATATTTCAACCTCATCTTGATTGGGCAAGCTAAACGCTGGGGCTTGCTGTTCTATATCAACCATTGTGTATCCTTTTACTGTTAAATTATTGGCATATTACCACAGATTTAATTTGGGTGTAATCATCAAGCAACGCATAATAAGGTCCCTCTTTACCAATACCACTTTGTTTGACACCACCATACGGTTGCATATCAAAACGAAGCGTTGGAATATCGTTGACCACAATGCCACCTGCTTCAAAGTGTTCTATAGCATCACTTACCATGGCTAAATCATTGGAAAACAAAGAGTGCTGTAAGCCATATGATGAAGCATTTATTTTATGTTTTGCTTCTTCATAATGACTAACTTTAATCAAGGACACAATGGGTGCGAAGACCTCTTCACACACTATATTCATCTCTTCTCTCACATCACCCATAATCGTTGGTTCAAACATTAAATCCTTACATGTAAAGCCACACAAGCATTGTGCCCCTTCATTCAAGGCACTTTGAATCCACCGTTTTGCCTTATCAACCGCACTCTGGTTAACCATAGGACCTATAAACGTTTTATCATCATAAGGTGAGCCTACATGTAACACTTTGGTTTCCTCTACCAATGCTTTTGAAAAGGCTTCGTAAACAGCTGTATGAACATAAATGCGTTGCAAAGAAATGCACACTTGCCCTGAATTAATAAACGCTCCAAAAGCACACCGCTTCGCAGCCAAAGCCACGTTGGCAGAAGCATCGATATACGTTGCTGCATTGCCACCTAACTCTAAGGCTATTTTTTTAATGCCTGCTTTTTGCATAATCTCTTTTCCAACACTTACACTCCCTGTAAAACTAATGACACGTGGAATATCACTTTGCACCAAAGCATCATTGACGCCAACCCCACTGTAAATAAGACTCAGCGCATCTTTGCTTGCATAGGGACTTTCGATAAAAAGCTTAACCAATTTAAACGCACTCAAGGGTGCTTGTGACGTTGGCTTTAAAATAACAGCATTCCCAGCAACAAGGGCTGGAGCAATTTTATGAACCACAAGATTGAGGGGAAAATTAAACGGCGTGATGGCGAGCACTACACCTACCGCTTCACGTTTATAAAACGAAAGTGTCTTTTTTCCACTGGGCATGGCTGTGGTATCAAAGGTTTCGCCATTGATATGCATCATTGCACTGGCTGAGAGCTTTATCGTCTCGATTGCGCGATCCACTTCTATGCGTGAAAAACGCACAGGTTTTCCAACCTCGTCGGTAATGGTTTTTGCCATCGCTTCTTTGATGTTTTCCAGTTTAGCTGCCACATCCATTAACCAATTAATTCGCTGATGCAAAGGGGCACTTTTGGCTGCTTTTGAAGCATTATGCGCAATATTTAGCATTGATTTTGCATCGGCTTGCGTACACACACTGGCATAGGAAACCACGCTTTGATCATAGGGACTTAACACCGCTTTAATGGGTGCTTTTTCATTACATGTAGAGCCAAAATAGCAATACGCACGCATGATAAACTCCTTGCTTTCGTCACCCAAATTATAGCCTAAAACAATCTTTAATAAAAATTTGGATATCATCAACTCCATTTATAACACATCGAAGGTGAAACACAATGGATAAAGCACAGTATATTTGGATGGATGGTACTCTCATCCCATGGGATGAGGCTAAAATACACATTTTAACCCACACATTGCATTATGGTAATGGCGTTTTTGAAGGAACACGTGCCTATATGACAGACAATGGCTTGGCGATTTTTAAGCTTCGAGAACACACCAAACGTCTCTTAAACTCTGCCAAAATCACCCGTATCAATCCAAACTTTGGACTTGAAGCCTTGGAAGCTGCGCACATTGAACTGTTACGTGCGAATGATTTTAAATCCAATGTCTATATCCGCCCGCTTATCTATTTAGGATACGGCATCATGGGTCTTAACCATGTCAAAGCGCCTGTTAACACAGCGATTGCGGCATGGCAATGGGGAAGTTACTTAGGCGATGAAGGCTTGGAAAAAGGCATTCGCGTTAAAATTTCTTCATTTACCAGAAACCCTGTCACATCAACCATGGGCAAAGCCAAAGCAGCGGCTAACTATTTGAACTCACAATTAGCAAAATACGAAGCCATTGAAGCAGGCTACGAAGAGGCTCTTTTACTCGATGCGGAAGGTTTTATCGCTGAGGGCAGTGGAGAGTGTTTCTTTATCGTTCGTGATGGTGTTCTGATTTCTCCTCCCAACGACACGTCACTTGAGAGCATCACACAAGGTATGGTTTTAGAATTAGCACGTGAAGCAGGTATTCCTATCGAGCGTCGTCGCATCACACGTGATGAAGTGTATATTGCCGATGAAGCTTTCTTTACAGGAACCGCGGCGGAAGTAACACCGATTCGTGATGTAGACAATTATGTCATTGGCAATGGAAGTAGAGGTGCAATGACTGAACAGCTTCAAAAAGCTTATTTTGATGTGGTCTATGGACGCAACCCAAAATACAAACACTTTTTAACGTATATTTAAATTTCTGCCTCGAAAGAGGCAAGCTTTAGTGCCTTAGCGGTTAGCGTAGGCTTTTCACAGAAACTTCGTTTTGAGGTTTGCTTAAAAGTTGTATTAATAAAATAAAAAAGGAAATTTTATGCCAGCAGATTTGAACGATTATTTTAAGAAAAAGAATGGTGGAAGTGGCGGTGGTGACAATAACAACCGTACACCTCTTAATATGGAACCGCCTGAGTTTTTGAAAAACTTAGGTAAAAAAGCAGGGATTCTGTACGTTCTTATAGGACTTATCATCATTTTTGTACTTGCCAAGCCTTTTGTGATTATTAACTCAGGTGAGATGGGTATTAAAGCCACGACAGGTAAGTTTGAGCCTATTCCTATGGACCCTGGTTTTCACCTCTTTTTACCGTTTATTCAGCAAGTGTTTATTGTGGATACTAAAGTTCGTATTATGAACTACTCTTCTAGTGAAGATTTAGGGGAAGTGACACAAAGAGGCTCAGGGATTAAACGAAATGCAGCCATTTCTGTTTTAGATGCTAGAGGGTTACCTGTTTCCATTGATTTAACCGTTCAATACAAACTAGAACCCTCTACCGCACCACAAACCATCGCAACATGGGGTATGGCATGGGAAGACAAAATCATCAATCCTGTCGTACGCGATGTGACGCGAAGTGTTGTTGGTAAATTTAATGCCGAAGAACTACCACAAAAACGTAATGAAATTGCGGTTAATATTGAAGATGGTATCCGAAAAGCTATCGATGCACAACCGGGTCAGCCTGTTGAACTTTTAACCGTTCAGTTACGTGAAATTTTACTTCCTGCAAAAATTAAAGAGCAAATTGAGCGTGTTCAAGTTGCCAAACAAGAAGTAGAACGAACACGATACGAGGTTGAACGTACTAACCAAGAAGCCCTCAAGCGTGCAGCAGAAGCGGAAGGTCAAGCAAAAGCTAGAGAAATTAACGCTCAAGGTCAAGCCAATGCCGTTAAAATAGAAGCTGAAGCTGAAGCGTATGCCAATAAAAAGATATCTGAAAGTATTTCGACACCCCTTCTCAACCTTCGCCAAATCGAAGTTCAAGGTAAGTTTAATGAAGCTCTTCGTGAAAACAAAGATGCTAAAATCTTTTTAACACCTGGAGGTTCGACACCTAATATTTGGGTCGATACTAAAGATACTCAAAAAGCGGTTAGCGTTTCCAAATGACCCAACGTTTAAGTACGATCGACTGGAATAAATCACCTCTTTTGCCCGTTGTCGTCCAAGACGTAAACAGCAAAGAGGTCTTGATGATGGCATACATGAATGAAGAAGCGTTACATGTAACGCTTCAAACCAGCATAGCTCACTACTTTTCTAGAAGCCGTCAGAAGCTTTGGAAAAAGGGGGAGAGTAGTGGCCACACCCAGCATGTCAAAGAAGTTTATTTAGATTGCGATAACGACACCCTTTTGCTCAAAGTTGAACAAATCGGTGTCGCGTGCCACACAGGTCGCGTTTCATGTTTTTTTAATCGCGTCGATACTGAACAAGAAGCACCAAAGCCGCTAAAAACAATCGAATACGATATTTATGATACAATCTACCACATTGTGCAAGAGCGAAAACATGCTGACCCTAAAAGCTCTTATGTGGCTTCTTTGCTCCATAAAGGTGATAATGCCGTTTTAAAAAAAGTGGTTGAAGAGGCGGGTGAATTTAGTTTTGCCTGTAAAGATAACACTGAATATGAAATTGTCTATGAGGCAGCGGATCTTATCTTTCATACGCTTATTGCATTAGGTGCTAAAAATATTCATCCTGAACGTATTGCCAGTGAACTGAAACGTCGATTAGGGCGTAGCGGTATTGAGGAGAAAAACAGTCGCAATGATGGCTGAATCCTTTAAAATCTCTTTTATAACCTATCTAAACCATTTAGGTCTTTATGACTATTTAGGATTGTTCTGGTATGGTTTCACCTTTCTTGTCTTAATTGTTTTGGCTATTTTTATTGCAAAGCGCTCTTCCGTGTTCGCTCTTTTGGTAATTATACTGGCTCTTCTTTTTTGCATCATTGCTCCTTTCGTTCTAAAATATAAACTCAATACATATCTAAGACCTACCATTGTTGAAGTACAGCTCATCAAAAAACTCTCATTTTCTGATACTTTAATCATCGAAGCCATCATTCGCAATGCTTCTGAAAAATCTTTTTCTCGTTGCTTAATTCAATCTTTTATTTATAAGAAAAATCAAGAAACTGGGTTGAAATCAACCCTTTTACGACTAAAACCTTTCGCAAATCAGTCGATACTAAGTGAGAGCATTATTGCCCCTGGTGCAGATTTCGAATTTAAAACTACTCTTGAAGGGTTTGCTTATGATGGGGAGGTCGATGCTGATATCAAAGCGGAGTGTTACGAATGACCTACTTTACTATCTTACATTGGTTTGTACTTGCTATTATTTCACTTTTTTTTATTTTAATTACGCTTCTTGTCATGCGAAATCAACAGGAAAAATCCCCTTTTTCAACCGTAATAGTTATATTCCTACTCATGGTAATGATTTTTGTGATTTCAATTTTTGGCTTAGATGAATATACCAAAGTGGCTCGTCTTGAGGATGTTTCCCATCAAAAAGTTCTCATGAATGAATCGCTCGTACTTTCTGGAAGAATTCGTAACGTTGGTGGCTTTACCATAGGAAAATGTAAACTAGAAGTAGAAATTTTTAGTGATAGGGTTGGCGAAGCTGGCAACACAGCGCTTTTTACTCCAAAATCCATCTTTGGAGACTTCTTTACGAACAAGAAGGCAGATGAAGAGAGTGCGCCTGTGTCAAAGACCTTCATTATCGCAGAAAACCTCCAAAAAGGAGAATTACGAAATTTTTCAGTCTCAATGCGTTATCCAACAGCACTCAAGAAGCCTAGCATCCGTCATGAATTAACGTGTCATTAGTCGCTATTTAATAAAATAATTTCCATCAAAACTTACAAGAGAGTAGTTCATATCATTGCCAATACTCTCTTTAAGTGCTTCTATACTTAAAAATGCCAACGAATCCGCCCCTACATATTCTCTCACTTCTTCCACATTCTTATTAGCACTGATAAGTTCTTTGTAGCTTGGAGTATCAATTCCATACAAACAAGGATGCTCAATCGTAGGTGAAGCAATACGCATATGTACTTCAGATGCACCTGCGCGCTTGAGAAGTTTGACAATCTGCTTTGAAGTAGTTCCTCTCACAATACTATCATCAATCACCACAATGCGTTTACCATTTAAAATTTTATGAATAGGAGAGAGTTTAAGTTTAACTTTTAAATCACGTACAGCTTGAGTGGGTTCAATAAACGTTCTTCCCACATAATGGTTTCGCACAATTGCCATCTCAAAAGGAATGCCACTTTGCTGCGCATATCCTAATGCTGCACTCACACCGCTATCAGGCACTGGAATGACAAAATCTGCCTCTACTGGAGAAAGTTCTGCTAGCTTCATCCCCATGCGTTTACGTGCCGCATAAACATTTTTTCCTTCAATCACACTATCAGGACGTGCAAAATAAATAAATTCAAACGCACAGACATGTGGATCTGGAGCAAAAAGTTGAACACTCTCAAACGTCTCTTTGCCATGTTCAAATATAACCATTTCTCCAGGTCTTACATCTCGCACAAACTCTGCATCAACTAAATCAAGGGCGCATGTTTCACTCGCAACAATATATCCACCCTCTTTAAATCGACCAATAGATAAAGGACGTACCCCATATGGATCACGAATAGCAAACATCTTACTGCGGCTTTGAATCAAGAGACAATATGCCCCTTTGATGACATTCAACGCTTCAACAATACGGTCTTGAAGTTTACTTTTTTGAGAACGCGCAATCAGATGAATGATATTTTCCGTATCCATAGAGGACTGAAAAATAGCCCCTTGCTCTATCAATTTACTTCTAACTTCGTTTTTATTAATCAAGTTACCATTGTGCGCAATGGAAATATCACCTAATTTATAACTAGCTGCTACGGGTTGTGCATCACGTACCGAATCACTGCCTGCTGTCGAGTAACGATTGTGACCTATCGCCATATTCCCGTGCAAAAAAGCAAGATTTTGCTCGTTGAAAACTTCAGTGACTAAGCCATTGTCTTTAAACGTTCTAATCTTTTTTCCATCACTCGCACTAATTCCTGTTGCTTCTTGCCCTCGATGCTGCATTGCAAACAGTGCATAATACGCTATCTTAGAAGCATGCTTAACATCAAATATCCCAACAATTGCACACATACCACTTCCTCTTTTTATAATCCCAAACAGTCGCTAATCGTATAGAGACCATTGGGTTGTTTAGTAATCCACTTCGCCGCTTTAATAGCACCTTTTGCAAAAGTATCACGACTGGTCGCGGTATGATTCATTTCGATAAACTCACCATCATTATAAAATCCTACCGTATGGCGTCCTACGATATCGCCACCACGCAATGCCATAATCGCTATCTCGTCTTTCGTGCGCTCGCCAATCAGTCCATTACGTCCACTCACACGTACATCATCCAAGCTAAGACCTCGTCCTCGTGCTGCGTGTTCACCAAGTGTCAAAGCCGTACCACTCGGAGCGTCTTTTTTATATCGATGGTGCTGTTCAACGATTTCAATGTCAAAGTCGCTCAAACTCTTCGATGCAAGCTCTACTAAACGATTCAAAACGGCTACGCCTAAAGACATATTGGTTGAATATAAAATAGGCATCAATGTTGCCGCTTCTTTTAAAAGATTTTGCTGATGCTCATCCAAGCCTGTTGTTCCAATAACCAACGGTTTTGGATGAAGTAGAGCATTTTCAAGGAGTGCCTGTGTCCCCATAGCAATCGTAAAATCAATCACCACATCACTTTGGAGAAGTAGTTGAATAACGCTCTGTGTAATCAAAGCATCTCTAGGCGGTGTAAATCCGAAATCATCAATCGCATGGAGGACTGCGGGTGTAGCATCCAGATCTTTATTTAAATTTTCAATTAACAACCGTCCTACACGTCCTGTTGATCCATGAATCCCTACTTTAGTCATTTTCCGCTCCTCAGTGGTTCACATATTCAAGGGCTTGAATCCCTGCTGTAGCACCATCGCCTGCGGCACAAATAACCTGTTTAGAGGCTTTAACTCGAATATCACCTGCCGCAAAAAGTCCTTTAACGGATGTGTTCATACTTAAATCAACGAGTACATTTCCGTTATCATCCATATCGCACAAGAAGGTTCCATCTTCTTGTTTTAAAATGCTATTATTGACATTCATACCCACAAAGACAAATACACCAGGAACAACAATATCACGCTCATTTCCCTTTTTATCAACCACAATAAGCCCATTTAAACCCATTTTATCACCATAAGCTTTTTTTACATCAACATTCAAAACGAGTTCAATCTTAGGATTATTTTTCACTTTTTCAATGGTACTTGGGCTCGCTCTAAAAGTATCACGACGGTGTACCAAATAGACTTTGGAGCAAATATGTGAGAGATAGAGTGCTTCTTCAAGTGCCGTATCACCACCACCCAAGGCTACCACTTCTTTATTTTTGTAGAAAAATCCATCACATGTTGCGCAGGTGCTCACACCACGTCCAAAAAATTCAGTTTCACCTTCAAAATTTGCGCGCTTAGGATTGGCTCCTGTACATACAATCACGCTTTTGGCCGTTTCACTTCTTCCACCACTTAATGCAATATGAAACGTACCATCACTATTTTTTGAGATACGTGTTACCTCATCCATCGCATGCTTTAAACCAAAACGCATGCACTGTTCTGGCCATGATGCCATAAAATCAAGACCACTTAAAATTTCAGGGCTTCCTGGATAATTTTCAATTTCACTGCTGCTCGTGATTTGACCACCAGGCATGCCTTTTTCAAACATAACCACATTTTTTAAACCACCTCGTGTGGCATACAACCCAGCACTTAAACCAGCAGGGCCACCACCAATAATTGCACAATCTAACATGATTTTTCCTTGTCTTTGTAAAAGCAACAGCTTACAAACAATTGCTAACGTTTTCGTAAGAAGATGCTACACCAAGGCTTTCTTGATGTAGCACAATGTATTAAAGAAGTGAATTTATTTTATCAGCCAAACCTTGCTTTGATGAAGCACCAATCATTTGGTCAACCAGCTCACCATTTTTAAAGAAAAGGATGGTTGGGATAGAGCGAATACCATACTTAATGGCAACATCTTGTTCTTCATCCGTATTAACTTTACAAATCTTTGCTTTTCCATCAAAATCACTTGCCAATTCGTCAATCACAGGAGCAATCATACGACATGGTCCACACCATGGCGCCCAAAAGTCTACCAAGGCAACACCCTCAGCAACCGTACTATCAAAATTCGAAGCATTTAGTTCTAAATATTTTCCCATTTTTTTTCTCCATTATAGTTTTGAATTATGTATTATTATACTCCCTGTAACTTTAAACTTGGCATAGCATATGAGGTTATTGTTTTAACAACTAAGATTTTTTATTATCTCAATACCTTCTGGTCGCACGATAATTGCATCAATTTGATAGTCATACGTATTGGGGTATCTTAGAAAATAATACTGAATCGTTTTAGAAATTTTAGCCATTTTTGAAGGCGTTATTCGTTCGAGTGGGTCATAATGCTTAGAATACTTTACCTCGCAAAAATGCAAAATATTTTCTTTTAATGCAATAATATCAATCTCCCCAAACTTGGAATGGAAGTTACATGTAAGAATATGAAAGCCTAAAGTTTGGAGATGTAAAGAGGCTCTTTTTTCAGCCTCTTTACCCTCGTTTTCTGACATTTATGCCTCGATACGAATCATCGCAGGTGCGACTTCAACAAACTCCAATGCCCCAAGTTCTGCAAGTGCCTGTTGAATCTCTCTCTCTTTACACGTGTGTGTGGAGAAAAGAAGCACTGCGCTGTTTGCTTTGAGAGCATCTTGCTTTTGTAGAAAGCTACTAATTGAGATATTATGCTTCCCTAATATCTGAGAAATTTGTGATAAAACACCAATTTTATCCGTCACGCTCACACGAATATAATACTGTGTACAAATCTCTTCTTTAGGCATAAGGCTCAAACCACTTTTTTCCAGAGGTGTAATGAAACCTAACATTGGAGAGTTTTGCGTGTGCCTTGCAATATCAATTAAATCTGAAACAACAGCACTTGCCGTTGCGCTTCCCCCAGCCCCAGGTCCATAATACATGGTTTCACCCACACGGTCTCCTATGACACTGATGCCATTCATGACCCCATCCACCTTAGCAATCATCTGACCCATGGGTACTAGGGCTGGATGCACACGAAGCTCAACTTTATCACCACTTTTTTTCGCAATAGTGAGTAGTTTAATGTTATAACCAAACTCTTTTGCAAAACAGATATCTTCGCTACTAATATGCTCAATACCTTCAATTAAAATTTCCTCTGGCTTGACATCAATGCCATACGCGATGCTTGCTAAAATAAGTAATTTGTGCGCCGCATCAAATCCACCTACATCAAACGTTGGGTCCGCTTCCGCATAGCCTAACGCTTGTGCTTCTTTGAGGACATCGATGAAGGCTACTTTTTCATTCATCATTTTGGTCAAAATAAAATTACATGTACCGTTCATAATCCCTTTGATAGCATCAATATGGTTGGCACTCAAACCTTCACGAAGTGCTTTAATGATAGGGATGCCTCCTGCCACACTGGCTTCATACCCGATAGGCGTATTGCCTGCTAAATCCTTGAGTTCATACCGATGGTATGCCAATAGTGCTTTATTAGCTGTTACAACTGCTTTACCATTTTTCAGTGCGCGTGTCACAATGGCATACGCTTCATCCACACCCCCCATAAGCTCTAACACAACATCAATATCTGGATTGTCAAGAACGTCATCGACATTTGTGCTCAAAGGAATCGTAATATCTCTTTTTTTGGAGAGATTTTTAACTACGCCCATCACAGGAATAATGCGTTTTCCACTGCGTGCCGTGATGATGTCTTCGTTTTCTTGTAAAATTTTTACAACATGACTTCCAACCGTCCCAACCCCTATAATACCAACACGAATCATTCTTTTGAACCTTCCAAACTTTTTAAATATTTTTTGATATTGCGTGCCGCTTGGCGGATACGGTTTTCATTTTCGATGAGTGCAATTCGCACATACCCCTCACCTGCTTCGCCAAATCCATTGCCTGGGCTGACCGCAATTTTTGCTTCTTGTAAGAGTTGTTTTGCAAATTCCATACTGCCTAAATGACGTGCTACTTCAGGAATTTTTGCCCACACAAACATCGTAGATTGTGGTTTAACCATTGGCCAACCTGCATTAGTGAAACTCTCAACCAAAACATCTCGTCGTTTTTGATAGGTGGCACGAATCTCATCTACACACTCTTGTGGCCCATCCAATGCTACCGTTGAAGCGACTTGAATCGGTGTAAACATTCCATAATCAAACCACGATTTAATTTTTTGCAACGCGCCAACAAGCTTTTTATTGCCTACGACAAACCCTACACGCCAGCCTGCCATATTGTAACTTTTGGAAAGTGTGTAACATTCAACGGCTACATCACGCGCGCCTTCTACTTGAAAAATAGAGGGAGTTTCATATCCATCAAACGATAAATCCGCATAGGCAATATCGCTAATAATATAAAAACGCTCTTCTTTCGCATACGCAACCAATTCTTCATAAAAAGAGACATCGGTGGTGACACATGTTGGGTTATGTGGAAAATTTACCACAACATACTTTGGCTTTGGAGCCGATTCACGGAATACTTTTTTGAGTTTTTTGAAAAATTCAACTTTGTCTAGCACATAATTTTCATCATAGTCCAATCCAAATTTATGAACATTTCCACCCGCAATCATAAACGCATACGCATGAATAGGATAAGCAGGGTCTGGAACAACAGCAACATCGCCTGGGTTGATAATTGCTTGTGCTAAGTGCACAAATCCCTCTTTGCTTCCCAGCGTTGCAACAGCTTCCGCGTTAGGGTCAAATGTGACACCGTATTTTCGCTGATACCAATTACAAATGGCTAAACGTAGTTTATAGATACCTTTACTTACTGAATATCCGTGTGTTCCATCTTTTTGAGCCGATTCAACGAGTTTATCAATAATATGCTGCGGTGTTCTTCCATCAGGGTTTCCCATTGAAAAGTCGATGATGTCATCCCCAGCACGGCGAGCTGAGAGTTTTAAATCATTAATTTGAGCAAAAACATATCCTGGAAGTCTATCAATCGTATTAAATCGTATTTCATCAAACATTTTAATTTCCTTTTACATGTAAGGACAATCCGCGCTTAATGTTCTCAAGCATCACGGTATCGCCTATTTTGATATACACAGCCCGCTCTGGTACTGATAATTTTAAAGTTTTAACAGATTCTTCTGCTTTTGTGTCACCGACAACATTAAGGTACGCATCAAAAAAGACCACATCAGGAAACCATTGGTCTGAAATATGAGAGGTAATCATCACCTCTTTTGCACCTTTTATACCAATCCAATACGGTTTCAGCGGTTTACCCAAAGGAGTGTTAACACCATTTTCAAGGCTTTTAACCCCTAAATGTGCCTCTTTAGAGTTAATATCGTAAAACCAATAATGGTCACTGTTTTTTACAATGTGTGTAATACTGCATCCTCTAGCCCCAAGGGCATTGGCAAAGGAAACTGGGTCTAAAATATGTTCTGTTTGAAGATAAATTTCCCACACAAACCCCGCTTGATCACGTAAGGCATTGTTGGTTAAAAAGTAGTTATACCCCATTAATTCCAATGTTTCATTGATAATTTTGAGAAAAATAAGCGGTTCATGTTGGGTGCGAAACGCAAGGCGTAGATGTACGGGTTCAGGATACAAGAGGCGTACCAAACCATTTTTTTTCAAAACATCCATCACTTTAACACTGTCCACACGTCCATCGTGTTTCAAAAAGTCCCCAGAAGAAGCAAACAGAACGTTGATGAGATTTTTTTGTGTTTCATATTTGCTTGCACCGACATAGCTTTTGATGGTATCGTCCAAGGTTTGATTGGCAAACAAAAACACTGCTGAAAACAGTATGGCTACAATAGCTTTTTTCACCACGTTTTCCCTTGATTGATTTTAACAAACATCTCTTCTGAAATTTTTGTAATCGTTCCATTCTCAACTAAAAAACGGGTAGAACCTTGCTCGGTAAAATCTTCCACACTCCCATCGTAAGAGAGTTTAAAATAACCATGCCCCGTTTTCAGTAATTGTCTTTTCGTTAAATCAATGCTTAGCTTTTTATCCCCTGTACTCTCTTTGCGACTACCATTTTCAAGAGCAATGATTCCAATCCACATCTTTCTAAGAGGCATAATCATCGCTTCATGTTGAGAAATACCTTGCACCAAAGGCACATCCACCGTTGTATTTTTCTCAACACTGACATTACTTTCAAGCAAAACACTCTGATTGGCTTCAACTACAACCGCAATGACCTCTTGTGTCGCATTGGTGCTGTTGGTCTCCACTACCCTCTCTTCAACTTTGACACCCATAGACGTTGCGGCTTCTTTAATGATAGGGGTGTCTTGAAATCCTGTGGTATTTTTTTCAATATTCGGGCTGATAATTTCAAGGAGTGCTGGCACGCTAACATCTATCTTAAAAAAAGAGAGTCCCATCCACATACCTGAACCTAAAAGAATCATAACAAAGAGCCACAAAAGCTTTCGTGAACTTCTATCGTTGCGTGCACGAATGAAAATTTTCTCTTTGCGCAAATCTTCATCATGCTTATGCTCATCCCAATAGCGGTAGAACCCTTCTAGCCACTCACTGAAATCCAATTTGTATTCGCGAGATAAAATTTTCACAAACCCAAGCGTGTTGATTTTATTTAGTTTTTCGTATTCGTTATTGATAATATACTGTAATTGTTTGACTTCAATGTGCGTTTTTTTGCACACTTCATGCAACCCAACTTTTTCTAAACCCTTGATATCTTTATCCATTTGCAATCCTATCACACAGTATCGCAGCTGCAGCACTGACGTTGAGTGAGTCAAATGCTCTCGCCATTTTTATTGAGATAACGCTATCTAATTTTTCTTTGATTTTCGGTGAAAGTCCCTTGCCCTCACTGCCCATAATCAGTACTCGCTTGGGTGCAAACGTTACTTCTTTGACATCCACACCACCCATATCAGCCCCGTACAAGGAAAATCCTATCTGCTTGAGTTCATTGAGCATATCTTTTGTTGAAGGGCATACTGCTATTGGAAGCTCAAACGCAGCAGCAGAACTGGTACGCAAGATGGCTTCAAGATTACAGGTTTTAACCCCACTGAGAATGAGCCCATCGGCACCAAACGCATAAGCACTGCGCACAATAGCTCCAATATTACCCACATCGGTCACTTCATCTAAAATCACCAAAAAAGAGCCTTTTTTAATCTCGTTAAACGAGGCAAGCTCTACATCAGCAATGTGAGCAATAAACCCTTGATGATTTCCCCCACGACTCATAGCCTGTGCTTTTTTTTCATCGATGCGACAAATTTTGTCCGTGACCCGTGCCATTTGGGAAAATAGCTTAGGCTCGCACTCTTTGGCTAAAAAGATGGTTTCTATGCGCTTGGGATAGTGTTTTAACAGATGTAAAATGAGTTGTTTTCCATAAATAATCATGGCATTTATTGTACCCAAAATCGCTTAAAATAATACAATTTTGCCTAAAAAAGGTATATAAAAGTCATTTCATGTAACCAAATAGACATTTCATCTTAAAGGGTATTGTAACACTCTTTAACACTAAAACCTGTCAGTTTTGAGAGGATTTTTGCTTTTTGTTTGGGAGGTAAATCTAATTCTAAGATATCTTCTTTAGTGATGGCACTACCGCCCTCACGGATTTCAGGAGTAATTACGACAACCCATTCACCTTTGAGATTCGCCAATTTTGATTGTGCTTGTACCTCAAGTGATGTTCCTAAAAAGCGTCTTTCATGAAGCTTTGTTGCCTCTTTAATGGCGAAAATCATACGCTTTGGTGCGAGGATTGCTAATTCATCAATGAGTTTTTCAATACGATGCGGAGATTCGTACACAATGGTCGCATACGGAGCATTAAGTACTTCAAGTAATTGTGTGTGTCGCTCACTTCCTTTATGAGATAAAAAACCAAAAAATAAAAACTGATGTGTTTGGATACCACTTGCCACATATGCTAAAAGCGATGCATTAGCCCCTGGTAGAACTTCATACGCAAGCTTTTGCTCTTGACAAAAACGCACGAGTGCCGCTCCTGGGTCGCTAATACCTGGCATTCCTGCATCGCTTAAATAGGCAACCGTTTCGTTAAAAATTGTTTTATCTAACGTGGAAAGTATGTGCATTTCATTGTGAGAGTGCATCGAGATAAAACGTTCAACATGGCATTCCAATCCGTGACGTTCTTTTAAAAGAGAGAGGAGTTTTTTAGTAATGCGTGTATCTTCGCAAAAAAGAGTTTTGCATTCGGCAAGAAGTTTGAGACTCCTTACCGAAATATCATCTAAATTTCCTATCGGGGTAGGAATGAAGTAAACCAAAGGTTTAAAAGAGCTTATTTAAGGTTGTATTTTTTCTTAAATTTCTCAACACGACCTGCTGCATCCACGATCTTCTCACTGCCCGTGAAGAAGGGATGGCATGAACTACAGATGTCAATTCTAAGTTCAGCTTTGTTGGACATAGTCTCAAAACTATTACCACATGCACATGTCACGACACATGCTACGTATTCTGGATGAATATCTTTTTTCATAGGGTTTTTCCTCGTATTTTCATATAAAATAGGTGTTTATCTAGCATAATTTGCCAAAAGGCGCAAATTATAGCACAAAAGGCTTATTAATTCAAGTCATGCCAATATTTTTGCCACAACGCTTACCACGGCGGTTTCACTGCGCAAAATCGCGTTACATGTAAGCCCTAAAACGGGGTTTGTGTTTAGCAGTTCTCGTTCTTTAATACTAAAGCCACCCTCAGGTCCTATCAAAACACTCTCTATCACATCCTTTGCATCCAATTTTTGTTCGCAAAAATCAATCACCGTACTCTTAGGATATGCTTCAAGGTATGTTTGTAGATTTTTAAACTCTTCGAGTATCATCATCTTCGTTCGTCCGCATTGTTGGCACGAGTTAATTAAAATGCGTCGCATCCGTTCGTAGTCGAGTTTATGGCTTTTTTGAGAAAACTCCGCATACACAAAACTGATTTTATACACTCCCAATTCATTGAGCATCGGTAAAGTTTTTTCAATGATTTTTGGGTCAATCACGCACCATGCAAGATGCAGATTTTGAGAAGGCACAAGAGCACTTTCTTCACTTTGCTGCCATTGAAATATTGCCTCTTTTTTTCCTATGGATTCTAGTACATACGTATGAAGCATGGCGTCATTTAGATGACGCCATTGACTCGTATCACCCACCCCCATGCGTCTGACTTTAAAAAGATGCTCATATGCCCTTATCTCTACATGTAAAAGAGGAATTCCTGCATTTTCGTGGTAAACAAACTGCATCAATATACTCCATAATAGACGATAAGCGTGATGCCTACAAGAATGATATCGATAAAGTATTTACGAAGAGCAAGGGCCTTATAGCTCGTGGGTTGTATTTCAAAACGTTTGACATGTTTATACATTTTATGCCCTCGAATACCAAAACCTACAAGCAACACCCACACCATACTCATCACCCATACTACCCATGAAACATTAAATTGACGCACCGCCATAATAATGAGTCCCGTAAAAAAAATGGCAAATAAGACGATGAAATATTGTGGCGCTAAAAGTTCAAGTCGCTTTGAAAGGTGACCAAAAGAGCTCTCTTTTTTTAAAAGATAGATATTACCCCCAATCAATCCTATCAGTAACACAATAAACGCAAGATGTAGTTGCGTGGAGAGTTTTATCATTTCTTCCATAATTTCAGGCTCCTTATTGTATAAAATTTTACCCATTTTAGTATAATGTTCTCATAAATTTAAAGGTGTACGTATGCCCTTATCCTATCACGATATTCTTGACATGTTGCCCACCGTTGTAACACCTTTAGAGCGAAGTGAATCGCTGCCTCTGCTCAGTGCACTCAATCGTATCGCCTCCGAACCCATCTATGCCTCTTTTGAACTTCCTAAAACCGCCATTAGCCTACGGGATGGATATGCGTTTAGCCTTAAAGATGCCCCCATCGTGGATTTGTCTCGTTGCATACATGTGTCCACAGGAGATGCACTTCCTTTATCAATAGATGCCATTATTGGTTATGAAGAAGCGTGTGTTAAAAACCATGCTTTACATGTAACCCAAGAAATCACTAAAGGGTGGCACATTAAAAAAAGAGGAGAAGATATTTTAGAGGAAGAGTGTTTGGTGCATGCCTTTGAGCCTTTAAGTGCATACAAACTCACTGCACTCTCTGCGCAAGGCATTGTCAAAATTGATGTGTTGAAAAAACTGCGTATTGCTATTTTAAGCATTGGGAGTAGTTTGACACCGTTGGGTGAATCCTTGGTAGAAAATGCTATTTACAATTCTAATGCCATTAGCCTAAGTGCTCGAGTGATGGACTTAGGATGTGAAGTCTGTACGATTCAAACCTTGGGTAACACGGAAGCGTTGATTCTTCAAACACTGAATGAACTACAACGCTTTACCGATCTGATTATCACCACTGGAGCGCTCAGTCATAATGATGGCATTGCTCAACTGCTACGCAAAAATACTTTGAATAATGTGTTTAACGAAGTCGCCATAACCCCAGCAAAACCAAGTGCTCTTTCACGACTAAAGAATACCCTAATATTACATCTTCCAGGGCTTCCTTTGGGTAGCTTACTAGGATTTGAACTCTTAGGTGTACCTTTGATAAGAGCTTTGCAGCATCAAAGCACCCTTTTACCCCGAAGTTATCATCACATTAACGGCACCCCTTTTACATGTAAGCAAGGTTGCGTTAGTGCGATTCCTGGACTTAGTGATGGAAAAACATTTATGTGTGCTCCGCATTACGAAGCAGGAAGGCTCAATGCGCTGAGCCAATGCAATGGCTATGTGCGCATTGAAAATCAAGAAAAAGTTTTACAAGGTGACACGGTACAGTTTATCCCGTTTCATTAGAGTTCTTGCAGAACTCTGGACATGCCTTTGGTGTTTTTTCTTCTTAATTAAAATTTACAAGAAGTTTATGAGCTCCCAAACGCTTATGTCACCCTCCTGTTTCGTAAAAAGCGCGGTTCGAGGTTTCATTTTGTTCATCCTCACTCCACTTATTTTTCTCAGGTTTATTGCGTAATACCTCTTTTAAAATTTCCGCAGCTCCTGCCACATCGCCTTTTTGTACGGCATCTTTAATACTCATCGCCTCATCAAAATACAAACACGGGATGAGCATCCCCTCCGCCGTTAAGCGAATGCGATTGCAATCTTCACAAAAATCATGCTTATGGGGGTCGATGATACCAAACACATACCCATCGTCCATCTCAAACAGATGTGCGGGACTCGCCCCTTGCCTCCCGATAGCTTTAAAAGGATAACGAGCACCTATAATCTCTTGAACCTCGGTGGCGCTTAAGCCCTGGAGTTTCTCTTTGGCAAATTTATTTTCCATGTATTCAATAAAACGAATACTCATCCCTCGTTCTTTAGCATATTCTAAAACATCCAACACTTCATCGGCATTGATACCTTTGATGGGCACCATATTGATTTTAACCTTTAGCCCTACATGTAAAGCTTCCGCAATGCCTGCTTGGACTTTTTCAAGCACCTCTTTTTGTGCCATGCGTGCGGCAACTTCGGGTTTTAGGCTATCAAGAGAGACATTGACACGCTTTAGTCCCGCATTTTTAAGTTTGAGTGCGGCTTCTTTGAGCAAAAACCCATTCGTCGTGAGTGCCAAGTCAAGCCCACTTTTATGTGCGTTAATCATCCGAATAAAATTGTCCAAATCTGTTCTAAGTAGTGGTTCACCACCTGTGATACGGATTTTGGTGATGCCCTCATCAATCGCAACTTTTATAAATAAGAACAAATCTTCAAAACTGAGTAAATTCTCTTTAGGCACCCATGAAAAGGGTTTTTCTGGCATACAGTATTGGCACCTAAAATTACAACGTTCCGTCACCGAAACACGCAAATAACTTACTTGCCTTCCAAATCCATCGACTAACATACGCATCCTTATGCTCAAAAGTAGCGTATTATACACAAAATGGTGTTTTGAAGCTATTTATAAAAATCATTGCGTTACAATCGTTTGACTTATATTTAAGAAATGACTAAGAACAAGGAGTATGGCATGCAAAAACCCGTCCCTAGTGGCAAAGAGCACAGTGTTAACCCTGATGCGTTTTTGGTTTCTAAAACCGATACGCACGGGAAAATTACCTATTGCAATGAGCCATTTGTAAAAATTGTCGGTGCAAGTGAGCAAGAATTGCTTGGAAAGCCTCATAGTATCGTACGACATCCCGATATGCCTCGGGTCATTTTCAAACTGTTATGGGATAAAATCAAAGCCAAACAAGAGATTTTTGCGTATGTCAAAAATCTGAGCTTTGATGGGGGACACTATTGGGTGTATGCCAATGTCACCGCCTCTTTGGACCAAAGTGGTTCCATTGTCGGTTACTACTCAATTCGTCGTAAAGCCAATCCAAAAGCACTTCAGATTATTGAACCTTTATATCAAAAGTTGCTCTCTTTAGAAAAAAGTGGTGGGATGGACGCGGCTTCTAAGTATATGGATGAATTATTACGTGAAAAAGGAGTGAGCTATGAAGAATTTTCAAACAATCTTCAACGACTTTAAACTACCCATTCTTCTTGGCGTAGTCTGTGCCAGTGTTGTTGGATATCAGCTTTATAGTGGGACAGATATGCTCGCTTCTGGACTTTTTTTAGGTGTGGCTGTTGGCTCCTTTTTTGGAAGCCGTAAAACCATGTCGTGTGATGTTGAGATTTACGAAAAAGTCTTAGCCGTTGTACAAGAGGCTGCAAAAGGTAATTTGGAACCACGTGTTGTCAATGTCAATGGTGCCATGCCCATGGGCAAAGTGGCATATGCGATTAACGATCTTTTAGATCAAGTTGAAGCACTAATGCGTGAGACAAAAACTTCGATTGAAACTGCTAGTTCGGGTAAAGCCTACCGAAATATCTTCAATGAAGGGTTTCGTGGCCTCTTTGCCACCAATGCACGCTACATTGCAGAAGGGGTAAAAGGGATTACTGAAGGGCAAAAAGGCAAAGCCAGAGGCATGCTCTCCTCGGCATTCTCAGACCTTGGCAATGGCAATGATGGCATTGTGATGGTTCAAGAAGACCTCAGTCAAAGTATTAAAGAGATGTCAAAAATCACGGAAGTTTCACAAGTCACTGCTAAAAAATCGGATGAAAGCTTACAAACCGTCACCACGTTGGCGGATGGCATTAAAGAACTTTTAGACCTCTTGATGAGTACCAATGAAGCCATTACTTCTTTGAGTGAGCGCACCACCGAAATTTCCTCGGTGGTCAACCTCATCAAAGATATTGCCGACCAAACTAACCTTCTAGCCCTCAATGCCGCCATCGAAGCCGCACGNNCGCTGAACGCCGCCATCGAAGCCGCACGTGCGGGTGAGCATGGGCGTGGGTTTGCTGTTGTTGCCGATGAAGTGAGAAAGTTGGCTGAGCGCACCCAAAAAGCAACGCAAGAGATTTCAATGACCATTCAAACCCTTCAACAAGAGACCAATGGTATTCATGCTAATTCCGAACGCATCAGCATCATCGCCAATAACAGTGGGGAAAATGTCATTCACTTTGAAAATGCCCTCAGAGAGTTTAATACTGATGCTAATATGACCGCCGATACTTCCTATCAATTGGAAAATAAAATCTTCACCGTTCTTGCTAAAATTGACCACATCGTCTTTAAGACCAATGCTTACTCAGCTATTCTCAATGAAAAAGCGGATACTCACTTTGCAGACCATCTCACCTGTCGTCTAGGAAAATGGTACAAAGAGCCTGTGGTCAAAGAGCGCTTTAGCAAAACAAAATCCTATCCTGCGCTTGAACAACCGCATAAAGCTGTTCACGATTGTGTTATGGCAAATGTGGAGCAGATTAAACATGGCTATACGATTGACAATCTTTCATTCTTTATTGATAATTTCAAAAAGATGGAAGAGTCCAGCCATCTTCTCTTTGGCATACTCGATCGTATGATTCAAGATTGCGCGAATGTCCAAGACTGTAGGTCTGGTAAATAATACTTAAAAACGCTTCGGAGGCTTACATGTAGAGCCTCCGAACGTCTTTTTAAGCACACCTATATAAAAGGATTATCGTGAATTTATCAAAAAAAATGACCTTATTTGGTGTCGTTGTTTTTGCTCTTTTAAGTATCTCTATCGTTACCAAGATGTTTTCCCTTAGTGGTATTGATGAAGAATTTAACACCTTTTCAAAAAAAGCTGTTGATGGCAAAATACTCACACTTGAAATTGAAGCAGCACTCAATTATGTCAGTCGCGGTACACGCGACATTATGCTAGGTAATGACTATGCTAAAAATATGGAAGCCATCAAAAAATCCATTGATGCCATTGACAAACACTTTATAGCTCTCAAAGAGACCGTTAAAGGACTTGAGGGTGAAGCACAAAAACAAGAAGTTGTCTCTCAAGCGCAAGTTAAAACACTGGCTTTTGTGAACGATGGTTACGAAAAAATGAAAAGTCTTGAAGGCGTGGAACGCACACCTGAAGTGTTGGCCACACTGTATCAGCAGTATAAAAAAGATGCAACGCCTTTAGCCAATGCCAGTCGTGATTATTTTGGTAAAATCCAAAAATCAAAAGATGAACTTGTTAAAACACAAACACAACGATTTGAAGCAAAAATCAAAGACCTCAAACGTACGATTGTTATTGAATCTGTCATTTTGCTGATTTTAATTATGGGTTATCTTATTTTTATTGCAAAAAGTTTAGTTTCGTCAATGGATGGCTTAAAAGAGGGACTCTTGCATTTTTTTAAATTTTTAAACCACGATGTTAGTGAAGCAAAGCCGATTCCTATTACTTCGCGTGATGAGATTGGTCAAATGGCGGAACTCATCAATGACAATACGCGTAAAATCGAACAAAGTATCAGAGATGATGCGCTCTTTGTGGAAGAAGTGAGTCGTTTTGCCGCTCAAATAGGTGCAGGCAACATGCTTGCGACCATCGAGAAAGAAGCAAGCAGTCACAACTTACAAGATCTCAAAGTCATTCTTAGCAAAATGCAATACGACTTAGAACATACTATTGCACGAAATATTCCTATGCTTTTAGACATTTTGGAACATTACAAAAAACAAGATTTTACCAAACGCTTTCCTAGTCCTTACGCTAAAATTGCACTCAGCGTGAATGCCATGGGTGATGAAATCTGCCAAATTTTAAAAGCCTCCAAACAAAGTAGTGAGGCTCTTCAGTCAAAAGTCATTGAACTGGAAGCCCAAATGAGTAACCTCAATCAAGCAACCAAACAACAAGCCACGAGTATTGAAGAAACGGTTGTAGCCATGGAGCAAATCAACCAATCCATTACCGTCACATCACATAAAACTAAAGAAATCGTCATACAATCGACTCAAATTAAGTCTGTTATTGAGATTATCAGTGATATTGCCGATCAGACCAACCTCTTAGCACTTAATGCCGCGATTGAAGCTGCTCGTGCTGGAGATCATGGGCGTGGTTTTGCCGTTGTCGCCGATGAAGTACGAAAGCTTGCCGAACGAACACAGCAAAGTCTTGGCGAAATCAATGCCAACATTAGTGTCCTTGTACAATCCATTGGCGACATTGAAAGCGTCGTCAGTGAACAAGCAGATGGGATTTTACACATTACCCAAGCCTTAGGAATTATCGATACCAACACCCAGAACAATACTCTTATTGCCCAAGCCATAAGTACCATTTCCAAAGAAGTCAACGCCATGAGCTTAACCATTTTAGAAGAAGCGTCTAAAAAGAAATTTTAACGCTCTGGCTTTCGTAAGGCCTCTGTGAGAGGTCTATTTTAAATTAGCCAACTTTAACACTAAATCCACTTCTCCAATGCCGATGCGCAAATCTTTTGCAATTTCGGCTTCACTTTTGCCTCTGCTAAATTGAGCAACAATCATCTTTTCGTTAGAACTAGACGTTCCCCCACTGGCTAAGCCGCTCATCTCTTTGGTACGGCTCTCCAGCCTATCAATACGCGTGGTTTGCTCTTCCTTGAAGGTCTCAATAATCTGTTCAATATCTTGCAACGAAGTCACCATAGGAACAACGCTGTGTTGAATTTCATTTTTGGCAAGTTCAATCATACGTTTTTCAAGAGCCTTTAGATCAATGGGCTCTTTTGTTCCCATATCTTTAAGTGCTTTATTGAGCACATGATTTTGATAGTTCAACTCCTCAATGCTACGCTCATAAATAGAAAGTTTCTTGGTAATTTCAACATCGCGGATATAGACCATCAAAAAAATGATAATGACCAATAAGGCTAATGCCCCAAAAGCTAATGTTTCAATACTCACCCTCTTTTCCTTTCATCTGACGTATCATAGCTCGCTCACATGCTGCCATGTAAGCACTCCAATCGCGTTTATCGTCTTCATGCATTAACACTATTTTGCCCATTTTTTCACAACGTGCTTCAAAAAATAAAGGAAGGTAACGTCTAGGAAACGTAGGCATATCGATACGAGCATAATACCTCTCTCCCGCACGCAAACGCTCTTTATCAAACATCAAATACCCATGTCCCACAAACTCTATCAACCCAGAGTGTGCTAAAGGAATGTGTATGGGTCCAGGCTGGGTCATCTTTACACTCAAGGCATCAATTTTACGGTGTAGTTCTGCTATTAAGGTCAGAAGTACCTTATCGGTATCCTCACTCTCTTTGCGAATTTTTTCCGATTTGAGCCAAATGCTTAAAGGGTCATCATGCAGAGACAAAAGACTATTGAACTCTTTTTGAAACTCTTCAATCTCAGGAGTTCCCTCTTCAAAAGCTACATTGAGTGAAGCTTTAACCAAACGTACATTGTCCATCATTATAGCCTATCCATCACGATAAAAATAAAAAAGATAATGCCTAAATACCCATTGAGTGTAAAAAAAGCACGGTCAATTTTTGTAAAATCCCTCAGTACAATCCGATGCTCCCAAGCCAAAATAAAAGCCGATACGGCAACGCCAAGATAGGCAATCCACCCCAAAGAGGCACTGAGTGCAAATAAAAACCAAAAAAGAACGGTTTGTGCATGAAAAATGCGTGAGATAAAAAGCGTTGCCTCTTTTCCAAATTGGGAAGGAATAGAGAAAAGTCCATTTTGGGTATCGTACTCCATATCTTGTAGAGAGTAGAGCAAATCAAATCCAGCCACCCAAAAGACAACTCCCAAGGAGAGCAACACTGCCCATAAAGGAATGGCTTCTAAAACAGCCACAACCCCAGCAATAGGGGCAAGTCCCAAGGAAAGTCCTAAGACCAAATGTGCATAAGGCGAAAAACGTTTAAATAAGGAATAGCCACCAAGGATGATAAGAATCGGAAGAGAGAGTGAAAACGCCAAAGGATTAATCGCATAGGCAACACCAATAAATATAAGTGCATTGAGTACAATAAAAAGCTGCATATTAAGCATACCTATGCGACCATCCACACTCGGACGATTGGCGGTACGAGGGTTGTTTTTATCAATATCACGATCAGCATAGCGATTGAATCCCATAGCAAAATTGCGAGCACTTATAGCAGCCAAAAGCCCTAAAATTAGAAGTTTAAATCCAAACCAGACGCTCTCATTGAGCTCTTTAGAAGCCACAACCATCGCGATAAAAATAAAGGGGAGCGAAAAAATAGAGTGTTTAAACATAATCAGTTCATTAATATCTTTTAGTCTGTTCCAAAACGATTGCACACAATGCCTTTAAAAGTAAGATGGAATGATTTTACAACAAAACCCTTTAAAAGTGTTATAATTGCCCGAAAAAAGGAACTCTTAGGGTGAAAACTCTTGCTATTTTGGGACCCACAGCATCAGGAAAAACGGCTCTTTCTATCGAAATTGCACAAAAATTTGGTGCGTATATTCTCTCCCTAGACTCCCTTAGCATTTACCGTGAAATTGATATCGCCTCCGCCAAACCCACCCTTCAAGAACGTTGTGGTATTCCTCATTTTGGCATAGATGTTCTAAGCCCTAAAGAAGCCTTTAATGTCACCATGTTTTTTGAACTCTATGCTCATGCTAAACGTCTCGCAGAAGAAGACCATCGCCATTTGATTATCGTAGGAGGCACAGGGTTTTATTTGAAATCAATGATGGAAGGCTTAAGCACAAAGCCTGAAATTTCTTTACATGTAAGAGAAGAAATTCACTCAAAACTCACCAACCTTGAAACATGTTATACCCTTATGCAAGAGGAAGACCCCTCTTTTGCGGGTAAAATCTCCCCAAGTGATCGTTATCGTATTGAAAAATGGCTTGAGATTTTTTTATCAACAGGTATGAAGCCCTCTTCTTACCAAGAAACTACAAAAACTTCCCCAGTGCTTGCATCTATTCCTCTATTTGAAATCGATACACCCAAAAATGAACTCACTTCACGTGTTGCCTTGAGAACACGTTTGATGATAAAGCAAGGCTTAATGGATGAAGTTTTTAGGCTTGAAAAAAATTACACACGAACACCCCATTGTATGAAAGCCATTGGGATTAAAGAAGTTTTAGATTATTTTGATGGTATACATTCCTTGCAAAGTCTTGAAGAAAAAATTACAATCAACACCTTACACCTTGCTAAACGCCAACGTACGTTTAACGCATCCCAATTTCCACCCCACCCTAAACTAGAACGCGACCCTCTTAAAATGCTGATTGAGAAAGAATTAGGCTTCGCATCAACCTAAAGAGAAACCCTGTATTAAAACAGCTTTAAATTCTCTTCACAAATGGTTTTCCATGAACTCGTTTCATTAATATCAACACACTGTTGGAAATACTCTTTTGCTTTTGTCTCCTCTTTGAGCTTTAGGCTAAGCTCCCCTGCTATGTATAAACGCCTAATGCTATCACTTGGAGTCAGGACGTGGGTATTCATGCCTAAGATTGTGTCCAATGCCTCACGTTCTTTGCCTAAACGTTTGAGTGCTTCACTGTAATTAAACTCAATGAGCGGTGAAAGAGGTGTTGATTTGAACTGTTTTTGAAGTCCAATAATTTTTTGAGCATAACTGACCAAAGTTAAATCATTTTTTGTCTCAGATGCCATTTTAACAATCTCATTATAAACATCAATCATACTAAATTCTTTAGGATACTTTTCATGCCCTAGTTCTGCTAAAGTGTGCATCTCATCACGTTTTTTTAGGCGAGCATGTGCAAAAAAGAGATCTTTAAATGTTTCAAACGTCATGGATGTCTTCAGCCGTTTTTCTAAGGTTAGCAAATCTTCTTTAAATCCAATCGCCTCGTCATATTTTCCCATTTTAAACAGCACACTTACCTC
Organism: Sulfurospirillum sp. UBA2217; assembly: GCA_002328495.1. Classification (GTDB taxonomy): domain Bacteria; phylum Campylobacterota; class Campylobacteria; order Campylobacterales; family Sulfurospirillaceae; genus Sulfurospirillum. The sequence goes on from DCUJ01000002.1 coordinate 181,802, forward strand.
ACGCTGTGCCCAGACAAAACGATCTTCCAATCGTGCATCCTTAAAATGACCACGAGAAATCTCCTGCGCGCGCTCAAAGCGAGAAAGGCGCATGAAGCAGTTAAAGAGTTTTTCTTCATACTGAGGCTCTTCAATCTGTACTTTATAGGTCTCAATCAGCGTGATAACCTTCGAACATTCATCGTTTTGTAACGCGCGTATCGCAAGTGCCTTTGCTGCCTCATAAATAAGTGATTCTGGTTTTGCATCCAAGGTGTCTGCTACTTTCAGCAATGCCTCTTCAAGGGCTAGGAGGTCTTCATATTTTTCCTGTTTGAGCAACAATTTTGCTTTTTCAATCAATGCTTTTTCACCAATGGCATTCGAGTATTTTTCAATGAGTGTATCGTAGTATTGCGCTAAAAGGGTTTCGTTATTTTCCGTGCGTTTAAAGAAGAGTTCATCCAAGCGCTCTTTGACCTCTTCTTGAAACTCACCGCCATTATTATACTCAGCCAAATATTCCTGATAACGTGCATATGCCTCTTCAATATTACCCGCTTTTGCATGCCAATCACCGCTTTCTTTTAAAAGAGATTCCCTTTGTTCATCACTCTTTGGGGTATTTTTAAGAAGTAAATCTGAAATTTTAGCCGCAATATCATACAACTTGTGATTGTATAAGCGTTTGGCTAAGGCATAACTTTCTTCTTTGTTTTTCAATAAAAAAGCAGCATTGACATTAAGAACTTTAAGCAAATAGGCTTTAGCTTCCTCAATTTTGCCAGCATCCATCTCATAATCACTCAAACGAATGGCAGCTTCGGAGGCAATATCAAGATCTTGAACACTGTAAAGTACATCCAAATAGAGCTTCATTGCTTTGTCTTTCTCTTTTTTAGCAAATAAGTGATCGGCAAAAATTAAAATAGCTTTTTTTGTAAAAGGGCTTTGCGTATGCTCACTAACTAAAATATCCATAAAATAGTTTGCATCGGCTTTTGCACCTTCTTTCAGGTACCATTTTGCCATAACCATAAACACTTCAGGGATGTTTTCATCACTGGCAAACTCTTTGGTCCATTTTTTTGCCAAAGCGATAATAGCCGTTTCGTCAAATGCGGGGTTGCTTATACTTTCCTCATTGTGCATTAAAAGCTTATCCATAGCTCGAATCGAATAGAGTTCGATTTCGCTGCGAAAAATAGAATGCGGATAATTAGAGAGTACTTTTTGTGCATCCGTAATTACGCTTTCATATGCTTCTTTTTCATATTGTCGCTTGATGTCTAAATACAGTCCTATATCTTTACTTTGGGCATATGAAATGGGCGCGCCATTAAGATCTAGTGCGCCAATGTACGGTTTGAGTTTTTTTTCAAAGACAATGGGAAAGTCCAAGCCCTCATGCACTTTTTTTTCAGGGTATAAGGGGGCAACTTGTAAAACAATAATCCAATGCGTGTAACGTTTTTCTAGAGGCTTTTCTAATATCTTCACGGTCTCGTATAACGTATCTTCTACTGGTTTTAGCTCTGAACCCACTTTTGGCTCAACGGCAATGTAAAAAATACCCTCTTTTTCATAAAAAGAGAGTTCAGCAAACTTCATTTTTTTAGGCTCAATTGGCTTATCAAAAGGGTGTTCTATTTTACATAAATAGCGTTTTTTATCAAAAGCGTCAGGAATCATTTCACACACAAAAGGTTTTGTATCGCTGATATGCAAAATAGCATAAGGGATGTTGTTTGTTTTTCCACTGTTTAACACAATGTTAAGAGCAAACAATGGTGCCAAAAAGAAGAGAAGGGTTATCAGTACTTTCATTAGCTCATTATAGCAAAAATAGACTTCTTTCATAACCCTTGGAAAGAATAAGAGTGTGTCAAGTTTTTCAATGCGTTATCAAAGAAGGTGAAGGGGTTAGCGAAACCCCTTCATTAAAATTCTTGCAATTTTAATGACTCTCTTCTAAAATCCGCTGGATGAAACGTATTTAGTAATAACGTTCAGCAAGGGTTCCACAAAAAGAATGGAAAAAATAGTCACCATAGCAGCAAAGCCTATGATAACCTTAAGTGGTGTCGAAGCGTTCGTTGTAAAAAGAGTGGCATCATCCGTTGTTGGCTCTTTTAAAAACATATACACCACAAGCTTCATATAATAATATACCGCAATAGCACTGTTAAGTACAATGATGAGTGCTAAAAAGATGTATTCACTGTTAATAGCCGCACTTAAAAGGTACAATTTCCCCCAAAAAACAGAAAAAGGTGGCATTCCTGCAAGTGCGAACATGAACACACCCATAATTGTTGCAGTCATTGGCATAATCTTAATCATGCCTGAAAATTTTGAGAAAGGATGTTGGTAGCGCTCATCCCATAAATTTTTACGGTGCCTAACAATCCACAACATCGTAAATGCTCCTAAATTTGTAAACATAAACAAGGTCCAGTATAAGAATAGTGCCGTATTGGCTTGTGTTGTGCCTATCATGATAGCAGCCATCATGGAGCCTGCGTGGGAAATCGAACTAAATGCTAACATACGTTTCACATCTTCTTGAACAAGAGCTGTGATGTTAGCAAGTGTCATCGTAAGCACCACTAACGCATATAAAATGTCTTCGACCCACGTGACACCTGAGAGAACAAGCATCTCAAACAAACGCATGGCAACCACAAAGCCTGCAATTTTCGGAACCACAGACATGTAGCCCGCCAATGGTGCTGAGCTTCCCTCATATACATCGGGGGTCCAAGTATGTGAAGGCACCAATGAGAGTTTAAACCCAAGAGCTCCTAACATGAAGACCGTCGCGGCTAATACCCCTAAGAGAGGTTCAAACTGACGCTCTACCAATACGCGCTCAATTTCGTAAATTTCCACACTGCCTGTCATTGCATAAAAAATAAGAGCAGAGAGGGTATAAAAACCAGCTGCAAGAGCTCCCATGGTGAAATATTTGATAGCAGCTTCAAAGGCTTTCATACGATTGTGCATTGCAATAAGCGTGTACAACGATAAACTCGCCGTCTCAAGTCCAATAAAAATCAGAATTAAATTATCACTCACCACCATACACTGAAAGCCTACAATCATAAACATAAACAGTGCGTAAAACTCTGCCATTTCAAATTCTCTAAAATGGCGATGGCTTAGAGAAAGTGGAACAAAGAAGGCAGAGGCCACAAGAATAATGACTTGGGCAATGATAGCAATGCCATCCACCAATAAGACATCAAAAAAGCCCCTTACAGGACCATTGTATCCGATCACCGCACCCAAATCTAAGATAATAAATAAGACCGTTATCATCGTAAAAAAGCTTCGATTGAGCCCTTTGACAACCAAGTCCGCCACAAGCAACGCCAAAGCCCCAATCACTAAAATAGCCATCGGGAGAAGGGCTGGTAAATTGAGGGAAGCTATATTAATTGAGATTGGCTCTAACATTATTTAGTCCCTCCTACTGTATTGGCATTAATAATCAAATCTTTCGTGCTCTGCTCTACGGCTTTTTGCTCCATCAGCACTAACATTTTTTGTACACTCATATCGATGGTGCTAAGCACGGGCTTAGGATAAATACCTAAAATAACCACTAAGGCAACCAAAGGAATCAGTGCTGTTAACTCTTTGGCATTTAAATCTTTCAATGTTTTATTCTCTTCATGCACGACTGCACCAAAGAAAGAGCGCTTGTAAAGTACCAACATATACACAGCCCCCAAAATAATACCTGTCCCTGCTAGCATGGTCATCACCCAGCTAATGCGGTAAAAACCTGCAAGGGATAAAAATTCACCCACAAAACCAATGGTTAAAGGAAGCCCCACAGAAGCCATCAGCATAATGCCATAAATAGTGGCAAACCCTGGCATCACACTCGCCAAGCCTCCAAAATCTTTCATAAGCTTAGTATGACGTCTATCGTAAATCATTCCCACCAACATAAACAGCGCGCCACTCACGATACCATGACTTAACATCAAGAAGATGGAGCCTGTAATGCCTTCAGCATTCATAGCAAACGTTCCAAGAACCACAATCCCCATGTGAGAAATCGAGCTGTAAGCAATCACTTGCTTCATATCTTCTTGTGCATAGGCTACCATAGCCGCATAGATCACCATGATAATTGCCACAATCGCCACAGGCATTAAAAAATAAACCGAAGCATCAGGGAAAAGTGGGAGTGAAAAACGTACAAAGCCGTAACTTCCCATTTTCAACAATACCGCTGCAAGGATAATAGAACCAATGGTAGGTGCTTGACCGTGTGCGTAGGGTAACCATGTATGAAAAGGGAACATGGGTACTTTGACTGCAAACGCTAAAAAGAAGGCTCCAAAAAGCCACAATTGCGTCGTAAAAGGAATTTGCATCATGTACCAATCTGGCAATGCAAAACTCCAAACACCCGTTGCTTGATAGTACAAATGTGCCATATATAAAATACCCACAAGCATCAAAATTGAACCTGCAAAAGTATAGAGAAAAAACTTAATCGCGGCATACACACGTCGAGTACTTCCCCATGCCCCGATGATATAAAGCATCGGTACCAAGGAGAGTTCCCAAAACGCATAAAACCAAATGATGTCTAAAATGACAAAAACACCCACCATTGCCATCTCTAAAAAAAGTACCGAAAGAATAAGATTTTTGATATCTTTTTCAATATTGAGCGCAATGAGAGCAATCATTGTGGTAAAGGTTGTTAAAATAACAAGAAACAATGAAATGCCATCCACACCAAGGTAATAACTCATTCCATAACTGGGAATCAATGCAAAATATTCAACAAACTGATACCCAGCATTGCTCGCATCAAATCCAATCCATAGGATAATTGAGAGAAAAAACTCTATCGCACTTACCCCAATAGCATAAGCACGAATGCTCTCTTTATTGACCATAAAGCCCAACAACGCTGCCATTGCTGGGAAAAAAACAAGCAGTGATAATATATGTTCCATTCTCTTCTCCTATACCGTTGGTCTATAAAGAATGGCAAAAATGAGCAAGACCACAATGCCCATGACCATCCATCTTAGCATATCGGAAAGATTTCCGCTCTGCATTTTTCGAGCTTTTTCACCCGATTTGTAAAAGACACGTGCTATCAAATCTACCGTGGCATCGATGATTTTTGTATCGATACTGACCCAGAAAAAATGTGAAAGGGCCGTAAAAGGTTTCATGATAAAACGCTCATATGCATAGGGAATAAAATATTGATTGCTTAAAATTTTATAGCAGGCTCTCTCTTCCAACGATTTTGGAAAGCCGCCACGCTTGTACATGTAAATCGCAAAAGCAATCCCACTGATAGCAATACCCAGTGTTGCGGCAATCAATATGGCTTCTACCCCATGGTCAATATGAATTTCATAATTACGTAGCAGTTTGGTCACAAATCCATGAAACGCATGCTCAAAAAATCCTGCTACAATCGCTAAAAGTCCTAGAGGAACTAAGGCGTAAATCACAAAATTTTGAGCTTCATGGGGATGAAGACCTTGTTTTTTGTACTCTTTTTCGCCAAAGAAAACGAGCATCACCAAACGGAAACTGTAAAATGCGGTTAACCCCGCACCAATAAAGAGTGCAAACCATAAGAAATAAGCACCTTCGTTAAAGGCAACTTCTAAGATTTTGTCTTTGGAGAAGAATCCTGCAAACGGATAAATACCCGCCAATGCCACAGAAGCAATGCTCATTAAAATAGCTGTGGCTTTCATCGAACCGTACAAGCCCCCCATCTTTTTAATGTTTAATTCATCGTGCATCGCATGCATAACATTACCCGCACCCAAGAATAAAAGAGATTTAAAGAAAGCATGTGTCATCAAATGGAAAAGTGCTATCCAATACGCACCCAAACCCGCTGCTACAAACATATAGCCGAGTTGTGAAAGGGTTGAATAGGCGATAATGCGTTTTAAATCGTTATTGACCAATGCCATAGACGCTGCAAAAAGAGCAACAAAAGCGCCCAAAGAGGCAATGGCAAAACCCACATGGGGGATTAAGGTGTAAAGTTCACCACAACGAATCACCAAGTAAACTCCCGCCGTAACCATGGTTGCTGCGTGAATCAATGCTGAAACAGGGGTTGGACCTTCCATCGCATCGGCAAGCCATGTGTGGAGAGGAAATTGTGCGGATTTACCCATCGCACCAATAAATAAAAAGATACCAATCGTTGTAATAATGGCAGGATCAAGATGTTTTACATTGGCAAAGACCACATCGTATTGGAAAGAACCTAACTGCCAATAGATGAGGAAAAGCCCCATAAGCATTCCAAGGTCGGCAATACGGTTCATAATAAACGCTTCATTGGCTGCCCACGATGCAGAGTGTTTGTGGTACCAAAAACCAATGAGTAACCATGAACAAAGACCCACACCTTCCCATCCGATAAAGAGTCCCACAAAGTTATCGCTCATGACCAAAATCATCATTGAAAAAACAAAGGCGGAGAGGTACGAAAAGAAGCGGTTAAAACTCTTATCATGGTCCATATAGCCAATAGAATAGATATGCACAATGGTCGAAACAAGCGTCACCGTGACCATCATAATCACCGAAACCTCATCGACCACAAAGCCAAAGGGAATCGAGAGATTTCCCGCACTGATCCAATCCATCATCGTTACATGTAAAGGTCCATAATTGTTCACATCAATCAAAAGAATAAACGATGCTATCATCGAGACCCCAATCAATAAAGACGCCACAATGCCCGTAAAAAGCATCTTAGGACGTGCTGCAAACAGGGCAACAAATAACGAACTTGCAAGAGGAGCAAACAAGGCGATATAAAGGTATTTTTCCATTCTCTATCCTTTCATAATCTGCAAGCTGTTAAGATCAACCGTTCCATTACGCTTGTACCATAAAATCAAAAGTCCAAGCCCAACAGCCACTTCACTTGCTGCTACAGCGATAATGAAAAAAGCAAACAATTGGCCGCTTAAATCACCATAATATTTTGAAACGGCTACAAATCCAATATTGACCGCATTGAGTAAAATCTCCGTTGAGAAAAAGAGCATCAAAAGGTTGGTTCGCTTCATCACGCCCACCAGTCCTATCGCAAATAATAACCCCGCCAAAACGAGGTAATGCGTTAACGTAATCATCGTCCCTCCTTTGCATCTTCTAAATCTTCAATGGCTTCCCATTCTCCATCCATCTTTTTACTCGCTAATACAATGCCTGCAATCATTGCAACGAGTAGCATAATGGCTGCAAGCTCAAAAGGAACAAGATATTTGGTAAAGAGTACCAAACCTATCATTTGGACATTACCCACATTTTCAATCACAGGATAGAGTGCTTCGATTTTTTGTGAGAAAAAAGGCGCACAAAAAATAACAACCAGCAATACTGCACTTGCGATAGAAAGAGTATAGGCAATTTTTTTTGAGCGCATTTTTTCACTGACATCACGGGTGGTATCAAAAAACATCATACCAAAGGCATAAAGAGCCATAATTGCACCCGAATAGACGGTGATTTGAACAACGCCTAAAAAGTCAGCATCCAAAATGAAAAAGAAGCCAGAAATAAAAATCATCCCTCCAGCTAATGCACTCATGGCGTAAAGTGCATTTTTACTCATAACCACAATAGAAAACATACCGATTGTTAATGCCGCAAAGACATAAAATGCTATCACTTCATACATGGATTACCTCTCTAATACGCTAATGGTGTGCGTTTGACTGCATCATTGGCATTGTCACTCAATGCACCAAATCCAGGAAACTCATGTTGTTGTTTGGCTCTAAATGTATCCAATGGGGTTAGCATATCTTCTTTAAGCCCAAAATGTGCTCGTTGTTCACTGGCATTTTCATACTCAGCCCCATGAACAATGGCAAGTTCTGGACACACTTCCGCACAATACCCACAAAAGATACAGCGTCCAAAGTTAATGCTGTATTCACTCACCACCTTACGGCTTTTCTCATCCACATGGGTGTCCATACGAATACACTTTGCAATACAAATTTTCTCACACAATCCACACCCAATGCATCGCTCACTCCCACTCTCAAACAAACGAAGCAGTTTATGAATGGCACGATACCGTGGGCTCATCTCTAATTTTTCAGCAGGATACTGAACGGTGTGAATATCAAAGCGAATCATCTCACGAAAAACAATCCACAATCCTACAAATAGCTCACCTTTAATACTACGACGCACTACTCGCTTGAAGGATTCCCAGCCATTTTCAGGTTTGGCTTCGCCCTCAAAAAAGATATACCCCGGAGCGATGTTACGCCTTGCAAAATCTTTTAGTTCCATCAGATCCCCTTCCCTAAATCAATACAAAACCGGTAATCAAAATATTGACCACCGCTAAAGGCATTAAGACCTTCCAACATACCCACATCAACTGATCGGGTCTAATGTGTGGCCATGCCGCTCTTACCCATAAAAACAAGAAAATCCAAAAAGAGACTTTAAGAAGCATCATGAGTGCTCCTGGAATAAACCAAAGCGAATTGTATCCGCCCATAAAAATGATACTCACCAAGACTGAAACCGTAATCATGTTGGCATATTCTCCTACAAAAAAGAGACCCCAACGCATACCCGAATACTCGGTAGCGTAGCCAGAAACTACTTCAGCTTCAAATTCGATGGTATCAAATGGGGATCGGTTGGTCTCCATAAAACCCGCCATCGCAAACAATAAAAATGCCAAAGGCTGTTTCCAAATGAGCCAATCGCTAATGCCTCCGATTTGATAATCGTTAATATCAATCAAAGAAAGTGAGCCTATCATCATAATCGGTGCTAAAATGGAAAGTCCGCTCACCACTTCAAAGGAGAGCATCTGCACTACCGCACGTGCTGCACCCAAAAGTGACCATTTGTTGGCACTGCTCATCCCTGCCAAAAGTGGGCCATACACACCCACAGATGCCACACCCATGACGTATAAGACAGCCACATTAATGTCAGAAACAATGGGGTGAATCGTATACCCAAAGACGGTAAATTCAGGGAAAAATGGAATCGCTGCCATCGCCACAAACGCTGTGGTTGCGGCGACAACGGGAGCTATCATAAAAATAGGCTTCACGACATTTTGAGGGATAATATCTTCTTTCGTAAAAAGCTTAATTCCATCTGCTGCCAATTGTAAAACGCCATACGGTCCCACATGCATCGGTCCAAGACGACGTTGCATAAAGGCCAAGACTTTACGTTCTATCCACGTTGCAAAAGCACCCATACCTGCCGTGACCGCTAAAACAATAGTCGCTTTAATGAGTGTTTCAATAATAATTGCCATATCTCCCATATTACGCTCCTTGTAGGGTTACGCGTGCAAAGCGATACCCCTCTTTGAAAAATGGACTCACATCAATCTTTGTGTCAAATGTCGGCAAGTAAGGTATCATTCCCTCAATGTGTCGCTCTTCTTTTATAGCAATGACCAAAACATCTCCTGTCGTATTGCGAAGGGTCACGGTTGCACCATCACTTAAACCTTTTGCTTCCAAAAATGCGGTTGATGCATAGAGTGCGCCTGCTTCATTGAGCTGATGCGCTTTGTTAGTAAAGGCACTAAACTGATGCACCGGATTGGCACAATAGACCACATCCCCCTCAAACATTTTTATAGGCGCAATGGCTTCAACCTCATCATTACATGTAAGCATTTTAACATCCACTGCATACCCTCTGTTTTCGCTGCCATCGTTCTCATAACGGTTAGGTAGAGCATCAAATTCTACTGCTTTAAACCCTTTTTCGGTTGGTAATTGCACCGTATAATCAATCGTCCACTCAACTTCTAAACCTAAGGCATTGGCAACATCATTGAGACAATAGCCTTTAAAAGGTAATGCCGCGTTGGTAGGAACCACCCGTTTGTTAAACGATGTAAAGGTTCCTTCTTGCTGATTAAGAGCAGGCATACTAAGCTCGCCTTTACCCAAACTGCTCAGTGTCACATCCCCTTTGACGTTATAGCCAAGCGTAAAGTGACCTTTGAGTGCATCCAATTCACACAGAAGTGAAACGCCTAAGGTATTGGTTTGACTTGGAACAATCATGACACTAAAGGGGGTGAAACGCTCAATCAATCCTAAGAGTTTTGCAATATTTTCTGAGCGTTCATGGGTGTACAAATCGTGACCAGCAATCACACTAAACGTATCTTTTTTATCCAATAATTTGGTGATTTTTTCGATTAAATCTGCTTCCGCTCCAATCATCTCTATCAAAGCATTGCAATCGACTTCTATCTCTTTGTCCACCACTTTGGTTATCGTTTTAATAACCTCTTTTTCTTCACCACTCTCTTCATCTTTCACCATCTCTTTTACATCTTCTTTGATGCTTTCTTGAATGGTTTTTTTAGAAGTGGTATGGAAGGTTGCCAAATAGTCTACAACACCCTTTGGCATCGTCTCTTTGTCACCAAAAAGATCAAGCAACAAATACGCGATCGCCTCTTCGGTGCCTACTTTATGCGTAACGCTGAGAAGATTTTTAGAATAGCCCGCAACGATTGGGTCACTGATGGGGTGAAAATAGATACCAGCCCCCTTGTTCATCCCAATGGCATTGTTCATGGCGTATCCCAGACTTGGGCTATCGGTTTTAATCGCCGTTCCAAAACTGACCACAAAATTGCTCGCACGAACCGTGTTAACATCAGCACTGTAAAGCGTTTTACCACTCATACATGTAAAGGCTTTCATAAAGTTTTGGTACGCATACGCATCAGTATTTACTAACTTATAGCCATATTTTTCTTTGAGTTTTTGCAAAATCAAGGCTTCTTCATTGGTGATATAGCTATCAAAAACAAGGGTGTCCACCTTTGTTTTTAACGCCTCAACAACCTCCACAAACGCCTTTTCATCTTTTCCTTCAACCACGTTTTCAAAGTCAAACCCATAACGCGCAGCTGCGTGCAAAGGTGCGTAGGTGTAGTCACTGCTCACACGGTAAATTTTTGGATTTGGATTGTGGATACTGGTTTGTTTTACGTCATAATAGATAAGAGAACAGTCTGAGCTGTGGGGATTGGCTGCTGGAATTTTTTTAAGTTCCCATGCATTGGAAGTGTATTGGAAATCACTGCCTACCAAAGCACCCACAGGACAAACAGCGGTACACTCACCACACTGCGTACACTCCAATGTTTCAGCCCCGCTAGCAATACCGATGATGGATTTTTGAAGCTTATTCCACATGGCATAGGCATCTTTTTCGGTTTTGTCTTTCCACCCTTTATCCAGCTCCGCGCCACCGCGTGGTACGGTTTTAAGGGCAGCTTCACCAATCATATCTTTACACACCGTGATACAACGCTCACACACGATACACAAAGACGCATCGTAGTGAATTGCGCCCCATGTTTTGGTTGGACGTGCCGTATCAGGAACACAGTGACGTTGGGAATCAACCCCCATCTCTAAGGTATAATTTTGCAGTTCACACTCACCGCTTTGGTCACACACACCGCATTCTAAAGGATGGTTGATGTCGTAAATTTCCATAATCGCACGACGCTCTTTTTCGATCTCTTCACTTTTAGTGATAACACCCATCCCCTCTTTGGCACGTGCGTTACAACTGTAAGCGCGTTTACCATCCACTTCCACCAAACACAAACGGCAAGCAAGTGTGGGAGAACAGTTCGTCACATAACACAAAGCCGGTATAAAAATACCATTTCTGCGCGCGACATTGAGGAGATATTCACCCTCTTTAGCCTGACACTCTTTTCCATCAATTGTTAGTAAAATATCGCTCATCGCTCACCTGCCTTCACTATTTTTGCTACACCATAAGGATAACGCTTACTTGCTGCCTCTGTGGGCAATAAAGCAATGGTTCCTTTTACACTATCGTCTTGCACAAAGGTGCAAGCATAGACCTCATCGCAAAGTGAAACCGTGACTAAAGCATTGTTTTCAATCTTTGCTGCGACTTTAAATTGTGCAGAGCCTATGAGCACTGCGTTTTCATTCTCTTTTTTCTTACAGGTATACACAACCGTTCCATCAAAACTTTTCAAAGGGGCTACGGGTTCGAGCAAATGCGTATCTACTCTTGTTTTATCGCCACCAAACACAATGGCTTGCGTGTGCGCTTCAATGGCATGTGCTAAGCGCAAGCAGTTTTGGGCTCTTGGATGAGTGAGAACATCATCTCCTAGCCAAAGCAATGTCCCTTTACTCTTGGCATAAAGTGCTTGAATTTCTTCAATCTCTTCTTCGCCCACATTGCTCTCCGCACTCAAATAACCCTCGTCTAAACTCTCAAAATACTCTTTAAGCTCAAAGGAAACGCTTTTATCTGCCAAAAGGGCTTTTGCCAAAAGGGCCAAAACCCCCTCTTCTGAGCCAACTTCATAACGGCTAAAAAAATGACTTTTAGGTGTAAAAACAGGATCTTCCATCGTAAAAAGATAGATAAGCTTTGCCCCCTCTTGCATGCATGCTTGCATCTTTTCTACCGAGGCGGTATTCACGCGCGATAAAAGTGATCCAATGACAATAATAAGATCAAACCCTTTACATGTAAGACTCACTGCACATCACCTTTCACTTTTTTGACGACGATGGTCCAATCGGTTTCATTGAACTTCAAAGAGTTCATCAGCGTCCAACCGGCTTCCTTGATAACATCGGCACTTTTTTGCACAGGTGTAAAATCGCCGATTTCAAACATAAAGATGGAGACTTCACCCATAGGCGTCTCATCGATAATTTCAAGCATACGTCCGTAAAAATCATCTTTTAACCCTCGTAAGTCATAACGTTGCATGCCCTCTCCTTATCGGTCAATTTCGCCAAAAACGATATTGGCATTACCAATAATCGCTACGACGTCTGCTAGGTATTCGCCCACTAATAACTCTTGCAAAAATCCTGTGTGAAAGAAACTAGGCGTTCGAAGCTTCAATCGGTACGGATACGGGTCACCTTGGGAATTGATGTAAAAACCAAGCTCTCCTTTTGGAGACTCCGTCACAACATACACTTCACCAACAGGTGGTCTCATGCCTTGTGTTACAAGGACAAAATGCTGCATCAACGCATAGTTTTGTGTCATAATCTGCTCTTTAGGTGCGGAGAGATACTGTGGAGCATGCGCCATAATTTCAGGGCTGGTTTCATAATACATCGGGATGAGTTGCTTTAAAATGCGAATACTCTGACGCATCTCTTCCATATGCAATTTATACCGTCCGTAACTGTCACACGTGGTGCTCACGGGCACATCAAATTCTACCTCATCGTACAGTTCATACGGTTCTTCTTTGCGGATATCCCACGCAATGCCACTTCCTCGCAGCATCGGACCAGAACAACCCCAACTTTGCGCTTGTTCGGGTGTTATAACCCCCACATCTTCCAAACGCATCTTCCAAATACGGTTTTGGTCCAACAAGCCTTCATAATCCCCAATATCAATCGGTAGATGGTTAATAAATTTATTTAAACTCTCAATCCACCCTTTAGGTAGATCCAAAGGAACCCCACCGATACGTACTGAAGAGTGCGTTAAGCGCGCACCACAATAATCTTCAATCAAATCCAGCGTGTACTCTCTTTCTCTAAAGGCATACAAGAAGATGGTCATCGCACCAACGTCTAGCGCATGCGTGGCAAGCCAAAAGAGGTGTGACGAGATACGGTTAATTTCCAAGAGCATCATACGAATCACTTTGGCACGACGAGGCACTTCAAGACCGATGAGCTTTTCAACGGCTAAGGCAAAGCCATAGTTATTGGAACTAGCCGCAATGTAGTCCATTCTATCGGTGGTAGGTAAGAACTCATTGTAGATCATATTTTCAGCCATTTTCTCCATACCACGGTGCAAATACCCCACATCCGGTGTGGCTTTGGAAACTTTTTCGCCATCGAGTTCGAGTATCAGACGCAACTGTCCGTGAGAACTCGGATGTTGCGGTCCAAAGTTTACAATCATATGGTTATCTTCACGCTCAAATTCAAGGTTCTCAAAAAAGGGCTTAAGTCGGTTTACTTTTTGCATGGGTTATGGTCTCTCTTTCAAGATTTTTGCATCTTCTTTTTTGAGTTTTTTGACAATGAACACACCACCCTCTTCTTGGTATTCGGTCACGGTTTTTTCTAAGCTACGCGGTGCGCCGAAAGGCACTTCATGGTTAATGTGGGCAAAACGGTAGGTGTCATCCACATCGATGCGCGCACCATCACGCTCTTCTGGTCCGATGATATCTCGGTACTCTTTACCAAAAATTTTATCGATTTCATACCATTGCGCCGCTTCATCCCCTTGCAGAGGGTAAGTCTTTCGCAAAGGATGGTCATACCAATCATCGGGCATTAAGATACGTTTCATGTACGGATGCCCACTGATAATGACCCCAAACATATCGTACATCTCACGCTCTGCCCAATTGGCACTTTTATAGACATCAATCACACTTTTAAGGGTCTCTTTTTCTTTAATGAAACATTTAATACGCAAGCGTTTATGTTTACATGTAGAAAGCATTTGATAAAAAATCTCAAATTCACCCGATTTTGCCAACCAATCAATAGCACTGTGTTCACTTAAAAAATTATAAGAAAGCTCATCTCTTAGGCACATGAGTACGTCTACATTATCCGCTGGATTGATATACACCACCATCTGTCCGCGCTGTATGTAGGCTTCTTTGATCTCAAATTTAGCTTTAAGCACATCCAGATCACTAGCAAAGATAGCATCACTCTCTACGGGTTCTTTAGGAATTTGGGGGGCAACCCAAAAACGGTCACTGTAATAGGGCTTTTTTTGAACGTTTTCTTTTTCGCTATACGGTCTCATCATACCAACCTTTTTGGCTGAAGTTTTTTAGAGGCTTTTTCAGTTCGAATCTTTTTTTGGAGTAACATTAACGCGTATTGCAATGTTTCGGGACGTGGGGCGCATCCGGGCAGATAAATATCGACAGGAACGATGCGATCAGCCCCTTGAACGGTCGCATAGGTGTTGAACATGCCACCCGTGTTGGCACAACTTCCCATGCTAATCACCCACTTGGGCTCTGCAAGTTGGTCATACAAACGGCGCATAAACGGAGAGTGTTTTTTGGTCAGCGTTCCAGCGATAACAATGACGTCTGCTTGTCTAGGACTGGCTCTAAAAATTGTTCCAAAACGGTCAAAGTCATACCGACTCGCACCCGTTGCCATCATCTCAATCGCACAACACGCTAGCCCATACGTCAAAGGCCAAACGGAGTTACTGCGTCCCCATTGGACGAGTTTATCCACCGTTGTTAGGGCGACAGGAAGCCCTGCTTCTTGAAGGTAATTTATCTTATGCTGTGCCATTCTAATGCTCCTTTTTTCCATGCGTACGCAAAACCAATGGCAAGGATGAGAACAAACAAAATCATCTCAACAAAGCCAAACATACCTAAAACTTTAAAATTAACCGCCCACGGAAACATAAAAATAATCTCCACGTCAAACAAAATGAAAAGCACCGCAAACAAATAAAAATGTGCCGACATCCTGTTGGGTTGCTTCGTCACCTCGGGACCACATTCGTAAATGGTCAATTTCAACTTTTCCGTGTCCAACCGTGCCATCTTTCGGCTGACAATTCGGGCTAAAACAGTAATGCCAAAAAAGACTATGGCACCAAAAAAGAGCAAATAAAATGCTCCCAAGTACGGATGGGCAAAATCCATATGTGATAAAGGGGTCATCAAAAATCCTTTATATTTTTTTCTTCTAATTAAACGATATCAAACTTTTACCTAAAGTTTCATATCGTTTAATACTTTACATGTAAGGGCATTATAAAAACATCATTAATTCATAAAACCAACGGCTTTAGGATCGCCAAATGCTCCTTTAGCTTCTCTATCAATCGCCCCTTTAAAATCTTCAAAGGTAAAAATAGGCTTGGCTTTGGTAGCCACGCGCAGGGCTGTATTTTTAACAACCAAACGAATTTGACCTCCGGTGAGAGGATAATGCGCTAAAGCCGCAACATCAAACGCATTTTCATACACGGCACCTTGGGGCAAAAGTTTTTTCCACAATTCCAAACGTTGCTCAAGACTCGGTTTTTCAAAGGCTATTTTATAATCAAAACGTCTCGAAAACGCAGGGTCAATGGTCTCTAAAAGGTTGGTCGTTGCAATCAAAAGTCCATCAAAACGCTCAATTTGCTCTAAAAAAATATTTTGCATCTGGTTGTGCATTTTATCGGCACTCGACCCACTCTCGGTTGAACGCCCGCTTAAAAATTGGTCCGCTTCGTTGAGCAGTAACAAAGGCTCACTTTTGGTTTTTTTGCACAACTCTTTGTACGTATCAAAAATACTTCGTACGTTTTTTTCACTCTCGCCTACATATTTGGAGAGGATTTTAGAACAATCAAAGCTCAGCACACGTTTTTTCATCGACTTGGCAAGCGATAAAGCGGTCATCGTTTTTCCCGTTCCAGGAGGTCCGTAGAGAATAATTTTGGCATCAATGCCACTTCTTCGCTCTTTAATGCCCCATTCACGCAATAACTTGACCACGTTTTTATCGATGTGTTTGAGTAGATTATCCAATACTTCTTTTGTTTTAGGGTGTAAGACCACATCATCCAAATTGGTTTTAGGGTCAATCAGTTCAAACACCTCTTGCTCCGCAATCAACATATCGAGTTTAATTTTTTTACTCTTTTTCTCTTTGTTAGGATGCATAATTTTTTGTAAAATCTCTTCGGAGATAAAAAAACTTCGTGTCACCCCGCCAAAAGTACTGAGCATCTCGTCATAATCAATAATTAAATTTTCAATGAGTTTGGAGCCTTCTTCCAAGAGTGAACGGTTTTTAATTTTTTCATAATCATCCACACTGATAAGGCTAATAAGCGTGTTCATATCGCGTAAACTTTCAAATTCACCCGCATACTCTTCTTTCAAAAGGGCTAAAAAAATCAACTGCTCTTTAGGGCTTAACTCATTTTCTTTAAAAATACTCTCAACCACAATTTCATCGTGTGTCACTTTGATGCGCTCGACAATACGACTTTCTAAAAGTTCTAATTTACTTTTAATGCGCCCAATGCTGGGTGCATTTTCAGTAGCATTGTGCTTTGCAAGTCCTAGTTTTTGATAGAGTTCAATGCGAAAAAATTGGTCTTTTAAGTATTCAAGATGATCCGCATACGGTGTTACATCGGGCAAAACCACTTCAAGCGTTCCCTCTTCTAACAGTTTTAGAAAAGCGGAACTGAGTGTTACGGTGCTGTTTAAAAGCTCAAGATTGGAGATATCCACCGACTTGGAACTTAAAAAACTGTTTTGCACGACCCAGCCTTGCTCAATCAACTCTTTGACCAAAGGCAAATGTTTCAAATGTTCATAGTTGGTTTCGCCAAAAAGTTTGATCAAAATTTCAGAGACGGCAATATCCACTGTACCAATGACATATTCTTTGGTCATCATTTGTAAGACCAATGCCTCTTGTTCTGAGCACTTCAAATGCTCATAAATCGGACAAGTTTGAATGGCTTGGCTTTCTAGAAAATCAATCAAATAACGCAATACTAAACCCTTTGTGCCCAAAAATCGGACAAATTATAATGGAAAGATATAACAATTAGATGACGATACCAAAAGTGATATCATCCCTTTTTGAACAAGCCTTCTTTTACCTTTTCTTTTAACACACGTTTGAGTACTTTACCCGTAGCATTTTTAGGAAGCTCCTCCACCACATAGATGTGTTTGGGCAACTTAAAGTTTGCTAAATGATTTTTTAAATATTTACGAATCTCCATCTCTTGAAGTGTGACACCTTCTTTAGGTTGAATAAATGCCAACACATCTTCATCGCGCGTTGCTTCATCCAAAAGTCCTACCACCGCGGCAGCATCAACCCCTTCATATTTATAAAGCACTTCTTCGATTTCACGCGGATAAATATTAATCCCCTTAGAAATAATCAAATCTTTTTTGCGATCTACGATGTAAATAAAACCATCTTCATCTTTCTTACCCAAATCGCCACTGAGTAACCACCCATTGACAATGGTCTCATCGGTCGCATCGGAATGATTGAGATAGCCGTGCATGACACAATCACCTTTAATCATAATCTCACCAATTTCACCCGTTCGCACTTCCATCATTTCATCATTCACGATTTTAACTTCATACCCTGGCAAAGGAAGCCCAACAGAGAGCGGTTTTTGCCAATCCAAACGATTGACCGAAACGGCTGGAGAGCACTCACTCAAACCATACCCTTCCAGTAATTTGGCATTTTTAAACTTACTGTTAAATTCATTCAGCGCTTGTTCACTTAAGGGAGCACTGCCAGAGATAAAAATACGCACTTTATTAAACCACATAAAATACCATGGAATTTTTGCTTTTAAAAGCGCATTGTAAAGGGTTGGAACCCCTAAGAAAATCGTTACTTGTTTTAAAAGTGTTTGCTTAAGGACATTGGCAAATGGAAATACGGAGCGCACGATAACAATGGACGAACAGGTGAACATTGGTAAAAGCACCATAATCGAGAGGGTAAAACTGTGAAACATCGGTAAAAAAACGATGAATCTGTCTTTACATGTAATCTCAAACGACTCCGCTCCACCAATCGCATTGGAGAAAAAGTTACGATAAGAGAGCATCGCACCTTTAGGCTTTCCTGTCGTTCCAGAGGTGTAAACAATACACGCCAAATCATCTAACGTTGGACGTTTTGCCAAACGCTCGTAGGTTTCTTGAGAAATATCAATCTCTGTGAAGCTGTAATTTCGCTCATCCAGATGCTCATATTTATCGGTCCATACGATTTTTTCGATTTTAGTTGTTTCCAGTAAATCTTTAGTTTCGCTCGCATACGCAGCCGAAGAGACCAACATCTTTGCACCACAGTCATTGAGAATATACTCAAACTCCTCTTTTTTCAAAAAGGTATTCAAAGGAACAGCCACCGCACCAATCTTGGTAATGGCAAACAACGAAACCACAAACTCTTCAGAGTTGCCAACGATAATGGCAACCCTGTCTCCGTTTTTGATATTGCTAAATTCTAAAAAACGCGCAAAGGTATCGATGTTCTGTTTGAGGCGTAAATACGTTACCTTCTTATCGTCAATAAAAATAGCGGTCTTTTTAGGGTCATTTTTAGCATTCGCCTCAATGACCTCATAAAAATTCTGATACGGATAATTTTGCATGGCTTAGAACTTGTACTTAAAGGATGCTGTTACAAGATGGGCTGCCGAGTCGGTAAAAGTACCATGAATACCTGTTGTTGGATCAGCTTCATTAGATCTCGTATCAATTGTTCGAGTCTCTTTATCATCATATAAGTATGCTAAACCAAAAGACATTTGCTTGTTTAGTTTATATTCAAAACCTACAGAATAAAGTTTGGCGTCCGAATCTGGAAGTTCAAAAGAAACTCTATTGTCTGGAATTGGATTTTCATCAATGGCAAAGCCTGCCATAAGCTTTAACGCATCATTGTATTGATGAGAAATCCCTATTCGATAAGCATTGACATCTTTCCATTCTTTCGGCGAGACTGCCCCAAAAGCGAGATTAGGTGCTGCGGAGCTAAAATCAAAATCTAATTTATCATACGCAGACCAATAAGTTCGCTCAAATACAAACTCTACAGTAGTTTTTTCTATGGTATAAGCAGCAGCAAGAGCTAAAGATGCAGGAAGAGGTATTTGTGTTTTTGCATCACTAGAGAATGCCCCTCCTAATCCAGTTATTGAGCCTTCAGCACTACCTTTAACAGTTAAGTCAACATTTGAACGGTACGTTGCAGATAAAGTTAAATCATTAATAGGTCTATAACTCATTGCTAAGTTGTAACCAAAATCAATAGAGTCTGCTTTCATTTCATTTACATAGCCACCCAAAGCGGAGCCTTGCATTTTAATGACACCATCCGAATAAACACCTCTTAAACCAAATCCTAATCCAAATTGATCATTAACTTTATAACTTAATGTGGGATTTACTTCAATTACTTTTAGAGAAAATTCTTTTGCTTTTGCCATTTGATAAGTTTCATCCCAACGCTTTGAAAGACCTGCTGGAGCAACTATAGACAAACCATAACGCCAATTACCCATCATTGGAGAAACATAATGCATTGTTGGCATGATGAAATGTTCTTCTTTTGAATCACCATTAAGCCCTACTCCTGCAGGTAAAACATCTGTATACTTTACTTTTGGCAAATTAATATACGTAATAGCTGTTTCAATTTCAGCACCACCACCCATCAAAGCCATATTTGCTGGGTTATAATAACTCGCATCGGCACCATTGGCACCTGCTACATATGCGGCACTCAGTGCGGTTGAGTTTAAAGATTGCTCCGGGATACGGTAGCCTGATGCTAAAAGCGTTGCTGCGCTTAGGCTGAGGAGTGTTGCCACTTTAACGATTGGTTTCATACATTTTATCCTTTTTGGGTTTTTTCTGTTTCAAGATGGTATAACAACGCAATTTCTTGCGCCCATAGACTTTCGTCGATGGTTTCGAGTATCAAAGGGATATCATCCATGCGCCTATCGTTCATGATAAATCTAAACGGTTCGACGCCCAACTTTCCTTTACCGATTGAATCGTGTCTATCGACACGTTTGCCCAAATCGGGTTTAGAATCGTTTAAATGCATTCCTTTAAGGTACTTAAATCCTACGATTGTATCAAATTTTTCAAACGTTTCGTTATAAGTCTGCTCATCTCTAAAGTCGTATCCAGAGGTAAAAAGGTGACAGGTATCGATGCAAACACCGACACGTTCGCTATCACAGCTTCTTTGCATCAGGTACGCTAAGTGTTCCATTTTGTAACCTAAGTTACTTCCTTGCCCTGCGGTGTTCTCTACAACGAGCGTGACATTTTGAGTTTGGCGCAAGACTTCATTCATTGAATGAGCAATAGCTTCCAAACAGGCTTCTTCACTGAGAAGCTTAAGATGGCTCCCTGGGTGAAAATTGAGCTTATCTAACCCTAAGCGCTCGCAACGTCTGACCTCATCCATAAACGCTTCTACAGACTTAGCCCGTTGCTCTAAATCTGGATGCCCTAAATTGATAAGATAACTGTCGTGTGGTAAAACATGTCTAGGCTGAATTTGTGCGTTTTCTAACGCCTCTTTAAAACGATGTACATCTTCATCGCTAAGCGGTTTCCCGTCCCATTGGCGTTGGTTCTTTGTAAACAGCGCAAATGCTTTAGCCCCTATTTTAGTGGCATTTAATGGGGCATTAAAAACCCCTCCACTGGCACTGACGTGCGCTCCTACGTATTTCATCGTTCTCCTTTAGGGTAGTGGTCTTAGGCGAATCAAAATACCATGCTTTGCCTCTTTGAAATAGCGCATATCCCCTTCTACCGTATAGGTGATGCGTGCATTTTTTAGGAGAATATTTTGGCTAAAGCCTGTGTCAGTTTTAGTGTAACCGCGCCCTTCATATAAAGGCTTTTTGTGCACAATATCGTGAAGCAAGGTTGCATAATGCTCTGTTCCAAAAAAACGCTTATTAAAATCTAAGGCATCCAAACACACTCCATCTAAACAGATACGCTCTTGCATCTCTAAATTTAAGATTGCCGTCCCTGCACTAAAGATTTGTAATTGTGTGTAGTTATTTGCTTGGTTCAAAAATCCCGCATCAGAAAATGCCATTTCAGGGGTTTTTAGGGTGATAAGATACGGCGAAGAGAGCATAATATCGTGTTTGACACTACACCCTCCAAATGCCATGAGAGCAACTATACACATTATATGTAAGCCTTTTTTGATCTTTGTGGTACGATACATTGCATCCTCTAAGGTAAAAATGAGTTCAATGGTACCCTAAACTTTATTAAACTTCATGCTATAATTGAGTCATGAAAAATGACCTTGAAATTAAAAATGTATCGTTTTATTACGACAACACGCTGGTGTTAGACGATATCTCTCTCAGTTATAACCGATTTGATTTTCTCTCCATTATTGGTCCCAATGGTGGAGGAAAAAGCACCCTCCTTAAACTCATGATTGGTCTTTTGCAACCTACGCAGGGTAGTGTTTTACTCTTTGGTGACCTCCCTTTACATGTAAGTCATCGCATCGCCTACGTTCCCCAAGACACCTTGGCCAATAAAGACTTCCCCATTAAAGTTTTGGACGTCGTTTTGATGGGACGCTTGTGCAAATCCAAAGCTTTTTCCACATACTCCCAAGAGGATAAACGCATCGCACGCTCAATGCTTAAAAAAGTAGGCATGGAGGCATATGAACATCAAAAAATTCATACCCTCTCAGGAGGGCAGAGACAAAGGGTTTTTGTGGCACGTGCCCTTGCGAGTGAAGCGGAAATTTTATTTTTAGATGAACCAACGGCCAGCATCGATACAGCCGGTCAAATCGAGATTTTTAAACTGCTTAAAACACTCAACCATGAGGTGGGCATTGTTATCATCAGCCATGATATCAACGTAGCTCTTAATTACGCTACCAAAGTCGTACATGTAAACCGAACACTCTATTTCCACGACGTTCCCAACCATGAACCTATGAAATTTTTTGACAACACAAAAGAGCACTTTTGCCCTATTGAGCTTATTAGTGCAACGCGCTGTAACCATATTCATCCCAAAGAGGTGCTGTAATGGATATCTTACAGTTTGAATTTATGCAAAATGCCCTCATTGCCTCGTTGATTGTGAGTCTTATTTGTGGGATTATTGGTACCCTAATTGTTATAAATCGTATGGTATTTATCGCAGGAGGCATTGCGCACGGCTCTTATGGTGGCATTGGATTAGCCCTTTATTTTGGGATTGCTCCCATGCTTGGGGCTTCATTGTTTGCACTTTTTTTAGGCTTGATTATTGCTACGATTACCCATAAAAACAGTACGCGCCTAGACTCTCTCATTGGTGTTTTATGGGCGTTTGGTATGGCACTGGGTATCATCATGAGTGATTTAACGCCTGGATACAATGTGGATTTGATGAGTTACCTTTTTGGAGCAATTTTATCGGTTTCACACGAAGATATGTTTGGGATGAGTGCTGTTTTAGTTCTGGTGCTTCTCTTTAGTGTGGTCTTCTATAAGCAACTTTTGGCGATGAGCTTTGATGCACAATTTGCAAAATTACGCGGGGTCAATGTCACGCTTCTTTACTTCGCACTCGTAGCCCTTGTGGCTTTAGGTGTTGTCATCATCATTCGTGCGGTGGGACTCATTTTGGTTATTGCCTTGCTTACCATCCCTCCTTATATCGCAGAAAAACTGACTCATTCGATGGCCGCAATGATGGCACTTGCGTCATTATTATCGGCATTGTTTTGTAGTGTTGGGCTTTGGATATCGTATGCCTTTGATGTGAGCAGTGGAGCAAGCATTATCTTAGTGGCAACAAGCACTTTTTTTATTCAGTTTTGTAGCACAAAGCTTTTTAAGTAGCTGATTCTAGTAGGAATGCTTCGCTTTAAAAATCCACAGAGCAATATAAGAGCCAACTTCTGCCACCAACATACCGCCTAAAATCAATGCCGCCCCTGCTAATTGGGTCATACTTAGCACTTCGCCTGCAAAAAAATAGCCAAACACCCCCGCACTCACAGGCTCAATAGTAAAAATAATGGCTGTTTTTGCTGCCGTTGTAAAACGTTGCATCGCTGTTTGTACCCAAAATGCGAAGATAGTTGCAAAAATCACGGTAATGATAATGGCATTGATCAAAAGTTCATCGATTTTTACTGGAACGATGCTTCCCTCCATCACCCATCCTCCAATACTTGAACACACCGACACTGTAAAGAACTGGATAGCCACGAGTAAATAAATATTATGCTTTTTCGAAAGATGATCCGTAAAGACAATGTGCAATGCAAACATAATGGCACACACAAAAGCATAAAATTCACCCAACGAAAACCCTATCTCACTATTAAGTGTAAGATAATAAAGTCCCACAGATGCCGTTATTGCTCCCAAAATAGAATAAAGTGACGCTTTATGTTTAAAAATAAGATACGAAGCGAAAGGAACAACAATCACATTTAAACCCGTAATAAACCCCACCGTTGAGGAGTAGGTATATTTAAGTCCAAATGTCTGAAAAGCGTACCCCAAAAACATAAATACGCCCAATACACTTCCCGCCAATAGAACTGCTTTATTAAAATATCTCCATTGTTGATACGCAATAAGACTCATCAAAAGAGCGGCAATAAAAAAACGCCAAAATAAAAACGTATA
This sequence comes from Sulfurospirillum sp. UBA2217, assembly GCA_002328495.1. Lineage (GTDB taxonomy): Bacteria > Campylobacterota > Campylobacteria > Campylobacterales > Sulfurospirillaceae > Sulfurospirillum. Next base: position 206,063 of record DCUJ01000002.1, read on the forward strand.
AACTGGGGTTTGCTCTACTGCATCTTGGACGATAAAAAATGTACTACCCCATGCAATAGCAACCAAAAGTAGTAAAAAATCGGCACCTATCTCTTTCATTTTGTGATGCATTGTCTCTCATTCCTCATCATTTTAACTTTGAAAATGGCATTTTAGCACAATGCTCCCCTTTTAAAAAAGTTATTTTTTTATAAAAAAACGAAAAAAGTACAAAAAAATCTATTTATCTTAAAATAAAATGGTATAATTTTTACTCAGTAAATATTTTTATACTTATTTAATTTTAATTACATTTACAAAAGGTTCGATGATGAAAAAGATATATGCGGTGCTTCTTTCCCTTTTGCTAGGCTCCCTACTCAATGCTGCTGAAGAACCAAGCAAAGGATTCCTTCTTTTTAAACAGTGTGCTGGATGTCATGGAGCTGATGGAAAAAATAAAGCTTTTGGGAAAAGTGGTGTGATTGCAGGGCAAAGTGTGGAAGAATTAATGGAAAGTTTGACTTTTTTCAAAGAGAGTGATTTTACAACACATAGTTCCACAACCGTCATGGTAAAACAAGTTAAAAACTTATCCAATCAAGATCTTCTCGAAGTATCTCACTTTATCTCGAAACTGAAATAACCAAACTATCAAAGGAGTTTTTACTGTGAAAAAAATTGCTTTAAGCATAGCTACTGTACTTGCAAGCCTTACCTTACTCTCTTCGCCTTTGTATGCAAGTTCAGCTAAAGGGAAAATTTTTTATGCAAAAATACTCAAAAGCCCTTGTGGTTTTACGGGCGAATTGATGGGTAAAAAACACACCGTTTCTGAGTGGCGTGATTTTTATAATACAAATAAAATGAACGATGTCATTAAAGGGTATTGCCCTAAGGCACCTCTTATAACTGAAGAAAAAGACCTTACTAATTTATACCATTTTTTAAGCTCTTTCGCGAGTGATAGCGGAAACGTTCCATCTTGTAACTAAATGCTCAGGGGACTTCCCTTGAGCTCACTGCTTTATCTTACTTTTATATTCAACTGCTACAATAATGTTTTTGACCAAAGCCTAATTTTATAGTCATCTTCTATGGCATAAATCTTTCTAGGATTGGATATGATGTCGTTTTGGAAGAGGAGAGACACGCATGAGCCAAGCTATCGTTCGCATGGAGAACGTTGAAAAATATTACGGTGATTTCCATGTATTGAAAAATATTAATTTTTCAGTGAACGAAGGTGAAATTGTCGTCATCTGCGGACCTAGTGGTAGTGGTAAATCAACGTTGATTCGATGCATCAATAAACTTGAAGAAATAGACAGTGGTGAAATTGTCGTCGATGGGTTTGATTTGTATGCAAAAAAAATCAACATCAACCAAGTCCGTGCCGAAACAGGTATGCTATTTCAACACTTTAATCTTTTTCCCCACCTTACCATCTTAGAAAATATCACCATTGCACAGCGTAAAGTAAAAGGTATTTCTAAACACGATGCTAATGAAATTGCCTTGAAACTTTTAGAACGTGTAGGACTGGTACATAAAGCAGAAGGTTATCCCAATGAGCTTAGCGGTGGACAAAAACAGCGCGTGGCGATTGCACGAACACTTGCGATGAAACCAAAAATTATTTTATTTGATGAACCTACCTCCGCACTTGACCCTGAGATGATTGGCGGTGTTTTGGATGTTATGCGTGAACTTGCCCATGAAAATTTTACCATAGTGTGTGTCACGCACGAGATGGGCTTTGCTAAAGAAGTCAGTAACCGTGTTGTCTTTATGGATGAAGGGGTGATTATCGAAGAGGCATCACCTGAGGAATTTTTTGCCCATCCAAAGACGGAGCGAGCACAAAAGTTTTTACAAGAAGTATTAACACACTAATTAAATACAAAAACCAAATCTTAAGGAGTCTGAATGAAGAAGTTTCTAGCTGCATTACTCGTAATGTTAGGCATTAACGCTATGGCTGATGATATCAACCTATGGCAAAAATCAACGCTGAATAGCATTGTTCAAAAAGGTGTTTTAACTGTTGGCATGGAGCCTGGCTATATGCCGTTTGAGATGAAAGACAAACAAGGCAATATCATTGGTTTTGACGTTGATATGGCAAACGAAATGGCAAAAGCAATGGGTGTCAAACTTCAACTCGTTCCTACGGCTTGGGATGGCATTATCGCAGGTTTAATTACAGGTAAATATGACATCATTATGTCTGGTATGACCATCACACAAGAGAGAAATCTTAAAATCAACTTTGCTGACCCTTACATCAGTGTAGGACAAACCATTTTGGCTAACAAAAAATATGCTGGTAAAAAATGGAGCGATTTAGATAAAGCAGAATACACCATCGTTACAAAACTGGGTGTTACTGGTGAAATCGCAACACGTAAAATGTTTAAGAAAGCAAAAATCAGAACGTTTGAAACCGAAGCAGATGCGGCTCAAGAAGTTCTCAATGGCAACGCAGATGGTTTCGTGTATGACCAACCTTATAACGCAATTTTCTTTGCAGAAAAAGGGGCAGGTAAATTGGTACATATGACTGAAGAACTTACGTATGAACCATTAGGCTGGGCAATTCGAAAAGGTGATCCTGATTTTCTTAACTGGTTGGACAATTTCTTGAATCAAGCTAAAAATGATGGTACTTACAAGAAAATCTATGACAGATGGTTCAATGATGCTTCTTGGCAAAAAAAGGTAATGTAACTCGTGGCAAAAGAGAAACTTCCCCTTTTGCACAATAAAGCATTCGGTCACTTTGTGGCCGTTGCTTTTTATGTTGTGCTAGGCTATATGCTTTTTTCTGCAGCTTCCAATATGAACTATATTTGGAAATGGACCAGTGTTCCTAAATACTTTGCCTATGAAAAAATTGAAACTCTTGAAGCACCCTTTGATGGAACCATACACATTGTAGATTCAAAATTGATGCTTCAAGGAAAAGACGATAGCAAAGAAATTGCCATAGACAAAGCATTTACACTCAGTGTTAAAAACGGTGATAGTGTCTACGAAAATGACACCATTGCGCAAAAAAGCTCTATGCAAGCAGGTCCACTTCTTGAAGGTCTTATGGTTACCCTTCAGATATCAGGACTTTCTGCTATTTTAGCATTTAGCATCGGTTTCCTCTTAGCGATGATGCGAATTTCTAATTATCAATTTTTAAAAGATATCGCAACGGTTTACATTGCTATTATTAGAGGCACTCCTCTTTTGGTCCAAATTTTCATCTTTTACTTTATTATTGCAACTATTTTTGAATTGGAACGTTTTTTAGCAGGTGCTATTTCGTTAGGTCTCTTTTTTGGAGCCTACATTGCAGAAGTGCTTCGTGGTGCCATTCAATCTATCGATAAAGGGCAATACGAAGCTGCAAAATCTTTGGGTATGAATTATATTCAAACGATGGTCTATATCGTAATGCCTCAAGCATTAAAACGAGCACTTCCAACCTTGGTGGGAGAAATGATAGCCCTTGTAAAAGATTCCTCACTGGTCTCGGTTATTTCCATCACAGACCTTACTAAAGTCGGACGAGAAATCGTTGCTAACACGTTCTCACCTTTTGAGACATGGTTAATTATTGCAGCAATGTATTTTGGTATTACATTCTTACTTTCAGCTCTTGGACACAACATTGAAATGAAAATGAAAAAACAAGGCGGGATGTAAAACATCCCGCTTTTTTCAAACAACATACTCTTTAAGTTCGTCTTCTAAATTCTGAATAATCTCTTTTTCACGCTGTTTAATATACATTACAATTTTATCGTGCATCTCTTTTTCAGGGAAAATACGCATACAATAACGATACGTTCCCTTATTCTCAATAATATTAATCACCTCTGCTTCAACTTCAATTCGTTCTAAACTGTGTATCTTTAATGTGCTCAAATCGAAGCCAACCATCACTTTAGCCCCTAAAGAAATGCCATTATTCTCCGTACTTAGCACCCCAAGACCGTTGATAGAAAGGTCATATAGCCTTCCACTCGTTTCACGTTCTCCTTCATGGTGCAAATAAACTTTTGCTACAATATCAGGATGAACGCGTACAAATTCACGCTTAAGTGCTGGCATATTTAAAAGGTAAATGAAATTGTGCAACACCACAGTGTTGGTTAGAAAATTACTGTAAAGAATGTCGGCTTTGAGGTGCCTTTCAAAATAATCGTTTTTAATGACAAATGCTTGTCCATCGAGTTTCATCGCAATCTCTTGCAAGCGATCCGTTTGAAACGAGATATGTTCCCCCTCGATAGTAACAATTTTTGCATCACAGGTAATGGGAACACCTTGATAAAGATTTAAAAATTGTACGGTTTTTCCTTCATCCTTAATGGCTTGAAATATCTGAATAATCGAGTTGGAAGCAGTCAATGAGGTATCAGGATCCAAATCAAACCTAGCAATGGATTCAAGACATTTTGAAGTGACTTTGCACTCTAGCACATTCATAAAACGACTCACACACCCAATCAAAAGCTGAATATTAGAATCAAGGTGTTGTTCTTGGCAAAAAACTATATATTTTTCTAACATATAAAACAGGCTTCTACTAATAAGAAAACCTATCATCACACCGTCTTGCTTCATTTTAAGCAAAACATCTTCTCGTAAATCGCTAATGGTAAAGTCACACTTACGAAAATTTTTATAAATAGACATGGCCATCTGTTGTGCATCATTTTGCACAATCGTTTTATCATAATGCACACACAATGCACTAAAGTACTCTACATAATCCGACTCAAATGTATCCAAAAAAAAGGTACTCTGTGTTAAAAAGTGCTGTTTGTCGTGCACGGAAATGCTCATTCGGTGCATAATGATGCCCCTATTTAAATTTGAGACGATTATATCATTTTTTTGGAGACAAGGCTTGAAAGATTGAGCCTAATTTTTGTACCTTTCCCTTTTTTAGAATGAATGGATAAAAGGATTTTATGTTCATCACAATAAGCTTTAACCAAATTAAGCCCTATCCCAAATCCTTCATGTGTCTGGTTGGCTTGATAGTAGCGATCAAAAACCAAAAAAAGCTCTGCTTCATTCATTCCGATGCCTTTATCGCGTATGATAAGCGTATTTCCTTCTTGTACAATATCGATAGGATGATGGTTTTGATTGTATTTGATTGCATTGGCAAGAAGATTGGTAATGACTTTACTCAGTCCATGCCGATCAGCAAATAGCATTAAAGAAGAGAGATGGGTATTAAAAACAATACCATGATGAATATCGTGTAATTTTTCAAGAATACCAAGAATCAAAGGGACCGCATCAAAAAGCTCTTTTGTTTCACTACGAATTTCTCGCTTAATGAAATAATCAACTTCCGTATACAAGAGGTGTAAATCATCACTAGCCTGAACAATACGTTCTAAACGTTCACATTTTTTGGAGTCTTTCTCGGCGGCTAAAAGCATTGCTAGATTGGCTTTTATAACGCTAAGAGGAATATTCAGTTCATGTAAAGTCTCTTGGATGAGAAAATGGAGTGAACGTTTTGTTTTAAACAGTGCGCCAAAAAGATATGAACTGATCACAAAAGCACCTATCATCACAGCAAAAAGCCATAAAATGCTTATAAAGAGTCTCTGTTCAAGCGGTGTATAGTGCCAAATAGCTATTGAAATAACAATAATGATGCCAAAAAAAAGACTCATTAAGAGCAATAAAACAATAAAAAGACGCTTCTCTTGTTTACTCAAAACGATACCCAATGCCTCGGATATTTGAAATGGCATCTTTACCAAAAATCTTTTTTAAATTGTTAATATAGACCCGAATGGAGCCTTCATTGACCTCTTGTGAACGATTCCACAACACATCACAGATCATCTCTTTCGTAACAACGCTTCCTCGATTTTCAATCAAAAGAGCTAATAACTCAAAATCTTTCAAATGCACATCAAGTTCTACATCATAACGCAAAAGGCGCTTACGTGAAAGATGCAGCGTATACATTTCATTGATTTTAATCCGTTCTCCCTTATCGCCTTTTGCCCGTGCAATAAGAGCGTTAATCCGTGCCAACATTTCATCCAAATCAAAGGGTTTTTTAATATAATCATCTCCTCCAACAGAAAAGCCACGCATCACACTCTCTTTATCGTTAAACGATGTTACAAAAATAGCAGGTGTGTGATCCCCCGCATCACGAAGCTCTTGAAGAAAATCAAATCCACTGAGCTGCGGGACCTTAACATCCAAAAGATAACAATCAAATTTTTGTGCATACGAGTGTTGCAATGCTTCTTCTCCATCACATGCCACAGTACATATAAATCCTTGTTCAGACAAAAAATCTTCCAGCGTCTCGCGCAACAAAGTATTGTCTTCTAAAATCAAAAGTTTACAAGACATGCTCTATACTCCAAGCCAATGTTTGTGAAGCAAACATTGGAATAACATTGTCATAACTGCTAGGTACACAAAAAGGAGCTTTAATAAGTTTAACCTCTTTATACAGAGGTTTATAGCCATAAATTCGCTGTGCATTATCGCTAACAAATGCTTGTAAGTTTGCTAATTTGTTATGTTTTTCAAACAATTCTGTGAGTGCTTGAAGTGCAAGAGGAGCAGTAAAAACTCCTGCCGCACAGCCACAACACTCTTTTTTATGAATCGGATGTGGCGCGGAGTCAGAACCAAACATCACTTTAGGATGTGCTTTAAGACTTACATGTAAAAGTGCATCACGGTCTTCATAACGCTTTGCGATAGGCTTGCAAAACAGATGCGGTTGTAACATACCACCCGCAACATCGTCAAGCGTGATTAAAAGATGGTGCAAGGTTATTGTTGCGTATAGATTTTCATATGTATCTAAAAGTGCAACGCTCTCTTTCGTGGTGATGTGTTCCATCACGATTTTGAGCTTTGGAAAAGCCGAAGCCAAACTTTCATAAATAGAACCGAATTCTTTTTCTCTATCCATCACAAAGCCATTCGTTTCGCCATGCACACATAGAATAAGCCCCAAATCACTCATCGCTTCCAAGACAGGACGCAAAACTTCAATATCCATACTTGCCACACCAGCCTCAGAATTGGTCGTAATGCCTGAAGGATAAAGCTTCAATGCTTTTACATGTAAAGCTGCTTTTTCTAAAAATTCTCGACTATAGTCATCGCGAAAAAAAAGTGTCATCAAAGGCTCAAATACGTTGTTTCCAATAGCATGTACGATGCGCTCTTTATACGCAATAACCGCTTCGATAGTCGTAATGGGAGGCACAACATTTGGCATAACAATCGCACCAGAAAAACTATGCGCGCTCAGTGGTGCTACAACTTTGAGCATAGCCTCATCGCGAAGATGTAAGTGCATATCCAAAGGAGAAATCAATGTATAAATCATAGAAAAAGCCTTTTTATTTCAATTATACGATAAAATTGCATAAGAAAAGTGAAAAAAGGTGAAAATATGGAATACCGTTACATTGGGAAAAGTGGCTTGCGCGTCACCCCTATTTGTATGGGAACGATGAGTTTTGGAAGTTGGAGCGATAAGGCAGAATCTTTTAAAATTTTAGATACCGCATATGAACGAGGTATTAATTTTTACGACACAGCAGAACTTTATCCTGTTCCTCCACGCAATGATTATGCGGGACTGACAGAGAAAATTATTGGCGAATGGTTACAAACAAAACCGAGAGAAAGTATCATACTGGCCAGTAAAGTAGCGGGTGCTGCAAATGGTTGGTTTGTGCCACCTATTCGCTATGGCTTAACCGCAATTGACCGTTTTCATATCCAAAAAGCTGTTGAGGGAAGTTTAAAACGACTCCGAACAGACTATATCGACCTTTACCAAGTTCATTGGCCAGATACCATTATCCCCAAAGAAGAATCGATGCGTGCTTTGGATGAGTTGGTCAAAAGTGGAAAAGTACGCTACATCGGAACATCCAATGACACAGCTTTCGGGCTCACAAAGTCTAACACCATTGCACAATATGAAACATTGGCTCGTTTTGAATCAATCCAAAACAACTTTTCCCTGCTCAATCCACGCTTTTTAGATGAACTCTCCACCGTATGTCGCGTGGAAAACATATCCCTTTTGCCCTACTCACCGATTGGTGGAGGGGTTTTAAGCGGTAAATACAACCAAGCGTTTATTGACCCAAAAAGTCGTTTTGGCGAGTACCTTAATGCGAAAGAATCACGACAAAAAGCGATGTACCAACGCTTTGTCAATGAAAAAACACTTGCCGCAACAGCAAAATACCTTGATATTGCTAAGCGCTATAGCATGAGCCCTGTAACGCTTGCTGTGGCATGGAGCATGCACTTTGATTTTGTCGCTTCTACCATCATTGGTGCGCGCTATGCCACACAACTCAAAGAGAGCTTTAAAGCGTTAGAGGTGACATTAAATCCAGATATTTTAAAAGAGTGCGAGAGCGTTCAAAAAGAGATTTTGTATCCGATGGGGTAAGGTTACATGTAAGGATTTTCCTTACATGTAATGCTATTTTTACACTTTTGATTTTACAAATTCAGGGTAGCCTTCAAGCCCACACTCTTCAAGATCCAGTCCCACGTATTCGTGTTCTTCATCGCTGCGAAGCCCTACGAGTTTCTTAATCAGTACAAAAGAGACATAGGAGATAGGGAAAACAAAAAGAGCCGTTAAGGCAATACCCTTAAGTTGTATCAGCAATGAAAAATCAGCAAACAGCGCTACGGCAATCGTTCCCCAAATGCCATTGACTAAGTGAACGGAAAGCGCACCGACAGGGTCGTCGATTTTAAATTTATCGAAAATGGGAACCGCAAAAACAACCAATGCTCCGCCAATCGCACCAATGACGATAGGCTCCCACAATCCTACTACATCAGCACCTGCGGTGATAGCAACCAATCCACCTAATGCACCGTTGAGTATCATCGTAATATCCAACTTTTTATACTGAAAATAGACAATAAGTGCTGCGGTGATAGCGCCTACTAAACCTGCTGTATTGGTGTTAACAATGATAAGACCGACCAAATCTGCTTTTTCAATGGAGGAGATGTTAAATGCACTGCCCCCGTTAAAACCAAACCATCCAATCCACAACAACATGGCTCCTAGTGTGACCAAAGGAATGTTGGAGGCGGGAATAGGTCTTACGTGACCCTCTTTTGCATATTTTCCCCGACGCGCACCCAAAACCAATATCCCCGCTAAAAGAGCCCAGCCTCCAACAGAGTGAATCACCGTACATCCTGCTAAGTCATGCACCTCTTTTAAAAATCCACCGCCCCAAATGGCATTACCCACAAGAGGATAAATCAGTCCACTCATCAAGACTGCAAATATCATAAACGGCACAATACGAATACGTTCGCTCACACCACCACTCATAATGGAAACCGTTTTACCCACAAATGCCATCTGAAAGAAGAAGAAAGCATAGGCACTGTAACCTTCAACACTCACCCCTTGCAAAAAAAAGCCTGAGCCACCAAACATGAGATTGTAGCCCCATAGTAAAAAAATAAACGAGGTAATCGCATAGAGCATGACATTACCTGTAAGGACGGCAACGACATTTTTTGTCCGAACAAGCCCAGCTTCAAGCATAGCAAAACCTGGGACCATAAGGATGATTAAGACAGAGGTGAAAATTAAAAAGAGAGTATCAATGGCGTATTGCAGTTGAGATGTTTCCATTACATGTAACCTTCAAATAAAGTAATGGAAAATTGTACAAAAAAGAGGAAAAGAAAAGTGATTAAAAAATAACCACTTTTCTTAAAGTTTAGATAGCATCTTCGTTTTCTTCACCGGTTCGGATACGAATAACTTTTTCAACATTGGTAACAAAAATCTTTCCATCGCCTATTTTACCAGTCTTTGCAGCATCTACGATGGTAGAAATTACTGTGTCTACAATTTCATCAGCGACAACAATCTCAATGCGGATTTTAGGTAAAAAATCTACTACATACTCAGCACCACGGTACAATTCTGAGTGTCCTTGCTGTCTCCCGTACCCTTTGACTTCATTAACGGTCATTCCTGTAATTTCCAAGCCTGCCAAGGCATCTTTGACTTCTTCAAGTTTAAAAGGTTTAATTATCGCTTCAATTTTTTTCATCTTTTTCTCCTTCTATTAGTTCATGGTACGTGTATTCTATCTGAAATTATTTTAAATATGCTTTGAGTATGACCTGTTTTTGTTGGGGTTTATGGCGTACATCCACATCTACACTTTCAAGTTTTCGAATGACCTTCATCCCATCAACCACTTCACCAAAAATCGTATGGTACCCATTTAGATGCGGTGTAGCAACGGTTGTGATAAAAAATTGACTCCCATTAGTGTTGGGACCTGCATTTGCCATCGCCAATAAACCTGCTTTATCAAAGGTGACATTGGGTTTAAACTCATCATCAAACGAAGTACCAAAAATCGATTGTCCTCCGCGTCCTGTCCCACTGGGGTCGCCTCCTTGGATCATAAAGCCTCGGATGATACGATGAAACGTTACCCCATCGTAGTACCCTTTTTTCACCAAGCCTATAAAATTTTCACACGCCTTGGGAGCCACTTCAGGCTTTAGCGCGACAACAAATGTCCCTTGAGATGTTTCAAAAACCACTTCATTCGCACTCCAAAGGCTTGAGAGTACTAAAAAAAGAACCAGTAAAAAACGCGCCATTGTATTATTCTCCTATCAATTTAGTATTACGGAACCGATACACCTTATTTTTCACTTTTTCTAAAATCCCCACTTTAATCAACTGTTGAAACATATGCACAACGGTGGGTTTACTGACACCAATATTATCAATTATATCCTGATAAGAACCATTGAAAACCTTCTCTTCATCCAAATTGTTGATGATGTACTTAAGGATTTCTATTTTTTTACCGCCAATGAGTGCCGCAAGCCCTTCGACAATAAATGAACAGCCTTGCATCTCTTTGGTGTGCATCTTAGGTAGCATCACATTGTAAATATTGCTAATAAGGTCTTTCACGTTAATAGGTTTCATAATAAACCCATCCACCTTTAACGTAATTGCGTCTATCAAATACTCTGTTTCCGTAAATGCTGTTGTAATAATAACTGGAATCACACGACCATGCTCATTTTTAAGCTTTTTGAGCATCTCAATACCATTAAGACCAGGCATCAAAATATCGGTAACGATGATATCGACCTCTTTTTCCAGAGCAATTTTAAGTCCCTCTTCGCCATTGGATGCCAAATAGACCTCTTTGACAAAATCTTTTAAAATCATCTGCGTCTGATCACGTACTGACTTTTCATCTTCGACGTAGAGCACCACACAATCTTTCAAACTGTTAAAATCCATCTTTTTTCTCCTCTTTTTTCCCTAGTGGTAAAACCATGACAATCATGGCACAGTGTTCATAATAACTCCCATTGCTAAAACGATGGGCTCCATTGCTTGCCCGAATTGACCCTCGCATCTGCTTTTCAATAATCTGCTGGGACATATAAAGCCCAATCCCCGTCCCCGAGGACTTATGCTTTGTGGTAAAGTAAGGATCAAACATCTTGGCACGAACACTCTCTTCAATGCCCCCGCCATTGTCTATCACCCAAACTGCAACACCGTTATTGCTTTTCTGCACCAACACTTCAATCTGTTTTTCCACGATGTTTCTCTCTTCCATTGCATCTTTGGCATTGGAAAAAAGATTCATTAAGACCTGTGAAAACTCATTAGGATAGCCTTGAATATGAACATCCCAAGGACACACTAATGAAATCTCAATGTCTGCTTTTGTGTAGTACTCTTTGACCAGTTGAATGCTGTAACACAATGCTTCTTTCAAGGCAAACTCTTCTTCGCCACGATTGGGCTTGAAAAAATTGCGAAAATCATCAATGGTACGCGACATCATCGATGCTAAGGCAATACCTTCGTTGGTTTGCGTCTCGATAAACGCATCACTCAGTTCAATTCCTGCTAAACGTTTCATCTGAAAACTTTGAATCACAAGCACCATCGCATTGAGCGGTTGACGCCATTGATGCGCGATGTTGCCTATCATTTCACCCATAGAAGCCAAACGCGACTGACGAAACATAATCTCATCTTTTTGACGACTTTGTTCCACTTCATAGGCAATTTTTTCTTCCAAGCTGTGGTTTAATGTTTGCAACTCTTTCGTTTTTATGTCTACCATGTTAGCTAAGCGTGTGTGCAAAAGACGAATATTTTGTAAAAGCACAATGGCTAAAAGTGCCGCGAATAAAATGGTGCCAAGGGTTGCCACAACAATCCATTCAAAGGTATTTTCGTAGACCAATTGCGTTCTAGCAAAGCCTATTTTGGCATTATCAAAGTTGAGGTTAATCAATCCTGTAATATCAATATTAATCGAATAGACACTCGGATAAAGCTCATCTTGAAGTGTCTCATACGCTTCCAAGGTTTGCGCCGTTTCAAAATAGTTAAACATCTTAAACAAAATACCATCGATGGTCTTTATTTTTGCCTCAATTTTCACAATAGAACTTGTCTCTTCACATTCAGATGTACGATCTTTTAACGCATCAAACATCCCCCATGAACGTGCCAGCTTTATCAACCAATCACTCTCGTCAATATCCAAAGAGTCTTTATACTCCCTAAGCTCTCTTTGGACAAGTTCTTGCGCTAAAACAATCACCCCTTTACCAGCTTTAGCACTAATCATCCCTTTTTCAATATCACGAATCGTGTCTAAGATATTGACCGTATAAATATCTTTAAGATTCTCAAGACGAGCGGTCGGCAAAAGACGTTTGGTGTACAAAATATCAAAATTATTTTTAATGCGATTGATGCTCATGTGGGCAAAACTTCCAATAAAGAGCATTCCAAAAACCATAATCAAAAAGAGTAAGGTCGTCTTTTTGGTAATGGTCATCTCATCGATGCTACCCATAAAATCAGAAAAAGGATTATTCATCATTACCCTCAACTGCGAAAAAATCACCATCAACATAGGAGAGAAGATGCACACGGTGCAAACATTTGCAACGCTCGTCCCTATTTTGAGAAGGCACCTTTTCATCCATCATCTGTGAAAAACGTGGCAACTCAGCGATAAAGGACTCTTTGGTAAAGCGTTCGCCAATGGTTTTAAATACCTCGGAGATCATACGCGCCGCAAAATACCCTTCCAATGAGGTATAGCTCAGCTTTTCTTTGGGATGATACTGTGCCATAAGCTCCCTATAATGTTTGACTTCTTTTCCTTGCGATGTCCAAGGGGAAGGAACCACTTGTGCAAACGTAATACCTTTGCCTTTCTTTTCCAATGCCTGTATCAAATCACTGGGTTCAATAAACGAAAAAAGTCCAAAATTGACTTCATCACGCAATGTAATACTTTTTCGTGCGCGCTTTATAAATTCAGCACTCGGAGCCGTTGCACCCATCATCAAAATAACATCAGGATCACATTGTTCAATTTCATAGAGCGCATTGCCCACGGAGAGGGTGTTGCGTTTATAGCTTCCCTCTCCACATAAAAAAAGATTGCGTTTATTTAACGCTTTTTTAACTTCATCCAAACCTGCTCTGCCATACGCATCATTTTGGTAAAAAAGAGCAAATCTTTTTGCATGAAGTTTGGTGGAAAAATAGTCCACAAGCACTTCGATTTCATCGCGATCACTCGCCCTTGCGTTTAAAACGAGGGCATTGGGAGGTTGACGCAAAAAATGAGCGCCGCTGTAGGTCCCTATTAAAGGAATGTGCTTTTCTTGAACCAAAGGAAAAACTACTTCTGCCGCAGGTGTTCCAATAAGACCAAAAAGTGCAAAAACACCCTCCTTTTCAATTAAATTGTGTACATTTTCAAGGGCAATCTTAGGTTCATAGCGGTCATCTTTTGCGATAATATTAATTGTGCGTCCGTAAATTCCACCGTTTTCATTGAGATGCTGAAAAAAGACTTTTGCTCCCATTAAAAATTGATACCCAACTCCATACGGTCCTTCACTCAAAGGTCCACTCATGCCAAGAGTAATCGTATTTTCTTTGTACGTTGGATGGGTATAATAATAAAAAAGTGTCATGCAGAGGATAAAAACGAGGATTAATGCTAAAAATTTACGCATTCCATGGGCTTTCATAATGATTTATGGGTATAATATCACTATTTTTTTGTGAAATTCCTTAATTTTAGTAAAAAAATATTAACTTAACTACATTTTTTCTAAAAAAGTAAAAAAGAGCATAAGTATGAAGTGCAAAAATTGTTTTTCGCCAACAGAAGTAATGAAAAATTGTCAATTTGATGCTTTCTATTCCTATTGTCCACATTGTGAAGTAATCATGCTGGATGCCTCAATGCGAGTGGGTGAGAGTAGAGAAAAACACCAATACGACCAACATATCAATACCCTTGATAATAGCGGTTACGTACGGATGTTTGAAGATTTTTTAGATTTTTTTTGGGAAGAGCTTACATGTAAAATCCCGCATGTTCTTGATTTTGGCTCAGGTCCCACCCCTGTGCTGGCACATCTCATGCAACAACGTGGCGCCAATATCGATTGCTACGATAAATTTTACCAGCCTACGCCTATTTTTGAAGGTAAAACGTATGACCTTATAACCTCAACCGAAGTGTTTGAGCATCTCTTCAATCCACTTGAAACCCTAAAAGATTTAAGCCAACACCTCAAATCAGGAGGCTACCTTGCGCTGATGACACTTTTTCATGACAATGAGATGGAACATTTTTGGAAGTGGTGGTACCGAAGAGACCCGACACATATCACGTTTTTCACTCCACATACGTTTGAAGTGATGGCGCAGATGTGTGATATGCATGTTGTAAAAACAGATACTAAAAGAGTTATTGTACTGCAAAAGCGGTAGCGTTTCAGCGCTACCGCAAGGGTCAATTATCGGTAATAGCGGTAACCGTCGTAGTAGTGTCTGTGGTGTGGTCTATGACGCGGTGGGTCAATATAGATTACACGAGGTGGTGCATAGTAAGGCTCTCTGTAAATAACCGTTGGTCGTGTTTCATAATAGGCAGGTGATTCCACATAACGCGTAGGCTGTTGCCCCGCGTTCAAAATACCACCCAGCAAGATAGCTGCCCCTACCCCAATAAGGGCACCTTGTTCTCTATCGCCCATAGCATGAGCACTGGTTGCCCCACTGAGCACCAAGAGAATCGATACTAAGATAAGTTTAAATGCTTTCATTGGATACTCCTTTTAAAAACTAATGACATTCTAATATAAAATCGTGAACTGTTTGTGAATTAATGATACCCCTTAATCACATACGCTCTATCTCCATAGTGACCGGGCTTATGATGTCCTACGTGCTGATAAGGTTGTCTGTAAACAACGGTTGGCGCAGGTACATAATAAGGCTGTGTATAAACAATGGTAGGAGCAGGCTCATAATACTCGGGAGTCTGCTCGTATCTCGTGTCGGAAGAGCCCGACGTGCTGGAGCCAAACAATGCACTCAAAATCACCACTGCCCCTGCACCCAAAAGTGCCGCTTGTTCTCTATCACCCATCGCATGAGCTTGAGAAACGCTTCCTAAAATCAAGGATGCTGAAAGAGCAATAGCTTTAATGGTTTTCATTGTAAACTCCTTTTTAATAGAGAAATCTTAATGAAAAATTGTGGAGAGATTGTGAATTTAATCTTTCATACAGTCTCTTACATGTAAGAACTTTTCTAGGTTTTCGAAAAAGATATCGATCAGCTTAGGCTCAAAATGTTTTCCTCGCTCCTCTTTGAACAAATTGAAAATTTTCTCATCATCCCATGCGGGTTTATACACACGTGCACTCCCTAGTGCATCAAAAACATCGGCCAAAGCTGTGATACGCCCATAGATATGAATCTCTTCTGCTTTTTTCCCATCAGGATACCCTGTTCCATCCCATTTTTCATGATGTTCTTTGGCAACAATGGCTGCCATTTTAAGTAACGGTCTTTGCGAGTGTTTGAGCATTTCATACCCTAACATCGCATGCGTATCCATAATAGCTCTCTCCGTCGCATCAAAACGTCCTGGTTTATTCAAAACAGCATCAGGGATACCGACTTTTCCAATGTCATGCATCGGGGATGCAAGTTTAAGCATTTCAGACTCTTTTTCATCCAGTCCATAGTGAAGTGCCAAAATTTTACAATACTCCGCCACACGTCTGACATGATTGCCCGTCTCTTTTGAACGCGTTTCGCCAATCGCTCCCATCGTAAAAAGAACCTCTTTTTGCGTATCTTCAATCTCATCATTAAGAGCATTCACCTCTTTGAGCCCCTCTTCAATTTTGGCTTCTACCTCATCCATCGTTAAAGAAACATGGCGCGTTACCCTAATGGAGAGCACTATAATAAAAAGAATGGTTAAAAAACCCACACTCCATTGTATCCAACGCATTTTGTCGATAAACCCTGAAGAGAGCTCTGAAATGATGGTCTCAAACGCCATGCTCAGTTTTTCATTTTCTTTTAAAACAGCAGATGCACGAAGAAGCGTTTTTTCTTCCACCTGACGTGTCTGCTCCAAGCGAATTGCTTCCGACCCAATTTCCTTTACCACGTTTGCATATGCCGCCAAATCCTGAGCTACAGCATCGCCTGCAATCGTGTTGGTTTGAAGAAGGTTTTCTATCGAAGAGAGCCATTTGTTTAACGTAACCTCATCGCTGTGTTGATATAAGGTCTCTTTGCTGTAGTACCGGAGATCACTTAATGC
Source organism: Sulfurospirillum sp. UBA2217 (assembly GCA_002328495.1). Taxonomy (GTDB): domain Bacteria; phylum Campylobacterota; class Campylobacteria; order Campylobacterales; family Sulfurospirillaceae; genus Sulfurospirillum. Next base: position 222,781 of record DCUJ01000002.1, read on the forward strand.
TTTCATCTGCTCAATCGAAGCGTGGCTTAGTAGATGGTTTTGAATGCCGATACGCATCCTATTTTCTTCAGGATAAAGCGCTTCAAAACGGTGCATATATCCAATTTTTTCACGCTCAAGATGGTAAATTTCGTCAAACATAAGTTCAATACGGTGCTCATTTTCATACAGTTCTTGCAAATAGCGCTTAATCGTTTCATTGTGCCGAATATTCGTAATGAGCGCATTGGCTAGCGTCTGTTTTTTCTTTAAAGAGAGCTCGTTTCGTAAGGCTTCAAACTTCTCTTCAAACAAGACAAATTCTTGTTTTTGCGCATCAAGTATCGCTACTGCTTTGACCTTCGTACTTTCATTGATAATCTCATTCATGCGCTCTTGCATCAATAAAATCGCAGCCACTTTTTCTCTAAAAATACTATTTTCTTTAATCTGATACGTAATCAATCCGCTGATAATCCCTAAAAAAAGTAATAAGGCTACCACAAAAACAAAGCTAAGCTTCACACGCGTTCGAATATTCATCCTTGCCTCCTTATCCACTGCCAATATCCTCCAAAGAAGAGAAACCCTGCGCCTAAGAAAAAGGTTACTGCCCACAAAGGAACGCCTAGTTCAAACAATCCTCCAATCGCAAAGGATACCAAGGTACTCATTCCCATAAACACCATATCATTGTACGCAATCACACGCCCATAATACGCCTCATCTGTTTCATACTGGATAAGCGTGTAGGTGTACGACCATAAGGTTGTGGTAAAGAGCCCACACGCAATAATTCCTATGAAACTTATTCTAAAATCATACTGCAAAATCCCCCAAAGCATCACACTCACGCCTTGTGCGATAAAAATCCACACCAGCGATTTATCATTCGTATAGGGGCTTAAAAGAAATTGCCCTAGCACGAGCGAAATAGCTCTGGTGGCATTCATAAAGCCAATAATCAACGCCGCAGAAAAAAGTGCCTTATACTCATAATCTGCCAGCAACGCAATCAAAGCATCGTACGCACTAAGCCCTACACTGGAGTGCAAGAGAATCAAATGTATGATTTTTGGATGCGCTTTAAGGTACACAAACCCACTCACAATCATCTCTTTGACGTTAACACCCGCATGACTGGCTAATGAGGGCACATTAAGCCCTAACAGTAGCCAAAAGCCGACCGCATAGATGAGCATATCTGCCATAAATGCACTGGTGGTTCCAAAATAATGGACATAAAACCCCGCAATTGCCATGCCTAAGGCATACGAAACAGACCAAATAATCGAGTGAATTTCATTGGCTATTTTTAAATCCGCCTCATTTAAAAGCTTGGGAAGTAACGACATCTCCGTTTGGAAATAGATACTTCCCGTACCCATGCGTACAAAAATAAGCGCCAAAAGTGCCCAAACATAGTCTAAAGAATCAATCCAAAGCAAGAAAAAAACCGTCACAATTTCAATAGACGTAAGGGTCAGCATAAAGGTTTTTGTCTCAACTTTATCGATAATAGCGCCACTAAAAGGGGCTAAAAGCATGGAGGGCAAAAAGGTAAAGGCAGCTGCGCAACTTAGCACCCACACAGGAGCTTCTAAGCTTATCAGTAAGGCATAAATGGCTGTATGGCTAAACCATACGCCAAAATAGCAAATGAGTTGCACAAGACTCAAACGTCGCAATGTAGCATTGGATTGTAAGAGTGTTACATAGGTGGACATACCAACTTCCTTTATAGAGTAAAAATGGATTGTACCTTATTTCGTCATAAGAAAGTTTTCACAATTATGCTAAAATAAAATTAGATTATAAAAGACAAAGGAGGTTGCGATGAAAATTTCAACACGTATTTTGATTGCATTGGTATTAGCCCTTACCATTTTAGGGGGTTCTATTATCACTGTTTCGTATATGAATACACTTAAAAATGAACAAATGTTCCTAGAAGAGTACCAAAAAAGTGCGTATGCGTTTTACGAAAGTGAGCTTAAGACCATTATGGACATCACTGTTCAAACTTCAATGGCTATTTATAACTTTCAAAAAGCCAAAGGTATCAGCGATGAGAAAATCAAAGAAGCCATCATCGACAAATTCCAAGAACTCCGTTTCTTTGATGACAAGAGTGGGTATATCTTCGTTTATGAGTACGATGGTACCTGCATCACTGTCCCAACAAATAAAGCATTGACTGGAAAAAACTTGATTGATTTAAAAGATTCCAAGGGTCGCTTTTTTCTGAAAGATTTAATTGATACCGCCAAAAAAGGTGGGGGCATTGTCAAATACGAATTCCCAAAAGTCAAAGATGGGCAACCTTTCCCAAAACTTGCCTACTCTGTCCCTTTTGCTCCCTACAATTGGATGATAGGAACAGGGGTATATGTTGATAGCCTTGATGCACAAATCTCACGTCTCAAAGATCAAATTGATAAAAACATTGCGGCACAAATGACTCTATTTACGATTGTTTCTCTTGTGCTCATTGTTTTATCTATTGGGATTATGATTTTAGTGATTCGCTCAACCATTACACGACCTCTTCACGCTCTCATGGTACGCGCCGATAATCTTTCCAGTGGCGATGGTGATTTGACACGTAAACTTGAGATTGAAGGCAAGGATGAGATTGCCCTTGCCAGTACAAGCATTAACCGATTTATCGAAAAAGTGCGACTCTTAATCAGCGAAGCAAAAAATCTTTCCAACGAAAACTCTTCCATCTCCAGTGAACTCTCTTCCACCTCTTTACATGTAGGACGCTCTGTTGAAACCTCGATGCAAATTGTAGGCGACACCACACACAAAGCAACTGCGTTGAAAACGGAAATGGAACTTGGCATCACAGAGGCAAAAGTGGGAAAAGCAGAGCTTCTCAAAGCCAATGAATATCTTAAAGAGGCGAACAATACCATTTTAGCACTCACGCACGATATCCAAAAGAGTGCTTCCACTGAAATCGAACTGGCACATAAAATCCAACAACTCAGCCACGATGCGTCACAGGTTAAAGATATCTTGGTGGTGATTGGTGACATTGCCGATCAAACCAACCTCCTTGCACTCAATGCTGCCATTGAAGCCGCACGCGCAGGCGAACACGGACGAGGATTTGCTGTGGTTGCCGATGAGGTGCGAAAATTAGCCGAGCGCACCCAAAAAAGCCTCCAAGAGATTAACGCAACCATCAACGTCATCGTTCAAGCCATTGTTGATAGTTCAGAACAAATGACAACCAACTCTAAACAAGTTGAATCTCTAGCCACCACCGCAAGCACCGCGGAGAGCAAAATCAACAATATGTTTGATGTCATGGGTAATGCCACAAAAGTTTCCGATAAAACCTCAGAAAACTATCTTAAAACAGGCAATGATATTGCCGTGATGATTGACAATGTCAGTAAAATCAATGAGATTTCGAGTCAAAATGCGCGTAGTGTGGAAGAGATAGCCTCAGCCGCTGAGCATCTTAGTCGCATGACTGAAGAGCTCAATCTAAAACTATCCGAATTTAGAACGTAGACAGAACGTATGGGCACAGAATTTTCAATTATTTCTACAGCACTTTTGTTGATGCTGGTTATCGACCCTTTTGGAAATGTGCCCGTAATTCTTTCCATTTTAAAAGACGTTCCACTGACACAACGTAAGCGTATTATCATTCGTGAAATGCTCATTGGTCTTGCCATTTTGGTGCTTTTTTTATTGGGTGGGGATCTTTTTTTAAACCTCTTTCACCTTGAAACCTCCGCCGTGCGTATCGCAGGAGCTGTCATATTTTTCATCATTGGATTGAAGATGATTTTTCCAGGGAACGAAGGAAGTAGCGGGCTTTATGGCAGTGTCAATGAACCTTTTGTTGTCCCCATAGCGATTCCTCTGATAGCAGGACCTTCCACGCTTGCAACCCTGTTAGTCATGAGTAAATCCCACACACATTACAGTGTAGAGCTTTTTATCTCGTTACTGTTGGCATGGGGATTTTCCGCACTTATTATGGTTCTCTCTCCACTTCTATATAAGCTCTTGCGCGATAAAGGACTCCTTGCCCTTGAGAAGCTGATGGGAATGCTTTTGCTCATCATGTCCATACAGATGCTCATAGATGGCATACGAGGGCTTATTGTGACATTTTAGCCTTTACATGTAAAGCCTATTTGACCATCTCTTTATAAACATGTTTAAAATGCTCTACCTTTGGAGAAACCACAAAGACACAATAGCCTTGATTTGGGTTGTTTTTAAAGTAATTTTGATGGTAGTTTTCCGCTTCGTAAACCATAGGCAAAGGCTGTAGATGTGTCACAATGGGTTTTAAAAACTTTTCACCAAAGGTTTTGATGGACGCCTCTGCTTTTTCACGCTGTATATCATCGTGGTAGAAGATGACCGAGCGATATTGCGTGCCCACATCATTACCTTGACGATTGAGTGTGGTTGGGTCATGAATCAGCCAAAAAATCTTCAAAATTTCTTCATAAGTGATTACCTGTGCATCAAAGGTAATTTGCACCACCTCAGCATGATGGGTTTTACCACTACTAACCTGCTCATAGGTAGGGTTTTTAACATCACCCCCTGCGTATCCACTGATGACATCCAAGACACCACGCGTCTCTTCAAAGACAGCCTCTAGGCACCAAAAACATCCACCTCCCAATGTTGCAACTTCTTTTTTCATCGCTTCTTCCTTCGCGTAGCTAGAGAGACTGAAACAAACTACAAATACTAAAAAGAGTTGTATACGCATCTTTGCCCCTTTTTTGTAACGATTATATCACGTAAAAATAAACGTTGGGTATGCTATAATCATCTATCTATTTTGCCTAAAGAGGGATTCAAGATGCACGAAGCTACCGTTTTTATCTCCCAAGAGCCTGAAGAGCTCACGGTCGTGCTAGAGGGAGATTGGGTTCAATCGGCAGTCAAACGTCTTGATGCCTCCTTGCAAAACCTTACATGTAAACACTGTCATTTTGATTTTTCAAAGATTCAAGACTTCGACACACACGGAATCGTACTCATTTTACACCATCTCAGAAGACTTGAAAATCAACAATGCACCCTTCGTTTCACTCAAGGGAATGCCCATTTTTCAAAGCTATTTAGCATGTGTGAGACACATTTTCAAGAGCCTCCCCCTTCTGGGAAAAAAGACTTTTTTGTTTTCGAATATCTTGAAAAGAGTGGGAAAACCGTTATTGATGGAGGAAAAACACTCTCTTCGTTTTTTTCATTTACTGGAGAACTAGCCCATCATATTAGCGCAGCACTCATCAATCCTGTAACGATTCGTCTGCGTGCCACCTTGTACCACATCCAACACAGTGGGGCAGGGGCACTTCCTATTATTTTACTCACCTCTTTTTTAATTGGGGTAGTTATTGCTTATCAAGGAGCCACGCAACTGGAAAAATTTGGTGCCAACATCTTCATCGTTGAAATGGTCACCATCTCTGCGGTACGTGAACTAGCCCCTCTTTTAACGGCTATCGTTGTGGCTGGGCGCAGTGCTTCTGCGTATACGGCACAAATCGGGGTGATGAAAATCACCGATGAAGTGGATGCTATGCGTTCTATGGGATTTTCACCTTGGGATTTTCTTGTCCTGCCACGCCTGTTTGGATTGATTATCTCGCTACCTCTTTTGGTCTTTTTTGCGGATGTTGTTTCAGTGTTTGGAGGCATGGTGATTGCGTCGACAAAATTGGATATCAGCTTTGTCGAGTTCATCGACCGTATTCAAGAAACGGTTCCCCTGAAACACCTCGTTATTGGATTTATCAAAGCCCCTATTTTTGGTGCGATTATTGCTACGATTGGCTGTTTCCGTGGATTTCAAATCGACAGCAGCACAGAGAGTGTTGGCAAATACACCACCATCAGTGTGGTCAATACTATCTTTTGGGTGATTGCCGTGGATGCTATTATTTCAGTGTTGCTTACGGAGATGGGACTGTGAACAAAACTCCCATCATAGAAGCTCGCGATATTATCACCGCTTTTGGACAAAACGTTATTCATGACGGGGTCTGTTTTAACATTTATCCTCAAGAAATTTTTGGTCTCTTAGGTGGGAGTGGGAGTGGTAAAACTACGTTGTTGCGAGAGATGATTTTATTGCAAAAAATCAGTGGTGGGCAGATGCGTGTTTTAGGGCGCGACGTAAGTACCATCGGACGCGATGAAAAACAAACATTGCGTCATGAGTGGGGTGTTTTATTTCAATTTGGAGCTCTTTTTACCTCTCTGACAATTTTGGAAAATGTGATGATTCCAATGCAAGAATATACCAATCTTCCCGTCCATTTGATTGAAGAATCTGCTCGCATGAAACTCTCTTTAGTAGGACTGCCGCCTAAAGTCACCTCAATGTACCCCTCCGAACTCAGCGGTGGCATGAAAAAGAGAGCTGGTTTAGCACGGGCATTAGCATTGGATCCCAAACTCTTATTTTTGGATGAACCGACCTCTGGACTTGATCCGCGAAGTGCTCGGGCGTTTGATGAGCTCATCTTAAATTTACGTGAAACCTTGAACGTTACAGTTGTGATGGTGACGCACGATAAAGATACCATTATGAATGTATTAGATCGTTTTGTTATCTTAGGCAATAAAAAAGTTCTTTTTGATGGTACAATAGAGATGCTCAAAAAGACAACCGATGAAACGTTAAAAAAATTTCTCAACTGAGGGTATTATGGAAAATCGCTTAAGCTATATCTTGGTAGGGCTTTTTGTTTTTGTTCTTTTACTTGCGGGGGTTGTCTCTATTGTATGGCTAGGAAACTACTCCAATGAAGGAAGTTTCAAACACTATCAAGTCTCTACAACAGAGTCTGTCTCAGGCCTGAATGAAAAAGCACCTGTAAAGCTCAATGGTGTTACCATCGGCGAAGTCAGAGGCATCAAAATCAATCCTAAAAATGCTGAAGAGGTGCTTGTTATTGTCCGTGTTGAGGAGAGTGCTCCGATTAAAAATGACACCTATGCACTCATTCAACCTCAAGGCATTACAGGACTTAGTTTTATCCAACTCCAAGGTGGAACCAACGAGTCTGAAGCACTTAAAACAAGTAATGATCCCACAAATTATGCCATCATTCATTCTCAACCCTCTACGTTTTCACGCTTAGATAAAACCATTACCTCTCTAAGTGGTAAAGCGGAAGTCATTTTTGATCGTGCAGATCAAATTTTAAATGAAAAAAACCTCAAAAACCTTGAAAGTATTTTAGAGAACAGTGCCAAAATATCCTCTTCTACCGCTAAAACGCTGGAAAATATTGAAAAACACAACCAAGAAATCAGTCGCATTTTAAAAGAGGCAGTTGTATTTGAAAAAGTGGCCATCGAAGCAGCTACGGGAGTACGAGAGATGTCTTACGCCTTGCGTCATGCCATCGATAATACAGGAATTCAAACGCTTGAGAGTATTCAAAACACCATGCTTCATCTTGATGATAAAATCAAAAAAGGTGCATTTGATGTGGATCTTTTGCTCAAAGAAAATCTCATTCCCCTTCAAAGCACATTAGATGAATTGCGCATTTTAAGTATCAATTCGCGTGCCTTAATTGATCATCTCAACGACAGTCCAAGTGATCTTTTATTTAAATCAGAAACCATTCATCCTGCCCCTAACGAAACAAGGAGTCGATAATGAAACACGCAGTCCTCACGGTGGTAGCCTTACTCTTTTTGATGGGGTGCAGCCTCAAAGAAACAAGTATAAAGCCTTATAGCTACACGCTAGAACCCTCTTTAAAATTGGAACGCTTTAAAGTATCCAATACAGATGTCCTTAAAATTGCACGCATTGATACCCCTAGTGATCTCAACAGTCGATCGATTTTGTATCAAAAAGAGGGAGCAACCCTGCCATATAAATACGGTGTCTGGAGTGAAACGCCCCCTTTAAAACTTCAACACCTCATCACCGAAGCACTCCAAGATCAGAACCATTTTAATTCGGTTATTTCAGGCACATCGGTTGCTTCAAACAACCTTGTTTTAGAGCCAGTACTTCAACATTTTGAAGAAGTGTTTGCAGAAGATGGTCGCTCGCATGTCTATGTCAGTCTTCGTTTTCGACTGATTGAGTTCAAAACAGGAACTGTACTTGCGAGTGTTAGACTTAGCTCTTTAAAAGAAGTCACCAATACCAATGGTGCCGCTGGAGCGGTTGAAGCTTTTAATGCGGCAACTGCGGAGGTCATCCGTGATCTCTCTTTATGGATTAACACGGTTCGCTAACACCTATGAAAAAACGTCTTTTACTTTTAGAAGATGATGCCAATCTCAATGAAACTTTGTGCGAATTTTTAGAGTCCAAAGGATACGATGTTTTTCCCTCTTTTGATGGCGAAGAAGCGGAAGTTCTCATTTACGAACGCCATTTTGATCTCTTCTTACTCGATGTCAATGTCCCCTCTCTTAATGGCTTTTCACTACTTTCGAGGGTTAGAGCGGAGGGGAAAACGACCCCTGCTATCTTTCTAACTTCTTTAAATGCCATTGAGAATGTGGAAGAAGGGTATGAGAGTGGATGCGATGACTATATCCGAAAACCCTTTGCTCTAAAAGAACTTCTTTTTCGCATCGAAACCATTCTTAAACGCGAATTTTTTCATACGCCTAAAAGCACCATTAGCATCGCTCACAATATTGCTTTTGATACAAACACAAACACACTGTTAGTGGAAAATCGCCCCATACATCTTCAAAACAAGGAAGCCAAACTACTCACACTCTTTTTACAAAAACAAAACGAGATTATTACTCATGAGTCTATTATGTCACATTTATGGGAATATGACGAGGTTGGATGCGATGACACGCTTCGCACCTACATTAAGAATCTACGCAAAATTATAGGGAAAGAACGCATTGTTAGCCTTAAAAAGCTGGGATACACATTTACGCGCGAGTGAGAAAAAGACTTTAGTCTCTTTTCTCTTACTCTACGCTTTTTTAACTTCTCTGATTTTGGTGTTTGTGGCTATTTTTTATTACGCTTCCCAACGAGAACTTCTTTTTCAAGAAAAAAGAGAGATCCTCTCAACCCTCACCAACGAACACATCGCCCATCTTAAAAATCTTCACAACACCTTTGACAAGAATCAAACTTATCCTAGAGATACGCGTTACGAATCCGCCATTTTTGATAGTAGCTTAAAAGAAATTTTCTCAACACTACACTCTAACTCTGTCAATCTTTACGAAGATATCTACTTCGAGAAAGGACATATTTACTTTATCAAAGAGCTTGAGTTTTACTATCTTGGGGCACGCTATTGTGCTCTTGAAATTCCTGCCCCACAGGGTTGGGAACACGCTGTCTATCAAAAACTTTTTCTCTACGGAGGTATCATTTTTTTAGTCTTAGTTGTCATTGGTTATTTTTTACTTCTTTTACTGTTAGAGCCAATGCGCCAAGCTATTTCTTTGTTAGACCGTTTCATTAAAGACACCACGCATGAACTTAATACACCCGTTCATACCATCTTGTCCAATATCGAAATGATTGAATTGGCGACCCTTGATGCTTCTTTATGTAAAAAACTTAACCGCATTGCCATTGCATCCAAAACCATTTCCAATCTTTATGATGACCTCACCTACCTCGTCCTCTCTCACCACGCTCCTTCTCACAATGAAGTTGTTGTGCTTAAAGCCTTAATTGAAGAACGTATGGAGTACTTTCACCTCTTAATGGAATCTAAAAAAATTTCACAAAGTCTCTTCCTTGAAGAGCATGTCACCCTTGTGATTGATAGAAAAAAAATGACTAAAATCATAGACAATCTTCTCTCTAACGCTATCAAATACAACACACTCAAGGGAAACATCACCGTAACACTCACCTCTTTTTCCTTAAGTATTGAAGATACTGGCGTGGGCATTGAAGAGAGTAAATTACCCCATGTTTTTGAGCGTTATAGCCGTTTTGACACAACCGTGGGTGGTTTTGGAATCGGGCTTAATATTGTCTCACTTATTGCCAAAGAGTATGGCTTACATGTAAGCCTCTCTTCTGAACTTAAAAAAGGAACAAAAGTGAGTCTCTCATGGTAAAAAAGTGCTTCTTGATCTTCACCTTGGCGCTAAGCCTTGAAGCAAAGTCTCTGTACGAACATCATTGTGTTTCGTGTCATGACGGAATGACCATTACCCTTGAAAAGTTTTTCTTTCGCTATCTCCTAAAATACAGCTCTGAAGCAGAGGTGCAAAAAGCCTTGTTTGCTTACATGAAAAATCCAAAAGCAGAAACATCCATCCTAGAGCCATGGCTTATCAATCGTATTGGCATCAAAAAACCTACAACCTTGAATGACAAAGAACTTGATGCTGCTTTAAAAGATTACTGGGAACAACATAAAGTTTTTGGTAAGCTAAAATAAAAATGTTTCTTTTTTGTTTCACAATAGATTCACAATTAAACGCTACAATGCGCTCATAAACTTAAAGGAGCTTTCCATGAAAAAGGTATTACTGTTTATCAGTTTCTTATGTCTGAGCAACGTTTTTGCACAAGATGGTGCAACGCTTTATAAAACTTGTGCCACCTGTCACGGGGCAAAAGCAGAAAAAGCGGCCCTAAACAAATCACAAATTATCGCAGGGTGGAGTGCTGAAAACATTGCAGCAGCCCTCAATGGATATAAAAATGGAACCTATGGCGGTCCTTTAAAAGGAACCATGACGGGTCAAGTCAAAAATCTTGACGATGCAAAAATTGCTACTTTATCGCAATATATTGCGGGACTTAAATAACCGTACACTAAGAAGGGAGCACCTTTCTCCCTTCTTATTTTGCCCTACTTTTTTCAGCTTCTATCAAACATCAAAGTGATATTTTTTTGACTTCTTGTCGCTTTACATGTAATATAAATTCCGTATAGCCATTAGGCTGGATACGCCCCTTAAAGACCAAATCAAGTGCGGCTTGATACGCGATACTCTTTTCAAAGTAGGGAGACATTGGCTTATACTGTTTATCCGCTTTATTTTGAGTATCAACAACTGCTGCCATTTTTTCAAATGCTTGAAGAACATCTTGTTCACTCACGATACCATGATGCAACCAATTCGCCACGTGCTGAGAAGAGATGCGAAGTGTTGCTCTATCTTCCATCAATTCAATATTGTTAATATCAGGCACTTTGGAACAACCAATCCCTTGATTTACCCAACGTACCACGTAACCTAAAATACTTTGGATATTGTTTTCAATCTCTTTTATTGTTTGTTCTTTTGAAAGGGGTGTTTTCAACATGGGAGGGGTTAAGAGCGCTTCTAAAGAAGCCTTTGAGCGATGCATCAACTCTTTTTGTTTGGCAAAAACATCTACAAAATGGTAGTGCAGAGCATGTAAAGTTGCTGCCGTTGGGGAGGGAACCCATGCTGTTGTTGCCCCTGAGAGTGGATGTGCGATTTTGACATCAACCATTTTTTTCATCAAATCAGGCATTGTCCACATGCCCTTTCCAATTTGTGCTCGCCCTTGAAAACCGAGGCTGAGTCCAACATCCACATTTTGGTCTTCGTACGCTTTAAGCCACATCTCTTTTTTAATTTCTTCCTTGGGAACAACCGCTCCAAGCTCCATAACGGAGTGAATTTCGTCACCTGTTCTGTCTAAAAATCCTGTATTAATGAAAAAGACACGCTCTTTTGCTTCAAGAATACACGCTTTTAGATTTGCACTGGTACGCCTCTCTTCATCCATGATTCCCATCTTGATTGTAAATGCAGGCAAACCCAATACCTCTTCAACTTTCCCAAAAAGCCTATTTACAAAGGCAATTTCTTCAGGTCCATGGCACTTTGGTTTTACAATATAAACACTTCCATGTACGCTATTACGCACACCACTCGTTTTTTTCAAATCATGCATCGCACACACTGTCGTAACAAAAGCATCCATAAAACCCTCAGGAATTCTCTTTCCTTTGTACAAAATGGCATCAGTGTACATATGAATCCCTACATTGCGAATCAACAAAAGCACCCTTCCTTTGAGTACAAACTCCTCACCCTTGAGATTTGTATAGTGTTTATCGGGATTCAAACTTCGATGAATGGTTTTACCTTTATGTTCAAAGCTAATGGACAAATCGGCTTTCATCATACCGTTCCAATTACGATAAATGGCTACTTTATCCATACCATCGACCGCTGAGACAGAATCTTCACAATCTTGAATGGCACTAAGTGCGGATTCTAAGATAACATCTTTAATGCCCGCAGGATTTGTTTGCCCAATAAGACTTTTTGCATCCAGTTGAATCTCTACATGTAATCCATTGTTGCACAACAAAATGGAGCGTAATCCATTTTTATCAGAAGTGTATCCTACACACTTTTCCGCTATTTTTAAACCAACGCTTGCCCCAGAGATAAGCTTGGCTATGAGCTTGCCCTCTTCCACCTGCAATGTTTGAATAAGAGCATATGAGCTCATTTCTAATGGCGCAATGGTATCCAAAAATTGATATACAAATTCAAAGACCTTTTGACCTCTTTTGGGATTGTAGTGTGCTGTTTTAGGATAAAAAGCTTCATCAATCATATCTGTCCCGTATAACACATCTAACAAGCTTCCCCACCGCGCATTGGCCGCATTGAGTGCATAGCGTGCATTATCAGCAGGAACAACCAGCTGAGGTGCTGCCGTCATTGCAATTTCAGGGTCTACATGTAAGGGTAAAATCTTTCCTTCGGAGGGATTGGGCACCAGATACCCGATGGAACGTAAAAAGTGTTCGTGGGTATCTGGGCAAAGCACTTTACCTTTGTGTGCTTTATACCATACATCAAGCTTTTCTTGAAAGACATCTCGCTTCTCTAAGAGTGCTTGATTTTCCCCTCCAAGCGCTTCAACAGTTTGCTCAAAGCCCCTCCAAAAATCTTCTGCACACAGTCGTGTTTCGGGTAACGCTTCCTTGACAATAAAATCATATAACAGAGCATCAACGTCCAATGCTCCTACGGTTACTCTTTTTTGCATTCCTATGCTCCTCGTATTATTTTTAGACTTTTTGTATAAAATAATAAAAAAGTCTACCAAAAACTAGCATAGAAATATGATAATAATCTGATTTTTCCTAGAAATAGCTATTTTCTTTCTGCTAATGTTCTTAATTTACCCAGCTAAGAAACAAGCACACACTCCATACTACGACAAAAATCACAATACTTAAAAAAACAACAGCACTTCCAGCATCTTTAGCACGTCCTGCCATCTCATGATACTCTAAGGTCACCAAATCTGTCACACGCTCAATCGCACTGTTAATTGCCTCCGCCAACGGCATCCCCATTAAGGCTATAAACATTAAAAGCTTATACGAAAGCTCCAATGGAATGATAAAAATGATAGGCAACAAGCACACAACCAAAATAAGTTCCATGCGAAACGATGTTTCATTGGCAATAATATCTTTAAGCCCGCTGAGTGCATAAGAGGTGTTTTTAAAAAAATGATATTTAGGTTGATTTCTCACGGATTTCCTTTATGGAGTAGATCTTTTTTCTTATCATAAACGGTAGTTTCAATGCGCATAATTCCTAAAAGGGTATGAAATAAATTATCATGAGAATAAGCTTGAGTAGCATTGCGTCGTAAGGCTTGAATTTCGGTACGCGTCTCTAAACCTTTTCCAAACCACATCAATGCACCCACATGAGTTTGCTCACTTGGTGCCATAAAATAAGGAATCCCGTGCAAATAAAGCCCTCTCTCACCCAAAGACTCTCCATGGTCTGCCATATACACCAATGCTGTTTCAAAAATGGCTTCGTTGTCCTTGAGAAAAGCTATAGTCTTTGAGAGAAAATAGTCAGTATACACAATGGCATTATCATAAGCATTGCCTATCTCTTCAGGTGTACACTGTTCCACTTGATTGGTTTTACATGTAGGGGTAAAGTGTTCAAACTCTTTTGGATAACGTTTGTAATACGCAGGGCCATGATTTCCCATCTGGTGCAGAACAATGAGGATATCGCCTTTTTGGGCATTGATGTATTCTTGCAAGCCTACTAGCATTCCAACGTCCCGACACTCGTCATCACAAAGGGTATTGTTTTTCGGGGAACGAAAATCTTCATACGGAACACGTACAGCAACCCCTTTAGAATCTGAGTTGTTATCGCGCCACAATACACTGACTCCAGCACGGTGGATAATGTCTATAACATTTTCTGTATTTTTGGCTAGTGCATCGCTATAATTTCGACGCTCTAAATGGGAAAACATACACGGCACTGAAATAGCCGTTGATGTCCCGCACGATGAAACATTGGAGAGATTGATGATGTTCTCTTTTGCAAGCAGGGGATTGGTCTGCCTCTCATAGCCATTGAGTGAAAAGCGATTGGCACGCGCAGCCTCTCCCACCACCATAATAGTCAGTTTTCGACCTTCATCCGCTCCTTTGACCTGCTTCGCATCACGGCCTAAGGGCTGAAAAATATTCTTGCGCTTTAAAAAAGTATCGTACACATATTTGCCTGTGGAGAAGAGATAAAATGTCGGATTCGTGTACATGCGAAGCGGCTTATTTTCGCGAAAAAAAGAGGTGTAATATTGGCTGAAACTAAACAACATCACCACGCCAATAACAAGACTAAAAAAGATGCCTTTAAGTGTATCTAGCAACTCTTTCTTAAAAGAGCCATACCGTATAGGAGCATAATAGACAGCCAAAGCTGGCAATATTCCCAAGAAAAAAACATACGCCAACAACGGAAGTGTTATTAAATCAAACGACTCCGAAACATTGGTCTCAAGCGTATTTTGAATCATGGTATCATCAATAATTACACGATACGTTTGCATAAAATAGTTTGTAAATGAGGAGAGTAAAAGCAAGAGTATTGCAATAGGTTTGAAGGTATAGCGATTGGTTAAGAGCAGTAAAACAATCACAATGACACAAGCAAGAATAATCGCTAAAGAGGCAAGAAATGGAGCATTTTCCCAAGAAGGTGTATACACACTGGCTACTTTTGTAGCAAAGGTAAGATTATCAAACAGGACAAAAAAGAGTGCCAAAACAACACTAAAACCTAAGCGCGAAAATACCATGTGCCATACTACCTTTGTAAGAAGATTCATAAAAAAGAATTATACCCAATTTAACAATCAAGACTCTTTATTAACATTTTTGAGTTATAATTTTTCATCTATAAATTTTCAAAGGAGTTTTTTATGAAACATTATTTTGCCAAAGCCTTTATTGTAGCTGCATGCGTAGCCCCAAGCCTTATGAGTGCTGCTGAACTTAAAGGACTCAATGTTTTAATGACCTCAGCTGATGCTCAAACCCAGATGATGGGAATGGTTTTAGGGGGAAGTGTTCTGAACGACCAGAAAAAAGTTCTTAACATTACCTTGTGTGGTCCTGCGGGCAATCTTGCGTTAAAAGAGTTTAAAGCTGCTGATGTTAAACGTCCTGATGGTAGTGTTGCCAATCCTAAAATGGCACTACAAGGACTTATGAAAGCGGGAGCGGTTGTCAACGTATGCCCTCTGTTCTTACCAAATGCTGGTAAAGATAGTGCTGCTTTGGTAGAAGGCATTACTGTTGCAAAACCTCCAATGGTTGCCAAAGGGCTAACTGATGGAGATTTTAACAATATCAGTTTTTAAGGCTTACATGTAAGCTTGGAACACTCCAAGCTTACACCGAACATTTTTGACAGAAACCCTATGGATATTTAGTACTTTTTACTCACAAACAAATTGTTTTAGCCACATACCACTTTACAATAGCCATCGTTGAATAGTTCATCTCACGTTGCGCATATGGGATGGAAGCCACTCTCATTTTTGAACTCACCACCCCAGACACTAGGGTTAAAAAAAGGAAAAAGAGTATGCCAAGCCAAAAAGAGTGGGCATACCCTATCCATATGCCCATAAAAATGGGCATAAAGGCAAGTAATGTATACACACAGACCGCTACTGTTTTGCACCAAAATCCTTTTAACTTTGGTACAATCTCAATAACAGGTGGGATGAACTCTTCCATAGTTTATTTCAAGTTAGTAAAATTTACTGGAAAATCTAACTCACATTCACGGATTGCTTTAATTGCCTCTTGTAAATCATCAATTGATTTGCCATCAACCCTTACCACATCTCCTCGAATGGAGGCTTGCACTTTAAGTTTCAAATCTTTAATTTCTTTAACAATTTTTTTAGCATCATCGCTCGAAATTGCATCCACAATACTCACCGTTACTTTTGTTTTAGAACCACCCGCTACTTCACGCTTGCTCTCTTTAAGTGCTTTTCCTGAAATGCCCCGTTTAATAGCTTCGGAGATAAGTGCTTCCACCATTGCATCCGCTTTTAAATCGGTTGTAGTGAGAAGTGTAAATGTTTTAGCTTTGTCATTATGCTCAAACTCACACGCAATCCCCTTAAAATCCCAACGATTGGTAATCACTTTCTTAGCCTGTTCATATGCATCTTTAAGTTTCTGTTTGTCGATTTCCGCACTAATATCAAAACTATGCTCTTTTGCCATCTCGTCTCCTTATTGTCCCAAATAGTCTTTAATGTTTTCGCCCACCAAATGAATCAACTCTCTTCGTGCTTCCACGCTTGCCCATGCAATGTGTGGACTCATGGCTAGCCTATCGCTATGCTTTACATGTAAAAGCGGATTTCCTTCTTGCATCGGCTCAATCGCTACAACGTCCAACCCTGCATAAATCTTTTTGGTATCAATCGCCAAAGCCAAGGCATGTTCATCCACAATGCCCCCTCGTCCCATATTGAGAATTAACGCACCTTTTTTCATCCATGCCAACTCTTCTGTACCAATGAGCCCTTTGGTTGCCTCATTCAGTGGCGCATGAATGGAAACAATGTCACACGTTTTCATCATGACTTCAAGACTCACACGTTCATATTGGGCATCATTATTTGCTCCGCTCGTTGAAAAGTAGACCACCTGCGCACCAAAGGCAGATGCCACTTTTGCCACTTCTTTCCCGATGGTCCCTAAACCGATGATACCCCATTTTTTGCCTTTGATTTCACAAATAGGACGTGCAAGATGGGTAAAAATAGAACTTTCAACCCACGCCCCAGACTTAACATACTGGTCATAATACGCTGCTTGTCCAATCAAATAAAGTGCTAAAGTAAAAGTCGTTTGCGTCACAGATGCCGTTGAATACCCTGCCACATTTTTAACGGTAATCCCTTTTTCTTTAGCATAATTTAAATCCACGTTATTCATACCCGTAGCCGTAACACAAATAAGTCCTAAATTAGGACATGCATCCATGACCTCTTTATCAATCAGTACCTTGTTGGTAAGCACTATCTTAGCATCTCCAATATGCTCCAACCGCTCATGCAAGGCTGTTGTATCAAACGTTTCAAAATGACCAAATTGCTTAAAAAGGGTCAAATCGGCATCATCCCCCAGTGTTTTTGCATCTAACAGTACGATTTTCATTTATTTCAATCCTTAATTTTATGTCCTACAAATTTGGAAAAGTTTTCTAAAATCAACCCTCCCTTTCTAAAGCCAAGTCCACATCCCTCATAGGCAAAAAAGAGTCCTGCTTGGTAAGAATCGCCATTGCTATCTTTTGGTAGTTCCGTGTACTCTTGGTAAATTGCCTTAAAATTGCCATATTCCCCCTCTACTTTAGCTAACACAGACATATCGCTATCGTAGATAACCGTATTAGCACCCTCTCGTCCAAATGCCCTCTTTTCAACCTGTTTTTTACCTTTTAATGGCTCATACGCTGTTTCTAAAAGCAAAGGATAGTTAGGAAAAAGGTCCCAAAGCACTTTCATAAATGCCTTGCTTTGAAACATCAGTGTATAGGCAGGATTCAAGATAATGGCTTGCTGTTCTTTGATAATCTCATCGAGTATAAGAGCCAAATCACCCTCTTCTATGGCAATACTTTCCCAAGGAATCAGCTTGAACCAAAACTCAAAATTTTCATCTCCTTTAAAGATGCCCTCTTTCCCATCAAATCCTACCTCATCCACATAGGCAAAATCAGTATGAAATCCTGCTTCGTTCGCAGCAATTTGGAGTAAGCGTGTGGTATTTTCATCTTCAAGACTCCCTCGAATCGAAGAAAAAAGAATTTTCCATCCATCGTAATACTTTGCAAAATCAGCCGTATCCCCACCAAGGACTACCAAACGTTTAAAATTCTCCTTAAGCGCTTCAAAAACCGTATTAAATTGTTTGGCTTCATCCATGCCATTCGCTTTAAGCATCGCCCATTGGATAATAGCTGTCTCATAGAGTGATGTGGGCGTATCGGCATTAAACTCCAAAAGCTTAATGGGTTTGCCATCCACGCCACCCGAAAGATCAAAACGTCCGTACAGATGCCAATGAACTTCATGCTCCCATGAATTTTTAATCAAATCCACCAGGTTAAACGGGATGTTAATTTCGTGAAAAAGATCATTATCAATCACATGCTGCCCCGCCTCAACAAACATCTCATACAAGGTATTGGCAGCTTCATAATACGCCTCAACCTCCTCATTGCTCACGACAACGAGTTCATCTGCAACATACGAGGTGTTGTCTTTATCGGTATGCCAATAAAAACCAATCGACTCTAAAAATTCTTTGGTTAAAGGTTTAATTTTTTCTACATGTACCATGCTCATCCCCCTGAACTAACAGGGGCACGTGATGCGCCACTTGTTGTCGATGTTGCAGTGCTTCCACTCCCTGATGACCCAAAAAAGCCTGTACTTTTTGTTCCCCCACTGGTTGCACTGGTTCCTGCAGGCTTATTAAAACTACTCGTACTTCGGCTATAGGCTTGAGGGCTTTTGTAGGTTGTCGCACGCTGGTTTTGATAGTTTTGGTTGTTAAATAATTTTCCACCAATCCAACTCCCTATCATCGCCCCTGCAATGCTCGAGAGTAAAATGCCTCCTAATCCCATTTGGCCAGAGCCAACACTTGAGTTGGTCAACGCGGAAGTGTTATTATCAATTTTTGCCGCCTCATCTTTCACCAACTTATCAACCTCTTCTTGACTTAAAATACGCTCTGTTCCATCGACACTGCGTACAATAATACGGGTTGTAGAACTAGGATACTCTTCAGCTATCTTATACTCACCAGGGGCTACTTCATCAACAATCACCAAAGCACCTTGTGTTTTAGCAGCTTCTTTTAAAACATTTTCTTGGTTATCTTTTTGCTCACACCCCTGCATCGAGGCAATAACCATAACACCTATGCCACCTGCAATCATATAATCTGAAATTTTACGTACATACTTCATGATTTTTTAATCTCCTAAAATTTCTTTGAGCTTCTTGCCTTTCTTGATAAAAAGCTTACCATTTTTATCTATCACATCATCGGCATGACCCAATTTTTTCTCTAAAGTGTCATTAATATGCTGTTTTTCTTTTTTTGAGAATCCCTTTTCTTTCAGATAACTACGCAAATCTCTCCAATCGCGATAACTCTCAAACACATCGGCTTCATGCGCGCCTTCATCCTCCAATAAATCCGCTTCTTCAACGAGTTCTTCACGGTGTAAAACCGTGGGATCGCTCTCATGTGTTTGCGAACGTATCTCTGTTTTATCGCCCTCTGTTGGTGCGTAAACAATATGTCGATTTGCTAGAGAAAGAATGGTTTTAAGCTGTTCATCGCGTTCTTTATAAATGGCTTCAATTTTTTCTTTGGATTCAATGAGTAATTTTTCTTTATCAGCAATCAAACGCTCTTTATCGGCCTCTAGTCGATCGTTTTTTGCTTTCAGCTCATCCAATTGCGTTTTAAGCAGACTTACATAAGCACTCTCAATACCACCATCTGCTTTACGCACTAACGATGAACTCTCTTTAGTGCTTTGCTTTGTGAGTACGATGTATTTTACCCCATCTTCCACAACGCTTTGCAAAGTTCCCCTTCTCAAACGATTGTAAATTGCTTCTTTGCTAACACCTAGCAATTTAGCAGCTTCAACAACGGTTAGTTTTTTTTCCATAAAACATCCTTTTGCACTAACATGGAAAGCAATTATGGCGTTATGGTATCACAGGTTTGATTAGTTTTGTTTGAGGAGTCTATTTTAGAAGAAAAAAAAGTCAAGAAGCTAACTTCTTGACTTTGCGTGTGTTAGAGTCTCGACTCGTAACGGCGTAACATATACAATCTCTTAAGCTGTTTTTTACGTGCACTAATTTTATCTTTTTTGCGTTTTTCAGTTGCTGTTTCATGGAAACGTCTTGCACGCACTTCAGTAACAACTAGATTACGATCAACTTGCTTTTTGAATTTTCTATACGCTTCGTCAAACGATTCGTTAGGATGTATTTTAATTCCTGGCATACTCTATCCACCACCTTTCTGATGAATTTAGGGAGTGATTGTATCTAAAACCTTTTACATATAAGCTTAAAAAAACATTTATCTTTTATTTGACGATAAAAATTCTTATATATTGACTTTTTGCGTCAATATCGATATACTTTTCCAATCAAAATGATAAAAAGGTGACACTTTTATGAATATTGTACTTTTAAAAAATAGAAGCGATGCTCTCAATACAACATTTCAGCAAAAACAGATTTTAAAATATGCACATCACCATACAATCAAAATTGACACAACAGAGATTGAAACTTCTTCTCTTCATGCCATTTTGGAAGACCGTAAAGAGTTTAAAGGCTTTTTACGATCTTTGGAGATGAAAGACCATCTTCTTATTTTTGACCTTTCTACCCTCTCTAGTGATGTTGAAGAGTTAGTTAAAGTGTTTGAGTGTTTATTGACACGATCCATCACGATACATATAGTAGAACAAAATTGTCTTATTAATACGGATATTAAACCCCTTATTTTACTCGAATTACTCTCCAAGCAACGAGAAATCAATCAGCATTTGGAAAAAGAGAAGATTCAAGGAAGACCTAAAGGAAGAATGTCTAAATCTAAATTTGATATGTATCGCCCTCGCGTCATTGAACTGCTTGAACATCGAACATCCGTCAGTGAAATTGCCAAAATTTTAGGCGTGAGTCGTACATCACTTAAAGATTACATCAATTCCAGAGGCCTTAAGGACCTTGTCAAAGCAAAAGTTGCTCTTTTAAAAACAGCTAAAAAGCAGCCTCTTCCTCCCAAAAAAGAGCTAAAAGAGTGCTCGCTTATCGCACAACAACCCAAAGAAGGAACACACCATGGCATGTAATATTGACCCCGCAATTCAACCGACAGAGTACCGTAAAAAGCGTTATATGACGTTTGGGATTATTAGCGTTATTTCTTTACTTCTTCCCTTTATTACCATTGAGGGCAAACACCTTTTTCTTTTAAGTTTTGATCGCAAACAGCTTCATCTCTTTTTTACAACCTTTGATATGCAAGAACTCTACCTTATGCCTTTTTTACTCATCTTGCTCTTCTTGAGTATCTTTTTTCTCACAACACTTGGAGGGCGTGTCTGGTGTGGATGGGCGTGTCCACAAACCATTTTCCGTATTATTTACCGTGATTTGATTGAAACAACACTATTAGGTATTCACAAAAGTATCAAAAACAAACAAAAAGAAGCAGAAAAAGGAAGTGGCTTTAAAAAAGTCATTGCTATTTTGATTTGGACTGTTTTATCTTTTTTAGCAGCATCTAACTTTTTATGGTACTTCATTCCTCCTGAGGATTTTTTCCAATACCTTAAAGATCCTGTTGAAAACAGCGTTATGTATAGTTTTTTAATTGGTGTGACGCTCTTTTTAGTCTATGATATTGTCTCTTTGAAAGAAAATTTTTGTATCTATATTTGTCCTTACGCACGCGTTCAATCGGTACTATTTGATGAAAACACTTTGCAAACCATTTATGATGAAAAACGTGGCGGTCAAATTTATGATGAAAAAGGGACGAAACTGGGTAGTAAACCTGCTCTTGCAAGTGATGATTGTACGGGATGTGAAGCGTGTGTGCGTGTTTGTCCAACGCATATTGACATTCGAAAAGGAATGCAACTGGAGTGCATCAACTGCTTAGAGTGTTCCGATGCCTGTGCGCCAATTATGCAAAAATTGGGTAAGCAGAACCTTATCTCATGGACAAGTTCGAATGCAATGGAAAAAGGACTCAAGACCCAATACTTCCGTTTTAGAACCATTGCTTATGGTGTAGCATTAACGCTGGCTCTTATCGGTCTTTTTGTTATGGGAAGTAAAAAAGAGCATATGCTTTTAAACATCAACCGCCCAAGTCAGTTGTACAAAATTCTTGATGATGGCAAAACGGTTGAAAATGCCTATACGTTTTTATTTCAAAACACTGATTCCAAAGACCATGAATACTATTTTGAAGTTTCCCATAAAGATATTACTATTGATAGGCCCAGTGAGCCTTTCTTGCTCAAAGCGGGTGAAAAAGTCAAAAAAATAGTCCTCCTAAACTCTGTTCCTAAAACCATTAAAGAAGAGGGAGAAGCACTTAGTGTTGAAATTAAAGCCTTTGCTTTAGATGAAAAAGAACGCATCGTTGTACTTCGAAAAACAGTCTTCTTTTTTCCTAAAAAAGCAGACTACCAATAAAACTTATTCCAAAGGGCGTTTATGTTAAGCGCCCTTCTTGCATATATTTTTTCTCTTTATCTTCAGCTTACTTTTAATTGGGTTGTGGAGAAATTATCTACTCCAAACAGTACACACAAGATTTTAGACTCTCTTCGAGTACTTCTTTACATGTAACTAAAATTGAGCCGTCTTTAATCAATGGTTTTAAATCTTAAAAATAAAAAGATATTGGGAAGGAGGGGAGGAAGAGAAGAAGGTGAAAACACCCTCTTCATCGTAAGTCGTTATTAAAGGGCAGCTTTTGCTTGTTTTACAACGGTTGCAAAGGCTTCAGGGTCATTCATCGCCATATCTGCAAGAATCTTTCTGTCTAAATCAATATTGGCCTTGTTTAGCGCATTGATGAAGCGTGAGTAACTAATGTCGTTAAGTCTACATGCTGCATTGATACGTGTGATCCAAAGTCTTCTAAAATCTCTTTTCTTTTGTCTTCTATCACGGAACGCATAGACCATACTTCTTTCAAGTTGCTCTTTCGCTTTTCTAAAGTGTTTTCTTCTTCCACTATAGAAGCCTCTTGCTAACTTTAAAATTTTCTTGTGACGTCTTCTTCTGACGATACCTGTTTTTACTCTTGCCATGGTGTCTCCTTGACCAAATAAATCAATGTCGGTGTCCCTTATCGGGAACTTACCCTCATTAAGAGGGGAACATTACATGTAGGGTGAATGACTCTTGTCAAAAACTCAATATTCTAAAATTATGCTTTACAAAGCATTAATTTAACGGATTTCTCATCGCGTGCATCGACAGTTTTAGCGACTTTCAAACCACGCATTCTCTTCGATGGTTTTTTAGTAAGAATATGACTTCTAAAGGCTGCGCCTCTTTTGATCTTATTCTTTGCGCATCTAAAACGCTTGGCTGCACCGCGTACCGTTTTCATTTTCGGCATGCTTACTCCTTGTAATTATTCTAAAATCCAAATGGGGGAAATCCCCTCGGCATTAGAAAACGCTAATAATAGCTTAATTTTCCTTAGAGGGGATTAAAATGAGTATTAAATGAGGTTACTTTTTGGGAGTGACCAGCATATTGATGTATCGACCTTCAAGCTTTGGCGTTTTTTCTCTCTCTGCAATATCTTCTAACAGTGGCCACAGTGCTTCTAGCACATGCTCACCAATCTCAGGGTTTGCCATCTCGCGACCTTTAAGAAAAACTCTAAATTTAACATGCTTTCCATCTTCTAAAAATTCTCGTGCATGTTTTACTTTATAGTTAACGTCGTTTTGAGCGATTTTAACCGAGAGTTTAATCTCTTTAACTTCGATGATTTTCTGATTTTTACGCGCTTCTTTAAGCTTTTTTTCCTGCTGATACTTGAACTTTCCATAGTTCATAATCTTAGCCACAGGAGGATTTGCATCTGGTGCAATCAGCACAAGATCAAGACCAAGTTCGTCAGCTTTGGCTAAAGCCTCTTTTCGGGTAATGATGCCATATTGTGTACCATCATCTCCGATACATCTTACTTCTGCTGCTCTGATTTCATCATTTAGCATGACCTCTTTGTCTTTACTCAAAAGTGTACCTCACTCAATTTCTCCTTTAGGGTTTTTAATAGTTCTATCTTACTCAAATTATACTGTGTTCTCTCTCGTCTGTCACGCACCGCCACACTTTGGTTTTCCACCTCAGCATCTCCTATGACAAAAATCATCGGAACTCTCATCGTCTCAGCGTTACGAATACGCTTATTTAAGCTCTCATTTTTAGATGAAACTTCTACATCAATGCCCTCACCCATCAACTCATTTGCCAATGCTTTTGCATAATCCAAATGCGCATCTGAAATCGGAATCAACACCGCTTGCGTTGGGGCAATAAAAAATGGAAACTCACCAGAAGTGTGCTCAATCAAAATACCGATAAATCGCTCAAATGAACCTAAAATGGCACGATGCAACATCACAGGACGTGCGTGTTCGTTATTGGCATCCACATAAGAGATGTCAAAACGTTCTGGTAAATTAAAATCGACTTGAATCGTTCCACATTGCCATTTACGCTTCAATGCATCAGTGATCTTGATGTCAATTTTAGGACCATAAAACGCTCCACCACCTTCATCAATCCCATACTTAATACCATTTTCATCCAGTGCATTTTTTAAGCCCTCGGTCGCGGCTATCCAGTACGCTTCATCGCCAATGGATTTTTCAGGTCGTGTAGAGATTTCCATCTCATACTTAAACCCAAAAGCACTCATAATAGAATCGACAAAACTTAAAATTTCTATAACGTTTTCTTTGATTTGATCGGGTGTACAGAAAATATGAGCATCATCTTGGGTAAATTCGCGCACACGGAACAATCCATGAAGCACGCCACTTTTCTCATGACGATGGACCACACCGTATTCAAAAAATTTGAGAGGCAAATCACGGTAGCTACGCACTTCATTTTGAAACACTTTGATGTGTCCTAAACAGTTCATCGGTTTAATACCGTATTCAGCCTCATCAATCACCGTAAAATACATGTTTTCACCGTAATTTTGATAATGACCGCTGATTTTCCACGCTTCTGACTTTAAGAGTTCAGGGCCCCGAACAGGTTGGTACCCACGTTGTCGGTGCGCTTTAAAAAGGAGTTGTTCTAGTTTTGAACGTAATCGTCCACCATTAGGAAGCCAAATCGGAAGTCCAGCACCCACTTCTTCATCAAAAGTAAAGAGTTTAAGCTCATTTCCAATTTTACGATGGTCGCGCTTCTTAGCCTCTTCAATCATGGTCACGTAATCTCTAAGGCTCTCTTTATCGGCAAATGCTATGCCATAAATTCTTGTAAGCATTTCACGTTTTTCATCGCCACCAAGATACGCACCAGCTACTTTAGTCAGTTTGAAAAAACGAAGATATCGGGTATTGGGAACGTGAGGACCACGGCATAAATCTTCAAAATCACCTTGTTTATAGATCGAAACTTCACCATCAGGGATACGAAGGAGTACCTCTTGCTTTAAATCATCACTGGCAAAATGTTTAAGCACTTCACTTTTGGTTGTGCACGTTTTTTCAATGGGGAGTTTTGCACTGGCAAGTTCACTCATCTTTTGTTCAATCGCTTTTAAATCGGCATCGCCTATTTTGACACCTATGCGAAAATCATAATAAAAGCCGTCTTCAATCACAGGACCCACAAAGAATTTTGCATCAGGGTACAACGCTTTAATCGCTTGCGCCATTAAATGTGCACATGAGTGACGAATCACCTCTAAAGCATCTTTGGAATTGTTAAATAAAATGGGGTTGTCGTAAGAAGCTACTGCGGTTTGCGTGTCGATGACTTGTCCACCTACTTTGTAGGCTATCACATCATTCATCATAATATAATCCTTTACTTGCATGAACTCCCACACCAACGGGAGAACAAAAAATGGTGGTCGCGAGAGGATTCGAACCTCCGACCACTACCTTGTCGAGGTAGTGCTCTACCAACTGAGCTACGCGGCCACATCATTTGAGAATCACGATTTTATCGAAGTTTTCTTTTGATGAAGCTTAAAATACTCCTTTTGAAGCTCTCCATGAGTACCATAGGATTAAAACAACCCCAACATCTATCATAACATCAGCAAAATTAAACACCGCAAATTCAAAGCCATAGTGCCAAAAAAAGTAATCCACTACACCCCCATGGATAAATCGATCGTACACATTACCAAATGCTGCACCTGTTATGATACCAATAGCTATCGTATGTTCTTTAAAAAAAAGCTTTTCAAAAAAAAGATAACATCCAACGCCAAAAATAAGAAGCAATTGAAGGTATTTAAGGTACTCATCCAAAAAAGCAAACATTGAAAAAGCAACACCTTTGTTGTATGTTAAAATAAGGGAAAAATAATCACCATTCCAACGAAATCCTTGTAAAAAAACCATTTTGAGGAGCTGGTCTATGGTGAAAACACCACACAATGTTGCTAAAAAAACAAGCGCTTTTTTATTCATTTAAAGCACTTTTAAAAAATTTAACCGCTTTTTCCATGCTCTCTTCAAGCTCTTTTTCATCCCTGCCCTCAAGTAAGATGCGCAGTAAATTTTCTGTTCCAGAGTAACGAATCAGCACTCTGATTTTTTTATTTTCAAACTTATCTACTAATTCCTCGTACCCCTTTAACTCAGATAGGGGAATTTTATTATCTATTTTCATATTATGCAACATCTGAGGATAAAGTTCAAAAGGGTTAAACAATTTACTCACTTTTTGTTTTTCTGTGAGCACACAATGCATCACGGCAAGGGCTGCTACTAACGCATCGCCTGTCTTTGCAAAATCGGATAAAATAATATGCCCACTTTGTTCACCACCAAACGCTATTTTTTCGCGGTATAGGCACTCTAAAACGTTTTTATCCCCCACATCACAACGAAAGATTTTTATGTTCGATCCTCCCAGATAATCTTCTAACGCTTGATTGCTCATAACGGTAACGCAAACACCACTGTTTGTAAGTCTGTTTTGACTTTTCAGAAAAGTAGCGATTTTACCTAAAAGCTTATCACCATGAATGGGATTTCCTTTTTCATCGACCACCACCAGTCTATCAGCGTCACCATCAAAGGCAAAGCCAACATCGGCACGCAAACGACGCACTTCCTCGCCAAGCTCTTCGGGGTGCAATGCGCCGCAGTTTAAATTGATATTACTCCCATTGGGTTCATGATTGATAATTATCACATCCGCACCAAGCTCACTAAACACTGTTGGGGCTACTTTGTACGCGGCGCCATTGGCAGTATCAAGCACGATGCGTAGCCCTTTGAGTGTTAAATGTTTTGGAAATGAATTTTTGATTTGCACAATATAGCGACCGATAACATCATCCACACGTTTTGAACGACCAATATCAAACTCCATTTTTTGATTTTTTTCAATTAAATCATCATCAAAATAGATTTTTTCTATTTCCCTCTCTTGCTCTTCGCCTAGCTTATTGCCCAAAGAGTCAAAAAATTTAATGCCATTGTCGAAATAAGGATTATGCGAAGCACTAATCATAATACCCGCATCGCAACGCATATCTTCCGTTAAAAAAGCAATCGCAGGTGTGGGCATCGGACCAATTTGGCGCACATCGTATCCCACAGCTGTAAGCCCTGAAACGATAGCATTTTCAATCATATAGCCACTGCGTCTGGTGTCTTTGCCGACTAAAATTTTATTAGTGATAGAGTTTTTACGAAAATAGATTCCTGCTGCCATCGCTAGACGCATTGCCACAAAAGCACTCAATTTTTTACCTGCTTTACCACGGACACCGTCGGTTCCAAACAATTTCATTCGTTTTTCTCGCTTTACATGTAAAGATTTATTCAAATTGTAACAAAACTTTTTTAATCTTTACATGTAAACGGTATAATACATCCAAAGTACTCTTACCAAAGGACGCACACATGAATTTAGACAAGGTAATTTCTGGATTCTTTATTATCCTAGCCATGACACTTAACTTTGGATTTTTTTACGGTGATTTGAGCGATCTTGAACTGCATAGCAAATATGAACTCTTTGCGGCACTTATTGTTAATATTATTGCAACCACTCTGAAAATAGGTGATAAAACGCAACTGGGCTCTGTCCTCTTAGCTACCAGTTTAGTGGCCGACATCCAATTGATTGCTTCAGCAACAATCTGGACGGTTGCCGCCTATGCGTACACCATCGATCGTGAAATTGCTTCTATTATTATCAGTCTTAGCGGCGGAGCTTTATTAGCAAACATTACCAGTGTCTTTTTATATGTTGGTGACACGCTCAAATCTAAGCGCTAGGAACGGGTTTTGAAAAATAGCTCATTGTGGCTTATTTTACAGCGCATGCGCACCCCTTTTTTGGTGATTATTGTCACCTATACCGTTTCAATTATTGGTCTTTTGCTCATTGATGGGGTTGATGCAGAAGGCAAGCCTTATCAATTGACCATTTTTGATGCGTTTTATTTTATCAGCTACACGGCTACAACCATTGGTTTTGGTGAAACACCCTATACCTTTACTTACCCTCAGCGCATTTGGGTTTCTATGTCTATTTTTTTTACAGTCACAGGATGGTTTTATAGCATTGGTAGCTTAATAGCCCTTTTGCAAGATAAGCTTTTTTTGCAAGAATTTCAAAAAGCTACCTTTGTGCGTAACGTGGGTTTGTTAAAAGAGCGCTTTATTATTATTTTAGGCTACAACACCATTACAAGTGAGATTATTAAAAAAGCAAATGAATACGCGCTTCGTTCCGTTGTTATTG
This sequence comes from Sulfurospirillum sp. UBA2217, assembly GCA_002328495.1. Taxonomy (GTDB): domain Bacteria; phylum Campylobacterota; class Campylobacteria; order Campylobacterales; family Sulfurospirillaceae; genus Sulfurospirillum. The sequence goes on from DCUJ01000002.1 coordinate 251,642, forward strand.
AAAAAGATGCAACAAAACGAGACGCACTTCTTTTGGAAAACTTCATACCAACAGTTTACTGTTTAAATGCTGATGCGCATTATGTGGATGCATTAGAGATGGCTGGGATTAAATCACCCTACTGTAAAGCGATTGTAAGCCTTTTTGAAGACGATGCACTTAACCTTCGTATTGCCCTTACTGCCAAAGCACTTAACCCAACGATGACCATGGCTATCAAATCCACCACTAAAAATCATACGGAAAACTTAATAGATGTAGGCGTGCAAATCATTGAAAATCCATTTGAAATTATTGCCAATCACATTCATATGGCGATTAACACCCCAAACACCCTTCGTCTTGCGCGTTGGATGTATGGGTTATGCCATCTATATGACCCACTCTTAACGCTTCCGCGTGGAAAATACATCGTTTGTGGTTACGGGCGTATGGGAAAAAGCATTTATGAAGTCCTTAAACAGAATAATTTTGAAAGTGTTTTTGCAGAAATTGACAGCACCAAAAGAAGACAATTAAATTCGGATGAACGTAAACTGATTCACATTGGCGATGGGGATGACAGAGATTTGCTAAAAAGTTTGGGCATTGAGTCGTGTGTGGGTATCATCGCTGGGACAAACGACGATACCACCAATCTCTCTATTTTAGCAACAGCGCGCAAACTTAATCCTACGATTATAACAATAGCGCGTGAAAATGAACTCGAAGACTTTTCTATTTTTCAAAGTTCCCGAATTGATGTTGTGTTTATCCCCGCAAAAGTATTGATTACTAAAACGGTACATGCCATCATCAATCCTGCCTTTGATTTGTTTACCAAACAAATCAAAACACTCAGCGAAGAGAAGGTTATACACTTAACGAAAGAGCTGTTAGCCCTTGATTTACATCCCCTTTTGTTTACATGTAAGATAGATGAAACATCTGCGCCAATGATAGCAACGCACAAAGAGCCTTTGACACTTAGGCTTTTAAAGACATCTCTCAACAATCGTTCTTTAGAAAATAATCTTATTGCACTTATGCTGGTGCGTCATAAAGAAGTGGTGATGTTACCTTCTTGGGATACCGTTTTAGAAAAAAATGACCTCTTTTTGCTTGCAGGGGATGCCAATGCACAAGAGCATTTAGAATACATCGCTCTCAATCGCTATGAGTTTCACTATGCTCTTCACGGTGAAGAGTACGGTTTTTTCAATCAATTTTGGCAAAAATCCTCTTCATAAGCTCAAAAGAGTCTCTTTTTATTTTAAAAATCCCTTAAAATAAGTTCTATTTAAAGTTATTTTCTATATAATCTACGCCTAAATTTAAAAAATGAAAGGCTTATCTATGGCAAATCACAAGTCAGCAGAAAAGCGTATTAGACAGACGATTAAGCGCACCGAGAGAAATAGATTTTACAAAACTAGAATCAAAAATCTAACCCGTGCTGTAAGAGAAGCCGTTGAAGCAAACGACCAAGCAGCAGCGCAAGTGGCTCTTAAAAATGTGAACAAAAACTTTCACGCCTATGCAAGCAAAGGTATTTTAACCAAAAATACAGCCGCACGTCGCGTAAGCCGTTTGTCACAACTTGTCAATACGCTAGGAAATGTTGCTGCGTAATTGCGGCAACATCCTCGTCTCCTTTTAATCCCCTCCCATGTTGAAAGAAAAACTACTTCCCTTCCTTGAGCGCTACAATGAGCTTACCACGCTTTTAAGTGACCCTAATGTATCTTCGGATATTAAAAAAATGACGGCACTTTCCAAAGAACAATCCTCTCTTGAAGCCATTAAAGAAAAAACAGTTGAATACCTTTCAACACTTGAACAAATCGATGACAACAAACTGCTTTTCAACGATGAAGAGCTAGGCGAACTTGCCAAAGAAGAACTCAAAATATTAGAACCTCGAAAAGAGGAGCTCGAAGTTGAGATCAAACACCTTCTCTTACCAACAGACCCCAATGACGACCGTAACATCTTTTTAGAAATTCGCGCGGGAACAGGCGGAGATGAAGCAGCCATTTTCTCAGCAGACTTGTTTAAAGCCTATCTAAGGTATGCTGAAAATCGTGGATGGAAAGTCGAAATTGTCTCTTTGAGCGAAGGAGTTTTGAGTGGCTATAAAGAAGTTATTGCCCTTATCCGTGGACAAGGTGCTTTTTCACGCCTCAAATACGAAGGCGGTGTGCACCGTGTTCAACGTGTTCCTCTTACCGAAGCACAAGGAAGAGTCCATACTTCAGCTGTAACCGTTGCCGTGATGCCTGAAGTGGATGATGTTGAAATCGATATCAATGCAAATGATCTTAAAATCGACGTCATGCGTTCTGGTGGCAATGGTGGACAATCGGTCAATACAACAGACAGTGCGGTTCGTATCACACACTTACCTTCTGGCATTGTGGTTGTCAATCAAGACGGAAAATCTCAGCATAAAAACAAAGATGCTGCGATGAAAATTCTCAAAGCCAAGCTTTACGATTTGGAAATGCAAGAACGCAATGCCAAAGAGAGTGAAGCGCGTAAACAACAAGTAGGCTCAGGAGATAGAAGTGCGAGAATTCGTACTTACAATTACCCACAAAACCGTATTACTGACCACAGAGTCGGTCTTACGCTCTACCGTTTAGACGCCATTATGGAAGGTGGCTTATTTGATGAAGTGATTGATCCTATCAACACCCACTACCAAGCTGAACTTATGAAAGAAGCAAATTTCTAACAGAATTATTGCTTATCGTACACCAAAAGATTGTTTTGCTCTATCATCTCTTGCAACATTTTAATATATTCACGCTTTAGCTCGGAATAGTGTATCATTGTTTTTGAAGCATCCATCCCCGTATACACTTTACCCTCTCTATGAATCTCGTAGCGCTTTTGACGAAACTCTTCATATGCGCTATTGGTGTTTAAATTTAGAAGATAGCCATCAACGGATTTTTGAAGGCTGGAAAAAATACGAATCATATGAGTCCTGCCATCCGACCTATTTTGAGGCATCAACCCAACACCTGAATAGGTCCAGTGCCCAAAAAGATTGTTGGCTTCTCGTGCAAAACGACTTTTTCCCCATCCACTCTCAAGCGATGCTTGCGCAATGGCTAAAGAGACAGGAACCGTGTCGATAGAGTGATAATACGCCTCACGGTCAAACAAATTTTCAATTTTATACTTATTGCGAAGCGCAATAAGAGCACCTACATTTTTTTGATTTAATCCACGAAAAGCATCTGGTACGGCTTTAGCAAAAAACTGTGTCACAAACTCTCTCTCTTTTAAAATATCACGGTTACCTTTATCGACCAATGTTTTCATGTAGGCTATAAACGTCTCTTTTTGCCTAGCCGTATCGTCGATTTGATAGTACGAAGCGGGGAAACCTGCACTCCAAACCTCTCCTTGAATTATCAAGAGTGAGAAGATGAAAAATAATTTAATCGTATGCACGCAGACTCAATAGTTCCATTTCGTTTCAAACACATTTTGCACAGAACCTTTAAAAAAGAGCCGTTCATGTTCAATGCGCAAAAAGAGCTCTTCGTGGCTCGCTGGATAAACTTTAACGATTTCTCCTACCATTTTTTCACGATAGGCAGCATAAAAGGATGCCGCCATACCCGTACCACACGCCAATGTTTCATCTTCAACGCCACGCTCATACGTTCTTACATGTAAGCATCCATCAACAATACAAACATAATTTACATTAGCATTGTAATCGTAGCGCATCTTACGTGCAATTTCTTTATTAAACAAAGCAATATTATCCACAAATGTGACCAGATGAGGCACGCCCGTATCATAAAAATACCACAAGCTTCCTTCTTTACTAAAAGACTCTTTCATTTGCACGGGGGATGTCAACTCGGTCTCCACCACATCTCCTTCAACATGTGAATGAATGACTCCCGCACCCGTTAAAAAACACATGGAAGAGGGGGCTAAGTCGTTTATAAATGCGTAATGCGCACACGCTCGTGTGCCATTGCCACACATCGAAGCCACAGAGCCATCACTGTTATAAAACTGCCATTTAAAATCGTACGTATCGTGAGGGAGTAAAACAATAAGCCCATCAGCCCCTATGCCTTTTTGTCTATCGCACAATGTTCTAGCTAATACACTCCTATCCTCTTCTTTAAAGGTGTGAAAAATGACAAAATCATTGCCACTGGCATTGTACTTAGCTATCTGCATATTTTCCTCTTACAAATTTGATAAATTTTTCAATCTCTTCATCTAAAAACTTACGATCAAACGAGTTGTTAATCAGAAAATCGGCCATCACCTTTTTCTCTTCAATCGAAATCTGCGCATCAATACGCTTTTGCGCCTCTTCTTTGGTAAAATCTTCTCGTATCATTAAACGCTTTCGTTGCACTTCAATCGGGGCATACACCACCACAACAACCTTACAATGATACCCATCACTCTCAAAATAGAGCGGTATATCGATAATATAAGGCTTTTTCTTCTCTTCTAATATCTGAGAGCGTTTAAAAATTTCTTCACGAATCAAAGGATGCAAAAAAGCGTTGAGCTTTTCACGCTCAGATTTATCATTAAAAATAATTGCACCCAATGCTTTACGGTCTATTGTTCCCTCTTTGACAACACGCTCACCAAAAATTTTTTGGACTTCGTTTACATGTAAAGGCAAAATCTCTTTGGCGATATTATCCGCATCAATCACTTCAAACCCATGGGTTTTGAGAATAGTTGAAACCGTACTCTTACCCGTTGCGATTCCACCAGTAAGGACTATTGCATGTTCATATGCCATAAAAATTGTGACACCTTTTTGCTGGTATTTATCACGATTTTAACATAGTTTTGTTAAAATCCATCTATATATTCCCTAAAGGCACATCCATGAGTACGGTCAGTTATAAAGACGCAGGCGTTGATATCGACGCAGGTAACCAATTTGTTGAAAATATCAAACCCCTTGTCAAATCCACATTCGATAAAAATGTTATCGGAGGCATTGGCTCTTTTGCGGGTGCGTATGAGCTACCAGAGGGTTACAAAAAACCCGTTATATTAGGTGCAACCGATGGTGTTGGAACCAAACTCAAGTTGGCGATTGATTCGGGTATTTATGATACCGTAGGCATTGACTTGGTGGCAATGTGTGCCAATGATTTGATTTGTAACTTTGGAACGCCGCTGTTTTTCTTAGACTATTATGCGATGAGCAAACTGGAAATTGATGCCGCTGTCAATATCGTAAAAGGTATTGCAGAAGGTTGCAAAGAAGCAGAGTGTTCACTCATTGGTGGGGAAACCGCTGAGATGCCTGGTATGTACCATGGAAAAGATTTTGATCTTGCAGGTTTTGCGGTGGGCATTGCTGAAAAAGATGAGATGAACCGACTTCCTCATGTAAAAGCGGGAGATATCCTCATCGCGCTTCCAAGTTCAGGGGTTCACTCAAATGGGTTTTCACTGGTTCGTAAACTCTTTTTTGACAAGCTTGGCTACACATTTGAAACAGAATTTAATGGCAAGCCCCTTATCGAAACCCTTTTAACCCCAACACGTATTTATGTGAAACTCTTTAAAGAACTTAAACCTAACATTAATGCCCTCGCGCACATTACAGGTGGCGGTATTGTCGAAAACTTACCACGTGTCCTTCCTGAGGGATTGAAAGCACAAGTTTATAAGTCTAAGATTAAAACCTTGCCAGTTTTTGATTTTATGAGCCAATACGTTGAAGAGAGTGAAATGCACCGAACCTTCAACATGGGAGTAGGGATGATTTTAGTGGTCAGTCCTGAAAATGTGGATGCAGTTCTTGCAAATAGCGATGGTTATGTCATTGGTGAGCTGGTCGCGGGTGAGCGTAGTGCTGTCATGCTTTAATGAGCACCGTTTATATTCTCTCAAAAATCTTCACATACTCGGTCTTACCGCCGGGTATGTTCATTGTCTTGCTTCTTCTTGCCTCTTTTTATGTGAAAAAATTTCGACTCTTTTTTCTGTGTGGAACGCTCTTTTTCTATGCACTCTCAAATGCTTATGTTGCAGATGCACTTCTCGCACCGCTTGAAAAACCCTATAACACACCTTTACATGTAAACGATGAAGCTAACGCTGTTGTGGTGTTAGGAGGAGGCAATATCAAAGGCTCTGCTAACCTTCCACTCAGTGATGAAGCGTATAAGCGTGCTATGTGGGGTGTTATGATTGCCAAATCACATAACCTTCCTGTACTTTTTAGCGGTGCTGGCATAGAGCAAGGTTACTCTGAAAGTGAAGCCTTTTTAGATAGCACCGAAGCATTAAGAACATTCTTAAACCTTGAAATGCCTAAGAATCTTCCTTTACATGTAAAAGCATTTTCCATCCATGTGGAAGATAAAAGTCTTGATACCTTTGAGAACGCGAAACTGAGTAAAGCACTTTTTTTAGATGCAGGTATTGAAACACCTACCATTTATCTGGTCACCTCAGCCTACCATATGCGTCGCTCCATCAAACTCTACGAACACTTTGGCTTTAAAGTCATTCCTACGGCAACGGCATTTAAAATCAGCTCACGAGAGAAAAATGGATGGGATTATCTTCCTAGTATCTGGGCGTTTAGCAAAAGTTATATCGCTTTACACGAATATGCGGGATTACTCAGTTTAAAACTGCGTGGCATCCACTAACTGCGTTTGTCGTTTGTGATTTTATAGATAAAACTAAAGACCTCCGCTACGGCTTTATAGAGCATAGGAGGGATTTCTTTATTGAGCTCTATTTTTGAGAGCAATTCTACCAAATCAGCATCTTTTTTAATAAAAATATCGTGTTCTTGTGCGAGTTTGATGATATTATTCGCAACTTCACCAGCACCCTTGGCAACAACCTTAGGTGCGCCCTCTTTTTTGTCTCTATCGTATTTGAGCGCAACGGCTTTTTGAGGTTTAGGAGGAGGATTCATATGGTTATATTAATCCCAAAATTCAGCGTATCATCCGCAAAATACTCTTTTTTCTTCACACGCTCTTCTTTATACTCCATAAGCCTAACACTTTGAGTGATAATGCCTACCTCATTCAGCGCTTTTTTTAAATCGCTCACATGCTCACTCACTTTATCACGTAATTCACTCTTTTGCGTTGCAATGGTCATATCAATGATGTTTTCACCACTGAGCAAAAGCATCATATTGATTTTGCCGTACTGTTCCAGATCAAGGTCGATTTGACAATGAAACGCATCGTCTTTGGTCTGCTTCATCATCATAGAACCCTCTTTAAGACCATCCCACGTAAAAGGAATATACAGATGTGTCGAACTACCCACGTAAGAGACTAACTGATGGTATTCTATCTGCGTGAGTAGTTTTTGCGTTGTTTCTAAAGCATTCGTGGCATTAGGATTTGTAGATGCCACTAACTTATCACCTAAGGAAGTTAGAATCCCTTTGATATCACTCAAAATTTGTGCATCTGAGGGGTTAATGGAGAGCTTTTGCATCACTTCAGGTGCTAAGAAAACTTCGGGTTTAAGTAGGGAGAAAATTTTATGTTCTATCTGTACACTTTTTTCAACAAAAGAGGCTAATTTTGGTGTTTGAGGCTCAAGCTGTATAATCTCTTGCTTCAAGCGATTTGTGACTAACAGTAACTGTTCTTCAAGCGATAGACCACTCATTGCTGTTGTTAATGGGGTTTGAATTTGAGTGCCTGTCATTTGAGGGTTTTGTAAAAGAGCTTCCATCATTGGAAACACTTTTGCCACCATCTGCTCAGGTGCATTTTTTAAAAGTTCTGTTTTAAGTGTGTTCACAAGCTCTTTAAGCTCTGTGGTCACTTTTTGGCTTACATGTAAAGGCTCTGTTAGGTTTTCCGATTTAGAAGCCATTGGTGGAAAGCTAGAGTGTAAGGTTTCGAGTTTTTGGGTGAGTGCATAACTTGTTTTAAGCGGAGCAGGCGCTTCAAAAGAAAGGTGCTCTTTAACGCTTTGCCTTACAAGTTCTAAGGTGGCTTTTAATGTGGTATGTATTTGGGTGGCAGAGAGAGATTTTGGTTCACTCAAACGTTGCAATAATGGTGTAATTTCTTTATTAAATGTCGGCGTTTTTTGAGTTTGCGCTAAATGCTCTTTAAGCTCTACAACCAATGACTTTAGCGTGGCTGTCATCTCTTCTTTTGTCACATGCTTTGCTAATGTTGATTCAAAAAAAATTCCTGAATTTTGCACGTGCGCTTTAAGAAGTTTTGGATCAATCGTTTCGATATTTTTTTGAAAATTTTGTAGCAATAAAAGAGGTTTTTCAAACGTAGGGTCTCCTTTAAGCAGGCTTATGAGACTTTTTACATCACTTTGAAAATGCCCTAAATTTTTAAAAACAGGACTTTGCTGCAAAAATTCTAAAACAGCCCCTTTGGATTTTGCTTCTGACGCTAACGTCCCCATGAGCTCAGCAACTACCGCTTTAACGCTATTTGAGTGCGTTGGGGTGGCAGTTGGAGGTTCTAAGCTTTGTGAGAGAACTTTTACCACCGCCTCTTTTGAGACTTTCTTTTCGCTCTGTGCCCCTTGTGTCTGCAAAAAAAGTGCGGTGGATATTTGCATTATTGTTTCCTAATGGCTTAAATCTTCAACAATTTTTTGGGCACATTTTTTAGAGTTGCTCACACAATCATTGAGTCCAACGCCAAAGTAAGCATTTGAATTAAGATAAAGCCCTTTATGCACTTTTAAATTCTCAAAAAGACCCTTTACTTTATCCCCATGTCCTAGCGCGTAATTTGGAATCCCTTTTTCCCATTGCTGTATAAACACAACATCGGGTGTTGCATCAATTCCCATCGTCTCCTTAATCCCTTTTTCTGCCATCGCGATAAGCTCTTCTTTGCTTTTAAGTGCCAAATTGGCATTGCGTTGCCCGCCAATCATCACACGTACCGATTTTTTATCATTTGGTGCTCTATCGTTAAAGATTGAACTGTCCCACAAGACTCCTAAAATCTCTTTGTGTGCAGACGTTGTCGTCAGCAAGCCAAACCCATCCAAGTCATGTGCTAATGTGTTGTAGCCAAATCCTACAATACTAATGGGCGAATAAGCGATAGTATTTAGCCTATTGGCCATTGACGCATCTAGTATACTTAATAATTCTGCTGATTCATAGGCAGATGATGCTAAGACAACGACATTATAAAGTTCTGTTTTTTCATCCGTACTTATAACATACCCTTGCTCACATTTTTCAAGTTTTACAACAGCCGTTCCCATCTTGATATTGGCTCTAGTCGCTTTTGCAAGTCTGTCAATGAACGTGCTCACTCCTTTTGTAAAACTCATCAGCACACCACCAGGGCCTGCTTCCTTTTTCTTTTTCGCCAGCATCCCTTTGAAAAGTCCGCCATACTCTTTTTCTAACTTTACAACAGCAGGAAAAGCAGCATTGACAGAAATATTATTGGGGATGGAAGCAAAAATCCCTGCGACCATTGCATCTAAAAAGACATCGGTCATCTCTTTTCCTACACGTCTGTAGCCAAAAGATTGCAAGGTTTCATCGGCATCTTCTTTGCGTGCAGGCACAAAAAATTCGCCTGCCACACGTAATTTTCCAGCTAAAGAGAGAAGGGGAGTTTGTAAAAAAGCCTTGGGGGATTCAGGAAGAGGGCAAAGAGACTCTTTATAAATGAAACGTTTTCGCGCAGCGTCATTGCTTCGTATCAAAATATCTTCACAGCCACTCAATTTTACAAGCTCTAAAGTATCAGGTTTATTGGATAAAAAGCCATTGCTTCCTGCTTCAAAAAAGAAGCCTTCAACTTCTTTGGTCAGCATTTTGCCACCCAGTGTCAACTCTTTTTCAAAGAGATCAATCTGCGCATCAGGCCATGACTGACGCAGATAAAACGCTGTTGCTAAACCACTAATTCCTCCACCAACAATCGCTATTTTCATACGCTACTCCCAAAATGATGCGACTATTCTATGCCTTTTTATCTTTAGTTTTGATTTTACGCATCCACTCATCAAGGGTTTTTTCATAGCCAATAGAAGAACTCTCATAAAAATGCAAAGGTTTTTCAAGGTATGTTTGCTCAATCCAGCCTCCAAAATCGTGTGGATAGAGATAGCCTTTAGGGGAGGGGCTTTTAAGGTGATCTGGTACATTTAAGGCTTTTTCATTTTTCACATAGGCTAACGCTGCATTGATGGCATTATAGGCACTGTTAGACTTTGGACTGCATACAAGATAGACTAAACATTGTGAGAGGATAATACGCGCTTCTGGATAACCGATTTTACTCACACTTGTGAGCGTACTAGAAGCAAGGTTTAGTGCGTTAGGATTTGCGTTGCCAATATCTTCACTGGCTAAAATCACCAAACGTCTTGCGATAAAATCAGGGCTTTCTCCACCATCAATCAACCGTGCAAGATAATACAGTGCCGCATCCACATCACTTCCTCTCACACTTTTAATCATCGCACTGATTAAATTATAGTGTGTGTTATCTGAACTCACACCGTCTTTCAAAGCACTTGGGCGAAGCGTTTTAAGGGTTTCAAAGTTTACATGTAAATCCACTTTAAGCGCAAATTCGAGTAAATTAAGCAAGGCTCTGCTATCTCCTGCACTTGAGCTCACCAAATAATTTAACGCATCCTCATCTATCTCAAAAAAAACCGTTTTACGCACCCGTTCAATAATTTCCAACAAATCACTCTGCTCAAGAGGATAAAATTCAAAAAGCATCATCCGTGAGCGAATGCCTGAGCTTAAAACAAAATAGGGATTCTCCGTTGATGCTCCAATGATAATCGCTTCATGATTTTCCATCGGTAGCAAAAGGACTTCTTGTTGCGTTTTTGAAAGGCGATGAATTTCATCGATAAAAATAAGTGGCTTTTGAAGTGCGCCTCGATGTTGTGCTAAAATCTTGCGAATCTCTTCTACTTTGACACTGGTCGCATCCAGTTCATAAAAGGGGAGTTGAAGTTCATGCGCTACAATACGCGCTAGGGTTGTTTTGCCGACACCTGCAGGGCCAAAAAAGAGAGAATGGCTCATTGAGCCAGACTTTAAAAGCTTATAAAAAGGGCTGTTTTTCGCACTTAAATGTTTTTGCCCTGAAAGTTCCTCTATCGCTTTGGGGCGAAAGAAGAGGGCGAAGTTATTGATCATTGACCTTTTCTTTCTTGACGTACTCTAAGTAATCTTTCAAGGCACTGTATTCACTCGCACTAAAGAAACGGCTTCTTCCAGGTTTTAACATGCCTAAATCAATTTTTCCATAACTCACACGTTTTAAATCCACAACATCCACATCAAAATAACCAAAAAAACGTCTGAGCTCTCTGTTTTTTCCCTCGTTAATCATGACTTTAATGGTGGAAAAAGTTGGGTTATTTTTGATGATGCGGTACGATAAAAAAGGTGCAAAATCCATCGAATGAATTTCACTTTTTGCATGTCCACCTTTTCTGGCATCATCCAAAGAAAGTCCTTCTTGCATCGCTTTTTCCATCGCTTGTGTGACCATACCATTGATTTTTACGTAATAAACACGTTCCAAATCAGAGTGCATCAGTGTGGAGACAACTTCAGGAGAGTCTGAGAGTAGCAACAATCCCTCACTCGCAAAATCCAACCGTCCAACACTTAAGTAATGCCCAAATTTTGCAGGTAAGGTATCGTAAATCGTTTTTCGACCACGATCATCTTTCTTGCTCACTAACTCACCTTTTTGTTTGTGATACACAATCACCGAGTAACCGTGTTTTTCAAAAAGAAGTTTTCCATTGAGCTCAATTTTATTTTTAAAACTCACCTGTGTAGATAGGTCCGTAACTACTTTACCATCCACTTTGACAACACCTGATTTGATAAGTTCATCCGCTTCACGCCTTGAATAGTGCGTATTGTGCGAAATCATTTTATTCAGTCTTACTAATTCCATTATTTTATTCCTGCTTCCACAACATCGTGGATATGTAACACACCCTCTAGCCGACCCACTTTATCTGTAATGGCTAAAAGTTGTATTTTGTATGTTTCAATGAGTGCTAACGCATCACTGGCTAACAGCGTTGCATCATCCAGTTTTTTAGGATTTTTGGTCGCATACGCATAGGCTATTGTATCCATAGAAAAATCTTCTCGCATAAGTGCTCTGCGTAAATCACCATCACTCAAAATGGCTAATAATTTTTGCTCTTCATCCACAATCAACACATTACCCAAGCGCCCTTCACTCATCGCCACAATAGCTTCTTTCAACGTTGTGTTTTGAGTAACAATAGGGAGATTTTGCGTCTGCATTAAATCTTTGACTTTCACAAAAAGTCGTTTACCTAAACTACCTCCTGGATGAAACGAAGCAAAATCTTCTTTTTGAAAATTTCTTTTTTTCATCAAACAAACCGCTAGTGCATCACCAAGTGCTAACGTGAGTGTTGTTGAACATGTCGGTGCTGCATCAAGTGGACATGCCTCTTTTTCTACATGTAAAGGCAAAAAGATGTCACTGTATCTTCCCAGTGATGAATTTTTTGTCTTTGCCATCCCAATGAGGGGAATATCAAAACGCTTAATATGTGGCAAAATCTTGATGAGTTCTTCACTCTCTCCACTGTAACTAATAGCTAAGACCGCATCTTCTTTACCTATCATGCCTAAGTCGCCATGTAGTGCTTCCGTTGGATGCAAAAAGAAACTACTGGTTCCCGTACTGGCTAATGTTGCGGCAATCTTTGCGCCAATAAGCCCACTTTTACCCACACCTGTAATAATCAACTTTCCTGTAAGATTGCCAATCAATTCCGTTGCTTCACGCATCTCATCACCAATAAGCTCTGCTGCATTCATGAGCTCCTTGGCTTCGAGTTCTAATACTTCTTTGGCAATCGCTTTAAAATCATGCATTATTTTGCCTACATCATAAAAATCGTCGGAACGATGGTTGGATATTTTTTCATCGTACGATAGATATGTTTTCGTACCACTTGTCTTACTTCGTTTTCAAGGGCTCTGGCATTTTCCAAAAGCTCTTTTTTAGCATTAACGATGAACTGGTCAATAACCCCTTCCATCTCAACTGAAAATGCCTTATCGTCCTTATCAGGCACCAATCCATAACTAATAATTTTTGGTTTTGTAATAAGTTTATGCTCACTCTTATCTAACTGAATTACTAACATAACAAGCCCTGAATCGGCTAGTTTTTGGCGGTCTATCACAACGTCATCTGCAATTTGTTCATTAATTTGGTTATCAATAAACACTTTACCTGTTTTAACACTTTTTACTTTTTTAATGTATTTAGAACATAATTCGACTTGATCTCCATCACTCATAAGGTAAATGTTCCGCTCTGGAATACCACATTGCATTGCTGTTTCTTTGTGTTTGTTAATGTGGTTGTATTCGCCGTGCACAGGAAGAAAAAACTTTGGTTTAGTTAGACGAAGAATCAATTTTTGCTCTTCTTGCGCAGCATGACCACTCACATGAATTTCACTAAAATCTTGATACGCGACATTCGCACCACTTTTAAGCAAGAAATTGAGCACCTTAGAAACACTGCCTTCATTTCCAGGAATAGCTTTAGCAGAGATAATAATCTGATCGGTGGGCTTAATCTTCACATGTCGATGCTCATCGGTTGCCATTCTATAAAGCGCACTCATCGTCTCACCTTGACTTCCCGTTGTGACAATTAAAACATCTTTATCAGGATGTTTATTCACTTCATGCGGATCAATAAAGATACTTTTATCGAGTTTAATATACCCTAAATCAATAGCCGTAAAAAGGTTACGCTCCATTGAACGCCCAATAACACTTACTTTTCTTCCGTATTTTAATCCATAATCAATCGCTTGGTACACCCTATGAATGTTTGATGAGAATGTAGACATAATCACACGACCTTTTGCTTTTGCAAAAATAGAGTCAAACGTTTTTCCAACCGTACTTTCTGAACGCGTAATCCCCTCTTTATACGAGTTGGTACTATCGCTCATCAAACATAAAACCCCTTTTTCGCCGTAATGTGAAAAGCGATTTAAATCACTCACAAAACCATCAATCGGGGTATGGTCAATCTTGAAATCACCCGTATGAATAATCGTTCCCGCTTCTGTACTAATGGCCAATGAAGAGGCATCAATAATAGAGTGCGTAATGTGAATCCACTCGACTTCAAATTCGCCAATTTTATACACTTTGCGCTTTTCAACAGGTCTGAAATATTTTTTATGTGCTTTCAATCCATGCTCGTCAAATTTATTGGAAATCATTCCCAGCGGAAGTGGCGTTGCGTAAAGTGGAAACTGCATCTCTTTAAAAAGATACGCTAGTGCACCAATATGATCTTCGTGTGCATGAGATATGATAATTCCTGCAATTTTTTTCTTAATTTGTCGCAAATAACTAAAATCGGGAATTAAAATATCAACCCCGTGCATGTCTTCGCTTGGGAAACTCATGCCTACATCAAGAACAATTGCCGATGTTTCTGTCTCAAATACGCAAATATTTCCACCAATTTCACCCAAACCGCCAAGGGGTGTGATTTTAATCTTGCCCTTACTGTTTTGGTCAATCTGGTACGAACGGTCTAAACGTTCTTTGTGCATTTTTTCATTAGCATCAATCGCTTTTTTCATATCTCGTTGCCAAACTTCATTCCCTTCTATGGAAGGACCACCTTGTTGTGGTTTGTTGCCTCGACGTCTTCTGTTATTGTTTGGTTTGTTTGGCTTTGTGCTGGAAATATCGCTAGAAACGCTATTCTCTACTGTATTACTCACTTCTTTTTTAGCGTGAGTTTGTGTGTGTTGTTTGTTATGATTTTCTTTCAGAGCATTTGCTTCTGGCTTAGTGCTCATCTCGTGTATGTTGTTTTCTTGCATCATTCGACCTTAGTGTTTTAAATAGTAGATGATGAGACAAGACGCTAAGTTCATGAGGACGAATCGTTATGGGAAGCTCAAGATTCTGCATGATACCACATACAGTCTCTTTGTTAAACTCAGAAGTTATATTTTTCAACCAAGTTTTACGAGGATTTTGAAAAGAATTTCGCAAGTATTTTTTAAACGCTTGCAACTGTTCTTTACTTTCAAATAATCCTTCCATTGAGCCTTTAACAAACATCTTTTGTTTGTCAATTTTGAGAACAGACGACACCACCTTTGGCTGAGGATCAAAACATTCTGGTCCTACATCAAAAAGTATCTTCGCAACACCAATGCTTTGTGCCAAAATAGCTAAAGACGTAAATTCTTTAGTTTTTGGAATTGCCGCAAATTTTTCGGCAACTTCTTTTTGAATCATAACCTCTATCGTATGACAATAAGGGTCATCCAAAGCATCCAAAATAATCGTTGTTGCAATGTAATAAGGCAAATTGGCCACCAAATCATAAGGCTCATTAAGTAGTGAACCTTTGGTAAACACCTCTAAAACATCAGTATGAACCAATGTTAGTTTGCCTTCATCTATCTCTTTTGAGAACTTCTTTCTCAAATAAACACACAAGTCTTCATCGACCTCATAGGCTACCACAGGTTTAACCCTAAGTAGTTCTTGCGTCAAATCACCTAAGCCAGGTCCTATTTCAATAAGTTTTCGCTCATTGTGGGGCATCGCTTGGATGATTTTTGTTAAAACAGTACCATCTTTTAAAAAATTTTGGCCAAATTTCTTTTTTGCTATTACCAATTTTGAACTCTATTTTTTAAAATTTGTTCGATTATAGCCAAAGTTTACTTATAGGAGTGTTAGGCTCGTGTATTCAGAAGATTTTTTTAATTCTTTTGCTATCATCTGCTATTGATTTTATTTGTAAAAGAGAACTTTATGGAGCATTTTGCTAAGCGTATTATCCCATGTTTAGATGTGAGTAATGGTCGTGTTGTTAAAGGTGTCAATTTTGTAGGTCTTAAAGATGCTGGTGATCCTGTTGAGATAGCCAAGCGCTATAATGAAGAAGGGGCCGATGAACTGACATTTTTAGATATTACTGCCAGCCATGAAGGTCGAGGAACTATCGTGGACATCGTAGAAAAGGTAGCCCGTGAAGTGTTTATTCCTTTAACGGTTGGTGGGGGCATCCGAACGCTTGATGATATTTACCGTCTTTTACATGTAGGCTGCGATAAAGTGAGCATTAATTCACCTGCTATTGCCAACCCATATTTTATCAATGAAGCATCAAAGCGTTTTGGTTCTCAATGCATTGTTGTTGCGATTGATGCTAAACGTATTGGCGATTCTTGGCATGTTTTTATTAACGGTGGACGTATTGATACTGGAATTGATGCCCTTGCGTGGGCAAAAGAGGTTGAAAACAGAGGTGCTGGAGAAATCCTCTTAACATCTATGGATTGCGATGGTGTTAAGAATGGCTATGATATCCCCCTTACTTCTATGATGAGTTCAATGTTGGGTATTCCCGTTATTGCTAGCGGAGGTGCTGGAACAATGGAACACATTAAAGAAGCATTTTTAAATGGTGCTGATGCTGCACTCGCGGCTTCAATATTTCATTTCAAAGAAATTGATATTATGGATCTTAAACGCTACCTCTTACATGAGGGAATTGCGGTAAGATTATGACTCTTTGTGCAGGGAATATTGAAAGTTTCGATTTTGCAAAACCCATTGGGATTGGGATTGTCGAAAGTGCCATAAACCTTACAAAACTTGTCCTTAAAGAAAAACCTTCTTTTTTGTTTTTTGTAGGAACCGCAGGTAGCTACGGTCGACATACCATTTTTGATACGATTCAAAGTCATAAAGCTTCAAATATCGAACTTGGCTTCTTGAATAATCTTTGTTATACACCACTTGAGCCATTTATTGAAACAATGCCTCCGCATGTTTCACGTGGAACACAAAACTCTTCCCCAATCGTTAATTCAAGTAACTACATTACCACCGATGTAGTATTGGGTCAAAAAATGCTCGAAAAGAATATTGAACTTGAAAATATGGAATTTTTTTCCGTTCTTAGTGTTGCTAAAAATTTCAATCTTCCTTGTTCTGGTCTTTTTGTTGTCACAAATTATTGCAATGAAAATGCTCATCGTGATTTTATTCAAAATCATGCACAGGCTAAAGAGCTTATCGCTTTACATGTAAAAAATACCCTTTTATTTTGAGGCACTATGAAAAAACAAAATATATTCGATTTATCCAAAGAAGAGTTAGGTGAAGTTGTCAAACCAACTTTCAGAGCAAAACAAATTTATCAATGGCTCTATCAAAAATACGTTACTTCATTTGAGGATATGAAAAATCTGCCAAAAGAGCTTAAAGTTCAACTTGAAGAGAATTACTATCTTGACCCACTATCTATTGTTAAAATTGAAGAGAGTAGGGATGGAAGTAAGAAGTATCTCTTTGTGCTCAAAGATGGCAATACCGTCGAATCAGTTCTTCTTCCTATGAAGCAAGAGCAAAGTGATGAAGAGGGAAAGTTAATTCATCATACCCGATATACCATCTGTATCTCATCTCAAGTAGGCTGTAAAATAGGCTGTGCTTTTTGTCTCACTGGCAAAAGTGGTTTTAAACGCAACCTAAGTGCTGGAGAGATAACAACACAAGTTTTGATGATTAAAAGAGATAACGCTATAGCAGAAAATAGACGTGTGAATATTGTCTATATGGGCATGGGAGAACCGCTGGATAATTTAACTAACGTGAGTAAAGCCGTGCGTATGTTTAATGATCTTGATGGTCTTTCTATATCCCCTCGCAGACAGACTATTTCTACCAGTGGGCTTAGTTCACAAATAGAAAAATTAGGGAAAATGGATTTAGGTGTTTTACTTGCCATTTCGCTACATGCTGTTGATGATGTACTAAGAGAAAAACTGATGCCTATCAATAAGGCGTATAACATTGAGTCTATTATTAATGCCGTAAAAGCATTCCCCATAGATGCACGTAAACGGGTCATGTTTGAGTATTTAGTAATGAAAGGACTCAATGATGACCAAAAGAGTGCAAAGAAACTGGTGAAGCTCCTGCATGGCATAAAAGCCAAAGTGAATTTGATTTATTTTAATCCGCATTTTGGTAGTGAATTTGAACGTCCACTCGAAAAAGACATGGTCGCTTTTCAACAATACCTCGTAGATCATGGTGTACTTTGTACGATTCGTCAATCCAAAGGCTTAGATATTAGTGCTGCATGTGGTCAATTAAAAGATAAGGAGAAAAACAATGAGCATGCTTGATCTTTTCCAAGTAGGATTTCTAGTCATCGTTGTCATCGTAGGTTTAGGAGGAATGATTATTGTCCTTTTTAAAAAAGACAAATAAGAGCTTTACATGTAAAGCTCTTACCATTTTATACTGTAATCCATTCTTGAGAAACTATCTCTTTTTGATTGAGAAAAATTTTTCCCACAAATACATCGCCTTTTACATAACTTCCTACCCCTTTAGGCGTACCACTCATCACGATGTCATTATCCACAAGTGTTGAAAACGAATTGATTTCTTCAACAACACTAAGTGGTTTGTAGATCATAAGCTCAGTGCTTCCCTCTTGAACCAATACTCCGTTAATCCATAATTCCATCGATAGTTTTTCGATATCGGATGGATGAATACTCACAAACGAACTCATAACCGCAGCACCATCGAAAGCCTTAGCACGCTCCCATGGTAAACCTTTTTCTTTAAGCTCACCTTGAAGTGCTCGGTTTGTTAGGTCAAGACCAAAACCAACAGCTTTTATGTTTCCACTTTGAATTATAAAAGAAATTTCACCTTCATAATGTAGTGGAGAATCACGTGTTGTTAGCTCACAACTAATAGCAGAATTTGGCTTCATAAATAAAACCATGGAAGTCGGAACTTCATTATTAAGTTCTTTGATATGTTCAACATAATTTCTTCCCACACATACCACTTTACTCGGCGTAACACTATGACCATCTAGAATAACTGTTTTCATTTTTTACCTTTCATGAGATTATAAAATTCTTTTTTCGCATCAAAACTAGATTCTATTTTATACGAAACACCCTTATACTCAAAGGCTAAACTGTGTGCATGTAAAAGTAACCGAGAGCTCCTCGTAATTTCACATTGTTCATCAGCACTCATCGTTCCATCTAAAAAACGTTCAGCATCTTCCTCACATACACCATAAATCGGATCACCCACAATATGATGTTTCACGTGGAACAAATGAACTCTGATTTGATGTTGCCTACCCGTAAATGGAATAGCTTCCACCAACGTCACATCTTTGTCTACAAAATAGTGTAGAGGTGTAATCTGTGTTTGCGACTCTTTCCCTCTTTGATCAACATGCACTTTAAGGCGAATCAAGCTTGTCTCAACATCACGTTTAAGTTTAGTATTTATCATAATGCACGCATCTATTTTTCCATGAACCAGTGCTAAATAACTCTTGTGAATACGTCTGGTAGCAAAGAGGTTTTTAAGTTCGATTTCCGCTTTCTTGTGCTTTCCAGCCAAGACTAAACCACTTGTACTTTTATCAATTCGATGCGCGCAATTAGCATCATTTCCATAGAGAGATTTGATTTCATCATTGAGAGTATACCCATCACTTCTCTTTCTAGGATGAATCATCACCCCACTTGGTTTTTCAAACACTGCAAAATCTTCTGTTTCAAAAACAGGTTTTAAGCCTTTTGAAACACCCTCAAAAACAACCACTCCAATATTTCCAACAATCAGTGCAGATTTTTTAAGGAGTTGCTCCTCTTCAACAAATACCCGCCTTCTATCAATCATCTTCTGTGCTTCACCCATACGCACACCAAAGGCGTCCATTAAAAAACGAAATGCAGGAGTAGGTTTTTCAAGAAGAAACTTTTTCACAATATATGCCAAAATTCAACCCTTTTTTAGTCCGTTTTTGTTAAAATTTTAACTTTACAAAAGTACCTTATACAAGATAGATACGTCGTATTTTATCACAAAAAAATCACAAATCAGATAAGGATAAAAAGATGGTAGAACGCTACGCCAGAGAAGAGATGAAACAACATTGGACCATTAAAGCAAAATACGATGCCTGGCTCAAAGTAGAAATTGCCGCAACAAAAGCGTGGAATAAACTAGGTCTTATCCCTGAGAGTGATTGTGAAAAAATTGTTAAAAATGCTGCATTTAATATTGATAGAATTGATGAAATTGAAAAAGTAACCCGCCATGACGTTATCGCTTTTTTAACCAGCGTGGCAGACAGCCTTGGAGAAGAGAGCAGGTGGGTGCATTATGGCATGACCAGTTCGGATTGTATTGACACCGCCGTTGCACTTCAGATGCGGGATTCTTTACATGTAATCATTGAAGATGTTAAAACATTGATGGAATCATTAAAGACTAGAGCGATAGAACACAAGATGACCTTGATGGTCGGACGAAGTCATGGCATTCATGGAGAACCCATTACTTTTGGTTTAGTGCTTGCTATTTGGTACGAAGAAATCAAACGAAGTCTTACAAATCTTGAAAATGTGATGGAAGTCATCTCTGTAGGACAAATCAGTGGGGCAATGGGCAACATGGCACACTCTCCCATTGAACTTGAAGAGCTCGTGTGTGAAGATTTAGGACTAAAGCCAGCTCCCGTTTCAAATCAAATCATCCAACGTGACCGTTACGCGGCACTCATGAACGCACTCGCTCTTTTAGCATCAAGTTGTGAGAAAATTGCCGTTGCGATTCGTCACTATCAGCGAACCGAAGTGTATGAATGTGAAGAGTTTTTTGAGCAAGGTCAAAAAGGAAGCTCTGCAATGCCTCATAAACGCAATCCCGTTTTAAGTGAGAACATCACAGGGCTTTGCCGAATGATAAGAGCCTATGCCATTCCTGCGATGGAAAACGTGGCATTATGGCATGAGCGAGACATCAGTCATAGCTCCGTTGAGCGTTTTATCTTACCTGATGGTTTTATTACCACAGATTTCATGCTTCACCGACTTAATAGTGTTATCTCAAAGCTGGTCGTTTACCCAGAAAACATGATGCGTAACCTCAATCTTACAGGAGGTCTTGTCTTTTCACAACGCATCTTGCTTGAACTTCCTCTTAAAAATGTATCTCGTGAAGATGCCTACAAAATCGTTCAAAGAAATGCCATGAAAGTATGGGCAGATTTACAACAAGGAAAACCAGCCTTAAATGCACAAGGGGAGAGCTTATACCTTCAAAATCTTCTTGCCGATGAAGATTTAAGAGCGAGTTTAAGTGAATCCGAAATTAGAGAGTGCTTTGATTATAGTTACTACACAAAAAATGTCGATAAAATCTTCCAAAGGGTGTTCAAATAATGTTAACCGTCCAAAAACGCAATGGCCGTATTGAGCCACTTGATATTTCAAAAATCCAAAAGTACACCTCTTCTGCTGTCCAAGGGCTAGACAATGTCTCTCAGAGTGAACTCGAAGTGGATGCAAAAATTCAATTTCGAGATAAAATCACTACAGAAGAAATTCAAAAAACGCTGATTAAAACAGCGGTGGATAAAATCGATATTGACAGACCTAACTGGACGTATGTTGCCGCTAGGCTTTTTCTTTATGACCTCTATCACAAAGTCAACGCCTTCACAGGATACGGAAGTTTTACAGAATACTTAGAACGTGGTGAGAAAAAAGGAAGAATTGCGTTAGGACTCAAAGAAAAATATGACCTTAAAGATCTAGAATCTCACATAAAACCTGAACGTGATTTACAATTTAATTACCTTGGTATTAAAACGCTCCATGACCGTTATTTGATTAAAAACAGACAGGGTAAACCTATCGAATTACCACAGCACATGTTTATGGCTATTGCGATGTTTTTAGCGCAAAATGAACTTAACTCCCAAGATTGGGCGAAGAAGTTTTACGATGTGATTAGCAAATTTGAAGTGATGTTAGCAACACCTACACTTTCCAACGCACGAACCACACGCCATCAACTGAGCTCTTGCTACATCGGAAGCACACCTGATAACATCGAAGGTATTTTTGACTCCTATAAAGAGATGTCACTTTTGAGTAAATTTGGTGGAGGCATTGGCTGGGATTGGAACTTGGTTCGCTCGATGGGCGGAATGATAGACGGACATAAAAATGCCGCAGGCGGCGTTATACCGTTTCTCAAAATCACCAATGACATTGCGGTTGCAGTAGATCAGCTAGGCACAAGAAAAGGTGCGATTGCCGTTTATTTAGAGCCTTGGCATATGGATATCTCCGACTTTTTAGATTTGAAGAAAAATTCAGGTGAAGAAAGACGCCGTGCCCATGAACTCTTCCCAGCCCTTTGGATTAACGACCTTTTTATGAAGCGTATTGAAGAAAATGCCATTTGGACACTGTTTGACCCAGCTGAAACGGGCGATTTGTGCGAAGTGTATGGCGAAGAGTTTGAACGTCGGTACATTGCGTACGAACAAAACGAATCTGTCGCCAAAGAGCATATTCCTGCAAAAGAACTTTGGAAAAAAATCCTTACCAGTTATTTTGAAAGCGGTAGTCCTTTCCTTTGTTTTAAAGATAATGCCAATAAAGCCAATCCAAATGACCATACGGGACTCATTCGAAGCTCTAACTTATGTACCGAAATTTTTCAAAATACTGAGCCAAATCATTATAAAATCAAGATCGTTTACAATGACCAAAGTATTGACACCTTTGAAGAACATGATTTGATCAAGGTTGATAGTGGCATTGAAAAAGAAGCCAAAAAAGTAACAGCACTTGATAGCATTAATGGCAAAGATATTTTCATCGTTGAAAAAGAGATGATTGAAGGTAAAACAGCCGTCTGTAATCTTGCCAGCGTCAATCTTTCAAAAATTAACACCAAAGAGGACATTGAGCGCGTTGTGCCTATTGCAATCCGTATGCTTGATAATGTGATTGATCTCAACTTCTACCCCCACGCCAAAGTCAAACACACCAACCTCAAATCACGTGCGATTGGCCTAGGCGTTATGGGTGAAGCGCAAATGCTTGCTGAGCAACGTATTGCGTGGGGGAGCTATGAGCACTTTAGCAAGATTGATGAAGTCATGGAAGCCATTAGTTACAATGCGATTTTAGCATCCTCGAATCTCTCTCTTGAAAAAGGAGCTTACCCTGAATTTGAAGGCTCAAAATGGAGCCGAGGTATTTTTCCTATTGATACTGCAAATGAAGATGCCAAACGATTAGTTGAACGTGGTGGGCTTTTTGACTTTACCTTTGACTGGGAAGGATTGAGGGAAAAAGTGAAGAAAAATGGTATGCGCAATGGCTATTTAATGGCAATTGCACCGACTAGCTCCATCTCTATTTTAGTCGGAACCACCCAAACGATAGAGCCTGTGTATAAACGCAAATGGTTTGAAGAGAACCTCTCAGGTATGATTCCTGTGGTCGTTCCAAATCTTAGCCCTGATACATGGAATTTCTACACCCCAGCGTATGACCTTGACCAACGCGTGCTTATCAAAGCAGGTGCGATTCGCCAAAAATGGATTGACCAAGGACAAAGCCTTAACATCTTTATCACGCTCGATAAAGCCAGTGGAAAATACCTCAATGATATCTATATGCTAGCATGGAAATTGGGTGTCAAATCAACCTATTATTTACGTTCACAATCGCCTGAAAACAAACTCGAAGTCGCCGATCGTAGCATTGAGTGTGAGGGTTGTCAGTAAGCTTTACATGTAAAGGAAATTCATGAAAATAATTGGACTCATCGGCGGTATGAGTTGGGAGTCCACTCAAAGTTACTACAGACTCCTCAATCTTGGAGTCAAAGAGCAATTAGGTGGACTGCACAGTGCCAAAATTATTTTATACTCCGTTGATTTTGCACCCATTGAAGTGATGCAACGAGAAGGGCGATGGGATGAAGCGGGAAAAGTTTTAGAAGATGCCGCACACGCTTTGGAAAAAGCAGGCGCAGAACTGCTTTTACTGTGTACCAACACAATGCACAAAGTCGCACCCATCATCACACGTGCTTTACATATTCCTTTCGTTCATATTGCCAAAGCAACAGCAACGGCTTTGAAGGAAAACAAAAAAAGACATGCCATTCTACTCGGTACACAATTTACCATGCAAGAAGATTTTTACAAAAAAATTTTAGAAGAGGAAGGACTTCGTATTACGATTCCAGACATCCAAACGATTGAAAAAATAAATTATATTATTTTTGATGAACTCTGTCTTGGAAAGTGCGAAGAAAAATCAAAAACTCTCTTTTTAGACACAATTCATCAACTCTATACTGACGATACAACCATTGATTCTGTCATCTTAGGATGTACAGAAATTGGGCTTTTGATTGAAGAAAAAGACTCTTTTTTACCTTTCTTTGACACGACTGTTTTACATGTAAACGAAGCTTTACATCACGCACTTTGAAATTATTTTATTTAAAATATAAATTACTTTTAATTTTTAATATTTTTATAGCATAAAGCAGTAATTTTCCCAAATAAACGATTGTTTAGTCATTAAGCTAAAATGATATTTTAGCCTTATTTTACAGCTGTGACATAGTTGTTTCATCTTAATGATTAAGTTTAATTAAATTTTTTCCACACTATAATCTTTACTACTTTTCACTCTAGGAACACCATGTTAACCAAAATACTCAAACGTGACGGAACCACAGAAGAATTCTACGCCTATAAAATCGAAGATGCCATCAAAAAAGCCTTTAAAAGCGAGGGGGTACTCTATGATGAAAACATCTTTCAAGAAATTTTGAAACGTATCGAGAAAAAAAGAGTAGCAGCAGTTGAAGATGTTCAGGACATGATTGAACAAGAACTTTACAAGGCACGCTATTTTGACGTCATGCGCTCTTTTATACTCTACCGTCATACGCACAAAATGCAACGTGAACATATTTATGGGCTAAGCGAAGATACCACCTACATCAATTCCACGCAAACCATTGAAGAGTATATTGGCAAGAGTGACTGGAGAATTAAAGCCAACTCAAATACGGGCTATTCTAATGCGGGACTTGTCAACAATACTGCGGGTAAGGTCATCGCCAACTACTGGCTCGATAAAATTTATTCTAAAGAAGAAGGACTTGCTCACCGTAATGGAGACTACCATATCCATGATTTGGACTGTCTCACAGCCTATTGTGCGGGTTGGAGTTTACGTGTTCTTTTGGATGAGGGATTTAACGGCGTTAGGGGTCGCGTTGAGAGTCGTCCACCGCAACATTTCCGTGAAGCATTGGGGCAAATGGCAAATTTTTTGGGCATTTTACAAAGCGAATGGGCGGGCGCGCAAGCGTTTAGCTCGTTTGATACCTACTTAGCACCTTATGCGTTTAAAGATAAGATTTCATACAAAGAGATTAAAAAAGCCATTCGTAGCTTTATCTATAATCTTAACGTTCCCGCACGCTGGGGACAAAGCCCGTTTACAAACATTACGATTGATTGGACAGTTCCTAGTGACTTAGCAGATCAAATCCCAACATCTAGCCAACGTCATCTTTTTAAAGAGATTAATGATGATGAACTGATAGAAGAGGCTAAAAAACGTGGGGTTACTTCACTTGAAGCCATGACCTATAAACATTTCCAAAAAGAGATGAACCTCATTAACAAAGCCTATTATGAAGTGATGACCGAGGGCGACAAAACAGGTCAGCCTTTCACATTCCCTATTCCTACGGTCAATATTACTGAAGACTTTAATTGGGATGGAGAAAATACCGATTTACTCTTTGAGAATACGGCTAAAATTGGCTCCTCTTATTTTCAAAACTTTATCGGAAGCCAATACGTTAGAGATGAAAATGGCAAGTTGGTTGAAAACCCAAAAGCCTATAAACCAGGACATGTACGTTCCATGTGTTGTCGTTTGCAACTAGACCTTAGAGAGCTTTTAAAACGTGGTGGCGGACTTTTTGGAAGTGCGGAGATGACAGGAAGTATTGGGGTGGTTACGCTCAATATGGCGCGACTGGGTTATCTTTATCGAGGCAACAAAGAAAAATTAATGGAAGAGTTTGAACATTTAATGGATTTGGCAAAATCAACCCTAGAGAAAAAGCGTGTTTTTGTTCAAGAAATGTACAACCGTGGGCTTTACCCTTATACCGCACGCTATTTGCCAGGGTTTAACAGCCATTTCTCGACCATCGGAGTCAATGGCATTAATGAGATGATTCGTAATTTTACCGATGACAAACACACGATTGCCGATGAATATGGAATGGAATTTGCTCACGAAATCTTAGAGTTTATGCGTAATAAAATGGTAGCATACCAAGAAGCAACAGGCAATCTGTATAACCTTGAAGCAACACCAGCAGAAGGTACAACGTACCGTTTTGCGAAAGAAGATAAAAAGCGTTATCCAGAGATTATTCAAGCGGGATTTGGCAAAAATGTCTATTATACCAACTCATCACAATTACCTGCCAATTTTACGGATGACCCTTTTGAAGCGTTGGATATGCAAGATGATTTGCAGTGTTCTTACACGGGAGGTACGGTATTGCACCTTTATATGAAAGAGCGTATTAGCTCAGCCGAAGCGTGCAAAAAGTTGGTTAAAAATGTGATTACGAACTACCGTATGCCATACCTTACCATCACGCCCGTTTTTTCCGTGTGTGAAAAACATGGCTATATCAGCGGTGAGCATGAATTTTGTCCAAAATGCGATGAAGAATTGATTGAACAACACCAAAAAGAAGGAGTGGCATCATGAGTAAATCAGAAATCTTAGAAAAACTAAGAGACAAACGCACCAAATGTATCGTCTA
Source organism: Sulfurospirillum sp. UBA2217 (assembly GCA_002328495.1). Taxonomy (GTDB): domain Bacteria; phylum Campylobacterota; class Campylobacteria; order Campylobacterales; family Sulfurospirillaceae; genus Sulfurospirillum. The sequence continues at coordinate 278,400 of DCUJ01000002.1, forward strand.
TACACGTGTTATGGGTTATCATAGACCTGTGGAGAGTTTTAACGTAGGCAAAACGGGTGAGCACAAAGAGCGCATTCAGTTTGTTGAGAAGTGTGGCTGCTAATACTCCGATACACAGTATCACCAAATTTACCACGCTAGATTATCCCAATCATCTAGCGTGTATTCTCTGGTTTGCCAAATGTAATATGGCATGCCCTTACTGCTACAACCCTCGCATTGTGCGTGAAAATGGAACCATTAGCACCGATGAGGCACTGCGTTTTTTACAAAGCCGTCAGGGGCGTTTGGATGGTGTGGTGCTCAGCGGTGGAGAGTGTACCCTCTATCTCGATTTAAAAGCTTTCTGTGAAGCCATCAAAGCACTTGGCTATAAGATTAAAATAGATACCAATGGAACCAACCCTGATATTTTAGAAAAACTGCTTACATGTAAAGCGATTGATTACGTAGCCCTAGATTACAAAAGCCCTTGGAATGGCTATCAAACCCTTACGCACTACGCACACCCCAAACGTGTTGAACAAAGCTTAGAACTGCTTTTAAAAAGTGAACTTCCCTTTGAAGTACGCACCACATGGCATAGCGATTTTTTAAGCATTAACGACGTCAATACCATCATTGAAGATTTACATGTCAAAGGCTACAAAGGGACGTACTACGTGCAACATTATTTACATGTAAACGAAACCCTAGGTGAAACAAAAGAAGAACAAAATAAGGTTGATTTGAGCCAACTAAGTAAGCTTTTGCCCATAGACTTAAGAAATTTTTGATACAATAGTACCCTCAATCAAAACGCAGGAAGTCTCAATGGAACGTAAAAAAATCTACAACCCAAATTCCAATGAAAGTCTCAATGACCGAAGAGTTTTCAGCGGCAATCCTCATGGAATTCTCAATTTTACCAAAGCAAAATACACATGGGCGCTCAAACTGTGGGATATGATGGAGGGCAATACGTGGTTTCCTAAAGAAGTCGATACCACCAAAGATGTCATCGACTACAACAAAAATCTCACCGATGCCGAAAAGCGCATGTATGACCTTGTGTGGTCACAACTCATCAGCATGGATAGTTTTCAAACCAACAACTTAGCCGATAACATCAACCCTTATATCACTGCACCCGAAATCAACGCTTGTCTTTCACGTCAAGCTTACGAAGAAGCCAACCACTCCAAATCGTATGCCGTTATGGTCGAAGCCATTTGTGACAACACCGATTTGATTTACGAGATGGAAAAGCACGATGAGGTCTTACGTCGTAAAAATGACTATATCTCAAGCGTTTACGAGGAACTCGCAGGCGATGTGACCGATGAAAAACTTGTCCTTGCCATGTTTGCCAACCAGATTTTAGAAGGGATTTATTTCTATTCAGGTTTTACCGCTATCTACGCTCTAGCACGCGCTGGACGAATGCTTGGAAGTGCGCAAATGATACGTTTCATTCAACGTGATGAAATCACCCATCTTTTGATTTTTCAAAATATGATTAACTCCGTACAAAAAGAGCGCCCTGAACTTTTTACGCCTGAGCTTAAAGCCAAAGTGTACGATATGTTCCAAAAAGCAGGTGATTTAGAAATAGAGTGGGGCAAATATATCACTCAAAATCAGATCATGGGCTTTACCGATGATATCATTACCGAATACATCCACTATCTTATCGACGACAGACTCTTAGCTGTAGGCTTTGACAAACTTTACAATGCCAAACACCCTATCAAATGGGTCGATGACTTCTCCAAATTTAACGACCAAAAAACCAACTTCTTTGAAGGCAATGTCTCCAACTACAGTAAAGGCAGTCTCTCATTTGATGACTTCTAGTATGACACTGTGTGCACTTCAATTTGACTATGCGTTTCATGATTTTAAGCAAAACCTTGAAACGCTTAGTACGTTGGTCGATACATGTCCCTCGAATGCTCTTATCTTGGCACCCGAATTGTGCCTGAGTGGGTACAGTTACGATGCCTTGCCTGAAGCAGCTGCTTTTTCAAACACGCACCTTTCAACGCTTAAAAAACTCTCTACATGTAAAACCATTGGCTTGACACTTATCACTCAAAAAAATGAAAATTTTTTCAATACCTTTATGCTTTTTCACAAAGGTCAATGCCTTTACACACAAAACAAGGCTAAACTGTTTGCGCTTGGCGATGAAGAGCGTTACTTTCATGCTGGCGCAACAGACGCTATTCAACGCTTTGAGATTGAGGGAATAAAAATTGCTGTGTTGATTTGCTTTGAGCTTCGTTTTCCTGCCCTTTGGGAACAGGTTAAGGGTGCCGATATTATCTTGATTCCTTCTTTTTGGGGGGAAACACGAAAAGGTCATTTAGAAGCACTGAGCACCGCACTGGCTATTGCAAACCAAGCCTATGTGATTTGTGCAAACAGTGCCGATGAAAAGATGGCGAAGAGCAGTGGGATTGTCTCCCCTTTTGGCATTGCAAAACGAGACGATGCACAACCCGTTATTACCAGTACGTATGATGCCAAAGAGCTACAAACCATGCGACGTTATATTGACATAGGACTCAACACACATGCCTCACACGGCCCATTTTAAAGATAAAATACGCTTTCAAAAACACAAAAAAATGGCCGATGATATTGCCAAACTTTTTCCCATTAGCGCCAATGTTTACGATGCACTCTGTGCCAGTGAGCGTGAACTATTTGTTCCGCAAGGTATGGCACTACACGCCTACAAACTTGATGCACTTCCTTTGGCTTCAAACCAGTGGATTAGCTCGCCTTTAACAGTGGCTAAGATGACAGAAGCGCTTACATGTAAAGGTGCGGATAGCGTTTTGGAGATTGGGTGCGGGAGCGGGTATCAAGCACTTGTTTTAAGCAAGCTGATCCGTCGGGTATTTACCATTGAGCGCATTGAGAGGCTTTTAAAAGAGGCGAAAGAGCGTTTTAAACTTTTAGGTGTCACCAATATTCATACGAGATACGATGATGGACAAAACGGTTGGAGAGAATTTGCGCCGTATGATCGTATTTTATTTTCCGCTTCAACACCCCAAGTGCCTCAAAGACTTTTTGAGCAGTTAAAAGTAGGGGGAATTTTGGTTGCGCCCATTGAAAAAGGGACGAAACAGATTATCACACGATTTCTCAAGATGGAAGAGGGCATACACAAAGAAGCACTAGACGAGTGCCTCTTTGTTCCCGTAAAAGACGGTAGGGAATATTAATGGCGTTCTTTCAATAACGCCTCACACGCTTTTCAAGCCAAGCTTAAGAAGTCTAATATTTTTTCACAATCTGTTTAATAAGCAGTTGAGGTGTTACCAGCCCTCTGTAATCGTTGCGTGAGACCGTAAATAAAATGTCGATACGGTCATTTTGCTTGGCTTTCACATCATAATTAAAAAACAACGCCTCTAAAGCACTACTTCCTTCTTGCAAAATAAGCTTCAAATGTTGCCCATCTTTACCAATGAGACGGTCTACTTTTACCGAAATATTCCGCAGTAAAAAGCTGGGTTTTGGGTTTTTTTGCCCATAAGGCTCTTGGTTTTCTAAAATTTCTAACAATTCAAAATCAATCTGATCGACGCTAATTTCGCCCAAAAGATCAACATCTAAAGCCATCTCTTCTTTGCTTAACGCCTTTGCTGCGTGGACAAGATTGACGCGAAATTGCTCAAGATTTTTGACTTCGATAGAGACACCCGCAGCACCTTTATGCCCACCATATCCTAATAAAAGGGCCTCTTGCGAGCGAATCAATTCTAAGATATCCACATCGCCTACACCGCGTGCACTACCTTTAGCTTTATCTTCTTTAATGGAAAAGACAATGGCGGGTTTTTTAAAGCGTTTAGAAAGCCTTGAAGCGACGATACCCACAATCCCCTCATGCCACTCCTCGCCCCATGCCACGATAATGTTTTCATCCTCTTTAACATACTTAAGCGTCGATTCAAACAGTAAACGCTCTTCATCTTTACGTGCTTCATTTAAAGAGACGATGTATTCTAATTTTTCAAGTGCTTGATGGATATCGTTTGATTTTAAAAACTCATACGACAAAATTGCATCTTCCATGCGCCCCGAACTGTTGATGAGCGGTGCGATTAAAAAAGAGATATCATCTCCCTCCAAGGTGCTTTTACCATAGTACTGTTTAATGGCCTCAAAGGCTATGCGTTTGGAACGATTAAGGTCGCTAATGCCTTTTTTAACCATGACACGGTTCATCCCCGTAAGTTCCATCATATCTGCCATAATAGCGATACACAGAAGGTCTAAAAAGCTAGAGAGATCATACTCCACACCCATCTCTTCTTTGAGTGCTGCGACCAAATACCACGCCACTTGCGCACCGCAAATCTCACAGTTTGGAAAATCGCAATCCTCTTGCTTGGGATTGACAATCGCATACGCATCGGGAATAACAGAAGGAACATTGTGATGATCTGTAATAATCAAATCAATGCCTTGGTCTTTACATATCTGAGCAGCTTCTACAGCAGAGATGCCATTATCCACAGTGATAATCACATGTACATCAAGTTTCGCAACAATCTCTGGATTTAAACCATAACCATCGGTAAAACGATTGGGAATAATGAGCGAATAATCCACCCCCAAATCATCAAAAAACTGACTCAAAATAACCGAGGAAATCACCCCGTCAACATCATAATCACCCACAATCGCAATGCGCTCTTTCTCACGCATCGCCCGAACGATACGTTTTGAAGCTCGACCAATATCTTTCAAAGAGGAGGGCTTAGGAATCTCTCCTAAACGGGTGCATTCATCATTTTCAAACCGACTTTGAAGAATCCGTTTAATCTCCTCTTTGGTAAGCAAACTACCCATTTTGGCGCTGCGTTAAAGCAGCTTTAGAAAACGCCAAAATGGTTTTATTGGGGTTGGTTAAACGGGAGGTAAACTCAGGGTGAAACTGAACACCTAAAAACCATGGGTGCTCTTTTAACTCAACCGCTTCAATCAGACCGTTGCTCTCACCACTGACAATCAAACCCGCTTTTTCAAAGGCTTCACGATACGCAGGGTTGGCTTCATAACGGTGACGGTGACGCTCACGAATGACTTTAGCACCATCGTAAACCGTACGTAAAAGCGAATGAGGTTTTGTCTCACACTCATAGCCTCCCAAACGCATCGTACCACCTAAGGGGCTTTGGAAGGTGCGTAATTGCTTCTGACCACTTGCGTCCATAAATGAGTCAATCAAATAGATAATAGGGTTTTTACATGTAGCGTTAAATTCCGCCGAATTGGCATCTTCAATGTTTAACACATTGCGAGCAAATTCAATCATCGCTAATTGCATTCCAAGGCAGATTCCAAGATAAGGGATTTTATTTTCACGGGCATAACGAATGGCTTCCATTTTACCCACAACGCCTCGCTCACCAAAGCCACCTGCAACTAAGATACCATCGACATCGGAAAGAATTTCTTCGCACCCTTTTTCTTCAATCATCTCCGAATCTACCCACTTAATACCCACTTTGGCATTAAGATGGGCTCCTGCATGAATGAGTGATTCAGTCAAAGACTTATACGACTCTTTCAAGTCAAGGTATTTACCCACAAACGCGATTTTAAGCTCATCGCGAGGTGCGATGACACGCTTTACAAGGATGTCCCATTCATCCATATGCGGGGTAAGTTCCCCTAAATCTAGGGCTTCTGAAATAGGAACAAGAATGTTCTCTTTTAAAAAACTAAGTGGCACTTGATAAATCGTCTGCGCGTCCAAACATTCAATCACCGAATTACGCTCAACACCACACGAAAATGCCAATTTATTGCGTAACTCTTTAGGCAACGGATATTCAGAACGGCAAATGAGCATATCAGGACTGATACCGATACGACGAAGTTCTTGAACAGAGTGTTGGGTTGGTTTGGTTTTAAGCTCACCCGCTGCTTTAATAAAAGGGATTAGAGTGAGGTGAATATTCATCGTGCGACGCTTGCCAAGCTCTGCGCGCAAAGAGCGAATCGCCTCTAAAAAAGGGAGTCCTTCGATATCGCCTACTGTTCCACCAATTTCTACAATGAGGATGTCCTTTCCTCGACCTGCTTCTTTAATACGACCTGCTATTTCATCGACGATATGAGGAATAACCTGAATGGTCTTTCCCAAATAATCACCCCGTCGCTCTTTTTCAATCACCGCTGAATAAACACGACCTGTCGTAAAATTGTTAGCTTGGGTGAGATTTTCATCTAAAAATCGCTCATAATGTCCCAAATCCAAATCCGTTTCAGCCCCATCATCGGTCACAAAAACCTCTCCATGTTCCAAGGGACTCATGGTACCAGGATCGACGTTGATGTAAGGATCGGCTTTTAAAATGCTTACTTTAAAACCGACATTTTTAAGGAGTGTTGAAATACTCGCCGCAGAAATTCCTTTACCCAAAGAGCTTAATACGCCCCCTGTTATAAAAATATATTTTGTATTTTGATTAGACATGAATCGTTCCGCCTGTGTATTTTATGAATGCGCAGATTATAGCCAAGAGAAGCTAATAAAGGGTTTAGGAAGGAGTTTCATTAGGGCTTGTGGGCAAAGCCAAAAAGCCCTAAGTAGTTTAAAGGGGGTGTCTATTTTATCTTGTCGTGAAAGTAGTTGGTTGCTTCAACAAAGCCCTCAATGGAACCACAATCAAAGCGTTTTCCTGTGAATTTGTATGCGATGACTTTGCCCTGTTTAGCAAGCTCTAATAGTGCATCAGTGATTTGAATTTCACCGCCTTTTCCAGGCTTAGTATTCTCAATCACTTCAAAAATTTCAGGAATTAAAATATAGCGACCGATAATGGCTAGATTACTTGGTGCATCTTTTGGGTCTGGTTTTTCCACCATATCCGAAACTCGCAATACCGATTCATTCCCATCTACAATACGTCCAGCAATGACACCATACTTGTTCGTCTCTTCACGGGGAACCTCTTCAATCGCCACGACACAACAGCGGTACTTTTCATACACCTCTACCATCTGTTTTAAAACAGGTTCATCTTCGTCATTGTCACACAAGTCATCGGCTAGAATAACCGCAAATGGCTCATCTCCAATAAGGGTTCTACCCGTTAAAATTGCGTGTCCCAAACCTTTCATTTCCACTTGACGGGTGTAACTAAAGGTACAATTATCGATGAGTTCTCGAATTTCTGTTAAATAGCTCTCTTTAGATGTTCCTTTGATTTGATGCTCTAACTCATAGCTCACATCAAAATGGTCTTCAATCGCTCTTTTACCTCGTCCTGTGACAATCGCCATGGTATCAATCCCTGCACTCACGGCTTCTTCAACACCGTATTGAATAAGAGGCTTAGTTAAAACGGGTAACATCTCTTTGGGCATTGCTTTGGTTGCGGGTAAAAAACGTGTTCCATACCCAGCTGCGGGGAAAAGGCATTTTTTAACGGATTTTAGACTGTTGATTTTGGTATATTTTGAGGTACTGGACACTGCGTTCTCCTAAAAATTGTATGCGGAATTCTAGCTTAATTTTTCTCTTTTTTCTATGAGGTTACAAATTATCTCTCTTGGCTTAAAAAACACTTGCATTTCATAAATTTCATATTAATGTCATACCTAATTTGCTATTCTATTTGTTCTCATATAATTAAGATGTCACGCTAAAGGTTTAAGCCATGTTACAACACTATTTTTTAAAAATTTCTGCACTCTTTATCCTCCTTTTTTTAGGGCTTGTTGCAAGTACATTTTTTGTGTCAAATCCTTTGATTGTTGCCCTTTTAGCACTGGTACTTTTGGTTACGCTCCTTGGGTTTTTGTACAGTATTCTTATCAAACCTTTACAAAGTGCTTTTGAGAGTATTGGAAAACTGGATGCAAGAATCAAGCAAGAGCGCGAAACACACAAGCAATCGTTCTTACATGTAAGCCAAAATAACCCTTTGATCAAAACCTTATTTGAAAAAATTTATGCACTCTTGGGCATTTTAACCCATTTGAGTGAAAACTATTCCGAAAGTGCGGGTAAAAACTCTATTGCAACGGCACAGCTCATGTTTTCCATCGATACTATGTCTAAAAAATTGGAGGAAAAAGCCGCCTCAATTTCAGCTATCTCTGATTCTGCCCAAAATATTTTTGAACATGTAAATACAGTGAGTACAAACTCTCAAGAAGCCTCTTCTTTTGCAAAGCTCTCGATGAGTGAAAGCAAAAAAAGCATCACCGAACTCAATGAAATCATTGGGAGGATGAACACTATTAACGTCCAAACAGCCGATGCTGCTTCAAAGGTAAGTGCTCTGCGTGAAAAATCCATCACCATTCAAAACGTGACAACAGTCATCGATGATATCGCCGATCAAACCAATCTTTTAGCACTCAATGCCGCCATTGAAGCTGCACGTGCGGGTGAGCATGGACGTGGCTTTGCGGTTGTAGCAGATGAAGTGCGAAACTTAGCCGAACGAACCTCTAAATCCACAGGCGAAGTCAATATCATCGTCAAACAAATTCAACAAGAGACCAGTGATGTGTTTGCAAGCATCGAAGCCCTAAGGGCCGAGGTCGGACATGCGAGTGAAAAAGTACAATGCGTCGGGAATGAAATCAAACTTTTTATCACCAATGCGGAAAAGATAGAAGAACAAATTTCGACGATTGCTAAAAGTTCTGATTATAACTCTGACCAATTATTAAACATCAAAGACTCCATTGGCAAAATCAGCGAACAACTGGAATCTGGCACCAAAGAGATGCAATCCATCTCTGGACAAACGCAAAAAATCATCAGCAGTGCCGAGGTTGCCCATGAGAGGTTAAGTGAATTTGCTATGGATGAGTATCATGAAAAAATGTATGGTCTGTGTAAGGCGGCAAAAGAGAACATAGAACGCCTCTTTGAAGAGGCGATTGAGAGCCGAAAACTCAGCGTTGAAGATATTTTCGATACTAACTTTAAACCCATTGCTAATACCAATCCACAAAAATTCACCACACGCTACGATAGCTTTACTGACCAAATGTTTCCTGCTATTGTCGACACCATTGTCAAAGAACATTCCAACACGTATTACTCAGTTGCGCAGCACAAATCAGGGTATATTTCCACTCACAATGCACGCGCACCACTGAGTGGAGATTATCAAAAAGATCTTTTTGGAAACCGTACCAAACGCATCTTTACCGATCAGGGTGTGCGTGGGGCGAACCATGAAAAACGTGTCTTACTCCAAACCTATCGCAGAGAAGATGGCAGTGTTATGCATGACATCTCTATTCCCATCTACGTCAAAGGGCGACACTGGGGTGGATACCGAATCGGGTATAAGCCAAACGCTTAATGCGTCTTTTGCCCCTCTTTGGGAGGTGAAAGTTTAGGGTGAAACGAGAGACTGATATTGTTTTGAAACAATCCAGCGTAGTACGTTTTCGCATTAATCTCTTCGTATGCTTCACACAATTCTTTGTTCGATTCAATGCACTGTTTCAGAATGCTCAAAATAGCGGTTGCATCGTTGGGATTGACGTGGGTTGGGGCTTCGCTTCCAAAGGTAAAGTGTCGATGAATACGCTCAATGAGCTTCTTGTTGCGTACTTCTATAAAAACAGATTCTAACGGAGCTTTAAAAAACATAACACCATTTTTGATGTTGATAGAGGTATACGCGGTATCTAGCCCATAAATTTTTCGCGAAAATGAGTCAAATAAGTAAAGCCTTTTATTGTAATTCTCATGAAAATTGTCAATCATCAACGTTAAAATCTGCACTTTTTGTTCTTGAGTATAAAAATTTCCAATGGGAGAAAAACAGAAGTTCAAGAGGGATTTAATACTGTACCATTCGGTCGTCTCAAAGGCATAGGAGAGCATCCGTTTGATACGCTCTTTTTTAAAACTTTCTATCTCCAGCGAACTTTGTGTGCGATAGACACGAGGCACGGTGGTGTCTCTGTACATGGGACCTGGAAATTGTGGGTGGATGACAAAACGCTCTTTGTCTTCATGTTCCAAAATGTATTTCAAGCCTCCAAGATACCCCTCATCGATGATTTTTATCTCCTCTTTGGGCACCATGCAAAGAAGCTCTTGAAACTCTTCGGCTTCACATGACGCATCCCAAATATGTGAGGAATAGCGAAAAAAGGTGGTTATCTTTTTCAGCACCTCAGAAGAAGGCTCTTTTTGCACCGTCTTATCTATCCATGAAGTAACGGTTCTTCTATCTTTCCCGATAATCTGTGCAAATTTTGAGATACTCAGTTCCGAACGATTATAGATATCGACAATTTTTTCGATAGTGCTTTTTTTCACACATGCCCCCTGCAAATCTTCCAAGAATTGTACAATTTTTGTACATAAAATACAACTACTGTACACGTACAAAAAGATGTACAAAAATTGCAATTCAAACCTAAAACTTGTACCATCACATTTTTGTCACATCGTGTATAATCATCTCTATATATTTATACTGGGGGTTAACGTATGGGTGCTATCTACGATAAGGTGTATGCAGAATCGATTAAAGATCCAGAAGCATTTTGGGCAGAGGCCGCCACAAAAGTGCATTGGTACCACCAATGGGATAAAGTTTTAGATGTGGTCAATGGTCATTATCGCTGGTTTGTGGGTGGGTGTATGAACAGTTGTTACAATGCGCTTGATTTACATGTAGACCATGGAAGAGCCAATCAAGCCGCGTTGATTTTTGACTCACCCGTCACCGATACGAAAAAAACCTACACCTATCGACAGTTACGTGATAGAGTGGCTAAAGTTGCAGGAATGCTTGTTAACAAAGGTGTCGTAAAAGGCGATAGGGTCGTTATCTATATGCCGATGATTCCTGAAGCGGTCATTGCGATGCTTGCATGTGCGAGGATTGGTGCGATACACTCCGTTGTTTTTGGTGGATTTGCAGCGCATGAGCTTGCGACCCGAATTGAAGATGCCAAACCGCGTGTCATTATGAGTGCGAGTTGTGGTATTGAAGTCAGCAAAGTCATACACTACAAACCCCTACTGGATGAAGCTATTAAAAAATCAAGCCATAAACCCACCACCTGTTTTATCTGGCAACGACCGCAAGAGCGCGCCAATATGCTTCCTTGGCGCGATGTGGACTGGGAAGTGGAAGAGGCAAAATCATCTCCCGTGGATTGTGTTCCTGTGGATGCGATAGACCCGCTCTATATTCTCTACACCTCAGGCACAACGGGCAAACCTAAAGGGGTTATACGAAGCAATGGCGGACACTCTGTTGCGATGAAATGGTCGATGGATAACGTCTACAATGCCAAAGCAGGCGATGTCTTTTGGGCGGCGAGCGATGTGGGTTGGGTGGTAGGGCACTCCTACATCGTCTACGGTCCTTTGATGAACGGCTGTACCACGCTTGTGTATGAGGGAAAACCGGTGCGTACCCCAAATCCAGGGGCTTTTTGGAGGGTTTGTGCAGAGCATAATGTCAATGTTCTCTTTGCCGCTCCCACAGCCTTTAGAGCCATACGAAAAGAGGATCCCAATGGCGAATGGGTCAAAAAATACGATTTGACGCGTTTAAAAACAATTTTTATGGCAGGAGAGCGATGCGACTCCCCAACCCTAGAGTGGACAAATAAGGTGACCGGTAAGCCCATTATTGACCATTGGTGGCAAACAGAGACAGGTTGGGCCATTGCCGCAAATCCACTCGGGCTCGATCCCATGGAAGTCAAACCAGGAAGCCCTACCAAGCCGATGCCTGGATTTAATTTAACAGTGCTTGATGCCGATGGCAAAGAGTGCAAAGCTGGCAAACTTGGGAATTTGGTGATTAAGTTGCCTCTGCCACCGAGTTGTTTGATGGGCATTTGGGAAGACGATGAACGCTACAAACGTTCCTACCTCAATTTTTATCCAGGTTACTATCTGACGGGTGATTCAGGCTATATCGATAAAGAGGGGTATGTGTGGGTTATGGGACGTATGGATGGCGTTATCAACGTTGCGGGGCACCGTCTCTCAACAGGTGAGATGGAAGAGATTGTTGCAAAGCATCCCGATGTGGCAGAGTGCGCGGTTATCGGAGTGGATGATGAACTTAAAGGTGAAGTGCCTATGGGATTTGTGGTGCTTAAAGAGGGTATTGAGCGAGACCCATCCTCTTTGGTCGATGGCATCGTTCAACTTGTGCGTGATGAGATAGGTGCTGTTGCTAGCTTTAAAATAGCCACCATTGTCAAACGATTGCCCAAAACACGAAGCGGCAAGATCCTTAGAGGCACGATGCGCTCCATGGCAGATGGAAAAGAGTGGAGTATGCCATCCACCATTGAAGATAAAGATGTTTTACCCGAAGTCGAAGCCGCCATTCATGCGCTTGGCTATCCCATCAAAAAAGAAGAAGGTCAATCATGAGTGCTGGAAAACGCTTTAAAGAAGCTCTTAAAGAGCAAAGTCCTTTGCAAATTTTAGGCGTTATTAACGCATACAGTGCGTTGCAAGCACAAAAAGCAGGGGCAAAAGCGCTCTACCTCTCAGGGGCAGGTGTCGCCAATGCCAGTTATGGTCTGCCCGATCTTGGGATGACAGGGTTAGAGGATGTGTGTATTGATATCAGACGCATTACCTCACGAACCGACCTTCCGCTCTTAGTCGATGCCGATACGGGTTGGGGAGGTGCGTTTAATATTGCGCGTACTATTCAAGAGATGACACGCGCAGGTGCTGCTGGGTGTCATATTGAAGATCAAGTGGCTCAAAAACGATGCGGTCATCGACCCAATAAAGAGTTGGTGAGTACTGAAGAGATGTGTGATCGGATTAAAGCCGCGGTGGATGCGAAGAGTGACCCTGATTTTGTCGTTATGGCACGAACAGATGCCCATGCGAGTGAGGGGCAAATGGCTGCCATTGAGCGGGCAAAAGCGTATGTGGAAGCTGGAGCGGATATGATATTTGCTGAAGCGATTCATACCCTTAAAGAGTATGAAGATTTTACCGCCGTTATCAAAGTGCCCGTTTTGGCGAACATCACCGAATTTGGGGCAACACCGATGTTCACCGTTGAAGAGTTAGCGAGTGTGGGCATACGCATGGTGTTATACCCGCTTTCAGGATTTCGTGCGATGAACAAAGCGGCATTGCGTGTTTTTGAAACCATCCTCAAAGAGGGAACGCAAAGCAATGTCTTAGACACGATGCAAACCCGAATGGAATTGTATGCGATGTTAGATTATCACGCATATGAGGAAAAATTGGACCAACTTTTTTCTAAGAACAAATGCTAAAGGATGAATGATGAGTACTGAAACATCTGGCTTTAAACCCAAAAAATCGGTTGCCCTCTCAGGAACGACTGCGGGCAATACCGCTATTTGTACCGTAGGCTTAAATGGCAATGACTTGCACTACCGTGGGTATGATATTTTAGAGTTTGCAACCCAAACAGAGTTTGAGGAGATTGCGTATCTCATCATTTATGAAAAATTGCCCACTAAAGCGGAACTTACCGCTTATAAAGAGACATTAAAGGGGCTTCGCGATATTCCAAATTCTGTAAAAACCATTCTTGAACAGTTGCCCAAAACAACGCATCCCATGGATGTGATGAGAACGGGATGTTCTGCTTTGGGATGTATGGAGACTGAAGATGAAATGCACCCAAAAACGGCCGCAAGAGCTATCACCGACAGGCTCATTGCCTGTTTTGGCTCTATTTTACTGTACTGGTACCACTACACACACCATGGTAAAAAAATTGAGCTTACAACAGATGATGATACAATTGCTGGGCATTTTTTACACCTTTTGCACGGGGAAAAACCTAAAGAATCGTGGATAAAAGCGATGCACGTCTCTTTAATTCTTTACGCAGAGCATGAGTTCAATGCTTCAACCTTTACCGCGAGAGTCATTGCTGGAACAAACTCCGATATGTACTCCGCCATCACTGGAGCCATTGGCGCACTCAGAGGTCCAAAACATGGCGGTGCCAATGAAGCAGCCTTTAGAATCCAAGAACGCTATGCTAGCGCGGATGAAGCCGAGGCAGATATTAAAGAACGCATGGCCAATAAAGAGATTATCATAGGATTTGGGCACCCCGTTTACACACTCAGCGACCCTCGCAATGTGGTCATCAAAGAGGTGGCAAAAAGCCTTGCTCTTGAAAACGGTACGACTCTCACCTACGAGGTGGCAGAACGCATCGAATCGGTCATGTGGGAAGCTAAAAAAATGTTCCCCAATTTAGATTGGTTTTCCGCCGTTTCCTATAATCAAATGGGCATACCCACCGATATGTTCACCCCTATTTTTGTCATCGCACGCACAACAGGCTGGGGTGCGCATGTCATCGAACAGCGAGAAGATGGTAAAATTATTCGTCCCTCAGCGCAGTACATAGGCCCTGAAAATTTAGAATTTATCCCTTTAGAAAAAAGAGTATAACATGGCAAATCAACGCTATCTTAAACCCCTTGAAGGCTTACATGTAAGCTATTACGATGTGAAAAGTGCGGTTGAAGCCATTCGTCCAGGAAGCTTTGAAACGCTCAACTACACCTCACGCGTACTGGCTGAAAACCTTTTAAGGAAATGCCCCGATGAAACGTTGCAAGAGTCTTTGCTTCAAATTATTGAACAAAAAGACGATACCGATTTTCCGTGGTATCCCAGTCGTGTTGTCTGCCATGATATTTTGGGATTGACCGCATTGGTTGATTTAGCAGGGCTTCGAGAAGCTGTTGCCAAGCAAGGGGGTGATCCTCACAAGATCAACCCAGTTGTTCCTACACAGCTTATCGTCGATCACTCTTTGGCAGTAGAGTGCGGTGGGTATGACCCTGATGCCTTTACGAAGAACAGAGCCATAGAAGACAGACGCAACGCCGATCGATTTCACTTTATCAACTGGAGCAAAGAGGCTTTTGACAACGTCGATGTGATTCCCCCAGGGAATGGCATCATGCATCAGATAAACTTGGAAAAAATGTCTCCTGTGATTCATAGCATCGATGGCATCGCCTTCCCTGACACCTTGGTGGGAACAGATTCTCATACCCCTCATGTGGATGCTCTTGGCGTTATCGCTCTTGGGGTTGGCGGTTTAGAGGCTGAAAATGTCATGCTTGGCAATCCTTCATTTATACGCTTGCCTGAAATTATTGGTGTGCGCATTACGGGAAGTCGCGCACAGGGCATTACCGCTACCGATATCGCTTTGGCACTCACCAGTTTTTTACGAGAGCAAAAAGTGATTTCTGCACATCTGGAGTTTTACGGTGAGGGTTTAGCCTATCTTACATTGGGAGACCGTGCAACCATTTCGAACATGACCCCAGAATACGGTGCCAGTGCTGCGATGTTTGCCATCGATGAGCAGACCTTAGCGTATCTTAGACTGACAGGTCGTGATACAGAGCAGATTAAACTGGTGAGTGCTTATGCCAAAGCCAATGGCTTATGGGCAGACACGCTTAGCCATGCCACGTATGCACGAGAACTTGTGTTTGACCTCTCCACGGTCACAAGAAGCCTTGCAGGGCCTTCCAAACCTCACAAGCTCGTCCCTACTTCAACGCTGAGGGATGAAGGGATTGTCAAAGCGTATGTACAAGATGGGGAAACAATGCCTGATGGTGCTGTGTTGATTGCCGCCATTACAAGCTGTACCAACACCTCCAATCCACGCAATGTCATCGCCGCAGCATTGTTAGCCAAAAAAGCAAATGAATTAGGTCTTCAACGAAAACCGTGGGTTAAAAGCTCATTAGCCCCTGGCTCAAAAGTGGTAGAGACCTACTTAAAAGAGGCACATTTACTAGAAGAGCTTGAAAAACTAGGCTTTGGTATCGTTGGATTTGCGTGTACCACATGCAATGGTATGAGTGGTGCGCTTGATCCGCTTATCCAAAAAGAGGCGATAGAAAATGACATTTACACCACCGCCGTTCTCTCAGGCAATCGAAACTTTGATGGTAGAATCCACCCGTATGTTAAAGAGGCATTTTTAGCCTCTCCTCCGCTCGTTATCGCTTATGCCTTAGCAGGAAGTATCCGCTTTGATATCGAAAAAGATGCTTTGGGATTTGACGCTAAAGGTCACGCTATCACGCTTAAAGATATTTGGCCAAGCGATGCACAGATCGATGAGGTGGTCAAAAACTGTGTGAAGCCTGAGATGTTTACGCAGATTTATGAGCCTATGTTTGCACGCGGTGCTTTGAGTGATTTTAAAGTCAGCCCCTTTTACAACTGGAATCCAAAGAGCACTTACATCCAAAATCCTCCCTACTGGGACGAAGCATTTATGGGAAGAGCTGCCCTTAAAAACTTAAGAGCTTTGGGCGTGTTTGGCGATAACATTACCACAGACCATCTCTCTCCTTCCAATGCCATTTTACCTAGCAGTGCTTCGGGGGAATACTGCATCAAGATGGGACTTCCAGTGGACGATTTGAACTCCTACGCAACACACAGGGGTGATCATAACACCGCCATAAGAGCAACCTTAGCCAATCCAACGCTTGTGAACGAAATGGTGAAAGATGAAAAAGGCACTCCTAAAAAAGGCTCTCTTACGACCATTATGCCAGAGGGAAAAGAGAGCAGGATGTGGGAAGCCATTGAGACGTATCAACACCGAAAACAGCCTCTCATCATCATTGCAGGGATTAATTATGGACAAGGCAGTTCACGCGATTGGGCGGCTAAGGGTGTGAGACTCGCGGGTGTAGAAGTCGTCGTGGCAGAGAGTATCGAGAGAATTCACAGAACCAATTTGGTCGGTATGGGGGTTTTACCCCTTCAATTCAAAGAGGGTGAAACGCGAAAAACCTATGCGATTGATGGCAGTGAGACCTTTGAAGTACACGGTGAGATTGAGCCTAGAGCCACCCTTTGCCTTGTTATGACGCGAAACAATGGCGAAACTGTCACTATCAACGTTACATGTAGACTTGACACCAGTGCTGAAGTGGAGGTCTACCTAGCAGGGGGAATTTTACAAAAATTTGCAAAAGATGTTATCCATAAGGGGCTAGAATGAGTACACAAGAGCAAACAACAATTCGTGCGACCTATATGCGTGGAGGTACGAGCAAGGGAACTTTTTTTAACATCGACGATTTACCCGCCTTCGCCAAAGAGGCGGGAGAGCGCAGGGATGCCTTGCTTCTTCGCATTATTGGAAGCCCCGATCCTTATGGAAAGCAGATTGACGGTATGGGCGGTGCCACATCAAGTACCAGTAAAGCTGTTTTGGTAGGTAAGAGCTCACGTAAAGCACATGATGTCGATTACTATTTTGCGCAAGTCTCCATCGATAAACCCTTTGTCGATTGGAGTGGAAATTGTGGCAATCTAAGCTCTGCCGTGGGTCCTTTTGCTATAAAATGTGGTCTTGTGGATAACGTTACGCAAGATGGTATTCACGTTGTACGCATTTGGCAAGCCAATATTCAAAAAACCATTCTTGCGTATGTTCCAATGACCCATGGACGCGTGCAAGAGTGCGGGGAGTATGAGATCGATGGGGTGACCTTTCCCTCCGCTGAAATCAAACTGGAATTTGTCTCCCCCGTTGATCCCAGTGAATCCCTTTTCCCCACAGGAAATGTGGTGGATGATCTCGAAGTACCAGGCATTGGAACATTTAAAGCAACGATGATTACCGCTGGTATCCCCACCATCTTTTTAAACGCAGATGCACTTGGGTACACAGGAACTGAGCTACAATCCGATATTAACTCAGACCAAGAGGCACTCGCTAAATTTGAAACCATCCGCGCTTATGGTGCCATCAAAATGGGTCTTATACAAAACATCAAAGAGGCTGAGACAAGGGCACATACGCCTAAAATTGCTTTTGTCGCACCGGCATGCTCGTATAGGGCTTCGAGTGGAAAAGAGATTGCGCGCGATGCTATCGATCTTAATGTAAGAGCCCTTTCCATGGGGCAACTCCACCATGCGATGATGGGAACCGCTTCGGTGGCTATCGGGGTTGCCGCATGTGTTTGCGGAACGCTGGTCAATCTAGCAAGCGGTGGAGGTGAAAAAGAGGCAGTCACTTTTGGACATCCATCGGGAGTACTCAAGGTTGGAGCCACCATCCAAACCCTTGATGGCACGTATTGTGTCACCAAAGCGAGCATGAGCAGAAGTGCTAGAGTGATCATGGACGGATGTGTTCATGTTCCTCTTTAAAGGAATAAAGCGTGAAAAACCCTAAAAATCAAAATGCGTCCATTTGGGACAAAAAAGCTGAAAATTATAACCGCTTTTCGCACGATCCAAACTCTTTTCAAACGCACATTCTTTCTAAAATCAACCATCGAGGAATTTCTTTTGAAAGCGAAAACGTTTTAGATATTGGGTGTGGTACAGGTGTCTATACGCTACACCTTGCCAAGAATGCTTTACATGTAAATGCACTCGACTTTTCCCAAGAGATGCTAAACATTCTTCGCGAAGATGCCATAAAGGAAGGATTGGCTGAGAAATTTACCTTTACATGTCATACATGGGGTGATTTTAAAAGCAAAGCGTTGTTCGATATCGTCTTCTCTTCCATGTCACCCGCTTTTCAAAGTGATGCCGATTTTGAGAAGATGCACGCTTATGCGCAAAAATACTGCATCTTCCTTGGCTGGGGAGGCAAACGTGAGTCTACATTGCTTGACCCTATCTTTCAAGCCCACGGAAGAGCGTTAAATGTTCCTGCTGGTTCGGAAAAACTACGCGCTTGGCTAGATCGTGCCAACATAGCTTATGAGAGCGAATACATCGAAGAAAAAACCTTACATGTAAAGCCTTACGACAAAGCTTTAGAGTCCGTTTTATGGCACTTTGAGATTAACAATCTCACCCCCGATGACCAACGCGTCAAAACCATGTTAGATACAATGAAAAATAAAAAGGGAGATATTAGCTTTGAAACAACCATTGGGGTAGAGCTAATTTCATGGAAGAAGTAAATATTACCCCTATATGGGGTCTTCACCATTTAAAAGTTTTTGCATTTTTCGCTCCATGCGCTTTTCAAAGGCTTCGTTAGAGGGGCTGTCTTCGCAGGAGAATTTTGCTTTTCCATACAAAACACACCCTTTATCCCCAGGGTCACACTCTTTTTTGATACTATCGCATACGCCTTGCCTATCGTGTGGGCATGTCCAACCGCCTTGATTCATAAAAATCCTTACATGTAATGTTTGGCTAACACGCTCACGCCACCCACGATAAACTGTACTGCAATCGCTCCAACAATAAGCCCCATCAAACGAGTCACAATTTTTTGCCCCGTAATGCCAAGATATTGACGGATATAAATGCTGTTTTTAAACGCCAAATAGACACTCAGTGCCACAATCACATACGCCAAAATGAGTGCCGAAAGGGAGAGCATGTCGTGACTTTGCCCACGCAAAATGATGATGGTTGCAAAAATCCCTGGCCCAAAGGTAATGGGAATCCCCAAAGGAATCACCGCAAACGCATCATTGGCAATGGCTTCTTGACGTTCTTCATCGCTTTGTTGTTTATCTTCCAGTGAGCCTTGCACCATCTTAATCGCTGTCAAAAGAAGGATGATACCGCCCATCGTTTTAAGTGAATCGATTTCAATCCCAAAAAGATTGAGTAAAAAATTGCCCGTCAGTAAAACAACCACAAACGCCACCACGATACTCATCGTCGCTTTCAAAGCAATCACATTCATCTGCTCTTTGGTCGTACTTTGGGGTAAGAGTGAGAGCATAATCGCACTCACTCCTAAAGGATCGACTATCGCCATCATCGTGATGGTGTGTTGCAATAAAAGATTTAAAAAATCACTCATTCAAACTCAGTTTTTAACACTGCACCACTACTTGCATTGGTCACAAGCAAACGATACTGCTTCAACCAACTGCCTTTGATTTCTTTTACTTTTGGTTTAAATGCCGCTTTTCGCTTGGCTATTTCTTCATCGCTGAGTTCAACATCAATCGTATACGTATCGACATCGATATGAATCATATCGCCATCTCTAAGAAGACCTATCATACCGCCCTCAGCTGCTTCAGGACTTACATGACCGATGCTAAGACCTCTCGTTGCGCCCGAAAAACGTCCATCGGTGATAAGTGCGACATCAGCACCCAGTCCCATGCCCATGATTAAACTGGTTGGTGCTAACATCTCTTGCATTCCAGGTCCTCCACGAGGTCCTTCGTAGCGGATAACCACGACATCGCCTTTTTTCACTTTTCCACCCACGATGCCAGCTAAGGATTCTTGTTGCGAATCAAAACAAACCGCTTTTCCTGTAAATTTGCGCTCACCCGTAATCCCCGCGGTTTTAATCACACACCCCTCAAGCGCTAAATTGCCAAATAAAATCGCAAGTCCACCCACTTTGGAGTAAGGATTTTCAAGCGTGTGAATAATCGTTTCATCTTTGATTGTCGCATGTTGAATGCGCTTGCCTATCGTCTCGCCCGTCACAGTAAGGTTATCCAAGAAAAGCCCCCCGTTATCACGACGGCTCATCTCTTTCATAACCGCATTGACACCACCCGCACGGTTGATGTCTTCCATATGCACGGTCGATAGGGAGGGAGAAATCTTGGCGATGTGAGAGACTTTTTTGCTAATGTCGTTGATATCTTTGATGTTAAAATCAACCCCAGCTTCTTTAGCAATCGCCAACATGTGAAGCACGGTGTTAGAGCTTCCACCCATCGCCATATCGACCGCAAACGCATTGCGCACGGCTTTTTCATTGAGGATATTTCTAAAATTATAGGCACTATCAAGGGCGATTTCACACACACGCTTTGCCGCAGCACGAATCAGCACTTCACGCTCAGGTGTCAGTGCTGGGATAGTTCCATTTCCAGGAAGTGCAATGCCCATGGCCTCCATCAAGGTGTTCATACTATTCGCCGTAAACATCCCTGAACACGACCCGCCACTTGGGCAGGCATTGCATTCAATGTCGGTCAGTTCTGCTTCGGTAATATCGCCTTTTTCAAACTTACCCACCGCTTCAAATGCCGTTGCTAAATCTATAGGAGTTCCCTCTTTGGTATAGCCTTTTTTCATAGGACCTCCGCTCACAAACACCGTAGGCACATTGACACGAAGCGCACCCATTATCATACCTGGTACGATTTTATCGCAGTTAGGCACACAAATCATCGCATCAAGCTTATGTGCGTTCATCACTGTTTCGATAGAACTAGCAATAATTTCACGACTGGGGAGTGAATAAAGCATCCCATCATGCCCCATCGCAATGCCATCATCTACCCCAATGGTATTAAACTCAAAAGGGATACAGCCATTTTTTTTGATTTCATCTTTAATAATTTTGCCATATTCCGCTAAAAAAAAGTGCCCAGGGATAATATCAATGTACGAATTTGCCACCCCAATAAATGGCTTACTAAAATCTTCTGTTGTCACACCCGTTGCTCGAAACAAACTGCGGTGCGGTGCTCTGTCGAACCCTTTTTTTACCTGATCACTGCGCATACGTCATCCTTAAAATTTTTCTCGATTATAG
This sequence comes from Sulfurospirillum sp. UBA2217, assembly GCA_002328495.1. Taxonomy (GTDB): domain Bacteria; phylum Campylobacterota; class Campylobacteria; order Campylobacterales; family Sulfurospirillaceae; genus Sulfurospirillum. The sequence goes on from DCUJ01000002.1 coordinate 299,933, forward strand.
CGAAATCCTTTACATGTAACAATATTTTGAAGAACGGCTTTACATTTCAAAAAAAAACTGATATACTCTCATCTCTTTTTTAAATGCGGGAATAGCTCAGTGGTAG
>DCUJ01000009.1 GCA_002328495.1 Sulfurospirillum sp. UBA2217
CCGTGATGGATTCGAACCATCGACCACCTCCTTAAAAGGGAGATGCTCTACCTGCTGAGCTAACGAGTCACACTCTTTTCTCGTAATGAGGCTGAAATTATAGAGAAAAAAATTTCATTTGTCAAGACAAAATTTAACTTTTTAGAAAAACTTCTTCACCTACATGTAAAAGAAGCTTCAAAGCATGGTACGCGCTTTGCATCTGAATGTACTCACGATCACCTTCTAAGAGGAGTCTTTCTATCTGGACGACACCTTCTTTGGTGCGTGCGCCTACAAAAACTGTACCGACAGGTTTTTCAAGCGTTCCGCCATTGGGACCCGCAATCCCACTGGTAGCAATGGCAAAATCAGAGAGGCTAGCATTTAAAACACCCTCAAGCATTTCGCGGACACACAACTCACTCACAGCACCAAAACGCTCCAAAGTATCGTGATTGACACCCAACCACGACTCTTTAATCTCATTAGCATAGCTCACAAGACCACCTTTAAATACAGCAGAAACGCCTGATTTTTTAGTGAGCATGGAAGCGATAAGCCCTCCTGTACAACTCTCGGCGATGCTAAGTGTCTTTCCATGTTTTTCTAAACATGCAACGATATGTTCAATAACATCGGGATGGTTGATCACTTTTTGAGGCAGAAGCGATGTGGCTGCTTTGAAAAAGCTCTCGATATTGCCGTATTTATTGGATATGGCTTCGATAAGTATCCAGCCATCAATAAGTCTGGTTGGGGTGATTTTGATTTCATAGTTTTGGGCAAGGGGTTCTAGTAAAATTTTTAAAGAATCTTCATCCAAATTGATGACAGAAAAAAGGGTTGCATGGTGTGATTTTTCTATCAAAAGTGCTGGAAGTGCTTTGATTTCATTGGCTTTAATCACATTAATGACTTTGCCCTGACGTTCTAAAAGGTAACTGCTTTCTTGAAAACGCAGTGCTTTTGAGGGAATGAGCATTCCTTCTTTAAGCTCCAAGGACTCTTCTCCAAGGGTTGCGAGTACTTTATTAATAAGGTTAAAACTATCGGTTGAGGTTACAATGACAATTTGATCGGCGTGTGCAATCGCCTCTTCAAGAACAAAAAAGAGGTCTTTGTCATTTTTATCGATGTAAACGGTTTGGTCGGGCAGGTCAATAGTCTCTTTGATGGAGGCATGAATGTAATTTAAAAATGGAGCGTTGTAACGAAGGGATTTTCCCACAACGACGAGGGAGCTTTTCATGAAAGTGCCTTTTTGTTTTTATCGTGCCATTATATCGTAAGTGCTTCTTAAATCGTTTTTCGATACAATCTTCCATTTTAATGCTTACATGTAAAGAGAGAATTGATGGATTATAAAGAGACTTTATTGTTACCACAAACGGATTTTCCAATGCGGGGAAACCTCCCTCAAAATGAGCCTGCACGCTATACCAAATGGTTTTCCAAAGAGAGCAATGCTTATGCACAAATGATTGAAAATCGCAAAGATGCCCCTCGAACATTTATTTTACATGATGGTCCTCCGTATGCTAATGGACATATTCACATTGGTCATGCACTCAATAAAGTCCTCAAAGATATTATCGTTAAAACCCACTACTTTTTTGGTGAGAAAGTGCGTTATGTCCCCGGTTGGGATTGTCATGGATTGCCTATTGAGCAACAAGTGGAGAAAAATCTTGGCAAAGAGAAAAAAGACGCATTGCCAAAGAGTAAAATCAGAGAATTGTGTCGTGAACATGCGCGCAAATTTATTGATATTCAACGTGAAGAGTTCAAATCTTTAGGTGTTATTGGCGATTGGGACAATCCGTATATGACGATGAAATTTAAGTTCGAAGCGGACATCTACCGTGCTTTATGTGGCGTAGCCGATAAAGGTCTTTTGGTTGAGCGAAGCAAGCCTGTGTATTGGTCATGGGCAGCGAGAAGTGCACTTGCTGAAGCAGAAGTTGAGTATGAAGACAAAGAAGATTATTCTATCTTTGTGGCGTTTGCACTGGATGATGCAGCTAAAGCAAAATTAGAGTTTAGCGGTGATGCGTCGGTCATTATCTGGACAACCACACCGTGGACATTGCCAGCAAACGTTGGAATTTCGTTTAGTCCTGAAGAAAATTATGTGCTTACCAGCGATGGTTTTATTGTGGCTGAGCCTTTACATAGTAAGCTCTTAGAGCAAGGCGTAGTGAAAGGGGAAGTGGTTAAAACCTTTAACGCCAGTGTACTTGAAAACAGTTTTGCGATTAATCCACTTAATGGCAGAAAATCCCAACTGCTTTTAGGTTCACACGTCACGATGGATGGTGGAAGCGGTTGTGTTCACACCGCTCCAGGTCATGGTGATGATGACTACAAAGTGGGACTTAAATACAACCTTGAGGTGATAATGCCCGTCGATGAGCGTGGCTGTTACGATGAGAGCGTTGTGCATTTAGGGCTTTTACCTGAGCCTATATCGTTTGTAGGTGAGCATATTTTCAAATGCAATGAGCGTATTTTAGAGCTTTTAGGAACTTCACTTTTAAAATGCTCCAAGTTTACGCACTCGTATCCGTTTTGTTGGCGAACCCATCAGCCAGTGATTTATCGTGCGACCAAGCAGTGGTTTGTGGCGATGGATGAAGCGGTTGGAAGTCGCAAAAGCCTTCGAGAAATGGCGATGAACGAAATCAACAAAGTGCGTTTTTACCCAAAATCGGGTATCAATCGTTTAGGTTCGATGATTGAAAATCGTCCTGATTGGTGTATCTCTCGTCAGCGTGATTGGGGTGTGCCGATAGCGTTTTTTAGAGACAAGCGTAATGGCAAGCCAATTTTTGATGCAAAAGTGGTTGAGCATGTCGCGAACATTTTTGAAGAAAAAGGTGCCGATGCGTGGTGGGATTTAGAAGTTGCTGACTTGCTTGTTCCAAACAGCGGCTATGAGCCAGAGCATTTAGAAAAAGTGATGGACATCTTAGATGTGTGGTTTGATAGTGGAAGCACATGGAAAGCCGTTTTAGAATCACCTGAATACGACTCAGGTGCGTACCCAGCGTCGATGTACCTAGAGGGAAGTGATCAACACAGAGGTTGGTTCCAAAGCTCACTGTTGGTAAGTACCGCCAATAATGGCATCGCACCGTATGGAAAAATCCTCACCCATGGCTTTACCGTCGATGAAAAAGGCGAGAAGATGAGCAAATCAAAGGGTAATGTTGTAGCCCCTAATGATATTGCTAAGAGCCACGGTGTTGAAATCTTACGCCTGTGGGTAGGAACGAGCGAATACACAACCGATCTTAAAATCAGTGAAAATATCTTAAAACAAATCAGCGAGCAGTACCGAAAAATCAGAAACACGTTTCGCTTTTTGTTGGCAAATGTCAATGACCTAGAAACCATTATGCCTGTTTCACAAATGGGCTCACTCGATAAGTGGGTGCTTAAACACGCAAAAGGTGTGTTTGACGAAGCAGAAGCTTATTTTAGAGAATATGAATTTTCCAAAGGCTTTGCGCTTCTTAATCACTTTATTGCCGTGGAACTTAGTGGTATTTATCTTGATATCTCTAAAGACAGACTCTATTGTAATGGCAAAAATGATGACCTTAGACTTTCCGCTCAAAGTGCTATGGCACTCATTGCACAAAAATTGATGGCGTTGATGGCGCCAACATTGACCTATACCATTGATGAGATGATGGAGTATGCTCCTAAAATCATCACAGGTGAAGCAAAAAATGTGTTTGATTTACTCTATACACCATTACCTGAAATTGCGGTAGATTTTGATGAAGTCTATATGATGAGTGCACGTGAGAAGTTTTTTGAAATCGTTGATGGACTTAAAAAAGAAAAAATCATCAAATCAACCTTAGAATTGGTTATTCAAACCAAATCAGAAAAAATTGCTTCTTTGGAAAAAGTCGATGCAGAAGATTGGTTTACGGTTTCTAAAGTTTTACAGCACGATGAAGAGGGTGAACTTGGCGTATTTGACGTGGAAGGCGATGCGTTTAAAATTTTAAAAGCCGCCAAATGCAAATGCCCACGTTGCTGGAAATACCGCTCAAAAAGTGAAGAAGATTTATGCCACCGATGTAATGAGGCACTCCATGCTTGATATGAGCCAACCCATTAGTCTCACGTTTGTCTTTAGTACGGTTGGGGCTATTTTTACGGTGATTGGTGTGTGTGTTTATTTGGTTAATCAACGAACGAAAATGTTAAAGGATAAACATTGATTACCTTAAAAGAGGCATTGAAACTACCCAAAGATGCCATCAAGGAAATACGAGACGATTTAAAGAAACAAATTGAAGCATCGCGAAGTTTAGGTGCGTATGTCGAACAGTTTACATGTAAACCCATTTCCGAATACGGCGAGGGCATTCCTATTGCCTTGAAAGATAATATCCAAGTCAATGGCTGGGAAGTAACGAGCGGTTCAAACATCCTTCAAGGCTACGTTGCTCCTTACAACGCAACCGTTGTCACCAATATGCTTCGTCATGGGCTCTCTCCTTTTGGTCGTACCAATATGGACGAGTTTGCGATGGGGAGTTCTACTGAGTCATCCTTTTACGGAAGAACCTTAAACCCGCACAATCCAAAATGCGTCCCCGGTGGCAGCAGTGGTGGAAGTGCGGCGGCGGTTGCGGCAGGCATTGCGATTGCGGCACTTGGAAGTGACACGGGTGGAAGTATCCGTCAGCCAGCGGCGTTTTGTGGTTGCGTAGGACTCAAACCGACTTATGGCAAAGTGAGTCGTTATGGTTTGGGTGCGTATTCGAGTTCACTGGATCAAATTGGACCTATTACGCAAAACGTTGAAGATGCGGCGATTTTGTATGACATTATCGCAGGACATGAGCCAAAAGACTCAACCAGTGCAAATGTTGCACATCAAAGTGTGGCAGACAAACTCGACCCCAATCGTAAAATGACCATTGCGGTGATTGAAAATTATCTGAATGAAGCCAGTGTTGATGTGAGAGCCAAAATGGTGGAAGGTATTCGTGCACTTGAAGATGCAGGACACACCATTATTTACCGTAACTTTATCAATTCAAAATATGACATCGCAACGTACTATGTTATCGCAACCGCAGAAGCGAGTGCGAATTTAAGCCGATACGATGGTGTTCGTTATGGTAATCGCCAAAGCAATGAAAACCTCAAAGAGATGTTCATTCAAAGCAGGAGCCTTGGTTTTGGCGAAGAGGTCAAACGTCGAATTTTGCTGGGGACGTTTGTTTTAAGCAGCGGCTATTACGATGCGTATTATATCAAAGCACAAAAGGCACGTCATTTTATCAAAGCACAATACGAAGCGGTCTTTAACGAAGCGGATTTGATTTTTACACCCGTGACGCCAACGACCGCATTTGAATTTGGTTCAAAAGCAGATCCCCTTGAAATGTATTTAAGTGATATTTATACCATTTCCCTCAACCTCGCAGGGCTTCCTGGTATTTCTGTTCCTTTGGGGATGGACAGTAAAGGGCTTCCTGTTGGTGGACAACTTATAGGTAAAGCATACGGTGAGCAAACACTCTTAGATGGCGCACTCAGTTTAGAGCGTGCATTACGTTAATGAAATTCTGCCAACATTGTTGGCTAGCTTTAGCGCCCTAGTGGCTAACGTAGTCAAAAGAGCTTTGCTTTTTTGACGTGTAAAATATAAAAGGAAGACAATGAAGATTAGAAAAAGAGCATTAACTTTTGAAGACGTTTTATTAGTACCTAAATATTCAGACATTTTGCCCAAAGAAGTGGATGTCAAAACCAAATTAACTAAAAATATCACACTCAATATCCCACTGATTTCAGCGGCGATGGATACGGTCACCGAACACCGTGCGGCGATTATGATGGCAAGACTTGGGGGCATTGGGATTATTCATAAAAATATGGACATTGAATCTCAAGTGCGTGAAATTCGTCGTGTGAAGAAAAGTGAGAGCGGCATTATTATTGACCCTGTCTCTATTTTGGCGGATGCAACACTGAAAGAAGCCCTTGTGATTATGTCAGAGTACCGCATTTCAGGTGTTCCTGTTATTGATCATGACAATAAACTCATCGGTATTTTAACCAATCGTGATTTACGTTTTGAAAATGACTACTCTAAAAAAGTCGAAGAATTGATGACCAAAATGCCTTTGATTACGGTCAAAAAAGGCACAACCCTTGATGATGCCGAAGCTATTTTTAGAACCAATAAAGTTGAAAAACTCCCCGTTGTAGATGAGGACAATCGTCTAGCTGGGCTCATTACCATCAAAGATTTGAAAAAACGTCAAGAATACCCTAATGCCAATAAAGACAGTTTTGGAAGATTGCGTGTGGGTGCGGCGATTGGTGTGGGGCAATTAGAGCGTGCTCGTGCGTTGGTTGAGGCGGGTGTGGACGTGTTGGTTTTGGACTCCGCACACGGGCATTCTAAGGGAATTATTGACACGGTAAAAATGATTAAAAAAGAGCTTGAAGTGGATATTATCGCGGGAAATATTGCTACCTCGGAAGCAGCACTCGCCCTTGTTGAAGCTGGGGTTGATGGCATTAAAGTGGGCATAGGCCCTGGAAGTATTTGTACGACACGTATCGTCTCAGGTGTGGGTGTTCCTCAAATCTCAGCGATTGAGGAGTGTTCGGATGTGGGCAGACAATACGGTGTGCCTGTGATTGCCGATGGTGGTATAAAATATTCAGGCGACTTTGCCAAAGCCTTAGCCGTGGGTGCACAAAGTGTTATGATAGGAAGTTTATTGGCGGGGACTGATGAGAGTCCTGGTGAAGTGATCACCTATCAAGGACGTCAATACAAAACCTATCGTGGTATGGGAAGCATTGGGGCGATGACTAAGGGAAGTAGTGATCGTTATTTCCAAGAAGGAACGGCGTCGGATAAACTCGTGCCTGAGGGCATCGAAGGACGTGTGCCACACTCTGGTTCTATCAAAGATGTTATTTTCCAACTTATCGGCGGTTTGAGGTCGTCGATGGGGTATGTCGGCGCACGTGATATTTTGGATTATCAAGAAAGAGCAGAATTTGTAGAAATCACGAGTGCTGGGCTTAAAGAGAGCCACGTGCATGATGTTATCATTACGCACGAAGCACCAAACTATCGCGTCAATTAATGATAAGCGAAGGGGTACTCTTTTGGAAACAATTTGAGCCGAAGGGTCGAAGCTGAAAGCTTCGGGGAACCCATCGTGTCTCAACTCTTGTTGGAAAAAGAGTACACCGTAGCTTCTTACATGTAGATGTAAATAAGGACATATGTGAAAATTCAAACGGCTGTTGCTCATTTTGATGAACCGCTTTATTTAGAAAGCGGGCGTATCTTAGAATCGTACGATTTGAAGTATGAAACGTATGGTGAATTAAATGCGGCAAAAGACAATACCATTGTTGTCTTTCATGCCCTCACAGGAAGCCATCATGCCGCAGGTCGTTATGAGGGCGATACCAAAGTAGGGTGGTGGGACCCGCTCATCGGGGATGGAAAAATCGTTGATACGACCCACTATTTTGTCATTTGTGTGAATGTTCTTGGCAGTTGTTTTGGCTCAACTTCTCCCATGAGCATCAACCCTAAAACCAAAGAAGCACTCCGCCTTAAATTCCCTGTTTTGACGATTAGCGATATGGTACGTTCGCAAATGAATTTGTTTAAACGCTTAGGCATTGAGAGTGCACATGCGATAATAGGCGGTTCGATGGGCGGTATGCAAGCGCTGTGTATGGCGGTTGAGTTTCCCTCGTTTGTAAAGCGAGCGATTTTATTGGCCACCACATACGCAACAGGCCCTTGGGCGATTGCGTTTAATAAATTGGCGATGGAAGGCATCAAAAACGACCCTCGTTTTCATGACGGAAATTACGACCCAAATGATTTTGAAGAAGAGGGATTGCTTAGTTTTGCCATCGGACGAATGGCGGGGCATATCAGCTTTTTAAGCCCGCACTCGATGAACAAGAAATTTGGTCGAAATTACGTGGAAACCGACGGTTTGTATGAACTTTTTGGGCGTTTTCAGGTTGAAAAATATATGGAATACAACGGACACAGTTTTGCAAAAAGATTTGATCCTTTGAGTTACTTGTACATCATTAAAGCGATGAATATTTTTGATGCCACACGCAATTATGACTCCTTAGAAGACTCGTTGAAATTTATCAAAGCGAAACTCACCCTTATTGCGTTTCAAGGCGATTGTCTTTTTATGCCAGAAGAGATGGAGACCATCAAGACGACTATGGAAAATATGGGGCGGGGTGATAGGGTGGATTATGCGTGCATTGACAGTCACTATGGGCATGATGCTTTTTTGGTGGAGTATGATAAATTTGATTTTTACATTAAAAAAGCATTAGAAGCGAAGGTATAAAAAGAGGGAAACACAATGAAAAAAGACGAAGAGAGTTTTGAACAAAAGTTAGAAAAAGCCAAAGCGATTTTAGAAAACCTCTCGAACCCTGAGCTCTCTTTGGCGGATGGAATGAAGCAGTACCAAGAGGGAATTGGTGTCTTGAAAGAGGCAACAAAAATGATAGAAGAAGCAAAGTTAGAGTACACCAAACTTCAAATGAGTGAGGAAAACAGATGAAAATAGCCGCCTTGCAACTGAGCACCCTTCCCATGAGCGAAGCGAAGTTGGATTATTATTTTCGTATTTGCAAGCAAAATGAGGTTGAAGTGGTACTTTTGAGCGAATACGCCCTCAATAGCTTTTTCAAAGAGCTAGAAACCATGCCCCCTTCAATGATAAAAGAGCAATCCAACCATAAAATTGAAGCCTTAAAAAAACTGTGTGCGACCTACAATTTACATGTCATCGCTCCCATCGTTACGGTTAAAGGGGAGTTTTGTTACAAGTGCAACGCTCACTTTTCACCCAAATCGGTGCATTTTTTTGAACAACAATTTTTAATCAACTACAAGCATTGGCATGAAGAGAAATTTTTTGCCAATGCGATTGCGAAATACACACTCCCCACGTTTATGTTGGGTGGTTTTCGTTTTGGCATCGTGAGTGGCTATGAATTGCATTTTGACGCCGTGTGGACAGAAGTGATGAAGAAAAATGTGGATGTGGTTTTAACCGCAACTTCATCAGCTTTTGATTCGACCAAGCGCTGGGAAGAACTTCTTAAAATGCGTGCCATGTTGAACAACGTGTATATCTTGCGTGCCAATCGTGTGGGGAGCTTCAAAGAAGAGCAAACGTGGCAGTTTTACGGTCAGAGTTTATTAGTCTCTCCTTTTGGGGACATTGAACTAAGCCTTGGGGATAAAGAGGAAATTTTAATCGCAACCATCGACAAAGAGCCTTTAGCAGAAGCTAGGAAACTCTGGGGTTGGAAAAAACAAATTTCAAAACGAGAGAGTCTATGACGCACTATTTTCATCGTCAAATTCAGCTGTGGGGAGAGGAAGTACAAGCCTCTTTGCAAGGCAAAAAAATCGTCATCATCGGTTGTGGAGGACTGGGAAGTTCTTTAGCGTATGCCCTTGGAAGTTCTGGTATTGGTGAGATTCACGTGGTTGATTTTGACACCGTGAGTGTGCATAATATTCACCGTCAAATCACCTTTAAACTGGGCGATGAAGGCAAATATAAAGCAGATATCGTAAAAGAAAGTATTGAAAGTCGTTGCCCTTTTGTGAAGGTGTATGCGCATATCGGGCGTTTGGAAGACTTTACATGTAAAGAAATCGACGTGGATTTAATTCTCGATGCAACCGACAATCTACCCACACGTGCTCTCATTGACACCTACGCAAAAAGTGTAAAGACCCCATGGATTTACGGCTCCGTTGAAGCGTTTAATGGGCAGGTGTGTTTTTTTGAGAAAAGCAATTTTAAGCCTTTTGTCATTAGCAACAAAACCTCCTCAGGCATCGCCGCGCCCATTGTGATGCACATTGCCTCATTGCAAGCTAATTTGGCACTGCGTTATCTCGCAGGGCTTAGTGTCAAAAAAGACGTTTTATACTACCTCTTTTTTAGTGAAGAGGGAGAACTTATCACCCAAAAATTAGGCATGCCTAAATAATTTAACTATGTAAAAAGGAAGCTGATTGCATTTTGAACCCTATCCGTTTGAAAAATTAAACACACTTTTAAGTGGAATAACACCTAATTCACAGCACGAGCCCTCTGTTTTGACCATTGGTGAGCCACAATTTGATACGCCTGATTTTATCCAAGAGGCGTTAAAAACGAACGCACACACGTTGAACAAATACCCAAAATCAAGCGGTGAAGCGTATGTGATGCAAGCACAGCGTGATTTTGTCAAACGTCGTTTTGGTGTGGAGTTAAAAAGCGATGAGCTTTTAAGTACGTTTGGGACACGTGAGGTGTTGTTTAACTTTCCGCAGTTTTTATTGCACGATAAAATTGAGCCCATTATGGCATACACTAACCCTTTTTATCAGATTTATGAGGGCTCAGCTATTGCCTCTCGTGCTAAAGTGGTGCATCTGAATTTAACCAAAGAGAACAACTTTAAGCCTGATTTGCATTTGAGTGCCTTGCACACGGCGGATTTGGTGATTTTAAATTTCCCCAATAACCCGACGACTTCAACGCTCAGTCTTGAAGAACTTGGGGAGTGGGTGAAGCTAGCACTCAAATATGACTTTGTGCTGGTAAACGACGAGTGCTACAGCGAAATTTATGCGCATACTCCTCCTCCTTCGCTTTTGGAAGCCTCTTTACATGTAAACAATGAACGCTTTAAGAATGTTTTAGTAATGAACTCCATCTCCAAGCGCAGTTCCGCCCCTGGGCTTCGCTCAGGCTTTATTGCAGGAGATGCGAGCATTTTGCGACCTTATTTACAGTACCGAACGTATGTGGGGGCGGGGATTCCTCTGCCTTTGCAAGCGGCCTCAGCGTTGGCGTGGAGTGATGAGGCACATGTGCAAAAAGCCAGAGAAGAGTACACAGCCAACCTTGTGCTAGCCGAGCAGATTTTGGGCGTGAAATCTTCAGGAGCGACGTTTTATGTGTGGCTTGAAGTAGGAGACGGTGAGGCATTTGCCAAAGCGTTGTATGAGCAAAAAAATATCAAAGTGCTCCCTGGGAAATACCTTGCACGTGGTGGGATTGCTGATAATTATGTGCGTATTGCACTGGTTGAAAATCACGTGAAAACAGAAAAAGTGTTAAAAGAAATTAAAGATTTTGTAAAGGCATATCGTTGAAAAAAGTACATTTTATTGGCATTGGTGGCATTGGACTCTCAGCGCTTGCACGCTATTTGAAACAAGAAGGTTATACCATCAGTGGCTCAGACATTAAGTCCACAAAAATTACGACAGCTCTTGAAAACGAAGGTATGTGTGTGACGATTCCGCATCACGCCTCATGTGTGAGTGACCAAGATATGGTGGTCATCTCAGCGGTCATCAAAGACGATAACGTTGAAGTGATTGAGGCACGCAAAAGAGGTATTCCTGTACTTTCACGCCGTGAGGCATTGCTCTTTATTTTGAAAGACCGCCGTGTGTTTTCGGTGTGCGGGGCGCACGGTAAGAGTACGACCAGTGCGATGATGGCTTCTATGGTGGAAGGCTCTGTTATCATTGGGGCGGAGAGTAAGCAGTTTAATACCAATATGTTTTATGCCAACAGCAACAATGTCATCTTTGAAGCCGATGAGAGCGATGAGAGTTTTTTAAATTCAAATCCTTACATTGCCGTTGTGACCAATGCAGAGCCTGAACATATGGAATATTATAATTACGATTATGACCGTTTTTACGGGGCGTATAGACGTTTTTTAGAGAGTGCGAAGATTCGGGTGATTAATGCGGAAGATGCGTTTTTAAGTACACTCACGCAACTTGATGCGATTCGACTTTACCCTAGCCTTGATATCAAAGAGATTCAAAGTGTCATTCGTGAGGGTGAGCCTTATACCTCTTTTGTGCTCAAAGATTTAGGACGTTTTGAGGTGTGGGGCATGGGAGAGCACATTGCACTTGACGCATCGCTTGCGATTCTTGCGAGCATTCAGGAGATGGATGTTGAAGTAGCACGTGAAAAGCTTAAAGGATATAAAGGCATCAAAAAACGGTTTGATATTTTGCATAAAAGTGATGATTTTATCTTGATTGATGATTACGGGCACCACCCCACCGAAATCAAAGCCACACTCAAATCAGCTTTAGAATACGCTAAAATGATGAATCAAACACGCGTAACGGCTATTTGGCAACCGCATAAATACTCACGAACGATAGATAATTTGGAGAGTTTTATTGCGTGTTTTGAAGGGGTGGATCAGCTTATTTTATTGCCCGTTTGGAGGGCTGGCGAAAAAGAGATTTTTATCGATTTTGAAAAAGAGTTTGCTCGCTACACGCCATTGTTAGCCGATAAGCTTAAACGTGTGGGAACACACCTTGAAATTATCAAAGATGAACAATGCCAGATGGTCTTGGATACAGGCTTGGTTATTGGTTTTGGGGCGGGCGATATTACCTATCAATTAAGGGGCATCGTATGATACAAGGTCTTATTTTCATTACCATTGTTGCTATTTTGGGTGCCATTTTTTATGCTAAGAGTGAAGCACTTTCACGCAAATCAAAACTCATTGTTTTTTTGCTCATTGGACATTTGATTGGATTTGGATGGCTGTATGAGTTTAATAATGCCAACCAAAGAGAGCATAATCGAGAAGTCTTGAGTGCCTTTAAGCAAGGTAAAACGCTTACATGTAAAGAGGTTGAAGTTAACCATAAGAGCTTTATTTATGTGAGCGGAACACTTAGTTTTATGCCTCACGAGACGAACCAAGAGCATAAGGGCTTGGTTATTGATATCGCTACATGTAAACTCAAATAATGGAAAAATTGTTTTCAAAGCTTGATTTGGGTGATTATGTTAAAGGCTTTCATAGCTTTTTAGCCAGAGAAAAACCTCTTTTTTTAGAAGGTGATGTAGGGGTACATTACCGCCTTATCGCTGAATTAGAGCGCTATGAGGGTATTAAACCTCTACCCCTGATGATAGCTTTAGAAACCCCTCTCGCACATCTTAGTAAAATGGGCACACTACGTTTGCATGAAATTTTTGCCTTTGTGCAAATGGTGAACTACATCAGTTATCTTAAAAGTATTTTACGTGAAAACGCTTTAAATGAGTGGGTAGAAAAGATTATTATTCCTCCTGAAATCAGCGATATTTGCGGCTATTTTGATGAAAAAGGCGAACTTAAATCCAGCGTGGATGAACAATTTGCTTTGATCGCACAGAATCTAAAAAGTGTCAAAGAGGAGATGAATAACTCTTTAAGACGCATGATTTCCACGGAAAAAATAGCCCTCTACTTGGTCGATAAGCAGATTCACTACATCAACAATCAAGAAGCTTTATTGCTAAGAGGTGGGTTTAATCATGTGCTTAAAGGCTCTGTGATTGGGCGAAGCAGTGCAGGATTTTTTTACGTTGTGCCTGAATCTTTGGCAAAACTCGTTTCTCGTGAGAGTGAGTTGATTGATAAAAAAGAGGAGTTGGTTTACAAATACGCCAAGAAAATCTCTTCCATCTTTACCAAACATGTGAAATTTTTAGGCTACCTTAACAAAGAGTTTGACCGTTTTGATGCCTACTATGCTAGGGTTGCGTATGCGAAGTCTAAAGGGATGGCGTTTGTATTGCCAACGAAGGGAACGCAGATAAAACTCTCCGATTTTGCGCATCCCGCACTCATCCATCCTAAACCTATTGCGATTGATTTTTCCAAACAAGTGCTCATGATAACGGGCGTGAATGCGGGTGGAAAAACGATGCTTTTAAAGTCCATTTTAAGTGCCGCACTTTTGGCAAAATACTTGCTTCCTATGAGAATCGACCCCACACGTTCCATCATCGGCTCTTTTAAAGAGCTGTTTGCCATTTTGGATGACCCTCAAAATGTGAAAAATGATATCTCCACCTTTGCGGGAAGGATGAGCGAATTTAGTAAATTGTTTGCCAAAAAAAATGCATTGGTGGGTGTGGATGAGATAGAACTAGGAACCGACGCCGACGAGGCCGCCAATCTTTTTAAAGTGATGATTGAAAAGCTTTTAGATAAAGAGATGAAAATCGTCATTACCACCCACCATAAACGCTTGGCTTCCATGCTAGCAACCCACCCGCAAGTGGAGCTTCTAGCTGCCATTTACGATGAGAAAAGCGAGCGTCCAACGTATGGTTTTTTAAAAGGAACCATTGGTAAAAGTTATGCGTTTGAAACCGCTCTTCGTTATGGCATTCCTGGGGGCGTTATCGCAGAAGCACGGACTTTGTACGGGGAAGATAAAGAAAAACTTAACGATTTGATTCAAAAGAACATTGACTTAGAGTTGCAAATGCGCCAAACGCATGAGACCTTAAATGAAAAATTGCATGAAGTTGAGAAACTCAAAGAGTCGTTGCGTGGCGAAAAAGAGCGTGTGGCGGTGGAGTTTGAAAGTGCTTATTCTAAACTTTCTAAAGAGTTTCATGAAGCCATCGGTGAGGCTAAAAAAGCCATCAAAGCAACCGATCCTAAAGAGTCTCATCGTCTTTTAAACACCGCCAATGCCCTAAGAGCACAGAGTCAAAAAGCCATTCCTGCTCCCACCAAAGAGCCTTTACATGTAAACGATACCATCAAATACGGAAGCTCCAAAGGGGTGATTAAAAGCATTAAAAAAGAAGAAGCGATGATAGAATGCGATGGTATCACATTGCGTGTTCCACTCTCTTCACTCAAACGCTCAGGCAATCCTTTGCCTCCAAAGAAAAAATCCGTCTCTATTTTCAAAGAGACACCCAATGGTTCTGTTATCTTGGATTTGCATGGGTTGCGTGCCGATGAAGCCATCGAGCGACTCGATAAGTTTTTGTCCGATGCACTCATCAATGGTTTTGACGAAGTGTTGGTGTATCATGGCATTGGGACTGGCAAATTGGCGTATGCCGTACGCACGTTTTTAAGCACGTATCCCTCTTTGATTTCTTACGGTGATGCTCCCATCAACATGGGTGGATTTGGCGCAACGCTTATAAAACTCTAACGCAAAATGAGGTATAATCGTCCCATCTTCATGAACAAGGGAAATGTGTGAAAAAGATGAAAGAGAAGATTTCTCGCTTGATTTTCTACTCTCCTTTAGTGGTAATGGGATGTATTTTAGTGGTAGTTTTTATCTCCAGTCTTTTCTACAATCAAAATGAATTTATGAACAATACTACGTTTTTAGCCCAAGAGATGGAGTATTTTGAAAAGAATGGGGTACCCAAAGAGATTGTCAATGATGCCTCATATCGTTTCACGCAAAAGCTTATTCAAGATACACAAAATCGAACGATGTATGGTCTTAGTGTAGCATTTGGTGCTATTTTGGTGGGAGTGTTGTTTGTTTTTACTGTTTTTCGCAACATTATCAAAAAAGCATTACATTTTCAAGATGAACTTTTTGATGAAAAAGAGAAGCTAAAACAGGTAACTGAAGAGCTTCAATATGCCAATGAACGTCTCTCTTACCAACTCTACATCGACCCGCTCACCCAACTCAAAAACCGTTTAGCTCTTGAGCATGCTATTAAGACCATGAAAGAACCCAAACTTGTTCTGCTGGATATTGACTGTTTTAAGGATATCAATGAATTTTACGGAGCAGGCATTGGTGATTATATTTTGCAGGCCATGGCTTCGGATTTAAAAGGATTTTCTGAGGAGTTTGGTGTTTTTCTCTACCGTTGTGGCGCTGATGAGTTTGCCCTATTGGAAGAGGGAACTTTGGATGTTGAGCGCTATGAGATGCTTGCTTTTGAGCTTGTGAAACGCTTTAAAGGCAAGCTTGTCGACATTCCTTCCATGAAAGATCCCGTTGAAATTAACATCGCTATTGGGTTTTCGTTGGACAGCAATGAAGTGTTTGAAAAGGCTTCGATGGCTCTGTTTGAGGCCAAAAAAAGAGAAATTGATTATTTGTGTTATTTCAACAAAATAGAGCACGTCACGTTGTATGCGGAGCAAATCAAGTGGTCAAATTTTATCAAAAATGCACTGTTAAACGATACGGTGACGCCTTATTATCAACCTATTTTTAATCGAAACCATGAAATTGTCAAATACGAGTGTTTGGTTCGCATTTTAAATGAACGTGAAGAGTCCATCCCTCCAGGGCTTTTTTTAAATGTTTCTAAAAAAGTGAAGCGTTATGCGGACATTGAAAAAGCGCTCATCGATAAAAGCTTTGCACACATTGCGGGTACTTCCAAGATGATTTCTATCAACCTCTTAGCACGCGATATGAGTGATAGCAATATTAGCAATTTTGTGGTTGAACGCCTTAAACATTATAACGTGGCAAAACAAGTGGTGTTTGAAATTTTGGAAGATGAGAGTATCGAA
Organism: Sulfurospirillum sp. UBA2217; assembly: GCA_002328495.1. GTDB lineage: Bacteria > Campylobacterota > Campylobacteria > Campylobacterales > Sulfurospirillaceae > Sulfurospirillum. Next base: position 16,393 of record DCUJ01000009.1, read on the forward strand.
AATTTAGAACGGGTGAGTATCTTTATTGACAGGGTTAAGCGTATGGGGTGTCAAATTGCGATTGATGATTTTGGCACGGGGTACAGTAATTTTTCCTATCTTTTAAAACTTAAACCTGATTATATTAAAATTGATGGCTCATTGATTAAGGCTTTAGATAAAGATGCCAATTCCGTTGCTATTGTGAGTGCTATTATTACGTTTGCACGAAAACTTGGGATTAAGACGATTGCGGAGTATGTGCATAATGATAGTGTCTATGCCCTATGTCTCAACCTTGGCATTGATGAATTTCAAGGATTTTATTTAGGAGAACCCAGTGCACGGTTTAAAGAGTAGAGAATGACAACAGAAGCACTTTTTTTAAAACTATTGGCTTTTCGATCTATTACGCCTGATGATGACGGGGCATTTGCCTTTATTAAAGCATATTTGCCTCTTTTTGAGACGATTGAAATTGAAAAAGAGGGTGTTAAAAATCTTTTTTTATACAGAGAGTTTGGCAAAGGGACACACTTATGTTTTGCAGGGCATATTGATGTTGTCCCTCCTGGGGATGGATGGGAAAGTGAACCCTTTGTACCTCGAATAAAAGAGGGCGTTGTGTATGGCAGAGGCACACAAGATATGAAAAGCGGTTTGTGTGCCTTTATTCAAGCGTGCAAAGAAGTAGAGGATTTCAAAGGAACGCTTTCGATACTTTTAACGAGCGATGAAGAGGGTGAAGCACGGTATGGAACGGTAGAAATGCTTACCCATCTTCAAAAAATCGCCTTATTGCCCGATTGTGCTATCGTTGCAGAGCCGACTTCAGAACGCATCTTTGGCGATGCCATTAAAGTGGGGCGCAGGGGCTCTATTAATGGCGTCATTGAGCTATTTGGAAAGCAAGGACATGCAGCATACCCTGAAAAAGCCATCAACCCTGTGCATCAAATCGCTTCACGTTTAAGTGCTTTGGCAGGGCATTTTTTTGACGAGGGGGATGCATCTTTTGAGCCAACGCAGATGGTTATTACAGATATTCGAGGTGGCATGGAAGTGAGCAATGTTACACCAGGAAAGCTTAAAATCATGTTCAATGTTCGTAACTCGACCCGAACAACACGGGATGCCATTCAAGCCTATATTGATGAAGTTTTGAGAGGGCTAGAGTATACCCTTGTGCTTTCCCAAAGTGCCAAGCCATTTGTGACCAATCCTGAAGCAGACATTGTGAGCATTACGGAAAAAGCACTCTTACATGTAAAGGGAATTGTTCCAAAACGTTCCACCGCTGGGGGCACCAGTGATGCACGTTTCTTTGGAGCCTTTGGTATTCCTACCATTGAGTGTGGTGTCCCAAACGATACGATTCATGCTCCCAATGAGTGCTGTAAAATGGAAGATGTGTGTGCGTTGGTTGATGTATTTAGCGAAGTTATTAAAGAGGTAAAGGAAAAACAATGATTCAAACAGTTTCTACATGTAATGCCCCTGAGGCGATTGGACCCTATTCGCAAGCGATGCGTGTAGGTAATTTACTTTTTACGTCAGGTCAAATCGCGCTTACGCCTGATGGAAGTTTTGTGGATGGTGACGTCTCCACCCAAACCTTGCAAGTACTTCAAAATCTTAAAGCAGTACTTGAAGCGGGAGGAAGTTCGGTTTCAAAGGTCGTTAAAACAACAGTTTTTTTAAGTACGATGGATGATTTTCAAACTATCAATGCTATTTATGCAGAGTTTTTTGGTGAACATAAACCAGCTCGAAGTACGGTGGCGGTGAAAGGACTTCCCCGAAATGCACGCATTGAGATTGAAGCTATCGCGATGGTTGAGTAGCACAAAATGTCACATTAAACCGCCAATTAAAGTTAATTATAGGGAAGAGTATATTAGAATTGCGCGGTTTAAATTTTTTGTGTAGGAAACGTGTAAAATGATAAAAAATCACTATGATGTCTTAGTCGTTGGTGGGGGAATTTCAGGTGCGGCTTTGTTTTATGAGCTTGCTAAATATACCAATGTTAACAGAATCGCATTGCTTGAAAAATACGACAGACTTTCCAAACTCAACTCCGCAGGAACCTCCAACTCTCAAACCATCCATTTTGGTGACATTGAAACAAACTACACCTTAGAAAAAGCACGTAAAGTCAAAGAAACCGCAAGTATGGTAGTGAAGTATTGTTTGCAACACGGGCATGAAAATAATTTTATGTTTGCACATCAGAAAATGGCAATTGGCGTGGGTGATGTGGAAGTGGCAGCCATCAAAAAGCGATACGAAGAGTTTAAAGAACTCTATCCTTACCTTGAATTTTTTGATAAAGCCAAATTAGCGTTGATAGAGCCAAAGCTAATTTACGATGAAAATGGCAATGAACGACCCGAAGATGTTGTTGGCATGGGGGTTGAAGGTGGTGAATACAGCACCGTTGATTTTGGCAAAATGAGTGAAAGTATGGTGAGTGAAGCTCAAAAGGCGGAGGGCAAAACGACCGATGTCTATTTTAATTCTCAAGTGCTCTCCATTAAAAAACTGGGAGATATTCATGTGGTGATGACCAAAGATAAGACCTTCACAGCAGACTTTGTCGTCGTCAATGCGGGTGCACACTCACTTTTTTTGGCACATCAAATGGGATACGGTTTGGAGTATGCGTGTTTGCCTGTGGCGGGAAGCTTTTACCTCTCGAAAAAGAAAATCCTCAATGGTAAAGTCTATATGGTGCAACATCCAAAGCTTCCTTTTGCTGCGTTGCACGGAGACCCTGACATTTTAGCCGATGGGAATACCCGTTTTGGCCCTACAGCATTAGTACTTCCAAAGCTTGAACGTTATGTGAATGGTACCTATCTTGACTTTTTTAAGACGCTTCAATTTGACAGCAAAGTGGCTAAAGTCTTTTATGACTTACTAAAAGACAGCGATATACGCAACTATATTTTCCGAAACTTTTTCTTTGAAGTCCCCAAATATGGCAAAGAGCTTTTCATTAAAGATGCACGTAAAATCGTCCCTTCTTTGCAGCTGGATGAGATTGAATACGCCAACAACTTTGGTGGGGTTCGTCCGCAGGTTATCAACAAAACAGAACAAAAATTGATGCTAGGAGAGGCAAGTGTCAATCCAGGAACGGGCATTGTGTTTAACATGACACCCAGCCCAGGAGCTACAAGTTGCTTGGGAAATGCTAGACGTGATGTCCGTTTGGTATGCGCGTATTTGGGCAAAACGTTTGACGAAGATGCCTTTAAGCGCGAGCTGATTGATTAAATGAATCCTCTTGATTTGTATGCAACGATAGAGCCTTTCATTGGATTTGACGAACCCTATGAGAGGCTCTATAAACGCTATCTTAAAGAACTCAAAGCTTTACATGTAAGGCGTATTTTAGATGTTGGGTCTGGCAATGGCATTTTACTGCGCCATTTGTCCCACGCTGGATTTGAAGCGCAAGGCATTGAGCGTAGTGCTATAATGGTAGAACGTGCCAAATCTTTAGGCGTCAATGCCTCTTTGGATGAGTTGGATAGTTTTGACAATGGCTCATTTGATGCCATCTTGGCTGTGGCAGATGTACTTAATTATATTCCTTCCGACGAACTGCCTCTCTTTTTTGAAGCAATTGCACGTGTGTTAAAGCCCAATGGCTTTTTCTTGGCCGATATCAATACCTTGCATGGATTTGAAAATGTTGCAGAAGGGGTGATGGTCAAAGAGGTCGAGGGAAATTTTTTAAGTGTGGATGCCAGCTTTGAAAATCCTTTGTTGCACACAACCATAACGCTTTTTACTCCAAACAATGAGCACTATACAAAAGAGCAAGGCATGATAACACAGTATTATCACCCGCTCTTGCAGTTTAAAAAAATTCCTTCATTGTCTTTTTTTAAAAGTCATCTTATCCACCTTTTTTCACCCACGGTGGCAGATAAAACTCTCTTTATTTTAAAACGCTTGGAGTAAGGAGCTTAGCATGAGGTTGTCTTTTTTTAAAGCCTCTTCTGCTTTGGTTTTTTCAATCAGCTCTTTTTGAAAATCGGACAATAAAGCCTCAAGTGTTTGCAGAGCATTTTTTCGCTCTTCCCCACTGAGTGGAGGTTGGGTTGCCTCACTTAATCCTAAAGCATCCATCAATTCCGCTTTTTTCTTCTCCATCAATGCTTCCATTTTTTCAGCGTTGAGTGTGTGTAAAAAATTGATAGCCCCCATGGAGCTTAGTTCTCGCTTAAAGGCTTCAACGGAAGCATCACTTTTTATCGTCTCTTCTTCTTTTTGCGCTTGAAGATTTTCAATGAGTTGTCGTTGGAGTTCGGTTTCAAAATCAGTCGTAGAAGGCAATGTGGCAGATGCGACAGGGGTTTGATGTACACGTACATCAGCATTAATCGTCATGTGCTCTCCTTTTAAAAAATAGTTTTCCAATACAAGCAAAAAAAGTTCCATTAGACTTCTTGCCAAATGAGTTTTGCAAGAAGTTTATTGGCAAATGCTATAATTGTCTCAAAATTAAAAGGTGAAGTGATGAGACAGGTTGAGTATGCGAGCATGTGTGATATCCCACGGTTGTGTGAATTGCTCAAAATTCTTTTTGGACAAGAGCGTGAATTTTACTATGACGAAACAGTACAATCCAGAGGCTTAGCTATGATTTTAAGTGATGCTTCCATTGGGTCTATTTTTGTCATCAAAGAAGAGAGGTATATTGTCGGGATGGTCAGTTTTTTATGGACGGTGAGTACCGCTTTGGGAGCAAAAGTGGCGTGGCTAGAAGATATGGTCATCGATAGTCCTTACCAAAACAAAGGGTACGGAAAAATGCTTTTAGGTGAGGCCTTGGATGCGATGAAAAAGCTTACATGTAAGCGCGTGAGGCTTCTCACCGATGCTGATAATGCGTACGCACAAAAGCTCTATCAACGTTTTGGATTTGACCACTCCTCTATGCACTCGATGCGATTATTTATTTCGTAATAAACATGTAAAACGGTTTACCGCTTAAAAGCATCTCAATCCAAATACCATTGGCATCTGAAATATCTTTGAGTGCGAGTTGCAAGGAGATGGATGTTTTAGGCAGTTCAAAGAGTACTTTGAGTTTTTTCGTAGAAAAGAGTGTTTTTGCTGATCCTGTGATGATATTGCACAACTCTCCAATACCATCGACCAATGAGGCAGTATCATCTGATGAGACACTCTCTCCTAACATCGCTTCTATTGCAGTGGCAGCAATGGTTTTAGGGAAAATAAGGAAAAAATTGCCTGCTAAATCACCTTTGAATTTCATCGAGGCAATGATGATATTTTGATCGAGGCGTACATCGAATTTTTGGATGGCATGTTTCACTTTTTGTGCTTCAAGCCCAGTGATTGTTACCAAAGAATCTACTGCAGTATCTATAAAAACAGGCAGGTTCTGTATGAGTTCTTTAGAAAGTCCAAGACTAGGCTGAAGGGTAAACATACTTTTAGGCAGGTTGAGACTGCTGTGTGTAATGGTCATATCGTAACCATTTGTGGATGCACTGGTATTAAACTCTGCTTCACTTTTGGCGTGGGTGACGCTGTATCCCAACTTAACAAGTGCAGCACTTAGGGCATCAGCATTGCTTTGTTCCGCATCGTATAGTAAAACGCTGAGTTGTTTTTGATTTTTTTGAGGGTTTAAAAAAAGCAAAGCGGATGGAAGCGTGTGAAAAAGTTTGATTTGTGTCTGCGCACTTAGGTGCTTAAGCTCAATAAAAAGCTCTTTGGGATAATCCCCCAATGCGATAGGAAGTTCCATTTTTTGACTGAGTTTATCGAGTTGTTTAATTAAATGCTCATAATGGTGGGCACGGTAAAGCTGAGGAGTTTTTTTTAAAGAGATATAAATACCTTTAGCCTCTTTCTCTCTCAGGGTTTCACGAAGGTTCAATAACGTCTGACATACTGTAAGTGTACGTGCCTCGTCAATGGATTCAGTGTAATGAAAAATAAGAAGAAAATTGGTAAATGTGTACGTCATTGTGTGTTTGTCGCATTTTAATTTAAGATGATTTATAAAAATGATATCACAGAAAGCTTTTAAATTTATTGAACGAAAGGGTATAATAAACTCTTTGTAAAACAAAGGCGGTTTGTGGTATCAAATGCATTAAAAATTCAAATTCAGCAAGCAACAGAAGAGTACACCGAAACAAAAATTGCAATAGAGGTGGCTAAAAACATCGAAGATGTGGTCTTCTTTTCGAGCTATACGGTGGGTGCATCCATTTTTCGAAAGGCCACCAATAAACTCAAAAAAAAGCTTAAAGAAAAAGATGTTTCTGAACTTTTTTTATGGAAAGATGAGGCATTAAACCTCATTGCTTTTTACAACCTTCCCATTCAAGAAGAACACAAAGAAGCCTTTGAATATCTACTGCTTTCTTTAATGAAAGCGCAAATAAAAATTAACGAAGCCGTTTTATTTCATTTTGCAACCCTTCACACCAAAGCACACAGCAATGATTACCTTGAAAGGCGCATTGAGCAGATTTACAAACTGCTTTTTGAGTAAAGTTTAACCACTTCTTTTAGGCACCTTGTGATATAATTTTGTAACTTTATTAGTCTAAAATAGTCTAAAGTAAGAAAAGGAATGAAGATGTACAAAAAAACAAAAATATTAGCAACCGTGGGCCCTGCAAGTGATAGCGTAGAAATTTTGGAAGGGATGATACGTGCTGGCGTGAATGTTTTTCGCTTAAACTTTAGCCATGGAACCCATGAGTATCATGGAGCAACATTGGGAAAAATTCGAGAAGCCGAATTTAATGTCAACCAAAAAGTAGGCGTTTTGCAAGATATCTGTGGTCCTAAAATTCGTGTTGGAAAATTGGAAGATGATTTTTTCTTAGAAACAGGCGATAAAGTATGGTTTGTCACAGAAGAGATTATAGGAAAAAAAATAGGCGACAAAGAGTATCAGCTTTGCATCAACCAACCTCAAATTTTAAGTATGCTCAAAGTGGATGAGTACATTTACCTTTACGATGGCAATATTCGTGCGAAAGTGGTGCAAATAGGTGCAAAAATTTTAACTGAGATTGAAAACAATGGAAAACTCTCTTCCAATAAAGGGGTCAATTTTCCCAATACGGTCATCAATATTGATGTGATTACCCCAAAAGATGAAGCAGATTTACTCTGGGGTGCGCAAAATGGTGTTGATTTTGTCGCCGTTTCATTTGTCCAAAATGCCAATGATGTGGTACGTGTCAGAGAGATTTTGAAAAAACACCATTCTCGTGCACAAATTTTTGCAAAAATTGAAAAATTTGATGCGGTTGAAAATATCGATGAGATTTTAGAGGTCAGCGATGGCATCATGGTCGCACGGGGTGATTTGGGTATTGAAGTGCCTTACTATAAAGTTCCCAGCATTCAAAAAAAGATAATTGCTAAAGCCAACGCTGTATCAAAACCAGTGATTACAGCAACGCAGATGCTTCTTTCTATGGCAGAGAAAGAGATGGCAACACGAGCTGAAATAAGTGACGTCGCCAATGCAGTGCTTGATGGTACCGATGCGGTGATGCTCTCAGAAGAGAGTGCAATCGGAAAAAATCCTGTGCATGTTGTTGAGGTTATGACAGCAACGATTAAAGAGACAGAAGCCATTTATCCGTACAATAAATTCGATATTTACCCTTTCTTGGACGAAACCGACATCATCTCTTCTTCCACTGCTCGTTTAGCAGAACGATTACATGTAGAGGCGATTATCTCCTTAACCAGTTCGGGAAAATCGGCTAAAAAATTGGCACGGTATCGCATCAAGCAAGATATTTATGCCGTAACCCATGATGAAAAAACGGCACGTTCTTTAACGATTGCATGGGGAATTAAGCCTATTATGAACATTGACACGAGCAATTTAAACATGATGTTAGGTAAAACTTTACAAACAGGCATTGAAAAAGGTCTTATCAGCAAAGATAAAAGCTACATTGTCACAGCAGGATATCCTTCTGGTGTTGAGGGGAGTACGAATTTTATTCGTATTTTGAAAAAAGAGCAGATTGAATATTATACGGACATGGTACTTTAAATTTATCTTAAATTAAAGAAAGTTTAGGTAAAATCGCTTCCTTAAATTAAATCTCTCCCAAGAAGGACATACGCATGTATGCAATTATTAAAAATGGCGGGAAGCAGTACAAAGTTCAAGTTGGTGACTATGTAAATGTTGACAGACTTGACGCTCAGCCAAAAGAGAAAATAGAAGTGACGGAAGTTTTAGCCATCAATGACGGCGAACTTAAAGTGGGAACACCTTTCGTCAATGGTGCTGTCGTAGAACTCGAAGTAGTTGTAGAGGGCAAAGATAAGAAAGTGATTACTTTCAAAAAACGTAGACGTAAAGACTCAAAAGTTAAGCGTGGTTTTAGAAGACAATTCACTAGAGTAAAAGTTGTAAGCATTAAAGCTTAACCCACAAACGTTACACGATAAAAATTAGGAGTAACCAATGGCTCACAAAAAAGGTCAAGGAAGTACCCAGAATAATAGAGACTCAGCTGGACGTAGACTGGGTGTTAAAAAATTTGGTGGCGAATTTGTACGTGCAGGCAATATTATTATTCGTCAGCGCGGAACAAAAGTACATGTAGGTAGCAACGTCGGCATTGGTGTAGATCATACGATTTATGCTTTAGTTGATGGTTTTGTTCAATTTCAACGTAAAGATAAAACACGAAACAAAGTTTCTGTTATTCCCGCAAGCGTATAATTTTTAGGTGGAGACTTCTCCACCTCTTTTCCCTCTTCTTATACTTCTTATGATTATAGTTTTACATGTAATGATTAGAAGTATAGACACTCACTTTTTCAAAAGGTTCTAACCATGTTTATCGACAATGTAGCACTCACCCTTAGTTCTGGCAAAGGTGGCCCAGGATGCGTTTCCTTTCGACGCGAAAAGCATGTCATCCAAGGTGGCCCTGATGGCGGAGATGGTGGACGTGGTGGTAATGTCTACTTTCAAGTTGATCGCAATACACACACCCTTTCACATTTTAGAAACAATCAACATTTAAAAGCAAAAAATGGCGATCAAGGGATGGGTCGAAAGATGTATGGAAAGTCTGGAGAACACCTTACGATTATTGTGCCTCCGGGAACACAGGTTCTTGACGCAGTCAGTGGCGATGTTTTGCTCGACCTTATGGAAGAGGGAGATAAACAACTCTTTTTAGAGGGAGGTATGGGAGGACTTGGGAACACACACTTTAAAAGTTCAACCAATCAGCGCCCAGAATATGCGCAACCTGGACGTGGTGGAGAGACAAAAGAGATTCGTTTAGAACTAAAACTTATCGCAGATGTAGGGCTTGTTGGTTTTCCAAATGTGGGAAAATCTACGCTTATTTCGGTTATCTCTAATGCTCAGCCTGAAATTGCCAATTATGAATTTACAACATTAACCCCAAAACTAGGCGTGGTGGTTACGGAAGATTTTAGATCTTATGTTATGGCAGATATCCCTGGAATTATTGAAGGTGCAAGTGAAGGAAGAGGGCTTGGGATTGATTTCCTTCGTCACATAGAACGGACTCAATTTTTACTTTTTATGGTGGATTTGGCTAATTATCGTGATTTGAAAATGCAGTATGAAACCCTCAAAGCAGAACTTCAAAAATTTTCTCACGAGCTTAGTACCCGTGATTTTGCCATCGCTTTAACACGCTGTGACACGATGGAGCCCTGCGAAATCAATGAAAAAGTAGAGGCCTTTTTAGATTTATTAGGACTCAAAGCCAATACCTTAACCTCTAAATACAAAACGCGCGAAGATATTCACTCTTTTGGGCAAGACGTCTATGAAAGAGATTCCGCCTTGCCTTTTTTTGTTTTACCCATATCGTCTGTGTCAAAAATCAATATTGATGCTATTAAATATGCACTATCTGATGTCATAACAAAGGTCCGTGATGAGAAGAGTCGTCGTTAAGGTTGGCACACATGTGCTAAGCGAACAAAACCGTTTGTGTAAAGAACGCATTTTAAATTTAGTTGAATTTTTAGTGGCTCTTATGGAAAAGCATGAAGTCATTTTAGTCTCTTCAGGTGCTGTGGCAGCGGGTTATACGACGCTTAAATTAGATAAAAAATTACTTCATAATCGTCAAGCGATTGCTGCTGTGGGACAACCGCAACTCATGGCAACGTATAATAAAAAGCTGGAAAAATTTGGGAAAAGTGGTGCGCAACTTTTGTTAACCGCCGATGACTTTGATTCTCGAAAACGGTGTCATCATGCAAAATGCACGATTGATACTTTGCTTCACCATGGTATTTTGCCTATTATCAATGAAAATGATGCAACGGCTACAGAAGAGCTTGTCTTCGGTGACAATGACCAACTTTCTGCACGCGTAGCTTACTATTTTGGGGCAGACTTGCTTATTTTACTCTCCGACATTGATGGCTATTACGATAAAGATCCTCATAAACATGCTGATGCAAGCATACGAAAAATTGTTCATGAAATTGAAGCCAGTGAGCTTGAGGTGGAAAAATCAGTTAACTTTGCTTTCGCAACTGGGGGCATTGTGACCAAACTCAAAGCAGCTGATTTTTTGCTAGAGCGTCAAAAGTCGATGTTTATTGCCAGTGGATTTGATTTGAGTGATGTGAAAAGTTATATGTTGCAAGGCGTCCACAAAGGCGGAACACTCTTTACATGTAAGGATTAACATGCGCATCGTCTTTATGGGAACACCCGCGTATGCTACTACCATTTTAAAAGCATTGGTTTACGATGAGTGCGTAGAGGTTTCTCTTTTGGTGACACAAGAAGATAAACCTGTGGGACGAAAACAAATTTTAACACCTCCTGATACGAAAGCGTGGGTTTTAGAGACGGCCCTTTCTTTGGATATCTATCAGCCAAAATCACTACGTACAGAAGAAGCCCGTGAAAAAATAGCTTCTTATCGACCCGATTTTATTGTGGTAGCGGCGTATGGAAAGCTCTTACCAAAAGCAATTTTAGATATTGCTCCTTGCATTAACTTACATGCATCGTTGCTCCCAAAATACCGAGGAGCAAGCCCTATTCAATCCACGCTTTTAGATGGAGCAATGTATACAGGTGTGACATCGATGCTTATGGAAGAGGGGCTTGATACGGGTTCAATGTTGGGCTTTTCATATCACCGCATAGGTTGCAATGATACGTCAGGTGCTTTGTTTGAAATATTGGCACAGCATGCGGCAGCATTGGCACGGGTGACCTTAAAGTATTTTCCCACACTGAGCCCTTTAACACAAAAAAATTGTGACGCAACGCAGTGTAAAAAAATCAAAAAAGAAGAGGGTGAAGTCAGTTTTGAGCAGAGTGCGCAATCCATCATGCGACGCGCTCAAGGCTTAAGCCCTTGGCCAGGCATTTTTCTTTCCTCTGGATTAAAACTGTTGGCATTAGAACAAACTCAGAATACGCAGGACACACCCGTAGGTGTTATTTCACGGATTGAAAAAGAGGGCGTGGTTGTTACATGTAAAGAAGGAGCATTGTTGATTAAACGGGTTCAACCTTTCTCTAAAAATGCCATGAATGCGTGCGATTACATACGAGGAAGAAGGATAGGTATTGGTGATTCACTGGCTTGAAACGTGTGATTCAACTCATCAGCACCTCATTGATGGGTTGAAAAATGGGACATTTATACCTCCCATTGCCCTTGGTTGCCATGAACAAACACATGGAATTGGAAGTCGTGGGAATATGTGGTTGGGTGGAATTGGAAACCTTTTTTTCTCATTTTGTGTAGAAGAGAAACAACTACCCCACGATTTGCCATTAGCTTCTATTTCTATCTATTTTTCAGCACTTGTTCATGCTATTTTAAAAGAACAAAGCTCGAAAGTATGGCTTAAGTGGCCCAATGATTTTTATGTGAAAGAGAAGAAAATCGGAGGAATGATTACCACCAAGCAGGGAAGCTTTATCATCGGATCTATTGGGTTAAATCTTGCTTCTAGCCCTGAAGAATTCGGTGTTTTGGATATCTGTGTTTCCTCCCATTTTGTGGCTGAAGCACTCATGCGTGAAATTGAAAAGAAAAAAGAGTGGAAGGATGTTTTTAGTAAATATAAGCTAGAATTTTATAAAAACCGCAATGCAACCTTTCATTTGGGCGAAAAGGTGGTCTCTTTGCGTGATGCGGTGCTGTGTGATGATGGATCCATAGAGTTAGAAAACAAAAAGGTGTACAGTTTACGATGAGTGAAATAATAGCAATAGCCAATCAAAAAGGCGGTGTGGGTAAAACGACCACTGCCATTAATTTAGCTGCCTCTTTGGCGGTCGCTGAAAAAAAAGTGCTTTTAATTGACATTGACCCACAAGCCAATGCAACAACGGGTCTTGGCTTTCACCGAAGCGATTACGAATTTAACATTTACCATGTGCTCATTGGTCGAAAGCGTCTTTCACAAGTTATTCTTGAAACGTCGTTACCCACCTTACATGTAGCGCCTTCTAACATCGGACTTGTAGGTGTGGAGAAAGAATTTTACGACAACAACACCAAAGGCCGAGAACTTATTTTAAAAAGCAAAATTGAAGAAATTAGTGGTCAATACGACTATATTATTATTGATTCACCTCCGGCTCTTGGGAGCATTACCATCAATGCACTGAGTGCTGCGAATTCGGTTATTATCCCGATTCAATGCGAATTTTTTGCACTAGAAGGCTTAGCCCAGCTTTTAAATACCGTTAAACTCATCAAAAAAACCATTAATCCAACGCTTGAAATCAAAGGATTCTTGCCAACGATGTATAGTACGCAAAATAATCTTTCTAAACAAGTTTTTGCCGACCTTAAGGAACACTTTAAAAATAAATTATTTGTGGACAAAGAGAGTGCTTCGTATGTGGTCATTCCTCGTAATATCAAATTGGCAGAATCTCCAAGTTTTGGAAAGCCTATTATTTTGTACGATGTGGAATCTCCAGGTTCAAAAGCCTATCAAAATCTTGCTAATTCAATTTTGGTGAGTTAAGGATGAGTACAAAAAAAGTATTAGGAAGAGGGCTCAGTGCTATTATAGAGGATGTAGAAGAGGCGTATAAGCAAGATATTGAACAAGCACGCGATTTGGTGCGTGAAATTGATATTGACCGCATTACTCCAAACCCTTTTCAGCCTCGTGTGCATTTTAGTGAAACAGCGTTAAAAGAACTTAGCGAATCAATTAAAAGGCATGGTTTATTGCAGCCTATTATTGTGGTTGCTAAAGATGATGCGTATATGTTATTGGCAGGTGAGCGCCGTTTACGTGCCACAAAATTGGCGGGTTTTACTAGAATTAAAGCTATTGTGGCAGATATTGAGTCAAAGAATTTACGAGAACTTGCTCTCATTGAAAATATTCAACGGGAAGATCTAAATCCGATTGAGCTTGCTGTTGCGTATAAAGAGTTGATTGAAGAGTATAAAATTACCCAAGAGGGACTCTCTGAAATTATTCACAAAAGCCGTACGCAAATTACCAATACGATGCGTCTTTTAAGTCTAAGCGATCAGACTAAACGTTACTTGAGTGATGGATTACTCTCTCAAGGACACGCTAAAGTGATTGTTGGTTTAGAACCCAAAGAAGAAGAGACCGTTGTAAACACCATTTTAGGTCAAAAACTGAGTGTTCGCGATACAGAGCTTTTGGTCAAAAAAATGAAAACTGGTGACCCGTTTGGTAAAGAAATAAAGACCATTATGGATGAAATCCCTGAAAATATTATGACCATTCAGAAGAAATTGGGCTCTATGGGATTGGAAGTCACCGCAAAAAGTAAAGCCATTACCGTGCATTTTAAAAATAGTGACAGTGCAGATGCCTTTTTGGAACGATTAGTGCAACTTGGTTAACTGTCTTTTTTCGTTTAATAAACTCTTTTCCTTAATTATGTTAAAATTCGCCGATTTTTAAACTAAACCTAAAAATTAAACTTGAGTATTACCTCGACTAAAGGAGCATGAACTATGTTGGATATCTTGCCAGAACTGTTACTGGTAACGGGAATTGTATTCTTGTTTTTGTTGTTTATTCTCAACAAAACATTGTACAAACCTCTTTTAGCGTTTATCGACAATCGTAACAACGCTATCAATCGTGATTTGGAAAATGCAGGAAAGAATGCGAGCGATGTCGCGGCATATTTCAAAGAAGTGGAGACAATTCTTAGCGAAGGTCGTGATCAAGCGCATCGCATTAAAGATGCTGCAATGAATGAAGCCAAAGAAAAGGCTGCACATAAAGTTGAGAGTAAACGTGCGCAGCTTGAGGTTCAAAGTGAGGCTTTATTTAAACAACTCGAATCTGACAAAGTGGACTTTAAAAACCACCTTTTAGCAAATATGCCTCTATTTAAAGAAGGTGTCTCTGCTAAGCTCAGTCACATTTAAAGGAAAAGGCATGAGATTAAAGTATCTTGTATGGATTATGGTTCCTGTACTGGCTTGTGCAAGTGATGCAGCGGGGGGAGGTACCACGGATATTGTTCCCCGAACGGTTAACTTTTTAATTTTTGCATCTATTTTATACTATTTGGTTGCAGGTGCGGCTAAGAATTTTTACTTTGGACGCAAGGATGCAATCGCTCACAGGCTTGATTCGATTCAGATGAAGTTAAAAGAGTCAAATAGTAAAAAAGAGAGTGCTTTACAAAAAATTGAAGAGGCAAAGGCAAACGCACGTGCTTTAGTCGAAACAGCTAAAAAAGAGGCAGTCTTGCTCGGCGAAAAAATTGCGGCAGAAGCAGAACAAGAGATTGAAAATCTTGAAAAAGCATTACACGATAAAGTCAGTATTGAAGAGCGAAGAATGCAACGTACAGCGGTCAATGAAGTATTAGATGAACTTTTTAAAGAAGGTTCCATTGCAATTGATCATAATGAAATGGTCAAAATCATCAACAAGAAGGTGGCGTAATGAGTGGTACTATCGCTAAGAAATATGTGAATGCTCTCCTTAAAAGCTGTAGTGATACTGAAATTAAGAGTATTGATAGTGCACTTGCAGGTCTGCTAGATGCATTTAAGCTTCCAAAATTTACAACCATCATTCAATCTCCAGATGTAAGTGTATCTCAAAAGGCGGCATTGTTGATTTCATTGGTTGATACTCAAGAAATTAAATATACCAATTTTATCAAATTACTTGCTGTCAATAATCGTTTGGCTCTGATTCCTGCGATTGCTAAAGAGTTAGCCTATCAACTCTCTTTAAAAAACAATGTTTTTGAAGGCCAAGTGATGAGTAACTTCAAAGTAACCGCAGCACAGCTTAAAACAATGGAAGAAAATTTTGGAAAAAAATTTAATGCACAGATTAAATTACAGGCATCAAAAAATAGTTATCCAGGAATTAAAATAGCATTGGATGATTTGGGTGTTGAAGTGAGTTTCTCATTAGAACGTTTAAAAGCACAAATGAGTGAACATATTTTAAAAGCAATTTAGAACATACATAAAAAAGATAAGTTAAGGAGTTATGAGTGGGAGCAAAAATGAAAGCTGATGAGATCAGTTCAATCATTAAAGAGCGTATCGAAAACTTTGAACTAAACGTGGATATTGAAGAGACAGGTAAAGTTGTCTCCGTTGCCGATGGTGTTGCCAATGTTTATGGGCTAAAGAATGTTATGGCTGGTGAAATGGTTGAGTTTGAAAATGGTGAGAGAGGTATGGCACTGAATCTTGAGGAATCAAGCGTAGGTATCGTTGTTTTAGGAAGTAGTAATGCCATTAAAGAGGGCTCATCGGTTAAGCGTTTGGCGAAACTTTTACGTGTGCCTGTAGGTGAAGCGATGGTAGGACGTGTGGTAAACTCTTTGGGTGACCCTATTGATGCCAAAGGACCTATCAATGCAACTGAAACACGTTTCGTTGAAGAAAAAGCTCATGGCATTATGGCACGAAAATCGGTTCATGAACCACTCCAAACTGGTATTAAAGCGATTGATGCGCTTGTGCCCATTGGTAGAGGTCAAAGAGAGCTTATTATTGGTGATAGACAAACTGGTAAAACAACGATTGCCATTGACACTATTATTAACCAAAAAGGTCAAAATGTTATCTGTATTTATGTAGCGATTGGTCAAAAGCAATCGACCGTTGCCCAAGTGGTTAAAAAGCTTGAAGAGCATGGCGCCATGGACTACACTATTGTGGTTAATGCAGGTGCTTCTGACTCTCCAGCAATGCAGTTTCTAGCACCATATGCGGGTGTTTCGATGGGTGAATATTTTAGAGACAGTGGTCGCCATGCGATGATCGTGTACGATGATCTCTCCAAGCATGCAGTAGCATACCGTGAAATGTCATTGATTCTTCGCCGTCCTCCAGGTCGTGAAGCGTACCCAGGGGATGTTTTTTATCTCCACTCCAGACTTTTAGAGCGCGCAGCAAAAGTTAACGATGAGTTAGGCGCAGGCTCACTCACAGCACTCCCTATCATTGAAACACAAGCAGGTGACGTATCGGCCTATATCCCTACCAATGTTATTTCCATTACCGATGGTCAAATTTTCTTGGAATCAGACCTCTTTAACTCAGGAATTCGTCCTGCAATTAATGTCGGTCTCTCTGTTTCGCGAGTGGGTGGTGCAGCACAAATTAAAGCAACCAAACAAGTAGCAGGAACACTCAGACTTGACCTTGCCCAGTACCGTGAACTTCAAGCGTTTGCACAATTTGCAAGTGACTTGGATGAATCAAGCCGTAAACAACTCGAACGTGGACAGCGTATGGTTGAGCTTTTGAAACAGCCTCCGTATGCTCCAATTCCTGTTGAAAAACAAATTTTGATTATTTTTGCAGGCGCAAAAGGTTACCTTGATAGCATTGATGTTAAATCGGTAGGTCGTTTTGAATCTGAACTTAACTCCTTTGTAGAAGCACGTTATCCTGAGATTATTCAAGGACTTAATGTGAAAAAAGCAATCGACAAAGAACTTGAAGAACTATTACATAAGGCAATGGGCGAGTTTAAAGCAACGTTTGCAGCTAAGTAAGGATGAGCCATGGCAAACCTTAAAGAGATAAAACGAAAAATCAAGAGTGTTCAAAACACTCAAAAAACGACGCGAGCTATGAAACTCGTTTCAACAGCAAAGTTGAAGCGAGCAGAGATGGCCGCAAAGCAATCACGTGTGTATGCCGTTAAAATTAACGAAGTACTCTCAGAAATTGCTTATAAAATCAACCAGTACAAAAGCGGTGCCATCGAAAGTCGTTTTTTTACCAACAATGACACACCAAAAACGATTGATGTTGTGTTTGTAACGGCAGATAAAGGTTTGTGTGGTGGCTTTAATATTCAAACTATTAAAGCAGTACGCAATCTTTTAAAAGAGTCTGCTGAGCAAAAAGTAACGGTACGACTACGCGCTGTGGGAAGAAAAGGCATTGCATTTTTTAATTTCCAAGGGGTAGAACTTTTAAACGCTTACGCGGGAGTGAGTTCAAATCCCAGTTATGAAAAAGCACAAGAGATTATCAAGGCAGCGATTGATGATTTTATTGCAGGCAAGACGGATAAAGTGATTATGATTCATAATGGCTATAAAAATATGATTTCTCAAGAACTTAAAATTGCAGATATCGTTCCCGTTCAGCCCCCTCTTCATTCCATGGAATCAAGTTCACTTATGGAACTTGAGCCTGAAGAGGGTGGAGAAGAGATTTTAGATGCCTTGCTACAGAAGTATTTTGAGTACAATATGTACTATGCCCTCATTGATTCATTGGCGGCAGAACACAGTGCACGTATGCAGGCCATGGAAAATGCAACCAATAATGCAAAAGAGCGTGTTGGTATTTTAACATTGGCATACAATAAAGCAAGACAAGAGTCTATCACTACTGAACTCATTGAGATTATCAGTGGTGTAGAATCTATGAAATAAACTGTTTGTAAAAAAGAAAAGGAGAATATTCGATGAATGGAGTAATCAGCCAAATTATGGGTCCTGTTGTTGACGTCGATTTTAACGGCTACCTTCCACAGATTAATGAAGCAATTGAAGTAAATTATACCGTTGAAGGTAAACCACAGCGATTGATTTTAGAGGTTGCCGCACATCTTGGTGACAACCGTGTGAGAACCATTGCAATGGACATGAGTGAAGGTTTGACAAGAGGTATTGAAGTAAAAGCTCTTGGAAATCCAATTCAAGTTCCTGTGGGCGAAGAAGTATTGGGTCGTATTTTTAATGTTATTGGTGATGTTATCGACCAAGGTGAAGCGGTTTCAGGTAAGACAAAATGGTCCATTCACAGAGAACCACCAAAATTTGAAGAGCAAAGTACAAAATCTGAGATTTTTGAAACAGGTATCAAAGTGGTTGACCTTCTAGCTCCTTATGCAAAAGGTGGTAAAGTTGGACTCTTCGGTGGTGCTGGTGTTGGTAAAACCGTTATCATTATGGAACTTATTCATAACGTTGCATTCAAACACAGTGGATACTCAGTATTTGCGGGTGTTGGTGAGCGAACACGTGAGGGAAATGACCTTTACCATGAGATGAAAGATTCTAACGTTTTGGACAAAGTTGCTCTTTGTTATGGTCAAATGAGTGAACCACCAGGAGCACGTAACCGTATTGCACTTACCGGTCTTACCATGGCTGAGTATTTCCGTGATGAAATGGGACTTGACGTTTTGATGTTTATCGATAACATTTTCCGTTTCTCTCAATCAGGTGCAGAGATGTCAGCACTTTTGGGGCGTATTCCTTCAGCGGTTGGTTATCAGCCAACACTTGCCAGTGAAATGGGTAAATTTCAAGAGAGAATTACATCGACTAAAAAAGGTTCCATTACCTCTGTTCAAGCGGTATATGTACCAGCGGACGACTTGACTGACCCAGCTCCTGCTACGGTATTTGCCCACTTAGATGCGACAACGGTACTTAACCGTGCGATTGCAGAAAAAGGTATTTACCCTGCGGTAGATCCTCTTGATTCAAGTTCACGTATGCTTAGCCCTGAAATTTTAGGAGCGGACCACTACAGTGTATCACGTGGTGTACAAGCGGTCCTTCAAAAGTATAAAGACCTTCAAGATATTATTGCTATTCTTGGTATGGATGAACTTAGTGAAGAAGATAAAGTAACCGTTGATCGTGCACGTAAAATTGAGCGTTTCTTATCTCAACCTTTCTTCGTTGCAGAAGTTTTTACAGGAAGTCCTGGAAAGTATGTGACACTTGAAGAGTCCATCGCTGGCTTTAAAGGTATTTTAGAGGGTAAATATGATGATTTACCAGAAGCAGCTTTTTATATGGTAGGTAGTATTGAAGAAGTGATTGAAAAAGCAGCAAAAATAAGAGGCTAAATTATGAATACATTAAAATTGGAAATCGTTACACCTCTAGGTCAGATTTTTTCCAACGATGTTAAAAGTGTGACATTACCTGGAAGCGAAGGTGAGTTTGGTGTGCTACCAAACCACGCTTCTGTGGTTACTCTTTTGAGTGCTGGAATTGTTGATATTGAGCTTAAAGATGGTAATCATGATGTGGTTGCTATTAATTGGGGTCATGTGAAGGTAGATGAAAATTCAGTAACCGTTCTTGCAGACGGTGCTGTTTCGATTAGTGGTGGCAGTGAAAGTGAGATTTCAAAATCTCTTGAATCCGCTCGAAAACTTTTGGAAAGTATTGGAGACTCAGATGTTGCAATTGCAATAGCGATGTCTCGAGTCGAAGCCATTACAAAAACACGAAAGTTATAGGTAACTATGTCTGGAATTGATATTGCATTAAATTTTGCTTCACGTAGCGGTTTTTTTACTTGGGTTATTATGATTTGGTTATCTATCTATTTTATTATTACCTTTGGTATTTTATTTGGAAGACATATGTATTTAAATCATTGGCTTTCTATCGAAAAGAGTTCATTAGAGTCAATGCTCATGGGTGCACGCATGGTTCGTGATGATTCCATTTTGAGAAAATGTTCTAATGCAGCCACCAATTCAGAAAAACTTCTGAATGTGTGTAAAAATGTGGCTGAGAAGAATGCAACCAGTGGATTGTGGATGCTTTCCATTATAGCTTCAACAGCACCTTTTATTGGATTGTTTGGTACGGTTGTTTCAATTTTAGAAACATTTAGTGGATTGGGACAATCGGGCAGTGCCTCTTTGGGCGTCATTGCACCTGCGATTAGTGAAGCGTTAGTAGCCACGGCTGCTGGTATTTTTGTAGCGATTCCAGCGTACAGTGCAAACTTATTTTTACGACGTAAAGCGTATGAAGTGATTGTGTATGTACAACGAGAGGTTGATATTCTTCTCTCCGCTAATGACAAAAAAGATTAATTGATGACCAGTCAACTTGATGAGGTTCCAGAACTCAATATTACCCCTTTAGTCGATATTATGTTGGTGTTGCTTGCTATTTTAATGGTAACAACACCGGCTCTTGTTTATGAAGAAGTGATTAAACTCCCCGATGGTAGTAAATCAGCAATTGTCAATAAGCTTCCAGAACTGGAAATTCGCATTACCAAAGATAAAAAAGTCTATCTTAAAAGCGATAGCTTTATGCTTTCAGAATTTGCTGACAACTTTGCGTTGCAAAAAAGCAAGTATCCTCTTAAAAGTATTGTCTACATTAAAGCTGACGAGGCGCTCTCCTATAAAGATGTCATGTTCGTCCTCAAAACAGTTAAACAAGCAGGGTTTACGAACATATCGTTAGAAACAAACGGATAACCACCGTGTCGAATAGCAATAAATACTCCTCTTTAGGGTGGATGCTTTCCATCTCTTTGTATACCTGTTTACTGGTTTTTTTTACCTATATGGTGATTCATCAGAAAAAAACCAATGAAAGTTATACTTCAAAACAAGATACACTTTTACATGTAAGCTTGATTGAGCGTAAAAAAAATGACTCCGATAAGCTCAAAGAAGAGCGTAAAAAAGTAGAGATAGAAAAGCCTATCGAAGAGCCAAAGCCTGCTGAAAAACCCAGTGAAGAGAAAAAAGTAGCTTCATCTGCTAAAGAAGCCCCCAAAAGTAATTCTTTAAGAGGCTTATTTGAAGATATCAACGTATCAAAACTACCTCCAGATGCTAAAGAGCAGAAAAAAGATCAAACACCTAAAACACGTGTGAAGCCCAATCAAGAAGTCACTAAAGAAAAAAGTGCTGATGTGGCATCAAAAATTGCAAATTCTCTTAACTTTGCAGAACAAAAACACCTTATTGATACAAAACGAGATGGAAAGTATGACCCATTCATTGGAAAATTACAAGAAATTTTAGAAGAAAACTGGCAAAAAACAGTTGACACGGAAAGTGGTAATGTTGCGAAAGTTCTTATTAAAGTGAGTGACAAAGGAACTTTTAGTTATAAAATAGTTTCATTATCTTATAATAATGACTTCAA
This sequence comes from Sulfurospirillum sp. UBA2217, assembly GCA_002328495.1. Lineage (GTDB taxonomy): Bacteria > Campylobacterota > Campylobacteria > Campylobacterales > Sulfurospirillaceae > Sulfurospirillum. The sequence continues at coordinate 37,817 of DCUJ01000009.1, forward strand.
TGGAAAACTTAAAGAATTCCTGAAGATGATGGAAACAATGGAATTTCCAAAGTATGATAAAGGACCTCTTTTTGAAATGCACGTTGATTTTAAAGATATAATGGAGTAAAAATGATACTAAAAAAATTAATCTTAGTGATAGGTTTGAGCATCTTAAGTTTTGCCGCAGATGCAACGGTTGAAATTGTCAAAAAAATTGATGTATTGCCTAAAATTGCTGTTCAAGATGCCAGTGCGAGTACGGTAAGTCCAGAGTTGCGAAGAGCTTTTGCTCAGCTTTTGATTGGTGATTTGCGTGTAAGTAGCCATTTCCGTGTGGATGAGGAGTATTTAAAAAGCAGTTATGAGGGTGGTCCGATTGAGAATTTTCTCTCGGATAGAAAAGTTGATACGATTCTTCGTTTTGATTTGAGCCAAAATCTTAATAACATGACGGTTAAAGCAAAAATGATTAACGCAAAAACTGGCACAACAACCGTTGAACGTTCTTATGCTTTAAATGATGTCAAAAGACATCCTTTCTTGGCGCATAAAATTGTGGTAGATGTTAATGATCAAATTGGTGCCCCTTCAATTAAATGGATGGAGCAATCGGTTGTGTTTGCAAAATATACTGATGCTAAAAAGAGTGAAATTGTCGTTTCAGATTATACCCTTAGTTATCAAAAAACCGTTGTAGCAGGAGGGCTTAACATTTTTCCAAAATGGGCCAACGATGAGCAAAGTGCTTTTTACTACACATCCTATGCAGGGGCCGAACCTACAATTTATAAATATGATTTGAAAGATGGAAGTCGTAGAAATATCATTTCAAGTTCAGGAATGATTGTCTGCTCAGATGTCTCTAAAGATGGCAGAAAATTACTGTTAACCATGGCACCCAAGGATCAAACTGATATTTACATGTATGATCTCATCACGAAGAAAATTCAAAAAATTACAAATTATTCAGGGATTGATGTTAATGGAAACTTTATTGATGATGATAAACGTATTGTTTTTGTCTCTGATCGTTTAGGCTATGCGAATGTATTTGCTCAAGGTATCAATGATAGTAACGTTGAACAAATGGTGTACCATGGTAAAAATAACAATTCAGCTTCAGCATTAGACAACTATATTGTCTATTCAAGCCGCGAAGATAAAAGTGAATTTGGTCGCAATACTTTTAATCTTTATTTAATTTCAACCAAAACGGATTATATTCGGCAATTAACGATGAGTGGAGAAAATCTTTACCCACGTTTTGCAAAAGATCCAGATACCATTATGTTTATAAAACAGTATCAAAATCAGAGTGCATTGGGTATTGTGAGGCTAAATGCTAACAAAACGTATCACTTTACATTAAAAACTGGTAAATTACAGTCAATTGACTGGTAAAATTTAAAAAAAATGTGGTATAATTCCGAAGTTTTAACACTGAACATAAAAAAAGGATCTAGCAATGGGTAAATTAGCGTTAACAAGCTTAGCGGTAGCGGTTTTAGTTTTGACAGGTTGTAGTCAAAAAAGTCCAGAGGTCGATATGACTAAAAAAGATGTTACATCATCTACAAAAACAGATGATGGCATGAGTGCACTTCAAAAATTGATTGCATCTTTAGAAGCAAATTCAAAGAAAGTTTATTTTGATTTTGATAAGTACAATATTCGTAAAGATCAACAAGCAAATGTTGATGCCAATGCAGCGTTATTTAATTCAGCAGAAGCCAAACAGTTCTCAATTAAAGTTGAAGGTAACTGTGACGAATTTGGTACTGATGAGTACAACTATGCACTTGGTTTAAAAAGAGCAAAAAGTGTCAAAGATGGTTTAGTAGCAAAAGGTATGGTTGCTGATAGAGTAACTGTTGTAAGTTATGGCGAAAGCAATCCTACATGTAATGATAAAAATAAAGAATGTTGGGATAAAAACAGAAGAGCAGAATTCAAAGTACTTCCATAATTTTGTCTTTGATGAAAAAGCCCATTTCTATCTCTTTGATGGCGTTACTACTACCTGTAGTAGCGCTCTCAAACGAGCCTTCCGCCTTCTCAGCAGGGGATATTAACAGTCCTAATCCTTATGGTTTAACAACTGGCGAGAAAAAAATCCTTCAAAGTAATCAAAAAGTTTCTGAAGTCAAAGCAGAACTTGGAAGTGTTACTGAACAACTAGAAGGAATGCGTTCCGTCATTGATGGCTACAACACAAAAATAGCTAAGATGGATGATCGTATGCGTAAACTTGAAGAATACGTGGAAGAAAATCGTAAGATTCAAGAAGAAAATCAAGAAAAAGTCAAAGCCGTTTTAAGCGAACTGGGATCACTCATTGATTCTATTAATAAAAATTATGTTCCAAAAGCTCAATTTGACAAACTAGCAACTGAACTAAAAAGTTCTAAAACTTCTACAACGACTTCTAAAAACGATGAAAAAGTCAAAACACCAGCACCTAAAGAACTCTCGTCCAAAGACAGTGCAACGCTTATGAAAGAAGCTGATGAACTCTTTATGAAGGCTTCTTACACTGAGGCTCAAGTACGTTACGATGAACTTCTAAAACGTAACTATAAGCCAGCTAAAATCAATTTTACTTTGGGTGAGATTGCCTACACTCAAAAATCATACTCTTCAGCCATTGAATATTATAAATCAAGCATTGCCCTTTTTGATAAGGCAGCGTATACCCCAACATTACTCTTCCATACTGGTGCATCTTTTGATAAACTTGGGAAAAAGAAAGAAGCACAAAATTTTTACAAAGCATTAAAAGAGGGTTATCCTGATTCTCCTGAGGCTAAAAAAATTAAATAACGCGTTTATCTTCATATTATTTCATCACTTCGTTGCATAAAAAATAGACTTATTCTTCTACTCTAAGGCGACATACAAAAAACTTATGTTAGAATCTTCGTTCAAAATTGCAAGGGAGAAGAGATGAATATTAGTGAAAATCATGTCGTCTCAATCAATTATGAACTTAAAGATGTTCATACTGGTGAGATTTTAGATTCAAATCTAAGTGCAGCTCCACTCTCTTTTATTGTAGGAAAAGGTCAAATTATTCCTGGATTAGAAGAGAAGATTAAGGGCTTATCACAAGGAGACAGTGCCAACATTGAAGTTGCAGCAAAAGATGCATACGGTGAGTATGATGATAATGCTGTTCAAACATTACCTAAAGAGCAATTTGCTGGTTTGGAACTTCATGAGGGAATGACACTTTACGGTCAAGGAGAGCATGGCGAAACTGTTCAGGTAACGGTTAAAAGTTTTAACGAAGAAAGCGTTGAAATTGACTTTAATCATCCACTAGCAGGTAAAGCACTTTTGTTTGCAATTACGGTGGCTGAAGTACGCGATGCAACCGCAGATGAAATATTAAGTGGTTATGTTGGTGGCGCTGCAAGTAGCGGTGGTTGTGGATGCGGATCAGGTGGCAGTTGCCACACTACATATGAAGACGATGAAGAAGAAGATCATGAATGCTGCGGAAGCGGAGCTCCAGGCCATAAACATGGTGAAGATGGATGCTGCAGCGGTGGAAGTTGTGGATCGCACTAATTATATAGCAAAGTCAAGAGCCTCAATGGAGGCTCTTAAATCTGCCAATCTTCTTAAAAGCGTCAGTATCAATGCGCTAATTTTAGGAGAAAAAGGTGTTGGAAAGGAGACCTTGGCGCGTCATATTATAGATGCACCTTTGGTGGAAGCTACACTCTTTAATGAACTCTTAACGCTTATAGAAACAAATGCTTCGGTGATTGTTAAAAACTTTCATCTTATTACAAATTATAAAAAATTAAAAATCGCGTTAGAAACCCATAAAACACGTATCATAGCCACATCAAGTGCACCTTTGAGTGAAGCCTTAATGGATGAATTTTTCAGCTTAAAAATCACCATTCCACCCCTTCGTGAACGTGAAGAGGATGTTGAGCCCTTAATTGAAAAGTTTGCTTTTGAAGCATATGTTATGTTTGGAGAGAGTCGCAGTACGCCTTTTTCACTTAAAGATATTATAGCCGATGTTTCTCAAAACTGCTATTCTCTAAGACGCTCCGTGTACAATGCCTATTTGATGAGTGGTTTTGGTGAAAAAGAGATTTTAAGTATGATGGAACAGTTTTTGTCACACCGCATTGGTGGGCGAAATGATTACCGCGATTTACTCTATTTATTTGATGTTCCACTCATTAAAAGTGGGCATGCCAAATTTGGTTCACAATTGGCAATGAGTGAAAAATTTGGACTCAACCGCAATACACTGCGTAAAAAAATCAACGATTATAAAGATAAATTAGACTTTGAATAGTCTATAATAAGTTTACATGTAACAATTCAAAAAGGGTTCATATGCAAAAAAATGCGTTTATATTTCCTGGACAAGGAAGCCAAAAAGTAGGTATGGGAAAAGACTTTTATGACAACAGTACTTTGGCAAAAGAGATGCTTGAGACTGCTAGTGAGCGTACAAACATTGATTTTAAAGCACTTCTTTTTGAAGAAAATAGCTTACTTGACCAAACAGAGTATGCACAACCAGCTATTTTATTAGTGAGCTTGATGGCATATAAACTGTACCAAGAAGCTCATCCAAAGATACCTTTTTTAGCATTAGGTCATTCTTTAGGAGAATTTTCTGCTTTGGCTGCTATGGGAGCGATGGATTTTGCGGATGCTATCGCGTTGGTACATCAGCGTGGATTATTGATGAAAAAGGCGTGTGAAGGTATTAATGCTGGTATGATGGCACTTTTAGGCTTGGATGATGAGCGTGTAGAAGTGCTTACATGTAATGCGCGAGAGGCTGGAAAAAAGGTGTGGGCTGCGAATTACAATGGCGATGGACAAATTGTCGTTGCGGGAAATCGGGATGATTTAAATGCCATAGAGCCTTTATTTAAGGAGGCTGGTGCGAAAAAAGCGGTTTTACTTCCCATGTCAGTTGCAAGTCACTGCCCCTTGCTCATCAGTGCTCAAGAACCCCTTGGTGTATTTTTAGAGCAGTGGTTACGCGATAGCTTTGATGCACCTATTGTTTCCAATGTAACGGCTAGAGCGTATGCGAGCAAAGAAGAGGCGAAAACACTTTTGACGCAACAACTGATTATGCCAGTGAAATATAAGCAATCCATTTTACATGTAGAGAATGAGGTGGATGGTTTCATTGAATTTGGTGGATCGGTGCTTAAAGGGCTAAACAAGCGTATTTCTCAAAAGCCAACGGTTAGCATTAGTGATATGAAAAGCTTGGAAGATGTTTTACATGTAAAGGATAAGGGATGAAATTAGCAATTATGGGAGCGATGGTTGAGGAGATTACGCCATTGTTAGAGTATTTTGAAACATATGAGTGCGTGGAATTTGGCAAAAATCGTTATTATACAACGACGTATAAAGGCTTAGATTTAGTCATCGCTTACAGTAAAATTGGTAAAGTCAATGCCAGTTTAACCGCAACGACTTTAATCGAAAAGTTTGGCGCACAAAAACTTCTTTTTTCAGGCGTGGCTGGGGCGATCAACCCAACGTTAAAAATTGGTGATTTAATTGTTGCTACTAAACTGGCACAGCATGACTTGGATATTACCGCTTTTGGTCATCCTCACGGGTATGTTCCAGAAGGAGCTGTTTTTATTGAAACGGATAGCGCATTAATGCAGCTTGCTAAACATGTAGCACAGACAAAAGGCATTGTCTTGCAAGAAGGAATTATTGCTACAGGGGACCAATTTATTTGTGACAGCGCAAAAAAAGAGTGGATAGGAAAAACGTTTAATGCTGATGCTTTGGAGATGGAAGGGGCATCTGTTGCTGTTGTGTGCGATGCACTCAATATTCCTTTTTGTATTTTAAGAGCTATCAGTGATGCTGCTGACATGGATGCTGGTTTTAGTTTTGACACCTTTTTAGAAAGTTCAGCCAAGCAAAGTGCTTCGTTCATGGTTGCGATATTGGATGCTTTAGCATAATGGTAACCATTAGCAAACGACTACTTAGACGTGTTGGACAAACGAATGCACAGTATGGATTGATTAAAGAGGGCGATAAAATTCTTTTGGGTCTCAGCGGGGGAAAAGATTCCCTCTCTTTAGCGCATATTGTAAAGCACATGCAACGCGTTGCACCCTTTGATTTTACCTTTAAAGCCGTAACCATAGCCTATGGCATGGGAGAGGATTTAAAACGTTTGCATGAGCATTGTGCGGAGCATGAGATTGAGCACGAAGTTGTAGAAACACAGATTTTTGATGTGGCACAAGAAAAAATTCGTGCCAACTCCTCTTTTTGCAGTTTCTTTTCCAGAATGCGACGTGGAGCACTTTACACCTATGCGTTAGAAAACGGGTACAATAAACTAGCCCTTGCGCACCATTTGGATGATGCAGTTGAGAGTTTTTTTATGAATTTTTCGTACAATGGAACTTTGCGGTCTATGCCACCCATTTATACAGCAGAGAATGGTTTAGCAGTGATTCGTCCTTTAATTGCTGTGAGAGAGCGTCAATTGGTTGATTGTGCAAGAGAGACGGGTATACCAGTGGTTGGTGATGAGGCGTGCCCCGCGATGCGATTTGATGTCAAAATGCCAGTGGCACGTGCCCAAACAAAAGCCATGCTAGCACAAATGGAAGCCAGTAATACAGAACTATTTGTCTCTCTTAAAAAAGCTTTTGAGCATCTTCAAGCCTCTAGTTTTTGTGATCAACAATACCTTTAACTTTTTGCGTTAAGGCTGTTACAATCTCTTTAGAAGCCTTGCAGTACAATTTTCCATAAGTGATCGATGTGTGAATCTTCGAATAAAATAGTACTGCATTCTTCGAGTAATGTCTTTACATGTAAAGGCTCAAATGATTGATTCCACGCACATCGCTTATGTGCAGGTAGAAACCCACGCACAAGAGTCAATTCTTCCTCAATCATTTCATCACAACTAAAACAGACAAATGCATGATGTAAGCGCCCTTCATATGCTAATAAGCGTGTGTAAGCTTCGATGGCAACACGTTTTGGATTTTGTTTTTGCCACAAAGTGGAACAGCTTTGGAGGAGATCAAAATAAAAACTATCTAAAGTATTAATCTCTTTTAAATGCTGGTAAAAAAGACGAACAAATGCTTGCCACAAGAGCATATGTTCACGTTTTGCATTCCAAACCTCCCCCAAATGCATGACAGATTTGAGTTGTGGTAGGGTTGATTTGAGGGAGGAGAGAAGCTCGAAATCAATTTTGTAGCCTAAGTGAATTGTTGAGTGGCGGGCTCCATAAAAGCGATACGCTGTTTTAATGCTCTCTTTCGTGAGAATCGTGACGATGAGATCTTCATCTTTAACCCGTGTAATATTGATGATATAGCCTTGCATCGTGGCATTTTAGCATCTCTAAAGTAGGAAGAACTAAAAAATAAAAATTAGTTTTAGTTTTTTAGTAAATCTATTTAATTTGAAATTAATAAAATTTATGATAAGTGAAAGCAACCAAATCCCACAAAACAGACTTTAATTGATAAATAAGTTATTTTTGTGTAATATCCGTGGATTTTAGCTTAAAAATTCGTCAGATTTTGATGAATAATTCCACAAAAGGCTTTTGAGATGGATCTTATAAGAGGATTTAAAGACAACTGCGGTTTTGGTTTGATTGCAAATATTAAAAACACACCCACTCACAATACCGTTGAAGATGCGATTACCGCATTAGAGCGTATGATGCACCGTGGTGCCATTGCTGCTGATGGCAAAAGTGGCGATGGTAGTGGATTGCTTTTTTCAATGCCTATGGAGTTTATGAAAAAAGAAGCACATGCGCTAGGGGTTGATTTGCCAAAGCAATTTGCGGTTGCAATGATATTTTGCCAAAACGATGAGCAAAAAAAAGTGTTTGAAGACGCCTGTGAAGTCAATGACTTGAAAGTTCTTTTGTACCGAGATGTCCCTGTAAAAGTCAAAGCTTTGGGGAAATTGGCATTGGACTCATTGCCTAAAATTGTTCAAGTATTTGTCACCTCTTCTTCGCTGGTTGCAACCAAGCGCTTTGAAGCATTGCTCTACTTAACCCGTAAAATGGTTGAGAGAAAATTGGCACACGAGAGTGACTTTTACATTGCTTCTTTCTCCAGTAAAGTTGTTTCTTATAAGGGTTTGGTGATGCCAACCTACATCAAAACATTTTTCCCAGATCTCAGTGATGCCGATTTTAAAGCAACGTTTGCATTGTTTCATCAACGTTTTTCTACCAACACCTTGCCAAAATGGAAATTAGCACAACCCTTTCGTACCTTGGCGCATAATGGTGAAATTAACTCCATTTCTGCCAATCGATTTTATACCCGCGTTAAAAGTGAGTGCATGAAAAGTACCATCTTTTCACCTGAAGAACTTGCCAGACTCTATCCTTTAACAACAGATGATGTAAGTGACAGTGCTAGTTTGGACAATATGTTTGAATTTATGCTTATTAACGGATTTGACTTTTTTAAAGCGGTTCGTTCTTTAATTCCTGCACCGTGGCAAAATGCTCCGCATATGGATTCTGAGTTACGTGCTTTTTATGAATACTCCAGCATCAATTTTGAGCCATGGGATGGTCCTGCGGCTATTTCTTTGACCGATGGTAGGCACATTGCGTGTGTGTTGGATCGCAATGGATTAAGGCCAGCAAAATACATCATAACCAACGATGATCGCATCATTATCTCCAGCGAATACGGTGTCTTGGATATTGAAGAAGAAAATATTATTGAACGAGGGCGTTTGCAAAGTGGTCAGATGATAGGCATTGACCTTAAATTTGGCAAAATTATGAAGAATGAAGATATCAATGATTACCTCAAAAGTTCAAGTACCTACACCGAGTGGCTTAATAAAGGATTGGTTTATTTGCAAGAGTTTGTGGATTTACCCTTTTCGAAAACCACCGATTACGTACGTGAAAATTTAGAAATCGAACAGCGCTTTTTTAACATCACGCAAGAAGTCAACAACATGGTTGTTGAGCCCATGATGAAAGATGGTAAAGAGGGTGTTGGCTCTATGGGTGATGATACCCCTATCGCTGCTTTTAGTCAATCGCAACGCAATTTTAGCGACTATTTCAAACAAAAATTTGCACAAGTCACCAATCCTCCTATTGACTCCATTCGTGAAAAAGTGGTGATGAGCTTAACCACAGGCTTTGGTGAGATTCGCAATGTTCTTGAGGAGACGCAAGAGCATGCGGTTTATATTAAGACCATTTCACCCGTATTGATGCAAGAAAAATTTGAAGTATTGGTCTCGTTTGGCGATGTTTCTAAACCTCGCTATAAACCAGAATACAAAAATCGCTACTTCTCGACTCTGTTTGAAGACAATCTTAAAGGAAGTTTGGAAGATTTAGCCTATGACATCGCGCAAGCCGTTAAAAATGACGGGGTACGTGTGGTCTTTTTGGATGATAGAGGGATGAGTAAAAAACTCAAACCCATCCCTATGGCAATGGTCGTAGGTCGTGTTAACCAAGTGCTTTTAGATGAAGGTGTGCGCTCTTTGGCCTCTATTGTTGCCATTTCGGGAGAAATTATTGATTCGCACTCGAGTGCGTGCTTGATAGGTTTTGGGGCAAGTGCCATTTATCCTTATTTACTCTACGCCACCGCATTGGAAAGCAGTAAAAAAAGTGATAAAAGTGCTTATGAGATTAAAACACGTCTGAAAAATATCAATCATTCCTTAGGACAAGGACTTTTGAAAATTATGTCAAAGATGGGTATTTCAACCATTTCTTCCTATCGCAATTCTGCTTTGTTTGATGTCATAGGGCTTTCGTCCTCCATGGTCAAAGAGTGTTTTGGTGCAGGCGTTTCGTTACTCCCTGGTTTGGATTACGAAGATATAGAGTTGCGTATTAATAAAAGTCATGCTTTGGCATATGAGCTTGATACGGTAAAAAAACTCTTTCCCCTCGAAATCGGAGGATTTTATAAATATATTGATGGTCAAGAGTTTCATGATTACCATCCTTCGGCGATTCACGCGATTCACCGTGCAACGGTTACGGGAGAAAAAAAAGATTTTCATGCGTTCACGAAGCTCGTTAATCACCGAGGCTTACGAATGGTCAGGGACTTTTTTGAACTCAAATCAGACCGTGCACCTCTTCCCTTAGAAGCGGTTGAGCCCAAAGAGGCTATTTTTAAGCGTTTTTGTACGGCGGCAATGAGCTTAGGTTCCATCTCTCCAGAAGCACATGAGGCTTTGGGTGAAGCGATGAATAAACTTGGAGGTATGTCAAACTCAGGTGAGGGTGGCGAAGCACCAGAGCGTTTAAAGAGTAACAAAAATTCGAAAATCAAACAAATTGCATCGGGTCGTTTTGGGGTTACTCCAGAGTACCTACGTTCTGCAACGGAAATTCAAATCAAAGTAGCACAAGGGGCAAAGCCTGGTGAAGGTGGGCAATTACCAGGGCATAAAGTCACGCCACTCATTGCGTCATTGCGTTATACCATTCCAGGCGTTACTTTAATTTCCCCGCCACCGCACCATGACATCTATTCGATTGAAGATTTGGCACAGTTGATTTTTGATATGAAACAAATTAACCCAGATGCTATCATCACCGTTAAGTTGGTTTCAACCGCAGGTGTGGGGACGATAGCCGCAGGTGTTGCCAAAGCATATGCCGATAAAATCATCATCTCTGGAGGTGACGGTGGTACGGGAGCGGCACCGCTAACCTCTATCAAATTTGCGGGTAATCCTTGGGAAATTGGTTTGAGTGAAGCACACAATGCGCTCAAAGCCAACCACTTACGTGACAGTGTGCATTTGCAAACCGATGGTGGTTTGAAAACGGGCTTGGATGTTGTTAAAGCTGCACTTTTAGGAGCAGAAAGTTATGCGTTTGGAACACTTTCATTGACGATTATTGGGTGTAAAGTGTTACGGGTGTGCCATCTCAATCGCTGTTCAGTAGGCGTTGCCACTCAAGATGAAAAACTACGAGAACATTTTGTAGGAACGGTCGATAAGCTTATCAATTTTTTCACCCTTTTGGCAGAAGATGTACGTGAAATATTGGCGCATTTAGGGTATTCAACGCTTGAAGAGATTATTGGGCGCAGTGATTTACTCCATGTCATTGATGATGCTTTTGCTAAAAAGTTTGATTTTTCATCGGTGCTGATGCGCCTTGAAGGGCCCAACACGCACAATGGCAAGCGCAATGAGCCGTTTGATAAAAATACCTTTGAAAAAGAGATTTTAAAAGAGATTTATAAAGTCATTGAAAATACCGATGAAAAAATTGTTTTACATAAGAAAATTGCCAATATTCACCGTAGTTTTGGAACACTTATCAGTGGCGAAATCGCAAAGTTTTATGGCAACAAAGGGCTTAAAGACGACAGCATCAGCTTTAGGCTCAATGGAGTTGCAGGTCAATCGTTGGGGGCTTTTTTAGCCAACGGTATTACGATCAATCTTAAAGGAACCGCTAATGACTATGTGGGCAAAGGCATGAATGGTGGTAAAATCGTGATTGCTCCCAAATACCAAGGCAGAGGCTACTCGTGCGCGGGAAATACCTGCTTGTATGGTGCCACAGGTGGAAAGCTGTTTGTGGCTGGCAATGTGGGTGAGCGTTTTTGTGTTCGAAATTCTGGGGCAACAGCGGTTGTTGAAGGAACAGGCGATCATGCGTGTGAGTATATGACTGGTGGTGTGGTGGCAATTTTAGGCAATACGGGTGTCAATTTTGGAGCAGGGATGACAGGTGGTATTGCTTTTGTGTACGATGAATCGCGCGATTTTATTGACAAGCTTAACCAAGAATTGGTGATAGCAGAGCGTATTGATACGGATGATATGGATGAAGCACGTCACTTTTTGAAGCGATTGTTGCGCACCCATATCAATGAAACAGCCAGTTTTAGGGCGACACAGGTGTTGGAAAATTTCCGCCATGCAGTCAGAGATTTTTGGATGGTAAGACCAAAAGACATGACCAAAGTGCCACTTAATCCAGAGCAAGGAGACTAGAATGCAAAACTTTATTAATGAAGAAAGAATGGAGCCACGAAAGCGCTCTAGTAGTGATCGCGTAAAGGATTTTAAAGAAATTTATGAAATTTTCACCAAAGAAGATGCGTCGATTCAAGCAGATCGTTGTATTCAATGTGGAGACCCCTTTTGCCATAGCAAATGCCCTTTGCATAATTACATCCCTTTTTGGCTCAAATCGACCAGTGCAATGCACCGTGAACTCTCGTTTAATCTTTCCAATGAGAGTAACCCTTTCCCTGAAATCACAGGGCGTATTTGTCCGCATGATAGGCTGTGTGAAGGGGATTGTACCTTGAATGATGGGCATGGAGCTATTACGATTGGTGCGATTGAGACCTTTATCTCTGAGGAGGGATTTAAAAAAGGCTTAAAGCCTTCTTTCCCAGGCATTACAACCAAAAAAAGAGTCGCCATCATTGGTGCGGGTCCTGCGGGAATGGCGTGTGCAACATATTTACTCCGTGCTGGAATTGCTGTGAGTCTGTATGACAGACAAAATAAAGCTGGCGGATTGTTGACCTATGGGATTCCTGGATTTAAACTCGATAAAGAAGTAGTTTCAAGACGAATGTTATGGCTTCAAGATGCAGGAGCACGCTTACATGTAAATACGCATGTGGGAAAAGATATTAGTTTTGATGAAGTTGCTCACAACCATGATGCACTTTTTTTAGCCATTGGAGCGGAGGCACCACGCAAAGCCAATATCGCCAATGAAAATGCTTCGGGCGTTTTTAGTGCCATTGACTTTTTACGTGCGATTCAGAAGAAGCTCTTTAACGAATCATACGATAAAAAATATGAAGTCAAAGGCAAGCATGTGGTTGTCGTCGGCGGTGGTGATACCGCGATGGATTGTTTGCGTAGTTCAATCCGTGAGGGTGCAAAAAGTGTGACGTGTTTGTATCGACGGGACAAATTTAATATGCCAGGTTCTAAAAAAGAGTTTAAAAATGCGATTGAAGAGGGTGCTGAATTTGTTTTCAATGTCATGCCAAAAGAGATTTTGGTCAATTCGGAAGGTGCTGTGATTGGTATTGATATGCACAAAACCATGTTAGGCTCTAAAGATGCCTCATGCCGTCAGTGTGTCGAAATTGTCAAAGGTGGCGACTTTAGGGTTGATGCAGATATTATTATTTTTGCCCTTGGGTTTAGCCCAACCGTTCCTTCTTTCTTGGCTGAAAATGGTATCGAAGTAAACAAGTCGGGGTGTATTGTGGTGGGGAATGATTATCAAACCAGTAAAATGGGTGTGTACGCAGGAGGCGATTGCAAACGAGGCTCAGACCTTGTGGTTACTGCGGCAAAAGAGGGTAAAGAAGCCGCCTTGCACATCATTAAAAAATTGCTGGGATAAATGAGTCGTTTGTGGAATTCTTAGAAGCCGTTTTACATGCTAACAGTGAAATTTCTTTACATGTAAAGAGACTAAAAACAGCGGACTATCAAAGCCATCAAAGAGGTGCAGGAGGCGATATAAGCTCTGGTATTGATTTGGTGGCAGAATCTATTTTTATTGACCATCTCTCTTCTTTTGGATGTATCATTTCAGAAGAGTCTGGGGTGGTCGACCATTCCAATACTTCAGTCAAAATCATTCTAGACCCCATTGATGGAAGCGAAAATTTGCTCTCCCATGTCCCTTATTATGGAACATCGGTTGCCTACTATGAAGAGGGTGTGTGCACCAAAGCAATTATCACTAATTTAGCCAATGAAGATGTCTTTATTAAAGATGCACAAGGATTACGAAAGGGCACATTACACAGTAAAACGTATGCTTTGGTGCGTGGTAATCCTTATGCAAAAGTAGGTCTGTTTGAGCGTTCATACTGCTCACAAAAAGCCCTGCCTTTATTACACGCATTGGGTGTAAAATATCGTTCTCCTGGTGCTTTTGCACTCTCTTTGGCGTATGCTCATGAAGTCACATTTGTCCTTTACGAAGGGCTAATGCGTTCCTATGATGTGGCAGCAGGCTGTTTTATGTGTGACGATTTATATACTTTCAATGAAGAGGATATTTTTCTTGTAAGCAAAGATAAGGAAACTTTCGATAAAATCTCTCAATTATTTATAAGCAATCGCTTAAAAAGAGGATAACCTTAAACATGTTATTTGGAGAAATTTTTAGTAAAATCAGAAAGACACAATCTACCCCTAGTGAAGCACCCAGTCACTGGGTCAAATGTAGTGCGTGTCAGTCTTTGATGTATTATAAAGAGATTGAACAGCGTTTTAATGTTTGCCCCAAGTGCGGATTTCATATGAGAATCTCTGCGAAACAACGTATCGAACAACTCTGCGATGAGGGAAGTTTTGTTGAATATGACGCAAATCTAGCCCCGATTGACCCCCTTAAATTTGTGGATAAAAAATCGTATAAAAAACGCATTGAAGAAGCGGAAGATAAAACGGGTAAAACCTCTTCTGTGGTATGCGGTGGGTGCAATATTGATGGCATTAAAACGCAATTAGTTGTATTTGATTTTCAATTTATGGGCGGAAGCCTTGGCAGTGTTGAGGGTGAAAAAATCGTACGAGCCATTAACCGATCGCTTGCTCAAAAAGAGGGTCTTGTGATTGTGAGTGCTAGTGGAGGTGCTCGTATGCAAGAGAGTACATTTTCGTTGCTTCAAATGTCTAAAACTTCTGCCGCTTTAGCAAAACTTGCGCAAGCAAGATTACCGTACATCTCTATTCTAACCGACCCAACCATGGGTGGGGTGAGCGCTTCGTTTGCTTTTCTAGGCGATGTCATTATGGCAGAACCGGGTGCCTTAGTAGGGTTTGCAGGGCAGAGAGTTATCAAACAGACCATTGGTGCAGATTTGCCTGAAGGGTTTCAGCGCGCAGAGTTTCTTCTGGCACATGGCTTGATTGATATGATTGTGACACGAGGCGATATGAAAAAAGTGGTGGCGGATTTGTTTCGTTTAATGGACGAACACTGTAAAAAAGATGCTTTTGAGTTAAGATTGAAACAGTGAATATTAAAGTTTTTACGATTGAAAAAAGCAGTGAGCCTGCCATCGAGATGCTAACCAAAGAGTTTACTAAAATGATTTCGAGGTTTGCTAAGATGGAAGAAGTGAAGATTTTTACAAAACCGATTGCTATGGCACAAAGCATTGGGCCTCATGAGGCACAAAATGCGTATACGAAAGCGTATGAGCCACATTTAAAGGGTTATAATATTGCCTTAGATGTACAAGGTGATGTACTGGATAGTGAAGCCTTTAGCAAACTTTTTGCCCACGACATGCATGTCAATTTTTTTATTGGAGGCGCTTTTGGATTTGAAGAGGCATTTTTGAAACAAACTCAAAAGATTATAAGTTTAAGTAGACTAACATATGCCCACAAAATTGCAAAGGTGGTTTTGTTTGAGCAGATTTATCGTGGGTTGTGTATATCAAACAACCATCCGTATCATAAGTAAAACTTTGTAGAGAGGATAAGAGAATGAGAGAGCATGAGCTAAAGCACTTTGAGGACATTTTAAAAGAACGACGGGTACAGATTAAAAAAAATATTGAAGATTCAATGCGAGAAATTGAAGATTTAAAAGACAATGAAGTGGGTGATGAAGCCGATCATGCGTCGATTAGTACGGATCGTATGATTGAACAGGCTATCAGTGCGCAACAGATGAGGGAACTCGGTGAAATTGAATTTGCCATCAATAAAATTCGTAATAACTCGTATGGCATTTGTGAGATGTGTGAAGAAGAGATTGGGTTTCAGCGCCTTAAGGTAAAACCACATGCAAGGTATTGCATCGTGTGTCGTGAGATTATCGAAAAATCTGCCAAAAATAAGTAGGGAATAATTATGGGAATTAAACGTTACATCCTTTTTGCATTGGTCTATGTCGTTGCCATTGGACTTTATATTTATAGTTTTAACGGTGAGAGTTATACCCTTGATATGTTTGGGTTATCGTTAAACTTGCCTGTTGCGCTTTGGGTCGTTGTTCCTGTTTTAGTTTTGATGCTGGCGTCTATTTTGCACTTGGTGGTTTATAATTTGAAAGATTTTTTACATCAACGTGCTTTAAAAAAAGATTTTGAAATCTTTAAAGAGGTTTCAAAACAAAAGATTTTAGGAGAGCGAGGTAAGCTTGGCGCATTTAAAGCCGATGGTTTCAAAGCGTTAGGTGATATGCTAGGTGTTATGTGTTTTGACCCACTTTCTGATGTAACGTTGAGTGATCCTGATTTGGCAAAAGTGTATGCGCTTTCGCGTAGTATTCACGGTGGAACATATGAAGATTTAAAAAAATATAAATTAAGCAAAGAAAACCCTTTGGTGATTCAAAATACCCTCAATCGTTTGAGTGTTGAACCAAAATATGCGATGGAAGTGCTAAAAAGTTGCAATGATAAAAGCAGTGAGCTATGCGTTAAAGCCTACGATGTTCTGCTTGATTTTGCCAGTTTTAATGAAATTAAACGCTACGATATCACACCAGATAAGCGAACCTTCCGTCGTATGATGGAGCGTTATTTGGATGCAGATGATAGCTTTGAGATGGATATTAAATCCATTGAGGATATGCTTGAAAAATTTAATGCGGACCGTGCTGATTATTTGGAGTTAGCGCGAGAAATCAAAATTAAACTCTCTCCTGATGCTTTAATTGCTCTGTTTGAAAAACTCTACAATACCAAAGGCACAGTAGCCGCCGATGCGTATTTGTACGTATTATACGATTTGCAAATGATTGATAAAATTCGTGATATTTTGGAAAATGCCGATGCCGATGAATTTGTAAAATTTAAGACCGTACTGTTTTTAAGAGACCATGGCAAGAGTATCGATATCGATAAATTTTTACGTGTATGAGCCCTGAGATTGACTTTCGCCAAGGCATACTTGCCTTGGCACCTCTTGCTGGATTTACTGACCTCCCTTTTCGTTCCATTGTCAAAAAAATCGGTGTTGATCTGACATTTTCAGAGATGATCAGTGCGAACGCCCTCAAGTACCGCTGTGCAAAAACCTTTAAAATGCTTGAAAAATCTCCCCAAGAGAGCCCTTATATTGTCCAAATTGCGGGTTCTGATTTGGATGCCATTAAAGAAGCGGTGTTGATTTTAAATGATTATGAAGGCATTGATGGGATTGACCTTAATTGTGGCTGCCCTGTGCCTAAAATTATCTCACAAGAGGCAGGTTCGTCTTTGCTTCTCAATCTTCCACACATGCAAGCTATCTTAGAAACGATTAAAAAGTATTCCAACAAACGTTACACGAGTGCCAAGGTTCGTTTAGGCTTTAATACCAAAATTCCAGAAGAGATTGCAAAGGCGTGTGAGCGTGCGGGGGTTGATTTTATCAGTATGCATGGGCGTACGCGTGCGGGTGCGTACAAAGCAGAGGTGGATTATGAAGCCATCGCACGTGCACAAGCGTGCGTGAACGTTCCTATTATTGCGAATGGCGATATTACCAGTTATGAAAAAGCCTTACATGTAAAGGAAATGACAGGCTGTAAAAGTTTGATGATAGGCAGAGGTGCTGTGGGCAATCCCTGGATTTTTCATCAGATTAAACATGGGAATGTTGGAATTGAAAAAGAGAAAATTTTAGAAATGGTGCTTGAGCATTTTGATGCGATGGTGGTGTGCTATGCCGATAAAGCAACCGCTATCTTTCGTAAGCATTTGCACACGTACTCCAAAGGATTTCGTGAAGCCTCCGAGTTTCGCAATCGCATCAACCGCATCGATGATGAAACACAGATGCGAGCGACGATCAGGGAATTTTTTTCGCAAAACAATTAAATTTTTTAAAGTAGCCTCATTCCTATTATCATCTTTGGAGTATTTAAAATGCTTGAATTTCCTGTTTCTCAATATGGAACTCTCATAAAACAACTTGAAGGTGTCACGATAAATACACTTTTTGCTTTATCTGTGTTAGAGAATCATGTACGTGGAAAGGTCTTTGTCGATTCTCTTATCAAGCCAAGCACATTTTATGTAAGTCATCCTTATGGGATGTCACTCCTTTTTGGGAAAAGTACTAACCATTCATTCAACGCAAATCTTAAAGTGTATTTGGAAAATAAATCAGGTAAACGTAAAAAAGTTGAATGGTTACAAGTATTTCCACTTCGTGAGTGGGAGGCTGTTCTTGCAAATCTTCTAGGAGATACTCTTGTTACACATCCACATGATGAGTGCTCAGATACAGCAAAAATTTTATGCTATAAACGCATTAACTTTCAATTTTCAAAAGAGAGCTATTATGCAAAAAAACCACACTATAGCATGAGTAGCTGTCGTATTGAAAAAACTTCCAGAGAGTTATTTGAACGTATGAATGGAAGTGTCGTGCCAAAATATTTTTGGAACAGTGTGGAGGAGTTTGAAGCCAAGGGTATTGGATTTAGTCTCATGGATAGTCATGGGGTATTGCTAGCAACAGCTTTTGCATCGTTTGTCGTAGGCAATAAATTAGAACTCGGGATTGAAACCAATGAAAACTATCGGGGCAAAGGGTATGCTTATGCGGTTAGTGCGCGCTTAATTGATTTTTGTCTTGAACATGCATTTGAGCCGATTTGGGCATGTAGCTCTATTAACCTTGGTTCACAAAAGCTGGCTGAAAAGTTGGGATTTCACATTGTGAAAGAGATTCCTTATTATAAGCTTCCTTTTCAAACAGTTGCGGAAGAACGCTAATAGCCATCCTCAAAGTCGTTTTTACTGTGCTTTGATTTTTTATAGCTTCCCTTATTGCGCTCTTTTTCAATAAGGTTAGCCTCTTTAAGAAGCGTTCGATGTTTGATGTCACTTTCCATTTCACGGTTTTGAAGTGTGGTAATGACTAAGGTAACAAAGTCTTGCATCAGCGCCATGTAGGTCGAATCAAGCCTGACAGGCTCAACCTTACGGAGTACTTTTAAACTCTTCTCAACCCTTCGTTCAAACAAGACGATATCAAACGTTTCATTTTTAAGAGCCCCCGCACAACTTCCTAAAAAGCGCTCAAGGGCTCGGATGTATTTTACTCTTTGTTCTTTCGCATTCATCGCAAGAGCACTCATACGTTACCGATACCTAAAAAGAGGTGCAAGAGGTAGCTTGTGAGCATAAAAAAAGGAATAAAGAGTAAAGAGGTCATAAAGACCAATGAGGTTACATCTATGGGCTTACAGTCGTAGAGGGCTGAGAGATTGACATTGGTGACTGCCAAAGGAACGATAAGCTCTAAAAAGATGAGGGTAGCCACCATTGGCTCTAATGCAAGCGCGCCAAAGAGTATCCACGCGACAAGCAGTGGGGTGATGATAAACTTAATCAAACTTACATGTAAGAGTAAACGGGTATTAAGCGCGCGTAGTTTGACATTGCATAGGTACATTCCAAAGATAATGAGTTGAATGACCATCGTGCAGTACGCTCCCATTTCAAGCGATTTGAGTAAAGAAGGATGCAGTGAAATGTGTGAGAGGTTCAGTAAAAGAGCCAAAAAGGCAAACCAAATGACAGGGAGTTTTAGGATATTTAAAAACGATTCTTTGATGCTAAAATTCCCTCTAGAGTAAAAAAAGACCCCTAAGGTGTAGACCACAAAGACATTTGCCACATTGATCATACTGGTGTAAATGATGGAGGCTTCCCCAAACAACGCAATCCCTAAGGGGATGCCTAGATTGCCTGTATTGCCAATGACCACACAAATGGTGACGATGGATTGCTCTTTAATATCGGTAAAAAAGAAGCGGGCAATAAAAAAACTCATAACAACGGAGCCTAAGGAGATGAGGACGTAAATAAGAGGCACTTGCAATAGCTCGGCATCAATAGGCTTGGTTGAAAGTCCCCAAAAAGAGAGCATGGGTTGTAAAAAATAGATCGAAAGTAAAATGAGGCCCTTTTCATTCATCTCGTCTTTGAGGACTTTTTTGGCCGCATAACCCATGACAATAAAGCCATAAATGGAACTTATAGAGATAAGAATACCTAGCATGAAGTGGGGTTAATATTCCGACGAGCGATAATCAGCGGAAGCCTTGTTTTTATAGGTATTGAGTTTGGTGTCTTGCAATTTAAGATACTCATCCAAACGTCTTCGATTCTCTTCAAAGACCTTTTCAAAGTCAGAATTATCTTTCACTTCACCGTGTTGAAATTTTTCAAGTAGGACGTTGGTGTTGCCAGTCATAACGAGGTATTTGATATCGCCGTATTCAAACAGAACCACGCTGTTTTGGTTGTCTAAGGGACGTTTGTGTAACAAGGTTACCTCTTTAGAAACGCCTGTTTTTGGATTAAACAGCCATGACTTTCCCTGCGTAGCCGAAGCATTTTTGACTGAGGTATTCATACGCTTACGAATCCACAGCATCAGAGCCACCAGAAGGATTAAAACACCAATGACAATGAGATAACGGGTATCTAGTATTTCTTCCGTATTTGAGATGGATGGGTTTGATGTCGCAACTGGCGTATTGGTAGGCGATTGTGCTTGCATGATGGAGCCTCGAATGCGTAAACCAAAGCCATCAACGGTTTTAGAGGCAACCACACTGATTTTTTTATCACTTTTAAGCATCACTTTGAGTGCATTTTGATCAGGAATAATCACAAGTTCTTGAATGATGGTAGAGTTAATACTTTTTTCAACCATTTTGTCATAATGTAAATCATTGATATTGAGTGTAATTGATGCTGTATCATTTTTTTGACTTATCGTGCCTTCGTGCGGTGAATCAAATGAAAGCATAATATCAATGCGATCACTGCGTTCATAGACATTGTACGTTAAAAGATTGGCACTAAATAGTGATGTGAGTGTTACTAAAAGAAGAACCAAATGTTTCATAGATTCTCTTTTTTAAAATATTGGATAACGGTTTTAGAATCTAAAATTTCATTGATACGAATGGCAAGATTTTTCTCATACACCATTACTTCACCTTTGCCAAAGATTTTGTTGTTGATGTAAAGCTCTACACTTTCTCCCGCTGGTTTTTCAAGGTCGATAACAGAACCACGTTCAAGTTTTAAAAGTTTTTGAATGGTAATGTTCGTCGTCCCCAATTCGGCGACAAAATCAACACTAATATCCAGTAAATTTTCAAACCCAGAGAGCAATTTGCGCGCAACATACTCTTGATCGACTGCGTCCAATGATTTTCCTTTAATTTGGTTGATAGAGGAAAGCAAAAATCCTTCCAAATGGACTTAATTATAGTTGAATTTGTTTAAATTGTTTATTAAGAGGGGTTGGAGTAGAATCCCCTTATTAATTTTAAGTGAGTATTCATGTTAATAGGTCTTGCATTTTTTGGTATTTTAGTGGGGATGTCATCTGGTTTTTTTGGTATCGGGGGTGGAACTATTTTAGTGCCTTCGTTGATTTATTTGGGGTTTGACATCAAAGTAGCGATTGGTATTTCGGTGATGCAGATGATTTTTAGTTCTATGTTTGGCTCCTACATCAATTACAAAGGGGGCGTTTTACAACTCAACAGTGGCATTTTTTTAGGATTTGGCGCTTTGTTTGGGGCGGCTTTGAGTGGATTTATTGTAAAAGCGTTGCCTCAAATTGCTCTACTCATTTTATTTGCAGTGATTTTAGCCCTCTCGATTTATAAATTTTTTACAGCCCCCCTTGAGCCTAAAAGCGAGCCCAATGAGTCTAAAAGTCTTTTGTTTATCGTGGGTGTGGTCATTGGTGCTATTGCTATTAGTACGGGAACGGGTGGGGCGGTATTTTTGACCCCTGTTTTGGTTGGTTTTATGAATTGGGATATTAAAAAAGCGGTGGGGACGACCCTGTTTTTTATTATCTTTGGCTCTATCTCAGGATTTATTAGCCTTGCTGCAAACGGCTTGGTGGATTATGATGCGGGTGTTGCGGTGGGGATTGGCTCTTTGGTTGGGGTCTATTTTGGTGTGAAACTCTCCCATCGTGTGAGTAAAAATGTACAAAAACGTGCATTATTGATTTTGTATGTCATCATGCTAGGCCTAACACTGAATAAAATTTTAAGCGAATTGGGTGTGTTATGATTAAGATATACGGTGCGAAAGAGAACAATCTTAAAAATATTAGTTTAGAGATTCCTAAAAATAAATTGGTGGTGTTTACGGGTTTAAGTGGAAGTGGCAAAAGTACTTTGGCATTTGATACCCTCTATGCTGAGGGGCAACGACGCTACATAGAGTCCCTCTCATCGTATGCTAGACAATTTTTGGATCGTGTGGGAAAACCTGATGTGGAAAAAATCGAAGGATTAACCCCTGCGATTGCAATCGATCAAAAAACAACCAGTAAAAACCCACGTTCAACCGTTGGAACGATTACAGAGATTTACGATTATTTGAGACTTTTGTACGCACGTGTGGGGAAACAGCATTGTCATCTTTGTGGTAAAGAAATTTCACAAATGTCCATAGCAGACATTATTGAACAGGTTTTGAAACTTCCCGAGAACACAAAACTCTCTATTCTTGCTCCTTTGGTGCGTGAAAAAAAAGGCAGTTTTGCCGACATGATTGAATCTTTGCGTCATAAAGGGTATGTGCGAGCGATGATTGATGGGGTGATGGTGCGTTTGGATGAAGAGGTAGAACTGTCCAAAACTAAAAAACACACGATCAAAGTTATTATTGATCGTGTGGTGATTCGTGAGGAAAATAAAGAACGTATTGCTACGGACATTGAAAAAGCACTTTTGGAGAGTTATGGTGAAGTCGAACTTGATATTGCTAATGCTGAAGAAGTAGGGCTTGGGACATCGCACATTCATTACAGCGAACATTTGGCGTGTTTTGACTGTAAGATTAGCTTTGAACCGCTTGAGCCGCTCTCTTTTTCGTTTAACTCACCCA
Source organism: Sulfurospirillum sp. UBA2217 (assembly GCA_002328495.1). GTDB lineage: Bacteria > Campylobacterota > Campylobacteria > Campylobacterales > Sulfurospirillaceae > Sulfurospirillum. The sequence goes on from DCUJ01000009.1 coordinate 60,712, forward strand.
AAGGTGCGTGTTCCACGTGCGATGGTTTAGGTATTCGCTATACATTGGATTTGAAAAAAATTATTAACGAACACGTGAGTATTGATGAGGGGGCTGTTAAAATCTTTTACGGCTTTAACAAAAGTTTTTATGCCAAATTTTTACACGCTTACTGCGAAGCGGCGGGAATTAATACACGTGTTGCGTATGAAGAGCTAGAAGAGTATCAGCAAAAGTCTATTTTACACGGTGGTGTGGAAGAGGCAACGTTTTTTTGGAAGAAGCATAAGCTGACTCGAAAATGGGAAGGGGTCATTAAAATTGCTTACGATATGCTCAAAGATGAAAAAGAACTTGGTGAGTATATGAGTGAAAAAACCTGCGATACATGCGGGGGATACCGTCTCAAAAAAGAGAGTTTAGCGGTTAAGGTAAGTGCTAAAAACATTGCTGATATTTTAGAACTCCCTATCGATAAATGTTTAGCATTTTTTAAAGATGAAGACAATTTTTCTCATATGAAGCATCAGCATCGCATGATTTCAGAGCCGATTTTAAAAGAGATTAAAGAGCGTTTGTACTTTTTGTTTGATGTGGGACTAGGCTACATCAGTTTGGGAAGAGATGCGCGAACCATTAGCGGTGGTGAGGCTCAACGCATTCGTATTGCATCGCAAATAGGCAGTGGTTTGAGTGGGGTGATGTATGTTTTGGATGAGCCAAGTATCGGCTTGCACGAACGCGATACCCTAAAACTCATTCGTACTCTTCGTAATCTTCAAAGCAAAGGCAATTCGGTTATTGTGGTAGAACACGATAAAGAGACTATCCAAAGTGCAGATTTTATCGTTGATATTGGTCCAGGGGCTGGAAAATTTGGAGGGGAGATTGTATTTGCGGGTACCAATGAGGCACTTTTAAATTCTCACACCTTAACGGCGCAGTACCTTAATGGCGTGAAGCAGATAGATTATAAAGAGAACCGTCAACAAAGTAGGTGGATTGAGCTCAATCATGTGAGTATCAACAACATTCAAAACCTTGATATTAAAATTCCTCTTGGAAATTTGGTGGCGATCACAGGTGTCAGTGGGAGTGGAAAGAGTTCGTTGATTTTACAGACCCTTTTACCCGTAGCCAAAGAGTATCTTAACCGTGCAAAAAAAGTGAATAAAGTTGCAGGGGTGGAGTGCATCGGTCTTGAGCAGATGGATAAAGTCATTTACCTTGACCAAAGTCCTATTGGAAGAACGCCACGCTCCAATCCTGCTACGTATACGGGAGTGATGGATGAAATCAGAGCGTTGTTTGCTAAGACCAAAGAGGCGCAAATCAGAGGATACAACGTAGGGAGATTTTCTTTTAACGTCAAAGGGGGAAGGTGTGAAAAGTGTCAAGGGGATGGTGAAATAAAGATAGAAATGCACTTTTTGCCTGACATCATGGTCACATGCGATACGTGTAAGGGACAGCGATATAATGCGCAAACCTTAGAAATCAAATACAAAGGTAAATCCATCTCTGATGTGTTGAGTATGAGCGTGGATGAGGCCTTTGAATTTTTTAAAGCCATCCCAAAAATCAACCAAAAAATACAAACCTTGGTCGATGTGGGGTTGGGTTACATCACCTTAGGGCAAAATGCCGTGACGCTCAGTGGAGGCGAAGCACAGCGCATTAAACTCTCCAAAGAGCTTAGTAAAAAAGACACAGGCAATACTTTGTATATTTTGGATGAACCAACGACAGGACTTCATTTTGCGGATGTTGATCGATTGGTCAAAGTGTTGCACCATTTAACGGATATGGGCAACAGTGTTTTGGTGATAGAACATAATATGGATGTGATTAAAAATGCGGACTATATTATCGATATGGGACCAGAAGGCGGGAGCTATGGTGGACGTATTGTGGATGAGGGTACACCGTTACATGTAGCCTCAAATGCCAAAATAAGTGGAAGCCATACGGGGTATTTTTTAGGAAAAGAGTTAGGACTGGCAACGTAATTTGCTTACATGTAAACCCCATGAGAGGATCTCTTCTCATGGGGTTTTTAAAGACAATCGCGCTATAATCCTCTCAAATTTCACCATAAAGAGTCTGAATGCTACAAGAGATCGCTGAGCGTATCAAATCCTTACCACCTCTTCCTAAAAGTTTTCATCAGATTGCTTTGATTTGCAACAACCCCAATTCGAGCGTGAATGATTTGGCCAAAGTGTTGGAAGAAGATCCTATGTTGGTTGCCAATTTACTCAAAGTTGCCAACTCTCCATTGTATGGGTTTAGGCGCGAAATTAAAAGTGTTTTGCAAGCGACTTCCTTGTTTGGTATGACAACGACGCGCTCTTTGGTCACTGACATGTCCGTTAAAAAGCTTCTCAACGTCGATATGGCACCGTATAATATTACACCAGAATATTTCGCCCAAATCTCAGGATGGCAAAGTGCGTTGATGCTTCAATGGTACAAAAAGATAGATCCCTCCAAGATAGAAGTCCTTTTTTTAGCAGCACTCCTGCAAGAGACGGGAAAGATTTTGATTGCTGATGAAATTGTGAAAAACGATGAAACTTTTCAGTTTAAAGGTGAAATAGAAAACAGCATTAACATCGCCAATGTAGAAAAAATGTTTGTAGGAACTAGCAGTTCAGAGATTACGGCACTCATTTTTGAGCATTGGAAATTTGAACATACCATCGTAGAGTCCATCCGTTTTTCAGACAATTATGAAGCCTCCCCAGAAGAAATTCGCCCCTATGCCCTTGCCCTTAAAATTGTTAAAACGGCTATTCCTGTCAATTCACCGCTCTCTGAGCGAAGCATCACTTTAGCATTTAACCTCATTCAAAAAGAGAATCTGAACGAAGCGTATTTCTCTCAAGCCTTAGATGCCATCAAAGAGCACTGCTAAGTTTCACCCTTACATGTAAAGGATACCGCCTTGAAAACACTCACCATCATAGATACCTTTGGCTTTTTTTTCAGAAGCTATTATGCTCTACCAAATTTACGTAACAGTAGAGGATTTCCTACGGGTCTTTTGACAGGATTTGCCAATTTTATCTATGGAATTCAAGAAGAACATGAGACCGATTATCTTCTGTTTGCACTCGATAGTAAGGGCAAAAATTTTCGTCACGACCTTGATCCTAACTACAAGGCTAACCGCACGCAAGCCCCTGAAGATTTGCAAATACAGCTTCCTGTTGCGATTTCGTGGATTTCAAAAATGGGATTTACCTGTTACGAAGAAGAGGGCTTTGAAGCAGACGATGTTATTGCTTCTGCGGTACGTTTTGCCAAAAGTCATGACATTAAAGTGCGTATTGTGACACACGACAAAGATTTGTATCAGCTGATTGATGATGGGCGTGTGGTCATCTATGATCCCATGAAAAAACTCGAAATCGACCGTGAAAAATGTTTGGAAAAATTTGGGGTTTATCCTGAAAAAATCAACGAATATCTCTCGTTAGTGGGTGATGTTGCCGATAACATTCCTGGCGTTAAAGGCATTGGTCCAAAAGGTGCTAAAAAACTTTTGGATGATTTTGGGACTGTCGAAGCCATTTACGATAATCTCTCTAAAATTGGCAATCCAAGGGTGCAAAGCATGTTAGAAGAGGGGAGGGAAAATGCCTTTTTAAGCAAGCAACTGGTGCGCTTGGATGACACCTTAACCATTGCCGACACCTTTGAATTGTTTCGTTTACCACAGGCAAATCCGCTTGGTCGCATCGTAGATGAATTGCAGACCTATGAGTTACGCCAACTGCTCTCAAAGGTCAAAAAAGAAGCGTTACATGTAAGTCCACAAGAGGTGCATAGCCATCATTTTAATGCTATTTTGATGGACGATGCGAAGATGCTTCTCAATCTGGTTGAAGGCTTGGACGAAGATGCCCTCGTTGCATTTGATACTGAGACTACTTCGCTCGATACACACAGTGCCAAAATCGTAGGCTTCTCGTTTTGTGTAGACGTAGAGCATGCCTACTACGTTCCTATTGCACATCACTATTTGGGTGTTGGGGAACAAATTGTAGCGGCTGATGCGAAGAGGGCATTGGAAAAACTCTTAGAGCATCCGCTTGTGGGGCAAAATCTCAAGTACGATTTGGCGGTTTTGGAGCATAACTTTGGGCTTGAATGCACGCATCTTCACGCCGATACAATGGTGATGGCATGGCTTTTAGACCCAGAGTCGAGTGTGGGTTTGGATGCGTTAGCGAAGCGTTTTTTTAATTATGAGATGGTCAAATTTAAAGAAGTGGTGCAAAAAGGTGAAGACTTTAGCTCGGTTTCATTAGAGCGCGCCTGCGAATACGCGGCAGAAGATGCGTGGATGACCTTAAAACTCTACCACACACTTCACGACATGCTCTCTCCTGAACTGTTTTCCCTTGCAAAAGCGGTTGAATTTCCCTTTGTGCAGACGCTTCGGATGATGGAAAAAGAAGGGATTCAAATCGATACCGCCTATTTTGAAGCGTTACATGTAAAGACAGACCATGCGATTGATGGTTTAAAAAGTGAGATTTTTTCCCTTTGCGATGCCAATTTTAACCTCAATTCAACCCAGCAATTAGGTGCTGTTTTATTTGAAAAACTGGGACTTCCTGCTATTAAAAAAACAAAAACAGGGTACAGCACGGATGAGTTTGTCCTTCAAGAATTATCCGATAAACACCCCAGTATTCCTAAAATTTTAGAGTACCGTGAATTGTATAAACTCAAATCCACTTACATAGAACCGTTGCTTAAACATGCAAAAAGCTCCCCACAAAACCGTATCCATACCTCGTTTATTCACACAGGTACCTCTACGGGGAGGCTCAGTTCTAAAGAGCCAAATTTACAAAATATCCCCGTCAAAACGGGGCTTGGGCGTGAGATACGTACAGGGTTTATTGCCAAAGAAGGCTATACCTTGGTAGGCGTGGATTATTCGCAAATTGAGCTACGCCTTTTGGCGCACTTTAGCAAAGACAAAGCTATGGTGGACGCTTTTTGCCATGACTTGGATATTCACCGTCAAACCGCGTTAAAGCTTTTTGGGGAAGAACAGGCGGATGTGAAGCGGGGGATTGCTAAAACGATTAACTTTGGACTGCTGTATGGCATGGGACCTAAAAAGCTCTCCGATACTTTGGGTATTAGCACCAAAGAGGCTAAAAGCTACATTGAGAGCTATTTTGAGACCTTTCCTACCATTAAAAATTACCTCTCATCCATCGCCGATAAGGCTAAACAAGAGGGCTTTGTGGAGACGCTTTTAGGGCGAAAACGCTATTTTGATTTTGCCCATGCCAATGGAATGCAGTATGCTATGTATGAACGAGAAGCTATCAACACGGTCTTTCAGGGGAGTGCGGCGGATTTGATCAAGCTTTCCATGAATAAAATTATGCGTGAGTGTGTGAATGAAGAGGCAAAACTGTTGCTTCAAATTCACGATGAACTTATTTTTGAGGTCAAAGAAGAAAACGCGGAACGCTTCTCTCAAAGTATCAAAGCCTTGATGGAAGGTATCTATGCGTTACATGTACCGCTTCGTGTCTCTATTGCTATTGGAAAGAATTGGGGAGCGCTAAAATGATAGAATTGTTATTACTCGCCTTAGCGCTTAGTATGGATGCCTTCGCTGTGGCGATTGGACTTGGTTCAAAAAAGACAACAACCATACCTCTTTTAGCATTCAAAATAGGACTTCTTTTCGGAGGATTTCAAGCATTGATGCCTCTTCTTGGGTATCTTGGAGGGCAAGGACTGTTAGGATTTGTGAGTGAGTATGCCAAATGGATAGCGTTTGTATTGCTGGCACTCATTGGTGCAAAGATGGTCTATGAAGGCTATAGTGAGGGCATTGAAGAAGAGATAAAAACCATCACCCATAAGCTTTTACTCACACTCTCCATCGCCACAAGCATCGACGCTATGGCGGCAGGATTTAGCTTGATGCTCTTACCCGTTCACCCTTTGATGGCATGTGCGATAATCGGAGGTATCACCTTTATACTCAGCATTGTAGGCTTTTTCATAGGACGTTTTAGCGGTACATGGTTAGAGTCAAAAGCTGAAATTTTTGGCGGGATTATACTGATTGTGATTGGGTTTAAGATAGCAATTGTTTCTTGATGTGGTAATTGTTTAGAACTAAAGAAAATATTATGGTTCCTTAAAATATTTTGAGAGACATTTATATTAGTGAAAACTATATAAAGTTATGTTAAACTCTACTTTAATACAAATTTACGGGGAATAAAAATGAAATTTTTATTATTATTATGGGTGTTTTTATCAATACAACTCTATGCTGGAGGGGCTATGTGCACAGGGGCTCATGAATTTGGGCAGAAACACCAAGAGTACTTCCTTGATTGGGACACTAGTGGAGAAAATGGAAATAAAAATGAAAAAATTGTTTTAAAAAAAGCACAAGCCAAATATAAATCCGTAGGATGCAAAACTTTTGGGAGTTTCCCAAAACATGGTATTTTTGTAATTATTACTAACGGAAAAGGATATGCTTTAGGAGCAGGTGATAATATGAAAAATTCCCTTTCAGATGCTGAAGTTGCTTTTCACTCGAGTCGAATGTGGAAAAAAGGTGAACCTTATACAATAATCGAAAAGCATAGTTTTTAAGTCTTTTAAACTTATAGTAATAAAGGTAATAATAAAGGGGACAGGCTACTTTAGTCTTCCTAAATTTATAAAAAGTAGCCTGTCCCCTTTCTCTTTTTTATAACCTTCATAATTTTCGAGCTTTAGATAAGCCAACTCTGCTAATAAGGCACTTTGTTTTACTTGACTTGTTAATTGCATGTTATTCTCCTTTTATTTTCGTACTAAAAATATCTTATAAATATCACCAGAACTATCAAACCATTCTAAACTAAAGGCTATACCATTAGCCCCTTTCCATAGCAAATACTTATTACGAAATTTTTGGTCATAGGTTTTTGTGTAAAAATCCATTTTTAATGCTTTGGCTAAAAGTTTATGCTCTTTCATATCCCAAAATTCGATAATATTCTTTTCATAGAAAAGTCCATTATCATTTATACCCTTGACCTGATAGCGTGCTTTGTATTCACTCTCGTCTTTAAGCTTTTCGTATCGTATGGGGGTCTCATCAAGATAAACTCTTGCGTATCCTAAGTTTTTTTGTAATTATCATTGATAGTTACTTTTCCATTTTTATCAACAACTTCCTCAAAAGTTCCAAAAAAATAAAACTCAACGCAATCTTTGACTGCATAAAATTTTTTAAATCTTGTCAACTCTTGTTGATTATGAAGATACCCTGAATGTTCTTCCGAAACACTCCGCTCTACCCCCAAACTCTCAATCTTCCCATCCTTATCCTTCTCAGGGTAAGCATAGATTGCTGTATCGACATCAAAGACTTGGTAGTAAGTCTTTATCCCTTTTTGGATAAACAAATCCCAAAACGGTGCTAGTAAAACAACGACAAATACTACTTTCCCGATATGATGGTAGTATTTGATTAAAAAGTGTTTCGCAACTTTTGATATGGTAAATGCAAATAAAACGTACAGTAAATTGACAATTAAAACTATCACTCCCCACGTTAACATCTTTGCCCCTTTCGCCTCTCCTCTTTAGTCTTTACATGTAAAGCTTTTTTTAGCTTATGCCACCTTTGGTTGTGCCCCATATGTTGCTCCTTTTTGTTTGATTTTCGTTCTTACATGTAAAGATTTGTTTGAATATAAAGGGGACATGAATATAAAGGGGACAGGCTACTTTTTGTCATCATTCTTCTTTGGTCTTCCTCTGGGGTTGAGTGTAGAAGAAAGTCCAAACTCTTGAGCTGTCTTTTCCACCCACGTTAATTCCCCCAATGGGCTCTGACGATTCACACTATTGCGTACCGAAGTGAGTTCTTCTTCTCTCAAAGGTGTGTTTACATGTAAAGCCCAATCAGTTGGTAGTTCGATCAAAGATGCATCGAGTAGATCTCTTTCTTGGTTCATTCGCTCCCACAATGAGCCATAAGCCCACGCCTCAGCTTTATTGACCAGTTTGGCACGTAAGGCATTGGCTTCGATGTAGCGTACGAGTGACAGATAGTAACTGTCTTTTTGAACCACAAAACTTTTATATCGCCCTTGCCAAATATGTCCTGACGTTTTGTTCTTCCGATGGTAATAGCGCACATGCGACGTCATGACCCATTGCATGAAGTGACTTAGACTTCCTTCAACAAGAGGCATCAATAAAAGATGGAAATGGTTTGGCATGAGGCAGTACGCATGAAGTTCAACGGCTTCTCTTTTCAAGCCATCCTGTAGCAATTTTAAAAAGTAAGCATAATCTTCAGCGTCATCAAACACTTGCATTCGCATATTTCCACGATTAATCACATGATAAATACTTCCAATACTCTCACCTCTGGCAATTCGTGGCATGGATATCCTTTTACATGTAAAGATTTTAGGGAAAGTATAACCAAAAAGTTATTTAAAGTAGCCTGTCCCCTTTCTTTTTTACAGCATTGTAGGCTTTTTCATAGGACGTTTTAGCGGTACATGGTTAGAGTCAAAAGCTGAAATTTTTGGCGGGATTATACTGATTGTGATTGGGTTTAAGATAGCATTGGGGAGTAGCGTTTAATGGCCATTTCTTGAATTTTATACTCAGGCATATACTCCGCCACACACGCCCAAAAGGCTCTTTGATGATGGGGATGTAAAATATGAGCAAGTTCGTGGATGACGATGTACTCCATCACTTCGCAGGGAAGTTGAGCCAGACTGAGTGTGAAGCTGAGTTCGGCTTTGTGCGAGCAACTCCCCCAGCGTCGTTTGGTTTTACGAAAGGTGATACTTTTGGGGGTAACTCCCATGATAAACGCCCATTTCTTAACCAATTCGTTTACATGTAAAGGTGTTTTTTCTTTGTAAAATTGTTCAGGATTTTGGTTGACATGTAATAAGATAGCCTCACCCAAATAGAGTGTTTTTCCCTCCTCTTCAAAGAGTGGTTTGAGCCAGAGTCGATTTTCCATCACCGTAAGCTTTGATGCAATCCAGTGTGCTTTTCCCTTGACTAACGCATGGACTTTTTCTTGTGAAAAACCAGGATTTTTAACGATGACACCACGCTTGGGATGGATGTGAATGCTAAGGTGCTTGAGGCGCTTGTTAGTAAGGATAGAGTAGGAGAGCGTTTGCCCTTCATACTCTATGGTTGCGTTCATGGTTTAACTAAACCAGCTTTTAATTTTATCGAAGACACTCTCATACTTATCGCCCTCAAGGTGGCTAGTGATACCAAAGTCTTCTTGAAGTTTGAGTAAAAGCTCACGTTGTTCTTTGGAAAGCTTCTTGGGATAACGAATTGAAATTTGTGCAATCATACTTCCAAGTTGATGTGTATGGACGTTGCGCACCCCTTCATGTTTAAAGATAAATTGTTGTTTGTCTTTGGCTCCCAGTGGAATTTCAAGCTCTGTTTCACCGCGAATGGTTGGGATTTTAATCGTTTCACCCAGAGCCACTTGGGTGAAAAAGACGGGTACTTCAATGTAAATGTCATCGTTGTGGCGCACAAAATGGTCATCTTCTTTGACATGGGTGACGATGTACAAATCGCCACGACTGCCTCGCTCATCAATATTCCCTCGTCCAGCAACTCGGATGCGGTTGCCATTGTCCACGCCCTCTGGAATGTCAATGGTCAGTTTGTCATCGACCGTTGTAAAACCTTTGGCGTTACATGTAGGGCATGGGTTGGTGATGGTGGTTCCCTTGCCAGAGCACGCAGGGCAGGTTTGCGAAAACGTCATAAAGCCTTGGCGGTAAAAGACTTGACCTTTGCCTTTACATTCTTTACAAGATGACTTAGATTTGTCTTTGCTTCCTGTGCCATCGCAGGTATCGCAAGGTTTTTTGTAGGAAAATGTAATCTCTTTTTTGCATCCAAAGATGGCTTCATTGAAAGCGAGTGTCACACTTGATTCAAGATCAAGGTTGTATTTGCGGTTTGACTTACTGCCACCACCACTGCTTCCACCAAAACCACCACCAAAGACGGATTCAAAGATGGAGCCAAGATCACCCATGATATCTTCATAGCGCATATCGGAGAAGTGGCTAAAGCCTTGTCTGTCTAAGCCTTCTTTTCCGTATCTGTCGTAGGTAGAACGTTTCTGTTCGTCACTTAAAACTTGATAGGCTTCATTAATCGCTTTAAATTTTTCCTCAGCACCTTTATCGCCTTGATTGCGATCGGGGTGAAATTGTAACGCTAATTTGCGATACGCCTTTTTGATTTCGCCAGCATCGGCACTTTTACTAATTTCAAGTATTTCATAATAGTCTAGATTCACTGTTAATCTCTTTACATGTAAGGTTTTTTGAAGAGCAAAATTATAGCAAAAATAGATTAAATTTTTATCGTTAAGGTACATTAACACTTCATTATGAGAGCGTTAAAACAACTCTTTTATACTTTCACTATCAAAACCCGAAGGAGTTCAAAATGAAAAAGACAATTTTAAGTTTAGCGGTTGTTACAGCATTGGCAAGTGGTGCTTTTGCTATGGGTATGGGAGGGAATTGCCAAAATGGTGCTCAAGCAGGCATGATGCAAGGCAAAGGTTCTATGCAACAAGGGATGCATGGACGTAGCGGAGGACACGAGATGCGCATGCTTGGAATGCTGAACCTCACAGATGACCAACGTCATAAACTGGCTATTTTACAGAGTGAAATGAAACTAGAAATGACCAAGATGCGTGACCCTAAAGTGAAAAGTAAAATGCAAGGAGCCCTCACAGGTGAGAGCTTCGATAAAAAAGAGTTCATCAAAACCAGCAATGAAATGCACGCCAAGATGACAGAACTTAAAGCCAACCATATGGAAAAAGTGTTCAATCTTCTCACCAAAGAGCAACGTGCAGAGCTTAAAACGCTTATGGAACAAAAGCCTACCAAACCAATGATGGGCAAAAAATCTTAAATAAAACTTTCAGAGGCGCTTTCAAAGCGTCTCTTCCTTCTATTTTTTGTATAATCTCCAAAAACAATTAAGGCTAGTGCATGATAAACGTCTTGATGATTGAAGATGACGCAGAATTTGCAGAAATTTTAAGCGAGTATTTGAGCAAATACAACATTAAAGTGACCAATTATGAAGATCCCTATTTGGGGCTTAGTGCGGGGGTTAAAAAGTACGATTTGCTCATTTTAGACCTCACACTGCCTGGCATGGATGGACTTGAGGTGTGTAAGGAAATTGTTGCTAAATATGATATCCCCATCATTATCTCCTCCGCACGCAGCGATATCAGTGATAAAGTCATCGGTCTTCAAATTGGAGCGGATGATTATCTGCCAAAACCCTACGACCCCAAAGAGATGTATGCACGTATTCAGAGTTTGATTCGTCGCTACAAAAAGACGACAGCTCCTGAGGAGAGCAGTGGGAGTAGTGTTTTTATGGTCGATGAAAAACGCCACGAAATCTTTTTTAAAGGTGAAGCCCTAAGCCTCACACCTGCTGAGTATGAAATCCTCTCTTATATGATACGTCAAAATGGTTTTTCCATTTCGCGGGAACAACTGGTGTATAACTGTAAATCGCTCAAAGACAAAGGGTCTAAGAGCTTGGACGTTATCATCGGAAGATTGCGTAGCAAAATTGGGGATGATTCGAAGAATCCTGAGTATATCCATTCGGTGAGAGGGATTGGCTATAAGCTAGCAGGATGATACGTACCTCGTTAATCAATAAAATCAGCGTCATTTTTTTCTTATCGCTTTTATTGTTGATGATGTTTTTTGCCCTTTTATTAGAGCACCAAAATGAAAAACACCTTGAAGATATGAAACAGCGCCAACTCCAATCGGTTAACTATCTTTTGGTGATGTACCGCAACAACGTACAGCCTGCCGATATTGAGGAGTATTTCAATAACTTTGGGCTTAAAAAAGTGGCAAGCCACCATTTACGAGAGTCTGTGTTGGAGCGGGGTGTGGTTATTTTTCAAAAACTCTCCCCCATCAGCCGTTTTTCGTCTATTATTTACAATGACCGCTACTACCTTTACATTGACAATTTTGAGTCCAGTGTGCTTTTGGAGAGCCAAGAGTATAAACGCTTTAATGAAAATCTTTGGATTGTTTTTGGGCTAGCATTGCTTATTTTTGCTTACATGTACATCTCTATTTTTAAAAGCCTTTCCCCTTTAAAGAGCCTCAGTGCGAAGATTCGCAAATTTTCGCAAGGGGATTTGAATATCGAGTGCAAGAGTGAGCTCAATGATGAAATTGCAGAAGTGGCGAATGAGTTTGATAATGCGGTTAAGCGCATTCGTGATTTGCTCAGTGCTCGCCAACTCTTTTTACGCACCATTATGCATGAACTCAAAACGCCCATTGGAAAAGGGCGTATTGTTTCAGAAATGCTTGAAGATGCGACGGCTAAAAAACGCTTAAAAGGGGTCTTTGAACGACTCGATATGCTCATCGCTGAGTTTGCAAAAATCGAACAACTGGCGTCTAAACATTACGCGCTCAATATTCAAGAGTATACGCTTTTGCATGTCATCGATCAAGCCATTGATCTTTTGATGCTTGATGAGGTAAAAAAAGAGGAGCAGGTTGTATGCGAGGGTGATTTTGATAGTGTGGTGAGTGTTGATTTTGAATTGATGGCATTGGCGATTAAAAACTTGATGGACAATGCGCTGAAACATTCAGCGCATCGTAAAGTGTTCATTCGTATGGAGGCGCAAACATTGGTTATCGCCAATGAAGGTGAGCCTTTATCTATGGCGATTGAAGAGTATTTTCAGCCGTTTGTCTCTGGCTCTAAAGCGCATGGAAGTGGGCTTGGCTTAGGATTGTACATTGTGCAAAATATCGTTGAACAGCATGGGTTGAAAGTTGTGTATGCGTATGAAACGGGGTGGCATCGTTTTAGCATTGATTTTGAGAGAGGGAAGGCATGAGAGGACTTGAGAAATTTAACACGTTGGTAGAAGCATTTGAAAAACTCCCGACTGTAGGTAAAAAATCGGCAGTGCGTTTTGCCTATCATTTGGTTTTGCACGATACCTTTGGTGCGATGAAACTCTCCAGTGCGATTGAAAATGCGATAAAATCAATACGCGCATGTGAAAAATGCGGAGGCTTGAGTGAGCATGAGATTTGCGATATTTGCCTTGATGAGCGTCGAGATTCCCATAAGTTATGTATTGTGGAGAGTGCAAAAGATATTTTTGTCTTAGAAGAGCATAAATTGTTTGATGGAAAGTATTGTGTACTCTCCAGTCTTGATGAACCTACCATGCTCAAACTAGAAACTTTGGTGAAAGAAGGAGCTCGTGAGCTTATCTTTGCACTCACCCCTTCTTTGGCAAACGATGCCATCATCTTTTTTATCGAAGAGAAACTCAAAGCCTATCATCTTCTCTTTAGCAAAATAGCCCAAGGAGTCCCCACGGGTGTTCACCTTGAAAATGTGGACATGCTCTCCCTCTCAAAAGCCTTAGAAGCGCGCACAAAAATTTAAGTTTTCTTGTGTTAGTATGAAAGTTCATATTGCATCAAAGGTACAATCATGGTCCTAAAAAAGATGGAACTTTCGCTCAGAAAGTGCGTTGCCCCAGAGTTTATTTTTGGTGTTGAGGCTCGAAAGATGGCAGGAAAGTATGCCAAAAACTTAGGTGCTAAAAATGTTTTAGTGGTGAGCGATGCAGGGGTGATGGCATCGGGTTGGGTCAAAGATGTTACCGATTCACTTGAAAAAGAAAAAATTAACTATACCCTGTATACCAATGTTGTTCCCAATCCTAGAGATACCAATGTGTGTGAAGGTGTTAAAGTATACCGTGAACACAAATGCGATGGTATTGTTACCGTTGGTGGTGGAAGTCCGATGGATTGTGCCAAAGGCATTGGCATTGTCGTCTCCAATATGGGCACCATCTTAGATTATGAAGGGGTGGATAAAATTCGCTACCCTTTGCCCCCACTTATCTGCATTCCAACAACAGCGGGCACGTCTGCGGATGTCTCTCAATTTGCCATCATCAATGACACTACACGTAAAGTTAAAATTGCCATCGTAAGCAAATCCATCGTTCCTGATGTGGCACTCATTGACCCTGAAGTGACCCTTAGTATGGAGACTTCTTTGAGCATTTACACAGGGCTTGATGCGCTCACCCATGCGTTTGAAGCCTACGTCTCCAATGCCAATTCGGGCATCACTGATTTGTACGCGCTTGAAGCCATTGCTTTATTGTACCGTGCTTTACCCAAAGTAGTGGAGCGTCCTTACGATATAGATGCACGGGCTTCGGTGATGATGGCAAGTCTGCTTGCAGGGCTTGCTTTTTCCAATGCTTCTTTGGGCGTAGTGCATGCGATGGCGCACTCGTTGGGTGGATGGCTTGATTTACCTCATGGCTTATGCAATGCTATCTTGCTTGACCATGCTGTTGCGTATAATTTTGTTTATGCCAAAGAGCGTTATCAAAGTATTGCACCGCGTATGGGGCTTAAATCTTCGCTTACATGTAAGGAGTTAGTGGCGCATATCAATGAGTTTAAAGCCTCGTTAGGGTTAACCCAGCGTTTGGGTGCTTTGGGGGTGAGTGGGGTGAGTATTCCGCATTTGGCATCGATGGCACTCAAAGATGCCTGCATTGTCACCAACCCAAAAATGCCAACGCAAAACGAGGTTGAGGAGATTTTAACGCATGCCCTTTGATGCCAATGAAGAACAACGTCTCAAAATTATAGGCTTGGGAGAGACTTCGGTTCGTAAAAGCTATTATCCACAACTTCAAGATCGGATGCTAGAGCTTGAGCGTTTTCATGCCCTTTTGGATCGTTCGCGTGAGCTAATTATTTTGGTAGAATCTGCTAGTAAGCGCATTATTGACATTAATGCAACGGTGTGTTCACTGCTTGAAGCCTCCAAAGAGAGTTTGTTAGAAAGTCCCCTTCAACAATGGCTTCCTTTTGAAGTGGTGGATAAGATTCGACTCATAGAACAAGAAGGCGAGACAAAAGGGTGTTGCCTCATTGACACCGTGATTAAAAATTCACAAGGTGCCATTCCGATGGAGTTTGTACTCCAATGTGTCCGTTTTAGCGATTTGGATTATGTGGTGATTTTAGGAAAAGACATCAGTGAGCGAAAGAGGGCTGAAAGTAAAATTCACACCCTTGCTTTTTACGATTCCCTTACCCATCTTCCCAATCGTCAGCTCTTTAATGACCGTCTAGCCCAAGCCCTTGCTCAAAGTCAAAGATACCATAAGTACGGTGCTTTAATCATGATTGATTTGGACAATTTTAAAGCTTTAAATGATACCAAAGGGCATCATATAGGAGATGAACTTTTAAAGCAAGTCGCTTTTCGCATTCAATCGTTACTGAAAGAAGGGGATACATTAGCACGCATCGGAGGCGATGAGTTTGTGGTCTTGTTGGAAGGTATTAGTTTTGATGGTGAGGAGAGCGTGTTACACAGTGAACAATTTGCCCTTAGCGTGAAGCATTGTATCAATCAGCCTTACACCCTTTTAGGATACGAACATACCTGTTCTCCTAGCATTGGGATCGTACTGTTTAACGGACACGATAAGAGCAAAGAGACTTTGCTAAAACAAGCAGACATTGCGATGTATCATGCCAAAAAATTGGGGCGCAACCGTGTGTGTCAGTATGACCCTGCGATGCAAGAAAGTGTAGAGCACAAAACCTTGATGGAATCAGAGCTGAAGGCGGCTTTATCTAAACAAGAGTTTGTTCTCTTTTATCAGCCTCAAATGGACGAAAACATGAATATGGTAGGCGTTGAAGCGTTGGTACGCTGGAATCATCCGCATAAAGGGCTTATTCCTCCCAATGTTTTTATTCCTCTAGCCGAAGAGACGAGTGACATCGTTGCTTTGGGTACTTGGGTTATGGAAGAGGCGTGTAGGCAACTGTACGCTTGGCATCAAACATATCCCAATCGTTTCTTGCATGTAGCTATCAATGTAAGTGCGCGCCAATTTCAAGAAGCCTCTTTTTACGATACCGTCTCTTTAATTGTCTCTAAAATGAAGCTGCCTTCTTCGTGTATTACCTTAGAATTAACGGAGAGTTTGATTTTGGAAAATGTTCATGAGATAATTGCAAAGATTGAAGCTTTGCGTTTATTGGGTGTGCGGTTTTCACTGGATGATTTTGGGACAGGATACTCCTCTTTGTCCTATCTCAAACGCTTACCCCTTGATGAGCTTAAAATTGATCAATCGTTTGTGCGCGATATCAACCATGATAACAACGATGCAATGATTGTCAAGACCATCATTGAAATGGCACAAAATTTTGATTTACATGTCATCGCCGAGGGTGTCGAAGATGAAGAACAGTTGATGTATTTAAAAGAGAACGGATGTCGTTTATTTCAAGGCTATTTTTTTGGAAAACCAATGCCACCTGAAGAGATTGAGAGGCTTTACATGTAAAGCCTTTTCTAGCTCTTAGGCACCGTATTTTTGACGCAAGCTTTTTTTATCGATTTTTCCCACACTTGTTTTATCGATACTCTCGACAAACTGAATTTTTAACAGCATACTTTCGCGTGCCATAATCCCTTTTTTGATAAACTCTTTGGCATGGCTTAAAATACTCTTTTCACTCTGCTCATCTTTTTTAGGGACATCTACGACAACTAAGGCGAGTGGTCGCTCACCCCATCTATCATCATGGATACCTATAACGGCGACTTCTTTGACGCTTGGATGTTGATTGATGATGTCTTCGAGCTCTAAGGAAGAGACCCATTCGCCACCTACTTTGATGATGTCTTTGACCCTATCGGTAATTTTGATATAGCCGCGTTCATCCATGTTTGCCATATCGCCTGTGTGCAAATAGCTTCCCTGCCAGAGAGCTTCAGAGTTTTTTTGGTCTTTAAAATAACCCTGTGTGAGCCATGGGGAGCGTACGACAATTTCTCCTGTGCTTACGCCATCTTGGGGTAATGGATTCATCTGTTCATCGACCACGCGAATTTCAACTAATCCCATAGGACGACCTGTTTTGGTACGAATTTCACTTTGTGCTACATCATCAAGGAGAAGCATTTCAGGGGTAAGTTGGGCGAGGGTTAAAATAGGGCAGGTTTCGCTCATGCCATATCCCGTGAACATATCAATTCCACGACGCAATGCTTCTTGGCACATGGCTTTTGGCAGCGCCGCCCCTCCGATGATGACTTTCCAGCCTTTTAAATCAACGTCATTGATTTTAGGAGCATTAAAAAGCATGTGCATGATGGTGGGTACACAATGTGAAAAGGTGACCTTTTCTTTAACAATGAGTTCTAAAAGTAGATCAGGAACATAGCGTCCAGGGTAAACTTGCTTAACCCCTAGCATCGTTGCCACATAAGGTAATCCCCAGGCATGAACGTGAAACATAGGCGTGATGGGCATATAAACATCGTATTGTTTAAAATTTTGTGTGGGAGAACTTCCAAGAGTTGCTAGCGTTCCTAGCGTATGAAGGACGAGTTGGCGATGGGTAAAGTAAACCCCTTTGGGCATACCTGTGGTGCCTGTCGTATAAAAAGTGGTTGCACGGGTATTTTCGCTAAACTCTGGAAAAAAGTAAAAATCGCTATTGCCCTCCAAAAGGTTTTCGTACTCTCCTACCAAGGGAACATGGGTTTGGGGTAAAGTGCCATCATCGCTTAAAAGGACGATTTTATCCACATCCATACGCCCTTTGATTTGCTCTAAAATAGGTAGAAAATCGGCATGGCACAAAAGGACATCATCCTCAGCATGGTCAATAGTGTATAAAATTTGCTCAGGAGAGAGGCGAATATTGATGGTATGAAGCACGGCTCCAATCATGGGAACAGCAAAATAACACTCTAAATATCGGTGTGAATCATAATCCATCACCGCCACTGTATCGCCAGCTTTTACACCAAGGGAAGTGAGCATATGGGCTAGTTTATGAACACGTCTTTTGAAGGTTGCATAAGTGAAACGTTTTTCACCACGGTATACAATCTCTTGGTTTGGGTCAAAGTAAATGGGTGCATTGAAGATATTTTTGATGAGCAGTTGGTAATCGTAAGGCATAAAAACTCCTTATAGGGTAAATATTTCTCGCATAATAGACTCAATACGCTCTGCTTCAAAGCGGTGATCAAAGAAAAGATTAAAAGCTAAAACGGCTTGGTGCAAGAGCATCTCTTTGCCATCTTTACATGTAAGTTTATGTGTGTTTGCTAGTTTTAGAAAAGGGGTTTGTTGGTTGTATATCACATCAAAAGCACCTTTGGCTCTCTCAAAAAGTGTGTTGAGTAATGCTTCTGGGCAGGGCAACTCTTCATCTTTAAGTCCTGCGGAAGTCGTGTTAATAATGAGGTCATAAGCGTTACATGTAAAGGTATCCCATGTTTTACATGTCATGCCATTATTCTCAAAAAAATGTAAACGTGAAGCAGAACGATTAAGAATAGTTGTTTCAATGCCTTTCTCTTGCAAGATAATGGCAATGGCTTTAGCCGTTCCTCCCGCCCCTAAAACAAGAGCGTTTTTGATTTGTCCAAAAGAAGAAATCGCATGGTAAAATCCCAGAGCATCGGTATTATACCCAATAACACGGCTTCCTTCTCTCACCAATGTATTGACCGCACCTATCTTTTGTGCAATGCCTCGCACTTCATCGCATCCTTGAAACGCCACTTCTTTATGAGGGACGGTGACATTCGCACCTTTTAGATACAGCGTATGAAACGTAGGGAATAAAGATGAGGGTTCGAGAATAGCAAAACGTCCGTAACAACCCTTTAGATTGAAAGCATTTAGGGTCGCATTATGAAGACGAGGAGAGATGGAATGGGTTACGGGGTTACCAAAAATGCCAAAGAGAAGCAAAATTACTCTTTGAGATCATCAAGAGAGCTGGTCATGGCTCCTAGTTTGTTGGTCACTTCAAGGTATTCAAGTTCGGGTTTACTATCGGCTACAATGCCAGCCCCCGCTTGGAAGATAATTTTTTCATCATCGAGGTACGCCGTGCGGATAATGATGCCACTGTCCATATTACCATCAAATCCAAAATAACCCACCGCACCACTGTAAAAACTACGTTTGGTTCCCTCAAAATCGCTGATAAGCTCCATTGCGCGAATTTTAGGTGTGCCTGTCATGGTTCCTGCTGTAAACGTTGCTGCAAAAAGGTCAAACATGTCGTATTTTGAATCCAGCGTTGCTTCAATGTCGCTGACCAAATGCATCACATGGGAATAACGCTCTACGCGCATCATGTCTTTCACACTGACACTACCCACTTTTGCCACACGACCTAAATCGTTTCGCCCAAGGTCGATGAGCATCAGGTGCTCTGCGCGCTCTTTTTCATCGCTTAAAAGTTCTGCTTCATACGCCAAATCTTTCGCATAGCTCTTTCCACGCTTTCTCGTTCCTGCAATGGGACGCAAGATAATACGACCATCCTTCAGCCCAACCATCACTTCAGGAGAGCTTCCAATGATGGCAAAGCGAGGATATGAGAGGTAAAACATGTACGGAGATGGATTTTTTTGACGCAAGATACGGTAAAAACTAAGGCGGTCAATCTTGGCGTACTGGGTAAAGCGATTGGACATCAAAATTTGAAAAACATCCCCGCTTAAAATCATCTCTTTGGACTGAGCAACCATCTCAAAAAATTGCTCTTTACTAAAGGCAAATGAGCCTTTCATTTTATCGACCACACTTTTATGAATCGGTATATGAACATGAGGCTCTTTTAGCACCGCTTCAATGGCATCCATTTGAGAGGCAATGCTTGGCATAAAGGTACTAATGGTTAAGGTGTTGGATTTATGTGAAAATGTGCAGACCAATTTAGGACGCATCAAATCAATATCGGGGATGTTAATTTCATCGTGAAGGGTGTCCATATGTGAGCGTAAACGTGGCTCAAAAATTTTGACGGCATCGTAGCCTATGTAGCCAATAAATCCATCAATAAATCCAACACCTAGTTGGGTTGCATGTTCTTTGTAACGGTTTTGATCTTCAAATGCATAGCGTTGCTTGAGAAATTTGAAGGGATTTTCACCAATCTCATAGGTGTTCCCCTCTTCGTCAATATGCACACTGCGATCATTTTGGTGAATAATGCGCTCTCGTGCTCCAATAAACAAGAAGCTAAAATTGCCTTCTGAATTATTAATAGCACTTTCAAACAAAAAGGAGAGCTCCCCCTCAAAATGTTTTTGCAATTTAGCAAAAATTGTGATGGGGGTGAGCTGATCAAAAAGCAGTTTGCGAAAGGCGAGCACTTACTTTACCCTATAAATAAAGGCATTTTTGTTAATACTTGCACGTACAGAGCTTAAAGCACTTTGGGCATCTTCAGATTGTGCATACGGGCCAATGAGAATTTTAGTCACGTTATTGCCATTGACAACGGTTTTATAGAGTCGATACTCAAAGCCTTTGGATTTAATATCATTTAAGACTTTTTGTTCAGGATTGGTTGCCACAGCACCCACTTGAATATAAATTCCTGCATTAGCACTGCCACTTGTTGATGTGGGAGTTTCATTCGCTTTGACAACCTCTTTTTTAGGGGCTACGACTTCTTTGGGTTTGACTTCGGGTGTTTTAAGTACTTCTGGTTTTATAGGAACGATTGGAGGTGTGACCTCTTTTACTTTGGCTTCCTCTTGTTTTTGAGCCTCTTTTTCTTTAAGTGTTTTAATCATATCTTCAAAACTCTCTTTTTTAGGGTTCTCTTCAATGATAGGCACTTGTTTAAAGAGTTGATCATCCTTCGTCACAGGTACTTCCTGACTTGTAGGCTCAGGAGGAAGAATCAATTTTGAGGTATTTTTGGAGTCATCTTTATTCATCATTTTCATACTCGCTAAGGCCACGAGAAAAACAAGAATTAAAAAAGCAACTAAAATAAGAATGCGCTTGAGTTTGAGTGTTTTGTTGTCGCCTTTTTCAAGGACAATATCACTCAGTTCGTTTCTATTTTCCATATCCATCTCCTTTAAAAAACTACTACATATGCTTCGCCCACGAAGCACCTCTCTCTTTTTGATACAAATCATACGGTAAGGCTAAAATATTAAACTCTTTGGGTAGCTCTTGGGTTGGAAACATTTTCCATTCGCGTGGCAATTTTTGGGAGAGTTTCATCGAAAGCATTTTGGCTATCTGATAACCCTCTTGAACCGTTGTATGCCCTTTGTGAACATACAGATGCAAATGCCCCTCTGTTTTACTCTTGTATGCCGTAAAGTTGAGGAACCCCTCTTCCCTAAGCAAAAGCTGTGCCCTATGCCAAAATCGCTCAGTATTTCTACCATTATAATCAAAAACGATATTTTCAACTTTATCAAAGCGGTTAATTAAAGAGTGGGCTACGGTGATTTTGCCATCAAGATGATCTTTAATAATGCTGTTGGTTAGCGTTTGATTGATACGTTCAAATTTATCGAAAAAAACTCTGCCATTAAAATCAACTTTTTGAACAATAGCATCACGTTTTATCCAATAATGATCGGTGAGCATTTTAATCAAAGAAACATCTATGTTGTACATACAGTATCCTAATATGTGGGTCTATCGTAAATGATAAAATCGCTTGCAAGCGTTTTCATCTCATCTTTAATCGTTACATGTAAAGATTCATTGTCAATATTGTCAAGCACATCGGCAATTTTATGGGCGATGATTTCAAACTCTTTTTCCTTCATACCTCGGGCGGTAAGTGCGGGAGAACCAATTCGAACACCACTGGTTACAAATGGACTTCTTGTCTCTCCTGGAACCGTGTTTTTATTGACCGTAATACCCGCACGACCCAATGCTAAATCAGCATCTTTGCCGCTAAACGGTTTATTTAAAAACGATACCAATACCAAATGATTATCGGTTCCACCACTCACAATGTCATAGCCTCGTTTAATTAAAATATCCGCTAAAACTTTAGCATTGGCTTTGACTTGTTTGGCATACACTTTCCATTCAGGTTTTAAATTTTCCGCAAATCCAACCGCTTTGCCCGCAATCACATGCACTAAAGGTCCCCCTTGGATACCTGGGAAGATGGCACTGTTAACTTTTTTAGCAATTTCTTCATCGTTGGTGAGAATAATTCCACCACGAGGTCCACGAAGCGTTTTGTGGGTGGTCGAAGCTACGACATGGCAATGTGGGAACGGACTTGGATGCTCACCAGCTGCAACAAGTCCCGCAATGTGTGCAATATCGGCAAAGAGATAGGCTCCAACTTCATCAGCGATTTCTCTAAATTTTGCAAAGTCTAACTCTCTTGGATACGCACTGGCGCCACAAATAATCATTTTAGGTTTTACAATATGCGCTATGTCTCTGACTTTATCGTAATTGATACGACCATCCAATTCTACACCGTAAAAAAAGCTTGAGTAGGTTTTTCCTGAACTGCTCACTTTTGAGCCGTGCGTAAGATGTCCACCATGACTCAAATCCATGCCCAAAATTTTATCAAAAGGGTTTAAAAGGGCTTGATACACCCCTTGATTGGCTTGGCTTCCAGAGTTTGGCTGAACATTGGCATAGGTACATCCAAAAAGTTGGCAGACTCTATCAATAGCAAGTTGTTCAACTTTATCGGCAAACTCACAACCACCGTAGTAGCGTTTTGCGGGGTAGCCTTCTGCATATTTGTTGGTAAAAACACTTCCCATGGCTTCCATAACAGCAGGATAGGTGAAGTTTTCACTGGCAATCATCTCCAGATGATCACATTGGCGATGCAACTCTTTCTCTACCAAATCGTAAATAGCAGGGTCAACATTTTTTAAAATACTCATCTCTTATTCCTCATCTTTGTGTGTTGGTTCATCGGATTCATTCAAAGGTTTCATAGCAGGGAAAAGAATCACATCTTTGATGGATTGCTCGTTGGTTAAAAGCATCGTAAGTCTATCAATGCCAAGCCCTTGTCCAGCCGTTGGTGGTAGGCCATAGCCTAAGGCGTAAACGTAGTCTTCGTCCATTTCATGCGCTTCGTCATCACCACCTAGTTTATTTTCAAGTTGCTTGGCAAAACGCTCGTATTGGTCAATGGGGTCGTTGAGTTCGTTAAAGCCATTGGCAATTTCACGACCTGCGATAAAAAGTTCAAAACGCTCCGCAATGTTGGGATTGATATCACTTCGGCGTGCGAGTGGGCTAATTTCAATAGGATAATCAATAATAAAGGTAGGGTTTACCAGCTTTTCTTCCACAAATAGATCAAAGAGCTCTTCATAGAGTTTTCCAAGAGAGAGCTTGCCCTCAACGCTAAAACCTTTTTCAGTCAAATAGGCATTTATCGCTTTTGTGTCATCTAAAATCGCATCAGGTACACCACCAATTTGGCTTAATGCTTCTCTAAAACCAATTTTTAAAAAGGGTTTGGAGAAGTCAATTTCCAAGTCACCGTAAGGTAGTTTTCGTGGCAACTTCAATTTCTTTAATAAAACTTCAAACATCTCTTCGGTTAAACGCATCAAATCATGGTAAGTATGGTATGCCCAGTAAAACTCTATCATGGTAAATTCAGGGTTATGGGTTTGATCCATCCCTTCGTTTCTAAAATTTCGGTTGATTTCAAAGACCGCTTCAAAGCCACCCACGACTAAACGTTTGAGGTAAAGCTCGGGTGCAATTCTTAGGTATCTATCCACACCCAAAGCATTATGATGGGTGACAAATGGCTTTGCATTCGCACCACCTGCTATAGGGTGCATCATTGGCGTTTCTACCTCTAAAAAGTCTCGTTCTTCAAAAAAGTGACGGATTTCACTGACAATTTTGCTTCTGATTTTAAAGGTTTTTCGTACATCAGCATTCATAATCATATCAAGGTAGCGTCTTCGGTAACGAAGTTCTTTATCTTGAAGCCCATGAAATTTTTCAGGCAAAGGAATGATGGACTTTGTGGCAACATCCAATGTCGTTACATGTAAAGAGAGTTCACCCGTTTTGGTAACAAAAGGAAATCCTGTGACGCTGATGATATCGCCTACTTCCACCAGTTTTTTTGCCTCTTCAAACCATGCTTCTCCAATGGACTCACGGCTAAAGTAGATTTGGAGCATGCCATGTTCATCTTCGATTTTAGCAAAAGCGGCTTTTCCCATATGACGCAATAATTTAATGCGTCCTACAACGGTGTTGCTCTTGCGCTCATCACGCTTAAGTTCACTCTCCATAACGTACTCATAGCATTCTAAAAATTCTTTGGTACTGGTGTCTTTAATAACATTGTGTGTGTAAGGATTTTTACCCAGGGCTTGAAGTGCCTTACCTTTTTCGATACGTTGCAATTGGTACTGGTCTTGAAATATCACGCACGTTCCTCTTGTTTAAATGATGGTTCTTTTTGCTTACAGGTTTCACACAGCCCTCGCAGTTGCATGAGATGGCTGGTGATAGTGAAGCGATGCTGTGTTGCAATCTTTATTTGCAGGTGTTCAATTTGGTCATTTTGGAATTCAATGATGAGTCCGCAACACTTACAAATCATATGGTCATGATGGGGTTTATTGGCTAATTCAAATTTTTTACCCGCAACGCCAAAGGAGATGGATGTTGCCATGGAAGATTCTTCCAATAAATTTAGCGTTCGGTACACCGTAGCAATTCCAATGTTCAGGTGTGGATAGGTACCCTTGAGTAAAAGGTAGAGATCTTCAGGTGTGAAATGTTCGTTTTGTTCATACAGGGTTTTTAAAATGAGTTCTCTTTGACGGGTAAATTTCAAGCGATTAGTTTTTAAAAGCTCTTTAAAATTTGAAAGTAAAACAGTGTATTCAAGATTTTCAATTGAATTCATCTTTTAACCTTTGTATTATTGGTCATTGTTTTGAGGTAAACTAGGAACATTTTCCATTAATTGCTTGGTGTCAATTTTCACGATGTAGTGGCCTGCTTCAGAAAAAAGTGGGAACATAATGCTTTTTTGCGTGTAAGGCTCAATGCGTGATTTAATAAATTCGATGTTATTGAGTGTGACGGTAAAAATAGAAAAGACAAAAAATATCTTAATACTTCCCATGGCAAAACCTGCCAATTTATCGATGATACCAAGACCACTAAGGCTCAATGCATGCGCGATGAGGTGGCCTAAAAAAATAGCACTGATCCAAAAAATGACTAAAACAGCGATAAACCCAAAAAGGTACATGGAGGCTTGATTGCCAAATTTGAACACGTGCATATCGATGAGTGCACCAGCTTCTGGTGCATAACGTGAGGCAAAGTAGATACCACCAATGATACCCACCAAACCAAAGACCTCTTTAACAAAGCCATTAAGAATACCTTTGATGCCTAAAATCAGAATCAAAGAGATGGAAATAATGTCAAACATAGAGACCTGATCAAAACTCATGGGGCAATCCTAAAACAATTTTTACCACTGTGCTTGGCTTCATACAAAGCTTTATCAGCAGCTTCTAAGAGTGCATCGGCTGAAATACCCTGTGTGTGGGAGGCTATACCCGCACTTAGGGTGAGGTGAATATCGTGACCTTTATACAAAAGTTTGCTTTCACACGTCTCTTTAATGATGCGATCAACGGCTTTTAGCGCCTCATCTTTAGAGATGCGATTGAGAATGACAACAAACTCTTCTCCACCGTAACGGTAGATACGTGTTCCACGTCTGAGTGAGTTTTGAATCAGTTTGGAGAGGAAAATAAGAGTTTTGTCTCCCGCTAGATGTCCAAAGGTATCGTTAATTTTTTTAAAATCATCGGCATCAAACATCACCAGATGCATGTCAATATCTTTTTCTTTGCCAAACGAGAGGACTTCTTCCAAATCTTTGACGAGAACCCTTCGGTTGTGTGCTTTAGTTAAAGGGTCAATATTTGATTCACGCTCTAAGCGTTCTACTTCAAGTTTAAGACTGGCAATCGTTTCATCGGCCAAAGAGAGTTCTTTGATGATTTGCGATTGAAAAAGGTCAAAAGATTGAATGACCATTTTTGCATCCACACTGGCATAATCTTTTTTAATAGAATCGATGTTAATGGCAGTTTCATCGGTGATAGACTTTAGGGAGTCATTACTTTTTACAAACTCCTCAAGCCCTTTTTTAATTAGTCCAAAACATGACTCTTGCATCATCTCTTCGTGTTGGCTGTTTGAAAAAAGGTAACTATGCTTTTTAGAGAGTTCTATCAGTTCCGCATCTTCACACTGTTCAAGTGATTCTACAAACGTATCGTGATAATATTTTGGGTAGGGAGGAATATCCAGTGTTTTAAGTTTTGCGAATGTTTTTTCTGCAAGTTCAAACACGGTCTGCGAAATGTGATGTGTAGTATTCATGCCTTGTCATGCCTTTTAGTATTAAAGTCAGGGGTACATCCCCGAGATAGTAATTTAACCATGCTTAAGTATAGCGTTCTTAAGCTGTAATTTTTGTAAATTCGCCTTAAATGCCGAGATTATTTAACAACTCTTGAGGTTGCGTGGAGTAACGAATGGCATCCTCTTTGGAAATGCTGTTGGATTTTAAAGCACGCATCATGGCTTGGGTTTGAGTAATCATTCCTGTTTTTTGCTGATTGAGTTGCATTTGCGAATAGATTTGATGCAATTTATTTTCACGAATAAGGTTAGCAATAGCGGCGTTGTTAATCATAATTTCATGAATGGCAACCCTTCCTCCTCCATTTTTTGGAAGTAAACTTTGTGAAATGACAGCGTACAAAGAGGTGGCGAGCATATTGCGCACTTGGACTTGTTCCGCCCCCTCAAAACTATCGACGATACGGTTGATGGTCTGAACAGCAGAATTGGTATGAAGGGTACCTAAAACCAAGTGTCCTGTTTCAGCCGCAGTGATAGCCGTGCTGATGGTTTCTTGGTCACGCATCTCTCCTACCAAAATAATGTCTGGGTCTTCACGCATGGAATATTTCAACGCCCGTGCGAAACTTTTAGTATCTTCTCCCACATTTCGATGTGAAAACAGTGCTTTCTTATTCGTATGAATAAATTCCACAGGATCTTCGATGGTGATAATATGGCGGTGTTCAAACAGATTAATTTCATTCAAAAGGGCTGCTAGGGTAGTTGATTTACCACTTCCCGTGGGACCTGTAACTAAAATAAGCCCTTTTTCACGTTTCACAAGTTCTTTGAAAACAATGGGGGTATTTAAGTCGTCTAAAGAGGGAATATCGATAGGGATAATTCTAAAAGCAGCCGCCAATTCAGAATTCATCGTATAATAATAGTTGGCACGGAAACGCCCAATATCGGGGAACATGATAGCAAAGTCAAGTTCTTTTTCTTCTTCAAGCTTCTTTTTTTGCTTATCGCTGATGAGCGTATAGCAAATTTCCTCAATCTCAGTTCCGGTGAGTTTTTCCATATCAAGAGCGACCAACTTACCATCAATACGAATTTGGGGTTCACTACGACTCACAAGATGCAAATCCGATGCCTTGTACGCCACGATATTTTTAAGTAAAGCCTTGATATTAAGGGTTGCCATTGTTAAGCTCCTCTGGAATTATTCGATGATTTTTGGGACGACAAAAAAGCCATTATCACGCATCGGTGCATGTTCTAAAATGGTTTGAATAATCTGCGGAACGCTTCTTGGAATATCTTCACGCAAAGGTGTTCCTCCCGCTAAGGTTGTAAATGTAGCTTCTTCGCTTTCTAAATCCAATTCATTTAAAATTTCCACAAACGATACGATTTCACTGAGTTGCGAAATGATACCTTCACGTTTCGCATCACTGATTTTTAATGAAGAGAGTTTTTCAAGTTTTCGCAATAATGCGTCATCAATTTTCATGCTGTTTTTCCTGTAGGCTAATCGTATAAAATCGCATTATATCAAATACTCTTTTGGTGCTTACTGAAAGTCCCTTTTTATATTTGTTGTGCTAAACTTTGAATGTTTGTAAAAATTCTTCTTAACACAAAGGATAGGCTATTGGGAATCAAAGAAAATTTAAAAGCGGTCAAAAAAGAGATTAGTACCGAAGAACAGTTTTTAGAGGGAATGATCAAAGGTGAGCGTTTTTTTAAACGAAACAAAAGATATATCATTGGAATTTTAGTTGTTTTGGTTATCGGTTCAGTTGGCTACACTGTACAAATGATGATGGAAGCAAAGCGATTAAAACAGTCAAATGATGCGTATATGCTACTTTTAAAAGATCCCAATGATGCAGAAGCGCTGAGTGTGTTGCAACAAAAAAATGAGAAACTTTATACACTGTATGAATTGCAAAATGCAGTGGCTAAAAACGACAAAGAGATTTTAGCGCGTCTTGCGAACAATGCTGATGTTATTGTCTCTTCCATTGCAACGTATCAACTGTCACAACTCGGACAAGATATTTCTCCTAAAGGAGAACTTTTTGCAGGAATGGTTGCGCTTCAAGAAGGGTATGCGTTACTCAAAGAAAATAAAATCAGTGAAGCTAAAGTTAAATTTGCTAATATTGAACAAAATTCTCCACTTAAACAGGTTGCACAAAATTTAGAACATTATCAAGGGTTAAAAAAATGAAAACATTGAAACTACTTTTTTCACTAGGGCTTGTCGTTTTGGTTATGGGTGGATGTGGCACGAAAAGACAATATTTTCAGCCAGAAGTACTCTCTGGTAAAGTGAGTTATGATGGTTCCTTGCCAGCATCTATTATGGATTCGGTACGAGAAGGTGCTACCTTAGAGAATGGACAGGTGATTACAAAACAAGGTCTCTCAAACGTTGTTTTTCCTAAAGGATTTTCCTATTTAGCCGAAGATAAAGGTCGGTTTGTTGGTGTTTCTACGTGTGGAAAATTGACGGTGATTGATGAGAAGAGTGTAGAACTGTTTAGTCACGATTTCAAAAGCTTAATTGCTTCTGCTTCTTTAAAAGGCAATTTGTTGGCGTTGGTTATGGCATCGAATGAGTTAGTGTTGGTGGATATGAATGATGCTAAACATCTGTTACATCTTAAACAAGACAATGTTTTTGTCCTTGACTCACGTATCGCGGCTCCTTACTATTTAGGGGATTTAATTGTGTACCCAACCTTAGATGGAAAATTAGTGATTGTGGATGAAAAAAGTCGAAAAGTGATTCGCGATGTTGTGGTAAGTAATGAGAAGTTTTTTGGTAACATCATTTATCTCCAAGTACTAGGAGATCGTTTAGTGGCTGCTACCAAGAAAAAAGTAGTTTCTATTAATCCTAAATCGATGGCATTTTTAGAAGAAGAAGTCAAAGATGTTATTGTTCTTGAAAATCGTATCTTTGTCTTTACTAAAGATGGTCGTGTCATTTTAACTGATGCCGATCTTAAAGTGATTAAAGAGCGTAAATTCCCTTTTGCAACATTTGCTGGAACTATTTATGGAAATTATGTCTATATGATTGAAAAAGGAGGCTATATTATCGCCACTGATTTGGATCTTGTTTCTGTGAATGTGTACAAATTGCCAGACCCAATTGAAAGCTATATGTTTACCACTGGTGATACCTTGTATTATGAAAATCACTTCTTTAAATTAAATCGTAAATAAATTATTGTATAGCGTTAAAGTAGATGAAAGAGGTGCTTGAAAAACTAAGGTTGAAGCATCTCTTTACCTCTTTTGCCCCTATTGAGACGTCTTCTTTGGGATCACGTAAAAAGGTTACTATCTTTCATGGCGTTGATCAAAAACAGTGTTTCCATCTTGTGATAATATCTTTGCAAAAAAGTCGATTTGTTCATAAGCATGCGCTTGAACTTGGGGACTTACTTTCAAAAATTGTGTTACATGTAAACCACAATTATGTATACAAGCATTTGTTTTTGAGCTCACCTTTGTGCTCAAAAACACAGCATTATTTGGAAGAAGAGGGTTGGAGGATTTACCAATGATGTTATGTGATATCGGAAATACGACTGTTGATTGTTACCATGATGGTAAGATGTGGAATGTAAGCCATAATGCTTTTAGAGAGCTTTCCTTTAAAGAAAAGGTCTATTACATTAGTGTTAATGAGGCGTTGAGTGTGACTATGGAACATAAAAAAAACGTCTGCAACCTTGAGCCTTACTTTGAGTTTGACACGATTTATCAAGGGCTTGGTATCGATAGGATTGCGGCGTGTTCTACCATAACAGATGGTATTATTGTTGATGCTGGGAGTGCCATTACGGTGGATATTATGTCAGGAGGCGTTCATTTAGGGGGATTTATTCTGCCTGGATTAGAAGCTTATGCAAGAGCGTATGGTTCTATTTCACCGCGCTTAAATGCCGCTTTAAACCCCAGTATTGCGTTGGACGCGCTTCCCCAAAAAACAAGTGATGCCATATCATATGGGGTTGTGAAACCTATTATATTGGTTTTAGAAGCTACATGTAAAGATAAAAAGATTTTTTTTGCTGGAGGAGATGGTAAGTTTTTCTCCAAATATTTTCAAAATGCTTTTTTTGATCGCTCCCTTGTCTTTCGAGGTATGCTTAAAGTCATTAAAGAAGCCCATTTAGAGGAGTTATGAAGAGATGATTACGGTTGCATTACCCAAGGGAAGAATTGCGGATGAAACATTGGAAATTTTTGAGAAAATTTTTGGAAAATCGTTTCGTTTTGATGATCGAAAATTGATTTTAGAAGAGGGTGGTTTTCGTTTTTTATTGGTTCGAAATCAAGATGTTCCCGCGTATGTGTTACACCAGTCAGCAGATATTGGTGTTGTTGGATTAGATGTTTTAGAAGAAAAAGATGAAGACTTGTTGCGTTTGTTAGATTTAGGGATTGGAAAATGCCGTGTATGTGTGGGAATTCAAGAGGGGAAAAGTATTGATTATAGTGCCCCCGAGCTTAAAGTGGCTACCAAGATGACCAACATCGCGCAGAAGTATTTTTCTAAAAAAGCGATGGCGGTTGAGATTATAAAATTGTATGGTTCTATTGAATTAGCTCCTCTTGTAGGACTCTCCGATGTTATTGTGGATGTAGTTGAAACAGGTGCTACCATGAAGCAAAATGGACTCAAAGTGATTGAAACCATCATGGAATCTTCTGCCTATTTGATTGCTAATAAAAACAGTTTTATCCAGAAAAAAGAAGAAATCACATCATTGTATCGCAAGATTCATGATGTGATTGGTTGATTAGATGTGGGTCAAGAGACCCTAAGGGTCTCTTTTTAAAAAAGTTCAACAACTTTAGCTATTTTTGCACTTAATTCAACTTCACGAATAGGTTTGACTAAAAAATCAAACGCTCCTCGCTCAAACGCCTCATTTTTACGTGTCTCATCGGTGGTAAGGACAATAACGGGGATATCTCTGAATTCACGCATGGGTTGAAAATTAACTAAAAATTCTATACCATCCATCACAGGCATTTTAATATCGAGTAAGACAAGATCAATATCATGTTCTTCTTTCAAAAGACCCAGTGCATCCAATCCATTCGTAGCTTCGATGATTTTTTCAACGTTCACATTTTTTTTCAACATCGAACTGATGAGTTTTAGATTTATAAAATCATCATCGACGGCTAAAATTTTTAATGGTTTCCCCATTGTGTAACTCCCTTTAGATTAGCGAATGGATTAGTAATTCAAGCTCTTTTTTACTGATTTGATTAGGCAAGACAGTATCAAATATGTAACTATCGTTTGTATTTTCTTCTTTAGTATCTGTAAACATAATTGTGTGAATTTTACCCAGCCCTTGCCTGAGTGAGAGTGTTTCTATCCACGTTGCAAATTCTTTCAACGTTCCACCAGAAATGATCTCTTTATCAAAAATAATAATTTTATAGTGGGTTTGTTGTACTTGCTGCGTGAAAGTCGTTAATGAGCTTGCAGCATCTACATTTTCGCACATTTTTGAGAGGACACTCGTGAAAATTTTGGTTTCAATAGGACTTTTCTTTAAGACCAAAATATCACGAATATCTATTTGAGGTATTTTTTCATCTTCTACTAATGGCTTTTGTATCTCAAGATTATCGGAAGGGGTTTCGACAAAAGATTCTTCAGGATCTATGACGTGTAGAGGTATCACTTCAGGTTCCAAAACCACAGATGGGGTGGTGGTGTTGGTAGTGTGTTTGAGAACATTGTCTTCATCACTGTAATCAATTTTATCGTGCATGAAAATATTTAAAATACTGATAATATTCTCTTTTTTAATAGGTTTTGTGATGTACTCATCTAGCCCTTCTTTCATAAAGCGTTCACGATCACCTTTAAGGGCATTGGCTGTGATGGCAATAATTGGGATATGCGGAATACGCTCTTTTTCTTCGTATTCTAAGATTTTATGTGTGGCTTCAATACCATCCATAACAGGCATAGCAATATCCATAAAAATCATATCAAAATGGCCACTTTTTCGACGTTCAAGTGCTTGTAAGCCATTGGGGACAATCGTTATGGTAAGTCCTAAGTCTTCTAAGGTGCGTTTGATGAGTTTTTGATTGATTTCATTATCTTCGGCTACTAAGACATCGGCTTTAAATTTTTTACCGAAGGTGGCATGCATGATTGGTTTTGGAGCTTGAGGTGTTTCAACCGCGGGCAAGAATTCTCTTTTGGCTTCTAGCACTTTAACAAGTTTTGAAATGTTAATAGGTTCATAAATTGGGGTAATATACTTCGTATTAAATTCACTAAATTTTGATTGTTGCGAAGATTTAAGGATTAGGACAATGGGAAGTTTGATTTTTTTGTATTCTTCAAGCTCTTCTTTGGTTAAATTACTATAATCAGCTATGATAAAATTGCTTCCTGATTTAAATATGAGATTTTTCAAAGCACTAAAATCACTGTAATATTTAGCACTTGCACCAAAGTAGTTCAAATAGCTGTACATAAATTCGGTATGGGCTTTGTTGCTATTAGCCGGTGAACAAATAGCACAGCTGTACTCTTTGAACTGATCTTTATAATCAAGCCCACTTGAATGTGATTCAAGTAAATCTAGCACAAAGAAGAAGCGACTGCCTTTCCCTTCCTCGCTAGCAACATCGAGTTTTCCACCCATTAAAGAGATGTATTTTGATGAGATGGTAAGACCAAGCCCTGTGCCCCCAAATTTACGAGTAATGGTAGAGTCGGCTTGATTGAAAGCATCAAAAATACCATCAACTTTATCTTGGTGGATACCAATGCCCGAATCTTGAACACTAAACAGGACGCGTGCACGATCTAAAGGAGCATTGTCCAATCGTTTAATCTCAACGGTAATTTGACCATTATTGGGTGTAAATTTGACAGCATTGCTCATCAAGTTGATGAGCACTTCTTTGATTTTAACCGCATCTCCTTTGAGATAATTGTGCAACGTAGGGTCAATATACGAAGAGAGTTGAATATTTTTTTCGGATGCTTTAGGCCCATATACTTCGATGGCATTTTCAAATTCCTCGATAGGAGCAAATAAGATTTCGTCAATTTCAATTTTATTGCTTTCCACTTTAGAGAGATCCAAAATATTATTGATAATCGCCAAAAGATTTTCAGAACTTTTTTCAATAACATCTACAAATTCGCGTTTCTCTTCATCCAAATCAGAGTTTTTCAAGAGTTCTGTAAAGCCTATAATGCCATTGAGGGGTGTTCTGATTTCATGAGACATGTTGGCTAAGAAAATACTTTTTGCCGCACTGGCTTCTTCTGCATTTTTCTTCTCTTTTGCAATATTGGCAATAGCACTGTCGATAATACCATAGGCTACGTTCATGCCTTGGGCTGTGTTAAAGTCAACTTTTTGCTTGGTATCTGCCAGTTCTTCAACACGCTCAAAAATCGTTTCAAGTCCTTTAACGTTCTTTCTAAATTGACCTGCTAATGTAAAGCCTAAGAACATCAAAATAATCGAAATAATCCATGTCGCCCCCGCTCCTATAAGCTGTCCCATGTTTTGGTTGTCGTAGCGTGTCTCTTCTGCATCTAGCGTCTGTTTGATGATTTGGGCAGATTGATCCAATAAGTCAATTTTTTGAGTGAGAAGACCAAACCAGAGGGTTGGGTCTATCAAGTACTCTCCTGAGTGCGCTGCGGTAATTAGTTCTGCTTTGGCACGCATGACTTCTTCTTCAAGCTTAACACTAGCGGGAGTTTTGTAGATATTTTGAATACGAGATTTTGTAGTAGGGTCATTAATGGTATTGTAATCAAAAGTATTGGAAAGCCCAAAGATGTTAATCCAAATGTTAAGATCATTTTCTGAAAAAGGAACGTATTGGCTTAATATTTTAGCGATGAAGCCTCTTTCTTGCCCAAGGTATTCGATATTTTTGTAGGCTTCTACCAATGTGTAGGTAAGGTTTGAAATCGTAGAATTGGTATTAATTGTTCCTATGGTCTCGAGTTCTTTAAGCAAATGCGTGTTGATTTGGCTGTAGTATTCAAAGAACATTTTATTAAAATCAATCGAAAAATTATCCACCGATTGACGTACTTCAACGATTTTGGTCAAATAGCTCATAACAGTTTTTACTTGAGGTGTGATTTCATGGGTTTGAAAATAGGTATGAAATTCTTGAATGATTTTGTTGACACTTAAACGTTGTTCTTGTAAGGCTTCTTTAGAAATAGCACCAAGACTGGAGTGATACGAAGCACTAAGCCCCCTCTCTTTTGCCAATTCAATGGAAAGAGCACTAATAACTTTTGTACTTTCAATTTTATTACGCAGATTGAGCGTACTATTAAATTGTGTATATGCAAGGAAAAGAAAATAACTCGAAAAGATAAAAAGAATGATCAGTGGATACTGACTGATCAGTTTTAAGGTGTGTTGTGTTGTTAATTTCATGGCTCTATCCTTTATTAACTGTTAAGTAAAATAGCGTAACTAGCAGCAATTTCTCTGCACAACGAACTCTCTTTTGCCCCTTGATTCAGGAGCAAAAGAGCTTCATCAGGCTTACTGTGTGTTTTCATATACGCTTCTGCCAAATAACATTTAGCTTTCACGTTTCCTCTCATGACGGCGTGTTCCAAGTAGGGAATTGCATGTGAAGGGTTTGCATCAATGCCTTCTCCGTAAAGGTAAATTTTACCCAAGTAAAAATAACTCTGCCAACAGCTCTCTTTTTTGATAGAGCGCTCAAAATTTTTCCGTGCTTCTTCAAAATTTCCACCCCGATACGCTAACGTTGCATCACGAAAATGATCCGCATAAAGAGCTGAAGAGAGCAGCACTGAGGTACAAAAAAAGGTTTTTAGCATCGTAAGGATTCCTTTAAATCAGAAATGATCGTGTGAATACCCAAGAGTGAAGGTGGTGCTGATGCTTGCGTCATAGTGGCTAATTGTGTTTCAAGCTGTTCAAAATGCGTGTAAAGATCGATAATGTGAAGATGGTACGCAACACTTTTCAGTTTGGCAATTTCTTCTTTCGCATACAAAAAATCCTTTGACTCTAGGGCTTTTTCAATGAATGGAATCTTGGCATCAAGTTCTTCACTGTAATCAGTAATGATTTCGGCTAAAGTACTGATATCAAGACCTAGTGTCTCAGCACTGAGCGAAAAATCAAAGGGTGTTTCTTGAGGGTGCAGGGACACATTGTGCACTTCTGCTTCCATAAGGGTATTCAAAGGCTCATTAATACACAGCAGTGTGTCTTGCAAGAGGTCTTCATGCGCGTCTTCAGGGTAGGTTTCAAGTGACATATCTTGAGCAAAAAGAGTGTCACTCTCTTTTGTGGAGGGTGTGATAATGAAAGAGGGCTCATTTAAAATGTCAGAATCAAACTTTAGCTTAAAATCTCCCACATCACGTGCAGGCTCTTCCGTCTGTGCAACGCTTGGCATCTCGAAGGACTGTTCTATTTCAGATGGCGATATCTCTTCTTCAAAGGGTGTAATTAGTGTAGGAGCATCTTCCATACTGAAAGAGGTAGGTTCTTGCATAGGGAGACTTTGCAATGGCTCGAAATGTGTTTCGGAAGAAGTAGGGGTTTCCCGCAATGCTTCTGTCTTTGCAAAAGGGCTCGCTGAGACAAATTCAACACCAAAACAACTTTTAGCACCGTAAAGATCTTGTGTGAGAAAAATCTCGTAAATGTGTAATGCCGAATCAATTTCACGCCCATTTTTTGCCTTAACCAAAACGCGTCTATTGGGTGTTCCACTGTGCAGCGTATAGTCAATCCACGAAAAATTCTTAAATTTAAAGATATAACCCGCTTTATTGACAAAAAGATCTGCCACATCATTGTGATAGTTTCTAAACTCTTCTATGTCATCGTATCCCAAAAGGGATAACTCTTGCGTCCCCATTCCTAAAAACATACCACTTTTGTCGTAAAGTATCAAGGAAGATCCTTTTAGTGTGCATTAAAGGGTAAATTTTAACTAACTTATACTTAAAACTAACCTATTTTTTTAAGGAATTAAATATTTTTTTGCCTATTTTTTCGCCAAGAATCATCTCAAATTCTTCACAAGAGGCTTCATAAATAGCTTCAAATGTTCCAAGTGTTGCGAGTAGCTTTTTTAAGATAGCGTGACCAATTCCTTTGGATGCTAAGAGATTCATCTGTAAATCATGGCTTCTTTTTTTCTTTTGATGGTAGGCAATGGCAAAACGGTGTGCTTCATCGCGTAAACGTTGGAGAAATTGCAAACGTTTATCACTTGTGGGAAGAGTGAAACAATGCGTACCGTGCCACACACGATCGTTTGCACTGCCTTTGGCACGGTGTGCTTTAGCATCAATTTTTTCTTTGGCAATGGCTAATACAGGGAGGTCATACTGATGCGCTTTTAATAGAGTATGAGCAAGGATTAAGAGGGTTTCACCTCCATCTAAAAGCCACATATCAGGTGGTGGTTCTTTGTCAAAATCACCCATTCTTCGCTCAAGCATCTCTTTCATCTGAGCGTATTCATCCTTGTGATGTAACGCATAGCGGCGATACGAGGCTTTTTGAAATCCATTTTCCCAAACCACCATAGCCCCCACAGGACTCTCTCCTCCTAAGTGTGAATTGTCAAAAACTTCGATGCGAGAAGGTGTGTGATGCAGGTCAAATAAGGTACAAAGCGATTCACACACATTTTCAGTGCTTTTTGAACGCATGGATTCTAAAAGGGTGAATGCATTTTCTTGTGCTATTTGCGTCAAATAATATTTTTCACCTCGTTTTGGAATACTAATGTCTATTTTCTGAGCAAACTTTTTGCTTAAGAAGTGTTCCATCTCTTTGTGGTCATTAAAATGTTCTGCTACTAAAATATGGTGAGCAACACTTTGATGCATAGGGTTGTAAAATTCAAATAAAGCACGTTGGTACAGCTCGTCTTTATCAAATCCATAGGCATTGTTTACAATAGAATGTGATGTTGAAACGATTTTGCCCTCACGCACAAACAGACGCATAATGCTTGCCATCTTGCCTTCAATAGCAAGCGCAAAAACATCGTAATTTTCCAAACTCAGAAGCTCGACATGCGTTACATGTAAGGTTTGTTTCAAATGGTTTAAAATATCTCGTAAAATAACAGCTTCTTCAAAATTGAGTTTAAGAGACGCCGCGTGCATTTTAGCGTTTAATGAAGCAATCAGTGTTCGTGGTTCACGCAATGCCACAAGGGCTTCTTGGACAATGTGTGCATACGCTTGGGGTTCTATTTTCCCTTCACACGGGGCTAAACACCGTTTGATTTGGTAAAAAAGACAGGCTTTTTTACCTTGGACGCATCGGCGTTTTTGTACCAAAGGAAATACAAGATATAGAGCATCCAAGAGGGCTTTGGCTGAGCTTGAGAAAGGTCCAAAATAGCGTCTATTTTTATCATCAATCACTTTACGTGTTATCTCAAAACGCGGGAAACTCTCTGCGAGATTGATGGTGATATACGGGTACGTTTTATCGTCACGTAGAAGGATATTATATTTTGGTTTTAATTGTTTGATGAGGGAGTTTTCTAAGATCAGAGCGTCGTGTTCGCTTTGGACGACAACATACTCTATGCGGTGTATTTCCAAAACCATTTTGTGAATACGGGATGATAAAGTGGGGGCTGGGCTTGGAGGAGTTGTGAGGCGAAAGTAACTTTTGACACGGTTTTTAAGGACTTTAGCTTTTCCCACGTACAATAACATACCAGTATGGTCGAAAAATTGGTAAATCCCAGCACTTTGTGGGGCATTTCTAAGCTGTTGGGTGATCATGGTGTGTTGAAATTGTCTCTTTGATGGCTTCAAAAAGAGCATTTAATTTTGGGTCTTGGCACGTGTTAGCAAAGCATCCGCTTGCTCTTTCTGTGTATGTGATGGGTGATGTCGATGGGGTGGGTGTCTCTTTTTCTATTTGGTTCGTGACAAAACTTTGAATTTCTTTTACATGTAAGCACTCACACTCTGGGAAATGGATAATAATTTGGCTTAATAGACTCTTTATTAAACTCCGTTTATAATTGAATTCCATTTTGCCAGCGGGATGTGAGAGCACAAAAAAGAGTGTCTCATTTTTCGTATAGACAAATCGAACGAGCGTTGTAAAACTTTTAGGAAGCAAACCAAGCAATCGTTCAAAACAGCGCAAGTGCGCAAATTTTTTCATAGAAGGGTCTTGTACCAAATGAGATATTATACTTTTAGCGTCTTTCATGTGTTGATTATAGCATGTTTAGGCTTTAGCATTTTAGGCTGTGGTTACAAAGGTTCTCCTGTTTATAAAGAGACATCTTCTTCTGTTAAAACTCCTAGTAAGAGTTAATTACGGTATGAAAACATCGTACGATGTCGTTATCGTTGGCACGGGTATTGCAGGGCTTCATTGCGCTTTGAACTTACCCAAACACTTAAGTGTGCTTCTTGTTGCCAAAGATTACGCTTGGGAATGTAACACCTTTTATGCCCAAGGAGGCGTTGCTGTTGCCAAAGATGAAGCGGATATTGCTTTACATGTAAGCGATACGCTTCATGCGGGAGCAGGGCATTGCGTCAAAGAAGCGGTGGATGTGTTGTGCTCCGAGGGACCCAAAGCCATTGCTTCATTGATTAAAAGAGGATTTTGCTTTGATAGCGATGAAAAGGGAGACCTTTTATACACCAAAGAAGCAGCACACAGCACCCATCGCATTTTGCATGCAGGCGGTGATGCCACGGGTCGACACATTCATCTGTTTATGATGCAACATCTCCCTTTTCCCATTTTATACAATACCCAAGTGACAGATTTATTGATGCATGAAAACACCTGTTATGGCGTTCGTGTATTACACGCAGGAGATATAATTAATCTTTATGGCAAAAAAGTGGTCATTGCTAGTGGTGGGGTGGGCTCTTTGTATGAGTACCATACGAATGCACGCACCATTAGTGCCGATATGCAAGGTATGTGTTTGAGTCATAGCATAGAGCTTGCCGATATGGAGATGATGCAGTTTCATCCTACCGCATTTGTTTTAGGCACCGCGGTGCGTAAACAGTTGCTCAGCGAATCTTTGCGAGGGGAGGGTGCAAAGGTTGTGGATGATGAGGGCAGACGTTTTGTGTTTGATTATCACCCTGATGGTGAGTTGGCACCTCGTGATGTGGTGAGTCGTGCTATTTTCGATTATAAGCAAAAAAGTGGCAAAGAGGTTTATTTGGATGTGAGTGATTTTGAAGAGAGTCATTTTCAAAAGCGCTTTCCAAGCATCTATTTTAATATGAAAAATATCGGTTACAATCTCCCCTCAGAACGTATTCCCATCTCTCCCGCCTTTCACTACTCCATGGGAGGTATTCGTACCACTATGAATGGCGAAGTGTT
This sequence comes from Sulfurospirillum sp. UBA2217, assembly GCA_002328495.1. Taxonomy (GTDB): domain Bacteria; phylum Campylobacterota; class Campylobacteria; order Campylobacterales; family Sulfurospirillaceae; genus Sulfurospirillum. The sequence goes on from DCUJ01000009.1 coordinate 100,498, forward strand.
ACATGTAAAGCATTTGTATGCCATAGGTGAAGCGGCACATACGGGTGTGCATGGAGCAAATCGCTTGGCGAGTAATTCGCTCTTAGAAGGATTGGTTTTTTCGTACAGAGCAGCTTTAGATATTCAAGCGACGCTTTCAAACGCATCTTCAGTTATCTCCTTTTCAGAAAAAGAGGCTATACTTATTTGCGAAGGCGATAAAATTCTCAAAAATGAACTGCGTCATTTGATGTGGTGTCACGCAGGAATCGTACGCAATGAGCAAAACTTGCAGTTTGCACGCAAACGGGTAAAAGAAATGCTAGAATTGCCCATTGGAAAATTGTTACGCTTAAGGCTTTTAGTTTCACAAGAGATTATTCAAAGTGCATTAAAACGAAAAGCGTCATTAGGCGCACATTTCATACAAAAGAGGAGTTGAGTCGATGAAGGTATTATTGGTGTTGTTGGCATTCGTCAACACGATTTGGGCAGCTGGAGGGGGTCAAGACTTGACAACTTCGTGGATTGGTCTTGTTTGTTTGGTTATTTTTGTGGTGGGTTACTATGCGGTAGCCGCTGAGGAGCATTATCATATCAATAAAGCAAAACCGGCTTTATTTATGGGTACCTTTATGTTTGTCTTGATTGGTATTTACTACGCTATCAATGGGATGGATGCAACGGGTTTACGTTCAGAAGTTCAACATCTTATCTTAGAAATCTCTGAGATTTTTTTCTTCTTGTTGGTGGCGATGACCTATATTGAAGTGTTAATTGAGCGTCGTGTGTTTGATACGCTCAAATACAACCTTGTTTCCAAAGGCTACAGTTATAAAAAACTCTTTTGGATGACAGGTTTTATAGCCTTTTTTCTAAGTCCTGTTGCCGATAACTTAACGACAGCGTTGATTCTTTCAACGGTTTTAATTACGATTGAAAAAGAAAACAAAAGCTTCTTGGTTCCTGGAGCTATAAACATTGTTGTAGCAGCCAATGCAGGTGGTGCATGGAGTCCGTTTGGTGACATTACCACGTTGATGGCATGGATGGCAGGTAAAGCGCCTTTTATTGACTTCTTTTATCTTTTCCCCGCTTCGATTATCGGTTGGGCTCTCACTGCATGGTTATTATCCCTTTACGTGCCAGCAGATAAACCTCACTTTGATGTCTCTACAGAGAAAAAAGTTACGATTTTAACAGGTGGTAAAGTGGTTATTGCCTTAGGTGTTACAACCATTGCTTCAGCTGTTTTGTCACAACAAGTGCTCAATATTCCTCCTATGTGGGGTATGGTGTTTGGTTTGTCTTTACTTAAATTGTACAGTTATCGCTTGAAGCGCAAACAAGGTCAGGAACTTAGTACGTTTAAAGCCATCGGTAAAATAGAACACGATACTTTGCTCTTTTTCTTTGGTATTTTAGCTGCTGTTGGTGCATTACACTTTTTGGGCTATTTAGGGCTTGCTGTAAAGCTGTACGATACGTTAGGCCCAACCACGGTCAATATTGGGGTTGGATTTTTATCGGCCATCGTGGATAACGTACCGGTCATGAGTGCTGTTTTAAAATCAAATCCAGATATGGGAATGGATCAGTGGCTACTGGTTACCTTGACTGCTGGAATTGGTGGTAGTTTAATTAGCTTTGGTTCGGCTGCAGGTGTAGGTGTTATGGGAAAACTAAGAGGTATTTATACCTTTGGTTCTCATATGAAATATTCGTGGACGGTTCTTGTGGGATACATCCTTTCATTAATTGTTTGGTATGTTCAGTTTGAGATTTTAGGTTTTTATTAATAGTTTTGGTTTACATGTAAAAGGAAAATGATGAAAGAAGTCCCTATTTTAGTCTTAGATTTTGGTTCGCAATACACTCAGTTGATTGCACGCAAATTACGAGAGAGTGGTGTGTATTGTGAGATTGTACCTTACAACGAGAAAATTGAAGATATCAAAAAGAGAAACCCTAAAGGAATCATTCTTAGTGGTGGTCCTGCATCGGTGTATGCAAAAGACTCCTACCACCCTGATGAGGCGGTGTATGCATTGGGACTTCCGATTTTAGGCATTTGTTATGGGATGCAACTTTTAACCCAACATTTTGGGGGAAGTGTCATCCCTGCAACGCATCAAGAATATGGCAAAGCAGAACTTCAATTTGAAAGCGACCCTAAAATTTTCAAAGACACCAAATGCGGACAAATTGTTTGGATGAGCCATGGGGATAGAGTAGAAGCGTTGCCAAAAGGTTTTGAGAAAATCGGTTACAGTGAAAATTCACCGTATGCGGCTATTGCCGATGAAAAACGCAATATGTACGCATTTCAATTTCACCCAGAAGTTTACCACTCAGAACAAGGAAGCAAACTCTTAAAGAATTTTGCAAAATACATCTGTGGCTGTGAAAGTACATGGAATATGGGCTCGTTTGCTAAAGAACAAATTGCAAAAATAAGAGCACAAGTAGGCGATAAAAAAGTATTATGTGGCGTCAGTGGTGGTGTAGACAGTTCCGTAGTTGCAACCCTTTTAGCCGAAGCCATTGGCGATAAACTGGTTTCAGTTTTTGTCGACAATGGACTCCTTCGTGCCAATGAGAGAGAACAAGTCGAAGCGATGTTTAAACAACGTGGTGTTCCTTTAATCACGGTGGATGCGAGTGAGCAGTTTTTAAGTCGTCTAAATGGGATCACTGACCCTGAGATGAAGCGAAAAATTATTGGTGAAACTTTTATTCAAGTCTTTGATGAAGAGGCTAAAAAGCACGATGGAATCCAGTTTTTAGCGCAAGGGACACTTTACACCGATGTTATCGAATCGGTTTCGGTTAAAGGCCCTTCAAAAACCATTAAATCGCATCACAATGTTGGAGGCTTGCCTGATTGGATGACGTTTGAGCTCATTGAGCCTCTTCGTGAAATTTTCAAAGATGAAGTGCGCATTTTAGGAGCAGAACTAGGGCTTCCAAAAGAGATGTTGGGTCGTCATCCATTCCCAGGTCCTGGTCTTGCGATTCGTATTATGGGGGAAGTGACAAAAGACGATTTAAAACTTCTTAGAGCCGCCGATGTGATTATGCTTGAAGAGCTTCGTGCGACAGGCTATTATGATAAAACATGGCAAGCCTTTACCGTACTATTAAACGTCAAAAGTGTTGGTGTTATGGGCGATAACCGAACGTATGACAACACCATATGTGTGAGAATCGTGGATGCTACCGATGGAATGACTGCTACATTTGCACACATTCCTCATACGATTTTGGAAAATATTAGCAGACGTATTATCAATGAGGTCAATGGCATTAACCGTGTCGTGTATGATATCTCTTCAAAACCACCTGCAACGATTGAATGGGAATAATGCAGACACCTATCTACCTCTTCAGCGATCAAACGTATGAAGGGGTAGTTTCCTTACCTCTTTTTGAAATTCTTTTTCTCCCCTTTGGAGTTGACATTAGCCCTTTTGATGCTCTCATCTTTACCTCTAAAAGCAGTGTTAAAGCACTTGAACAAAGTCATATACCATGGCACAATAAGCGTTGTTATGCCATTGGTGAAGGCACGGCAAAAGCTATTGAAGATGCAGGGGCACAGGTATTCTTTACATGTAAAGAATCGTATGGAGATGTATTTGCCCGTGAGCTTGCCCCAATGTTGGGGGGAAAAAAAGTTTTTTTCCCCCGTGCGAAAGAAGTTGTTTCCCCGTTGTATGAGATTTTATGTGAGGCAGGCATTGATATAATCCAAGCAGTAGTGTATGAAACTGTGTGTCGTTCTTACCCACTCCATGAAGCACCTCCTTCTGAAGCCCTTTTGATTTTTGCATCTCCCTCTACAGTGCACTGTTTTTGTAAGAATTTTACGTGGGATGTGAGCTATAAAGCCATTGCTATTGGTAAAAAAACAGCAGCCGTTTTACCTTCACATGTAAAGGTTTTTTTAGCAGAAAAACAGACGATTGCTTCGTGTATTGATTTGGCAAAGCAAATTAGAAGCTAAAATTATCTATAATTAATTCACTTGACATTACGTCATTGATTGCCTGGGTGACGCGATAACCGTTTTCATGAGGGTCCAACAATTAGTAAAAGTGGAACACGTACGGTTTTGGTGTGTCTGTGGTTTTGTTTGAGCTTTTCACAAAGTGAGAAATTGCAGCCTAAAGAAACAGTCGATTCCCAGAAGTTGGCTTATTTGGGCCACCTTCAATCACGGAACGCTCACTTGGGTTTTAAATTTTTTGGAGAAATAACGTATGAAAGTGATGATTGTTGGTAGCGGAGGAAGAGAATATTCGATAGGTTTGGCACTGAAAAAAGACCCCAAGGTTAGCGAACTTTTTTTTGCCCCTGGAAACGGAGCAACGCCACAGTTAGGAACAAACGTGAGCTTCCATAATTATGAAGCCTTGGCAAGTTTTGCACAAGAACAGAGGGTCGATTTGACCGTTGTTGGTCCTGAAGATGCTTTGGTTGCAGGCATCGTTGATATTTTTAAATCCAAAGGCTTGGTGATTTTTGGTGCGTCTAAATCGGCTGCTAGACTTGAAGGCTCTAAGATTTTTATGAAAAATTTTCTCTCACGTTATGCTATTCCCACTGCACGCTTTATTGAAACCTGTGACGCACAAAAAGCGTATGACTTTATCGAAACACTACCCTTGCCTATCGTCGTAAAAGCGGATGGTTTGTGTGCGGGCAAAGGCGTCATCATCGCACAAAGTAAAGAAGAAGCAAAAGAGGCTGTCAACGATATGTTAAGCGGCAAAAGCTTTGGCGATGCGGGACTGGGTGTTGTGGTTGAAGAGTTTTTAGATGGTTATGAGCTTTCAGTCTTTGTGATTTGTGACGGAGTCGATTATAAAATCCTCCCAGCAGCACAAGACCATAAGCGCCTCTTGGACAATGATATAGGCCCTAACACTGGCGGTATGGGTGCGTACGCTCCAACGCCACTCATCGATGAGCTTCTCTATAAAAAAGTGGAAGAGCGTGTGGTGAGACCAACGTTAAAAGGGATGCAAGATGAAAATGCTCCGTTTGAGGGTGTTTTATTTATCGGTTTGATGGTTGTGAACAATGAGCCGATTGTTTTAGAATACAATGTGCGTTTTGGTGATCCTGAGTGTGAAATTTTAATGCCCCTTTTAAAGACGCCTGCACGTGAACTTTTTTACAAAGCAGCTACCAAAGATTTGAAAAACCTTAACATTGAATTTTATAACAAATACGCTATTGCTGTCGTGATGGCGAGTGAAAATTATCCGTATGGAAGTTCAAAACCTTCTGAGATTATCGTTGATACCTCCGTGCATGAAGGCTTGGAAGATACACACATTTCGTATGCAGGTGTGAGCTTGGAAGAGGGTACATTGTACGCAACAGGTGGACGAGTACTTTTGTGCATAGGTGTTGGTGATACTATTAAAGAGGCGAGAGAGCGTGCTTATTTGTTGTGCGGACAGGTGCATTTTGCGGGTAAACAATTCCGAAGTGACATTGCATATCAGGCTTTAAAGCAATGACCAACGAAGAGTTAATTGAAAAATTTGAAAGTGAAAACATCACGTTAGCTTCTGTGCGCAAAAGAAGTTTAGCATACATTATTGATGAGATTTTAATTTCACTGCTGTTTATTTTTATCTATCTTGACCAAATTCCTCAAGATGCTACGACCGAGCAGACCATTGGTATTATTAACAGTATGGTGATGTATGTGATGATTTTAAAAGTGGTCTATCAAACCTTTTTTGTGTGGATGTACGGTGCAACTTTGGGACGAATAGCAATGAAAATCAAGGTTATTTCAACGCAAGATTTAGAAAATCCAACACCGCTTTTATCTCTCACCAGAGCCTCCTTTCGTATTGTCAGTGAATCACTTTTTTATTTAGGATTTGTATGGGCGATGCTCAATCCAAAACGGGAAACATGGCATGATAAAGTTGCAAGTACATTGGTTGTCAATGCTGGGTAAAATTTGTGTAGGACTCATTCTTTTGTTAAGTAGCCTTTGGGCTGTTGAACCTCAAGTACAAGATATTGAACTTTTGGCTCAAAATGTTACAAAAGAGGGAAGTATTGCGCATGCTGTCGGGAGTGTCGTTGTTTATAGCCCTAAGTATCTTATCACTGCTGATGAGGCATTTTACAACTACGAGTCAGGTGATTTGGAACTGTTTGGCAATATCACGATGTTAGAGGGTGTGAGTTACGCTTCTCGCAGTGGACATACTAAACTCAATCTTAAAACAGATCACGGTGTTTCTGATCCACTTTTTTTCTTTGACGAAACGGCAAATTTGTGGTTAAAATGTGACAACGCTATCTTAAGCCCAGAATCTTATATTACCCAAAAAGCAATCGTTTCGAGTTGTAACAGTCAAGACCCAGATTGGAAAATAGCTTTTAGTACGGGTGAGTACAACAAAGAAGAAAAATGGATGCACTTGTATAACCCTGTTTTTTATGCAGGGGAGACACCTTTTTTCTACCTTCCCTATTTTTCATTTTCCACGGATACAACAAGGCGAACAGGGCTATTAAGACCGGATATTGGATTTGGAAGTGAAGGACTTTTTTATTTACAACCCATCTATTTTGCCCCTGCGGTTGATTGGGATGTAGAAGTGACTCCTCAAATACGAACCAGTAGAGGAGAAGGGATTCATACAACTTACCGTTTTGTAGACTCACCATACTCCTCTGGCGAAATCATAACAGGATATTTTAAAGAAAAAAGCGATTATGCAGAAGAAAAAAATTTAAAGCATGATCAACACTATGGTTTCAAAATGAGTTATGATAGGAGTGCTCTTTTAAGTACGCAAGACAAGACGATAGAAGATGGATTATGGGTAAATTTGAACTATATTAATGATGTGGATTACTATAATACTATCAATGATAAAATTAAAGCCTATAACAAGCTAGTGACTTCCCAAGTTAATTATTATGCAAAAAGAGATGAAGATTATATTGGAATTTATGGAAAGTATTATATTGATACGTCATTGGTTTCAAATGATACAACATTGCAACAGCTTCCAACGTTTAATTATCATCGATTTGCAAATCCTTTTTTGTTTGATAATTTACTCTATTCTATTGACTACAATGCAAAAAATTACAGTCGAGTAGAAGGTGTAACAGCCTTTCAAAATGAAATCAGCACCCCTTTTGCGCTTCATTTTTCATTTTTGGAAGATTACTTACATGTAAGCCTATCTGAAAATATCTATATGACGCATGTTTCGTACGGCAATGGCGCAGAAGATGGAAGCTATGGTCAATATTTTAATAACTATCATAAAGTGAGTATGTATGTAGATCTTGCTAAAGCTTACGATCATTTTTTTCATACCCTTTATTTTGGGATAGAACAAACACTTCCAAGTTATCGTAAACAACAAGGCACGTGGGACTATTCTTATGGAGCAAATGATTTAATTCCTCTTACCATGGAAGAAAAAAATACGGCTTTCAAATTAAAACAATTTTTTTATGATTCTGAAGGTGAAAAAAAAGTAACGCATACACTTAAACAAACCTATTACAGTGAGCATGATTATAAATACGGTGATTTGGAGAATGATGTTAAGATTTATGTGACACCAGCATTTAGTATTACTAATAATATTTTGTATTCTCATGAGTATGCGCAACTGGCTCGCACCCAAACGTCTGTAACCTATAAAGATGATATTTACAGTGCAACCGTTCGGTATACTTATCAAGATACCCCTACAAACACAAGTGGTTCTTTGTCGAGCAAGAATTATAACTATTTGACCCTTCTTGCGAGTACAGAATATTTTGAAAAATTCAATATGTTTGCTTCTGTGAATTATGATTTGAACGATGATGTGTTTAAGTCATGGAGTTTTGGTGTTAAAAAATTGAAAAAATGTTGGGATTATTCCATTACATATAAGGATTTAACCCTTCCTAGTCTTACAAGTTCTGGTGCGGATTCGGTTAATCGACAAGGGGTTATGTTGTTGTTTAATTTTTATCCTTTGGGGGCTATTGATTATGAAATTACGACATCTGAAACAGAACAAAAATTGTAAGTGATGAAAAAGAGTGAAGCAATTTTGTGGGCGTTGGAAGTTTTGGAATTTCCAGTGCTGAGTACCAAAGAGGAATTAAAAGAAAAGTACCATCTTTTAGCCAAATCATTCCATCCTGATTGCGGGGGTGATGAAGAAAAAATGGCACACATTAATGAAGCGTATGAGATTCTGAAAACATATATGGAAGAGTTTAAATTTACCTTTAGCGATGAGGAGATCGCGAAACAGTTTCCGCAAGAGCTACATGCAAGCCGGTTTAGATTTTAAAAAGAACACCAAAAGAGGAGAACAAAAGAGTGGAATACACACTACATGTAAACAACCAAACTGAGATTTATGATATTGGTAAAGTAGCGAAACAAGCAGCGGGAGCTGCGTTGTTGAAAATTAAAAATACAGTTATTTTAGCTACAGTAGCACGTGACGATAATCAAGTGGCTGAAAATTTTGTACCTTTAACTGTGCAATATATCGAAAAGAGCTATGCGGTAGGAAAAATACCAGGTGGCTACATCAAGAGAGAGACGAAACCAGGAGATTTTGAAACATTGACTTCACGTATCATCGATAGAAGTCTTCGCCCCCTTTTTCCTAAAGGGTATGCGTATCCAACGCAAATTGTTATTTTTGTTCTCAGTTGTGATTCAGAAGTGGATTTACAAGTAGCCGCACTGAATGCTGCTAGTGCAGCACTTTATCTTTCCGATATTCCGGTCAATAAAGCAGTTGCAGGGGTACGTATAGGTTATGTGAATGGTGAATATGTAGTGAACCCTACTAATTCTGTACTTAAAACGAGTGCGCTTGATTTGTATGTCGCTGGAACCAAAGAAGAATTACTTATGATTGAAATGCGTGCATTGCCTAGTGTTGAAACATTAAGCATGCCAACTATGGCGATTGATCCTATGTTGGATCCTACCTTGGCACAGAGTTTGATTGCGAAGCAGTGTGTGAATGAGTTTGATGAAGAGGCTATCTTAAAAGCTATTGATACGGCTCAAAATGCTATTACCCAAGCAGCAACGGCGTATGAGCAAACCTTCGCCCCTCTTAAAAAAGAGGACGCCCTTTTGGATTATAAAGCAGATTTGGAAAGCGATGCTATCTTTGTTTACATCGATGAGTTTTATAAAGAAGAGGTAAACAATGCCATTAATCAAATGGCAAAAAGTGAGCGTGCCAGTGAGCTTAGCCGTATTGTTACTAAAATTTTACAAGATGAAGTTGCAACACTTGAGGGATGGAGTAAAGAGCTTGTTAACAGTGTGATTCAGTCCTACAAGAAAAAAGTGGTACGTGAAATGATTATCGAAAAACGTGTTCGTGCAGATGGACGTGCGCTTAATGAAGTAAGACCCATCACGATAGAAACCAATATTTTACCTATGGCACACGGTTCTTGTCTCTTTACAAGAGGGCAAACGCAAGCCTTGGTGATTGCAACTTTAGGGAATGATAAAGACGCACAGATGTTTGACCTTTTAACGGAAAAAGGTGGTATTAGCGATACCTTTATGGTAAATTATAATTTCCCAGGTTTTTCTGTAGGGGAAGCATCGCCGATGAGACCTCCAGGAAGAAGAGAATTAGGTCATGGCAATCTTGCCCGTCGCGCACTAGACCCCGTACTTGATGTGAACAGACTTCAAACGGTTCGTTTGGTTTCTGAAATTTTAGAATCCAACGGCTCTTCGTCAATGGCTACGGTATGCGGTGGTGCATTGGCACTTCGAGCAGCTGGAATGGGCATGGAAAAACTGGTGGCTGGAATTGCAATGGGGTTGGTATTTGAAGGTGATAAGCATGCTGTGCTGAGTGATATTATGGGGCTTGAAGACCATGATGGTGATATGGATTTTAAAGTTGCTGGGACTATTGATGGTATTACAGCCCTTCAAATGGATATTAAATTAGGTGGTATTTCGCGTGATGTGCTTAAAGAAGCATTATATCAAGCGAAAGAAGGACGTGCGCATATCTTAGGAATTATGGAAAAAGCAAGCAGTGAGATTGTCATCAACAATTCTATTTTACCAAAGCTTGAGCTTTTTAGTGTAGACCCTTCTAAAATCGTAGATATTATTGGGCAAGCGGGTAAAACGATTCGTGAAATTATCGAACGATTTGAAGTATCCATTGACTTAGACCGTGAAAAAGGTGAAGTTAAAATTGCGGGTGAAAATAAAGAAAAAGTAGAAGCCGCCAAAGATCATATTATTGGGATTGTCAACAAACCTTCTTTTGGTGGACGTGGAGGTCATGGTGGTGGACGCGACCGTGATAGCAGAGGTGCGAGTAGGGAGCGTGAATCAAAACCCGTACCGACTTTTGTTCAGGATGAAGTGGTTGATGGTGTGGTGAAACGCATTGTTGATTTTGGCGCATTTATTGAACTCCCAGGTGGCATTGATGGGCTTTTACATGTATCAAAAATTGCCGATCATCGGGTGGATAAGGTCAGTGATTATTTGGCTTTAGAGCAAAACGTAAAAGTTAAAATTTTGAAGCAAACGGGCAATAAAATAGAGTTAGAGCTTCAGCGCTAATTTTAAAGGCTTTTTAACAATTACAAAGATATAATCCCACTCACAAAGTGGAAAGTAGGGATTATATCCGAACCGACTTTGATAAAAACAAGGAGTTCTTTATGAAAAAAGTTCTTTTTCTTATGGTAGCATTTGCAACATTTGCATTTGCAGGTGATGGCGAAATGGCTAAAGCATACTCAGCACTTGCTGTTGGTATCGTTTTGGGTCTTGCAGCTCTTGGTGGTGCAATTGGTATGGGAAATACAGCTTCTTCAGCAATTGCTGGAACAGCTAGAAACCCAGGTCTTGGTGGTAAATTGGTGACAACTATGTTTATTGCACTTGCGATGATTGAAGCACAAGTTATTTATGCTCTCGTTATTGCGTTAATCCTTCTTTACAAAAATCCGTTTCTTTAATAACTAAAAGAGGTCATTAAGACCTCTTCCTCTTTTTTTAGTCTTCTGTGCGGTCGTGGTGAAATTGGTAGACATACCATCTTGAGGGGGTGGCGCCTTAGGCAGTACGGGTTCGAGTCCCGTCGACCGCACCATCGTTTTTTTTGGAACCTTCCTAACATCAAAACTTTATAAAACTTCATGTTCATTTATGTTATTATCAAATCCTTTTAAATTTTGTGAATAAGGAATTGGATGAGAGAGTTGGAGCTTAAAAATATTATTACAATCCATGAGCGAGAGTTTTTAATTTCAACGATTAGTATGCATGTTCGTCACTCTTTTTTTGAAGGGGATGCAAAAAAGCTTGTGTATGAAACGATGGTGTTTGAAATTATCAACGATGAAGTCCAATTTCATAAAACTATTTTTAATGAACGCTACAATATGGCAGATGAAGCTATTGCTGAGCATGGTGCTATCATTAAAAATCCTCAAAACTTTTTTATTATCTAAAACCTATGAAAAAAATCTTTCTTTTGCTTTGTCTTTCACTTTTTTTGCTTGAAGCAAAAGAGACGAAAGATATTTTGTTGTTTCATTCCTATCACAAAGGGTATAAATGGAGTGATGATATTTCTCGTGTGATTGAAAAAAATTTTTCAGAAAAAAAGAATATTTTTCTCTCTACTGTTTATATGGATACGAAGCGCATTGATACACCTGCTTATATGGAAGAGTTTTACAACTACTATAAAGCACGTTTTGCTCAGAGCTCATTTGATGTTATTATGGTTGCCGACAACAGTGCTTTGGAATTTGTAAAAAAACATCATGACGAACTTTTTAAAAATGTTCCTATTGTTTTTTTAGGGATCAATAATTTTAATAGTTCTTTGATTGAGGGTATTAAGAATATTAGTGGTGTGGTTGAAAATGTTGATATTAAACGCAATGTTGAACTTATCTTAGAATTGCATCCCCATCTTGAAAAGCTGCTCATCATCAATGAACGCTCCACCACTGGCAATGCGATGCGCCAAGAAATGGATATGGTGCTTCCCTCGTATGCTAAAAAAATTACTATTGAGCACATTGATAGTATGGATATGGCTGAAATAGAAGCCAAGACAAAAGTGCTCAGTAAAAACAGTGCGATCTTATGGGTTTTACTGTTCAAAGACAATACTGGACGCTTTTTTACGTACAAAGAAAATTTGCAGCAGATTCGTAATATTGCACATGTGCCTATTTATGGCTTATGGGATTTTTATTTGGATTATGGCATTGTGGGAGGATTTTTATCCAGCGCACTTTCGCAAGCCGAATCAGCATCTAAAATCGTAGAACAAATTTTAGAAGGCAAACCTGCCTCTTTAATTCCTGTTGTTGAAAAGAGTCCAAACCGTTATATTTTTGACTATAAAGAATTAGAACATTACAAAATTAACCCTTCGGCTGTTTTGAAAAATTACGAAGAGATTAATAAGCCTTTTTCATTGTATGAGGAGTACAAACGTTATATTTGGTTAATTATCTCTATTTTTTCCGCCATTGTGATGATTGTGCTTTTTTTGATGCAAAATGTTCGTATTCGAAAACAGAGTGAAATGGCACTTAAAAATCAACTTGAATTTATTAAAGTTTTGTTAGACACCATCCCAAATCCTATTTATTTTAGTAACATTAAAGGCGAGTACGTTGGTAGCAATAAAGCATTTGCCAATTTATATGATTTGAATAAACAAGAAATTATTGGAAAAACAGCATTTGATTTTTTTCCCTCCGAGTGGGCACAAGAGCGTCGTGAAAATGATTTAGAATTATTACGAACCAAAGGAACAGAGACATTTGAGTTGATGCTTCATATTCCGACGAAACGTCCGCGACTTTTTACATTTAATAAAGCAGTTTACACACTGATTGATGGAAGTGTGGGTGGTATTGTGTGTGTAATGGACGATACAACGGAGCGTTTGCAACACCGTCAATTTCTGATTCAGCAAGCTAAATTGACAGAGATGGGTGAGATGATAGCTGGTGTGGCACATCAATGGAATGAACCCTTGGTTGAACTCTCAGCCATTATGCAAGATATGGAGTTTTGCTTTAATACAGGAGAGATGAATTCTCACAAGATGAAAGAGTTTGTGAGAGATTCAATTATTCAGATTCAGTATATGTCGCAGACTTTGAAAGATTTTAGAAATTTTTTAAAACCCTCCACGAAAAAAAGTCTTTTTTGTGCCAAAAAAGCACTGAGTGAAGTCTTGGAAATTATTGGGAGACAAATATTTTACTCGCATATCGATTTGAACGTGCATTATTCTAAAGAAGAGGGTGTGTTCCCCGTGTACGGTTATGAAAATGAATTTAAACAAGTGCTACTCAATGTCATCAATAACGCAAAAAATAAAATAGTCAAAACACGTAAAGGTGAAAAAATTGATATTAGCATCGCAGAAGGTGATAGTCAAACCAAAATTGTGATAACCGATAATGGTGGAAAAGTCCCTGAAAAAATTATAGGATTTATTTTTGATCCCTATTTTACAACCAATAAAAATGGAACGGGACTTGGATTGTACATGGCAAAGATTATTATAGAAGATAAAATGGGTGGAAGCATTGGTGTTAAAAATATAGGAAACAGTGTCGCATTTACGATACACGTTCCTAATGTTATAAGAGGGTAAAATGAAAATTTTAGTATTAGAAGACAATCAGCGCTTAAATGCAACGATTGTTAAGCGTTTGGAAGCTAAAGGGTATAAAGTCGATAGTTTTATAGATGGAAAAGAGGCTTATGAAGCACTGGATAATGGGTATATGTGTTTTATTTTGGATATCAATGTTCCAAGTCTTGATGGCATCGAAATTCTTAAAAAAATTCGTGATTTTTACCATGAGACTCCTGTGATTATCATTAGTTCGAGTGTTGAGCTCGATGTCATTCGCGATGCGTACAATTACGGTTGCAACGATTTTATTAAAAAACCCTTTTTCATTGATGAGTTAGAAATTAAAATTGAAAAATTGTGCAACATTCGTAATGACATCGTTGATCTTGGACATGAGTGTCTTTTTGATTTTCGAACCTCCTTGTTACGAATTGGAGAGAGTGAAGAGCATTTGTCACGCAAAGAGCGTTTGTTGCTCAATGTTTTAATTTCAGAAAAGGGAAAAGTCGTCTCTTTTGATAAGATACAAGCGATGGTTTGGGAGGGAAACTTTGCAAGTCTTGATTCAATCCGTTCTTTAATGCGTCGTCTTCGTAAAAAAATTCCTTTTGAATGCATCGAAACGGTTGTAGATGTTGGGTACATTTTACGTTTTTGAGATACAAAAAGTAACACAAATCTCTTTTTAGGGTTAGATTTTCCTTACATGTAAGAGTAATATTAAAATATAACATAAATTTTATACCCTATAACGTATGATGGTTTTGAATTTAAAATTTGTAAGGAGTCTCTATGAAGTTATCTAAGAAAATTCTTGGAAGTCTTGCCTTGGCATGTGCTTTAGTCGTATCTGCTAATGCGGCTAGCGATAAAGTCACATGGAAACTAGCAACCTCTTGGGGTGCTGAATTCCCTCCCTTTACCAACTCTGTTGCCAATATGGCTAAGATGGTTGAGGAGATGAGTGGTGGTGATTTTGTTATTAAAGTCGATGCGGTGAACAAGCATAAGTCTGCTTTTGGTATTATGGATATGGTGAAGCTTGGTCAATACGAGATGGGTCACACAGCATCGTATTATTACAAAGGAAAAGACCCTGTACTTTTACTTTTCACAAGTATGCCTTTTGGTATGAACGCTCTTGAGCAGTATGCATGGTTCTACTTTGGTGGCGGTATGGAACTGGCTCAAAAATCGTATGAAAAACACGGCATGTACTCATTCCCTGGTGGAAATACGGGTGTTCAAATGGGTGGATGGTTTAGAAAAGAGATCAAATCATTGGACGATCTTAAGGGCTTAAAAATGAGAATTCCTGGATTTGCAGGTGAAATTTTTGCAAAACTTGGATGTGCGGTAACAAACATCGCTCCTGGTGAACTCTTTACTTCATTAGAGCGAGGTACCATTGATGCTCTTGAATGGGTAGGACCAGGTATGGACGTATCTATGGGATTTCATAAAATTGCACCCTATTACTACACAGGATGGCATGAGCCTGCAACAGAGCTTCAGTTTGTTGTTAACCGTGCAAAGATGGACAAACTTTCCCCTAAAAACAAAGCCATCTTAGAAACAGCGATGAAAACAGCAGCGTACGATATGCTCATTCAAAACTATGACATGAGTGCAACGGCGTGGGATAAAATCAAAACAGAATATCCTAATATTAAAATTATGACCTTCCCAAAACCAGTAATGGATGCGATGAAAGCAGCTAATGAAGATTTAGTAAAAGAAGAATCCGCTAAAAGTGCTGAGTTTAAAACCGTACATGATTCACAGCAAGCATATATGAAAAAAGCGCGTGCGTGGACCAATATCGGCGAATATGCTTACATTAGAGACAATCAATAAACCATCTGCTACACTATGCCTCTGTATTTTTGGATACAGAGGCATTCTAAAGAGACACACAAGCAGGAACAGTGTTTGCGTGTCTCTTTGTTTATATTATTTCAAAGGAATGAAATGTTAGAGAAGTTACAACGTTTTTTCGACACAATCGCTGATTATATCGGATATTTGTGCTCGTTTTTAATGATAGCCATGATGCTTAACATCTTTTACGATGTCTTTATGCGCTACTTGTTTAAGAGTGGCTCCATTGCTTTTCAAGAATTGGAATGGCACATCTTTTCATTGATTATTTTGTTGGGGACCTCATACGCCCTTAAAGAAGATGGGCATGTACGCGTGGATATTTTGTATACGAAGTTTAGTGAAAAGAAAAAGGCGATTGTCAATATTATAGGTGCTTTTATTTTTATTACCCCGATTGCTTTGTTGGTGGCATTAGGCTCTGTGGAATTTGTCATTGAAGCCTTTACAACGCATGAAGTCAGTGGCGATCCAGGTGGTCTCACACACAGATGGATTATCAAAGCGTTTATTCCTTTTTCTTTTTGGTTATTGATTTTTATCTCCGTAGGTTTTGTGATCAAAAATATCAATTTATACCGTAAAGCCTTAGCGCAGGAGTCAAAATGATTGGGATTATAATGTTTTTTGTGGGCATGGTAATGTTGCTCATAGGTTTTCCCGTTGCTTTTACTTTTGGTGCCGTATCAGTCTTTTTTGGTCTTTTTTCTGGTGTTTTTGAATCGCTAATGGATGGGGGAACGCTGATTGATGGATTTCAAACGGGTGTCATGATGTTTGCCTTTATGCCTCATCGTATTTGGTCTATTATGAATAACACCATTTTGATGGCAGTTCCTATGTTTATTTTGATGGGAATTATTCTTCAAAAATCACGCTTGGCTGAACGACTTTTGGAAGCTATGGGCTTTTTATTTGGCGAAGTGCGTGGTGGTTTGGCGATTAGTACCGTTTTGGTTGGCGCATTGTTAGCGGCATCTACGGGTGTTGTAGGTGCAAGCGTTGTGGCGATGGGTGTTATCTCTTTGCCAGTCATGCTCAAATACAACTATTCTAAATCGCTTGCATGTGGTACCATCTGTGCGTCTGGAACACTTGGTCAGATTATTCCACCTTCGGTTGTATTGATTATTTTAGGGGATGTTTTTCAACTCCCTGTGGGTGATTTGTTTGAAGGGGCCTTTTGGCCAGGCTTGAGTTTGGTTGCTGTGTACATCATTTATATTTTGATTGTATCTTTTTTGAATAAAGATGTAGCTCCTGCCATCCCAAAAACTGAATTTACCGATACTAAGGCACGTCAAGTTATCAATGCCTTTAAAGCTATTTTACCTCCTTTGGCACTGATTGTTCTTGTTTTGGGATCTATCTTTGAAGGTATTGCAACGCCCACAGAATCTTCAGCTGTTGGGTGTATTGGTGCGATGATTTTGGCATGGATGTACAAATCATTTTCGTTTAAGATGATTCATGAAGCCTCTTTAGAAACTGTTAAAACAACGGCCATGGTATTTGCTATTTTAATTGGTGCTACGGCATTTTCAATGGTCTTTAGCTACACCGGTGGTGATGAGATTGTTGAAGAAGTCATGCGTAGCCTTCCAGGTGAAAAATGGGGTTTTGTAATAGTGTCAATGCTCGCTATTATGGCATTGGGCTTTTTTATAGACTTTGTTGAGATTTCCTATATTATCGTTCCTATTTTAGCACCCATTGCAGAAGCCGTAGGTATTAATCCTGTGTGGTATGCTTTGTTGATTGCACTTAATCTTCAAACCTCATTTTTAACACCTCCGTTTGGATTTAGCCTCTTTTACTTACGAGGTGTAGCTCCTACAAGTGTGAGGACTGTAGATATTTACAAAGGAGTCATTCCTTTCATTATTTTACAAGTATTGGTCATGGCAATTTTTACCTTATTCCCAGAGTGGTATGGCGTTTCAATGATGCTTAAATAGTCAAAATTTTCTCTCTTTTGAGGTGTTACATGTAAAAAGGTAACACCTCTTCTTTTTAAATGCTTTTTAACCTTGATTATCATACGATTTTTATACCGCATCGTTACACTAAAGCAAAATAAAATTCGTAAGGATACCCCATGACACTCTCTGGCTCTTATCTTGAATTTCACCATGAAATTGCAGCGTTTATCCCAAAAACGAGGATATTTACCGATCCTTTACATACGATAGCCTATGGTACGGATGCCTCTTTTTACAGACTCATCCCTAAAGTGGTTGTGTGGGTGAGCAGTGCTGATGAGGTGAGTAAGATTCTTAAAATTAGCTCTAAATTTTCACTTCCAGTGGTCTTTCGTGCAGCAGGTACGAGTCTTTCTGGGCAAGCCATTACGGATTCCATTTTATTGGTAACTTCACGTGATTGGAGAGGGATTAAAGTCAATAAAGATGTAAGCCTTGTCACCCTTGAACCCTCCGTTGTAGGAGCCGATGCGAATGTTTATTTATTGCCTTATGGTAAAAAAATTGGTCCTGATCCTGCGAGTATTGGTGCGGCGATGATTGGTGGAATTGCTGCTAATAATGCGAGTGGTATGTGTTGTGGAACGGTAGATAACTCGTATAAAACCTTACAATACATGAAAATTGTATTTCACGATGGCACAGAGCTTGATACAGGTTCAGAACAAAGTATTGCTGCATTTAAACAAAGTCATAAAGAACTTGTGGATGCCGTTGATACCTTGGCTAAACGCACCAAAGCGAACCAATCACTTCACGATAAAATTGCCCGTAAATTTAAAATTAAAAATACTTGTGGTTATAGCCTCAATGCCGTGATTGATTTTGAAGATCCTATTGATGTCATTGCTCACTTAATGATAGGCAGTGAGGGAACCTTGGGATTTATTAAAGAAATTACTTTTAGAACGGTTCCTGAGTACAAAGATAAAGCCAGTGCTTTGATGATCTTCAAAAATGTGAAAGATGCGTGTGATGCGGTTATCGTAATGCGTACACAATGCAAAACCCGTATGGCAGATGCTGAGGTTGATGCCGCAGAGATGATGGATCGAGCTGCACTAAGAAGCGTGGAAGACAAAGAGGGTATGCCTGCCTTTTTGAAAACACTAAGCCCCACGGCAACCGCTGTTTTAGTTGAAACCAGAGCGCCAAATGATGAAGCTTTAAATGCCAATATTGCGGTGATTTTAGAAAAACTTAAACACATTGAACCTGAGATGCCTCTACATTTTACCAAAGATGTATACGAATACACCAAATATTGGAAAATCCGTAAAGGTCTTTTTACCGCGGTGGGTGCAGCGCGTGAGAGTGGTACGACGTGTATCATCGAAGACGTGGCGTATCCGATTGAATCTTTGGCAGATGCAACCTTAGAGCTTCAAGAATTGTTTGTAAAATACGGTTATACTGAAGCCATTATTTTTGGACATGCGTTGGACAGCAACCTTCACTTTGTGTTTAACCAAACCTTTGATGACCCAAAAGAGATTGCGCGTTACGAATCTTTTATGCAAGAAGTGGCAGACCAAGTAGCGACCAAGTACCATGGAAGCCTCAAGGCAGAACACGGTACAGGACGTAATATGGCGCCGTTTGTTGAGCTTGAATGGGGCAGTGATGCGTATGAACTCATGAAAGAGATCAAAGATATTTTTGACCCTAAAGGACTCATCAATCCAGGTGTCATCATCAATGCAGACCCCAAAATTCACCTTAAAAACTTCAAATCCATGCCTATCACCGATGAATTGATCGATAAATGTATTGAATGCGGTTTTTGTGAGCCAACGTGTCCTTCTAACTTTTTAACGCTTACGCCGCGTCAGCGCATCGTTGCTAATCGTCACATGGTGACCCTTAAAAATCAAAATGATACCGCAGGTTTGGAAGCGTTTGTGGAGCAGTACCAATACGATGGTATTGAAACATGTGCAACGTGTTCACTGTGTTCACTCACTTGTCCGGTTGGAATTGACACGGGTTCTTTAACTAAAAAATTACGTGCACATCAAATCGGCTCGTTTGGGCACAGTGTGGCAGGTTTTATGGCCAACAATTACGGTGGCATTTTAAAAACAGGAAGTGTCGCACTCTCATTGGTTAAAGGGGTGAATGCCATCATTCCTGATAGTATGATGCGAGGTATGAGTGAGGGCTTACGAAGTCTCACTAAAAATGCCATGCCTTTATGGTCGACCAGTTTACCAGCAGGATACAGTTTCAATCCAAGTGTCAAGCGCACAGGCTCAGCGGATAAAGTCGTCTATTTTTCTTCATGTATCAACCGTACTATGGCGAATCCAAAAGAAAAAAATGGTGAAAAACCACTTGATTTGGTCATTATCGGTATTTTGGAAAAAGCAGGATACGATGTCATCATCCCTAACAACGTGGGTGCACTGTGTTGTGGGATGCCTTTTTCAAGCAAAGGGTATAAAGAAGAGGGTAAACGAAAATCGGACGAACTTGAAAAAGCCTTAAGAGAAGCTAGCGAAAACGGCAAATACCCCATTTTATGTGATATGAGTCCTTGTAGCAAAACGATGTCCGCCAACTTCTCTCCTGATGTTAAAATCAACGATACGGTTGAATTTATTTTAGACTATTTGGTCGAACGAGTGGAAATCAAACCTATTGATGAACCCATTGTGATTCACACAACGTGCAGTACACGAAAAACTGGCCTAGCGGATAAATTTGAAAAAATTGCGCGTATGTGTAGCACCAAAGTAACGGTTCCCACCGATGTAGGCTGTTGTGGTTTTGCGGGGGATCGTGGATTTACATTCCCTGAACTCAACAAATCAGCCCTGCGCCATCTTAAAGCATCTATTCCTAGTGATACCAAACTAGCTTTTTCTACGAGTAAGACCTGTGAAATAGGTTTAAGTGAAGAGAGTGGGCTGGATTATCGTTCTATTTTCTATCTTGTGGAACGTTGTATTAACTAATTTTCTTAACATCCTTTAAAGGCAAATTCAGCGTTTTGGATTTGCCTTTCTTCTGCTCGTTTATAACTTTTTCCTAAGGTTTTCTTTAATAATAAAAATGCTAAAATACTAAACTTTTCACTACAGCTTTTAGTTAAAATTAAACAAAAAGGGTTGGTTGCATGGAGATTAATCTCATTGCGGAGTCCGTGAAATTCCTTATCTTAGGGATGTCCACAGTTTTTATGTTTTTGGTGCTCATGGTTTTTGTTTTGGAACTCCAATCCAAGATAATTATGAAGTTTTTCCCTCCTAAAAAAGAGGAAGACTCTACCGCTTGTAATTCTACTTCAGAATTATCTCGAAACGGTAACTTAGCAGTTGTTGCAGCCATTGCTGCATCTCTTAAATCGTATAAACAATCAAAATAGGATAAAGGGTAACGTAAGATGGGTAAAAAATACATCGATGTGATGGATACAACGTTTAGAGATGGGTTTCAGTCGGTCTTTGGTGGGCGCGTACTGATGGATGATTTTTTACCAGCAGTGGCAGCAGCAAGAGATGCTGGTATTAGCCATTTTGAATTTGGAGGCGGAGCTCGTTTTCAAAGCCTCTATTTCTACCTCAATGAAGATGCCTTTGAGATGATGGACAAGTTTCGTGCGATTGCAGGCCCTGATGCGAATCTTCAAACCCTAGCACGTGGTGTTAATACCGTAATGCTTGATACAGGCAATCGTGAGCTCATCGACCTTCATGCTAAAATGTTTAAAAAGCATGGTACAACAACCATTCGTAACTTTGATGCGCTGAATGATGTGGAAAACCTCAAGTACAGTGGAGAATGTATCGTTAATCATGGTTTGAAACATGAAATTGTGGTCACCATGATGGATTTACCTCCTGGATGCAAGGGTGCGCATGATGTGGCATTTTATGAAAAAACCCTTCGTGAAATTTTAGATTCAGGGATTCCTTATCACAGTGTTTGCTTTAAAGATGCCAGTGGAACTTCTAGCCCTCAAAAAGTATACGAAACGCTCCAAATGGCACGTAAGCTTTTACCTGATGGAACCCATTTGCGTCTTCACACCCATGAAACAGCAGGTGTATCGGTCGCATGTTATCTAGCAGCGCTTGAAGCGGGCGTGGATGGCATCGATATGGCAGCAAGCCCTGTGAGTGGTGGAACAAGCCAGCCAGACATCTTAACCATGCTTCACGCAGTTAAAGGTAAAGCCTATGATTTAGGTGGATTAGAACTTGAAAAAATCCTCAAATACGAAGAAGTCTTGCAAGAGTGTTTAAAAGATTATTTTATGCCTCCCGAAGCAACCCAAGTTTCTCCACTTATTCCTTTTTCTCCAATGCCAGGTGGTGCGCTCACGGCAAACACCCAAATGCTACGCGATAACAACATCCTTCATAAGTTCCCAGAAGTCATCAAAGCGATGCGTGAAGTGGTTGAAAAGGGTGGATATGGCACCAGTGTAACCCCTGTTTCTCAATTTTATTTCCAGCAAGCTTTTAACAACGTGATGTTTGGACCATGGAATAAAATCGCCGAAGGCTATGGCAAGATGGTGTTAGGCTATTTTGGAAGAACTCCTGTTACTCCAGATAAAGAGATTGTAGATCTTGCCAGTAAGCAACTCAAGCTTGAACCTACCACTAAAAATGCTATGGATTTAGCCGATGCAGATGAAACAAAGTCTTTATTACATGTAAAAGAGATTTTACAAAAAGAACGTATTGAAATTACCGATGAGAGCCTTTTTATTGCCGCTTCATGTAAAGAAAAAGGCATCGCATTTCTAAAAGGTGAAGCTAAGGCAAATGTACGTAAAAATGCCCCTGAAAAAGCAGAAACTGCTTCTGATGTTTCTACCTTTACTGTTAGTGTCAATGGTCAAAAGTATCATGTTACATCTGAAAATGGTGCAAAAACAATGCTCATTAACGGTGAAGTGTATGAGATAGATATTAAAGAAGGTTTGGAAGAAGGTGTTCTCAGCGCTCCAAGTACTGCGGTATCAGGTCCATCAGCAGCGACGGGGTTTGAAGTAAAAGCGGGACTTCCAGGGTCCATCTTTAAAGTCTTGGTGAATGTGGGAGATAGTGTTTCAGCGGGACAAGCATTAGTTATTATTGAAGCTATGAAAATGGAAATAGAAGTTACAGCACCACAAGCAGGTGTCGTGAGTGCGGTTAAAGTGAAGCAAGGCGATACCATCGTCAATAACCAACTGCTCGTTATTTTATAAAAGAGTTATGATATGAAAAAGATGATTCTTCAGCTTCTCCTTGTGTTGAGCCTTGGCACCTATTTGTGTGCGAGTGATGGCATAAAAGAGAACAAAAACCAAGAGTATAAGTCGAAAAGTGTTTCTGAATTGTTTGGCTCTTTATATGAGTCTACAGGGTTAAATGCTTTTCTCAGTCCAAAAGAGGGGGAAGTATCTCACGGCGTTGTTGTCTCAACCTTTAATCAAAGCGGTGGACGTTTGATTATGATGGCAATTTGCTTTGCACTCTTTTATTTAGCGATTGCTAAAGGGTTTGAGCCATTGTTATTGATTCCGATAGCTTTTGGTGGATTTTTAGCCAATATTCCTATAGCAGATATTGCAGGACCTGAAGGCTTTTTGGGCATACTCTTTAATATGGGCGTGAGTACTGGGCTTTTCCCTTTGCTTATTTTTATGGGTGTGGGTGCCATGACAGACTTTGGACCTCTTTTAGCCAATCCAAAAACAGCACTTTTAGGAGGGGCTGCTCAATTTGGGATTTTTGGAACCATTGTGGGTGCTGCTTTTTTATCACAGTACACAGGTTTTATAGATTTTTCACTCAAAGAAGCGGCAGCAATTGGTATTATCGGTGGAGCCGATGGCCCGACGTCTATCTTTGTGGCTAGCCGTTTAGCACCCGATTTGCTAGGAGCCATTGCCGTGGCTGCGTATTCGTACATGGCATTGGTTCCTATTATCCAGCCACCCATTATGAGAGCACTTACCACCAAAGAAGAGCGACAGATTAAGATGGAACAGTTACGTGAAGTCTCAAAGCTTGAAAAAATTCTTTTTCCAATTACCGTTATGGTTTTATGTGTATTACTCCTTCCTGATGCAACACCGCTTGTTGGTGCATTGGCTTTTGGAAATTTTGTGAAAGAATCGGGTGTAGCTAAGCGTCTTTCGGAGACGATGGAAAACTCACTCATTAACATCGTCACCATCTTTTTAGGTCTGTCTGTAGGTTCAAAGCTTGCTTCTGAGAAGTTTTTGGTTCCTGAGACCTTGGGCATTATTGTTTTAGGTCTGGTAGCTTTTGCGATGGGAACCGCTGGTGGAGTCATTATGGCAAAGATTATGAACAAATTTAGTAAGCATAAAGTTAACCCTTTAATTGGCTCAGCAGGAGTGAGTGCGGTGCCTATGGCGGCGCGTGTGTCCAATAAAGAAGGGATGAAGGAAAATCCAAGCAATATGCTCTTAATGCATGCTATGGGTCCCAATGTCGCGGGTGTTATCGGCTCAGCAGTTGCAGCAGGAATTTTGCTGTCCATTTTTAAATAGTAAGACAAAGGTAAAAATATCATGTCGAAGATCAATGAAATCGAAAAGTTAGGACTTACCAACATCGCTCAGGTATACTATAATCTTAGCTATGATGCTTTATATGAGCATGAGGTTAAAAACAAAGAGGGGCGAACAACCAGCAATGGTACCTTTAGTGTCGATACCGGTATTTTTACAGGAAGAAGTCCTAAAGATAAATACTTTGTAGACCAAGAACCCTCCAATCAACATATTGCTTGGGGACGCATTAACCATAAAGTGGATAAAAAGATTTTTGATGAGTTGTTTGAAAAGGTTAAAAAACAACTCTCGGGTAAAGATATTTACATCCAAGATGCTTACAGTGGTGGCAGTTTAGCGAGTCGAAAAAGCATTCGTGTCGTCACTGAAATTGCATGGCAAGCACACTTTGTCAAAAATATGTTTATTCGACCCAGCGTTGAAGAGTTGGCAACGTTTAAACCTGATTTCACACTTTATAATGCCTGCAAAATTGTCAATGATGATTACAAACGTAATGAGTTGCATTCTGATGTTTTTGTAGTCTTTAATGTTGAAGAAAACATAGCGATTATTGGTGGAACATGGTACGGTGGGGAGATTAAAAAAGGTATCTTCTCGATGATGAATTACTGGCTTCCATTGGAAGGAAAACTCTCCATGCACTGTTCAGCCAATGTAGGGGAAAAAGGCGATACTGCGCTTTTCTTTGGACTCTCAGGAACGGGTAAAACCACGCTTTCCACCGATCCGAAACGCAAACTCATTGGCGATGACGAGCATGGGTGGGATGATGAGGGTGTGTTTAATTTTGAAGGGGGATGTTATGCAAAGTGCATTAACCTAGATTCTAGCAGTGAGCCCGAAATTTTTGGAGCCATCCGTCGTGACGCACTTTTAGAAAATGTGGTGATGGATGAGAACGGTGTGGTGGATTATAGCGATGGTTCTAAAACGGAAAACACCCGTGTTTCTTACCCTATCTATCATATTGAAAATCATGAAGCAAGCCTTCAAGCAGGGCATCCTAAAAAAATTATTTTTTTAACGGCGGATGCTTTTGGCATCTTACCCCCAGTGTCAAAACTCTCTAAAGAACAAGCTATGTACTTCTTTTTAAGTGGTTATACGGCAAAAGTTGCAGGAACTGAGCGAGGCATTACAGAACCAGTTGCCACGTTTAGTTCGTGTTTTGGTGAGGCATTTTTGCCTTTGCACCCGACCGTTTATGCAAAACTTTTAGGTGAAAAAATCGATAAACATGGGGTAGATGTTTACTTGGTCAACACAGGTTGGAGTGGTGGAAGCTATGGCATTGGAAAGCGTATGAGCATCAAAGCAACACGTGCGTGCATCAATGCTATCTTAGATGGTAGCATTGAAGAGAGTGAATTTGAAGCCATTCCAGTTTTTGGAATTCAGATTCCGAAAGCTCTTGCTGGTGTGCCAACAGAGATTTTAAATCCGCGTGAAACATGGGAGAATAAAAGCCGTTATGATGCCACCAGAGATGAGTTAGCACAGATGTTTATTGATAACTTCAAAAAATACATTACCCCAGAGTCTGATTTTTCAAACGCTGGCCCTAAATTATAATGCTTACATGTAAAGAGATTTGAGAAAATCTCTTTACATCTTTTTGACCTATTCCAAGGAGATTTTGTATGTCGAAACTATGGTCTGGCAGATTTGCCAAAAGTGGTGCCAAACTGTTAGATGAATTTAACGCGTCATTGCCCTTTGACCAAAAATTGTATGAAGAAGATATTAAAGGCTCTATTGCTCATTCTGCGATGTTGGCGAAGCAGGGTATCTTAACGCAAGACGAAGCGGATGCCATTGCTAAAGGTTTGTTAGACATCAAAGGTGAAATCGAAGCGGGAAGCTTTGTTTTTGATATCGCGCATGAAGATATCCACATGGCAGTCGAAACCCGCTTAATTGAACTTATTGGCGATGCGGGTAAACGCTTGCATACGGCGCGTTCACGCAATGACCAAGTGGCGGTTGATTTTAGACAGTATGTCCAAAAACATAATCGCATTTTGGTCGATTGTTTAGAGTCTTTGATGGACGTGTTGCTCAAGATTTCAAAAGAGCATACGACTACCTTGCTTCCAGGAATGACACACCTTCAACACGCACAACCCATCAATTTTGCTTTCCATCTTTTAGCCTATGTTGCGATGTTTAAGCGCGATATTGAGCGTTTTGAAAGCTCGTATACAAGACATAACGTTTTGCCTTTAGGCTGTGCTGCATTGGCAGGAACACCGCATAATATTGACAGGGAAATGGTGGCTCATGCCCTTGGTTTTGATAGTGTCAGTGTGAATTGTCTTGATACAGTGAGTGATAGAGATTTTGCACTAGAGATTTTGTTTAACATTTCAACCCTTATGATGCACATCTCTCGTTTTGCCGAAGAGTTAATTTTGTGGTCAAGCTATGAATTCAAATTTGTCACGCTTAGCGATGAGTATTCTACGGGAAGTTCTATCATGCCTCAGAAAAAAAACCCTGATGTGCCTGAACTTTTGCGCGGGAAAACAGGACGCGTCAATGGCAATCTCATAGGCTTACTCACCGTGCTCAAAGGCTTGCCTTTAGCCTACAACAAAGACATGCAAGAAGATAAAGAAGGTGTGTTTGACAGCGTGGAAACAGCCTTTATGTCTATCAATATCTTAAAAGAAGCCGTAAGAACCATGAGCATCAATGGTGAGAAAATGCGCCAAGCTTGCGAAGTAGGGCATTTAAGTGCGACCGATTTGGCGGATTATTTGGTGCAAAAATGCAATATCCCGTTTCGTGAAGCCCATTTTATCACAGGACGCGCCGTGGCGCACGCGGAGCATTTGAACGTCGATTTGAGTCATTTAAGCGTAGAAGAGCTTCAAAAAGTGGATGCGCGTATTGGCGAAGATGTGCTTCCTTATCTCTCTTTGGAAAATTCAATGAATGCACGAACGTCACAAGGTGGTACCGCAACGGCGTCTACATGTAAACAAATTGAACTCTTTGAAGCGTGGATGCACGCTCGAAAATAAAGTGTTACATGTAAGGAGAAAATTCTCCTTACATCTTAGATTTTGCAAAACTCTAGACACGTCTTTAAGGCAAAGCCTTAAAGACTACGTTAACACTGGGTTCTCTCACGCAGAGTGCCCACGCACCCTTGGTGCTTTCCTATCTTGTAAAATGAGTTTTCAATATGTCTATTATATAAAATTCTTAGAGTCACTATCTGAGAGATGGTTCCAAGAAAGTTTGGCTCCCCCTAAAAGATGAAAATGCAAATGAAACACCTCTTGCCCGCCATCGCTTCCATTGTTCGTAATCAATCGGTATCCTCCTTCATCCAGCCCCATCAGCTTGGCAACCGTCTGAATAAATGTTGTCATCTCACCCATGATAGCAGGGTCTGTCTCTTGAAAGTTTTTGTACTCAATTTTAGGAATAATCAAAATATGAATGGGTGCTTTGGGATTGATGTCGTGAAAGGCTAAGAAATGGTCATTTTCAAGAACTTTGTTGCATGGAATTTCACCATTAATAATCTTACTAAAAATAGTCATCTCACTTCTCCTGGCATTGATGTGAGCTCATTTTAACCTTTTATAATTAAAGTTTCACTAAAATGGGCGTTCATAATAATGTTTAGGGAAGGTAAAGCCTTGAGAGAGATTGAAAATTCGATTGCATCGTGCACATCGCTTAGTGAATTAGAAAAACAGCGTGTCCATCTTTTTGGCAAAAAAGGTCATTTTGCGGCTCAGTTTGAAGAGCTAAAAAAGCTAGAAGGGGACGCAAAAAAGACCTTTGCACAAAATCTGAATACTGATAAAGAAAAATTTTTGGCCTTATTTGCTGAAAAAAAGATGATTCTTGAAGCGATTATGATCGAAGAAGAGATGAAAAAAAGCAGTGTCGATGTTACCTTATTTAACCAAGAAAGTTCAGCAGGTGCCTTGCATCCAGTGATGGATACGATGGATAAAATTATTGAATATTTTATTAGCATGAACTTTTCCATTGAAGAGGGCCCTTTGGTGGAAGATGATTTTCACAATTTTGAAGCGCTTAATCTTCCAAAATATCACCCTGCGCGTGATATGCAAGACACCTTTTATTTTAATGATAGCATGTTGCTTCGTACCCACACCTCACCCGTTCAAATCCGAACGATGTTATCTCAAAAGCCTCCAATTCGTATGATTTGTCCAGGGGCTGTGTTTAGACGCGATTTTGATATTACGCACACACCGATGTTTCATCAGGTGGAAGGTCTTGTGGTGGGCAAAAGCGGAGAGGTTAGTTTTGCCAATCTCAAATTTATATTGGAAGATTTTTTAAAACATATGTTTGGTGATGTCTTGGTTCGTTTTCGTCCTAGTTTTTTCCCTTTCACAGAACCTAGTGCAGAGGTGGATATTAGCTGTATTTTCTGTAAAGGTGAAGGGTGTCGCGTCTGTTCTCATACGGGATGGCTTGAAGTGCTAGGCTGTGGCGTGGTGGATTCCAATGTCTTCAAAGCCGTAGGTTATAAAGATGTGAGTGGGTATGCCTTTGGTTTGGGTGTGGAGCGTTTTGCGATGTTATTACACCGCGTGCCTGATTTACGGTCCTTATTTGAGGGTGATTTGAGATTGTTGGAGCAGTTTAGATGATAGTAACAAAACAGTGGTTAAATGAATGGATTGATTTGGGCTCTATTGATACAGAGCGTATCAGTGTGGCACTTAATGCCATTGGACTCGAAGTGGATGGTATTTCAAAAGTACGTATTGCCCAAAATGTGGTGGTTGGAAAAGTTATAAGCTGCGAAAAACATCCTAATGCCGATAAGCTGAATCTCACCCAAGTTGATGTGGGTGAGAGTATCCAGCAAATCGTCTGTGGGGCTAAAAATGTGGCGGAAGGTCAGATGGTTGCTGTTGCCCTTATTGGCGCGGAACTTCCTGGTGGCATCAAAATTAAAAAAGCAAAACTGCGCGACGTCGAATCGTGTGGGATGATATGCTCTTCAAATGAACTGGGACTTCCTAAAATCAATGATGGTATTATGATTTTGGATGAGAGCATTGGAAAGTTGGTGATTGGTAAGCCCTTGTGCGAATATCCTCTTTTAAACGACGATGTGATAGAAATAGGATTAACGCCTAATCGTGGAGATTGCCAAAGTATTTTTGGAATTGCTCGGGATTTGAGTGTCTATTTTGACGCCGAAGTGAGACGTTTGGTCGTAGAAGAAGATGAAGAGAATAAACCAGGTATTGGAAGGGTTTTGCAGGTCAATGGAGCCGAGGGATTAAACAGTGCTTACATGTACAAAGTATTTGATAACGAATCGATTAGTGTTCCTTTGCTGGTGCAACTACGTTTAGGTTTTGCAGAAGTGGTCAATGCGTGTGAATTAGGACAAATGGTAGACTATGCGACCTACGTCACAGGGGTATTGTTACGTGCGTACAACCATGCATGTTTTAGTGAGAATGAAGATAAAGCCAAAATCACACTCCTTAAAGACGAAAACGGTTTAGATACGGTGTTTGGGAAAGGGATAAAATGTGCGATAACAGGGATTGCGCAAGAGGGAGTTTGTAAAGCAAATGCTTTAGATAAACGCATTATTATTGAAGCAAATTATACAACCCCTGAGTCCATTGCCGAAAAAAGTGCTGCTTTAAAATTGGGTGCGGATAGGCATTTGTACCGCTCATCCAGAGGAAGTGAGCCTGATTTGAATTTTGGACTCAATTACTTTTTTAAAAAGATGGGTGAGTTTTCAAAAATTGTGAGTTATGCTGATGCTCAACATGTCGCCAAAGAGCCTCTTGAAAAAGTTATCACATTGCATCAAAGCGATTTGACCGCGATGATTGGAGAAGAAATTCCCAAAAATCGCGTGATTAAAATTTTGAAACAACTAGGCTTTGAGGTCAATTTTGCGTACGAACAAGATGTAATGAATGTCAAAGTCCCCCCTTTTAGAAGCGATGTGGTCAATATTCAAGATGTGTGTGAAGAGATTGTGCGTATTGTGGGCATTGATAACATTACTTCAAAACCTTACCATTTTGCAGAAACATTGCACATTAATCAACCCTATCTTAATTTCAAAAAACGTCAAAAATACCGTCATAAAGCCGTTGCTGTAGGCTTTTTTGAAACCTTACATTTTGTGTTTGATGATGCCAGTAGACTACAACGTTTTGGTTTTGAAACACTGGATGCATCGCTTGATGTGGCTAACCCTATCACCAGTGAGCTCAATACTTTAAGGGCATCATTGCTTCCTAATATCTTAAATGCAGTCAGTCAAAATATTAAATTTGGCAAGAAGCGTGTGGCATTGTTTGAGGTCGGTAGTGTCTTTGATGCACACCGTCTTGAGACTAAAAATATTGCGTTTGTCTTTAGTGGTGAAGAAGCACATGCTGATATCACCAATCATGGTAAGCCAGAGACGATTGATTTTTTTGCGTTTGCGCGTAAGATCCAAAGCGTTGTGGGAGCATTTGCTCTCAAGCCTTTGTGCAATCCCAATGGTCTGTGCAGCCCGTACGAAGTCGCTGAAGTGATTATGGATGGAGTGGTTGCTGGGTATATGGCAAGGGTCAATGTGCAAGTTGAAAAAGAGCTTGATTTGCCTAAAACGTATGTGTGTGAACTGTGCTTTGATCGCTTAAGGGATGCACAAAAGTGTGCTAAAGAGTATTCGAAGTTTCCTTCTACTTCACGAGATTTGAGTCTCATGGTTCCCTCTTCCATGCAATACAGTGACCTAGAGGCGTACATTTTAAGCATTGCTCCCAACGAGATGGTGAAATGCTCGGCAATCGATATTTACAGGCATGAAAGTTTTGGGAGTGCGATGAGTTTAACCCTCAAGTTACAGTTCCAATCCAGTGAAAAAACATTGGATGAAGAGAGCATCGCTGCTATGATTGAAGCATTATTGGCACGGCTTCATGAGCGTTTTGGAATTGCATTGCGATGAATGCTTTACATGTAAGCCCTAAGGGAGATTTTTCACTGAGTATTGATACGATTGCCAGTGATAAATCCATTTCACATCGTTGTGCGATTTTTCCTCTTTTGTGTGATGAACCCTCTTACATTGAAAACTACCTGCACGCGGAAGATACCTTATGTACGCTAAACATCGTCCAGATGTTAGGGGCGGATGTAAAAGTGCGTGAAGATGGAATAATGGTGATTACTCCTCCTCAGGCGATTGTGGAGCCTCCTTGTGTGCTTGATTGTGGCAATGCAGGAACAGCTATACGTTTATTGATGGGTTTTTTATCTTCACGTCAGGGGTATTTTGTGCTTTATGGGGACAAATACCTCTGCTCTCGCCCTATGAGGCGCGTGGCAGATCCTTTGCGTTCGATTGGAGCGTGTATTGATGGGCGAAGTGATGGCAATTATGCTCCTCTTGGCATTCGTGGACAACGCTTAAAAGCCTTTCATTATGAGAGCAAAATCTCTTCAGCACAAGTTAAAAGTGCACTGATCTTAGCCGCACTTCAAGCCGATGGTATTTCAACTTTTAGTGAGCCAGAACTTAGCCGTGACCACAGTGAGCGTATGCTTAGAGGCATGGGCGCAAAGGTGCTTACCGAAGGATTGAACGTCACCATTCATCCTCAACGTACTCCTTTAAAACCTTTACATGTAAGGGTTCCAAGTGATCCTTCAAGTGGTTTTTTCTTTGCCGTTGCCGCTGCTATCCATGAAGGTTGTTCCATTACCTTGCATCACATGCTTTTAAATCCGACACGGATTGAGGCGTATAAAGTGCTTGAACGTATGGGTGCTGAGGTTTGTTTTATCGAAAAAGAGAATACTTATGAGAGTGTGGGCGATATTTGCATCACTGGACGAGCCCTTAAGGGTGTTGTGGTGGAAGAAAATATTGCGTGGCTTATCGATGAATTACCAGCGCTTTCCATTGCTTTTGCGTGTGCTATGGGAAAAAGTACAGTGAAAAATGCAGAAGAGTTACGCGTAAAAGAGAGTGACCGCATCAGTAGTGTGGTGAAAAATTTGCGTTTGTGTGGTATTGAGGTGGAAGAGTTTAGGGATGGTTACGAAGTGTTAGGCGGTACGCTTCGCAGTGCAACGATTAACAGCTTTGGTGATCATCGAATTGCTATGAGTTTTGCTATAGCTGGGACTAAAGTAGCGATGCACATCGAAGATGTAGCATGTATTCAGACCTCGTTTCCAAATTTTACGGAATTATTGGCATGTATTGGAGTTCTGCATTATGGAGATTAGACTTGCCAAGAGTTATGGGTTTTGCTTTGGAGTGAAGCGTGCCATTAAAATCGCAGAAAATGCCAGTAATGCTGTAACTATAGGCCCTTTGATTCATAACAATGCAGAGATAAGCCGTCTCAAAGACAATTTTAACGTTACCACTTTGCACGATATCCATGAAGCCAAAGGTGCTAAAAAAGCCATTATTCGCACGCATGGAATTCCCAAAAATGATTTAGAACAGTTGCGCGCTGATAAAGCCGAAGTCATTGATGCTACGTGTCCCTATGTGACTAAACCGCAAGAGATTTGTGAAAAAATGAGCCAAGAAGGCTATGAAATTGTCATCTTTGGTGATGCCAATCATCCCGAAGTCAAAGGGGTCGCTAGTTACGCAATTCATGGAGCGGTAGTCGTTCAAAGTGTGGAAGAGTTATCTCACGTGAAACTCAAAGGGCAAAAAGTATCGGTAGTTTCTCAGACGACCCGAAAAATTAATGAATTTTTAGAAATCACCCGTTATCTTGAATCACGCTATAAAGAAGTACGCATATTTAACACCATTTGCAATGCTACTTTTGAGAACCAAGATGCTGCGAAAGATTTGGCAAAAGAGGCGGACGTGGTGGTTATTATTGGGGGGAAAAACTCTTCCAATACAAAGCAATTACATAGTATTTGCAAGGAGTATTGTGAAGACAGTTTCTTGGTAGAAGATGAACACGACCTTGATGAAAAATGGTTTGAGGGCAAGCATTTGTGTGGTGTGACAGCGGGAGCTTCGACACCTGATTGGATTATTGAAAAAATAGTTGGAAAAATAAGCAAAATTAAAGTATAATAGAAAACTTTTGCGCGAAAAGCGCACTAAATTCACAAAAAAATCACTTAAAAAGGGTAGCATATGGTTAAAGAGGCGAACAAAACTGTTCATACTGACGTCGCAGACGAGCATGAGGAGATGGATTTTGCGGCGATGTTGGAGGAGTCTTTCAAAGATACAGAAAGAGAAGCATTGATCAACGGTGTTGTTGTGGCAATTAAAGAAGACGTCATTTTAGTGGACGTGGGCAAGAAGTCTGAGGGACGCTTGAACGCAAGTGAAGTGATGGATGAAAATGGCAACATTACATGTAAAGTGGGCGATGTTATTCCTGTTGTCATTACAGGTTTTAGAAATGAAAGACCAGCGGTTTCACATAAAAAAGCACTTCGCAAAAATCATATCAAAGCCTTTATCGCTGAGTTTAATGAAGAAGATGATATTGCGATTGATGTTAAAATTACGGGTAAAAATAAGGGTGGATTTATCGCTGAAAATAAAGAAGGCATCGAATTTTTCCTTCCACGTTCACAAGCAGCCGTTAAAGATTTAAACACACTCGTGGGCAAATCACTCAAAGTTAAAATTATAAAAATCGATAACGATACAGAATCCATCATCATTTCACGTAAAAAATTCTTAGACGATGATCGTAAAAAACGCAAAGAGATCGTTCAAGAGCTTATTGACCGCAATGAAGTCGTTGAAGGAACCATCAAAAAAATTACCACGTACGGTATGTTTGTCGATGTGGGTGGCATTGATGGTTTAGTGCATTACTCAGAAATCAGTTACAAAGGTCCCGTAAATCCAGGAACCATTTACCAAGAGGGTGAGACCATTCAGGTTAAAGCTATCAAATATGACAAAGATAAGCGACATCTTTCACTTTCTATTAAAGCGGCAATGCCAGATCCTTGGGATGAGATTAAAGATGAGCTCGAAGTGGGTGATTCCATTCAAGTGACCATCAGCAACATTGAGCCATACGGTGCGTTTGTTGATTTGGGCAATGACATTGAAGGTTTCTTGCACATCTCTGAAATTTCATGGGATAAAAACATTAAGCATCCACGTGATTACATTGAAGAGGGTCAGGTTGCAGACGTAGAAGTCATCGAAATCGATGCCAAAGAGCGTCGTTTACGTGTTTCTTTGAAAAATGTCCTTCCAAAGCCTTTTGATGATTTTATGAAAAAATTTAAAGTGGGTGATGTGGTTAAAGGGACAGTGACTACTATCACAGCCTTTGGTGCTTTCTTGAAAATCGGTGGTATCGAAGGTTTATTGCACAATGAAGACGCCTCATGGGATCGTAACAACAAATGTAAAGAGTTGTTCAATGTGGGTGATGAAGTTGAAGTCAAAATTGTTAAAGTAGATGTTGAGAGTGAAAAAATCTCATTAAGTAAAAAAGAGCTTGAAGACAGCCCGATTCAAAAATACGCAAAATCACATGAAAATGGTGACATTGTCAATGGAAAAATTCGCGATATCAAAGAATTTGGTATTTTTGTTGAGCTTGAAGAGAATGTGGATGCCTTGATCCGTAAAGAAGACTTAGGACAAGTCAGTGAATCCGATCTTAAAATCGGTGATGAAATCGAAGCGGCCATTACCTTTATTGACGATAAGAAAAATCGTATTCGTCTCTCCATCAGACGTCTTTCTAAACTCAAAGAGAGAGAAGCACTGAAAGAGATCAATAAAGAAGAAAAAATGACGCTTGGAGATATCTTAAAAGATCAATTGAAATAAGCAATGCACAAAAAAATCCTTGGCGCACTGTTCGTTCTGCTCTTTATAGGAGTAGGGTCTTTACTCTACAAACTCTTGAATCAAGGGGTTGACGTGAAGGTAGAACAGGTCAAGGATCGCTCCCTTGCTCCTCAAGAAACTATCAAAAGTTCGAGTGAGCGTGCGTGGGTCAAAGAGCTGGCTCAAAAAGAGGCACGCTCTTTTATTTATCCTGTGAATGAACTTTTTATGCAAATTGACCTTCAAGGTCCTAATGCAGAAAAGGTTAAATCCTTCCGTTTAGTGATTGATCGGCTTGATCGTTATTCTCTCTTTTGTATCATCCAAACGCTTACCTCTTTTAATCTCTCGTATATGATTGTCAAAGAAGAAAAAGCACCTTTGATTTACGTGCAAGAGAAAAACGAGAAAGCCTTAGAAAAAGTGTTGCGTGAACTTGAAAAATACGATATCAAATCAAAAATTGTTGAGGTTTTATTATGAAGCAAAAAAAGATTATTGTCTGTGATGCCATCCATGAAAAAGGATTTCAGATTTTACGTTCCGAAGAGGGCATTGAAGTTATCGATGCGGTGAGTGTTCCTAAAGATGTTTTATTGACAATTTTAGGTGATGCGGATGTTGCCATCACGCGTAGTTCAACCGATGTGGATGAAAAGTTTTTAAATGCAGCCACAAATCTTAAAGCGATTGTCCGTGCGGGTGTAGGTGTGGATAACGTGGATCAGGAAGGATGTTCTCGTAGAGGCATCATTGCAATGAACGTTCCAACGGCAAATACCATTGCTGCGGTTGAACTTACGATGGCACATCTTCTTGGAACGGCTCGAAGCTTCACCAATGCGAATAACCATCTCAAACTTGATCGTGTATGGAACCGTGAAAAGTGGTATGGGGTCGAATTGTGTGATAAGCGCTTAGGTGTTATCGGATTTGGTAATATCGGAAGCCGTGTTGCGATTCGTGCTAAAGCCTTTGGTATGGAAGTGATTGCGTATGACCCTTACATTTCAGCGTCCAAAGTAACTGATTTGGGTATGACGTACACTGAGAATTTTGAGGATATCTTGGCATGTGATTTTATTACCATTCATACGCCTAAAAATAAAGAAACGACCAATATGATTTCGCATGCTGAAATCGCACGCATG
Source organism: Sulfurospirillum sp. UBA2217 (assembly GCA_002328495.1). Taxonomy (GTDB): domain Bacteria; phylum Campylobacterota; class Campylobacteria; order Campylobacterales; family Sulfurospirillaceae; genus Sulfurospirillum. The sequence continues at coordinate 136,554 of DCUJ01000009.1, forward strand.
AAAGAGGGTGTCCGTTTGGTGAATTGTGCACGTGGTGGACTTTATAATGAAGACGCCTTGTGTGAAGGGATTAAAAGTGGAAAAATTGCTTTTGCGGGTATTGATGTATTTTCAAAAGAGCCTGCCACAAACCATCCTTTGCTCGACCTTGAAAATGTCTGTGTGACAGCGCACTTAGGAGCTAACACCCTTGAATCTCAAGAAAAAATTGCGATTCAAGCGGCTGAAAATGCTATCTCAGCCGCACGTGGTATTAGCTATCCCCATGCGTTAAATCTACCGATTAAAGCCGAAGACCTCCCTGCTTTTGTGGAGCCTTATTTGGAATTAGTGCAAAAAATGGGCTTTTTAGCTGCCCAGCTCAATCGTTCCGCACTCAAATCCATTCGTTTGGAATTGGAAGGTGAGATTGGGGGATATGGAAAATCGCTTCTTACGTTTGGTATTGTGGGAGCACTTAAAGACGTGGTAGAAGATAAAGTCAACTATGTCAATGCCGCCTTCGTTGCCACGGAAAAAGGCATCGAAACCAAACACGAAGTCGTGAGCAGTTTAAGTGGGTATAAAAACCGAATCACGCTTACCTTAACCACGGAAAAAGATGTGATTAGCATTAGTGGTACAGTATTTGGTGAAGATGAACAACGCATTGTGGGTATCAATAACTTCAAATTTGACTTTAAGCCAAAAGGCAAGATGATTATCTTTAAAAACCATGACGTACCAGGGGTTATTGCTAATATCACGTCGATTTTAGCCGAATCTCACATTAACATTGCTGACTTTAGACTTGGACGTGGTGCCAATCAGTTTGCGATGGCGGTTATCTTGGTAGATAGTAACGTTGAAAAAGAGATTATTGCACGACTCAACAAGCTTGAAAGCTGTGTTTGGGTTGAGTACGCGGTACTGTGATGAAGGATGTGATGATGCTTCGTGAAAAATTTTCACCTATTTGTTTTCTTTCTGCTTTAGGGGCTGGAGGATTGTCCGTTTCGTTTTACATGTATTTGATGTTTATGATTCCCCATCGTGGTGTTCCCATGACCACGTTTGACTTTTGGTATCCTACCGTCCTTAAAGGCGATTGGCTATCTGCCGTCAGTGTTGTATGTGCTATAGGTATTGTCTATTTTGCGGTGTTGCATTTTAAATTACTCTGGTGGAATATCCAACAATTTAAGCTTTATAAGCAATCTTCTGCTTATCAAATCATGGCAAGTTCCAATGCAGAAGTGACACTGATGACCATTCCTTTGACGCTTAGCATGACCATCAATGTCTGCTTTGTTTTAGGTGCTTTGTTTGTGCCAAAACTTTGGAGTGTCGTTGAGTATCTTTTTCCTTTTGCTATTTTAGGATTTTTGATTGCGGGGGCATATGCTTTAAAGATTTTTATGGACTATTTTTCACGACTTATTGTTAAAGGTGATTTTGATTTTGCCAACAACAATAATCTTTCGCAAATGATTTCTATCTTTGCTTTTGCGATGATAGCGGTTGGTCTTGCTGCACCTGGCGCTATGAGTCAGTATTTGGTAGTAAATGCCATCGGTATTTTTGCAGCCATTTTCTTTAGTGCCATCGCTATTTTGCTTTTGCTTATCAAGCTTATTTTTGGGTTTCAAAATATTTTCCAGCATGGTATTGCAAAAGAAGCAAGCCCATCATTGTGGATTATGATTCCTATTTTAACGCTTTTGGGCATCACATATATTCGCATTAGTTTTGGACTGGATCATCACTTTGACCAAAAATTGGTGAACTCTTCACTGTTTACATTTACTAGCTTGGTCTTTTCATTACAGCTTATTTTTGGATTGATTGGCTATAAAGTGATGAAGCATATCGGCTATTTTGAAGAGTTTGTAGAATCTTCTAACCGTTCACCCGTAAGCTTTGCACTGATTTGTCCAGGGGTGGCTTTGATGGTATTTGGTATGTTTTTCATTCACATAGGCCTAGTCCCCAATAATGTTTTAGAAGTCAATACTATTGCTTATTTTATTGTGATGGCACCTTTTATGTATGTGCAGTACATCACCATTATCTACTTCTTTAAACTCAAGCGAAAATTTTTTTAATAGACTTCTTGCAGTTTTGCAAGAAGTCTATTAGACAAGAAGGCTTAAGCCTTCTTGTTAACAGTTAACTTTAGGTTTATGCCTTTCTAAAGGATTGGGCTTAATTTTTTACCGTCAATCAAATCCTATAATCCCTATGATAGTATCTTTTCAATAATGATAATAATAAGGTTATGGTATGCGCTTGCTTTTTTTTCTATTTTTTTCACTTTGTATCTCTTATGCGACTGAGCAGATAACCCTCTCACAAGCACTAGAGAAAGTACGCCAGAGCAATCTTGAACTCTCTATTGCAACATTAGATGAAGACATTGCTCAGTTGGAGCAAAAGGTTGCGGAAGGTCAAACGTGGGGAAGCCTTGATTTAACCCAAAGTGCCCTTCGCTCAAACGATGCGCTCTCTGTCTTTGGCTTTAAATTACAATCTCGCGAAGCAACCTTTGGTGATTTTGGTTTTTCACAGTTTGATTCTACCAACCCAAATGTCTTACATGTAGTGCCCAATGACTTAAATGAGCCACAGGTGAGAAATCATTTTCAAACCGCATTAGAGTACACCATCCCGCTTTATACGGGTGGAAGAATGCAAGCCCATCAAAAGATAGCGCATGCCATCAAGGTGATTAAGACTTTGAGTAAAGAAGAGCTTCTAGTGCAAAAACAGTTTGAGGTTAAAAAGACATTTCATACCCTCTCACTCTTACACTACCATATAGCACAGCTTCGCATTGTTGCCTCCAATGTTGCTAAAATCGAACAGATGACTCAAGCGATGCTTGAAGAAGGTTACGCTAAAAACGTGGATCTTTTGGAAGTACAAGCACGCAAAAGTGATGTACAGAGGCTGTTACATCAAAGCGAATCCAATCAAAAACTCTTATACCATTTTCTCTCTTTTTTGCTTCAAATGCCCATTGAGGGAATCACTTTAGTGGAGGAAGATGGTACTTTTGATGTAAAAAGTGAAACTATGGTGCTTGAAAGCAATAGTGCTATTCAAAAAGCACTCAAGGGCTTGGATATTTCTAAAATGCAGATTGACCTCGCACACAGTGCATTTTTACCGCAAATTGGAGCGTTTGCCAGTTATGGAAGCAGTGATAATCACTTTTTAAATGATTTTGAAGAGAAGCAAAGTTATACCGTAGGGCTTCAAATGCGTTGGAATATTTTACGTGGTGGGATCGATAAAAACACTTTGGAAAAATCACGTGTTGAACATCTTAAAGCACAACTTCAATTACGTTTAGCACAAGAATCAACCCTTTTACGATGGCGCAAACTCAAAACGCAGATAGACAATGATAGTTTTGAAATTGAGAGTTTGAAAAAAGAGCTTCGTTTAGCAGAAGCCATTTATGAAAATTATGCAGGGCGATATCGTGAAAAATTGGTTTCTATTCATGAAGTCTTACTTAAGCAATCCGATGAGATTGGAAAACGCTTGAAATTGCGAGAATTACAAAACAGACGCAATGAAACATTTTTTGAACTTGAAACACTTATCAGTAAGGAGATTTTGTGAAATCATTACATGTAAAGAGGTTGGTATTTTTTTTATTATGGAGTGCAAGCCTTCAAGCAGCTTCCATTACCTTAAGTGGCGTGGTGACATCGGACAATGAAAAGAGCATTGCGAGCCGTTATATGGGCTATATCAAAGAGGTTTTGGTAGATGAGGGTAGTGTGGTAAAAAAAGGCGATTTGCTTTACACCATAGACTCCAATGAAATCGATACCGCCAAAGTACAGGTGGAACAAAGCATCGCCCAAGCAGAGCTTAACGTTCAAATGTACGAAAACCAATACGCCAATGCCTTGCTCAATTTAGAGCGCCATCAAAGGCTTTTGCAACAAGATATGGTGTCAAAATTTGATGTCGAAAATCTTGAACTCTCTTCTAAAAATCTCAAAGCTATGCTAGAGATTGCTAAAAAACAACGTCTACAAGCCCATGCAAAACTCAAAGAAGTTCACAATCAATACCACTACCTCGATGTGCGCTCACCAAGTGATGGTGTTGTGATTGCTAAAAAAATCAGAGCAGGGGAAATGGCATTACCTGGGGTACCTGCATTGGTGTTGGTTGACCTTGCACATGTGAAAATTCTAGCCGAAGTCTCTGAAAATCATCTCTCCTCACTTAAACTTGGCGATAAAGTCTCTTTTTCCATTCGTTCTATCTCACACCAAGGGGAAGGAAAGGTTGTGGCGATTGTCCCCAATTCCAATGCACTCTCTCATAGTTTTAAAGTAAAAATTGCATTTGATACCACACCGCTCATTTATCCAGGGATGTATGCTGAAGTGGTCTTTGATAGGTTAAATCCATGAGTTACCGCTATAAAGAACGCTACCTTGCTGGCTACCTTGCGCGCCTATTTTTACACAATCCTCTCACCAGTGTGCTAGGGGTTACGCTGATTCTTTTAGGCGTGATTGCCCTTTGGTTTATGCCCCGTGAGGAAGATCCTCAGATTTCGATTAGTGGGGGAACGGTCATCGTAGGGTTAGCAGGTGCAAGTGCTGAAGAGGTGGAACGCGTGATTGTGCGCCCTTTAGAGCGACGTATTAAAGAGATTAAGGGGGTTGAACATATCTATGGTGTCGCAAGTGACAATGTGGGTGTGGTCAATGTCATGTACTACATCGGAGAAAACAGAGAAGCTTCCAATCTCAAACTCTACGATAAAGTGATGCAAAACATGGATCAACTTCCTCAAGGTGCGACAACACCGCTCGTGCGTCCTTTTGACATTGACATTGATATTCCTATTCTTTCCATTGCATTTTACGCCAAAGAAGGTAGCGTAGTGGAGAGTGTCGAGCTTTATAAGCGCATTGAAGAGATACGAAACGCCTTAGGAAATGTCCCCAATGTGGCAAAGACGGAGCTTAAAGGGGAGCTAAAAGAGCAGTTTAATGTTGAAGTTGATTTGGGAAAACTAGCAGGATACCACCTCTCCTTAGCACATATTCAAACCGCTCTCAAAGCTCTTAGCGTTAGCATGCCCGATATTAAAAATCGCACGGGAGATGGGAAATTGCTTGTTTTTGGGATCGCCAATGCGATTGAGAGTGTGGAAGATATTCAAAATGTCATCATCGCGCAATACGCAGGCTCGGCTATCTATCTGAAAGACGTGGCAACGGTAAGTGCTGGGACTGAGATACAAAATCTTAAACGCGCTCATATCAGTTACACAACAGACAATGGTTTCACCCCTTTGCGTGAGCAAGTAACCCTAAGCGTTTCAAAGCTCAAAGGCTCCAACGCCGTGGTGATTGCCGAAGATGTATTGGAGCGTATTGAGAGTTTTAAGGCGTGCTTGGACAGTGTAGGCATTGGCTACATTATTACTCGAAATTATGGAGAACGTGCCAATGAAGCGGTCAATGAATTGGTTTTTCATTTGCTTATTTCGATTGTAATCATTGCTGTTTTACTCATTTTTATCTTAGGGTTTAGGGAGGGGATGATTGTCACGCTTACCGTTCCTGCGATTTTAGCGATTACGATTTTTATAGCATACATGAGCGATCAAACCATCAACCGCATCACGTTGTTTGCTTTTTTACTCAGCCTTGGACTTTTAGTGGACGATGTGATCGTGGTGATTGAAAATATTCACCGACATTTACACGATAAACTCTCCGCTCAAAAACCTTTTGATGAGATTCTCATTGAAGCAACCGATGAGATAGGCGCACCGACCAATTTAGCCACGATAGCTATTATCCTCACGATGGTGCCAATGGCGTTTGTGGGGCAGATGATGGGAGAGTTTATGAAACCCATTCCGTTGAATGTGCCTGTTGCGATGTTGGCTTCTTTGCTGATAGCGTATATTTTTACACCATTTTTAGCGCAACTCTTTTTGAAAAAGAAGCACCATGCAAAAGGAGAGAGCGATGCATAGATTGGAGCAGTTTATTTATGGCATTTTAACCTCTCCCCAAAAGAAAAAAATGGTACTTTTGCTGACTTTTTTAGCCTTTTTAGGCTCTGTGTTGATGTTCCCGACCAACATTGTTTTAGCCAAAATGTTACCAGGGAAAAGTACCAATACCTTTTCTATTTATGTGGATTTACCCAATGGAAGCTCATTTGATGAAAACCAAAAAGTTAACCAATGCGTTGTCTCTTTGTTGCAAAAGGAGAAAGAGGTACGTAACATTGAAGTGTTTAGCGGTATGGGCTCACCCCTTGATTATGCAGGCTTAGTGAAAGGTTCTGGTTTTAAAATGGGAGAGCACCTCAGTGAAATCGTGGTCAATTTAAGCGATTTGCATGAGAGGGATGAGCGTTCGTATAGCATGGTGCACAGGTTGCGTCCCCTCATTCAAAAGGCGTGTGAACCTTTGGTCGAACGCACAAGCATCAAAATGGTAGAACAACCCGCTGGCCCTCCGACACTCTCAGCACTCGTGATTGAATTGTATGGAGAAGATGAGCAGAGCTTAAGAGGGCTTTCAAAAGAGCTCAAGTCGATTTTAGAACACACACCTGATTTGGTGGATGTGGATATCTTAAATGACGACATCTACACCAAATACACTTTAATCCTTGATACGCAAAAAGTGATGCACTCTAACGTTGCCATTGATGCTTTGCACTCCCTTTTGTATCTCTCCTTTGAAGGAGCGGCCGTTGCGCATAAAAACAGTGATATGTCGCCTGCGCAAGTGCCTATATTTGTAGTTTTAAGTGAGGGTTCTAAAAAAATAGCTCAGCTTTCACGAGAGCATCTTGAAGCCAAATTAGCCTCAGTGATGATACCCAATCACATGGGCACGCTGATACCTCTAAATACCTTGGTTCGCGTTGAGGAGACACAATCCACCCCGACCATCATGTCTAAAAATTTGCAAAAAATGGTGACCATCGTGGCAGAAGCCGATTTGGTCTCCCAAGTCTATCCGCTCTTAGATGCACGCAGTGCTATTAAAGAGAAGCTTAAAGAGCGTTATGAGATTCGAAGTAGTCATCTTTTTGATTTGGAACTTAAAGACAAACGAAGTGGGGAAGTGTTCCAGTTGGTGTGGGATGGTGAGATGAAAGTCACTATGGATACGTTTCGAGACTTGGGCGGGGCATTTATCGCAGCCTTGGTCTTGATTTTTCTTTTGATGGTGGTTTATTATAAAAGTTTTGCAATTTCAGGGGTCATTCTTTTGGGTAGCTTTCTTTCTATCATTGGGGTGATTGTAGGGCATTGGGTGATGGATGTTTTGGTTCAGGGTACGTTCTTTTTGACCGCAACATCACTCATTGGCTTCATCTCGCTTATGGGGATTAGCTCTCGAAATTCGCTTTTATTGATAGATTTTAGTATGACGTTGATGCACAAAGGGATGGAGAAAAAACGCTCCATCGCCATCGCTGTTGCCACGCGGGCTAAACCTATTTTTCTAACGGCTTTGGCGATTATTTTAGCCAGTACACTTTTGGCGACCGACCCTGTCTTTGGAGGGCTTGGAGTGGCTCTTATCTTTGGAACCATCGCCGCAGTTATCGTCTCATTGATTGTGGTTCCTGTTTTGATGGATGACACAAAAGCAGTCCATTAATCTTTACATGTAAGAAGTTTTTTTATCTTCTTACATGTAAAAATCTTCGGGTCATCACATAAAATTTCATCATTCTGTAGGTGAAATAGCGCTTATTGACCAAATATGCTCTATGACATTTCTCATTTTTTAAACACTCAAACACCTCTTCTAACGCCCGTTTTTCACACACACTCAGATTGGTCATACCGCTTCCTTTTGCCCGTCATTTATCTTGCGTACCAGTCTTACTATATCTGCATCTTTCAATTTACCTAACATATTAAAAACAACAGGAATCGCCATAGGTGCACTGTTTCCTAGTCTCCACTCTTGATACGTTCGCATCGAAATACCAAACTCATCTGCCATTTTTTTTTGAGAAATCTTTTTCCCCAAATGTTCGGCTTCAATAGCATTATGCAAAAGATTGATGATGTCGTTTGTTTTCATCGTATTATTGTAGTAAAAACTGTATTAAATATAAATTAATTAGTGTAAAAAATACATATAAAATTATATTTTAAACAATTAAAAAGATATTATATCAATAATTATGAATTTATTAATCAATAAAATTGTTATAGTATACAATATAATGTATAAAAATATTTCTCTAAACTTTTTTTTGCTATAATCTCACAAACTTACATTTAGGAGAAATTATGGCCTCTATCGGAATGGGCGACTTAAAAAAAGGGTTAAAAATCGAGCTTAACGGCGTTCCTTATAAAATCGTTGAGTATCAACATGTCAAACCAGGTAAGGGTGCGGCATTTGTACGCTGTAAAATCAAATCATTTACCAATGGAAAAGTCATTGAGAAGACGTTTCATGCGGGCGATAAGTGTGAAACACCCAATCTTGAAGATAAAGTCATGCAATTTTTATATGACGATGGTGAATTCTTGCAGTTTATGGACAGTGTCAGTTATGAGCAAATTGGGCTTACCCGTGACCAAGTGGGCGAAGCGGCAGATTGGATTATTGATGGGATGAATGTGGATATGTTGTTCCACAACGGTCAGCCTATCGGTGTAGACGCACCTGCATTTGTTGAGCTTAAAATCGTTGAAACACCCCCTAACTTTAAAGGCGACACCCAAGGTGGAAGAAAACCTGCAACACTAGAAAGTGGTGCGGTGGTTCAAGTACCGTTTCATATTTTAGAAGGCGATACCATTAAAGTAGACACGGTTCGTGGTGAATACTTAGAAAAAGTGAAGTAACCCAATGTCTCGCAAAGTATTGATCCCTTTAGCTTTAGGATTTGAGGAAATTGAAGCGATTAGTGTTGCTGATATTTTACGTCGAGCAAAAGTTGATGTGGTGCTTGCGGGATTAACGACTTTGCACGTTCAAGGAGCGCATGGCATTTGTGTGGTTGCCGATGCGCTTTTAAAAGAGATTGATGGTGATGCGTTTGATATGATAGTCCTCCCTGGAGGACTTCCTGGTGCTTTGCATTTAGCCCAAGATGCGCACCTTCAAGCTCTTTTAAAAACATTTGACGCTCAAGAAAAATTTATAGCTGCCATTTGCGCTGCTCCTTATGCCCTTAAATGTGCAGGAGTGCTTAAAAATAACTACACATGTTACCCTTCCTTTGAAACAAAAATCGACCATGATGGTTATACTTCTATGCAAAAAATTGTTTGTGATGAAAATATTATCACCTCGCAAGGTCCTAGCACGGCGATGCTTTTTGCTTTGAAACTGGTTGAAATCTTATGCGGTCATGACATCGCACAACACCTCCAACAAGATTTATTACTCACACGCTGATTTTTTTGTTTAGGGCGTTAAGTGTAACATTTTTACATGATTTACCCCCCCCTCTTTGGTTGTTTACTGTGTGACCCATATGTGACCTTTCGTATGTTACACTACAAAAATAATTTTGCATGTCTCTTTTGTCGTGCATCAGGGGCTCATGGGTGTGAGGTTTTTTTGTTTCAAAAGAAGCAAAATATGTGTCAAGACACTTTGAAAAATGTGTCTAAGATTTTAGATGAAGGATTTTAGAGATGGCATTTACGACCATAAAAGGTAAACTAACGCTTTTGTTGCTGGCTTTAGTTCTCGGGTTTGGCGCTGTGAGTTTTCAAGTAGTTAAAGCTATTAACGATGGCAAAATGGCGGCAGTGAGACTCTCAGGCATCGGTGATGTAGACGCGGGATTGTCTGCTTGTATGATGGAACTTCGAGGGTTTCAGCTTATGTGTAATCCGAAACGTTTGGAATCGTTTGAAGTACAGTATAGAAAGGCGGTCAAACATATTGAAATACTTAATGCCATTTTAACGTCCAAAGCCAATCAAGAACGCATCGTAAAGCTTCAAAAAGATGTCCTTGCATGGTATCAACTCAATCTCCCTGGTGTTGAAATGCTTAAAAAATACGGCACAGAGGTCAATACGCCTTCATTTGCATTTGATCATAAAGCAGATTTTGAGCTTTTAGGCTCTTTAACCCAACAATCTGCCACACTGTTTGATGATATTTTAAAACAAGTAGATGCATTGGATGAGAATGTTAAAAAGAATAACTTTGCTCGTTTAGAAACCAATAAAGTTATGGTAGAAGTCACTTTGGGTGTGGTCTTCTTGTTTGTATTGATCCTTAGCATAGCCATCATGCGCTCCATTCAAAAATCGGTTTCAAAAGCTAAAGAGGGCATTGAGACGATGCGCCACAATAAAGCCTTACATGTAAAGCTTGAAACGGGTTCAAAAGATGAGATGAATGACATCGTACAGATGCAAAATTTGCTTTTTGCTGACATCAATAGTGCTATGATTGGTGCTAAAAATACTGCACATGAAAATGCATCTGTAGCAGAAGAACTCTCTTCTACGAGTTTAGAAATCGGTAAACGTGCTGAAGAAGAAGCCAATGTTGTGGCGCAAACGACACAAGAAGCCAAGGTGGTAGCCGTACAGATTCAAGAGGCAAGTGAGCAAGCCCAAGAGGTGAAAGAGATGACACTCAAGGCGCAAAACAGTCTTTCTTTAGCCCAAAAACTTTTGGGTGAGACCATCGCGCAACTTGAAGCCACTGCATCCGCAGAGACACAGATGAACGAACGACTAAATCACCTCACCACCGATGCCGCACAGGTCAAGTCTGTTTTAGAAGTGATTGGCGATATCGCAGACCAAACCAATCTTTTAGCACTGAACGCTGCCATCGAGGCCGCACGTGCGGGTGAGCATGGACGTGGGTTTGCCGTTGTCGCTGATGAAGTGCGCAAATTGGCGGAGCGAACACAAAAAAGTTTATTGGAAACCAATGCCACGGTCAATGTCATTGTCCAATCCATCAGCGATATCAGCGGTGAGATGAATGTCAATGCAAAACGCATTACCGATTTGGCAGAGTTTTCCGATAAAGTAACCATTCAAACCCAAGATGCGGTAAGTGTGTTAGGTCAAAGTGTTGTTGCTACCGAAGGTGTCGTACGCAAAGCGGAGCAGAATGTGAAGCTTATCAATGAATCTGTGGTTGATAAAATGGGCACAATCAACACCCTCTCAAGTTCCAATGCCAGAAGTGTCGAAGAGATAGCTGCTGCATCAGAGCATTTGGCACGTCTAGCAGGCAATCTCAGTAACACGCTTTCTCAGTTTAAAACCGCTTAAAAAGCGTTACATGTAAAGAGTGATTTTCACTCTTTACTTCTCTTCAAAATGCAATTTCAATCCATCACTGCTCATCACAAAACCACTAATGGTGATTTTACCCTCATGCACCATTTTATGATGTTTGGAACACAGCGGAATAAGATTGAAACGATGATTTTGGTGAAAATGTTCAATTTGACCATGCTCATTGGCACTCTCTTGCGCTTTGATGTGATGCACTTCATCGACGTATTCATCGCACAGAGCGCATTTAGAGAGGTAGAGGTTTTTGTTGTATTTACTGCGTTTTTTCTGTTTTAAAAGCTCCACATCACCCAGTTCTCCTGCTAAGTGTCGCCTGATATCATACGCCATTTTGATAAACTCTTTATCCATGTGCAAGGACTTCGCAAACTCCAAGCCATAAAGCGAGCTTCCACTGCCAAGCTCTAATTTTCGGTTGTAAAGCAGTCTATCGTTCTCTTCATCGTAGCTCACACCCAAATGCAAAGGGATGACTTTTGTAAGCTCTTTCATGAGACGTAAGTGTCCTAGTTGGTGCAAATGAGTCGCAAAAACAAACAAAGAACCCAGCGTGTCCATCTTTTTTATCGCACTGGCGACAATGGCTAAAGCCGATTCTGTCTCCGTTCCATGGCTGATTTCATCGCCCAAAACCAAAGAATTTGGCGTAGCACGGTTGAAAATATTTTTAAGCTCCAGCATCTCAACGGTGAAGGTTGAAAGACCTTTATAGAGATTGTCATGACTCATAATGCGGGTAAAAAGCTTATCAAAGAGGCTAAAGCGCAAACTCGCACACGGAACAAAAAAGCCCGATTGTGCCATGATGACTGCCATACCCAGGCTTTTCATGAGTGAAGACTTACCGCTAGAGTTGATACCATACAGCAAGATACCTTGTACCTCAGGCGCATCGGTGGCTTCAAGGGTGATGTGATCGTGCGTGATGCTCTCTTTTCGTGTGCCCAAAAAGAGGTCATTGGGGATATAAATGCCATTTTCTTCACGGGATTCGATGAGCGGATGACGCAGTCCGATAGCTTCCACAAAACGCTCCCCCGTAGGGCAAAGTTCAGGGCGGACGTAGTTGAAAAGAGAGGCGCATTTGGCGTTGCTAAGAGCCACATCAAGTGTGCCAACAAACGCGATGAGGTGCTCTAGGGTGAGGGCATAGTGGGTTTCGATTTTCTCTAGCATCTCATCATAACGCTCTTTGACGAGGGCTATCATCTGCATGTTGCTGAGGCTGATTTCTTGTGAAATCTCTTCAATCAAGGAAGCGGATATCTTCACACTGTTTTTAAGATGTCTAAAGGTAAAGTCTTTGAAAAAGTAGTGTTTTTCACCAATGGTGATAAAGCTTTGCATGAGCTTCTCTTCAATCAACGCAAAACGGTTTTTACTAAGACTGATATAATGCCCCTCGCTCTCCAACCACTCGATGCTAATCGTTGAGCGATTGTTCTCTTCAAAAAAACTTTCTATGGTTTTAGCAATACGTTCTAATGCGCTAAAACGCTCTTTTTTAGCCTGTTCGATTTTATCAATCTGTGGATAGACCCCTTTGACAAAAAGGTTTTCGCTGATTTGGTCTTTGCGAAATTTAGCGCAACTGTCTAAGAGAAAGGTATTTTGAAGCATCAAAAAGAGGGCTTCACTTTCATCAAAGAGCTCTTTGGGTGTGGGGATTTTTTTAAATTGTGCCTCTTTTAAAATGCCCAAGATTGCCTCAAGTGAGGTGCTTAAATAATCAAGCTCCAAAGGATGCAGTTTTTTCAAAGCAATGCGCCTTAAAATGCGCTCCAAATCGTACACTTGCTTGAGGGCAATTTCAAATTTTTTATACTCTTTCATCAGCTGTGTGCTCAAATCAAAACGCTCGTTAAGGGTTTTGATATCGCAGATGGGATTGAGCAAACGCTCTTTTAGCAGACGTTTTCCAATCGCCGTTGAGGTCTGGTCGATAAGATTTAAGAGCGTCATCTCGTTAGGGTTTCGTGAGATGATATCCAGTTGTTCAAGGGCGTTGTTGCCTAAATAGAGGTAACGACTGTTGCCCACCAAAATAGGACGGCTCATCTTCTCAATGATGTTCGCATCGTGTTCGATGATAAAATCGCACAAAATCGCCAACGATTCACTCGCATAGGGGTAACGTTCAATGTCTAAGTACTCAATGGGAGACAGAAGCGAGCGAATGGCGTAAATACGTGCAAAAAGCTCATTTTGGTAGGTGATTTTGAGGCGTGTTTTATTGAGGCTGTGCGATACACTTTGGTTGATTTCAAGGTAGTTTTGCACCCACTCTTTATCGATGGATTCGGAGTTAAACGTGAGGACGACTTCACTGGTTTTATAGGTTTGCAAGAGATTGAATATTTCATCCAGAGCATAGGTTTTATCTTCTCTGGTGCCATGCACTTCGTTGATGATGGTCTTTCCTGTACTCACATCAATGGCAGCATACCCCACCGAGTAAATCTGATGGTTACAGTCAATGAGGAGTGAGACAAGGTAGTTTTCACTCGACTCCATCACATAATCAAAATTGGTTCCAGGGCTGATGATGTTAGCAATGTAGCGTTTGACATGGGGCGGTTCACCCTTTTGGCGCACTAAAACGATGGTGTATTTTTTACTCTGAACGAGGCGTGAGAGGTAACGCTCCAAAGAAACAGAAGGAATGCCAGCCAGCAGAGGATTTTGTAAGGAATTTTCGATGATGGATTTGTTTTTACGGGTGAGTTGGATGTTTAAAAGTTCACTCACCTCTTTGGCTTTACCGATTTGATGGGTTTCGTTATTGACTTCATAGGTTTCAAAAAAAGAGCCAATTTCCATAAAGACAATGGTGTTTTTGCCATATTTTTCTTCAAAAAAGAGTTGTAAATCAAAATAGATTTCGCTTAAGAGCTTCTCTTTGGCGTTTAATAATTTGGCTATATTTTCGAGCATTGAAACCTTTACATGTAAAAGAAATAAGCTAAATTATACAGAATGGAAGCATAAAAAAAGGGCTTGTTTGATACAATAAAGAGACTATTTTTGAAGGATATTTTTATGGAAATTGAAATTTCTACCCCCGCACTGCTTTTTCCCGCAGTCTCGCTTTTATTGCTCGCATATACCAACCGTTTTTTGGCTACAGCTCAACTCATTCGCTCTCTTCATCGTCAAAAACAAGAGCGTGAAAACTGCGATGAATACTTGCAAATTGAAAACCTAAAGCATCGCTTGGAGCTAACCAAATGGATGCAATTTTTTGGCGTACTCTCCATTTTACTCTGTACCCTATCCATGTTTCAACTTTTTTTAGGCTACCTTGATTTGGGTAAAAAAGTCTTTGGCTTGAGCCTTTTGGTCATGTGTGCATCACTCTTTATCTCGTTATGGGAAGTGCTCATCTCTACCAAAGCCCTTAATCTTGAACTGAGCGACATGCACGATAAATGCAAAGTGAGCAAAAAATGAACCAGTACTTACTCGTAGGCGAAGTCAATCGCCTTAAAATCAACCGCTACACGGACAACGGCGTTTATCTTATCTGTACTGACAATGACGAAGTGCTCATGCCCAATCAATACGTTACGTATGGAATGAAAGAGGGCGATGAAATTGACGTGTTTGTCTATTTTGACTCGGAAGATCGTATCGTGGCAAGTACGGTGTTTCCTAAAGCCATGTTAGACCAATTTGGCTGTTTTGAAGTGGTCGATGTCACCTCTTTTGGGGCATTTTTGGATTGGGGTTTGCCCAAAGATTTACTCGTACCCAAAGCGCTTCAAAAGTTTCCCTTTTATGTGGGGATGAAAGTGGTGGTGCGGGTCTGTTTGGACGATGAGAGCGGACGCATCATCGGAAGCCAAAAGTATAACGATGATTTGAGTAAGGATTTAAAATCACTCAAACTCAAACAAGAGGTCAACCTTTTGGTGAGAGAGCGCACACCCCTTGGCTTTAAAGTGATTGTCAATAACCTCTACGATGGGATGATTTTTCACAATGAGATTTTTGAGAGCATCGAAGTGGGAGATGAAAAAAAAGGCTTTATCAAAACCTTACGACCCGATGGAAAGCTTGACATCATCTTGCAACCCGTGGGAGATAAAAGCGATGAATTTGCGATGCAAAAGGTCTTAGAACTTCTTAGCCTCACGGGAGGGGTGAGTGATTTGACCTATAAAAGTGAGCCTGAGGAGATTTCACAGCGTGTTGGTCTTAGTCGTAAAGCCTTTAAACGTGCCCTTACGAAACTTATCGACGCTAAAAAAATTGAAGTGACGTTAGAAGGTATGCGGCTGTTATGAACGTAGCGATTATCGGAGGAGGAGCGTCGGGACTGGTCTGTGCTATTGAAGCAGCACGAGGGGGACATCGTGTCAGCGTGTTTGAAAAAAATGCCAAACTGGGGCGCAAAATCTTAGCTACGGGAAATGGCAAGTGCAATATCTCCAATCTTCACTTAAATCCCACTCGCTATCATGGGGAATTTCCACAGTTTGTCACGCCTATTTTAAAACGCTTTAATACCCTTACATGTAAAGATTTTTTTCGCACACTTGGTCTTGAGATGCGTGAGGGTGAAGCGGGAAGACTTTACCCCATGAGCCATCATGCGTCAAGTGTTGTGGATATCTTGGTGCATGAGGCTAGAGAGCTTGGTGTGAAGTTTTTGTGTGAAAGCGAAGTGAAACGCATAGCACACAAAGGTGAGCAGTTTGAGTTACATGTAAACGACCAAACCTCCCTTTTTGATGCGTGTGTCATCGCCTCAGGAAGCTTTGCGTATCCGAGTTTAGGAAGCTCTGGAAGTGGCTATGCGTTTGCAAAATGCTTGGGTCATACCGTGATAGAACCCTACCCAACGTTGGTGCAACTCTTAAGCGATGAAGCACACCTAAGCCTTGCCAATGGGGTCAAGATAGACGCTGGCGTAGAGCTGTTTGTGAGTGGTACGATGAGGCAACGGGTGCAAGGCGATGTCTTGTTTACCACCTATGGACTCTCAGGTTCTGCTATCTTAGATATCAGCCGTGCTGCCTCACGCGCATGTGTCGAAAATGAGCCGTCGTGGGTCGTGCTTGATCTGCTCCCAACCTTTAGCAAAGAAGCCGTGCAATCCTTACTTCAAAAACGCTTAGCCTACGCAGGGAAAAAATCACTCATTTTATGGCTAGAGGGCATCATTCCTAAAAAATTGGCACTTTTTCTCATTCATGCTAACACATTAGAACACCTCACATCCGCCTCACTCCTAAGCCCAAAAGAGCTTAAAAGACTCTGCTTTTCGCTGAAGGCATTACGCTTACATGTAAAGGGAACCAAAGGCTTTGAAAGTGCCGAAGTGTG
Source organism: Sulfurospirillum sp. UBA2217 (assembly GCA_002328495.1). Lineage (GTDB taxonomy): Bacteria > Campylobacterota > Campylobacteria > Campylobacterales > Sulfurospirillaceae > Sulfurospirillum. Next base: position 153,184 of record DCUJ01000009.1, read on the forward strand.
CTCTGGAGGCGTGGATGTCAGAGAAGTGGATGAAAAAAGTTTGATGTCAAAAAAAGTGAAAAATCTCTACTTTTGTGGGGAAGTCTTAGACATCGATGGGGATTGCGGAGGGTTCAATCTGCACTTTGCGTGGGGTTCGGGCTACGTGGTAGGACAGAGCATCAAAGCGTAGTCTTTTCTTTTTTAAGAAAAACCAGTCGTATATTTTTATAAAAGATGATAGGCGCAACGACCATACAGACTATAAGTCCATAAGGAACGTAAAAAAAACCTGCGATATTGCCTTCTACGGGGAGTGAAAATGCCACAAAAAGGGCTACCGTAGGCATTCCCCAACGATGATTTTTGAGAAATGAAAGCCATAATTCTTGTGGATTGAACTCCCTTTTTTGCCAACGCATTAATGCTTTTAAAAGCAGAAAACGAAGGTATAAAAAGAGTAAAAGAAGTCCCCAAAAAAAAGGTATATTGACCCATCTGACATTGGTTTCGATGTAATACGAAAAATGCGAATGCGCAATAAAAAAGCCTAGCATGACATAAAAAGGATGTGCGCTTAGAGCATAAAACGTCCATAAAAGGGTTGAGAGTTTCATAGAGCGCACTCCTTAAAATCTTTTGGGCATTGTAGCAAAAAAGAGAAGTTTCGTGTATGCGAATTGTTTCACCGTAGACTCACAGTTACTCTCTAAAATGGCACAAATGTTTGTTGTTTTATAGCTAATTGAGGTTTATTATGACGACAATCATCGATGCAAAGAGCGCTATGGGGGGCATCATGCACTACCACCATGGGCACAAGAGGCATGATGAACGCTAGAAATATCTTACTTCTTTGGCTTCATAATCATAAAAACAATCAAGGCAAAAAGTCCCACCATCAAAAGGGTGAAAAGCCATGAAAAACTTTTGACAATGACATAGGTGACAATGAGAATGGAAAGCAAGGTGGGGACTTCGTTGTAGGCTCGGAAAAATTTCCCACTTTTGGTACACAGATTGCAGGCTAATTGAACGCGAAAGTATTCGAGTGAAAATGAATACACGCTAAGTAAAAGGGCGATAAAAAGCTTGGCATCCAGCCAAAATCCAGTTTGAAATAAGATGGGATTGAGGCTTAACATCGCAACACCGCTGATAAGTGTCGCCCAAAAAGCAGGAAGACCGATGAATGTGTAGATTTTGTATTCTTGGATTTTAACGACTTCGACAAACTCTTTTTTGTGGGCATATTCGACATGGTAGACAAATAAACGTGGTAGGTAAAAGAGCATTGCCATCCATGACATGACTGACATAATGTGAAATGTCACAATCCAACTGTAGTATTGCATACAAAGCTCCCTCAAAAATATGCGTAATGTAGCACAGATTGAGGGATATTTTTAGGGCTTACTTTGAAATTGTGATGAGTTTATAATAACCCAAGAAGAGAAGGGAGGCACATTTTAAGCAATAGTAAAAAAAATCTTTTGGTGCGACATAGAGGATGATTCGAAACTCTTTTATGGTACGAGCTTTGAGCTGTAGCCAACAAAATCGAAACAAAGAAAAACGATTTTTGCGGTGGAGTAAAAATGCTGTGTGCGGATAAGAGGCGATAGCCATCATCTCTTCAATGCGATTACTCACCAAAAGAGTGCCTTTTTGCGCGCTTACATGTAAGGCTTCGTGCGTGGACATGATAAGCGGTTTAAGACGTCCCTTTTCAAAGCAATACAGCATCTAAGCTCCTTTTCGAACAGCACGGATGAGGTTGTTTGCCATCCCTTTGAAGACAAAAAAATGTAAAGGGATAAGTACAAACCAATAAAGCCTTCCAGCTAATCCATGCGGGTAAAAGTAAGCGGTTTGGTAAAAATGCCCCTCTTGAATGAGAAATTCTAACCATGCAATGCCAGGAAGCTTCATCTGCGCAAAGAGCAAGAGGCGTTTCCCCTCTTGCAAATCCACTACCTTCCAAAAATCGACACTATCGCCGATGCGTAAATGCAAAGGATCTCGTCTACCACGGGAGAGTCCATAGCCACCCACAAGTTTGTCAATAGCCCCTCGCATACGCCACAAAATATCAAAACCAAACCAGCCACGTTTACCGCCTACACTGCAAAACATTTGGTAAACATCTGGTGCTTCGCTTGGAGCGATGGCGATGATTTGTCGGTCTGAAAAAATGGCATTGGCAAGGTCATTGTGGTTGACTTCCCACGCATGACCTGAAGCGTCTGACCAACGGCTGATGACTTGTTCATGTTTGATTTCATCGACAGCGTTTGCGACGGCTTCTTCGTACGAGATGGGAATGATGGTTGGGAACAGTGTGCGTGCATGGTCATTTTTGATAAGTACCTCACTCTTAAGTCCTTCGATAAGTGCGGAAGCAATAGAATAGGGTACGGGCGTCATGAGGGTGAGCCAATACGAGGAGAGTTTTGGCGTAAAAAAAGGTACAGGAATAAGCGTTCGACGAAGTCCTACGACGTTAGCATAGCCCAAGAGAAGTTCTTTATAAGAGAGCACTTGGGAGCCAATATCGATGATGGTATTGCCCGTTTTGGGTAAAAAAGCTGCAAGGCAAAGGTATTCTATCACATCGTTTTGTGCACTGGGTTGGCAGAGTGTATTGACCCATTTTGGAGTGATCATAAAAGGGAGCTTCTCGACCAAATGGCGGATAATTTCAAAACTAGCAGACCCAGAGCCTATGATAACGCCCGCACGAAACCACAGGGTTTCAATGGCATCGGGACGTGAACTTAGAACTTCACCCACTTCGATGCGTGAGAGTAAGTGCTCACTGGCACTCTGTTTTTCGCCAAGCCCCCCAAGATAAACAATACGCTTTACGCCTTGCATGATACATGCGTCCAAAAAGTTTTGAGCACTTTGTCGATCGCGTTCGCGGTAGTTGGCACTCTCCATCGAATGAATCAAATAATACGCTACATCAATGCCTTGAAGGGCAGCATTGAGACTGGGAATATCAAAGGTATTGCCCGTACACACTTCGATACCATCTTTAACAGATGAACTTTTGTCTCGTTTCATAAAAAGCCTAAGTGTGCCCTCTTTTTCACTCGATAAACGGTGCTTAAGCCGTCTTCCGATATACCCAGTAGCCCCTGTGATGAGAATGTTCATAGCGTATCCTTTTCATAGCATTATAAACCGATACGCAAATCATTGGTAGTTTGAAATTGGCTTTTCATAGAAGAGGGAGGATGGGCTAATGGATAGTAAGCCTACATGTAAGCTTACTATCCATTTATGATTTGAAGCTAACCTCTGATATCAAGGTTCGCTCCAATGCCTTGGTCTGCCAGTCCTGAAACGGTAGCGGTGGAACTCTCCATTTGGCTTTGAAGTGAATCAAGCAGTTTGGCTACCATCTCTTCTTGCACCTTTACGGATTTTTTCATCGCGTACATCTCAGGTGACAACGGGTTTGTTGCACTGAGTGCGTCCATGGTTCACTCCTTATAAGAGTTGAAAGTATATCGGCATTTTTTAACAACACTCCAATTCTGCTTTTTCCATTAAAGCAATGCCTTTTTCAAAGTCATACGTTTCAAATAATGCAGAGAGATAAAAGACATGCGAACAGATGTGGTACAAAATGTCTTTGGAATCGTGTTTGGCAAAAACGGCTTTATAATCTTGTGGAATTAAAGCTTCAAACCGAATCCAGAGCTCATTTTTGGATTCGGGATGAAGGGCAAAGAGTTCATAGAGTGCGTCAAGCACTTGGGTAGCATTTTCATAGCAGTCTATGTTGGTAAAACTAACATAGCGATCTCGTACAGGGTTCATTGCTTGCAACCTTTTTAGGCTTTTTGTGCATTTTGCATTCCCTGTGAGAAAAGCAAGATGCTCTGCTAAAAGGCGCGTGCGTAAGCAGGCTCAATGGACGTTTTGTCGCCACTCTCTTTCATGAAAAACTGTACCATATTGGGACTACGTAAAAGTTCCCTTCCATACGCCACCAAATCACATACTCCTTCTTTCAAAAGTGTTTCACCTTGTTCTTGGGTGGTGATGAGACCCACCGCAATGGTTGGTATGGCACTCTTTTCTTTGATACTGCGTGCATAGTCCGTTTGGTAGGAGGGTACCAATGGGGGAATAAGCGTTTGTTTCGCATGATTACCGCCCGCAGAGACATGCATCATGGAAACACCGATGTCATGGAGTTTTTGAGACAGATAGAGCGAATCGTTGATGTTCCAACCTCCCTCCATCCACTCATCCGCAGAGAGTCGTACGATGAGAGGAAGTGGTACGGCTGTTAAGATAGCCTCACATACTTTGATGAGAAGTTTGCATCGGTTTTCCAAGCTTCCGCCGTAGCGGTCCGTGCGAACGTTGGTTAAAGGGGAGAGAAATTCACCCAGTAAATAGCCATGTGCACCATGAAGTTCTAACACGTCATAGCCTGCTTTGTGCGCGCGTTTAGCCGCTTCCACAAAAGCGATAATAATCTCTTCTATCTCCATATTGCACAGGGCAATGGGTGTTTTAAATCCACCTGTATCGCTAAACAAAAGAGGACTTGGGGCAACGGGGATGGAAGATTTGCAGATGCTTTTACGCCCAGCATGCGCTAGCTGAATTGCCATAGTTGCACCAAGTTCATGAACGATTTTGACCAGTTTTTGATGTCCCTCTATCTGCGCATCATTCCATAGTCCAAGATCATTGTCAGTGATGCGCCCACGAGGTTCAACCGCTGTGGCTTCAACGATGATAAGCCCAACGCCTCCAATGGCACGCGCGCCATAGTGTGTTTCATGAAAGAGTGTCACACATCCATCTTCTTCCGCTTTGTACATACACATAGGGGGCATGACCACTCTGTTTTTAAGAGAAATGTTTCCAAGGGGGTAAGGCGTAAAAAGTAGACTCATTGTTTGTCTCCTAATAGATTTTTTTCATTCCAACCGCTTCCGAGTGCTTTGAAAAGTTCTGCTTGCGAAACAAGGTAAGCTTGTTGGGATGTTGTGGCATTGAGGCGTGCCATAAGTAGCCCTTTTTGTGCGTCCAAAACTTCAAGATAACTGATGGAACCCGCATTAAAGCGTTTTGTACTGATGTGAAGTGATCTTTCGTAAGCCGCAATTTCATCTTCATGTGTACGCACTTTTTCTTTTAGAATTGCATGGCGTCCAAGGGCATCGCTAATCTCTTTGTAAGCTTTTTTTACAGTTTGTTCGTAACTTTCCAGTGCGATTTTAAGCTCTGTTTCGGAAATGCTAACACGTGCTTTAATGCGTCCAAAATCAAAAATAGGCACAGACAAAGAGGGACCAAAACTCCATCGATTTGCACTGGATTGTAAGATGTTATCTAGGCTTTCGCTTTGTTGTCCATAACTTCCCGTTAAACTAATACTTGGAAAATAGGCGGCTTTTTCTACTCCGATGAGTGCATTTTTACTTTTTAAGGTAAAGAGGGCTTCTTGAATGTCAGGACGACTTTCTAAGATAGAAGAGGGAATGCCTTTGGGAATAGTGATGGCTTTTGGCAATGCGTTGATTCGTGTTGCGTTCGCTTCAAAGAATGCTTTAGGACTTTTCCCTAATAGGAGCAAAAGAGCATTTTCTTGTAGTTTTTTGCTCTCTAATAGAGTCGATTGTGTGGTGAGTGTACTAAGGTATTGTGCCTTTGCTTGGGCAACAAGCAATTCATTGATCGTTCCACGTTCGTGTTGTTTGAGACGAAATTCATAGGCAGCTTTATAGGTTTGAATGGTTTCATCTACGATATTGAGGCGTACAGACAAGGAAACGAGGTTAAGGTAGGATGAAATGGTATCATGAATCAATGTATTTTTAACCGTTTGTGCGGCAGAAGCTGAAGCTAAGTAAAGCTCCCAGTTGGACTCCGCTTGTGAGCTTAATTTTCCCCAAAAATCGATTTCATAGCTTAGATTTAATGCCATGGCATTATCGGTATACAACGAGCGGTTATGCTGATACGTTTCAGCACTGGTTTGTTGTCGTGTTGAGCCTGCATTTGCGTTGAGGCTTGGGTACAGTGTGGCATCACTCAGACCATATGCTTGTTTGGCTTTAAGAATGCGAAGTGCGGAGAGTTTGATGTCATAATTGGATTGTAATGCCTCAGCAACGAGTAAATTGAGTGACGCATCACCAAAATTTTCCCACCAAGTGGCATTTACATGTAAGGTATTCTCTTCGCTTATAGGCAGTTCCATCGAAGGCACATTGAGGTCTGGCTTAAGGGAGCATCCACCTAAAAAGAGCAAGGAAGAGAGAGAAAAAATTAAGATATTACGCTGCATGGTTGCTTCCTTTTGTAAAAAACTTCTCTTTGGTTCGCATGATGAGGTAGAAAAAGAGAGGAACAAAAAACGTACCAATGAGGGTCAGTGTTATCATCCCGCCCACCACTGTGGTACCAATAACATGACGGCTATTTGCTCCAGCCCCTGTGCTCATGGCAAGGGGCAATGTCCCTGCAATAAAGGCAAATGAGGTCATGATAATTGGGCGAAAACGAATACGCGCCCCTTCGATAGTGGCGTCAATGAGGCTATGTCCAAGTGCTAATTTTTGCATGGCAAATTCGACCATTAAGATGGCATTTTTAGCCGATAATCCGACTAACGTGACCAAGCCTACTTGGAAGTAGATGTCATTTTGCAAATCACGCATCCAAATGCCAAGCGTTGCACCAAAAAGAGCAAAAGGGACCGCTAGAACGATGGCAAAAGGAATCGTCCAACTCTCATACAAGGCTGCTAAAATCAAGAAGACAAATAAAATGGCATAAATAAATGCGGTATTGCCTCCTTTTTCGAGCTGTTTTTCTTGGTACGATGTTCCTGCCCACGCGATGGTATAGCCTTGAGGCAACACCTCTTTTGCAATTTCCTCGATCACCTTCAAGGCTTCGCCCGAGCTGTGACCTGCGGAGGGTTGACCTGAGATTTGCGCCGCTTGAAACATATTGAATTTTTGCACAATGGAAGGTCCGACCACACGTTTAATGGTGGAGAGGGAACTGATGGGAATAAACCGTCCTTCATTGGTTTTGACAAAAACATCGTTATAGTTTTCAGCCCCTTCTCTAAAGGTGCTCTCTGCTTGAACATTGACACGGTAGGTGCGTCCAAAGAGGTTAAAGTCGTTGGCATAGGTGTTTCCAAAACTGGCTTGGATGGTGGTGAAGATATCGTTAATCTCAACACCCAAGGCTTTGGCTTTGGCGGTATCCACACTGATAAGATACTGAGGCACACTTGTGTTAATGGTCGTTCGCATGGCGGTCAATTCTGGTCTGGTTGATGCGCGCGCTATGATTTCCTTAGCATAGGTGTCCATATTTTGAATATCAGAGCCAGTTCTATCTTGGATGTACATCTCAAAACCACCCGTCGTACTCATTCCCATAATAGGAGGAGGTGTAACGGCTATGAGCATCGCTTCTTTATTTTGCGATAAAGAGCGCATCATGGCTCCAGCAACGGCTTGAGAAGTTTGGTTAGCATCAGGACGATGTTCCCAGTCACTTAAACGCACAAAGCTAATACCCGCATCGGTTTTATAGGCTCCTGTGATAAAATCAAGTCCGTACAAGCCTCCCGTTTTTTCAACCAGAGGATTTTTTGAAACTATGTCGCTTACGTGCAAACTGACATCGCGGGTACGAGACAGCGCGGCACCGGGCATGAGGTTGTTGATAATAAGAATAGAGCCTTTATCTTCGTTGGGAACCAGTCCTGTTGGGGTTTTTGAATTAATGATGTAAATTCCAGCAATCATCACACCAAAGAGCAACACATTTAAAAAGCCAAAACGAATCGTTTTGCGTACACCTGTGGAAAAGAGGCGGGTTCCAAACTCAAAGAGTTCGTTAAATTTTTTAATGGGCCAAAACGGCTCACTCTCATGCTTTTGTAAGAAAAGCGCACACAACGATGGGGTAAGGGTGAGGGCTACAAGTCCAGAAATAACGACGGAAATGATGATGGTGATGGCAAATTGTTGGTAGAGCATCCCGCTAAAGCCACCCATAAAGGCAGCAGGAATAAAGACCGCTGAAATAACCAGTACGATGGCAATCACAGGGCTAGTAATCTCTTGCATCGCTTTGGTGGTCGCCTCTTTCACACTCAAATCGTCCTCTTCGCGTAAAATGCGCTCTACATTTTCAATCACCACGATGGCATCATCCACCACCAAACCGATGGCTAGGGTGAGCCCAAAAAGGGTGAGAAGATTGACTGAAAATCCTGCGGCATAAAATCCTGCGAAAGTGCCTACGATGGAGACAGGAATGGCAAGAACAGGGATCAGTGTAGCTCTAAAATTGCCTAAAAAGAGGTAGATGATACCCACAACCAAGGCGATAGAGAGCCATAAGGTAAAGATAACTTCATTGATAGACTCTTTGACAAACTTGGTGGGGTCATACGCTGCATCAATTTCAAGGTCACTGGGAAACGTGCTCTTGAGCTCTTCTAATTTTTTTTCCAATAAACCTGAAACTTCAAGGGCATTGGCACCTGAGGCTAAATAAATACCCATAGGAATCATCGGTTGTTTGTTAAAGGTAGCCCCAAAATAATAAGACTCGACACCCAGTTCAATTCGTGCAACATCGCCCAGTTTCAAAGAAGAGCCATCACTGTTCGCTTTGATGATGATTTTTTCAAATTCTCCCGCATTTTTAAGGCGTCCAGAGGTTTTGACGGTGTAGGTATAGGTGGGGTCTTTTGCCATAGGCTCTGAGCCTATTTGCCCAGAGGCATACTGCTCGTTTTGATTTTTAATAGCAGAGATTACTTCTGCGGTGGTGAGTTCATACATCGCCAATTTATCGGGTTTCAACCAGACACGAATGGCGTAGTTTTTATTGCCAAAAATACTCGCATCGCCTACCCCTGGGATACGTTTGATATCATCTAAGATATTGATGAGGGCATAATTTGAGATAAACGTGGTATCGTGCACGTTATCTTTTGAGGTCAGTGCTAAGATTTTTAAGATATCAGGTGAGCGCTCTTTTGTGGTGACACCTTGGCGTTTTACCGCTTCTGGTAGTTTATTTGTGGCTACGGCAACACGGTTGTTAACGTCGACTTTTGCCTGCGCTACATCCGTACCAATTTGAAAAAAAATATTGATGTTTACGATGCCACTAGGAGATGCCGTTGTGGTCATGTAAATCATATTTTTAACCCCATTAAGCTCTTCTTCTAGCGGTCCTGCTACCGTGTTAGCTAGCGTTTGTGCATCGGCCCCTGGGTAGCTTGCAGAGACGATGATTTGAGGTGGAGCGATGCTAGGGTACTCTTGAACAGGTAAAATGCGAATAGCAATGACACCGGCAATGACGATGATGATGGAGATAACCGTTGAAAAAATAGGACGGTTAATAAAAAATTTTGAAAACATCTATTTTGCCTCTTGGTTGATGACTTTATCAACGCTAACAGGTGCACCATTTTTGATTTTAAAGAAGTTATTGACGATGACCACATCCCCTTCTTTTAAACCACTTTCGATCACAAAGTCATTTTCACTGCTCTCTCCAACCTTCACAGGGCGTGTGGTAGCTTTGCCGTCTACTACGACAAAGACAACCGTACCTAGAGGATTTTGTAATACGGCTTTTTGAGGCACTTTAATGACATTGTTACGGGTTAATCCTATGAGGTTTACCGTGACAAATTGGTTGGGCAGAAGCTCTTTGTTAGGGTTTTTAAACGTGGCTCTGGCTTTCAGTGAGCCTGTTTTGGCATTTAAAGAACTGTCTAAAAAATCAACCACACCTAACTCTTTGTAGGGCTGTTCTTTGATGCGCAATGAGGCTTTGAGCGTGCCATCGGTTGGGTGTGACCACTTGCCATTTTTGATGGCATATTTTTGTTTCATCACATCACTATCGGGGATAGAAAACTCTACATGTAAAGGGTCAATCTGGGTGATTTCAACCAGTGCGGTACCATCCGTGACCAATGTTCCTACATCGACAAGTTTCATGCCAACAATACCATTTGTGGTGGCTTTAATCGTGGTGCGTTCTAAATTAATCGTAGCGGTTTGTAAGGAAGCTTTTGCTGCCATAAGAGAAGCTTTGGCACTTTCATGCGCGAAGTAAGCACTATCTTTTTCTTGTTCACTCGATGCACCATTGTCGTATAAGGATTTGACACGCTCCCACTCTTTGAGTGTTTTTTGAAAGCTAATATCCCATGAAAGAACATTGGCTTTGGCTAGGCTGTGTGCCGCAACATAGCTATCGGATTCGATGGTGTAAAGGGTGTCGCCTACTTTGACTTTATCGCCTTCGTTAAAAAACTTTTTTTCCAAAATACCATTGGCTCTGGCTTTGACCACAACACTTTGAGAACTGAGTGTTTTACCAGGATACGTAAATACAAGGTTTTCTTCTTGAGGTGCCGTGATCGTAAAAACATCAACCATAGGCGCTGGAGGGGCTTTTTTAGGCTCCTGTGCATGTAAAAAGGTGGAAAAAGAGATACATGCTAAGGTGCATATAAACACATGACGAAAGGGTACCATAGAACATCCTTATGGAAAAAATTATTTAAAAGATTGTAGCATACGGAGTATTAATGATATGTGAATCATCACTTTAATAAAGTTTAATCATGGAAAATACTATAATATAAACAGTATATTTTTAAAGGAGCTTCGACATGGATATTACGGGGATGCACGTTGTTTCTGTGGATGACAATCAAAGCAATCTTCTGATTATTGAAGCGTATGCCAAAGTACTCGGTCTTGAAGTGCACAGTTTTATCCGTCCGCATGAGGCACTCTCGTATATGCTAGAGAACCGTTGCGATATGTTGATTACGGATTATATGATGCCTGAAATGAATGGTATCGAGTTAGTAAAAGCCTTTCGAAACTGTGATACCCAAACGCCTGTGGTTATGGTGACAGCGGTTGGGGATAATATTGCATTGCACATGGAAGCACTGGAAGTGGGTGTGACCGATTTTCTCTCAAAGCCCATCCATACTTCCATGTTTAAAGCCAGATTGACCAATCTTTTACACCTTAAAAAAGCGCAACTCATTTTACAAGATCGTGCATTATTGCTTGAAGAAGAAGTCAACAAAGCAACCGCATCTTTAGTGGCACGAGAACATGAAACCTTGCAAATACTCGGCAAAACGGCTGAATTTAAAGACCCAGAAACTGGCGCGCATGTGGCACGCGTGGCATACTATTCAAAATTACTAGCAAAAGAGTTGGGACAAAATGAAAAATTTCAAGAGGTTATTTTTTACGCAGCACCTTTTCATGACATTGGTAAAGTAGGGATTCCCGACTCTCTTTTGCTTAAAGAAGGAAAGTTGAGTGAAGGTGAGTTTATGCTGATGAAGCAACATGCGAATATAGGCTATGAGATTTTGAAAACCTCTAAAAGTGAATATTTAAAAGCTGGAGCTATCATCGCGTTTAGTCACCATGAAAAATTTAATGGTCTTGGCTATCCCAGTGGGCTTAAAGGCACAACGATTCCCCTTATGGGTCGTATCGTTGCCATCGCAGATGTGTTTGATGCACTCACTTCGCTTCGCCCCTACAAGCAACCGTGGAGTTTAGAGAAGGCGTTTGATTTTTTAGTTTCGGAGAAGGGGGGACATTTTGACCCTGAAATCGTCGAGTGTTTTTTAAATCAAAGGGATAAAGTACGTGCTATTTATAAGCAATTTCAAGGAGAAGAGTGATGCGTTATTTCTTACATGTAATGATGGTTTGTTTCATCTTTTTTGCAGGGTGTGGTGAGCCAAAAGAGACAAAGGGTTCAAAAGCACAAGAACAACCCGAATTGCTTTTTTATGTGGGCATAACGATGGTTAAACCCATGACAGAGCTTGCCACACGTTTTGAGCGTAAAGAGGGTGTTAAAATCAAAATTTTGCAAGGCGGGTCTGAGGATTTGTACCAAAGTGCTAAAAATTCTAAGGCAGGGGATGTATATATGCCAGGTTCCCTCTCTTATCGTACAAAATACCTCAGCGAAGGTGTGATGGAAAACGATGCCGTTTTTATCGGCTATAATCGAGCTGCACTGATGGTACCTAAAGGCAATCCCAAAGGAGTCGAGGCCAATCTTAATGTGCTTTTGGATGAACGATATAAAACAGTGTTGTGCAATCCTGAGAGTGGCAGCATCGGCAATCAAACCAAAAAAATACTTACGAGTGCTGGTATTTACACCGAGGCTATGGCAAAGGCGGTCTACCTGACCACCGATTCACGCAATCTGATTAAAGCCATTAAAGAAAAGGACGCGGATGTTATTTTAAATTGGCGCGCTACCGCATTTTGGGAAGGCAATAAAGAGATTGTCGATGTTTTAGACCTTCCAGAAGCCGTTGCTCCCAAAAATATTTTGGTGTTGACCTTGTTGAAAAGTTCACGCCATCCTGACATCGTACGTCAATTTATGGCATATGCAAGATCACAAGAGGGTAGAGAGGTGTTTCATGCGTATGGTTTTTTAAATGACGATGAATTAGCCACATTTGACACCTTAAGTTTTTAGGAATACGCGTGGTACATAAAAATTATATTGTCAATTTAGGTGTTTTAATCGCTGTTTTTGTGGTTGGGTTTTTTTCATTGATGGGATTGCATCTTTATTTCGATGAATTTATCGAAGAAAAGTACGATGCAACCATACGCAATGAACAAGTCCGCTACCGCATCGGAGAGCATATTATCGCACACATTAGCGCTGTGGAATCACATTACTACAAACTGGCAACGTTAGGTGCTCAAACGGGCATTGAGCGCATCCGTAGAGATATCTTCCAAGAGACACATGCCATTCGTAAACTCTTGGGTGTGTTACACAATGGCGGAAGTGTTGAAGTTCAAGTAGGGCTCAATTTACCCGACATTGATGCAATTAAAGAGGTTTTAACCTACCAGCGCGCCAACAACAAACAATTAAGTATGGAATTTATCGACCTTATTCCTAAAATTGCTTCACTTGAAACCAAAGTGGATGAATTGGCACGTTTTATTGAAGCGCGTGAATCGAAGGTTGATGGACACCAAACCGAACAAGAGATTGTTATTTTTCTCAAACAACTTCCGACACATTTTATTCGGATGAAAGAAAATGCGGGTCGTTTATTGTATGAGAGTCGCGAAGAGATGTTGGCAGTTAAAAAGCAGAGTGAGGAAGAGCAACGTTTTTATATGATATGGCAGTACATCATCACCTTTTCGGTTATGGGATTAATTGTTGTTTTGGGTGGTTTCTTAGCCAGAGGCATTTTGAAGACCAATAAAAACTTGCTTCAAAGCAATGAACACGCCAAAAGCCTTGCCATCAAAGCCCAAATGGCAGACCATGCCAAATCACAGTTCTTAGCCAATATGAGTCATGAAATACGAACCCCACTCAATGGCATCATCGGGTTTTCCAATATTTTGACTCAAAGTGCCATCACGCCTCAAAATAGGGAGTATGCGCGTATTATTTATGAAAATTCGCACGCTTTGTTGGATATCATCAATGATATTTTAGACCTCTCCAAAGTGGAGCAAGGCTCCATTGAATTGGTTAAAGAGCCTTTTGAGCTGATGGAAATCATGGAGCGTGTTGTCGAACTTTTCGCCATTAAAGCTAAAGAAAAATCCATACGATTTTACTTTTACGCGTCCCCAACGATTCCTGAACTTTTGGTGGGAGACGCCGTACGCCTTCGCCAAGTGATCTCCAATCTTATCGGCAATGCCATTAAATTTACACCCAATGGAGGGAAAGTCAATTTTGAAATCAGGCAACGCGAGATAACGGACGAATCCATCACTCTACGGTTCAGTATTCAAGACAGTGGTATTGGCATACAGCAGGAACAGAAAAAAAAGATTTTTGAACCTTTTACGCAAGCGGATGAGGGTATTTCTCGTAAGTTTGGGGGGACAGGTTTAGGACTTTCTATCTCTTGGGATATTATCCAAAAGATGGGTTCACGTATTGAATTGGACAGTGAATTGGGGTGTGGTAGTACATTTTTCTTTGATGTCACCTTGCCCATAGGCGAGTGTGTTTTACACCCTTCTAAAAAAGAGTTTCCCCACCGTTTTGCCATTCTTGGTAAACCCTCTGAGATGCCAGAATTGCTTGAAGTGTTGCAAGCGTATTTATACAAATGGGGACATTTAAAAGCATGGAATTCTAAAGAAGAGGTCGAAGCACTCTTCTTTTACATAGGAACTGAAGGGATAGAAGCAACACTAAAAGCTTACAAACAGCACTTTCCTCAAACGATTATTATTGGTCTTAGGGATGATTGTGTGAGTGAATTGCCTTTAGTTTTGGAGCCTTTGGTGGATCAGCTTTTAGAATGCCCCTTGTATGGTTCTAAGATTTTTAATGCCATTGTCTCACTGTTTAAAGAAGAGGTACATACCCTTGCCGATGAAATACTCATAGCCCCTCTTAATAAACACGTGCTTGTTGCAGAAGACAATCCTACCAATCGTCATCTTATGCAGGTCTATTTGAATAAATTAGGGGTTACATGTAAGATGGCGGAAAACGGTCAAGAGGCGGTTGCTCTGTTCCAACAAGAAGCTTTTGATGCGGTACTCATGGACATCAATATGCCCATCATGGATGGGATGGTCGCAACACAAGCGATTTTAGAGTATGAAAAAGAAACACAAGGTATGCACGTTCCTATCATGGCACTCACCGCCAATACCCTCAAAGGCGATAAAGAGCGTTATGTTGCGATGGGGATGGATGGGCATCTTTCTAAGCCTGTTGATTTTAGCGAATTGCGTTTGTTTTTAGAATCCTTACATGCCCTTAGCCCTGAAGAGAGTCAAGCACCTATGGCGGAGAAACAGATGCTTGATAAAGAAGGAATTGCTCAAAAAATGGGTTTAGATACGATGACGGTTGAGATGATTTTGGATAATTTTTTCTTGACGTTGGAGGATGATTTACACACACTCGAAGAGGCATGTGCATCAAAAAATGCAGAAGCCATACGTCAAAGGGCTCACTATCTCAAGGGTGCTTGCGCCAACCTTTATCTTGAAGAAGCCGCGACATTGTTGGCAGAAATAGAAAATCAACCTTTAGAAAACGCAAGCAAAGTGAGCCGTGTGCGTGCTTACTTTGAGACCATTGCTAGATAAATGAGCAAAACACTGAGAACTTTAGAAACAATATCGTTATATCTTTTACTTGCAAGACGGTTTTTTGATATAAAATAAGGTTTTTTCGTCATAGAGTGTGTTACAATCAACACATAAAGTGTGTTTCAACGTTACAGGAGTACCTATGCAATTCAACAATAATGAGATACTTTTAGATGAAAAGTCTATGTTGGTATCTGAAACAGATGCCAAAGGCGTGATTGTGTATGCGGATGAATCTTTTGTCAAGTACTCAGAGTATTCGCTGGATGAACTGATTGGAAAAAATCACAATATTATTCGTCATTCTGATATGCCTCGTGCAGCCTTTAAAGAGCTTTGGAGTACGGTAAAAAGTGGTAACGTATGGCAAGGATTTGTGAAAAATCGTACTAAAAGCGGAAAATTTTATTGGGTATATGCCACGATATTTCCTTTTGGAAAAGACCATTACCTCTCTGTTCGTAAAATGGCAACGAAAGAGGAGATTGCAAAATACGAAACACTCTATCAACAGATGCGTTTAGGAGAGAGGGCATTATGAAGCATTTAAGCATTCAATTTAAAATTACAGCACTTTTGTTTGCCTCACTCATTTTAAGTGCGATTATCTCAACAAGTGTGGTGGTATTTTTATCGCAAAGTGATGCACAAAACCGTTTAGAAAATATGCGAAAACTCATGGAAAATGAAAAAATCAATGCGTTAAGTGAAAAAGTAGAGATTGGTAAAAAAATCATTATCTCTTTTTATGAGCGTGCCCAAACAGAGATAGCAGAGGGTAGTAGCAAAGAAGAAGCGACCAAAAGCAATCAAGCCAAAGCCAAAGATGCCATTAAAAAGATTCGTTTTGGGAGTGATGGTTACTTTTGGATTAATGATTTTACACCACGCATGGTAATGCATCCGACCAATCCAGCCTTAGAGGGGAAAGATTTGTCTCAAGCCAAAGACCCCAACGGTAAGTTTTTATTCAATGAATTTGTCAAAGTAGCGCGCAACGAGGGAAGAGGCGTCGTGGACTACATGTGGCCCAAACCTGGATTTGAAAAGCCACAACCTAAAATTTCTTACGTCGAAGCATTTAAAGAGTGGGATTGGATTATAGGAACAGGCATTTATGCCGATGATATCGACGCGCTTTTAGCTAAAGAGAAGATAAAATCTGATGAAGCCATCAATGCATTGGTTTTAAACAATGGTCTTATTTCTGTCGTGATTGTTCTTTTGTTCGCTATCGTATCTATTTTGGTGAGCAAGCGCCTTATTGGGGATCGTATGGTGAAACTAAAAGGTTACATTGAAGATTTTGGTTTGTACGTTACGAACAAAAAAAACTTAATAGATTACCGACTTAAAGATGATGCCACGGATGAGATAGGTTCAACCATTGCCGTTATTGATAAAACCTTTAAAGAGTTTGAAGCGTTACGTTTGGATGATATACGGGTTGTAGGAGAAGTACTCATTATTTGTTCTAAAATGTCCAATGGCTATATGAATAATAAAACCTCTTATGTCTCAAGCAATTTTCTTACCAATCGTCTTTCTCATGAAATTGATGCGATGATTGCAAAGGTGAATGAAGTGATACACGCGACACTGCTTTCACTTAAAAATTTTCAAGAAGGCGATTTCACGCATCCTATTGGTATTCAAACGCAAGGTGAACTCAAGGGGCTTGTGGAGGGCGTTAATGCTTTGGGTGCTTCTCTTGCATCGATGATACGGGAAAACAGTCATCAAAGTGAAGCAATTCATCAAAATGCCAAACGACTCTCTGAATCGATTACGACCATTAAAAATGAGCCTTTAAAAGATTTGGGAACAATCGTACGCGATACCACGATGTCGATGCAAGGTATGGGGCAGACCCAACAACATCTTGCCGATACCCTAAATACGCTCACCCAAAATGCGAGAGAAGCCAATGATATTTTAAACATCATTGGTGATATCGCCGATCAAACTAATCTTTTAGCACTCAATGCAGCCATCGAAGCAGCACGCGCTGGAGAGCATGGACGTGGGTTTGCTGTTGTAGCGGATAATATTCGTGAACTGGCCGACAAGACAAGCAAGTCACTCGCCCAAATCAAAGCCACTATCGGGCTTATCGTCAACAGCATTGTGGACAGTTCAGGGAAAATGAGTGCCAATGCCAAAGAGATGCACGAACTCACCCATGATGTGGAAACCATTCAAGAAAAGACCTCAGACATTGTGGCGATTATGGATAAGCTAAATTAGAGTGAAGGCATCCAAGATGTATGGGCTTTGCACCAAAAAAACTTAGTATAAATAGGAAAAATTCTCTTTACATGTAAGGAAAAATCCTTACATGTAAAGCCTCTTGAAGCCTCTTTTAGGTAGACTATTTAAAATCAAATTAATTGAGACAGCATGAGCGATACAACCTACACCCACTTGCATTTACACACCGAATACTCCCTTTTAGATGGCGCTAACAAGATAGGAAAACTGGCTAAAAAACTCAAATCCCAAGGGGTCAAAGCCGTAGCAATGACCGATCATGGCAACATGTTTGGGGCGATTGATTTTTACAAAACCATGAAAAAAGAGGGCATTAAGCCCATTATTGGGATGGAAGCTTATTTGCACAATAGCGATGATTTGAGCGATAAAACCAATAAGCAACGCTTTCACCTCTGTTTGTATGCTAAAAATGAAATCGGCTATAAAAATCTCATGTACCTCTCATCGATGAGTTATATTAACGGGTTTTACTACTATCCGCGTATCAATAAAAAACTTCTGCGAGAACACGCTGAAGGCTTGGTGTGTTCGGGGGCATGTTTGCAAGGCGAAGTGAATTGGCACCTCAATCTCAATAACAAAAAAAATGTCCAATTTGGTGCACGAGGCTATGAGCGAGCCAAAGAAATTGCTTTAGAATACCAAGCGATTTTTGGCGAAGATTTTTACCTTGAAATTATGCGCCATGGTATCAGCGATCAGCTTTTTATCGATGATGATATCTTGCGTATTGCCAAAGAGACAGGCATTAAAGTCATTGCGACCAACGATACGCACTACACGGAACAAGACAACGCCGAAGCGCACGAGGCGTTTATGTGTATCGCGATGAACAAAGAGTTTGATGACCCCACGCGCCTTCGCCACTCTGTGCATGAATTTTACGTCAAATCACCCTCACAAATGGCAGAACTCTTTGCCGATATTCCCGAAGCACTTAGCAATGTTCAAGAGATTGTGGATAAATGCAACTTAGAAATTCCCCTTGGCAATCCCACCCCTCCAAAATTTAAATTTACCCAAGAGTATGCCATTCGTGATGGGCTGAGCTTTGACAATGACAATGACTATTTTGCCTACCAGTGTCGCGCAGGGCTTGAAAAACGACTGTTACATGTAAGGTCTGAACTCCACCAAGAGTACCGTGACAGATTGGAGCGTGAAATCAAAATCATCTGTGATATGAAGTTTCCAGGCTACATGCTCATCGTTTGGGATTTTATCCGTGAAGCCAAAGAAAGAGGTGTACCTGTAGGCCCAGGACGAGGTTCGGCGGCGGGAAGTTTGGTGGCATACAGCCTTCAAATCACCGACATTGACCCCATGCCTTATAATTTGCTGTTTGAGCGATTTTTGAACCCAGAACGTGTGAGCATGCCCGATATTGATATCGACTTTTGTCAAAGCAGACGAGGGGAGATTATCGACTATGTCGTTGAAAAATACGGACGTTACAATGTCGCACAAGTCATCACCTTTGGTAAACTTTTAGCCAAGGGAGTGATTCGTGACGTAGCGCGTGTTTTAGCGATTCCCTATGCAGAAGCCGATGCGATGGCAAAACTGATTCCTGATGAACTGGGCATTACGCTGAGTGGCAAAGGGGTTGAGGGCGAAGAGGGGTATAAACCTGGAGCGTACCAAAAAGAGCCCAAGCTTCGAGAATTGGTTGAAAGTGACCCAAGGATGCAGCGGGTGTGGAAGTTTGCCCTCGCCTTAGAGGGGTTAAATCGAAATTCAGGGATGCACGCAGCAGGTGTGGTGATTAGCGATGAAGAGTTGTGGCACAAAACCCCTTTGTATCAGCCCTCTGGTGAGACGCATTTGGTGACGCAGTATTCGCTGAACTTTCTTGAAGATGTGGATTTGATTAAGTTCGACTTTTTAGGACTTAAGACACTCACCGTCATTGACAATGCCCTTAAACTCATCAAAATACGCTACAACAAAGAGATTAATTTTAATACCCTTGACATGAACGATGCTAAAGTGTATGAACTCATTCAAAGCGGGCATACGATAGGCTTGTTCCAAATCGAATCCAGTGGTATGCAGTCTTTGAACGAAAAGCTAAAGCCGAGCACCTTTGAAGATTTGATTGCGGTCTTGGCTCTGTATCGCCCAGGGCCTATGGAGTCTGGCATGTTGGATGATTTTATTGATAGAAAGCATGGGCGCAAAGAGATTAATTACTTTTTTGATGAGTTTACCGAACCTCTGCGTCCTATTTTGGAGCCAACGTATGGGGTGATTGTCTATCAAGAACAAGTGATGCAAATCGTACAAACCATTGGTGGCTTTAGCTTGGGTGAATCAGATATCATCCGTCGGGCGATGGGTAAGAAAAAAGCCGATGAAATGGCTAAGTACAACAAAGAATTTAGTGAACGTGCCGTTGGTCTTGGGTACAAGTACGAAAATGCCTCCACGCTGTTTGATTTGATTGAAAAATTTGCAGGGTATGGTTTTAACAAATCGCACTCGGCCGCATACGCGATGATCACCTTTCAGACTGCTTATTTGAAATGCTACTACGCGCCTGAATTTATGGCAGCCCTTTTAACCTCAGAACAAGACAATACCGATAAAGTAGTTAAATACATCGATGAGGTCAAGCGCCTTGGTATCACTCTTTTGCCTCCTTCCATTCAAAACAGCCTTGTGGAGTTTAGTGCATTTGAAGATGAAGCGGGGCAAGAGGCAATTTTGTTTGGTTTGGGGGCTATTAAGGGCGTTGGGAATGCCGCCATTAGTAAGATTTTAGAAGCACGTATTGAGAAACCATTTGTTGATATGAGTGATTTTATCTCACGCATTGACAGTTCTAAAGTCAATAAAAAGGTCATCGAATCGTTCATCAAATCGGGAAGTTTTGATGCCTTTGGGTACAGCAGACGCGCTTTGCTTGAGAGTATCGATGCCATTATTGATGCAGGGGCTGAATGTTCTAGGGCAAAAAAAATGGCAGAAAACTCACTGTTTGGTGACAATGAAGAGATGACAACGGTGAGTGTCACCATCCCAATGCTCAGTGAATACGATAACAAACGCATGCTAGAACTCGAAAAAGAGACCATTGGTTTTTACATCTCAGGTCATCCTTTAGATGCCTTTAGGGCTGAAATTGATGGAATGAACTATACCCTTTCCAGTGAAAAAGACCAAATCGAAGACGGTTCCAAAGCTTTATTTATCGGAAAAGTAGAGGGGATAACGGAGAAAATCAGTAAAAAAGGAAACAAATTTGGCATCATCTCTTTGATGGATTTTCATGGCAGTATGGAATTAACCGTCTTTGAAAAACAACTCGACATGCTCTCCAAAATGGATTTGGAAAAACCGCTTTGTTTTAAAGTGGATGTCACCAATGATGGGCAAGCCACCAAAATGCGTGTGATGAAAATCATGGATTTGGATGAGGCAAAAAAAGAGAAAATCGAGACAAAAGTGATTGAAACACCAAGCCTACCTAAAGTCTTAATGGTAGATCTTAGTGAAGATACATCACGCATTGAAGCACTCTATACGATGGTAAGAACGTGTTCTGGTAAAAGACCGTTACACCTTTTAATCCGCTCAAAACTTCAAAACATCTTGATAGAAACAAGCTTTTGTGTGGACGATAGCTTGGATGAGACTATCCGTGCATTAGGCTATGTAGAGGTGGTTTAAACCTCTACTCGTTCTCCTCAATACTTTCCAAAAAGAGGGTCAAAATATCCGTCATGGTTAAAATGCCCTCCAGTTCATTGCCGTCCACGACCAAGAGACGTTTGACATTATTTTTAACCATCAGCTGAGAGGCGTATTTTAAATCCAGTTGCTTTGAGACTTGAATAGCGGGTTTTGAGCAGATGTCATACACACGCAACAGGTCAATATCGCCATCATTAGAGATAATCGAAAAGAGAATATTCTTATACGTCAAAAGCCCATACGCGTCACTGGGACGCAGTTTATCGACGATGAGCGATTTGACTTTGGTTTTACGCATCAAGGTCAGGGCATCGCGCACGGGAGAGATGGGCGATACGATGGCAAGATTGTCTTTAATCATTACTTCAGAAACTAACATTTTTTCTCCTTTTAAAGTACATCGAGTAATTCTTTTTCAAACAGTTCTACCTCCTCAGCTTCCATGCCTGAAAGATGGGTGATTGGAATGGTAAACAACAAGCCTTTGGCTTCGGCATGGTTGGAGAGGTGAAATTTTTTGCGTAATGCTTTAAAAACCAGCATGGTGAGGCGTTGGGGTAAAATAAAGAGTAACAAAGAGACATTTTCTTCCAGCGTTAAACCAAAAAAGACCTTTTTTTCTTTAAGCCCAATGGTTTTACCACTCAAAATGGTGACACTTCCCGCCCCAGCTTTTTTAGCGGTTTCGATAGCTACAGCTTCATCTTCATTGGGAACCATAGCGACTAAAATATTAAACTTCATGCTTTTCTCCTGTTTACAATAATATTGGCAACAATGCCATACCCCATAACGGTAATCATGGGAAAAAGTGACGCAAAGGCGATGAGCCCAAAACCATCAATTAAAGGGTCACGCCCTGGAATATTCTCCGCCAAGCCAAGCCCCAAAGCTGCTACAAGAGGAACGGTGACGGTTGATGTTGTCACCCCACCACTATCATAAGCGATGGGCACAATGTATTTTGGGGCAAAATAGGTCATGATAATGACAAAAATATACCCCACGATAATGTAATAATGAAGCGGGTCTCCAGTGACCAGTCTAAAACATCCAAGTGCAATGCCTATCGCCACACCAATGGCAACAGCCGTGCGAAGCATTTTTTGATTGATATTGCCTTGGCTGACTTCGGAGGCTTTCATCGCAATCGCCATCAATGCGGGTTCTGCCATCGTCGTTGCAAAACCAATAGCAAAACCGAAGGCGTAGATAATCCAAACATTATTCATCTTCGTCATCTCTAGGGCTATTGTCTCACCGATGGGAAAGAGTCCAATTTCAAGACCAACGATAAACGCATCTAGGCCTAAGATAACCAAGACGATACCCGTGATAATTTTGGAAAGATTGGCAATGGGTTTTTTGATAATGAGGTATTGGAAAAAAGCAATGACAAGAAGAATAGGTAAAACATCTTGGATAACACCCCATAAGTCGTTTAAAATGACCATAAATGAGAGTTGGTAATGTGCTGTTGTAGCTTCTTGGACAACGGTTTGTGTGGCGACAACCAGTGTGCTTGTATCGTTTAAGGAGTAGACGACGACCCCAAATACTTGCACAAAAATCATGGGTGTGAGTGAAGCAAACGCGATGAGCCCAAAGCCATCAATCATAGGATTTCGCCCTTTGATACTAGAAGACAAACCAATGCCTAGAGCTGCCACCAAAGGCACCGTCACGGTTGACGTGGTGACACCGCCACTATCGTAGGCAAGTCCGATGATTTCAGGAGGTGCAAAAAATGTGACTGAAACGACTAAAACATATCCCGCAAGAATATAATAATGAATAGGATGCCCCAATAAAATACGCAAAGCACCAAGGGCTATGGCACATCCCACAGAGAGTGCAACGGTGATGCGAAGGTAAAACGCATCGATTTTACCCGCACTAATCATCGCAGCTTTATCGGCAATCGCGATGAGGGCAGGTTCGGCGATGGTGGTTGAAAAACCGATGAGAAAAGAGAACGTTAATAGCCAAAAGAGTGAACCTTTTTTCGCAAAATCATGCGCTAATGCTTCACCAATGGGGAAGATGCCAATTTCAAGGCCACGAATAAACAAGGCTAGTCCCACCGCGACAATAATGATGCCCATAGAGGTTGGAATGAGGTTTTCAGGAACGGTTTTGATAAAGGCAAGCTGAAAAAAAGCTACGACAAGGACTATGGGAAAAAGGTCTCGTGAAGAATTTTTTAAATCACCCGAAAAAATACGCAAACTCTCTTTTAACATTTAGCGTCCTATTTTTATTTCAAACCCTTTAGTCTCTTCAAGAAGATTTATCTTACCATTGTGTGCCTGAATTATTTGTAAAGACAGTGCAAGCCCTAGCCCATTGCCTTTGGTTTTGGTGGTTTTAAATGGCTCAAACAAAATATTTTTATTTTCAATGGCTTTGCCATCATCCTTTACATGTAAGATGATATTCTCCGCATCTTCAATGTATGTGACCCACACATGGCCGCATTCATTATCGCTCTCTTCAATGGCATCAATGGCGTTAAAAAGAAAGTTTTGAAGTACAAGGTTGAGGAGTTCAAAATCCCCTTTCATCTCAATGTGAGGGAGTTCAAAATGAAAGGCAACTTCTTTGGAGTAGGAGTAATGTTCAATGGCACTTTCACACTCTTTGATAAATTTATCCAAGAAAAACGAAGAGGGGTTGATGTGTAAGCTTTTCGTAAACAGTAAGGTCGCTTTGATGATGCGCTCCACCCGCCAAATGGCTTTTTTAATCTCCGTAACAAGGGGTTTAACGCTCGGGTCTACTTTTTTAAGTAAGGTCGAGGCTAGTAAAGAGACCGAGCCTATGGGGTTGCGTATTTCATGCGAAAGATGGGCAGCAACTTGTCCCATAGAAACCAGCCTTTCTTGGCGTTTTCCCTCGGTGATGTCGGTCGCGGTGATAATCTGTTTTTCTGCTTGCATAACGCTACTTAAGAGGTAAAAGCGGTTGTCAAATTCCATTTCTTGACTAAACTCTTGCCTAGGAAGCCCTTCTATAAGGGCACCTATTTTTTTGGCTTCGGAGTTTTCCAGAAATAAGGTTCCATTTTCATCTAAAACCCACAGCGCATTGGGTTGAACCTCGATAATTTGGCGGATAAAATCTTGCAAAGCTGTGTATGAAACGTCCAGTTTTTTATACTCATCTTCAATGACATAGGTTTGATCAATCAAATCTTTAAGCCCTTTTTTGAAAAGCTCCTTTTCCTTGGCACTGAGGCTGTTGAGTAACGTTTCGTCAATCATTATTGATTCCCATCATCTTTTTTTACGTTGTAAGACGTTATAATAGCCAAAAAAGTATGGATTTTAACGTGAAAGAGATACGAAAAAACATCATTAAAGATGCGAGCATTCTTTATTTTGATTATACCGCTTCGGGGCAGGCGTATAAACCCATTGAAATGAAAGTATTGGATATGTTAAAAACCTATGCCAATACGCACTCAGAAGTTTCAAGCAGTGCCCTCAAAACCAGTGCTTATTATGCCAAAGCAAGGGAGGATTTGAAAAAAGCCCTTGCGTTGGATGAGAGCTTTTATCTGTTTCCCTGTGGCAGTGGTGCTACGGGTGCAATCAAAAAATTTCAAGAATTGATGGGGCTTTATATTCCGCCTCAAACCCGAACACGCTTTACATGTAAGCCACAAAAACTACCTGTCGTTTTTGTGGGACCCTACGAGCACCATTCTAATGAGCTCAGTTTCAGAGAGGGTTTGTGTGAGGTGATTCGTATTCCTTTGGATGCGCATGAAAAAATCGATACAGAGTTTTTGGAAAAGATGTTGCAAAAACACCGTAAACGAGAGATTATCGCCTCTTTTTCTGTTGCATCCAATGTGACGGGCATTGTGAGTGATTATCGCAGTTTACATGCGTTGATTAAACGTTATGGAGGCATTTTATGCCTTGATGCGGCAGCGGCATCACCGTACATTAACATCGATTGTCGTTACTACGATGCGCTGTTTCTCTCTCCGCATAAACTTTTAGGAGGGGTAGGTGCATGTGGGCTTTTGGTGATGAAAAAAAGCTTGTGTACGCAAACCAAACCCACGTTTGCAGGTGGAGGCACGGTGGGGTATGTCTCTCGGGTGTCGCACCAATTTTTAAGCGATAAAGAGATGATTGAAGATGCGGGAACGCCTGCGATTTTACAATTTATTCGTGCTTCATTGGCGTACAATCTGCGCAATGAGATTGGTTTGGAGACCATTGCCAAGCTTGAAGAAGAGCTCAAATTTTACTTTGGCTCACGCGTTCGCGAAATCGAAGGGGTAAAGCTCTATTGCAAATATGCCCAAGAAAAATTGCCTATCTTTTCACTCAATTTTGAAGGGGTCAATCCTTACGATATCTCCCGTTATCTCTCGGAACATTTTGGCATTCAAACCAGAGCAGGGTGCAGTTGTGCAGGCCCGTATGGGCATGATTTGCTGTCATTAGAAGATGGGCAAAGCTTTGATGAAAAACCTGGGTGGCTTCGCATCACCATTCACTACACGCACACAAAAAAAGAGATAGATACCTTGCTAAAAGCCATCAAAGAAGCCCTTGGAGCCTTGCGAGCCTAAGAGAATGCCCTTGACATTATGCACATATGTGTATTATAATGCTGAAAAAATAAGGATGGCATGATGGCACGGACTCCTAAAGAGCGTTTGGTTTCTTCTCCTCCACTGTTTGCTTCGTTTAAGCCCTCTGGCATTGAAGGCACCAAACTCTTACATGTAAGCTTAGAATTAGACGAATATGAAGCGATTCGTTTGGCGGATTATATGGGGATGGAGCATGAACAAGCTTCTATGGGAATGAATATCTCACGTTCAACCTTTACCCGTTTACTAGAGCGCGCCCGTCACAAAGTCTCAAAACTCCTTGTCGAAGGGGTAAAACTTGAGATTGAGGGCGGTAATGTTCACTTCAAAGACAACCTTTTTCAGTGCCTCTCTTGCCGTCATTTTTTTGCCTTAGGCATTGATAAAGAAGCGTCAACCTGTCCTACATGTAACAGTACGGATTTGATTAATTTTGCCCGAAAATATGGGCATGGAACCTGTTGTTTGAAAGGGAGTGTGAATGAAAATAGCCATTGCTAGTGGAAAAGGGGGAACGGGAAAAACAACCCTATCCACCAATCTTGCGACCTTCTTGGGCGAGACAAAGCGTGTGGTTTTAGCCGATCTTGACGTGGAAGAGCCCAATTCAAAACTCTTCATTGACGCCCAAATACTCAAAACTCACGATACGTTTAAAATGATACCTCGTTGGGTTTCACAGGCGTGTACTCAGTGTGCGCAGTGTGTCGAGGTGTGCAATTACAATGCGCTGATTCACATCGCCAATGAAATTTTAGTCTTCCCCAATTTATGCCACAGCTGTTATGCCTGTTCGGAGCTTTGTCCCACACAAGCCTTACCGATGGAGCCTCAAAAGATGGGAGAGCTAACCCATTGGCGCTCTGATTGGATCGATGGGGTGGAGGGGCGTTTAAACATCGGTGAAGAGCAAGCGGTTTCGCTTATTTCGCAAACAAAAAAGTATGTTGAAAAGTATTTTGGTGACGATACCGTTAAAATTTACGATGCACCTCCAGGAACGTCGTGTCCGATGGTTGAAGCCATCAAAGATGTCGCCTTTGTTATCTTGATTACGGAACCCACACCTTTTGGTTTACACGATTTAAAACTAGCCGTTGAAACGGTAAGAGCGGTCGGAAAAGCGTTTGGTGTGGTGATTAACCAGCATGGCATTGGCAATGATGCGGTTTTGGACTATTGCCGTGCTGAAGCGATTGATATTATCGCGAAAATTCCTCACGATAGAGCGGTGGCGATGGCATATGCTAGAGGAGAATTGGCGTATCGCTCCGTGGCGGGATTTAAAGAGGCCTTGCGTGATGTGGTCGCTTTTTGTGAAGCAAAGGGGCTTTTATGAAAGAAATTGTGGTAATTTCAGGCAAAGGTGGAACAGGAAAAACCTCAATAGCCGCAGCCTTTGCGACACTCGTTGGGGTGCAAGGGGTGATTGCCGATTGTGATGTGGACGCAGCAGATATGCATCTGTTGCTAAAACCTAGTATTGAGCTATGTGAAGATTTTTACAGCGGAGAGGGTGCTTTTATCGACCCAATGGAGTGTCGAAATTGTGGTGGGTGTGCGGATGTGTGTCGTTTTGATGCGATTGATTTTATCGGGGGACGTTATGTGATTAACCCCATTGCGTGCGAGGGATGTGGGTATTGTGCACGGGTGTGTCGCCCCAAAGCCATTGCCATGTCGCCAAAAATTTCAGGGCAGTGGTACCAATCCATGAGTAAGCACGGTGCGTTTATGGTGCATGCCAAACTAGGTGTCGGAGCGGAGAACTCTGGAAAACTGGTCGCAAAAGTCAAAAAAGAGGCAAAAACCTTAGCCCTACGTGAAGAAAAAGCATGGATGATCGTGGATGGCTCTCCAGGGATTGGATGTCCTGTGGTGTCAAGTTTGAGTGGGGCGCATTTTGTGGTGCTTGTGACCGAGCCTACCCCCTCAGGACTACACGATTTGGAGCGGGTCCATGCGGTGGTGAAACGTTTTGGTATTCCCTCGGGATGTATTATCAATAAAGCCGATCTTAATGAGGAGATGTGTGCACGCATCAAGGGATTTTTGGAGGCGGAGGGCATTAGCCTTTTAGCAACCATAGACTTTAATCCCTCCTTCACTAAAGCAATGGTGATGGAACAAACGATACTGGAGTACGATGATAGCTCCTTACATGCCCCTATCCAACACGCCTTTCAAACCATACAACACATTTTACAGGAGAAGAAACAATGAAGATAGCATTTACAGCACAAGGAACGACGTGGGATTGTATGATCGAAGCGCGTTTTGGACGAACGGATTATCTCTTACTGTGGGACGAAGAGGCTCAAACGTTAGAGAGTTTTGATAACAATGAGGGTAAAAATGAAGCCCATGGTGCAGGGCCAAAGATGGCAAAAGTGCTGTTGGATTTAAAAGCAGATGTGCTCATTACGGGCAATGGTCCAGGGGAAAATGCCAATGCCATTTTGGGCAAAAGTGGTGTCAAAATGTACGTAGGTGCAGGAGATATGCGTGTAAAAGAGGCATATGAGGCATATAAAGCAGGGAAATTACCTCTTTTTTAAAAGCGCTTCCAAAAGGTACGTGAGAGCATCATAAAGACGGTGTAGCACTCTAAACGACCGATAATCATAGCCATGGAGAGGATGATTTTATCATACCATGTAAAAAAGCCATAATTATCGGTTGGACCCACTTCTCCAAGTCCTGGACCAATATTTCCAACCATGGAAACAGAGGCACTAAATGCGGTTATAAAATCATATCCTCTGGCATACAAATACATAAATAAAATAAACAATGTTAAGATATAAAGTGCAAAAAAACCAAAAATGGCATTGATGATTGAAGGACGAATTTGCCTATCATCGATAAAGACAGAGGTAATCACATCAGGTTGCAAAGAACGTTTCATTTCCAGTCCGATGTTTTTGAAAAAGAGAATGTAACGAATCATCTTGACCCCTCCAGCGGTGGAGCCAGAGTTTGCACTCATAATCATCGCAAGAATAGAAATCATCAAGGCAAATTGTCCCCATGTTTCATAATCCGTTGAGGCAAAACCTGTGGTGGTTGCTAGGGCTGAAATATTAAAAAAAGCATGCATCATTGAATCGTGAAATGTGATAATTTCAGGGGTATCAAAGTAGTGAATGAGTCCCATACTTAAAGAGAGGAATGTAATGAGAAAAAGATACCATTTAACTTCTTCTGTGTTATAGCTCATCTTATCGCCTTTAAAAAAGCGAATATGGGACAAAAAGTTAATCCCTGAAATAATCATAAAAAAAGTGGTCACCCAAATAATCGCTTCGCTATTAAAATAGCCAATCGAGCTGTTCTTAGTCGAAAATCCTCCAGTGGAAATCGTACTCATCGCATGGTTAATCGCATCAAATCCATCCATGCCAAAAAACCATAAAAGGGAAAAATTAAGTAAGGTGAAGATGATATACACCGCCCAGATACGATTGGCGGTGTCTTTGATCTTTGGGGTGATTTTATCCATCGAAATGCCCGTAGACTCAGCTTTAAAAAGGCTCATTGAGCCACTAGGATTCAGAAGGGGTAAGAGTCCCACGCCCAAAACGATGATTCCAATTCCCCCAATCCAGTGCATCAAGCTTCGATGAAAGAGAATGGATTTTGGTAAGGATTCGACATCGCTGTAAACACTAGCTCCTGTGGTTGTAAAGCCACTCACCGCTTCAAAAAAGGCACTAGCAGGGTCAAGATGCGTGTACAAAATCATCGGAATCGCTCCACCAATGCCCAGTAAAATCCAAATAAAATTAACAGAGATGATGCTCTCTTTAATTCCTAGTGTCATGGGACTGTCTTTGAGGATTAAAAAAAGAGAGAGGTTGATGATAAAAAGAGAGGACATCGAAAGAAGATACACAAAAACGTCTTCATTGTAAAAAAAGCCAATAATGGGAGGAACAAGAAACAAAAAAAAGACAACCAGCCCAACGGAGGAGACAAATTTAAGGATACTGGTGATGCTCATGGAAGCCTTTTAATCATGCTGTAACCATTTGGCTACAGATTCAAAATCGGATTCTTTGGTAAAGGCAACAATCACATCGTCTTTTTCAAACTGTGTAATCAATCTAAATTCATAAATATCATTATCCCGTACGACAATAAAATGCCCTTTGTCGTCTATCTTTTCAGGTAAAAAAGGTTTGGTACCCAGCAAAGGGGAGTTCTCATCGATTTTGCGCAACAGCGCAGCACCCTCTCCACCACAAAATTTCTTTTGCACAAACACCCCATTGGATTCAATGCGCTCTAAAATGGAATAATAGGCATTGATTTTTTCCCCACGCACCACTTCGATGTTGAGGTTTCGCATCAAGGAAGAGTAGACGATATCGTTGTTGATACCGATGATTTTTTTAATCCCTTTTTGTTTGGCTTCGATACATTTGGTGATATTGTACTCATCATTTTTTGTAGCTGCGATGAACATGTCGGTATCAAAATGCGATTTGTCGATGATGTGGTCTGCATCGTAATTGGTCTTGCGCACCGTCACTTTGTTTTTGAGCTCAATATTGGCTTTACGGCACAGCTCAATGTTTTTGTCCATCATCTGAATCTCAATCCCTTTTTTTAACAGCACTTTGGCGATTTCAATACCCAAAGAATCCGCACCAAAGATAACACAGGTTTTAATGGGATGGGTTGTTTCATTGACTTCGCATACGGTGGATCGTAAAGAGTTGATGGCACTTGGGAAGGCAAAAAAGTAGATAAGATCATGCGGAAGCATGGTTTCATCAGGTTTGGGAACAAAGAATTTTTTAGCCCGTTCAATCCCCGCAATCGCCACTTCACCACTGATTTCACCGATAAATGTGGAAATCATACGGGGTGTAAAGTCCTCTTTGAGGCGAATCGAAATCAGAAGAGCTTTGGTATACGCAAAGGCTTTAGCATTGTGCGCGTGGGAAAAATCGACCAAATACTTAAAGGGTTGGGCTGCTTCAACGGAGGGGACGATGGTGTCACTGATGTTGAGTTTTGTTTTGATAAGGTCACTGGCAAAAAAGGTGTTTTTGAGGCGAATAATTTTGCGCTTAACGGTCGCGATATTGTCAATAATCAAAGAAGAGAGAAGATTGACCTCGTCAGTATCCGTGACTGCAATAAAAAGATCGACATTGGGATTGATGCCAAAGTAGGTATGCGGATTTTCGATATTTCCGCAAATACCCATAACATCTAAATTTTCTTGAATATTTTGGATGGCATATTCATTTTGGTCAATCACCGTCACACTGTTGTTCACCATCAAATGTTTGGCGATACTATAACCCACTTTTCCAGCACCCGCTATGATAACTTGCATACTACTTCTTTAGTCTTAAAATTTAGTCTGCAAAAATTCTATCACAATTCATGCTAAAAAGAGATGATTATTTTGGACCTTCATTCTCGATGAACTGTTTTATGCTTTCAGTATACTGCTCTTTGAGTACATTTACAAACGCATTGGCACGTTTTGAATCGGTCATGGTGATGAGGGCTTCATCTCCAAATTTGTCGCTAATTTTATTGAGTTCATAGTTGAGTTTTGATTTTTCATTGAGCTTTGTAAGTGCTTTGTGAAAGGCATCATCCATCTCTTTGTTTTGAAGCTTATGGTTCTGGTAAAGGTAAAGTGCAATTTTATAGACTTCATCTTTATCGGTGCTGTAAACTTCAACGTAGTTGATGGTGTCATCAAGGAGTTTGATATTGAAATGTTTTTGATCTTTCGTGACACACGAATAAGCAGAACATTTAAATCCATTGGCTTCTAAAAATGCACGATCTTTTCCGATTAATTCATCTAAAAAACCAGCAGACAAACTGATGTGGGTGAGCAATACCGTAACGAAAAGGAGTTTTTTAACCATCACGTAACCCTTTACATGTAAAGAAGTGGTGGGTCCTGAGTGATTTGAACACTCGACCACCCCGTTATGAGCGGGGTGCTCTAACCAACTGAGCTAAGGACCCATTTTTAAGACGCAAATTGTACTCTTTCAAACGTTAAAAGAGCTTTAAGCCTCGTATGGAACGGTAGGTCGGATCAAAACGAAATACGAGTAAATTTTCTAAAATACCAAAAAGAGCAAAAAAGGTAATAAAACTACTGCCCCCATAGCTAAAAAAAGGCAGAGGAACTCCGACAACAGGGGCTAGACCTATGGTCATGGCAATGTTAATACTCATGTAAAAGAAAATCAGTAATGAGATACTGCTTGTGATAACTTTGGCAAAAGGGTCGTCACTGAGTTTAAAATTAAGCGTCATCAAATGGACAATAAGGAGGGCATACAAGGCAATGAGCCCTAGTGCTCCACCAAATCCAAAGCGCTCTACGGTATAAGCAAAGATAAAATCACTCGTAGCAATGGGCAAAAATTTATAGTGTGTTTGGGTTGCCTCATCTTTGTCTTTACCGCTAAGCCCACCTGAGCCTATGGCGATGATGGATTGCTTGACATGGTAACTAGGGCTTTCGGAAACAAAGTCCGTAATGCGCTTTTTTTGATAATCGTGTAAATTGTTGTAGAGCAAAGGGCTACTGATACCTATGAGAAGGGCTAGGGTAATCCATATTTTTGGATTGACACCGATGATGAACAAGGTGCCATATCCTAGCAATAAAAGAATGAGAGCTGTGCCTAAATCAGGCTCTTTGACGATAAGGATAAAGGGAAGAAGAATATAGAAGCTCAGTTTCATAAAGGCTTTCCATCCGTAGCCGTTTTCCTCTGGAGGATTGTGTTTAATCAGATAGGCTAGCATAAGCATAAAGGCTGGTTTGAAAATTTCTGAGGGTTGAATGGTAAAATGAACAAAAGGAATTTCAAGCCATCTTCTAGCACCCAGTTTTGCAATGCCAAAAAATTCAACGCTAATGAGTAAGAGAATGGTTGTCCAATAAAATAGAGGAATCAACCACTCAATTTTTTTAAGAGGGGTTAGGAGAAAAATAAAAAAAACTATAATCCCCACCGTAAAATAGACCAACTGTTTATTGGCTAACATAGTGCTAGCTTCAGAGATAAGATAATAGGAGATGGCAACGATGGGAATCACAAGTATAGGAATTAAAAAATCAAAATGTGTTAAGATGCGCCTATCAATGTGAAACACGAATACCCTTTGGAAATTTTCACGAAGTATATCAAAAATAGAGAAAAATGGACGGTGAAATGGAAGTTATCTGTGAAAAAGCTGGACGATTGGACAGTGTTTTAAGTGATGCCTTAGGCGTACCACGCAACCAAATTGAAAAACTCATTAAGAGCGTTGGTGTAGAAGTTGATGGTGTTGTGACGCACAAAAATAGTCTCAAACTCATGGGTGGGGAGAGTATAGTGTACACGTATGTCGAAGCCAAAGCTTCTCAAGGTGTGTATGAAGTTAGCTTTGATGTGCCTATTTTGTATGAAGATGACCATCTTTTGGTGGTCAATAAACCTCCCTTTTTAACCGTGCATGGAGCTCCTAGCGTGAAAGAAGCTACCTTAGTGGATTGGTTACATGTAAAGGGCATTACACTCTCGACGCTTAGCGGAGAAGAGAGACATGGCATTGTGCATCGTATCGATAAAGAGACCAGTGGAGCTTTGGTAGTGGCAAAGAGTAATGCCGCACACAGCGCACTGGCCATGCAATTAGAGTCCAAAAGTATGGGGCGGTATTATCTGGCAATCATTGATGTGCCACTGAAGGAAAATATGGTCGTGGAACTCCCCATCGGTCGCAATCCCAACCATCGTTTAAAAATGGCAATTACCAAAGAGGGAAGAGGTGCTAAGAGTGCTTTTTGCAAACTTGCTACATCGAAAGATGGCAAAAAAGAGTTGATTGCGATTAAGCTTTTTACGGGCAGAACCCATCAAATCCGCGTCCACCTCAGTGCGCTCTCTCGTCACATCTTGGGCGATAGTTTATACGGCTTTAAGAGCCAAAATGGTACAATCCCCAGAGTTATGTTACATGCTTATGAGGTTTATCTCACCCATCCTTACACACACATGCCTTTGTCTGTGCATGCACCGCTGTTAGAGGATTTTGAAACCACATTGGCCCATCTTTTTTCAAAGGAAGACTATGATGAAAAAATTAAACCTAATTGCATTAGGCACTGCTTTGATTCTGTTGATGAGTGGGTGCGAAAGGACACTTGAAGCACCTAAGCAGCCTGCGATTGACGCATCTTTGCCACGAGTGGATGCCTTGCGTACTTTACCTGACATTACTGAAATAGGCTTTGAATGGACACCCGTCTATGGGGATAGGGTCGAGGGGTATTACTTGTACCGAATGGAGGGTAGCAAGATGACAAAAATTGCCACCATTAAAGACAAATATATTTCACATTATGTCGACACCAAACTTAGCCCTGACACTTCGTACAGTTATCGCATGTCAACCTATTCCGCGGAAAAAAGGGAGTCAGAACCCAGCCCTATCGTTACGGTTAGCACGATGGGGACGATTGAATCTGTTCCTTTTCTCAAAGCCATTACGGGTTTGCCCAATCGCATAAAATTGGTCTGGAGACCTCACCCTATGGAACGTGTTGAGTCGTACATTATCGAGCGTAATGAGCTTAAATCTACCAAGTGGGATGAGGTTGGTAAAATTGATGGGCGCTTAAATGCGGAGTATATTGACAAAGATTTGAGGGATAATTATCTCTACCGCTACCGCGTTAAAGTGAAAACTTTTGATGGCATTGTCTCAAAACCCAGCGAGATTGTAGAAGCCAGTACCAAGCCTTTGCCCAAAGGTGTGCATGGGGTTCGAGCTACGACTAATTTACCTAAAAAGATCCTTTTGAGTTGGGAGGCCTCAACGCAAAGTGATTTTGCCTACTATAAAATTTATCGCTCCAGTAACTCAACACTCTTTTACAGCTATCATGGCAAGACTAAAAGTACAGAATTTGAAGATTTGGTCAGTGAGAATGGTAAAACATATTACTACAAAGTTGTGGTTGTTGATGTAGATGGTTTAGAGTCCTCACAACCAGAATCTCCTATTGTTGGAGCCACCCTTGGTCCTTTAGCGGCACCTTCGATTACGGCTATAAAGCACGATGGTCGTTCTGTTTTTATGAGTTGGAGAGGGGATGAAAACAGCGTAAAGTACACCATTACCAAAGAGTTTAAAAGTGGTGGAACAAGCAAGAAGCAGAATTTTACGGGTATTTTTGAACCAAATTACCAAGATATGGACACCATCCCAGGTGTTGAATACACCTATCATATCATTGCGATTGACACGTATGGCATTGCTTCGAAGCCATCGGATAGCATCGTTATCACGATTCCTAAGGATTAAGAAGGGTATGCCAAATTTTCAGACCGCTTTTTTAAAACCTCTGGCGTATCCCCTTGTCTTTGGGGATACCCACTTCTTATGTGAAGCTTTCTCTCCTCGTAATGAACGTTTGGTAATGGCGTCCATTCAGGGTGCTAAATTGTTATTGCGTGTGATGCCAAAAAGTGATGGAACGTGGTTAATTAAAGGGGATAAGGCAACGCGTCCTTCGCAAGTGCCTTTGTTGCAAAAAGCTTTGATTGATTTTCGAAATGCCACGCAAGCGGTGGAAATCCATTCTAATATTGAGCCTAAAACCTTTTTACATGTAAAGAGGTCCCCCTTTCTAAAAGAGCTTGATTTTTTTGCGCATGCGTTTAACCCAGAGCGTGAGATATGGCTAGAAGTTGGTTTTGGCAGTGGAAGGCATCTGTTGCATCAAGCCAAGAAAAACCCCCAGATTCAGTTCATTGGTTTGGAAATTCACAAGCCTTCGATTGAGCAGGTTTTAAAACAGTGCGAATTGCAAGGGATTGAAAACATCATGGTCATGGATTATGATGCGAGACTTTTTATGGAATTTTTACCCTCCAACAGCGTGGGAAGAATTTTTGTCCATTTCCCCGTTCCTTGGGATAAAAAACCCCATCGCCGTGTTTTTTCACATGGGTTTGTCGAAGAAGCCTTGAGGGTGTTACATGTAAGGGGGACATTGGAGCTTCGAACCGACTCTCAAGCGTATTTTGAATTTTCGTTTGGGGTGATGATGGCACTTGCCCGTGCTGATGTGCATGTAAACAAAAATGCGCTTTTAGAAATTTCCAGTAAATACGAAGACAGATGGCGTAAAATGGAAAAAGATATCTATGATGTGACGTTATGCAATGAAGTGGTTTCGAAGCCCATCGCCCCAATGAAAACCTTGCATTTTGATAGGTCTATTGATTTTTCTAAAGTCTTAAAAGGGTTTAGGACAGAAACATTTAGGGGTGAAGGTTTTTTTGTCCATTTTGAAGAAATTTACAAGGTGGATGAAAACAGTGGCTGTATTCGTCTCTCTTTTGGAGCGCCTGAGCGGAATGAAAAGGCGTATGTTTGGATTGATGCAGAGGGTAATGCACGGTATCTTCCAGAGACAATTTTGGCAACAAAAAGCAACAGTGCTGCCGATCAATACATAAAAGAGTGGTTTCATGGAATATGTTATTAAGGCCAATGGGCTCAACATCACGTATGGTAGGGATGAACCGGTCATTACGGATGCGAGTATGCTCATTAAACCACAAGAATTTGTCTTTATCACGGGAAAAAGTGGCAGTGGAAAATCGACCATTATCAAATCTCTGTACGGTGAATTGCTCCCTAATCGAGGAGACTTGAATGTCTGTGGAGTGGATTTTAAACAGATAAGCACCACAAGATTAAATGTGTTAAGACGCTATTTGGGGGTTGTGTTTCAAGATTATAAGCTTATAGATGAGTGGACGGTAGAACAAAATGTGATGTTACCTCTCATTATAGGGGGGTTTTCCAAAGGTGTGTGTGTCAAGCAGGCCCATAAGCTTCTCAAACACGTTAAATTGTTGCATAAAATCAACAAATACCCTTATGAACTGAGCGGGGGAGAACAACAACGTGTAGCGATGGCGCGCGCCCTTGCACACAATCCTGTGCTTATTTTGGCCGATGAGCCTACGGGGAATTTAGACAGTTATTCCAGTGAAGTCATTTGGAATTTACTCAAAGGCGCCAAAGAGCATTTAGGGACAACGGTGGTCGTTGTCACGCACAATATTCCTTCAACCCTTAATATGGATTACAAGCACTATTTTTTAGAAGGTGGCATTTTACATGAAGTCCATTAACAGCCATTTTTCGATTATTATTTCCGTATTTGTGCTGCTTTTTTCTTTCCAGTTTACGCAGTTTATGGCATCGGTGGTTGAATCGTATTCTGCGAAAATTGTGGATGACTATGCCATCATCCTTGTGGCTTCTACGGAGCTTAAAGAAGATGAACTTAAGGGAATTATTTCTGAGGTGGCTTCCTTGAGTGAAATCAGCAGTAAGAAAATTTTAGATCGCCTTAAAAATGATATGTCTTCTAAAAACCTATCTCTTTTGCAAGTCGCCCTTCCAAAATTTTATTCGCTCAAATTGCAGCGTTTGCCAAATCAGCAACGCATGGATGTCATTAAACAAGCTTTGTTGGGACACAGTTCTATTACACGTATTGAAACCTTTGCAAAAACCCATGAAAAGATTTTTAAAATGTTTGTCTTGCTTCAATCAATGGTGTATGTTTTTACCTTTTTTATGGGGGCTGTTGCTATTTTATTGATTTTCAAACAGGTGCGTATTTGGACCTATGAGCATAACAGAAGGATGTCGATTATGACACTTTTTGGTGCCTCTTTTTTTATGAAAAGCGCTATGTTGTATCGCATGACCATTGTGGATTCGTTGATCAGTGCATTGATTGTGTGTGCCATTTATAGCGTTGCTCCCGAACTTCCCATTGTTCAAAGCATCGCTCAAGACCTTGACATTGTGCTTCCTGAGTTTGATTTTTTATACGAAGGATTACCTCTGCTTGGTGCTTCTTTAGCATTTGCTATTCTTTCTGTGAGCTTAGTTGCGCGTAAAATAGGACGTGTATGAAGCGAC
Source organism: Sulfurospirillum sp. UBA2217 (assembly GCA_002328495.1). GTDB lineage: Bacteria > Campylobacterota > Campylobacteria > Campylobacterales > Sulfurospirillaceae > Sulfurospirillum. The sequence continues at coordinate 190,939 of DCUJ01000009.1, forward strand.
TATTGGTGTCTATGTTGCTCTTAAGCGTGTGTGCGTTTGGTGCCAATACGGGTCAGAAAATTACAGAGAAAACAAAAACACTACGCGATACTATGGAAACGGAAAAGAAAATTCAAGGAAAACTTCAAGACGTTGCGTCGGAAATTGTTGCGGAAGAAAAAGCTATTGAAAGTATCAAAGAGAAGATAGAAACATTAACGCAGACGATTTTGCAATCACAAAATATGGTTGAACGAAAATACGAGTATCTTGAAAAGCTGACAAAAGACACACAGCTTCTTAGCACGCAAAAAAAGGCATTGGAAAATAAAATCATTAAAATTATTGCCGAAGATTTTGCGTTTTATTTGATTTCGGATAGCGAGTATATGGACAATGAAGATGGTGTTTTAGTCGATGAAGTACTCAAGAAAATGGATATTATCATCCGTAAAGAGTTTGGTAAATTGGCTCAAGATTATAAGCAGGTGAATGATCAAATTTACACGCAAAGCCAAGAAGTAAAAACCATTCGTGCTGAAATTCAAAGTGCTAAAAGCAAACACGATGAACTCTTAGGTTTAGAGAAGAAAAAAGAGAGCTCGATTGTAGCCCTGAATGCTAAAAAAGAGAGCTACAAAAAACAGTTGGATCGTATCGAAAAAGAGCGTGATGAGATACGTGCAACGCTTGAGCAACTCAAAATTATTAAAGTGCAAGAAGAGAGTAAGCTGCTTGCCGAAAAAAATGCAAAACGTGATAAATCACCAAGTGCTGTGGGTGATTCAGGGGTGAAACAGATAGGCTCTTCGTATCAAAACAGTAATGTTAAAAAATACACAGGTGCTAAAACCATTGCTCCTTTGGAAGAGTACAGTGTGAAAAGGCGTTTTGGCGACTATGTAGACCCTATTTACAAGATAAAAATCTTTAATGAATCGGTGGTTTTAAGCGCTTCAAAGCCTGATGCAACGGTTCAAAGTGTGCTTGCGGGCAAAGTGATTTTTGCAAAAGATACGGCTTCGTTGCAAAAAGTAGTGATTGTGGAAAATGGTGATGAAATTCATACCATCTATGCACATCTTTCCAAAATTGCACCGACCATTCAAGTCGGTCAAAAAATCAAAAAAGGGTATGTCATTGGACGTGTGGAGAATGATTTAACTTTTGAGGTCACGCAAAAAAACTACCATATAGACCCCTTGGAATTGATATCAAAGTAACTTTTAGCTCTTTTTAGATAAAATAGGCGATTTCCTATACAATTAAAGGTTTACACAATGATGGAAAAACGAAAACGTGTTTTGGTTAAATTCTCAGGCGAAGCGCTTGCAGGAGAGAATGGATTTGGTATTGACACCTCTATTCTCAAATTTATTGCTGATGAAATTAAATCATTAGTTATTCATGGTATTGAAGTGGGTATTGTTATCGGTGGAGGTAACATTATTCGAGGGGTTAGTGCGGCAAAAGATGGCATCATTAAACGCACGAGTGGAGATTATATGGGAATGTTAGCCACCGTGATTAATTCCGTTGCGATGCAAGAAGCATTAGAACATGTGGGTATGGAAGTACGTGTGCAAAGTGCGATTAAAATGGAAGCCATTTGTGAAACATTTATCGTAAGACGTGCGCAACGCCATTTTGAAAAAGAACGTATTGTTATTTTTGCCGCAGGTACGGGTAATCCTTTCTTTACCACTGACACAGCAGCGACGTTGCGTGCCATTGAAATTGGTGCCAGTATGATTATCAAAGCAACAAAAGTGGATGGTGTTTACGATAAAGATCCTAAGAAATATCCTGATGCGAAAAAGCTTGCTGAGCTCACTTACGATAGAGCTTTAGACGATAACGTCAAGGTGATGGATGATACCTCTATCGCATTGGCTAAAGACAATAATCTTCCAATCGTCGTGTGCAATATGTTTGAAAAAGGAAATTTACTCAAAATCATTCAAGGTGATTTATCCACGTGTTCTATCGTTAAAAAATAATAATACATCAAAAAGGAATTATACTATGCAAAGAATTGAAGAGATTACCGCAAAGGCGTTGTTACGTGTTGGACAAGATCGTTATAAATTGGTGATGTTGGTTTCTAAACGAGCCGATCAACTTTCCAACGGGGCAGAGCCACTCATTAAGGCAGATAAAAATAAGCAGAAATTAACCGACATTGCCTTGATGGAAATCGCAGAAGGTAAAGTTAGATTAGAATCTATTACTGAATAAGAAAAAGTTCTCCTCGTGGAAGCACTCGTTGAGGTTGTAAAGGGCTGTAAACAAACCGATCAAGCGGTGGATTTGCTGTATAAATACATGCGCAAAACACCTGCGATTGAAAAAGCAGTCTCTTTTACCATACAAAAGCATGAAGGTCAAACCAGACGTAGTGGTGAGCCTTACGTTGTTCATCCTATCTTAGTGTGCGTTTTTGTTGCCTATTTGGGTGGCGATGAATCCATGGTCATCGCAGGGCTTTTGCACGATGTCGTGGAAGACACCTGTTGTTCAACGGAAGAAGTGAAGCAAATGTTTGGCGAAGAGGTAGGTCATTTAGTGGATGGCCTAACCAAAATTGTCGAAATTCGCGATAGCGAGCTTTTGCCTTCAACGTCTAACGATAAACTGGTTGCTTCAGCACTCTCCTTTCGTAAAATGCTCATTGCCTCTATCCGTGATGTGCGTGTTTTGGTGGTTAAATTGTGTGATCGTTTGCACAATATGCTCACCCTTGATGCGCTAGATCCTTTAAAACAAAAGCGTATTAGCGAAGAGACTTTGGTGGTGTATGCGCCGATAGCACACAGACTGGGTATCTCGTCCATTAAGAATTTACTGGATGATTTGAGTTTTTACTACGTGATGCCCAATGAATATCAAAAGATTGATTTGTATATTAAAGAGCATGGGCAACAACTTCAATTAAGGCTTAATCACTTCATCTCAAAGATTCAGAACCATATGCTTAAAGAAGGGTTTATTGAGAGTGATTTTACGATTTTAAAACGGGTGAAGCATTATTATTCTATTTATCTCAAAATGCAACGCAAAGGGGTAAGTATTGAAGAGGTACTTGACCTCTTAGCCATTCGTGTTATCGTTCGCACGCCGATTGATTGCTACCGAGCTTTAGGTATTGTGCATCAGCACTTTAAACCGCTTATCTCTCGTTTTAAAGACTACATCGCCATTCCCAAAGAAAATGGCTACCAAACCATTCATACCACAGTATTTGATGACAAATCCATCGTCGAAGCACAGATTCGCACCTACGACATGAATAAAACTGCTGAATACGGTGTGGCGGCACACTGGAAGTACAAATCAGGCGGGCTCAATCCAAAGCTGGATTGGCTCAATGATTTAAGCACCCAAAACGATGAAATTGAAAATATCGAAGATTTTTATGAGATAGCCAAAGACAACCTTTACAGTGAAGATATTGCTGTATTTTCCCCTAAGGGTGACATTTTTACCCTACCTCGCGGGGCAACCGTTTTGGATTTTGCGTACGAAGTGCACACAGAAGTGGGAACCTATGCGGATGAAGCGTATGTGAATAAACAAAAAGTGCCACTTCTCAGTGAGCTTAAAAATGGGGATATTGTTAAAATCGTCACCTCTAAAGAGCCAAAGTATCGATGTAGTTGGATAAACAGTGTTAAAACGGGAAAGGCAAAAGGTACCATTCAATTTAATTGCCGACAAAAAATTAAAGAGATTAACCATCGAACGGCACTAAAAATTTTAGCGTATACCTTTGGTGTCAATGAAGATAAAGTTGCTGTATGGGTTGAAACAGAGGGTTTGAGTAAAAAAGTATTTAAAATAGCCACGGATTCACTCTATTTCCAAGAAGTGGCAACCTTGTTAAAGCCGTATGCTCAAAATGAAGTACTTCTGTTTCCGTTGTTGAAGAAAGATCGTTATCATATTAAAAAGCAAAAGTTTGAAAATATTGTTGTGTACTCGAATCACAACTTTTCAAATGTCTATTTTGACTATTGTTGTCATCCTAAACGAGGTGATGATATCATTAGCTTTCGTAAAGGCAATGATGTGTTCGTGCATCACAAGCTCTGCGAACGTGGTGCTGTTTTAATGGATGAAAAAGAGTCAATGGTGTTTGTTAAATGGACGAGAGAAGCCCCCGATAGATTTAAACTCATTGTCAGTTTAGAAAATAAAAAGGGCTCTTTAGCCTCATTTTTAGCCTATTTAGCTAAAATGCAAGTCAACCTCGTGACGATAGAACTGGGTAAAGCAGAGGATGAAGGGCATGCTGATTATTTTGAAATGATTTTGGAACTACCCGATAAAAACGTTGCCGCCGTTCGCGATAACCTTAAAATGAGGTACCGCGTTATACAGTTTGTTTCGGTTAACGATGCGTATAAATAATGTAGATAAGGATGTTAGATGAATCTAGAACATGCCCTCAAAGAGATTAAACGAGGGGTCAGTGAAATTATTGATGAAGAGCGTGTTGTTACGCTTGTGAAAAATTTTTATGAAAAAGGGGAGACCTTCTTAGTCAAAGCAGGCTTTGACCCAACGGCTCCAGATTTACACTTGGGGCATACGGTATTGCTTCAAAAAATGGCAATGCTCCAAAAGTACGGTGCCATTGTACAATTTTTAATTGGCGATTTTACGGGCATGATAGGGGATCCAACAGGAAAAAATGAGACGCGAAAAAAGTTAACACGTGAAATTGTTTTAGCGAATGCTCAAAGCTACAAAGACCAAGTGTTTAAAATTTTAGATCCTAAAAAAACGATTGTGATGTTTAATTCAGAGTGGATTGAAGCGTTGGGAAGTGCTGGTTTGGTTGAGCTTACCACAACATTTAACGTTGCGCGAATGTTAGAGCGTGAAGATTTTGAAAAGCGGTACAAATCGCAAACCCCTATTTCTATCAGTGAATTTTTATACCCACTGCTTCAAGGATATGATAGTGTTGCGATGAAGTGCGATATTGAGATGGGTGGAACCGATCAGAAGTTCAACCTCTTGATGGGTCGCCATTTGCAACGAGCATATAATGTGGGCAAAGAGCAAGCTGTTATCATGATGCCTCTTCTTGAAGGCTTAGATGGCGTGAATAAAATGAGTAAATCCTTAGGCAATTACATTGGTGTCACTGATGCCCCCTCTGACATGTTTGGTAAGATGCTGAGCATCTCTGATGTGTTGATGTGGCGCTATTATGAACTCTTAAGTGCTAAAACATTGGAAGAAATAGAGGCACTAAAAGAGGGTGTCAAAAATGGTACAGTGCATCCAAAGCAAACCAAAGAGGCCATTGCCTTAGAAATCGTGACACGTTACCATGGACACGTAGCCGCAGTGGAAGCACAAGCCGAATTTAACCGTGTACACGCCCACAACGAAATCCCTAGTGAAATGGAAACCTTTACATGTAAAGCCCCCATTTGGATTGCTAAAGCCTTGGTGGATTGTGGTTTGGAAAACTCAACGTCTGGCGCTAGACGTAATATCAAACAAGGAGCGGTGAAGTTAGACCAACATAAAGTCGAAGATGAGCAGTTGCAGTTAGAATGTGGTAGCTACATTCTTCAAGTAGGTAAGCGAAAGTTTGTAAAAATCGAGGTAAGCTAATGGCATTCACATCCCTTAAAATCGGAAAACATCATATTGAGTATCCCATTATTCAAGGGGGTATGGGTCTTGGAATTAGTTGGGACAAACTCGCAGGTACCGTGAGTTTGGAGGGAGGACTTGGCGTCATTAGTGCCGTAGGCACTGGGTATTATAATGATGGTAAGTACAGTAAAAAGATGGTCTCTTCTCGTCCGTTGGAAGCTGAAAATTTTTATTCGAAAGAGGGGTTAAATGCCATCGTCAAAAATGCTCGCAAAATTTGTGGCAATAAACCTTTAGGGGTCAATATTTTATATGCCATTAATGAGTACGATCGTGTCATTAAAGATGCTTGTGAGGCTGGTGTTGATATTATCATTACGGGTGCTGGGCTACCTACCAACATGCCTGAATTTACAGCCAATTTCCCCGATGTGGCACTTGTGCCCATTGTTTCTTCTGCCAAAGCGCTTAAAATTATTTGCAAGCGTTGGACACAACGCTACAACAGACTTCCCGATGCTATTGTGGTTGAGGGCCCGTTGAGTGGAGGCCATCAAGGCTTTACCTATGAGCAGTGTGCTTTAGCGGAGTATCAACTTGAAAATTTGATTGCTCCTATTTTGGAAGAGATAAAACTATGGGGTGATTTTCCTTTGATTGCAGCAGGAGGCATTTGGGACCACAGCGATATTGAGAAAATGATGGCATTGGGGGCACAGGGTGTTCAGATGGGAACACGTTTTATAGGTACACACGAATGTGATGCCGATACAACCTTTAAAGAAGTCTTGATCGAAGCGAAAGAGGAAGATATTCAGCTCTTTAAATCTCCTGTAGGCTATCCTGCTCGGGGAGTCAAAACACATTTACATACACTGGTTGAAAAACGTGAAGGTCCTGCCATCCGTTGTGTGAGTAATTGTGTCAGTCCGTGTCATCGTGGTCAAGAGGCAAAAGCGGTTGGGTACTGTATCGCTGATAGGCTTAGTGATGCTTATTTTGGTAAACGTGAAACAGGACTCTTTTTTACAGGTTCAAATGGATATAAGCTCAATGAAATCATCAGTGTTAAAGAGCTGATCGCAAAGTTGGTGCATGGGGAAACGGTTTAGCGTTTTTCTCGCCACTTTTCTTTTAGTGGCGAGTACGCTTTGGGCGACTTCTTCACAAGTGCGCCAACTTGAAGTGTACGATACGCAAATGCGCACAGCAAATTATGATGAGTTATTGCGTATTTTTCATGCTCTTAAAAGCATTTACATCCAATCCATCATTAACTCAGATGAGGCACTTAAAATAGAGACCTTAGAGCGTCTGGTCAAAAGTGCTAAAATACTAAAACTCGATAGTTCAAAATATGAATCAGAACTCTCTTTGTTGCGTAAAGAGAATAAAGAAGCCAAGTATATTCAAGCACCTCCCGTTCGCATAGAGCCTTCAGAATTTTCTAAAGAACCGACTAACGAAAAGCCGAAAAATACACTACCTGCAACTTTTAAAGGTAAAAATGTGTTGCACAATGTGGTGGTGAACGATAAAAGCATTGTACTTGAGTTTGGATCTGTTGTGAGTGAGCAAGGGACGAAAGTCTTTGGGTTGAACAGTTCAGACAGTTACAAAAAAGTCATAGATATACCCGCCATCATTCTCAATGCTCCTTTAGCTATTAAAACACCCTCTTTTTTGCAGCATTTACGCATCAGCCAATACAATGGCGATATGTTACGGGTTGTGATGGATGCACAAAAGCCTTTTGATATTTATGTGTCTATTTTAGAAAAAAAGGTCACACTCTCTTTTGAAAAGCCCTCTCCAGTTGTTCATGAAACACCAAAACCCTCCACGCAGGAAAAATATAAGTCTCCGACTCCTCCCATGCCCGTTATGGTCAAAAATAGCAAGTTTCAAGCATCCAAAACCATCGTCATCGATGCAGGACATGGAGGAAAAGATGCGGGTGCTACGGGTTATAAAGGGCGAAAAGAGAAAGGGTTAGTGCTTGATATGGCATTTGAGCTTGGTAAAAGTTTAAAACAACGAGGTTATAAAGTGTTTTATACGCGCCACAAAGATGTTTTTATCAACCTACGAGACCGTACTAAAGTTGCCAATGATAAAAATGCAGACCTTTTTATTTCGTTGCATGCCAATGCTGCTCCCAATGAGGCTAAAAAACTCTCGATGAAGGGATTAGAGACCTTTTTTCTCTCCCCCGATCGATCAGAGCGTTCTAAAAATGTGGCAGCTCTTGAAAACCAATCGGACATGGAAGAGATGGATTTTTATTCTAAAGAGACTTTTTTAAATGTCTTTAACCGTGAGAAAATTGTCCTCTCCAACAAAGCTGCTATTGACATCCAATCGGGAATGCTTAAAAGTGTTAAAAAGAAGTACGATGTCGATGATGGAGGAGTGAGAGAAGCTCCCTTTTGGGTTTTAGTGGGTGCTACGATGCCCTCCGTGTTGATAGAACTTGGTTACATCACCAACCCAGAAGAGTCGGATAAAATGTTTAATGCACAGTACCAAAAACTTTTAGTGGAGGGAATGAGTGATGGGATTGATAATTACTTTATCAACAATCCCTAACGATTTTACCTTTTTGGCGTGAGGCGTTTTTAAAGTACGTAGCCCACGTTTCTACCATAGATACATCGACGTGGGAGAGGTAGATTTCGACTTCACGTTTTTCGCCTACAAATCGTGGGAGTGATGAAAATGTCATCTCTTTTGGGAGTGTTTCCATAATCTCAATCAAATCGTTTTCAGGGGATTCTACGACAAAGGTTTGGCTAAATGCTTTAGCTTGGCGCGGGAAATATGTTTCAAGGGCATTCGTAATCATTGGCCATGCCATAGAAGGAAAACCAGGAACGAAAAAAAAGCGATCAAAGAGTTGAAAGCCGGGGACATTATTGACAGGATTAGGAAGCAGTGTTGCCGAGGGTGGAAGCATCGCCATATTAATACGATGCGGATACGCTTCAGCACCAAACTGTGCTTCGATAAGCTCTTTTGCTTTTACATGTAACGATAAGGGTTGTCCTGTAAAGACATCGCTCGCAATGGCACGCGTTAAATCATCAGGCGTTGCCCCAATGCCTCCAAAACTAAAGAGAACACTTTTAGGGTCTTGTAAAATGGTGTTAAAACAGTTTTGAATGAGAGCAGGAGTGTCATTGATAACAAAATTTGCCGTGTGAAAAAGACCGCGTTCACGCAAAGCTTCGTTGAGAAACAAGAAGTGTTTATCTACCCTGCGACCATTAAGCAGTTCGCTTCCAGTGATCACAGAGTAGAAATGGTACATTAGAGATTGCTTTTAACGAAGGCTTCCATTTCAGCAACCACCGCTTCAATGCTCTGTTCGCCGCTGATTTTATGCAAGATGCTTTTTGAGCCATAAAAGGCTTGAATGCTTGCCAATGGGTCTGTATAGACTTTCATACGGTTATTAAAGACGGTAACATTATCATCCGCCCCACGTGCACGTCCAAGGACTCTATCCATGGCGACTTGCTCGCTGACTTCTACTTCAATGACGGAGACCAGTTTTACGGAATCTTCTTTGGCTAAAAGCGCATCAAGCGCTCTCATTTGCTCGTCTGAGCGAGGGAAACCATCGATAAGGATGACATTTTTTGGACTGTTTTTAATCGCACTGACAATGGTGTTAATTACGATATCTAAAGGAACCAGATTGCCAGCACTGACAAACGAATCAATGGTCTTGCCCAGTTCACTCCCGCTAGCCACTTCATCACGAAGCAATTCACCCGTTGAATAGTGCGCAATCGTTTCTGGGTTTTTTTCAGCAATTAAACTCGCATCTGTCGTCTTTCCACTGCCAGGTGCTCCAATAATTAAAAATAACTTCTTCATCTTATCTCCTTTTATTTTGCTTTTTCACGAAGGCGAATACCCAAGTCTCTGAGCTGGTCATTCTCAACCTCACTTGGAGCACGGGTAAGAAGGCATTGTGCTTTTTGTGTTTTAGGGAAGGCAATCACGTCACGAATGC
>DCUJ01000004.1 GCA_002328495.1 Sulfurospirillum sp. UBA2217
TTTTCCTAAAAGCATTTATGAAAACGTCGCCTATGCTCCTTTGATGCACGACATCGTTAAAAAAGGCAAAGAGTGTGATGAATTAGTCGAGCGCGCTTTAAAAGGAGCCAATCTTTGGGAAGAGGTCAAAGATAAACTGAGAGACCCTGGAACCGCTCTCTCAGGCGGACAGCAACAGCGTTTGTGTATCGCACGTGCGATTGCGGTTGAGCCTGATGTCATTTTAATGGATGAACCCACCAGCGCACTTGACCCGATTTCCACAGAAAAGATTGAAAACTTGATGTTGGATTTGAAGAAAAACTACACCATCATCATCGTCACCCACAACATGCAACAAGCCGCGCGAATTGCTGACTACACCGCATTCTTCCACTTAGGCAACTTGATAGAATACTCTGACGCTAAGACTTTATTTGTTAACCCAAAAGAGAAGAAAACGGAAGATTATATCACGGGACGTTTCGGGTAATTTTCTTTACATGTAAACATTGAGACAAGGAGGGTGTTAACCTCCTTGTTAGCCATCTTTCGCTACACTCCTTTATCAATTAACTCACAAAAAACGTTTCACAAATTCTTGCCATATTGACCAAAAGTATCATTAGCGTTCTTGCAAGATGTCTATTATTTACATGTAAACGTTTAGAGCATTAAAGGACTTCTATTTGGTATTGCGATTAAAAAAAGAGTGGTTTGGAAATATCAAAGGCGATTTGCTCTCAGGACTTGTTGTCGCCCTTGCCTTGATTCCTGAGGCGATTGCCTTTTCGATTATCGCAGGGGTTGACCCTAAAGTGGGGCTTTATGCCTCCTTTTGTATCGCCGTGGTGATTGCCTTTGTGGGCGGTCGCTCTGGGATGATTTCAGCCGCTACAGGGGCAATGGCGCTTTTGATGGTGACATTGGTCAAATCGCATGGCTTAGAGTATCTGCTTGCCGCTACGGTTTTAACAGGTGTTTTGCAAATCCTTGCGGGGTATTTGAAATTGGGTTCTCTCATGAGTTTTGTCTCTCGCTCGGTCGTGGTAGGCTTTGTGAATGCGTTGGCGATTTTGATTTTTATGGCGCAATTGCCTGAGCTTAGCAATGTTTCATGGCACACCTATGCGTTTGTGGTTGCAGGACTTGGCATTATCTACGGATTTCCACTCTTGCCTTTGGTGGGTAAGCTTATTCCCTCACCTTTGGTTACTATTGTTGTCATTACCCTTGTAAGTTTGATGCTGGGGTGGGATGTGCGCACCATCGGCGATATGGGAACGCTTCCTGATACGCTTCCGCTGTTTTTAATCCCCAATATTCCACTGAGTTTTGAAACCTTGCAGATTATCTTCCCATACGCTGCAGCCCTTGCAGTGGTTGGGCTTTTAGAATCTTTGATGACGGCTACCATCGTTGATGAACTCACCGATACCAAAAGCGATAAAAACCGTGAGTGTAAAGGGCAGGGTGTGGCGAACATCGTGGCGGGGTTTTTTGGAGGCATGGCAGGCTGTGCGATGATAGGACAGTCGGTCATCAACATCAAATCAGGCGGACGAGGCAGACTCTCCACCCTTTTTGCAGGGGTGATGTTGCTCATCATGGTGGTTTTTTTAAGCCAGTGGCTCAGCCTCATTCCTATGGCGGCTTTAGTGGCAATTATGATTATGGTCTCGATAGGGACGTTTGATTGGGGTTCGATTAAACGCTTAAAAACGCTTCCGCTCTCCACCAACATCGTCATGCTCTCAACCGTTGTCGTGGTGGTGTGGACGCACAATTTAGCCTATGGTGTTTTAACAGGTGTGCTGCTAGCGTCCCTCTTCTTTGCCAATAAAATCAGCCATTTTATGTATGTGGAGCGTTTGAGCGATGAGCAAAATGGAAATGTCACCTACAAAGTGGTGGGGCAAGTTTTCTTTAACTCCGCCGAACGCTTTATTAATTCCTTTGATTTTAAAGAGGTGGTCGATAAGGTCGTGATTGATTTAAATAGGGCTCATTTTTGGGATATTACGGGAGTGAGTGCTTTGGATAAAGTGGTTATTAAATTTAGGCGTGAGGGTGCTGAGGTCGAAGTGATAGGCTTAAACGAGGCAAACCAGACGATTATTGACCGTTTTGGCATACACGATAAGCCTGAAGAGATAGAAAAAATGATGGGAGGGCACTAAGATGGCTAAGAAAATTATGGCGTGCGTGGACGGTTCGGCTTTAAGCCAATCCGTGTGCGATTTTGGGGCATTTTTTTCCAAAACACTGCATCTTCCGCTGGAACTTTTAAACGTGGTGGAACATTTACATGTAAGTGCTCACACCGACCTCTCGGGCAACATAGGGCTGGGTGCCAGAGATGATTTGCTGGAAAGCTTAATTGGTGAAGAGCACGATGAGAGTAAAAAAGCCATTGCCAAGGGTAAAACAATGCTCTTAAATCTTAAAGAGCGTGCTTTAACACAAGGGGCGCAAGAGGTTAAAATCGTGCAAAAACACGGGGAATTCTACGAAAATATAGAGCCACACAAAGAGGAGATTCGCCTGTTGATTTTAGGGCTTCGCGGTAAAGATAATGAAGGAAATACTCAGGCGATTGGTTCACAAGTGGAGGAGTTGATTCGCACGTTAAATGTGCCTATTTTATTGGTGAACGAAGCGTTCCATGAACCTAAAAAGATTTTAATTGCCTATGATGGTTCACTCTCATCAAAAAAAGCGTTAGAGATAGTCACACAAGCACCTTTATTGGGTGAAGTGGAGCGTCATCTGATTCATGCTGGAAAAAACAGAGAAGCCTCTTTATCGCTACTTCGTGAAGCGTGTACTCTGTTTAACAAACCTCAGATCCATACGGTTCAATCCATCTCCTTGCAAGGTGAGGCGGTAGAGAGTTTGCTTTCTTATCAAGATAACAATGCCATAGACTTAATCGCCATGGGTGCGTTTAGTCACAGCCGTATTCGTGATGCTTTGTTTGGGAGTTTTACCTCGAAGATGATTTTTAAAACCACAAAACCGCTCTTATTGTTGCGCTAGTGTAGTTTACATGTAATGTTATTTCATTTTTTGCAAAAGGGCATTGAGCGCATCGGCAAAGGCTCTTTTTTCTTTCTCCCCAATAGCACTTGGCCCTCCCGTTATCTCTCCGCCATCACGGAGTTCTTGCATGAGATTGCGCATGGCAAGTAAGCTTTTGATGTTTTCTTTGGAATAGATGGTACCTCTGGGGTCTAACCCAATAGCACCTTTAGAGACAATCCTATCTGCCAAGGGAATGTCAGCCGTGATGACGATGTCTCCTTCTTTACATGTAAAGGCGATGAGGTGGTCGGCTTCGTCCACCCCTTGTGGAGCAATTTCCATTGAGATGAAGGAAACGTCAGGGATGGCAATTTTTTTATTGGCAATGAAGCGCGTAGGGATGCTTCGCTTTAAGACAAAGCGAAGCAGAATTTCTTTTAAGACATTAGGAAAAGCATCGGCATCAACAAAAAGGGTCATCTATTGCGTTCTCGCCTTTTTTCAACATACTCACGAGGGGCATTATCGCGTCGTTTGGGTTGACCTTGAGGGCGCTGTCCTCTTCCTTGCTGGATAGGTTCAGGCTTTATGGTTAAGTCTGGCTCAAAGCCTTCGACAATTTCACGTTCAAATTTACGATTGATGAGTTTTTCAATATTTTTGAGGTATTCAAATTCATCGACACACACGAGTGAAATCGCTTCTCCATTGTTTCCAGCTCTGCCTGTTCGACCGATGCGGTGCACATAGTCTTCGGAAATATTGGGTAGTTCAAGGTTGATGACGTGAGGGAGTTGGTCGATATCCAGACCTCGTGCGGCGATGTCGGTTGCGGCAAGCACGGTGATGGAGCCTGCTTTAAAATCAGCCAAGGCTTTGGTTCTGGCACCTTGGCTTTTGTTTCCATGAATGGCGGAGGCACTAATGCCTATTTTGTTCAAATAATCCGACACTTTGTTGGCATGGTGTTTGGTGCGGGTAAACACCAAGATTTGCTCCCAGCGGTGCTTTTTAATCAGCTCTCCTAACAGTGCCGTCTTACGCTTACAATCAACGATAATCACACGTTGATTGACCAGTTCACTGGAGGTGTTGCGCTTGGCAACTTCCACGATGGCAGGGTTTTTTAAAATCGATTCGCACAGTTTTTTGATATCATCGGAGTACGTGGCTGAAAAGAGCAAGTTTTGACGTTTTGAAGGCAAAAGAGCAATGACACGGCGAATATCTTTGATAAATCCCATATCCAGCATTCTATCGGCTTCATCAAGCACAAAAATATCGATGTGTTTTAAATCCAGCGTGCCCTGAGAGAGGTGATCTAGCAGTCTTCCAGGGGTTGCGATTAAGATATCCACACCGTTTCGTAAGGCTTGGATTTGCGGGTTGATGCCCACCCCTCCAAAAATAACGGTGCTTTTAAAGGGGAGGTATTTCCCATACGTTTTGACACTCTCTCCCACTTGAGCGGCGAGTTCACGAGTCGGTGTTAAGATAAGCACACGAATAGGATTTTTACCCTTCATGCGAGGTTGTTTGGAGAGAAGCTCCAAAATAGGCAAGGTAAAGCCAGCGGTTTTGCCCGTTCCTGTTTGCGCACCCGCTAACATATCACGCCCTTGCAAAATATAAGGAATGGCTTTTTCTTGAACGGGAGTGGGATGCGTATAGCCTTCTTCTTGGACGGCTTTTAAAAGGGGTGAACTAAGGTGTAAATCTGAAAATAACAAAATAAAATTCCTTTGAAAAAAGTAAGAAAGAGATGAAGATAACGCCCAAAGTGTATGGGCGTTATAAAACTAGAGTTCTTGCAAAACGCATTTTACAAGAACATTTCTATTATAAAAGTATACCTCGAATCATATAATAAAACACAGCAGATAAGAGTGCAGAAGCAGGAACAGTAATGAGCCATGCGGCAATAATCATTTTTAAAGCAGAACGCTTGACCAATTCATGTTTTTTAACGGCTTTAAGTGCTTTTTTCTCTACTTTACTGAGTTCCAATTCACCTTCGTAGATTTTGTGAATCAGCACTTTTTCTTCATTGATTTTGCTCATTAAACTTTTGACCAAAAGTGGATCAACTTTTTTGAGTTTTCCAAACGACTCTAGGGAGTGTTTGTACTCTTCAAGTTTGTCCATCTCTTCATCAAGCTTAATTTGACGAATATCCACTTCAACTTCTTTGACACGGTTTCTCATCAAATATTCACGTAAAAAGCCCACGCCAAAAACGGCACCAATGGCGACATGCGTAGAGCTAACGGGTAGTCCTAATTGACTGGCAACAATGACGGTCAGTGCTGCGGACATCGCCACACAAAAGGCACGAATTTGGTCAAGTTCCGTGATTTCACTTCCCACGGTTTTGATAAGCTTTGGACCATAAAGGGCAAGTCCCACGATAATACCAAAAGCCCCTACAAGCATAACCCATAAAGGAATACCCGCTTTAGAAGAGATGCCTCCCGTGGTGAGCGCATCATAAATGCCAGCCAAAGGTCCAACCGCGTTAGCCACATCGTTGGCACCGTGTGCAAAACTGAGAAGTGCAGCGGAGAAAATCAAAGGAACATTAAAGAGTTTATTAATACCTTCTCGTGAGTTGGGTAAGGAGTCTGCCATACGTGTGATGGAATTTTTTGTAAAAAAGAAAATACCAATAGCAAAGACTAAACCAATGGCTGAAGCCGATATAAAGTCTACTTTAATAAGCTGTCGAATCCCTTTTAAAATAATATAAGTGCTAAAAGCCCATGACATTATAGCCAATAAAATAGGAACCATCGTTTTAGCCGCTAGGCGTTTGTCTTCTTGATTGACGATGGTATTTTTGATGAGCAAAAGAAACAAAGCAGCGATGATCCCTCCCATAAGAGGTGATACAATCCAACTCAAGACGATTTCTCCCATCTTGCTCCAATTAACCATGTTAAATCCAGCTGCGGCAATGCCTGAGCCCATAACGCCTCCTACAATGGAGTGCGTAGTAGAAACAGGTGCGCCAAAAGCGGTGGCAAGATTGAGCCAGATAGCGCCAGAGAGAAGGGCTGCCATCATGAGCCAAATAAAGGTGTTGGTGTCTTTAATCATTTTAGGATCAATGATACCATTTTTAATGGTTCCCACAACATCTCCCCCTGCAACCAATGCGCCTGAGGCCTCAAAAATAGCGGCGATAATCACAGCCCCAAAAATAGTGACCGCTTGTGCTCCAACAGTAGGGCCTACATTGTTAGCCACATCATTGGCACCAATATTGATTGCCATATACCCGCCAAAAATAGCAGCAACAATAAGAAGCGTTTGATTGGGAAGACCATTGGAGAGATGGGTAACATACCAAATAACGATAAGTATAAAGACAATAGCACCCACTAATTTCATCGCGTCAACAAGCCCAAAACGTTGAGCACCTCTAACATCTTTGATGGATTGCAACTCCATACAGTTCCTTTTGTAATCACTATGTAATAGTTTTTTTGTAAGCGTGTTAATTTTAGTAAAGTTTCTCTAAATAACGCCTTTAAGGTACTGTTTCAAATCCACCAACAGTCCATTTTGCCTGAGAGCTATGTACTGTCTTAGCTTGGATTTCATAAAAACGGTGGGCTGAATGCTTAAAATAATCATTTCATTGACGATGCTAAAAACAGTGGCTTTGCAGGAGATTTTGGTGAGAAAACTTTTGTCTGTTGGGATTTGAAATTCAACTTCAAGCTCTTTTTCGACCATATTGGTGCGCAGTAATTTTTCGACATCGGCAATTTTAGCCTGAAGGGCAATGGAGCTTTCTGAGATATTTGCAACGGTAGCATCAAGCAGTTTGGCTTTGTTAAAGAGCACGGTGCCATTGATGCGCTTTTCAGGTTGTACGCGAATATCACCCCTTTCCACGGGTGAAGCATCTAAAAATTCTAGGTGACTGAGTACAAGGAGGGATTTAATGGGGTCAACTTTGATGATGCGCCCTTTGATGATGTTAGGAATGCGTTCGTGTTGGATAAAGGTAAAATCTTCCTTGATGTAAAAATGAATTTTAGCGGCGTTTACACGCACTTGTGCGATGCCCTCATCAAACTTAGCAATGACCACCGATTCTTTGATCGGAATGCCATTAAAAAGGTTGTGTAGTGTGGCTTGATTCTGCTTTTTTAAAATGGTTGCTAAAAGGTCGTTACGGTTATTGGTTTCGTAAAAATCAAAATCAAGCGTACCGTAAAAGATTTTTTTGCGAGAAGAGAGTTTGGACATGACGTAGTATTTATCGAGCCGGTCTAAGAAAGATTTGTAGGTGTCGCTGGCATCAAATAAGGTAATGCCAATGGATTTAAGTTCTATTTTAAATTTTTGTTTGATGGCATGGTCTATTTTTTGAATCATTGTCTTAGCACTGTGGATTTTAGTGTCGCGTAAAACCAGTAAAAAAGTATCGTTTCCAAAGTGTAAAATAGGGTTAAATCCTATCTGTTCGTGTATCAGCGCGATTAAGTTTTTGAAGAAAAATCCATCTTCCAAATCGACTTCAAAGCCAAATTTAGCGATGCACAGAGGCGTTTCATGGGTTTTTGAAAACTCCATGGAAGCTTCTAAAATGCCTTTGTTGAGATAAGAATTAATGGTTTCATAACGGCTTTGCATGGTGTCCTCTTCGGCTTAATCGTATTTAGATACTAAACGAGATAAAATTATACTTAAAAAAACACGAGAATAAACATGACCCCATCGTTTCAAAAAGATTTAAGACGTTTTTACACCCTCTTAGGAGAACGTCAACGCACTTTAGGTGCTTATTTTAGCATCGTTGAAGATAAGAATTACGATAAAAGCATCGAAGCGTTTATTGATGCATTTTTAGAAGAAATTGAGCTTGCGTGCATCAAAGAAAACAGAGTGGCTCTTTTGGGACGACTGATTAGTCTAAGAGACGAGCAAATGGTTCAAGCCTTGGAAAAAGAGGGCAAAGACAGTGTGTTTATCATGCAAGCCAAAGAAAAAGCGTATCTTTGGGTGCGGGACTTTTACCTCAAATACCATGAGGCACTCCTTGAACAGGTAGAGAGGGAAGCCCTTTTTACACCTTTTTACCGCACCCTTTTACGAGGGGTGCATAACGTGGGCGTAGCACTTAGTGTGTGGCAATCGGTGTGGAATGAGCATATCATCAACACCATTAACCCTTTGCTAGAGCTTGAGTACAACGGTGATGCACAAATGATTGCGCAGATGTTGCACGAAAAAGGTTTGTACGACAAAGACACGTTTGGTGAAGATGGCGACAGGTCGTATTCGGTGCTCTTTAAAATTCCTTACGGTTACGAGGCGAGGGCGTATGCGGTGGCATTTCCCAAGGAGGTCTTACATGTAAGGCACGCTTTGCAAACGATGATAGCGCAATTATCGCTTTTAGACGATGAAGTGTTGGGGCAAAAAGAGGCGTATATCGCCTATTTTGACTCACTTGACGCAGCGTTTGGCGAAGCAAATCGCGATCAACTAATAGCGCGTTGGGCTGAGGTGGATCGAAGATGGATGAACATCACTTCACCCCTTCAAATCGGACACCCTTTGGAGTACTATGAAGACCATTACAAAAAAGCGGTGGCATTAGAGTGGGATGTGCGTGTGTCTAACCCTGACAATGTAGGCGCAATGCAGACGTATGAAAATATCAAACAAGCATTTGAGACCTTGTTTGATGAGAGTGGCAGTGAGTCTTTACATGTAAAGCATACGGTGCTCTCAAATCTTAAACGTGTTCAGCTTTACATTGGGAGACCCGCACTCTTTTATGCGGCAGAATTTAACGGACTTTTCTCCGCTCAAGTCGTGCCCAATGATGAAATCGTGAGCAAGGAGTGTGGCAAAAAAATCTTTGCCTTTGCCGACAACATCTTGGACGGATTACGTGCCAAACTTTTTTTAAAAATCCACCACGATGTCTTTGGAAAAGCGTTTATGGACGCGGAGCGAGAGCTGGTATTTCATGATGCGACCACGTGGCATAGGGTGTATGATGTCAGCACCATCGGGCATGAGTTTGGGCACATTTTATGGATGGATGCGGACACGGAAACGCTGATGAACCAAAGCGGTGTGTTTAAAAATATCGAAGAGTTTAAAGCGACTACGGGCGGGCTTGTGGCGTTTTTTATGCATGAGCAAGAGGATTTGAAAATACATCTTTTTAGAGACGTGATTAAACGCTCTGTAGGGTTGATTGGGTGGATGAAAACGGGTGAAGTGGAGCCTTATTATTGTGAAGGATTGATCCATTTAAGTGGGCTTTTTGAAAGTGGGGTATTGCGTTTTGATGAGAAGCTTTACATGGACATGTCGCTTGAACGTTATGAAGCGTTTAAGGCGTGGTACCTTCAGACCTATAAAGAGCTCTTGGCGCACTATCTCTCAAAAAAAGATGCGAAACTCTTTTTAGAACGTTTTGCTAAAAAAGAGGGGGGATTTTACACACCCACTTCTTTACATGTAAAGCAGTTCGTTGAGTATTATTGGGCGTTGCATCAAGCGATGGGGCGAGAGATTGATGAGAGTGTTAAACGAGAAGAGTGGGCATGCAAAGTATCCCTTTAATCAAACTGCTTTACATGCTCATTCCTTTGAGCGTTGTGGGATGGGCGTATTATGTGTGGGTGGGGAAAAAGAGCGAAATCGCCCTTGCAACCTTGCGCATGAGCGTGCAGTTGTTGGTGGTGGGGTATGTCTTGACCTCATTGTTTACGACCCATTCGATGCTGCTTTTAACTTTTTTGGTTCTTGTGATGGTGCTCAGTGCTTCTTTGATTGCGAGGCGTAACATTCGTCATAAAGATTGGAAAACATTTGGCGTAATTTTAGGAGCGATTACTTTGGCAGGCAGCGCCAATCTCGCATGGGTTTTGTGGATTGTTTTGGATTTGGACAATCCGCTAGAGCCTCGTTTTGTCATTCCTTTGGCGGGCATGATTTACGCCAATGCGATGAATGCTATCTCGTTGTGTGCCGAACGCTACGAGAAAGAAAAAGAGCACGGACAATCGCATGAAAAAGCCAGAGCGATTGCCTTTAAGTCCTCTATGATGCCCCAAATCAACTCCTTTTTAGCCGTAGGCTTTGTCTCTTTGCCTGGTATGATGACAGGGCAAATTCTCTCAGGCATCGACCCGCTCATCGCCGTGCGGTATCAGATTGTCGTGATGGCGATGATTTTAAGCAGTGGCGCTATGAGTAATATGATGTATCTCTACACACTAAATTCACGATTTTTAGCTAAGATGACACAAAATTAAAAAGGTTTGATGATGTTAAAATGGCTTCTTCTCGTAACGCTTCTTGTGTTTGGTGGCTGCGGCCCTCGTTATGTCATTAAAAATCAATACATTCCTCCCGCACAAAAGAATTCCGAAAAATGTTTGGAAAATTGTGCCCATGCACGTGGGGTATGCCAAGCGCAATGCCAGCAACGGTATCAGTATTGTTTGGACGATGCCTATGGTAAGGCAAAAGCGGTGGAGCAAGATGAGCTAAGAGCCTATGATATGGCGTATATGCGCTATCAGATGGATTTTAGCCATTTTAAACATCGCTTGTATACATGGGAGAGGGATTATCATGATTACAGTCGGGATTTGAGTCATTTTCAAAGCCGTTGTGAGCGCGAAAAAGATGCTTATTCGTGTAAAAGGCGTGATGAACTTCGTAATCATCTCAACCGAATGAAACGCGATCGCCCTCGTGAACCTTGGGTTCCCGTACGTCCCTCTTTTGAAGATATCTTGGTCAATCAGCAAAGTTTTTGTACCACCAACTGCGGGTGCGAGCAAACCTATGATAACTGTTTTGTAGGATGTGGCGGAACGGTGATACCCCATAAAATTTGCGTGGAGAATTGCGACTAGGCTTTGTTTCTTACATGTAATGGTTTGGTAATCGCTACGCTTTATAATTCCTTCACTATTTTGTGAAGGAATTACCCAATGCTCAGTGCCAAATGGCAAATGCTGATCGATGTTGCTGATTTTGCGTTTCAACCCATTGTAAATATCTATACGGGAAAACTCTATGCGGTGGAAGCGCTCATTCGTAATTACGAAGAGGCTGGCTTTAGTACGATTGATGCTCTATTTGATACGGCATTTAGCGAAAAAACACTCTATCTTATTGATATCAAATTGCGTGAAAAAGCCATCCATAAGTTTTCACTGCTTCCTTTTTGCAAATCCATCAAACTCTTTTATAATTTAGACAATCGTATCACTATGATGCCCGATTTCAAATCAGGGTACACGTGTGAACTACTCGATTTGTACGGGATGGAGACCTCCAACATCTGTTTTGAACTCTCAGAAAAGCATCAGATGGGCAGTTATGCAGGGGTGGATAAATTGGTACTCAATTTGTACAAACAGCAAGGTTACAAGATGGCAATCGATGATTTTGGGGTTGGTTTTTCTGGGCTTCAAATGCTCTTTAACGCTGACCCTCACTTCATCAAGATAGATCGATTTTTTATCGAAGATATTCACCAAAGTAAGAAAAAACGTCTTTTTGTCAGTTCTATCATCCAAATTTCTCAGGCTATGGGTATTTTCACGATTGCGGAGGGGGTTGAAACGCAAGAGGAGTATACCGAGTGTAAACGCCTTGGATGCAACATGGTACAAGGCTATTTTGTCCAAAAACCCTCCCGCAATGTCTGGGAGATTTTGCCGATGTACGAAGTCTTACAGGGTTTATCTAATCAAGAAAAACGCAAACCTCACGCGACGGATATTGAAAAATATGTCCAAACGACACATGCGGTGTTTATTGATTCACACATTGATGAGGTGTATGAGTTTTTAAAAACGCAGAAAAAAACCCATTTTGTTCCCGTGTTATCGCGCGATATGACACCGCTTGGTATCATTAAAGATTCAGACATTAAAACCTATATCTATTCCAATTACGGTAAAGCATTGTTGTACAACATGACACAAGGAGGGCTTAAAGAGGTGATGTCGCGTTGTGGGAGAGCTGATATCAACGACCCCATCGATAAAATCCTTAAAATTTATGCCTTCGATGATGAAAACGATGCTATTTTAATCACGCGCAATGAAAAATATGTGGGTTACCTCTCTTCAAAAACCTTATTGGAAATCATTAATGAAAAAAATATTGTGGATGCCAAAGACCAAAATCCGCTGACAGGACTTTGTGGTAATCGTATTATCAACGAATTTGTTTCACACGCGATGATTTGCGATGAAAAAGTGACAATGGCGTATTTTGATTTTGACAATTTTAAACCGTTTAATGATTATTACGGATTTCGTAAGGGAGATCGTGCCATTACGCTGTTCGCCGATATTTTAAAAAATACCATCGGATTTGAAGAGTGTTTGATAGGACATGTGGGCGGAGATGACTTTTTTTTAGGATGGAGTTTGAAAGAGGAAGATACCTTTGAGCGAGTTTATGGCATCGTCAAGCAGATTATTGCTAAGTTTTCCGAAGATATTAAAAGTTTTTATTGTGAAGAGGGACTAAATTCTGGCTACATTATGGCAAAAAATCGCGAGGGAGTTATCCAAAAATTTCCTTTTATGACGGTCAGTGCTGCCGTGATTTGTAATGGCTTTGGGCATCCTAATGCTTTGGATGATAATACCCTCAATGAAATTTTTGGCACACTCAAAAAAGGTGCTAAACGCTCGTCTTCTCATATCTCCTGCGTTGATTTAGGTGTTATCAAACCACAAAAATAGTCTACAAAACTCTTTGAATATTAGGATAAAATTCTAAATAAAAGGAGTTCACAATGTCTCTAAAAATAGTATGTGTCACTTTTTTGGCGCTTGTTTTGCAGGGCTGTTATTCTAAAACGAACCTTCCTTTACCAACGGTCTTGGAAGTTTCGTTGTCACGCTACCTTGGGACGTGGTATGAAATCGCACGCTATGAAAACCGCTTTGAAAAAGGCTGTGTCGGGGCTAGTGCAACGTATGTGATGGAGAAAGACTTTATTCGCGTCATAAATCGCTGTTATGATGAAAAGGGTAAAAAAATTGATGAAGCCCAAGGTAAAGCCTATGTGGTCGAAAATAGCGGCAATGCCAAACTTCGTGTCAGCTTTTTTTGGCCATTCTATGGGGACTATTGGATACTAAAGTTGGCATCAGATTATCGATATGTGGTTGTGGGTGAGCCATCACGAAAGTACTTGTGGATTTTGGCACGAGAAAAAACATTGAATGAGACCGATAAAAAAGAGATTTTAGAAGAATTAAGTGCCCTTGGGTACACTGCTTCGATGTTGTATTGGACTAAAAATTGAGCCTATTTGGCCATTTGGTCTAAAATACTTTTTTGTGCCTCTTTTTTACTTTTGTCACTTAACGCAAAAAAGTGTAAATCAACGCGTCTATTTTTGGCTTCACCCTCAGGTGTTTCATTCGAAGCAATTGGCTCATATGATGCTTTTCCAGATGCCATAATACGTTTGGGATCGATATTGTTTTTTAGCAATTCTTTGGTGACACTAACCGCTCGTGCCGTAGAAAGTTCCCAATTATCCTTAAAAGGGCTTTCATTAGAGGGGGAAACTTCTTCGGTGTGTCCGATAGCATTGATGTGAATGTCTTTTGGCAAGCGTTGCACAATCATCGCAATACGTTTGAGGTACAAAAGGGCATCATCGTTAGTGATAACAGCTTTTCCTGCACTAAAGAGTAGATTTGAAGGCAATCGAATGATGAACCCATCTTCTGATTCACTGAGGCTTACATCAGCAGAGCCAGATTTTTTAGTTAAGTCACTACTCGGAGACATCGCTTGAGAAAGTGATTGGAGCATTTGAGTCACTTTTTCTATCTCTTCTTGTGGAACTTTTTGTTTAACCATCTCCGTAGGACGCTCTTTGTGTTCAACGGGTGTAGGCTTTTGTTGTCGTTCACGATTGATTTCTGTGCGTGTTCCCCCATCCAATACACTGAGTGCTCCTGCAAGTGAACCAAAAGCTTCTTGGACTTTCTTAGCATCCATGGTGGACATAGAGAGAAGGAGTACAAAAAAAACGAGGAGTAGTGACATAAGATCACCAAAAGCAGCTAACCATCCAGGAAGACACTTTGGACAATCACATGGTTTTTGTTTTGCCATTTAAATCTGCTTATTCAAATTGGCTCTTACGCTCTTTGGGCGGTAAGAATGCAAGGAGTTTTGCTTCAAGGTTGCGTGGATTGTCACCTGCTTGAATGGAAAGAATGCCTTCTAGGATAATGCTCTTCACAAGGCTCTCTTCATTGTTACGAATCGATAAAATAGAGGCAATGGGAGCTCCAAAAACATTTCCGAGGAGTGCTCCATAAAATGTGGTAAGCAAAGCAACCGCCATGGAAGGACCGATTTTGGAGGGGTCACTCATATTCATAAGCATCGCCACAAGGCCAATCAGCGTTCCAATCATCCCCATGGCTCCACCATAACCCGCCAAGTTATCAAAAATAGTGCCATTGCTTTTATGGCGGTTATCGGTTTGTTCCATATCGGTTTCAAGCAGAGTTCGGATAATGTCAGGCTCATTGCCATCTACTGCCATCGAAAGCCCTTTTTTTAAAAAAAGATTGCTTTCATTGTTCGCATCACTCTCAAGCGCCAAAATACCATCACGACGTGCTTTTATGGAGTAGTCAACCATTTTTTTAATCAGTTCAGGGATATTCTCTTTAGGGGGCTTGATGGCAATCATAAAGTACTTGCCAAAGTTTTTCATCTGCTCCATCTTGAAAGCAATGAGCAATGCACCTGCCGTACCGCCAAATACAATTAAAACAGAGGGAATATCAATATAAGGACCTATCCCTACACCCATGGCCATCGCACTAAAAATGAGTGCTAGCATAACGACTAAGCCAACAACGGTTCCTAAATCCATGCGTTTTGCATCCCTTTTTAAAAAGTAGAGGTATTCTAATGAATCTCACGTTAAATATCGGTTAAAAATGGTTTTGATGAATAGTTAGCCGTTTTTTGGGTAAAAAAAATGGTCTTTAAGCGATAAAATCACATGTTTTGTGTCAATTATGAAGATAGAGAGTAAAAAATTTGATTGATTTTGGGGTCGTGGTGGCTGGAGACGGAATCGAACCGCCGACACGGAGATTTTCAGTCTCCTGCTCTACCGACTGAGCTATCCAGCCACATTTTTGAAGAGCTGAAATTATACAAAAAAAACTTTAATACTAGCTTAGTGCTAGCTCTTTAAAGCGGTCGCCTCTGTGTGCGTAAGATTTAAATTGGTCTAAACTTGCTGCTGCTGGTGAGAGAAGGGCAACAGTTTTTTGTGTGTGAAGGGCGTGAATCTGTTTCATGGCTTCTTCTAAAGCGTAAGCTTTATGCAGCCATAGGTGCTCTTGTTGTGCAAAATTAGCTAAGCGTTCTGTGTTTGAACCGATGGCAAAAATCTTTACATGTAAGCCTTTCATAAAATCAAAAAGCTCCTGAAGGTCAACCCCTTTGTCATCCCCACCCAATACTAAAAGAATCTCTTTGTCTCTATAGCGTTTCAACGCCTCAATCGTTGCATCGACATTAGTTCCTTTGGAGTCATCAACCCAAAGTCTCCCTGTTGCGTCACGAAATTCTTCAATTTTATAGTGGTCTATCGTAAATGTATTGATACGTGAATAATTCACGGTGTCAAAGAGGATTTTTTCTGCGCACAAAGCGAGGACGGCATCAAGTAAAAAAGGCGTTTGAAACTGCACCTGAGTAATATCCAGTCCCATAGTTTCACATAAATCGTCTGCATTGTCATAGCCAATGACATGTGCAAGTGTTGGGATATCCGCAAACGCTTTAGGCACAATCGCAACACTGCCTTCTCTCATACGTTCCAAAACAGAGAGTTTTGCTTGCACATACGATTCCATACTTCCATGCCAACTTAAATGGTCTGGTTTGATGGGCAGGAGTAAGTAGATGTCAGGTTTTGCTTTTTTCGTGTAATGAAACGTGAAGGAGCTGGTTTCTAAAATCCAAATAGGCGCTTTTGGGTCAAGCTCTGCTAAGGGTGTTCCGATGTTGCCACCGCTAAGTGCACCTTTGTCTTTGAGTTGATGTTCGCACATTTGTGTGGTGGTGGTTTTACCGTTGGTGCCACTGATCCAAATGGAAAAGGGCATCACGCTTTCAAAAAAATCGTATTCACTTACGAGGTTGCGGGCTTGGTGAATCAAGGTATGACTTGGGGGAAATCCAGGGCTTGGTATCTCCACGGTGCTTATCTCAGGATTAAATTCACAGGGAGGCAAAAGCACATTGCCGTACGCATCTTCACTTTTACATGTAAAGCCATCATCAAAGATAGAACATCCACCATATTTTTTGGCAATCGCCTTAGTGGTTTTTCCGTTTCCAAAGAGTGAAATCATCGGATTTTCAATGCAGTGAGGGCTAAAAGATTGGACATGAGTGCAATAATCCAAAAACGTACAATAATCTTGTTCTCAGGCCAGCCTTTGACTTCGAAATGGTGATGAATGGGTGCCATCAAAAAGATACGTTTTTTGCGTGTTTTGAAACTGCCCACTTGCAAAATAACTGAGACTGTCTCAAGAACAAAGACAAAACCAATCAAAATCAATAAAATTTCATTTTTAGAGATAATTGCCATATAGCCTATAAAAGCACCCACGCTTAGGCTCCCGCTATCACCCATAAAGATTTCAGCAGGGTAGCAGTTGAACCATAAAAATCCAACCAGTGAGCCCATGACAGCTGTGGCTACGATAACCACTTCACCGCTACCGCCAACTTTTGGAAGTAAAAGGTAGCTGCTTAAAAAGGCATTACCACCCACGTAAACAAAGACGCCTAAAGAGAAGATGGAAAGGATGGAAGGTACGGTGGCAAGCCCATCGAGTCCGTCGGTGAGATTGACTGCATTGCTCGCCGAAATCATTACTAAAATCCAAAATCCAAGAGCTAAAAGGTTCATATCAAAAAGAGGGTGTTTGTAAAAAGGAATGTAAAAATCAGTAGAGAGGTCAATGCCACTGTACAAGATGATGGAAACGACAAAAGCGGCTAAGAGTTGCAATCCCATTTTGGTGCGAGGTGAAAGTCCTGCGGTATTTTTTTGCCCCATGATTTTTGCCAGATCATCTTTCATTCCAATCAGCCCAAACAAGACGATGCACGTAACGCCTGAGAGAACAAATAAATTGTTGATGCGCGCACACACAAGAATGGCAATAAGCGCAGCACTTAAGAAAACGATACCACCCATGGTTGGGGTTTTTGATTTTTGTTGATGTGTCTTGGGGGCTAGATCGTAAATGGGTTGGTTGGCATTTTTACTTTTTGCCCACTTAATGAAGCGAGGCATCAGAAAAATGGTTAAGGCAAAAGAGAGGAAAAAAGCCATGCCTGCCCGTACGGTAATATATTGGAAGAGATTGACTGAAAAGAGTTGATACACAAAGTAAAGCATTTGCCATCCATGATATATTTTTATAAAAGCAATATTTTAGTAAGATATTGCTTATAAGCTTATAACAAGAAGGCATAGGTGAAACCAACGATTACAAAAACATTATTGATTATTACCGATGGCATTGGGCATAATCCAAGTCCGCTTAACAATGCTTTTGCGCAAGCCTCAAAAAAGACGTATGACACACTTTTTAAACAGACACCTTACACGCTTATTGAGACATCGGGTCTTTGTGTTGGACTGCCTGAGGGTCAAATGGGAAATAGTGAAGTGGGACATATGTGCATTGGTAGTGGACGTATTTTATATCAAAATTTGGTCAAAATTTCTTTGGCGGCTCAAAATGGTTCACTTGCGCACAATCCTGCACTTACGGAACTCTTACATGTAAAGGGATCAATTCATATCATTGGACTTGTGAGTGATGGAGGTGTGCATTCGCATATTCAACATATTATAGACCTAGCCAAGATAGCACATGCAAAAGCAAAAAGGGTATACATTCATATCATCACCGATGGGAGGGATGTTTCTCCCACGTCGGGGCTTGATTTTGTGAAACAGATAGAGGCTATCTGTAGCGATACAATTTCTATTGCCTCTATTTCGGGGCGCTTTTTTAGCATGGACAGAGATAACCGTTGGGAGAGGGTGGAGCAAGGATACCGTGTGATGGTAGATGCTACGCCTAAAGTGTTTGGGCAGGCAAGTGAGTATGTACAAGCGTCTTACGATGCGGGTGTCACGGATGAATTCATTGAGCCTATGGCATTTGAGCCGTATGTGGGAATGAAAAGTGACGATGGTGTTATTTTTGCCAATTTTCGAAATGACAGAATGCGTGAACTTTCTCGTGCCATAGGATTCAAAGTTTTTGATGAATTTCCACGCACACTCAATGGCGTTGCATGCGTTACGATGACAGAGTATGACAGCACTTATCCTTTCCCTGTTATGTTTCAAGCAGACACCCCTGAAAATACCCTTTGTGATGTGATTTCACAGGCGGGTTTAAGCCAATTTCATACCGCAGAAACCGAAAAATATGCCCATGTCACTTTCTTCTTTAATGGGGGAGTCGAAGAGCCAAAAATAGGTGAAACACGTGTGTTGATACCCAGTCCTAAAGTGCGAACGTATGATTTGCAACCGCAAATGAGTGCCCAAGAAGTTGGAGACGCTGTATTGAAGGCTATGGATGAGGCGTATGATTTTATTGTGGTCAATTTTGCCAATGGTGATATGGTGGGGCACACGGGAAGTTTGGATGCTGCCATTAAAGCGGTCGAAGCTGTTGATGCAGAACTGGGTCGTTTGTATGACAAAGCCAAAGAGAAAGGCTACGCCGTGGTTCAAACGAGTGATCATGGAAATTGTGAGCAGATGTTTGATGAAAAAGGTGCACAACTGACCAACCATACGACTTTTGAGGTCTATTGTTTTGTAAGTGATGCGCGCGTAAAAGAGGTGAGACGTGGAGGACTTAGCCATATTGCTCCCACGGTTTTAAAACTGATGGGATTGCCTATTCCCCAAGAGATGGACGAACCTTTGGTTCAATTTTAAATAAAGGAAGAGAATGAAATTTAGTGGAAAAAATGTACTTGTCACAGGTGCGGCAAGTGGTATTGGTAAAGAGATAGCGCTTACGTTGGCGGGATATGGTCTAAAAGTTTGGGTTAATTATCGCTCACGTCCCGAGCAAGCCGATGCGATTAAGGCAGAAATTGAAGCCAAAGGTGGCGTGGCTGCGGTCATTGGATTTGATGTGGCGGATGAAGAAGCCTTTGTGGAGGGGATTAAAACGATTGTTGACGCCGATGGAGAGCTCTCCTATGTGGTCAATAATGCAGGCATTACCAATGATAAACTAGCGATTCGTATGAAAAAAGAGGACTTTACATCGGTGATTGATGTGAATTTAACTTCAGCCTTTGTAGGGTGCCGTGAAGCCCTTAAAACCATGAGCAAAAAACGCTTTGGTTGTGTGGTCAATATTGCGTCTATTGTGGGTGAAACAGGCAATGCGGGGCAGGTGAATTACAGTGCGAGTAAAGGCGGTTTGATTGCAATGACTAAAAGTTTTGCCCAAGAAGGCAGTGCGAGAGATGTGCGTTTTAATGCCATTACTCCAGGGTTTATTGCAACGGAAATGACGGATAAATTGACGCCAGAAATTAAAGAGGTGTACACCTCCAAAATTCCATTGAAGCGTTTTGGAAATCCTAAAGATATCGCAGAAGCGACGGCATTTTTACTTAGCGATAGTGCGAGTTACATTACGGGTGAAGTGCTTAAGGTTAATGGTGGTATGTACATGTAAGTATAGGCTTACATGTAATTAAAGGTTATTTTGATAAAATGATGAAAATTTTTTGTAAGGAGCTAGTAAATGGCACTATTTGATGATGTAAAAGCGGTGGTTGTTGAACAATTAAACGTTAACCCAGATGAGGTTAAAGAAGAGTCAAAATTTGTAGAAGATTTGGGTGCAGACTCTTTGGACGTTGTAGAGCTCGTTATGGCTCTTGAAGAGAAATTTGACATCGAAATTCCTGATACAGACGCTGAAAAAATTGTTACCGTTAAAGATGCAATGTCTTACATTGAGAACCACAAATAATTATTCGTTACACATTAACCCGCTATTAAAGCGGGTTTCCCCTGCGTTACTAAAGATTTTTAAGCGAGGATTATTATGCTAAAAAGAGTTGTTGTTACAGGTATTGGAATGATTAATTCCTTAGGTTTGGATAAAGAGAGTTCTTTTAAAGCTATCGTTGAAGGCCAATGTGGCATTAAAAGCATTAGTTCGTTTGACACAACTGAGCATACTGTAAAAATAGCTGGGGAAATTACGGATTTTGATCCCAATACTGTTATGAATCCTAAAGATGTAAAAAAAGCAGACCGTTTTATTCATTTAGGACTTAAGGCGGCACAAGAAGCATTCTTGGATGCCAAGATAGAAAGTTTTGATGCCGATGCGTTTGGCGTGAGTTCGGCTTCGGGTATTGGTGGCTTGATTGTCATTGAAAAAAACTCTATTTTAATTGCTGAAAAAGGACCTCGTAAAATTTCTCCCTTTTTTATTCCCTCTGCGCTGATTAATATTTTAGGTGGCATGGTTTCTATTGAGTACGGGCTTAAAGGGCCAAACCTTTCTTCTGTAACAGCATGTGCAGCTGGAACACATGCTATTAGCGAAGCGTGTAAGACGATTATGACGGGTGGGGCCAGTAAGATGCTCGTTGTTGGAGCAGAAGCGGCTATTTGTGAAGCAGGTATTGGTGGATTTTCAGCGATGAAAGCTCTGTCTACATGTAACGATGAGCCGACCAAAGCATCTCGTCCATTTGATGCCAATCGTGATGGTTTTATTATGGGTGAAGGTGCTGGTGCATTGGTTTTAGAGTTGTATGAAGATGCTGTTGCCAGAGGGGCGCGTATCTATGGTGAAGTGGTTGGTTTTGGTGAGAGTGGCGATGCCAGCCATATAACCGCTCCTAGTCTTGATGGTCCACTTCGCGCTATGAAAGCAGCTTATACGATGGCAGGAAAGCCAAAAATTGATTATATTAATGCACATGGAACCAGTACACCAGCAAATGATAAAAACGAAACAGCCGCGATTAAAGAGCTTTTTGGAGAAACAGTTCCTCAGGTTAGTTCTATCAAAGGTCAAATTGGTCATTGTTTAGGAGCAGCGGGTGCTATTGAGGCAGTGGTGTGTTTGATGTCGATGCGAGACGATGTGTTACCTCCCACCATTAATTATGAAACCCCTGATGCTGAATGCGATTTGGATTATATACCCAACGTTGCACGAAAATGCAGAGCAGAGTACATGATGAGCAATTCGTTTGGCTTTGGTGGAACGAATGGTTCTGTCATCTTTAAGCGCGTGTAAGGAAATTTTGTGGCAACCTATTTGGATTTTGAAAATGGTATTAAGCAGATTGATGAAGATATCGCCAATGCTAAAATCAAAGGTGATTCACATGCGGTTGAGATTTTAGAAAAAAACCTCTCTAAAGAGATTTCAAAAACTTATAAAAACCTAAGCGAGTACCAAAAACTTCAGTTGGCACGTCATCCAGATCGTCCGTATGCTCTTGATTATATTCGTGCACTTCTCACTGACAAATATGAAATTCATGGGGATCGCAATTTTGCGGACGATGCTTCTATTATCTGTTATATGGGGTATATCTCAGGTCGAAAAACAGTCGTTATTGGTGAACAAAAAGGGCGTGGAACTAAAAATAAAATTAAACGTAACTTTGGTATGCCTCATCCTGAGGGGTATCGTAAAGCACTACGTGTTGCCAAGATGGCAGAAAAATTTGATATTCCCATTTTATTTTTGATAGATACTCCTGGTGCATATCCTGGAATTGCAGCCGAAGAGCGTGGACAGAGTGAAGCGATAGCACGCAATTTGTTGGAACTCAGTCAGCTTAGCACTAAAAGTGTCGCTGTGGTTATTGGAGAGGGTGGAAGTGGTGGTGCTTTGGCGGTTGGCGTAGCCGATAGAGTGGCTATGATGCGCTATTCGGTCTTTTCTGTTATCTCTCCAGAGGGATGCGCCGCTATTTTATGGAATGATCCTACTAAACAAGAAAACGCAACCAAAGCCATGAAAATAACCTCAGATGATTTGTTAGGGTTAAAGTTGATTGATGCAATTATTGATGAGCCTTTAGTAGGGGCGCATCGTGATAAAGAGAGTGCGATAAAAGCATTGGGAGCTTATTACATCCAATCACTTGAAGAGATGGATTTACTGAGCCAAAAAGAGCGTTTGGATAAACGGTACGAGCGGATTTTATCGCATGGGGCGTACGAGACACGCTAAGAGGATTTTTTACCTCTTAGCATTTTAAAATTCTATTACTTACCAGCCACGTACGAGTGTGTGGCAATCGGTACAGGCGTTCACGATGTCTGAAAAAGCACTATGCGCTTTTTTCATCTGTTTTAAAGCAAGGTAACTCTTCATCTCTTCTGCTGCATTTTCAATGCGTTTAGACGTAATGAGTGCAAGATTTTCCATCTGTTTTCGATTTTCGGGTAAGATAGATTTGATAACTTTGCGATCGTGATAGACCATATTCTCTTTTTGAACTTGGTCTACACCGCTTTTGATCATATCCAGATTATTGTACAAAAATCCTTTTTGAATGCTTGCTAAACCATTTTCCATATTAATCATAACCATTGCATTGACTTTTTCTGCATCAGCCGCGTTTAGCGTAGAGGCAACACAGAATGCCGCTGCAAAGAGTGTAAAAATTTTTTTCATGACTGTTTTCCTCCTTGTGTGGTGTAAAGGCTAGCACTAGGCTACCCTTTACATGTAAGCATTAATGCACATCTCTCCAAACTTTAACCTTCCAAAGATACGCGAGTAGGGTAAAGATAAGCATAAAGCCAATAAGCTTATACCCTAAATCTTCTCTCTCCGCTTTCTTTCGATCACCCACTTTTTCCATATAGCCTACCACTTGTTCTTGTGCTTTTTGGGTTAAACCCACACGAGGCATGGAAGTCCCTGCAAGATTTTTTTGCGGATCGTTGATAAAGGTTTCAAGGTACTCTTTACTTTTGGCGCGAATCATAATAGAAAGATCCGGTGGCATCGTACCCATATACGCCATGAGTGCTGTTTTATCGGTAGCACTAAAGACTTTATCGTACTTCATATCGTGACATCGCTGACACGCATCGGCAAAAACTTCTTTATCGCTCAAGCTCTTAGGTGCTACACTTTGAAGGTACGCCACGATATCGGCTATCTCTTGGTCAATGTCGCCACCCAAACCATAAAAGGCAATCATCGGATGGGGTTTTTCATCATTAAACTTGTGTTGTACGTTGAGTGCTTTCGTTGGTTCTTTGATTAAAGCGCTCAAATAGTTCTTATCGTAAATGAGTCCTGCTGTACTTAAATCGGGAGGAACGACCCCAAATGAAGCCGACGCAGCAGCCGCATCCATTGGGGAGGGCATATTCGCCACATTCAGACTATGACATCCCGTACAGCCCGCACTTAAAAAGGTCTCAGCGCCCACTTTTGCATCGCCCATTTTCGAGTTGGTACCCAAATCTTTAAACGCAAAGTCAGCTGGAGCCACATGTGGGTGCATTTGAGAATGCGCAAAGGGTTCAACACCCCAATAAATAAGTCCTGTAAAAAATACCACAACGGCTAATATTTTAAACTCTCTCATCTCTCACCTCCTGCTTTTGCTTCCATCTTGGTAATAATCGGAAGGGCAACAAAGAGTACAATAAATGAAAGTGCTGCAAAGAAACCCACCCACGCATTGGGGCCTGTAGGAGGAAGTTTTCCATAGACGGTTAGGACAATCATATCAATGACTAACAACCAGAACCAGTACTTAAACAACGGTCGTTTGTGTGCTGGAGCCACATGGTTGGTATCTCTATCTAAGAAAGGTAACAACATAAAGATAACGTTCGCAAATCCAAAGGCTGCTAAACCAATATCCATTGCCGCAACACCTGCTACATCAAAGAAAAATCCTCGAAGCACTTCATAACTCCACAAGAAGTACCATTCAGGGTAGATGTGGGCTGGGGTTTTCATATTGTTGGCGGGTTCAAAGTTAATCGGATCCATTGCAAAGTTGTAGTGGTAACAGACAAGGTAGAAAAAGCCTGTAAGTGCCACACCTACCACAAAGAAATCTTTGGATAAGAAGACAGGCCAGAATGGAACCACTTTAGACTCTTTGGTTCTACCTTCTTGGTATTTTTTCGCCTCTTTATCAAAGTCAAACTCTTCACCCTCTTGGTTATTCACATGAGGAATACGTAAAGAGTAAAAGTGAACGGCTACCAGTAGAATAATCGCTAAAGGCAATAAGAGGACATGGAGCATAAAAAAGCGTGTCAAGGTAGCATCGGCTACTAAGAAATCTCCTCGAATCCACACAACCAAGGCTTCACCAATAAAAGGTATGCCACCAAAAAGGTTGGTAATAACCTGTGCTGCCCAATAACTCATTTGTCCCCACGGAAGCATATACCCACTGAAAGCTTCAGCCGAGAAGATACCAAACAGAGCCATACCCGTAAGCCAAATCATCTCACGACCTTTTTTATAGGAGCCATAATAGATACCTGTGAACATATGGATATAAATCACCAAGAAGATGACCGAAGCGGCTACGCCATGCACGTGTCTCCATAACCAGCCGTACTCTACTTCTTGCATGATGGTATAGTTGACACTGTCAAAGGCTAAGTTGATGTCAGGTTTGTAATACATCAAAAGAAAAATGCCTGAAATAATCAAGATTTTAAACAAGACCACCAAGACAACGCCCATTGCCCAGAGGAAGTTAATATTTTTAGGAATCCAGTACTCTGTCATGAGTACTTTTGCTAAGGTTTTTACTGCCAAGCGCTGATCGAGCCAATCAATCACGCCACTGGCTTTTTTAATCTCTGCCATACTCTCTCCTTACGCTTTTTTCACAAGTTTGAGGTACTCAGGACCTTCTTCGCCTAAGACCAGTTTTTCGCCATCGATTTTAAATGGAGGGATGTCCATCGGACGCGGGGGTGGTCCAAAGGTATTAACACCACTGGCATCAAACTCCCCTCCATGACAGGCGCATTTAAACTGAGCACTTTTGGGTGTCCATGTTGGAATACAGCCCAAATGCGTACAAAGTCCAACGATAACGGTGTAATTTTTATTGCCCGCTACCACATCACGACTCTCATTTTTTTTCATATCTGCCGTCTTCTTCAAAATGAAGATAGGTTTGCCCCTCCATTGAAGTGTTTGCAACTCTCCCTCACTCATCGGTGAGAGATCTACGGTAATAAATCCAGCAGATTGTACACTGGGAAGTGGATCCCATGTCTTTTTCATGGCACCCAGAGCAATCACGCCCCCGACCGCCGCAAAACCGCCGAATGCCATGCCTAGAAAGTCTCGTCTACTCTTCTCAACAGCCATCCTTTTTCCTTTCGTGTAGTTTAATTTGTAACCATTCTAGCGCATCAATCTTTAAGAATCGATGACACGAGTCATAATTTATTTGTTTCATTTTTATTTTTTATTAAACATTTTGATATACACATGCAAAATATCCAAAGCAGCAGGCGTAATACCGCTTACTTCACTCGCGGCGAAGAGTGTGGGAGGATTGAAGCGTTGTAATTTTTCGACCACTTCATTGCTAAGACCTGAGATGGAAGCAAAGTCCATCATGGGAGGAATTTTGACATCCATCATGGCTTTCATCGTGTCGATTTGATCTTTTTGCTTTTCGATATAATTTTTGTATTTGGCTTCAACCAAGATTTGCTCTTTAGCCTCTTCGCAGAAGTTTTGAACAATGGGAGCCAATTTTTCAAGCTTTTCGATGGTAAAATCTGAGCGTGCAACGATTTTTTGAAGGGTCACTTTATCGGTGATTTTATCTTCACCAATGGAGGCGAGAAATGCGTTGTTCTCATTGGATGGCGTAAGAGATGTTTCTTCTAAATAAGAAAGTCCTTCGACCATCTCTTTGTGCTTTTTCACCATTTTTTGATGCGTTACTTCATCGATAAGTCCCAATTTATATCCATAAGGCATCAAACGAAGATCGGCATTGTCTTCGCGCAAAAGCAAGCGGTATTCGGCACGAGAGGTGAACATGCGGTAAGGCTCTTTGGTTCCTTTGGTCACCAAGTCATCGATGAGAACCCCAATATAGGCTTCATCACGGCGTAAAATAAGTGGTTCTTCGTCTCTTAGGGCAAGGGAGGCATTAATGCCTGCCATCAAACCTTGCGCTGCGGCCTCTTCATAGCCCGTGGTTCCATTGATTTGCCCAGCACAATACAGCCCTCCTACTTTCTTCGTCTCTAAGGTGTGGGTCAATTCGGTGGGGTCAATATAATCGTACTCAATAGCATAGCCAAAGCGAACAATTTTGGCATTTTCCATCCCTTCAACGGAGCGAATCATGCCCAGTTGGGTATCGGTGGGCAAAGAGGTGGAAAAGCCGTTGATGTAGTACTCTGTCGCTTCGCTGGTTTGGGGTTCAATGAACAGATGGTGGCGTTCTTTATCGCGAAAACGGTTGATTTTATCTTCTATACTGGGGCAATAGCGTGGTCCAATGCCATCAATTTGACCTGTGAACAAAGGAGCTCTATGGAAATTGCCCTCGATGATTTGATGGGTCATCTCATTGGTATAAGCGATGTAGCATGGGAGTTGATGGGGTGCAAATGTGGCTGTGTCAGTTCTAAAACTAAATGCGGGTGGATGTGGATCTCCAGGTTGAAGCTCCATTTTTGAAAAATCAATGCTTTTGGCATCAATGCGTGCGCAGGTTCCTGTTTTGAGCCGCCCCATAGTGAGTCCTAAAGCTTTCATGGAAGTGGAGAGATGCAAGGATGAAAATTCTCCCACGCGCCCTGCCTCTTTTTGAAACTCACCGATGTGAATGAGCCCTTTTAAAAAAGTTCCTGTGGTGAGGATGATTTTGGAAGCATGGTAGTGGTTTTTCAAATCAGTAATGACCCCAGTAACGCAGCCTTCGTGGGTAACAAGCTCATCAGCAATCTCTTGGGTAACACTTAGATTCTCCGTGTTTAAAAGAAGATTGCGCATGTAGATGCGGTATTTGTCCATATCAATTTGCGCACGACTTCCTCTAACCGCGGGTCCTTTGGAGAGGTTGAGGGTACGAAATTGGATACCCGTAGCATCGGTAGCAAGTGCCATCTGCCCGCCAAGGGCATCGATTTCTCTGACCAAATGACCTTTAGCAAGGCCCCCAATCGCAGGGTTGCAACTTGTAGCACCTATTTGTTCTGCTAAAAGTGTTATTAATAATGTCTTATGTCCCAATCGGGCAGTTGCCAATGAAGCTTCAATGCCCGCATGCCCACCGCCAATAACAATTACGTCGTATTTCATAATGCGTTAAACCTTAGTGTATTTTTTGGGATTGTACTATAAAATGACTGTATTTTAATTGTCGAGGCAGTTATGTTCACAGAAAAGCATCTTCCAAAACTTATTTTTATCACTCCCATTATGACGGTGGGACTTTTAACGCTTTTTATCCTCTCATTTTTTATTGTCAGTGAACGTGCTAATTTACGTGTGGAAAGTACTGCTTTAGAAGAAAAACTGTTACACGGGCAAAAAACCATTTTAGTCGCCGAAGTTCAAAAGATTTTTGCCTATTTTGAATACCATTTTGTGATGCTCAACAAGCGCATTGATAGGGAACTAAAAGATAGGGTGGATGATATCGTGGCGATGGGCGTTGCGCTTTATGCAAAGCATGAGGCATCTAAAGGTCTGCGTGAGGTTCAACGTGAACTGCTCTTGACCTTATCTTCTTTACATGTAAGCGGGCATCGAGGGTACTATTTTGTCTTTAATGCGGAGGGAGAGATTCTTTTACCTTTGGAAGAGAGTGGGGATAGAGTAGGGTTAAAAGAGGCGGCATTGCGTGCGCTTTTAGCAGAAAATGGTTATGCCACCACGGATGTTGGACGACCCAGACGCATTTATACCAAGCGCTTAGCCCCCTTGGGTTGGTATGTAGGCTCGGCTGAATATATGGATGAAGCCACATCGCGTTTAAAAGAAGAGATGATTGAGTGGACACAGACCTTACGTTATGGTAATGATGGATACGTGTGGATTCATAATACCACACATACATTGTTAGCACACCCCTTTAGGCAAGAGGTGGTTGGAAAAGATGATGCGCTGTTACGCGATGCTAAAGGGGAGTATATTGTGCAGATGTTTGTGAAAAAGGCTTTGCAGAGTAAGGATGATAAAGGCAGTTTTGTGGAGTACGATTGGCAAAAGCCTCATGCTACTGTGGCTACGAAAAAAATATCGTATGTGGCATTGTATGCACCTTGGAATTGGGTGGTGGGAACGGGGGTGTATCGTGATGATGTGGAGAGGGAAATTGCTTCTAAAAAAGAGGAGATGAAAGCCAAAATGGATCGTTACATTGCAGGCGTCATCATCATCGCTCTTTTTTCGATGCTGGCGGTTGGGTTTCTCTCTTTTGTTGTGACCCAACAAATCAACGATGCACTAGAATCGTACCGCAAACGTGTCAAAGCAAAGACAGAAGCTTTAAGAGAATTTAATGCCACTTTACGCTCTAAAGTGGCTAAAGCCCTCGAAGAGTCTAAGCAAAAAGATAAAGCCCTCTTACAACAATCCCGCTTAGCCCAGATGGGAGAGATGTTAAGTCTCATAGCCCACCAATGGCGCCAACCGTTGAGCGAAGTCTCTGCCATTTTTATGGAGCTTGAAAGTGCATCAAAATTTGGAAAGGCATCACGCGAGATGATTGCCTACAGTGCGCAAGAAGCGGACAAGCTTTTGTGCTATATGTCACGCACCATTGATGATTTTAGACATTTTTTTAAGCCTTCCAAAGACAAAGAACGTTTTTTGATTCATGAGGCGTGTCAAGAAGCGTTAAGTCTCTCTTCGGCACTTTTGAAAAATGCGCATATAGCTTTACATGTAAAGGTTGAGAGCGATCTTGAAGTGGAAGGGTATCCTAATGAATATGCCCAAGTCGTACTCAACCTTCTTATCAATGCGAAAGAGGCGCTACAATCACGCAAAACGCTCACGCCTAGTATCATGCTTGAGGCAACACGCACACGTGAGGGAAGAACATGCGTGCGCATTAGCGATAATGCAGGGGGCATTGATACGAGTGTGTTTGACGCGCTGTTTGAGCCTTATGTGTCCACTAAAACAACGAGTGGCAGTGGGCTTGGTTTGTACATGTCGAAGATGATTATTGAGCAAAATATGGGCGGAAAATTAAGTGTTACCAATACAAATGAGGGTGCATGTTTTTGCATTGAGGTGTAAAGTAATGGATGACAAACTAGACGGATTAAAGCGATTTTCCATTTTATATGTGGAAGATGAGGAGGGCATACGTGTGCGTTTGATGAATGCCTTAGGATACTATTTTTCCAATGTGTGGGGTGCATGTGATGGTGAGGAGGGGTATGCCCTGTTCAAACAACATTTACCTCAGATTGTCTTAAGTGACATTCATATGCACGGAGGTGGTGGGATTGCTTTGGTCAAAAAGCTTCGGGAAGAGGGGCATGATGTGACCATCGTGATGCTCAGTGCCTATTCGAGAGAGGAGTATTTGCTGGAGCTTATTAATTTAAAGATTGACCATTTTATTGTCAAGCCTGCTAATGCACAGCGTTTATTAGAGGGGATTATCCAAGCGTTGGGCGATAAGATTGTAGGTCAAATTACTTTAGGGGCGGAATTGTTTTTCTCTCCTCACGAGCGCAAGGTGTTCTACAAAGAGACGGTCATCACACTGAGTCGTCGCGAAAAAGAGTTTTTAAGCCTTTTACACCTCAATGGACGTGCCATTACCACGTATGCCATGATCGAAGATTTGATTTGGGAGGGAAAATTCATGAGTATGGAAGCTTTGAAGACCTTCGTGAAAGAATTGCGTAAAAAAGTAACAGTAGAGTTTTTAGATAATGTTCCACAAGAAGGGTATCGGCTTAAAATTTAGGCAATATCTTTACATGTAAAGCTTTTTTCCTCACTTTTTCCCCACTCCGATATGTTAAGATGGATTCAAATCTTTACTAAAGGAGTAAATATGTTACGAAAACTCGTTGTTTTAGCGTGTGCTACAGGTGCCTTAATGGCGGCAAATATCAAAATGGATCTTAATGCAGTCTATGGTGCTACCAATTTTCACACTAAAGGGGCGGAACAGTTCGCAGCACTGGTGGATGAGTACACCAAGGGCAGTGTCAAAATCACGGTGCATGCTGGAGGCTCATTGGTCAAAGGCAATCCTTTGCAAGCCGTTAAAGATGGTACGGTTGCCATGACCGACATGTTTATTCCTTTTACCGCAGGTGGAGGTAAAGTCTTTGGGATTTCAGCCCTTCCTTTTGTTACAAAATCGTATGATGATGCCTACAAGCTCTACCAAATCTCCAAACCTGCGTACGATAAAACTGCCGCGACATGGAACCAAAAGATGCTCTATGCCGTTTCGTGGCCTCCAAGCGGGCTTTACACTAAAAAGGCTATGAAATCCAAAGCCGATTTTTCAGATTTGAAAACACGTACGTATGATAAAAACTCGGCTGATTTTATTACGATGGTTGGTGGTAATGCGGTGGCATTGCCTTGGGGTGAAGTCTACTCAGCACTCAGTACAGGGATGGTGAACTCAGTCGTTACCTCTTCTGCTTCAGGAAAAGATGGAAAATTTTGGGAAGTGCTCAGTGATTTTACAAAAATCTCGTATGCCTATCCTTTGCAAGCGGTCACCATCAATTTGGATTATTGGAAAAGCTTAGATAAAGCACAACAAGATGCTCTTTTAAAGGCAGCTGAAAAAATTGAAAAAGCGCAATGGGAAGCCAGTAAAAATGAGGACAATGTCGCATTGAAATTATTGGCTGATAATGGCGTGAAAATTGCTGAGCCAACACCAGAATTGGTTAAAGAACTTGACGCGGTGGCTAAAAAGATGTTGGATACGTACCTTGCCGATGCGGATGAGGGAACGAAGAAAATCTTTACAGAATTTAAAAAGTAATGAAACGCTTGATTGAACACAGTGCACGAAAGCTCTCCAATGGGGGAGCTTTTGTGGCTTCAACTCTTTTGGTTGTTTTGGTGGTGCTTATTTTAGTTGAGATTGTGCTTCGATCTTTTTTTAATGCTTCGACGATGCGTGCGGATGAATACAGTGGTTATTTGTACTTAGCGTTGGTGTGTTTTGGTTTTGGCTATACGTTCATGCGCGATGGGCATATTCGCATCACTTTTTTAACCTCTAAAGTCTCTTCCAAAACATCTTCATTGATAGATATTTTCGCAGGGATTGCGACACTTGGCGTGCTTTGTTTTACATTTTACCGTACCTTATTGATGAGCTTTGATTCGTACCATACGCAAGTGGTCTCTGAGGGCGTTTCCGCGACACCGCTTTACATCCCTCAAATGGTGCTTCCTTTAGGGCTTTTGCTCTTTATCGTGGCGGTTATTTCGTATATCGTAGCGCGGATAGGAGGAGCTCACCATGATCGCTGATCCCTTGGTATTGGCCGTTGTATTGATTGGGGTGATGTTTTTGTTTTTACTCTCTTCTATTTGGATTGGAGTATCGCTTTTTTTAACGGGTATTTTTGGAATGCTCATCTACGATCATCACCTTCCCCCAGCCATTAGCATTATCAACAAAATAGGCAATCTTTTGGCAGGCTCTATCTTTGATTCGCTTAATTCTTGGTCGTTAGCGGCTTTGCCGATGTTTATTTTAATGGGTGAAATTTTGCATTATTCTTCGATTTCTAGTAAGCTTTTTAACGGACTTGTTCCATGGTTATCCAAAGTTCCAGGAAGGCTTTTACACATCAATGTTGCGGCATGTTCACTCTTTGCTGCCGTTTCAGGATCATCGGCGGCAACGACAGCTACGGTAGGAAAGATTACTTTAGCAGAGCTGAATAAACGAGGGTATAGCAAGTCCTTAGCGTTAGGTTCTTTAGCAGGAAGTGGCACATTGGGATTTTTGATACCGCCTAGCATCATTATGATTATTTACGGGGTTTTAGCCGATGTGTCTATTGGGAAGCTTTTTATCGCAGGGATTTTACCAGGGCTCATGTTGGCAACGGCGTATTCGTGCTACATTATGGTCGTAGCGACGGTCAATAAAAACGTTGTTCCCGCAACACTCGAATCGTTTACATGGGAAGAGCGTTTGAACGCACTCAAAGAGTTGGTTCCCGTTTTGTTGCTCATTATGGTTGTAATTGGCAGCATTTACGGAGGTTTTGCCACACCGACAGAAGCGGCTTCGCTTGGGGTGCTTTTTTCTGTTATCTTAGCCATCTATTTTAAAAGTTTTAGTTTTGCCATTTTGAAAATGTCTTTAGCCAATACCATTAAAACAACCGTCATGATAAGTTTCATCATCGCGGGTGCTGGATTTTTATCGCAAGTGGTAGGCTTTTTAGGTATTGCAAGAGCATTGAGCGAATTTATTGCTGCCCTTGGGCTTACCCCTTTGATGCTCATCGTGGTTGTGGCAATTATGTATATCATTTTAGGCATGATGTTAGATGGTATTTCGATGGTGGTAATGACCTTGCCCATTGTTCTGCCTATTATCACATTAGCGGGATTTGAGCCTTTGTGGTTTGGTATTTTTTTAGTCTTTATGGTGGAGATGTCTCAAATAACCCCTCCCGTTGGTTTTTCACTGTTTGTCATTCAAAGCATTTCAGGGGAGAGTATTGGCTACATTATTAAAGCAACCTTTCCGTTTTTTCTTATTATGATTTTAATTACGGCTGTGGTAACATTCTTTCCAGAAATCGTTTTTTATCTCCCCAATCAGATGATAGGAAAATAACATGAAATTAAATTGCGATGCAGGTGAAAGTTTTGGTTCATGGAAAATGGGACTCGATGAGGCGGTGTTGCCTTATGTGGACATGGCGAATTTTGCGTGTGGGTTTCACGCGGGAGACCCACAAATTATGGATGCGTCCATCAAGCTTGCACTTAAGCATAATATACAAATAGGTGCACACCCTGCGTATCCTGATTTGATGGGATTTGGTAGACGCAGTATGGCGTGTTCTTTGGATGAGATTGAAACTATGGTGCTCTATCAAGTGGGTGCCTTGTATGCCTTTTGCAAAGCCAATGGCGCAACGCTTTACTATGTCAAACCCCATGGCGGATTGTACAACGATATGATGAAAGATGTGCGCATCTTTAAAGCGGTCGCACGCGCGGTGGCACGCTTTGATAATACACTCAAACTGATGATTCTTTCCATGGTCGATACATCGGCGTATGACGCTATTGCGTGTGAGCTTGGATTGGAGCTTTTGTATGAAGTGTTTGCCGATAGGGCGTACGATGATAATGGGCTTTTAGTACCTCGTAGTCAAAAAGGTTCCGTCATTCATGAAAGTGAAGCGGTGGTTGCGCGTTTAAAATTGCTTCAAAATGAGGGGCTTTTAGAAACATTGAGCGGGAAACGTATTGCCTTAAAAGCTGACACCTTGTGTGTGCATGGGGACAATGAAGCTGCCGTGAAGTTGGTTGAGCTCTTAAGGAAAAGCATGTGAGCATTCAATACGCTATTGCTTCTGAATCCTCTTTGATAGTCTATTTTGGCAGTACTATTGACCCTGAAACCTCCAAGGCAGTGCAAAAAGCCTATAAAGCCTTAAAAGAGGCGCACTATGAGGGTTTTTTTGAGCTAATTCCCTCATACGCTTCATTGATGGTTGTGTACGATGTTTTACGTTACAGTTATGAACATGCCTGCGATGTGGTGAACACGTGCATTGAAAACGCAAAACCTTTGGAAGAACATGCCCAAAAAAAGGTGGTGATTCCTGTTTATTATGGAACGGAAGTGGGGCTTGATTTAGAACTTCTTTCCAGCGAAAAAAATCTTTCAATTGACGAAATTATTGCCTTACATGTAAAGAATTTGTACAGTGTGTATGCCATTGGTTTTGCCCCTGGATTTGCCTATATGGGTGAAATTGATGCGGCTTTAGCCACCTCAAGACTTCCAAGTCCTCGCAAAAGCCTCCCCAAAGGCAGCGTTTCCATTGCCGATCGGCAAACAGCGATTTATCCGATGCAAAGCCCTGGGGGATGGAAGATTTTAGGACGAACGCCTAC
This sequence comes from Sulfurospirillum sp. UBA2217, assembly GCA_002328495.1. Taxonomy (GTDB): domain Bacteria; phylum Campylobacterota; class Campylobacteria; order Campylobacterales; family Sulfurospirillaceae; genus Sulfurospirillum. The sequence goes on from DCUJ01000004.1 coordinate 34,236, forward strand.
GGCGATGTTTGATGAAGCGTACGAGGGGCTTTCACTCTTACATGTAGGGGATGTGGTGAGTTTCGAGCCCATCTCTAAAGCGGAGTTTCTTCAAAGAGGCGGTGTGCTATGAATGGCTTTATCGTCAAAAGTGGGGGATTGCAAAGTTCCATTCAAGATGCGGGACGTGTGGGGGTGAATGACATTGGGCTGACCCAAAGTGGAGCGATGGATGAACGCTGTTTTGCTTATGCCAATTTACTGGTAGGTAATCCTTTCAATACCCCAACCATCGAAATAGCCTTAGGCGGTTTGGTCTTAGAAGTCAAAGGAACACTGAGTCTTGCAATCACGGGTGCGGATATGGCACCTACATGTAATGGCAAAGCACTGCGTTTGTGGGAGACACACACACTTCATGAGGGGGATGTGCTCTCTTTTGGATTTGCCTCATCGGGACATTTTGCCTATGTGAGTGTTGCTGGAGGATTGCAAACACCGCTACGGTATGGTAGCTTTTCGACAAGTATTAAAGAAGGTCTTGGAGGAATTGAGGGGCGAAAATTGATCAAAGATGATACGATTTGCACCAGCGGATGCGTCTTGGGCGAAAAGCGAAGACTCCAAAAGCACTATATCCCCGATTTTCCACAATCCATTACCTTGCGCGTGGTGAAAGGGTATCAAGAGACACTGTTTGATGCTAAAGCACAAGAGACGTTTTTTACATGTACCTATACCTACAAGGGTGAGGGGGATCGCATGGGGTACCGCTTAAGTGGTGAAAAAGTCATTCCATCCGTTTCAGGCATTCTCTCTGAAGCTATCACGTATGGCGCGATTCAAGTGCCAAGTCATGGCGAGCCTATCGTGCTGTTAAAAGAGCGTCAGACGATTGGGGGGTATCCTAAGATTGGCTCTGTGATAGTGGTGGATTGTTTTAAATTAGCCCAACTCCAAGCGGGCGGTGAGGTGCGTTTTGAAGCGATAAGTTTAGAAAAGGCAAGGGCTAAAGCCCAAGCCTTTTACACATGGGCTACGTTCTGAATTTTGCCAAAACAACGTTGAGTTTTTCGGTCAAAGAGCTTAGATGATCGGTGGCTGTGCCGATCTCTTTCATGCTATTGACATTTATAGCGGTATCTTCACTAATCGTTGAAATCTTCAATACAATCTCATCGATATGCTTACCCGTTAAAATATAATCCTCCACCGTATGTTCACTCGATGCTGTTGCGTTGTCCATAATCTCCGTTGTTTGGGTGATATTTCGCTCAACTTCTGAAGCTATTTTGGTCAGATTTTCCATGCTTTTTGAGTTGGCATTCATATGCTCACTCGCATCAGAGATGGCTTGAACGATGACATTGATGGTGGCATTGATTTCGGTAAGGCTTCGTTGGGTTCGCTCTGCAAGGTTACGTACTTCATCGGCAACAACGGCAAATCCTCGCCCATGCTCTCCCGCGCGCGCGGCTTCTATAGCCGCATTGAGCGCGAGTAAGTTGGTTTGATCGGCAATGTCTGAGATAACGGTTAATACCCCTTTGACTTGGTCAGCATCGTTGCTTAGTTGAGAAATTTGGCGTGCAAGTTCGATTTCTGTATGCGCAGAGCTCTGGACTTGGCTTGCCATTTTAATGATTTGATTTTTAGCATCGGTTAGTTTTGCATGCGCTTCAACAATCTCTTTTTTGGATGCGTTGGCTTTTTCCAAAGAGGATGAGAGTTCATCTTTGATGCTCTGCGCCATGGCATTGGTTTGGCTCACAACCAACGAGCTGTTTTGTGTACGTCTTCCTACTTCTATGGCGGTTGAGCTTAATTGATTGGCGACAGAAGCATTTTCATTGCTGGCCGTTTTTGCGAGAGCGACTGTATCTCGTACTTTGTCGATAAAGCGGTTAAATTCATGGGAAACTTTGCCAATTTCATCCCCACTTTTGACATCGAGTTGTTTGGTCAAATCACCATCGCCACTGGCAAGATTTTCAGCTTTAGCTTCAAGTTCTTTCAGCGGAGAGATAACAATTTTGCGTAACGCCATAATCATGATAGCAAAAATAATCACACCAAGAGTCATCATCACACCAATTTGTTGGAGCATTCCTTGTTGTGACTGGTTGATGGTTTTATCGACGGCTAATTTATCGACTGCCATTAACACATCCCCTGCGTAAGAACCATCATACGATTTGAGCTCTTGGCGTATGACAAAATAGTTAGGAGTAAAAAAGCTCTCTCCTTGAGATATGAGATCAAGCTCTTTAATCTCATCAAACAAGCGCATATCAGTGACCTCTTTTTTTTGAGAAAGCCCTGCATCACGTGTAAGCATTGCATCCTTGGCTGTGGCACTTAATCCTAAAATCTTTTTATCGGTCAGAAAAATGACGCTTGCGCCTAAGTCTTTTTTTGCATTAGCGATGATGGAGCCAAAGGATTGAATGATTTCAACAGAACCTAAGTACTCATCATTGTGTACAACGGGTGCTAGACCGCGAAGGCTAAGTCCTGCAACCCCCATCTCTAAAGCACTCATAGGTGCTTTAGTTTCTTTAACTTTTTTGATGGTATGGCGAAATGAAGAGAGCTCATCGCCAAATTTTTGGGGCATCCATTCGCGCAAAAAGCTTTTGATATCTTTGGTGTGAATGTGAACTTGAACATTTTTAAAATCGGTTTTTTCTTTAAAGGTTTGGGTAATCTCTTTAAGTCCTTTAATAGCAATGTCTCGGTCATTGTTTGCCAAAGCATTGATGACATAATAGTTAGAAGCTATCGTAATGGCATTGGTGATAGCAACATCGTATTTGGCATCAAGTTGATTACGTACATAGACCGATAAACTCTTTTTTTGATCTTCATACACATCGCGTTCAATCGCTTTAATGCTAAGATAAGAGCTGCTAAAAACAATAACAATACCAATAATGGTTGACGTAATAATAGGTATATTTATTTTACCTGCAATTGAAAGGTGTTTCATAGTCATTCCTTATAGTTAGAGATAATAACATTGTAGTCATCTTTTCTTTAAAGAATCTTTTTAACAGGCTATTTTTGGGCTTATGTTATAATATAATCAAAAAAGGTGGGTAATGTTTACTGGATTGATTCGTGAATGTGCGCAGGTGATACAGTATGAAGGTGAAAAGATCAGTCTTAAAGCCCTTTACAAACCCTCCATTGGAGACAGTATTGCTATTAATGGTGTCTGTTTGACTGTGGTTGCTTTGGACAAAGATGGCTTTAGTGTGGAGCTTTCCGAAGAGACGCGCAAACATGTTGTCGTTGAGAATTTTAAAGGCAAGGTACACATTGAGCCAGCCCTTCGGATGGGAGATCGTTTGGATGGGCATATGGTACAAGGTCATGTGGATTGTGTGGGAGAAATCAAGCGTATTGAAACCAAAGGGACAGGCGTGGACGTGGTGATTGCTATTTCTCATGCGTTTATGAAATTTATCATCCCCAAAGGTAGTGTGGCGATTGATGGGGTGAGTTTAACCATAAATGAAGTTTTAAAAGAGTCCTTTCGCTTAACGATTATTCCCCACACATGGGATCAAACACTGTTTGGAACTTACCGCGTTGGGCAACGGGTTAATGTGGAGACCGATATGTTTGCGCGCTATCTTTACCATATGTTTCAGGACAAAAATCCATTGGATTGGCAGAGCGTTGATCGCATTATGGCAAGTTATTGATGGGATACTGTTTTACCAACACAGAAGATGGCGATTTACATGTAAAGACACATCGTGAAGCATTGCAAAAGCGTTTAGGGCTTGACGCTTTGGTGTTTATGGAACAAGTGCATGGTGATCGTATTGAGATTATCACACGCTCATCGTCTGCTCCAAGGTGTGATGCGATGCTTTCAACGCTACCCAATGTAGGGTTGGTCGTTATGGCAGCAGATTGCATTCCTATTGTTCTATGGGATAGCACACACAATCTTATAGGCGTGGTGCATGCAGGACGGACTGGAACGGCATTACATGTAGGACAAAAGAGTGTGCTACAGATGATGGAACACTTTGGTGTAAACGTTGAAAACATTCACATTGCTATGGGTCCATCCATTGGTGTGTGTTGTTATGAAGTGGGAAAAGAAGTGACGCAAGGCTTAGAACAGTGTTTACATGTAAAGAATGAGCGTTATTTTTTAGATTTAAAAAAGGCAAATGAGGATGATTTTTTAGCCTTAGGAATTCCTCAGGCTAACATTAACATTTCATCGGTGTGTACCTGTTGTGGGTCTGGGTATTTTTCCTATCGAAGGGAGAAAATTACGGGACGATTTGGAGGTGTAATATGGCAATAGAAGGCTATAAACAGTATCGACGTGAGGCAAAAGAAGCACATATCATTGAGCAGATGCAAAAGATTATGGACAGAGCCACTCTTTTTAATATTCCTTTTTTACAAAATAGTACATTGTTGGAGCGTTTGCTTTTGGACGTTGAAGAGAAAAAAGAAAATGAAGAATGTTTAAAAGATCTTGTAGCCGTATTTGAAGGATTGAAAGAGGGCGAACACAAGGGGTGTATGAGTTAGGAGGGAATCCCCTCCTTTTTAAAGACTATTTCTTACAGCACTTCTTTTTCATTGTTGCTTCACCGATGGCACACAATGCCGCTTCGTAATTTGGTTCAGCGGTAATCTCTTCACACAGTTCTTTGTAAACCACTTTGCCACTTTTGTTAACGACGAAAATAGCTCGTGCGCTGATACCTTTTAATGGACCATCCGCAATCAAAATACCATACGATTCAGCAAATTTTTTATCTCTAAAATCACTTCCTACGCTCAAATTGGCAATGCCTTCAGTGGTACAAAAACGTCCCATTGCAAAGGGAAGATCCATAGAAACAACGGTTACCGTTGCCCCTTCAATTTTGGCAGCTTCGGCATTGAAGCGACGTGTTTCAGATGCGCATACCGGTGTATCAAGAGATGGAACAGCGACAATGACTTGAACGCTCTCACCTTTGCCACCAACTTTGAGTTCACTCAAATCTTTTGCAACGACTTTAACGCTTGGAGCGCTATCACCGACTTTGAGTTCTTTACCTGCTAACTTAACAATATTGCCTTTGAGCTTGGTTGTTGCCATACGGATTTCCTTTTTGGATTAAATTGTGAGATAATTATAGCTTAATGGGATAAGAAAAGTCTTAATTAAAAAAGTTAGCCGTTAGTTGCTATAATGTCCTTTTTTTAAATTGCAAAGGGATGCGATGAAAGTTTATTTTTTGCTGGTGTTGTGTGTTCTGTTTTGGTCTGCTAATTTTGTTATTGGTCGTTTTGTGGCAGGGGCTATTGAGCCTATTGAATTAGCATTTTTCAGATGGTTTGGTGTTTTTCTCGTCACGCTTCCTTTTTTTGGCTTACATGTAAAGCGATTGTGGAAAACGCTTAGAGCACATTTTTGGATTTTAGTGCTTCTTGCTGGACTGGGCATTGCGTGTTTTAATACTCTTTTGTACATAGGGCTTCAGTATACAAGTGCTACGAATGCACTTTTAATCAATTCGAGTATTCCTATTTTGATTTTAGTTTTTTCGTTTGTTATTTTGAAAAAAAACATTACTCCTTTTCAAATGTTTGGCATTATGCTTTCCACCGTAGGCGTGGTCTTTTTAGTACTCAAAGGGGATGTGCGGCATTTGCTTGCATTGGAGTTTAACCGAGGGGATTTTTGGGTGATAGGCTCTTCTGTGTGCTGGGCTCTTTACAGCGTATTGGTCAAGTTTCGTCCCCAAGAAATTTCAAGCTTTGAGTTTTTTATGATCATTGTTTTTTTAGGTGTTCTCATGCTTTTACCTTTTTATCTGGCGCAAGGCTATACGCTGGTAAGAGAGTGGGATATTTTGAAGCGTTATTATGGGGCGATTGTGTATGTGGTTGTTTTTACATCCATTCTTTCGTACTACATGTGGCATAAGGGGATTGCGCATTTGGGGGCAGACAGAACAGGGCAATTTACCCATCTTATGCCAGTATTTGGTAGTTTTTTAGCGTACATTTTTTTAGATGAACGTCTGGAATGGTACCACTTAGGAGGCATTATTCTTATTGGGATAGGAATTTATCTTTCATTGTTTATCAAGAAAGTATCTCGATAGGAGAGGGTTTCCCAATGTAAAAGCCTTGCGCATAATCGATACCAATCTCTTTGACGCACGCAAGAATCTCGGCGGAATGCACATACTCAGCAATCGTTTGAATGCCAAGTTCTTTGGCAAAGGTGACGATGGTTTTAGCGATGATTTTCATCTCATCATTTTTATCAATATTTTTAATAAGACTCCCATCAATTTTGATAAAATCAACTCGCAATTCACTGATGCGTTCAAAGTTAGAGTATCCCGAACCAAAATCATCAATGGCAATTTTAGCCCCATACGCTTTTACTTTTTCGATGAATCCAAGAACGGCATCGTAATTTTCAATCCCCTCACTCTCTAAAATTTCAAAAATAACCCAAGGTCCGACATTGAACTCTTCGAGTTTTTCTAAGATAAAGGTTGTCGTGACAATGTTTGTCATATCAAGATAAGAGAGGTTAATGGAAAAGCTGTTGGAAGAGATTTGAAAGGTTTCAAATGCTTTTTGAATCAAAGACATGGAGAGTTTAGAATAGATTTTGGAGTGTTTAGCAACGCCTAAGAATTCATGCGGCAGGTAATACTCCCCATTCTCTTTTTGAATGCGCATCAAGGTTTCGTATTTTTCGATGGTGTGTGTGTGCAGGTTTAAGATAGGTTGGAAAAAAGGAATGATAAAATCTTTAGCAAGGGCTTCTTTAAGGATGTGATTCATCTGCATGTTGTGCAAGTATTCGGCTTCCTTGTGGCTGTTTTCTTCGTAAACACAATAAGGTAAGCGTTTTGTTTTAGCCTCTTTGCAAGCGATAGAAGCCCGTTTTAAGAGGTTTTTTTTAGCGTGTACTGCTCCAATACTCAGTGTTGTATCGATTTCTACATCATCGCACATAATGCGATCTTTTGTCACTTTCAGTGAGAGTTTTTTGAGATACTTTTTAAGATTATAATCGCTAAATGACCCTTTTATAAAAATGGCATAAATATCTGATTCAAACTTATATAAGGATGCTTCTACGGGAGGGAGGTTGGCATTGAGCCATTGTGCAATAATGTTTAAAAAATGATCTCCAAATGTATGCCCGTAAAAATTGTTGGTATTTTGAAAGGAGTCAATATTTATGAGAATGAGGGTTGCTCCCTGGTTAGGGTCTATTTTTTGTTTGTCTTTAAGAAATTTTAAGCGATTAGGAAGACCTGTATTGGCATCTGTGTAGGTGTGTTTACGTAATTCTCTGCGTAGCTTGGACTGTTCTTTTAGTAATGTTTGCGTGTAGATGTATCCTAACGCAAAAAGCACAAGACTTAAGAAAATGGAGAGGGGAGTGTAGTGAAAGTAAATGCTGATGAGGAGTGTAAATAATAGGATAAAAAATCCTGTTTTGATTAAGAGTTTTTTCTTGCTCACCCGTGTTCCCTTCCAAATCGAAGCTTTTACTTTAACACAAAGGATTTGAAAAAAGAATTAATAAAAAGTGTATGTCAGGAAGCTCACTGAAAAGTCACGCTATAATTATTGAGAAATTTTGATGCAAAGAGTACTTACCTATGCCAAAAAGACGTTGTGATCACTGTCATTTAGAATACGATGACGCTTTTTTAATTGAAGACATGAGCTTTGAAACACCGCACTATTTTTGCTGTAAAGGGTGCCAAGGGGTGTTTCATCTTCTCTCAAACGAAGGCTTAGGGACGTTTTATGCCAAAAAAGGGGATGTCACGCTAGAGCCTCCGAAAGAGGCACGGGATGATTTAGAACGGTTTGATTTAGAAAGCTTTTTAGGAAAATACGTTAAAGAAAAAGAGGGTTTTAGTGAGATTTCGCTTATCATTGAGGGAATTCACTGCGGGGCATGTGTTTGGCTGAATGAAAAAGTGCTCTCTAAACAAGAAGGTATCGTTGAAGTTTCTATCAACTACTCCAACCATAAAGCCAAAGTGGTATGGGATGCCTCTATCATTAAACTCTCACGCATCATCGAGACGATTCGCTCCATTGGCTACAATGCGTATCCTTACGATCCCCACAGCGGTGAAGAGCGAGCCAATGCGGTGCGAAGGGAGTATTACTCGAAACTGTTGGTGGGGGTGTTTACCTCTATGAACGTGATGTGGATAGCTATTGCTCAATATGCTGGCTATTTTACAGGTATGCAGAACGATATTAAAAACATTTTAAACTTTGCAGAGTTTGTCCTAGCCACGCCGACACTTTTTTATACGGGCTCTGTTTATTTTAAAGGGGCGTATTATGGCATCAAAAATCGCTACATTAACATGGATATTTTGGTTGCAACGGGTGCGACACTCACCTATCTTTTTTCTCTCTATGCCATGTTTACAGGACGTGCTGAGGTCTATTTTGATTCGGTGACCATGATTGTGACCTTTGTGTTTGCAGGCAAATACCTTGAAGTTTTGACACGCAAAAAAGCCGTAGACACGTTGGATGCCTTTGGCAGTGCCATGCCCAGCGAAGTGATGGTTATTCGAGGCGAAGAGAAGTGTTTTGTGAGTGTAGATATGGTTGAAGTGGGAGAGGTCATTGAAATACGAGCGGGGGATCGCGTTGCGATTGATGGTATTATCACGCAATCAGAAGGGGCATTTGATCTTTCTAGCTTGACGGGGGAATCGGTTCCTATTTTAAAAGGGGTTGGTGAGAAAATTTTAAGTGGCTCTTTGTGTGTAGATAGTGTGATTCGCTATCAAACAACCACCTCCTTTTCAACATCTATGTTTAGCAAGCTAACCCAACTTTTAGAAGATGCGATGCATCATAAACCCCACATTGAAAAATTGGCCAATCAACTTTCAGGGTATTTTTCAGCCACTATTTTTACGCTTGCTCTCTTAACGTTTGCGGGATGGAGTTATGCGAGTGGCTCATATGAGCATGCGTTGATTGTGGCTATTTCGGTGATTGTGATTGCGTGTCCGTGTGCACTGAGTCTTGCGACGCCCGTGGCGACGTTGGTTGGATTGGGTGTTGGGGCGCGGCGAGGCATATTGTTTAAAGAAGCTGGCTTTTTGGAGACAATGGCACAGTGTGATAAGCTGGTCTTAGATAAAACAGGTACACTGACCAATGCCAAGCCTGAAGTGGTTAAGGTTGAGTGGTTAAAACCGTTTGATCACTCTTTGCTGTATGCACTGTGCAGTGTTTCTAGCCATCCCATCAGTCAAGGGGTTGCCTCTTTTTTACGTACACAAGAGATGCCTCTTAGTGCTTTAGAGTTAGAAACGGTGAAAACGATTGAAGCAAAAGGGATGTATGCGTACTTTGAAGGAAAAACCCTCAAAGGAGGGAATCAAGCGATGATGCAAGAGGAAAATATTATTGCGACAATTCCTGAAGGCTTTGAAATGCTAAGCCACTACTTTTTTGCAGTGGATGGTGAAGTGGTTGCCATCTTTGGACTCAAAGACAGTTTGAAAGAGGGTGCAAAGCAGAGCATTGAACGCATTCGCGCTTTAGGTATTGAGATGATGATTTTAAGTGGAGACCATTATGCTGTGACGGAGGCGGTGGCTTTAGAATTAGGCATTACGCACTTTAAAGCCGCACTGCTTCCTCATCAAAAGGCTGAAGAGATAAAAGCTTTGCGTGAAAAAGGACATAGGGTTGTGATGGTGGGCGATGGCATTAACGATGCATTGGCACTTTCAAGCAGTGAAATAGCCATAGCCATGGGAAATGGGGCCGATGTTGCCGTTGAAATCAGTGATGTGGTGCTTACAAAAGAGAGTATGCCAGCTCTTTACGAAGCGTTTGTCATCGCACGAAAGACTTTGCGCATCGTGAAAGAAAATCTTTTTTTCTCACTGTTTTATAACGTCTTGACGCTGCCTTTGGCGATGAGTGGGCACGTCATCCCGTTGGTAGCTGCGCTTTCGATGTCGCTAAGTTCCCTCGTTGTTGTAGGAAACTCCATGCGCATTAACAGACTTTTTAAGTAAAAGCACCGAAGGTGTGCGGGCTTTCTGCCGAAGAAAACCCAGTGTTAACGTAGTCTTTAGAGCTTTGCTTTAAAGACGTGTCAGAAATCTAATAAGAGGAATTCCTATGGATGCATGGGTGATAGCAATGATGTTAGGTGCGTCAACGCTTTTGGGTGCTTTTGGCTTGTGGGCACTTTTGTGGGGAATTCGTAGTGGTCAGTTTGATGATCATCAAAAGTTTTTAGATGGAGCTCAATTTGATTCTGAAGAAGCTTTGCAAGACGCGGTAATGATGGAAGAGAAAAAAAAGAAAATTATACAGAACAAAAAAGAGGTGGGGTATGCCCCACCTGATTGATATCGTTATTTAAATGCAGCGATGGTTGCAGCAACGGCTTTCACATCTTCATCGCTCATAGGCTTAACAATACCAAGCATCGTTGCTTTCATCGGTCCGCCTTGACCGTTTTTGTAACCATTGATAGAAGCGATGATTTTAGCTTCGTCCCAACCTTTAATGACTTGTGATTTATTTAATGCTGGTTTAGAAGCATTATCCCCATGACAGGATTTACATTTTCCATTGTAAATTGCCATACCATCTGCTGCCATAAGGCTAGAAACTGCTGAAAGAACCAAGACCGCTAGAAATTTTTTCATCGCATACCCCTGTTTTTAATTTTGTGTAAAGAAAATTATAACCAATGATACTTTAAGCATGCTTAGATTTCAAAAGAGCCTTTGTCACGATAGAACTGTTTTATGAAATATGAGTATAATTATTTATTAACTAAACAAGCTTAAATAATAAAGGATATGAGTGTTGAAAATCATTTTTCTAGCATCTCTTATCACGCTTCAAGCCTTCTGTGCTAATGTGCATAGTGTCTGCGAGGTTGAACGTGTTGACATCCAAAAGGCTAAAGAATCCATAGAGACGATTTTACTGAACGAGCCAAATAATGTTGTGTGTATGCTCCAATTGTCAAATATCTATCTCAAGCAAGGTAAAATTGCCAAAGGCTTTGAACTTCTTGTTGATGCGTATTCAATGGACCCTTATACTGTCCAAAAATCTCCAATAGCCGATATTTTACCTTTTGCGATGAAGGTTAATACCCTTAAACGCCAAGCCTTACGCAACAATGATAAAGAGATTTGGCAAAAATTAGGAGACGGTTACTTTGAAATGGGCATTTTCAACGAAGCGACGGAGATGTACAAAAATAGCCTTCGAGTAGATGAAAATCAACCTGAAACCCGTTTAAAACTTTCATTGGCTTTGCAGAAAAATTGTCAAACGTATATGGCAATTGAAGAGCTTAAAAAAATACTTGCACACGATAAAAATCATATTTATGGAAACTATTACATTGGCAAAATTTTATTGTACGATGTTAAAAATGAGGAAGAAGCCAAACAGTACTTTTTGGTAGCCAAAAGTAATCTTGTAAAACAAAAAGATGTTTTTGGGTATGTTGAATATACGAATTTATTGAGTGATATTGCAAAAGAGCTAGGTGAGTGATGTGATGCTTAACAAGATTTCAAGAAGGGGTTTGGTATAGTTTTTAACTTTTATCATTACGTTAGGGTTTTTAAAATGTATCAAAAAATTCTTTATTATGTTGTGTCAATTTTTTTTCTAGCATTTCTTTCCTACATGTATCTTGATGTTATAGTTGCTACCTACTTCTACCATTTACGGGGTTCTATCAAAGAATTTTTTAGTCAATATGTCACTAAGCTTGGCAAATCTGAGTGGATTCTTATAGGGTCATTATTGATTTACTTTTTTTATAAAAAAAGAAACATTACTTTTGCATATCAAGGCCTTTTCGTTTTTACTTCTGTTGCAGCTTCGGGAATTTTAGTGAATATTTTAAAAGTGATTTTCTCTCGCTATCGCCCAAAAGCCTATTTTCAAGATGGTTCTTTTGGCTTTGATCTCTTTGCATTTAAAACAAAATATATTTTTAACTCTTTTCCATCAGGTCACTCAGTTACTGCTATGGGTTTTGCGGTAGCATTAATGCTTTTATTCCCAAAATATCGTGTTTGGGCATTTTTATTTGGGGTGATTGTTGCTTCTAGTCGCTTTGTTATTACAGCGCATTATCTAAGCGATGTTTTGATGGGAGGATTATTGGGAGGATTGATTTCTTATGGGTTGTATTATGGCTATTTTAAGAAAAAAATATCTTAAAACTCTTTCATCTCTTTTGCAACATCTGGGAAATCCTTTGCAACTAGCGTTTTGAAAAAACTCCATTTCCGAGCAGAGCGTTTCATCCCTAGAGGTTTAATATATTCGAGTAAAGGTATTTGGTTATTGTCGCCAATGCCGTCGATAACAAGCAATTTAAAATTTCCAAAAACATCTTTTTGAACTAAAATATTATCAAGATCTAAATCTGAAATTAATATATATTCTTCGATAAGGTATTTTCTGAGATTGTCTATGAGCATAATCATTGTAGCTGTGATAGAAGCATTCTGAAGGCTTAAATAATACTCTAAATTTTTTGAGATAGACCCATCATGGTCTCTGATAAGCTGATATAAATCGCCACGACCTTCGCTGGTTTGTATTTCTCCCATATAATCGGCAATCATTGCAAAGGATTTGCCTCTTTTATGGAGTCTTTTAAAATAGTTTATTTCCCGCTTGGCACTTCTTAGACCTCTTTTGGAGGAAACTTTGATACATAAATTTAAATCTTTGGGGTGGAGATAGCACTTTCTATTTCGTCCTTCTCCTATGAGTAAGTGCTCATTTAATGTTATGTGAGTGTTTTGAGTTGCCATACTATTATCGCCTTGTTCATTCTGTAAATTAATGTATATAAAAATCTAGGATGTTCGTATTTTAACACGTTATTGTTAAATTCATGATTGAATGATATAATTTTCGCACACTCTTTGATAAAGGATTTTTTTGCATAAAGCCGTATTCTTAGATAGAGATGGTATTATTAATATAGATAAGTCTTATCTTTTTAAAAGAGAAGATTTTGAATTTTGTGATGGTATATTTGAGGTACTTTTACATTTACAAAGGCTTGGTTATCTTCTCATTATTGTAACAAATCAATCGGGCATTGCGAGAGGATATTATACGGAAGAGGAATTTTTAAGTTTGACGCATTGGATGGTTACGCTTTTAAAGCAAAAGGGCATTGTCATAACAGAAGTTTTTTATTGTCCACATCATCCCAATGCACAGTGTGAATGCAGAAAACCAAAGGCACAAATGCTCCTTAAAGCACTCGAAAAATACACAATAGATCCTAAATATTCTTGGATGATAGGCGATAAAGAGAGTGATATAGAAGCAGGAAGAAATGCAAATATTGTCAATACTATTTTTGTGAATCACGCAAGATGTGAGAAAGCACTATACAGTGTTCAATCTATTTTAGATACAATTAAAATCATTAAAATATAAGGTTTAGGTGTGAAATACGTAGATATCGATTTTAATACAAAATCTGTTCTGATTACAGGAGGAGCGGGTTTTATAGGAAGTAATCTTGCTTTTTATTTGCAAACACATTACCCAGAGTGTGAAATTGTTGTATTTGATTCGTTTAGAAATGAAGAGACATTTAGCAATGGAAATTTAAAAAGTTTTGGACATTTTAAAAATCTACTTGGATTTTTAGGCGAAGTTATTAGCGGAAATATTAATTCTTCCACCGATATACAAAAACTTAAAAAGTATACATTTGATTATATTTTTCATCAAGCAGCTATTTCTGATACAACGGTCATGGATCAGGGCATGATGGTTGAAAGTAATGTCAATGCCTTTAAAACGCTTCTTGATATGGCTTGCGAAATGAAAGCATGCATGGTTTATGCTTCTTCTGCGGCTACGTATGGAGACAGTCATACCTTTAACATAGGCTTTGAATGTCCCAATAATGTTTATGGCTTTTCAAAGCTTATGATGGACAATTTAGCAAAAAAATATAGTCAAAAATCCTCTATCGAAATTGTAGGATTACGGTATTTTAATGTTTATGGAGAAAGAGAATTTTTTAAACATAAAACAGCTTCGATGATTCTTCAGTTTGGCTTACAGCTTTTAAGGGGAGAAAATGCAAAATTGTTTGAGGGTAGTGATACGATCAAGCGAGATTTTGTCTATATTGAAGATGTGATTCAAGCCAACATGAAAGCATGTACAGCACTAAAAAGTGGTGTGTACAATGTGGGAACGGGGCAAGCTCGTAGTTTTCAAGACATCGTGGATATATTGAAAAAAGAGTTGAACATTGATAGAAATGATCAGTATATACCAAATCCATTTGTTGGACAGTACCAATTTTTTACAGAGGCAGATATCACCCTAAGCCAGAAGTTTTTGCAATATGTACCGCGATTTAGTCTCGAAGAGGGTATTAGGGCGTATGTGAATGAAATTAAAAGAATACACAACGATGCATAATCTCAAAAATTATCAACCTACTATTCTTGTTATTGGTGATTTGATGTTGGACCATTATCTATGGGGTAAGTGTGAGAGAATTTCACCAGAAGCTCCCGTTCAAGTGGTAGATATTCAAAAAGAGAGTACTGTTTTGGGTGGTGCTGGAAATGTGGTGAATAATCTTGTAAGCCTTGGTGCCAAGGTCAGTGTTCTCAGTGTTGTTGGTGACGACGCTAATGGCAAGGAACTCTTGAGTATGCTGAGTAGTTTAGGCGTGGATGCTCACGGTATCGTTGAAGAAGTAGGGCGCAAAACGAGTAAAAAGAGTCGAGTTATTGCTTCACATCAACAGGTTGTTCGCTATGATAATGAATCGAAGGATGACATTTCTCAAAAATCTATAGAGGCACTTTTGCTTGAATGCGAGAAGTCTATTGAACGTGTTGATGCTGTTTTGCTTTCGGATTATGGTAAAGGTGTGTTAACGGAAGCGCTTACATGTAACATTGTTTTATTGGCTAAAAAATATAATAAGTTACTTTTGGTTGACCCAAAGGGAGAAGATTATGGCAAATACAGTGGGGCAACACTGATTACTCCCAATAAAAAAGAGGCCAGTATTGCTTCAAAAATGATAATTAGTGATGATGAAAGCCTAAAAAAAGCAGGTAATTTTTTAAAAGAGAGTTTGTCGCTTTGCTATGCTATTATCACACTTTCTGAAGACGGTATAGCAATTTTTGGAGACTCGTTTGAAAAAATGCCAACAGTGGCAAGGGAAGTCTATGATGTGACGGGTGCAGGCGATACTGTTTTGGCAAGTTTAGGGTATGCACTTTCGTGTGGGCTGAGTATCCAAAAAGCTGTTTCTTTTGCAAATTCAGCTGCGGCCGTTGTGGTTGGAAAGCTTGGAAGTGCAACTGCCACGATAGACGAAATTGATGCCTATGAACATAGTTTAAGAAGTGCTACAGCAGAGAGTAAGATTAAAACCAAAGAAGAATTAGTGCACCTTTTGAAGAGTAGAAAAAGCCAAAAAATTATTTTTACGAATGGCTGTTTCGATATTTTACATGTAGGGCATGTCAAATACCTTGAAACAGCAAGAAGTTATGGAGACATCCTTATTGTCGGACTCAATGCGGATGATTCAATTAAAAGGCTTAAAGGTGAAAGTCGCCCGATAAATTCTTTGGAGGATAGAGCATATATTTTGGCAAGTTTAGAATCTGTAAGTTACGTCATTGCCTTTGAAGAAGATACTCCTTTAGAGCTCATTTCTGCTATCAAACCAGATGTTTTGGTTAAAGGGGCTGATTATGAAGGTAAAGAAGTTGTTGGAAGTGCTATTGCTAAAGAGGTACGATTGGTGACATTTATAGAAGGTAAGAGTACAACACAGATTATCAAAAAGGTACAACAGCAATGATGGAGATGATACAACGTGAAATGTTAGAACACCAAAGTGTTCTTCAAAAAACAATGGAAAATTTACAAAGCCATATTTATACAGCATGTATGATTTCACAAGAAGCGCTAAGGAATGGGCATAAAATTTTACTATGTGGAAATGGTGGAAGTGCCGCCGATGCACAGCACATAGCAGCAGAACTGAGTGGTCGCTACAAATGTGAAAGACGTGGCTTGCCAGGTATTGCATTGACAACAGATACGTCCGTTTTGACGGCAATAGGTAATGACTTTGGCTTTGATCGCATCTTTGATAGACAGGTAGAAGCTCTTGCGCAAAAGGGCGATGTCCTTATCGGTATTTCGACCAGTGGCAATAGTAAAAATGTTATACGCGCACTCAGCCTTGCTCAGAATATGGGATGCAAAACGATTGGTTTAAGTGGACGCGATGGGGGGGCTATGAGTGATTTTTGCGATATTAATATTATTGTTCCTAGCCATGATACAGCACGCATTCAAGAGATGCACATTATGATAGGGCATATTATTTGTCAGGCAGTAGATTTGTCATATGTGTTGTAATCGCATCTGAAGCTTTATTGCTCCAGTGTGTGTCATCGCAAAAAAAGATATCCAGTTCTCCTTTGCGTAGTTCTTCCAACAAAATAGCTTTTGTATCTATGAAGATGTATTCTTTATCTAAAGGTCTTATGATGTCAAAAAATGGATCTTTAGGATATTTATTATTGACAATAAATTCACTGTAAAGATCATATTTACTGACAGCTGGCATAAAAATAAGTTGAATATTTTTTCGTTTTAGAAATTGAGCTAAATCATTCAGTTGTTGGTTGACTGTATTTAAAGAGTCAGGTGTATTTTTTTTAATAGAGGTAATATCTGAATGGTAATATAAAAGCTCTTTTCCATTTCCAATTGAAAAAAGTTGTTTATTGAGTGTTGTTTTATGCACATTGGAAATGAAAGCTCTATCTGAGAAGTGATACAATAAATTAAAGAGGACAAATTTAAAATTACCATTATTGATGGCGGAAATTGATGGTAACGTAAAATCTGAATTTTCTTGTGAAGTATAAAATGTTTCAAGCTCAGCTAAGGGGAATGTGAGTTCATAGTCTTGGTTACGAGAAAATCTTTCAACGATTTTTCTTTGGGTGGATTCAATTAAAATATATTTTGTAGGATATTTTTCAAAAAAGCCACTGTTGGCCAATGCAATAATGGTTGAGCTATAGCTGTGTGTTCTAGGAAATTGGTCAACATGCAAAACATTCCAATTGAACTTTGTAGCAATGTAGTCTTGGTAATAGCGGTTTGGTCCCCAACCATTTCCCCTTGAAAAGGAATCACCGATAGTGATTAAGTCAGTTTGAATAGCTGCATCTGGTTGTGTTATATGCTGCCTTTGGAGTGTCAAACTATTGGTTCTTTCATGTATGGCTGAAGATATATAGCCCATTCTTGCAAGATCTCCTGTGGCTAGATCGTCATCTCTGGTGAGAAGTTTTTTTGTATATAAATGCCAAACAGTAAAATTAAACACAACAAACAGTGTTAGAATAAGACTAAAATAAACGCTAAATTTTCGATGTGTAAACATGAGCTGACCTAAAAATTAAAATAGAGAAATTCAGAGACTTTTGATATATCAAACAATGTATAAATAACACCACTAAGCGTCAACGCTAACATAAGCCATGAAGGTTTAAATTGATGTGCTATTTCATTACTGTTTTTACAAAGAGTCGTCATTAAGATAGCTATAAAAATCCATACAAAAGTGCTTGTACCATAGATTAAGCGACCAAAATTTTCAGAATGTTCTGTTAAAAGAGATTTTAAAGCAATTAATTTTGAGAGAGTTTTGTCGCTAATAACCATTCCGCTAAGCCCAACCATACCGCTAAGAACTTTAAGAGCATCGCTCCACTCCTTAGCCCTAAAGAAGATCCAAGTAAGATTGACAAAGTTAAACGTGATAAACCAAGCAAGATATTTGTTCATGGTAAAACCAAATGACTTCCAAGCCCTATGAATCATAAGCGCTAAACCATGTAAGGTACCCCAAAAGATAAAAGTCCACCCAGCACCATGCCAAAGACCACCAAGCAGAAACGTCGTAAAAAGATTGATATACGTTCTAAACTCTCCTCTTCGATTGCCCCCTAAAGGAATATAAATATAATCCCTTAAAAAACGAGAAAGGGTCATATGCCACCTTCTCCAAAAATCTTGAATATCCAAAGCCTTATAGGGAGAGTTAAAATTAATAGGGAGTTTGATATTAAACAGTAAAGAAGCACCAATAGCCATATCTGTATAGCCACTAAAATCAAAATAAAGCTGAAAGGTATAAGAGAGACTAGTCGCCCACGCTTCAAAGAAACTAAGCGTCGTAGCGGTATCAAATCCTGCATTGGCCCATACTGCAAAAGTATCAGCAATCACCACCTTCTTAAATAAGCCAATAGAAAAAAGAAAAAGACCCATAGCAATGTTGCGATAATTCTTTGTCTTATTTCTTATATTGGCAAACTGAGGCATCATCTCTGAGTGATGTAAAATAGGACCAGCCAATAAATGAGGGAAATACGTAACAAATAGAGCATAACGAATAAAATCATACTCTTTGACTTTGTCTTTGTAGCAATCCACTAAATAAGCAATCTGTGTAAATGTAAAGAAGCTAATACCAAGCGGTAAAACAATATGAGGAAGAGGAATGGAAGATCCAAAGAAACCATTGAAATTATCTAAAAGGAAATCAGTATATTTAAAATAACCCAATAAGCCAACATTAGACCCAATACCAAACCATAAGAAAGCTTTTTTATTAACTGCTTTAAGAGGCTTACTTAAATAATTTCCCATCACAAAGTTAAATAACATCGAAGCTAAGATAAGAGGAAGATAAAGAATATTCCACCAACTATAAAAGAATAAAGAAGCAAAGACTAAAAATGCCACACTGGCAGTGGTTAGCTTTTTACTATTGAGATAGAAATAGATAAAAAAGGTTATCGGTAGGAAGGCAAAGATGAATTCGTAGCTGTTGAAAAGCATTAAAATAACTCAGCAAGTTTAAAAGAAGGATGCTTGGTATCTTTTTGAGAAATTTTAAGTTTTTCCTTTGGCACTATCCAATTAATTCCAAGTGCTTCGTCATCATAGGCAACCCCTCTATCACATTGTGGAGCATAGTAGTTGTCGACTTTATAGGCAACAATAGCTTCTTCACTTAAGACTACAAAACCATGCGCAAAGCCTTTGGGTACGAGTATTTGTTTTTTATTTTCACCACTGAGTTCTACGCTTACATGTAAACCAAAAGTGGGAGAGTCTTTTCGAATGTCCACAGCAACATCAAGAATGGTTCCTTGTATCACACGAATCAGTTTTGTTTGAGCAAAAGGGTCGAGTTGATAGTGAAG
This sequence comes from Sulfurospirillum sp. UBA2217, assembly GCA_002328495.1. Taxonomy (GTDB): domain Bacteria; phylum Campylobacterota; class Campylobacteria; order Campylobacterales; family Sulfurospirillaceae; genus Sulfurospirillum. The sequence continues at coordinate 53,570 of DCUJ01000004.1, forward strand.
TCCTCGAAGAACGCCATAGCTTGATTTTGATTCATTGTCTTGTAAAAAATTGATTTTATAGCCTAGAAAATCTTCGAGTTTATCGACTCTAAAAGTTTCTACAAAATAGCCTCGCTCATCCCCATGAACTAAAGGCTGACAGATAATCACATCGGGAATAGTGGTTCTTGTGAAAGTCATTTCTTTAACTCCCTAAATGTTTTTGTATAAAATCATCAATATTAGGATTTAAAATTAAGTCAAAGTTTGATTTGATTTTTTCAATATCCCATTCCCACCATTTTATCGCTAAAAGACTTTCGATTTGTTGGGGCGAAAAGCGAAACCGTATATGTCGTGCGGGATTGCCACCGACTATTTCATAGGGAGCTACATTTTTGGTTACAACGGCTCGCGCACCAATAACGGCACCATCACCGATAGTCACTCCAGAAAGTATTAAAGCACCATCGGCTATCCAAACATCGTTACCTATGATGACATCACCTTTAGTTGTATTTGAAGTATGTTTTGCTTCATCAAATTTTGCAAAAAAAGGATAGGTTGTGACCCATTCCATACGATGTTCTGAGCCTAAATATATCGTAGTTCCCATAGCAATGGAACAAAATTTTCCAATTTTTAGGTTAGCTTCATTGCCAAAGATTTTTGGTCTACCGTAAGTGTATTGTCCTATGTCGTATTGTTTATATTTTTTATTCTCACACAAATAAAAGGGATATTTTTTAGCTTTGATATATTGTTTGATTTTGGAAAACAATTTAGGTCCTTATGTTAAAATCTTGGAGTATGCTCAATGCTCTATCTTTGTAAGAGCATTGACTTCTCATAATTCGTTGATAGCCATTTTGTGCAATCTTTTTAGCATAAGTACTATCTTGAAATACTTTACATGTAAGCTCTTCTAGTTCTTCAAAACTACGATAAACTAAAATTTCCTTACCTGGTTCAAAACAAAACTCTAAATCTTTGACATTATCATTAATCATACAACTTCCACATGCGATGGCTTCAAAAGTTCGCATGTTCACCATATGGATGATATTGTTTTTTTGGGCTACATTGAGCGTGGCTAGTGTTGTATTGTAGATATGTGCAACTTTCTTTTGATCTATTTTTTTGGTTTCTACTTGCCAGGTATTGCCAATTTGACTAAGTTTTTCCCAGCGTGAACCATAAATTTCAAAGTTAGACTTGCTAAGTGCCTGAAATGTTAAATCTCGTTCATTGGTATAAGAACCAATAAAATTAATAGCATTACGGCGTGACAATTGCAAGTCTACATGTAAGCTTGGATTGTAACCAAACTGCAAAAAATGAACTTCTTTAAAGCCAAGAGTTTTGGCAACAGATATAAATGCAGAATCGCTCACATAGAGTTTATCCATAAAAGGAATATACTGTTTTTTATCTTCACCAAAAAGATCTCCCACCCAGCCAGCGGTCATGATATTTTTTTCTTTGCACACTGCAAAAAGCTCGTAAGGAACAAAAAAAGCTCCCACAAATATAACCAGCGTTGGGTTAAAAATTTTTATTTTTTTTTCAAGCTCTTGAATTTGAAGTTTAAGTTCGCCATTTTCATAATGGAAGTTTTTATAGAGTCCTTTAAGGAGAGTATGCTTTAGTGTCAATTTATTGATAAAAAAATTTTCAACTGTTACGTTGGTTTGCAAAAAGCCTTGGATGGTGTGTTCAATCCACCCTAGGTGATTTTGTTTTCCTATAATTAAGATTTTTGGTTGCATGTTAGTCTTTTAAATGAGTAGTATGATAGTAGTCTTGATAGGTTGTAAAAAGTTTTGCTTTAAATTCATTATCTATCACTTCATACTTAGAATTTTTTATATTGTATTTAAATTCTTCAAGAAAATCTACGACTTCTCCTAAAGATGTTTCATAAATGATGCTAGGTTCAAGGTAGCCTTGTTGTTTAATATTTTTACTATCTAGGCATTGTGTAAATTCTTTAACAATATCTTTTACATAACTATAGTGCATTGTAATATTACGATCAAAAACTTTAATTTCCAAATCGTTAATGCTGTTATATATCCAAGTCGAGATAACAGAATTATAGTTTGGCTTACAATTTTGTCCAAATAAGTGTGGGAGTCTATAAATATATGTTTGTACTTTATTTCGATATCCATATTCTAAAATTAATTCTTCGGATTTTTGTTTTGTTGTTCCATAATCATTTTTTGGATTTTTAGCATGGATACTTGAAGTAAACAAGATAGGGATTGAAAGTTTTTTTTGTTCTAATAATTGAATGAACTTTTCCGTTAAATTGATATTATTCGAAACAAAAGAGTCATGATTACTTTTAGGATCAACTTCTCCAGCTAAATGATAGATAAAGTCAATTTCTTCAATAGAATTTTCAACCATACTCCATGTGCCACCTCTTATATATTCAAAGATATGGGTGTTTGAATTTTTTAATAGCTCATTTTTGAGATGTGTCCCAATAAAACCACGTGAACCAGTTAACAGGATGTTCTTAAGCATTCCATGACCTACTATTGATTAGTTAAGATATAGTATATATGAATAATCATAGTAACTTTCTTAGAATTGAGTACAAGGTAAGAATGAATTGTCATTTTAAAGAATTTTATTTTTTTCTTTAAGCTTTTTTATGCATCTACGTAAACTATCTTTCCAGTAGGGAATCTCGATATTAAAATCTTTTTTAATTTTCAATTTATTTAACAGACTATAGTAAGGGCGTTTTGCTATAGTTAGGTAATCTGTGGATTCAATGGGGAAAATTTTACAGGGCAATTCTGCTATGGTAATAATTTCTTTTGCAAAATCAAACCAAGAAGTTACACCCTCGTTGCTATAATGGTATATCTCAACATGTTCGTTTTCAAGGTAAGGGATAATATCCAAAATAGTTTTTGCTAAATCTTCTGCGTATGTGGGAGTTCCAATTTGATCATAAACTACATTTATTGATTCTTTTTCTCGTCCCAACTTCAAGATTGTTTTGACAAAATTATTTCCAAAAACAGAATGAAGCCATGAAGTTCTAATGATAATTGTGTTACTAGGATTAATATGCAAGATAGCTTCTTCCCCTAAACATTTAGACATACCATATGCGTTACATGCTGAAGTAATATCAGTTTCTTTATACGGTTGAAATGCTTCTCCATTAAAAACATAATCTGTAGAAAGATGAACAAGTTTAATTTGGTGCTCTTTTGCAATTTGTGCGAGGTAACTAACGGCTTTATGGTTGACGAGATCTACAAGAATTTTTTCTGATTCAGCTTTATCAACTGCCGTGTAAGCAGCACAATTTATGATAATACTAATAGTGTTGTTTTTACAAAAGTTTTCAATAGCTTCTTTATTTAAAAGATTAAGGTTATTTCTATCTGCGAAAACAAAGTGATACTGTGGATAGAATGGCGCTAGTGTTACAAACTCTTGACCTAATTGTCCTTTAGCTCCCGTGACAAGTATTTTCATTTAAGATCCTTGTCAATTGTATGAAAAAATTCTGTAAAAGTTTTTTGTGTTTGTTCGTAAAGAAAGATAAATTTTTCATAGCCTTTGATCTGATAAAGATTGATGCGTTCCTGTGATATCAATAGACTTTTAATTGCACTTGATAGTGCCTGTGGTGTATTATCGCATGTTAGAATTTCATCATCGGTGAAAAATTCAGAAAGGGTGTTAGAATGCATTGTAATCAGAGCTTTCTTACAAGCTATTGCTTGATAAGCTTTATTGGGGACCACGGAATGAGCTTTTTTACTATTTCCAAAAATACCCAAAACAATGTCTGAATGACGAATTTTTTCTGCAAGTTCATATTCGCTTATCAATAAACCGTCCATTTGTACTTGCTTAAGATGTAAGCTTTGGTAGAGTTCCTTCATTTCTGAGTAAGTTTGTCCATTACCTATGATTGTAGCATGAAAAGAGATACCTTCTTTTTCAAGAAGGCTAAATGCTTTAAGGATAATATCAATTCCATGCAAAGGGATAAATGAGCCATAAAAGAGAATCTTGTTCTTTTTTCCATGAGAATTTTCTTCCAAAGAAGGGTAGTAGATTGTTTTATCTGCTAAAACGGGTACTACAAAATGCGTACCTTTAAATGAACCAAATAGTGTTTGCCAGTATTCGAAATGTGCTTGTGTATCAGATAGCAGATACTTCGAGAATCGAAAATTTATCCAATCTTGAGCAAATTTCCACCATGCTCTAGGATTATATTTAGTAATTTTTTTTCTATCATAAACGTATGTATCATAATTTGAAATAAAAAAATCGTTGACAATACGGTTTCTTTTAAAAAAATGCTTTAAGAATTGATTTTTAGAAAAGGGTAAAAGAATATAAATTTCTTTTTTACATGTAACGTTGGTCAGTAATTGCTTTATGATATTGAAGCGCGAGTAGTCTTTATTGTGTCTAAAAAGGTAGTGAATCATGATTATAGTCCTAGATAGCCAAAAACTTTTTCATACGATTTCTTTGCAGTATAATTTTTAAGACATTTAGTGTAACCAGAAAGAGCAATTTTTTCTCGTTTATCTTCATGTTCAAGATAATAATGTACTTTTTGTAGCAAGTCCTCTTTTGAAAGGTACGTTTCGATATCTTCTCCTAATTTGAAGTACTCTTTTAATTCTTCATGATGTCCAGTCATATAAAAACTACCTGTTAAAGGAACTTCAAAATCCCTACCTTTTAAAATGAAAATATCGTCGTTAGATCCTACGGTTGAAAATCCTAAAACAATTTTTGATTGATTGAAAATATCAATCATCTCTTCACCTGTTGCAAATCCTTCTTCCCAACCGTCACCTTTCGTATAAACACAAATACCATTTTTGCGTAAGTATTCTATGTAAGTTCGACGAATCCCATAATCTGCACCTACAAAACCAACGTCATATATTTTTTCAAAATGAAGATTTTTATATATTTTTTCATTTCCAGCGTAGTCTTTATACATAGGGCGGCCACCCTCAACTTCATATTTGATAAGAGCACTTTTAGATGTGGTTAGAGAAAGTGTAAAATATTTACAGATTTCTTGAAGACCTCGTCTCACGCCATCTCTTCCTCTTCTGCTTCTAAATTTACGTTCATCATCTAATGCTTCATTGACCATTGGAATACCAAATGATTGAATGGTCGCTAAAATTTGAGGCGTTGTGCTATGTCCTGAAAGATAACAGACGATAACATCTATGGGATGGTTAGCAATTGTTTTGGCAACAAATTCCAACATTTTTTTATTTTGTTCCATTTTGATATTTTGTGTGTACCATGATTTTTGGTGTGGTGTTCGTGTCATTTCAAAACGAAAAACAGTGCCAAGTTCTTCTAATGGTTTAAGCGTGTTGTTTTCACAAAATGTACTATCGTAGTAGGACAAGTAGATAATATTGAGTTTTTTACCACTAAAATGATTCTTAATAATTTTATAATTTTCAAATACAAAGGGCTTATTGTACTTTTTGGCATAATAAAAGTTTTCAAGTTGAAGTCTTAGTTTTTTAAACACTGTAGTATTCCTTTTCGTTTATTTAGTGTATAGGGCAAACATTTTCTTTGATTTTTTTGGCAGGGTTGCCAGCAACGGTAGTTCCAGTTTCAACATTTTTTGTCACAACGCTTCCTGCGGCGATAATAGCATTATCTCCTATAGTAATTCCTTTAAGAATAATAACATTATTACCTATCCACACATTGTCACCGATAATTACTTCTTTTGTGATAGGTTGCCTTATTCCCTCAACCATATAATTATGGAAGTCACTATCCATAATTGTAACGTTCCAAGCTATGGCAACATTTTTGCCTATTGAAATTTTTGAACCAACACGAATATGTGCTTTGGCCCCAATATATGTACCGTCACCAATTTCTAGTGTTGCATTTTCATGCAAGGTTATCGCTGAATTTAATCCGATGATCACTTTACCTTTAATGTGAAAAGTACTGTTTTCCATAAGATTTAAATTGGTCCCACTATAGGGAAAGCTAGCAGTTGTTGAATCTCCAAATCCTAAAATAAGTTTTGATTTTAAATCAGAAAGCAATTTAGCATTTTTTTTGATGCGAACTTTAGATTTTCCTTTGATTGTGATTGTTTTTGTTTTGAGAAGGATTTTTATCAATAAGTTATTGAAACAAGATGTTAAGACCATAGTTATCCTTCGTATGAATTTAAAGCTTCAACAATTTTTTCACGCTGTGCTTGAGTGATAGATACATTTAGGGGAATACTTAATACTTCATTGTGAATCTTTTCGCTCAAGGGAAGCTTTATCGAAGAAAGTTCCATATAAGCTTTTTGTTTATGGGGAGGGATAGGATAATGGATCATTGTTTCAATCCCTTTTACATGTAAATGCTTTATCAGCGGGTCTCTGTTTTCTGTTCTTATGACAAATAAATGCCATACATGCTCTTGTTGACTTCTATAGTGTGGCAGAATAATCTTTTTATTGGCTACATGTAAAAGATAATATTGTGCAAGGTCTTGTCGGAAACTATTTTCATTGTTAAGATTTTTTAATTTAATTCTCAGTATGACTGCTTGGATTTCATCTAAACGGCTGTTAACACCTTGGTACAGGTTATGGTATTTTTCCTGACTTCCATAGTTTCCAAGATATCGAATTGTTTCAGCAAGGTTTGTATCATTTGTGGTAACGGCACCACCATCGCCTAGCGCCCCAAGGTTTTTGCCAGGGTAGAAACTAAATCCACTAGCATCTCCTAAATTTCCACTTTTTTTGTCTTGATAAAATGCACCATGAGATTGGGCAGAGTCTTCGATGACTTTTAGATTGTATTTTTTAGCTATGGAGTTGATTGCGTCCATATCACATGTCTGGCCGTAGAGATGAACAGCTAAAATAGCTTTAGTTTTGGATGAAATTTTGGCTTCTATTTTTGCTGGGTCGAGTAGATAAGTGTTGATATCTGGTTCCACTAAAATAGGTATGAGATTGTTGTGTGAAATGGCAAGAATGGATGCAATATACGTATTGGCTGGAACAATGATTTCATCGCCATCGCTCATAAGCCCCATTTCTTTATAGGCTCTAATAATAAGAATGAGTGCATCCAGACCATTTGCGACTCCAATACAGTGTTTGGTTCCACAATAATGTGCAAATTCTTGTTCAAATGCCTCACATTCATTGCCTCGTATGTACCAACCACTAGTAAGAACGTTTGATATCGCGGTCATAAAGGCTTCTTGATATGGAGCATTAATAAGTTTTAAATCTAAGAAAGGAATCATTTATATTTATCCTCTATAAGTTTTAAAGCTGATAGCTCTTTATTTTCAAGGCAGTAATCAATAACATTCTTTCCAACGTAGTCTTGTTGCAAAATATCATCATCAAGCTCTAAAAATAATTCTAATAAAGTTGAATCTTGATGTTTTGAATAACAACTTTTTGCATACATCAAGCATGTTGTACCATTGAAATTTTTAATTTTAATGTCAGCCCCACTAAGAAGTAATATTTTAACTATTTCAATATGATTATTGTAGATGGCGACTATTAATGGGGACCACCCTTTAGTATTTTGAACATTGATAATTTTTGGAATTTGGATTAATTGTTGGACTTGAAATGAGTCTCCAGATTCACATGCGATGAATAATTCTTCAGATTTGTCTTTGTATAAGATTAGATTGTAATCAATAGTACTAATGACATAACTGATTGCATTTTCAAAGATTATTCTAGCAGGCTTTTGTTTGGATCGAATTGACGATACTTTTGAGCTAATAATCTTTGATGTAAAAATTATTGGTTGTTGATATTCTCGAAAGTTATAAGCTCTGATTTGATTGTGTATATTGATGGCTGTTTGATTTAAATCAATCGAAAAATCACTGAAATTTATAGACTGTTTTGAATAGTAAGAAGAGTTTTTCGATTTTTGAGGTAAAGTTTGAAGAATTTCGTTTCTAAGGAGTTTTGGAAGATACTCTTTAATAAGGTTTGTGCCAAAAAAAATATATTTCAAGTAAAGATCTCGTGAACTATCACACTGTTTTATATTAAATCGTTTTTGTGCAATGATATCTCCAGTATCAATTCCAGAATCAATTTTATGTAAGGTTACTCCAGAAAAGACCTCATTTTGTAAAATAGGAATAATGGAGGTAAACATTCCTTTGTACTTTGGTAGTAAAGAAAAATGGATGTTATACAGACAAGTCGTGGAAAACTTATTAGGATTAATAATCTGGTCAAACTCTAGTGACAAGAACAGCATATCTTTATATGAATAAGTATCTTCTAGGGAAAGAATAGGTATGTTATTTTCTCTAGCAAATTTTAAAAGGGATCGTTGCCAACTATCTTTGCCTATATCTGTTTTATTTGTGATAATAAATATATCTTTTTTATCAATATTCAAAGTCGTGAACAAGTATTCCGTTATTTCAACTGCAATATTGTTTTTTCCTGCGATACAAATTTTCATTTTTGACTTTCTTTTAAAAATTGTTGGTAATCTCTTATATAGTCTTCTGGGTTATAGTACTCGTCTGCTAAAACCATCAAAACACAATCTTTACTGAAATTATACATTTCCCTCCAAATAAGCCCTTCAATTAAAAGCCCTTGTGTCGGAGAAGAGAGTTGTATATGTTCTTTTGTTTTTCCATCGTCGAGTAAAAAAGTACAATAACCACTAACGCAAATCGCGAGTTGTTTTAAATTTCTATGAGCATGATGACCTCTACAGACATTATCTTGTGTACCGAAAATATAGTAAACTCTTTTAACATCAAAAGGGACATTATGATTTTGTTCCAGAGCAATTAAAGAACCTCTTTCATCACCCATAATAGTTAAATCAATCAATTTTATTTTCATCATACATAATCTCTTTTATAGATAAGATGTTGCCATTCATATACTTCGCTATAGGGTTGTTCAAAAATCGTTTCTAGCATGAATTTGGTGACTTTCCGTGCATTGGAGACAGCATATGCTTTCGTATTTCCTTTTAGTGTAATTGCGTCATAAGTCTTGTTATCCAAATAACTTTTTATCTTCAAAAAACAATCTTCAATACCATCGAAATAAATAATATCCTTTTCATTTTCATAGAGCATATCAAGTCCATTAATTTTAGGAGAAAATGTGCATGTTCCCACACCCATAAAATGATTCATACGATCAGAAGACCCCATGAATTTTTGTTTATTTTCGCCTTCAAGAAGGTCTTCTCTATTAAAATTGATAGCAATTTTTGCTTTAGAAATTTCTCGATAATAGTTCATTCCAAAAATTGTAGGATTTCCAAGAGAACCATAAATTTTTAAATTTAGATTATTATCTGTACAAAATTTTTCTAATGCAAGTGCAAATTTATAACGAACGTCCTCTTTATGATCTCTTGCTATATAAATAATATCATATTCTTTAGGGGTATCAAACAAAGGCTTGTCAATGACCGGTTCTGTGATATTAGGAAGGTATCCACAGACTAAATGAGGAAATTTTTTGTGTAAAGAAGGAAGCTCTGCTGCGGAAGTTTGACAAAAGAAGTCAATAAAGTTAAATTGTTCAAAAAAAGATGGACCTTCTCTGTCTAAAAAGTCTACAAACCATTTTGCTATTTTCATTTTTGGGTAAAGTTTTTTAATGATTAATAAGGTACTTGGGTAAACAAATTCTGCTTTAGCCAGAAGCAGTAAATCAGGTTCAATATTTTTACATGTAGTAATTAAGTCTTGATTCATTTTATCAATACTTCTTTTTTTAAACCCCAGAAAACGATGAGCTCTTGCTATGTCCCTATAGCTAAAATCGTATACAAAATGACCTTGTGACATAAGTCCGTATGTAATTTTTCGATCAGTTGCATAAAAGACTTTACCATTATAGTGTTGGCTAAAATTGGCACAATGGACTATTTTTAGATGGTTATTCATTGATAATCCTTTGAATCACTGTATATACCTCGTCGACCGATATGCTCTTTGTGCATTCTTTATTGGTAGGGCATTTGGGCTTGTAGCATGGATGGCACGTTATGTCTTCTTTTGGTTTAATACAATAATGGCTGCCTTGATATTTTCCAAATTTAACACAATGATGAATGCCTGTAGAAGCAAAAATGGTTACAGTATTTGTCCCTAATGCCGCAGCCATATGTGATGGACCACTATCATTTCCCACATACAACATGGCATTAGCCAATAAAATTTTGAGTTCACCAAGTGTTGTTTTTCCAACAAAGTTTTTGATATCAGGGATAGTGTGTTCGATTAGTAGGGCATCATCTTTTTCTATATCAGTTCCGACGAGTGCAATATCAAGATAAGGTGTTTTAAGTTTCTTGATGAGTAGAATAAATTTTTCTATTTCCCAGCGTTTACTGGACCATTTTTCACTGCTTCCTGTTGAAAAAACGATTGTTTTTTTATCAAAAATTTTTGATAATGGATGATCTTTTGAATACGATAGTCTAATAAGCAAACTTTCTTCATTGTGCATATAATCTACAATACTTTTTTTGTTTAAGTTTGATTCTTCAAGCAAGGTGGGAAGGAGCTTTGCTGGAATTTTTATACCAATAATTTTTTGCAACCATGTGGCTGAGATATTAATTAAATGCTTATAACGAACTATTGAAATAATAAAATGAGATAAAGAATTACAGTGCAAGTTGTAAACAAGATCGTACGAAGATTGTCTAACACACTGAAGTGTATTTAACATGTTTTTATGAACTACAATTTTATTAAAATAAGAAGTGTCTTCATATAAACCTTTGCCCAGAGAAGAAGTGACAAAATGAATTTCTGCATCAGGAAAAAAATACCGAATAGCCCTAAACGTAGGTTCAAGAGTAATTAAATCACCCAATGCGCTAAAACGTAGGATTAAAATATTCATTTGGAAGATACCTTAGCTTGATGTGTGTAGGTAGTTTTAGAGCCTATTACATGGGAGTATACGAAAAAAAGTATAATGATAAATACAGATACATCTAACTTACTATTCACTAAGCTCCCATCAAATTGAAGAAGCGTTAAAAAAGCGATAAGAAAAAAGCCTAAATAGAATTGTTTGATAAGATAGATTGTTTTGAAAACAATCCATAATAAATAACTATAAGCCATAAGTCCGAAAATACCTAAAAACAAGAGAATTTCTAAGACGAAGTTGTGCATACCTGCTTTTGTCGTGCCCAATGCTTTTGCAAAAGAGCCAACACCATACCCAAAGAAAAATTTGCTTTCAATAAGTGGAAGTGCAGAAGCCCAGATACGAAAGCGATTGCTATCCGCACCTGCGATGAGAAGATAAAGGCGTTGTTTTAAGTGTGGGTCCGAGTTAAAAAGAAAAACACTTATCGTAATAAGGCATATGATGGATACTATAAATAGTTTATTAGAAAGGATTTTTTTGATATTTGTCATAGTATACAAAAAGAAAAATATACCAAAAAAGAGCCATGATGCTCTAGACATAGAGTGCGCTAATGTAAAGAAATGTACAAAAAATAAAATGATAAGCCCAATAAGACTTAATCGAGAGATGTGCGAATATTTTTCCATCAAGATGTAAAATAAGATAGAAGTATTGATTGCCATTATGAATCCAAAGATATTGCGATTAAACATTGGTCCAGTTAAACCGTGTCCACTTAATGGAAGCGCTAAAAAAAGATCATAGTGTGTAAAGTACTGGTACAGTCCATCCAAACAATAGATACTCAGAGTAATAATAATCATTGAAAGGAAGCGTTTTTTACTAAAAAATTCAAAGTAGTAAAAATAGAGAAGAACAACTAAAAGTAAAACATAACGATAAAAAAACTTCACTAAATCTATGATATTTTCAAGGGGAGATAAGCCCAATACAGAAGAAATGAACATGCAAAGCATGACTATCAATAATGCAATAAAAATATCTTTGGTTTTCCCAATGAGCTGAAAAAGAAGCTGATGTGTTTTGTGTATGTAAAGATGCGTTAATAAAAAGACAATCATCAAGATAGTAGAAATTTGGTACACAGTATTTTTTACAGGTAAAAATAAAATCCAAATAAACAGTACTATATTGAATACATTATACTCTTTAAGATAATCTCTTCTGCCATTATGGTCCATATGTTATTTCTCCCACCATAGATACTGGCAAAGCTCTTTATGGTTTTGTTCTAATAGGTGAATAATATAGCCACTGATAGATTTAGTATTGAACAGCGTATGAACTCTTTTGTGCAACCATTGGGTCTTTTGGATTCTTTCTTGAGTATTTTCCAAATAATAAAGTGTTTTTAAACGCATATCTTCAAAATCATCATAATATACTAGCTTGTCTTCAAAAAAATCTTCGCCATCAATAATCGTTCGACTCAGACAAAAAGAGCCATTGCCTAAAATGTGCATTAGCCGATCAGAGGTATACCATTTATTGTACCTGTATGCATCTCTACTATGATTAAGGCAAACTTTACTATCGGCAATGAGTTGAAAATAGGGCTCTCCGATAACAGTCTGGTCGTGTGTTTGTCCAATGAATTTAATATCAAGTGTTCGTAAATTTTCTTGAATAAGTTGAATAAATTTTGTTCGTTCGTTGTCTTTGCGACCAGAAAATAAGAGATCGTGTGTTTGTAGCTTTGTAAAACCTTGATGTCTTTCGACGTTATGGTTTACGGGATTGGGTAAAAAGAAAGCATTGGGATTGAAAGTTTTGACTTCTTGTAAGATTTGCCCAGCACCCGTGATAAGAACCATATCAAAAAGATGTCCAACTTTTTTAAGATGCTCTTCAATGATCATATCGTTGTACCATAGAATCAATTTAATATTTTTTCTTTTAAGAGTATAGAATGTTTCTTCAGCAATAAGCTCAGCGTGTCCAAAGATGATTAACTCAGGGTTAATGGCTTCAACACATTCTAAAAAAAGTTGGTTCATTTTGTTGACACCTCCTTTTTTATTTTTAAAAAAAGAGTAGTAGCGTGCAGTATCACGATAATCAAAGTTGTGTACAAAATGGTTATTCTCTAGTAACCCTTGAGAAATTTTCACAGGATTTGCATAGAGAGTTCCTCCTATTTTTGTCACAATATTAAATGGGGCGCAATGAATGATTCTCATAAAAATCCTTTATAAACACGCAGTGTTCCTATGACCATCTTTTCCAACGAAAAATTTTGGCAGATGTAGGTATAGCCATCAAATTGAAGGTCGCGTGCCAACACTATTTTAGTTGCCAAATCATTTGGGTCTTCAATATTGGTAAAATAACCGTGAATATTCTCAGAAATAATATCTAAGACTCCTCCGTGATTGGTCGCAATGACAGGTGTATTTAGGGCAATTGCTTCAGCAACACTGCGACCGAAGCTTTCTGGTTTTTTTGAACTACTGACAATGACATGACTCAGGGCATAAACTTCCGCGACATTATGCGTGCTACCACAAAAAGAGACGTGCTCTTGAATGTTTAGCGATGCTATAAGATCTAACAAAGAAGTAAAATAATTTTGTTTATCCTCTCTCACTCCACCAATGATGAGACCAATGATATTTGGAAAGTCCACCTTAAGTATAGCAATTGCTTTTATAAAAGTTTCTAAATCTTTGAGTTGCGTAATACGCCCAACGGTTGAAATGACTAATTTATTTTGAAGGTTATGATCTCTTTGGAATGCTTCTATAAAAGAATGGTCTAAGCTTTTTGGGTTAAATCTATCTACGTCAATGCCTCTTGGGATAATGGTAATTTTTTTTTCATCTACATGATAATTTTTTTGAATGTATTGCTGAATAGCATGACTAACGCAAATGATATGATCAGATTTTGTCATAATGCGACTATAAAAACTCACAGAATTAAAACCATGTACGGTTGAAACAACAGGAAGGTGTAAAAATTTATTAGCCAAAAAGACCATCCACGCAGGGACTCTGCTTCTTACATGTAAGATATTTGGGCCGAGCGTTTTGAGTGTTTGATAAAGTTTAAAAATGCGAAATGGGGCTGTAAAAATGTTTTTACTACACACATCAAGCGTTACATGTAAGCCACCCTCTTTTTCAATGTGTTCGACCAGTTTACCACCCTTGCTGATGACAATGCTTTCAAACCCTTTTTTGACCAGTTCGCGCGAAAGTTCAACAACGCCACGTTCAACGCCGCCTTCATTGAGTTCTGGAAGTAGTTGAACAATTTTCATACAAGTACTTTTTGAGCGTAGGTGTGAAAATCAATCTTTTTATTGTGATTGCCAAGATTGCCATCAAAGATATGCCCAAACCCTTCATTTTGGAGAGAGAGTGCCATAGCAAAAAATTTATTGTTTTTGACCTCACCAATGGGTAGAATTTCAACGTTGGCATGACCGTAGCTAATAGCCTCACTGATCATGGAAGTAGAATCCATTGTGATGAAGACCACTTCGCAATGATGTAAAAAATCTGCAATGGGATTGATAGTGTTTTGCGAAAAAAACACACTGTAGGAAAATGAATAGTCTTGTAGCAGTGTTTCAATTTCTTTGGGTGTTCGTGGCGATGTTGTTACGGCAATCTCATACTCGTTAAAGTGTGCAAAAATAAAATCAAGTTGAGTTTTCATGCGCTCTTTGTCCATACTAAAATGGGCATTATTGCCACCAATGATGATACCAATCGATTTTTTTTGAGGTTTAAAAAAGCCTTGGGGTTCAACGTAGCTAAAGTTTGACAGAATACGGATGATATTGTTCTGAATAGGTGGATGGTCGTGTGTTTGGGCAAAAATGAGGTCAAAATCGTACCGATAGCTTTGCGGAAGCATCATCGTGACGGATTTGAGACCAAATTTTTTGGAGAGTGTTTTGTTGGCATAATAGGTACCAGAGCCTGCTGATACAATCATATCGCAATACTTGGGTACGGGAGTCTTACATTTGAATAAAAAAAGCGTGTAAATTTTGAACCAATCTAGTACATAAGAGAGTAGCTTAAAGGCTTTACATGTAAAGCTCACAGGGATGACTTCGTAGGTCGCTTTGAGATGCTTTGCCAAAGCGATGGATTGGTTCAGGTGACCCATGCGACCATCACTTAAAATGGCAATATTCACTTTGCAATTCTCCAACGATCGTGCATCCAAAACCACTGTTCAGGATACGTGCGAATCATCGCTTCAAGGGTGTCGTTATAGCGTTGTGTTATGTGAGTGATTTTTGCTGAGATGTCACTCTCCTCTTCTGCGATATAGTCGATAGGCTCTTGTATGACGATGTTATAGCGTCCATCAGGAAGGCGTACGATAAAGGTAGGAAGAATGAGAGGGTTGTATTTGAGTTTAAGCTGGGCGATAACATCAACCGTGAGGACAGGTTGCGCGAAAAAAAGTGTTTCTACACTGTTATGAATACCTGCTTTTTGGTCAAATAAAATAGAAACTTGCAATCCTGCTTTGAGTGTTTTAACAATGCTGATAATGGCATTTTTTTTGGGAATATTTCTATTGCCATATTTCCCTCGAAACCCTTGCACAATGTTTTTATCAACCAATTTATTTTTTCCAACACGCGCAATATTTTTAATAGGGTATCCACTTTTTCCAAAGAAATGCGCAAGCAGTTCCCAGTTGGAAAAATGCCCCGTGATGAGAAGTTTTCCACGATTTTTATCTTCAAAATAGTGGCGAAATTGAATCAGAATTTCATCTCTGTTCGCAATAGCACCGTCAATATCGAGTTTGTCGTTGTACATTAAAAGGGTTTCCGCAAGGGTGATAGCGACACTTTCATACGCTTTTTGGGCAATGGTGAAAATCTCATCGTCTGATTTTTCAGGGTAGGCATAGTGAAGGTTTTTCAGAGTCAGTGTGCGTCTTCGTTTATCGAGGGTGAAAAAGGCTTTTAGAATGGCTTTGCACAAGGCATAAACAGTACGATTGGGGAGGAGTTTTGTTAAAAAAAGAAAACCTTTAACAAGGTAATATTCACTGTAAAAACGCATCTTAACACTTTCAAAATGGAATTAAGCTAAAATAGTATCCAAAAGAAGCCAAAGAGGTACTTAATGATTTGTGTGTTCGACATAGAGACGATTCCAGATACAAGGCTGATACGGGATGTGTTGCATTTTGAGGGGAGTGATTTGGACGTTTCTCTTCTAGCACAACGTGACCAAGAAGCCAAAAGTGGGAGTAGCTTTTTGCCGCTTTCTTTTCATAAGATAGTGGCAATTTCAGCGGTCATTGCCGATGACTTTGGCATTTTCCGCAAGGTGAGTAGCATTGAGGGAAGTAGCGAAAAAGAGATGATTAAAAATTTTCTAGGCTTTATCAACAAGCACAATCCAAAGTTAGTCAGTTTCAACGGACGCAGTTTTGATATGCCCCTTCTCATGCTTCGTGCCATGCAATACAATCTTACATGTAATGCCTATTTTGAACAAGAAAATCGCGAGTTAAACAAGAACAAATGGGATAACTACCGTGCACGCTACAGTGATCGTTTTCATATAGATTTGCTGGATCATTTATGCGAATTTGGTGCAGTGCGTGGGCTTAAACTGGATCATGTCTGTTCTATGGTGGGGCTTCCTGGCAAATACGATGTGCACGGTGACCAAGTTATGGAACTTTTTTATGCGGGAGCGATAGAAAAAATTAAAGAGTATTGTGAGAGTGATGTGCTCAATACCTACTGGCTTTTTTTGAAATACGAGCTGCTTAAAGGTAACCTCATTATAGAAGATTATCAGCGGGCTTTGGTTACAATGCAAGAAGGATTAAGCGATACTAAGGCTTACACAGACGTCTTTGGTATTGCGATAGAAGATGAACTTTACAAGGAAAATGCATGAAAACGATTTTTAGAGAGTATGACATTAGGGGCATTTATGAAAAAGAATTAGATGAGCAGATGACGAAACTCATCGGCTATTTTTTAGGGCTTCAGGTGAAAAAAGTGGGTACTTATGTTGCGATTGGTTACGATGCACGAAGCCATTCTCCCATTTTGTGTGAGTATCTCACTTGCGGACTCAATCATGCTGGTTGTAAAGTCCTTAATATGGGGCTTGTGGCAACGCCTGTAAATTATTTTAGCAATTTCCAAAGTTTCGATGGCATTACCCCCAATGCGTCTATTATGATAACAGGTTCTCATAACCCAAGTGAATACAATGGCTTCAAAATTACCATTGATAAAAAACCGTTTTTTGGTGAAGACATTTACGCATTGGGCGCTGAAATTATGCGCAATTTCGATATGGAAATCGAGTACAATTTAAGTGCGATTAAAATTGATGCCAAAGAGCGTTATATTGCTTATATGATTAAAGAGTTTGAACATCTTAAAGGCTTTAATAAAAAGTTTGTATATGACTGTGGAAATGGTGTGGCAGGCGTGGTGGTGCAAGATATTTTTAAGGCGTTAGACTTTACATGTAAAGGTTTATTTGTTGACCCCGATGGAAGTTTTCCTAACCACCATCCAGACCCAACGGTGGAAAAAAACCTAAAAGACATTAAAAAAGAGCTGGAAGGTGAGTTTGAACTTGGGTTTGCCTATGATGGCGATGCCGATAGAATCGCGTTTTTAACTAAGAAAAATAATGTCAAAGGCGACATTATGGCGATTTTATTTTCCAGTGCCATGACAAATCCAACCGTGATTGGTGAAGTCAAATGTTCACAAGTCATGTACGATGAAATTAATAAACGGGGCAAAGCCATCATGTATAAGACAGGTCATAGTAACCTCAAAGTGATGATAGCAAAAACCAATGCTGATTTTGCGGCAGAAGTGAGTGGTCACCTGTTCTTTAACGATCGTTATTTTGGTTACGATGATGCCATTTATGCCACGCTTCGTATGATAGAGATGGTTCAAAATGGATTAGATGTGGATGCTGAGATTGCCAAACTTCCAGTCGTTTACTCGACTGAAGAGCTTAAAGTAGAAACCAATGAAAACGATAAATTCCCTTTGGTTGAAAAAGTCAAAGAACTGTTAAAAAATCCTCCGTGCGATTTTCCTGCTATCAAAGAAATTGTTGAGGTGGATGGTGTGAGAGTCATTTTTAGCGATGGTTGGGGCTTAGTGCGTGCAAGCAATACCACGCCTGTTTTAGTGACACGTTTTGAATCAACCAACGAGGGTAATGCAAAATTGTACGAGCAAAAACTAAACGAAATTATCGCAATCGCTAAAAGGGAGCTTCACTAAGATGAAAGGGATTATCTTAGCAGGGGGGAGTGGTACAAGACTTTACCCCGTTACAAAATCTATCTCTAAACAGCTTTTACCCATCTATGATAAGCCGATGATTTATTACCCACTTTCTGTTTTGATGCTAGCAGGCATTAAGGAGATTTTAGTGATTTCAACGCCTCAAGATATTGGAAAATTTGAAGAACTTTTGGGGGATGGAAGCCAGTGGGGTATCCGCCTAGCGTATAAGATTCAGCCCAGTCCTGATGGACTGGCACAAGCGTTTATTTTGGGGGAAGAATTTATAGGGAAAGATAGCGTGTGCCTCATTTTGGGAGACAATATTTTTTATGGACAGGGCTTTACACCACTCTTGCAAAGCTCTGCACAGCTTCAAAAAGGTGCTATTGTTTTTGGATATCAAGTGAAAGATCCGCACCGTTTTGGGGTTGTTGAATTTGATGAACATCAAAAGGCTATTAGTATCGAAGAAAAACCACAAAATCCCAAATCTCCATTTGCTGTAACAGGGCTTTATTTTTATGATAATGATGTTGTTGAAATTGCAAAAAATGTCAAACCATCCGAACGTGGCGAACTTGAAATCACAGATGTAAATGCCGTTTATTTAGAACGCGGGAATTTGCAGGTAGAAGTTTTAGGGAGAGGTTTTGCATGGCTTGATACAGGCACACACGATAGTTTGATGGAAGCAGGAGTTTTTGTCCAGATGATTGAAAAACGACAGAGCCATAAAATAGCATGCCTAGAGGAGATTGCTTATAATTATGGTTGGATTAGTAAAGAACAAGTGCTAGAGATTGCCAAACCCCTCAGTAAAAATGGTTATGGTCAGTACCTTAAAGAGTTGGTGAAGTGATGAAAAAGACCATTTTAGTCACTGGCTGTGCTGGCTTTATAGGTTCCAACTTTGTCCCTTATTTTTTAGAAAAATATCCGCAATACCATCTACTTAATGTAGACCTTTTAACCTATGCGGGCAATCTTGAGAACCTTCAAGAGGTGGAAAATCATTCACGCTATACCTTTGTGCAAGGTGATATCCGTGATAGGGATTGTGTTGAGGGACTTTTTGAACAGTACGATATCAAAGGAGTGATTCACTTTGCAGCAGAGTCACATGTGGATAATAGCATTAAAAATCCAGGGGTGTTTGTAGAGACCAATGTGAATGGCACCTTTACCCTCATCGATGTTGCCTATAAATATTGGATGGAGAAGCCTTTTGTGCATCTTGAAGGGTATGAAGAGTGCAGGTTTCATCATATCTCCACAGACGAAGTTTATGGTACACTGGGCGAAACGGGTTTGTTTACGGAAAGCACTCCTTATGCGCCTAATTCTCCCTATTCTGCGTCTAAAGCGGGAAGCGATATGATTGTGCGGGCGTATCATCATACCTATGGGATGAATACGGTCATCACGAATTGTTCTAATAATTATGGTCCCAAACAACACGATGAAAAACTTATTCCTACGATTATCCGAAAAGCACTTTCCCATCAAAACATCCCTATTTATGGTGACGGCAAAAATATTCGTGATTGGCTTTATGTGTTAGACCACTGTAAGGGCATCGACCTTGTTTATCACGAAGGTATTTCGGGAGAGACGTATAATATCGGAGGCAGAAATGAGCGAGACAATCTTTACATCGCCCATAAAATTTGTGAGATTTTAGATACCTTAAAGCCCAAAGAACATTCTTATAAAGAGCAGATTCGTTTCGTGGAAGACAGAGCAGGACACGATAGACGCTATGCCATCGATGCAAGCAAAATCGAAACGAAGCTGGGCTGGGTTGCAGAAGAGAATTTTGAAAGTGGCATCGTAAAAACCATCGAATGGTATCTTAAGAAGTATCATACGCTATGAAATTTTTGTGGGCTTTGTGGATTTTAGCGTGTTTGGCTTGGGGTGCAAAACCTGAGCTTTTATTGCTTGAAACCTATAAAGACCAAAACATTTCAGGCTGGTTGATGAGTGAAAAATTAGATGGCGTAAGGGCCTATTGGGATGGTGAAAAACTCATCTCTCGTAGTGGTAAAGTTTTGGCTGCCCCCAAATGGTTCACCAAAGATTTTCCTTCTTTTAAACTCGATGGCGAGTTGTGGAGCAAACGAGGCGATTTTGAGACGATTCAATCCATCGTGATGCAAAAACAGTCCCATGAGGGTTGGGAAAAGCTAACGTATAACATTTTTGAAGTCCCCGAAGCCAAAGGCAATTTGAGTGAGCGACTCTTCTTAGTCAAACCCTACCTTTCAAAGCATTTAAAGCTCATCGAACAGCTTACATGTAACGATAAAGTGCATTTGGAGCAGTTTTTAAAAGCGGTTGAATTGCATGGTGGAGAAGGTGTAGTGCTTCGAGACCCACAAACGCCTTATATCGCCAAACGCGATAACAGTGCTTTAAAAGTAAAAACGTTTTATGATGCGGAGTGTGAAGTGATGGCACATCATAAAGGCAAAGGAAAGTATGCCACTACGTTAGGCTCGTTTACATGTAAAGATGAACGAGGTATGATGTTTGATATAGGCTCAGGACTCAGTGATGAGGAACGTCAAAATCCTCCCGCAATCGGGAGTCACATCACCTATCAATATAAAGAGTTGACAGAAAAAGGTAAACCAAGGTTTCCTGTATTTTTAAGAATGAAAGAAGAGATTTAGGATGAAAAATGGATAAAATAGCGGTTATTGGGCTTGGGTATGTAGGACTTCCTTTGGCGGTAGAGTTTGCAAAGCAGTATCCTGTGGTGGGGTTTGATATCTTTCAAACGCGTATTGATGAGCTAAACAGTGGATTTGATAGAACGTTGGAGCTTGAGGCTCATGAAGTCAAAGAAGCAATTAAAAATGGAATTATCTTTAGTACTGATATCGAAGCTTTAAGAGAATGCACGGTTTTTATTGTCACGGTGCCAACACCCATCGATAAAAATAAACGCCCTGATTTAACCCCTTTAATTAAGGCAAGTGAAACCGTTGGTAAGGTGCTTAAAAAAAATGACATTGTTATTTATGAGAGTACGGTTTACCCAGGGGCGACAGAAGAAGAGTGCGTGCCTGTTTTGGAAAAGTTTTCTGGTTTGAAATTTAATGAAGATTTTTTCTGCGGATACTCCCCTGAGCGTATTAACCCAGGCGATAAAACACATACGGTGACCAAAATATTGAAAGTAACGTCGGGTTCAACACCTGAAATTGCGGATAAAGTCGATAGTTTGTATCGTAGTATTATCGTGGCAGGAACACACAAGGCTTCATCTATTAAAGTTGCAGAAGCCGCTAAAGTCATAGAAAATTCTCAAAGAGATATCAACATAGCGTTCATCAACGAACTCTCTATTATTTTCAATCGACTTGGAATTGATACCAATGAAGTTTTGGAAGCAGCGGGGACAAAATGGAATTTTCTTCCATTCCGCCCAGGATTAGTAGGAGGGCATTGTATAGGCGTTGATCCCTATTATCTGACGCATAAAGCACAAGAAGTCGGCTATAACTCAGAAATTATTCTTGCTGGACGAAGACTCAATGATAATATGGGTATTTATGTTGCCAATCAAGTCATTAAGCTGATGATAAAAAAGGGGCATAAGATAGAAGGCTCTCGTATTTTAGTGTTAGGTATTACTTTTAAAGAAAATTGTCCCGATATCCGTAATTCTAGAGTGATAGATGTCATCCAAGAGCTACAAGAGTTTGGAGTGAGCATTGATGTGTATGACCCTTGGGCAAGTGCGAATGATGTCAAACATGAGTATGGTCTCGAATTACTCAACACTCAACACTCAACACTCAACACTTCACAGTATGATGCGATTATTTTAGCCGTTGCACATAAAGAATTTCATACATTTGAGCTTGCAAAACGTGAAAATCAAATTATTTACGATATTAAATCGTTTCTTCCAAAATCACTGGTTGATGGAAGATTGTAATGAAAATAGCTATTGTTGGAACGGGATATGTTGGGCTTTCTAATGGTATTTTGTTAGCGCAACATCATGAGGTAGTCGCCCTTGATATTATCCCTGAAAAAATAGCGATGCTTAATCAAAAAATCTCTCCCATTGAAGATAAAGAGATTGAAACGTATCTTAAAACAAAAGCTTTGAATTTTAAAGCCACGCTTGACAAAGAAGAAGCGTATAAGAATGCTGAGTTTATTATTATCGCTACACCCACCGATTATGACCCTGAGACAAACTATTTTAATACCAAATCCATTGAAAGCGTGATTGCGGATATTCTTACATGTAATGCTCAAGCGACAATGGTCATTAAGTCTACTATCCCTGTGGGGTATACCAAAAGCTTACGTGAGCGCTTTAAAACGGACAATATTATCTTCTCTCCTGAATTTTTGCGTGAGGGTAAAGCTCTTTATGATAATTTATATCCAAGTCGTATCATTGTGGGTGAAAAAAGCCAAAGAGCAGAACAATTTGCCATGCTACTTGAAGCGGGAGCCATTAAAAAAGAGATTCCAAAGCTTTTTACCGACAGCACGGAAGCAGAAGCCATCAAATTATTTGCCAATACCTATTTAGCGATGCGCGTGGCGTATTTTAATGAATTGGACTCTTATGCCTCAACTCATGGGCTTGATACTAAGCAGATTATCGAAGGAGTAGGACTA
The DNA here is from genome assembly GCA_002328495.1 of Sulfurospirillum sp. UBA2217. GTDB lineage: Bacteria > Campylobacterota > Campylobacteria > Campylobacterales > Sulfurospirillaceae > Sulfurospirillum. Next base: position 76,442 of record DCUJ01000004.1, read on the forward strand.
GACCCACGCATAGGGCTTCATTATAACAACCCTAGTTTTGGATACGGAGGATACTGTTTACCAAAAGACACCAAGCAGCTTTTAGCTAACTACACGAATGTCCCCTCCAATCTCATTGAAGCTATTGTCAAGTCAAACTCTACCCGTAAAGATTTTATTGCGGAGGCGGTGATTAAGAAAAATCCAAAATGTGTGGGTATTTACCGTTTGGTGATGAAAGAGGGAAGTGATAATTTTAGAAGTTCTGCGATTCAAGGGATTATGAAGCGCATCAAAGCAAAAGGTATTGAAGTCATTGTGTATGAGCCAACCATTAAAGAGGAGCTATTTTATCATTCCAAAGTGATTAAAAATTTAGATGATTTTAAAGCACAATCTGATGTTATTATTGCAAATAGGTTCTCTCAAAACCTTCAAGATGTCTACGAGAAAGTCTATACACGCGATATTTTCAATAGCGATATTTAGGGGAATTGATGAAAATTTTAATTACAGGAACCGCAGGATTTATAGGGAGCCATTTAGCACTCAGGCTTTTAGCCAGAGGCGATGAAATAGTAGGGCTTGATAATATCAATGACTACTATGACCAACGTGTCAAATACGGTAGATTAGAGCGAGCAGGCATTGCCCAAGAAGCGATTGCGTACAATCAGATGATAACATCTTCTTTACATGTAAACTATCGTTTCATTAAACTCAACCTTGAAGATAAAGCTGCTTTAGAAAAGCTCTTTGCGGTTGAAAAATTTGATGCAGTGTGCAATCTTGCAGCACAAGCAGGTGTTCGCTATAGCCTTACAAATCCACAAGCATATATTGATAGCAATATTATAGGGTTTATAAATATTTTGGAGTGTTGTCGTCATTATGGCGTTAAAAATCTGAGTTATGCCAGTAGTTCTTCTGTGTACGGACTAAACGAGGAACTGCCCTTTTCAACGGATCACAATGTCGATCATCCCATTAGCTTATATGCTGCGAGTAAAAAATCCAATGAACTCATGGCACATACCTACAGCCATCTTTTTGGTATCGCAACAACGGGACTGCGTTTTTTTACCGTTTATGGTCCGTGGGGACGTCCTGATATGGCACTTTTTTTATTCACAAAAGCTGCGCTAGAGGGAAAGAGTATTGATGTTTTCAATCATGGCAAAATGCAAAGAGACTTTACGTACATCGATGATATTGTGGAGGGAATTGTGCGAGTCATTGACCATCCTGCAAAAAGTGATGCAACATGGAATGGTAAAAACGGAAGAGCCTCTACCTCCTCAGCCCCTTACAAAGTGTATAACATTGGCAATAATAACCCTGTGAAATTAATGGATTTTATTACTGCGATTGAAAATAAGCTTGGAAAAAGTATTCAAAAAAACTTCTTACCACTCCAAGCAGGGGATGTTCCTGCCACATATGCCGATGTAAATGATTTAGTGGAAGATTTAGGATATAAACCTGCTACATCGATTCAAGAAGGGATTGATAAATTTATTGATTGGTATACAGAATTTTTTAATTGTACGTCTCTAAAATAAGGAAGTTAAGCAAAATGAAAAAAAGAGTTCTCGTAACAGGAGGAGCTGGTTTTTTAGGCTCTCACCTATGCAAAAGATTATTAAATGATGGTCATGAAGTGATTTGTGTTGATAACTTTTTTACAGGCAATAAGCAAAATATTTTACCTCTTTTGAGCAATCCCTTTTTTGAATTAATCCGACATGATGTTACATTGCCACTTCAAATCGAAGTGGATGAAATCTATAACTTAGCATGCCCAGCGTCTCCTCCTTCGTATCAATTTGATCCTGTGCAAACGACAAAAACTTCGGTGATTGGTGCAATCAATATGCTTGATATTGCTAGAAGATGTAAAGCTAAGATCCTTCAAGCAAGCACAAGTGAAGTCTATGGAGATCCAGAAATTCATCCTCAGCCAGAGACCTATCGTGGTTCGGTCAATACCACGGGTATAAGAGCGTGTTACGATGAAGGGAAAAGATGTGCTGAAACACTTTTTTTTGACTATTTTAGACAGTATAATGTTCGTATCAAGGTCGCGAGAATTTTTAATACCTATGGTCCAAATATGGATCCTTATGATGGACGAGTTGTCAGTAATTTTATTGTTCAGGCGTTAAAGGGAGAAGACATTACCATTTATGGTGATGGAAAACAAAGTAGAAGTTTTTGCTATGTTGATGATTTAATTGATGGTTTGGTCAAATTAATGGAGAGTGAAGATACTGTTACTGGCCCAGTCAATTTAGGTAATCCAACAGAAATTACTATGTTAGCACTTGCTCAAAAAATAATAACATTGCTTAAGAGTCATTCCACATTAGTGTATAAGCCATTGCCACAAGATGACCCTTTACAAAGAAAGCCTGTGATTGAATTAGCTAAGAATGTATTAAATTGGGAACCTCGTATTTGCCTTGAAGTGGGCTTGGATAAAACGATCGAGTATTTTAAAACTATTGTATAAATGATGAATGTTTTAATGATATCCCTTGGTGATTCAATTTTGTCTCATATGGGGGGCGAGGCTTATGCCAGACATCAAGCGTATGCTAAGGCATTAGGCTCGATTGATATGATAGTCTTTTCCCCTCTGAAACATAAATTTACCAATAAACATGATGAAAATCTTTCAATTTATCCTACACGTTCTTTACATATGCTGACGTTTGTCTATGATGCATTAAAAATAGCACGACGTATAGTACAGCATAAGAAAATTGATGTTATTACAACACAAGATCCTTTTGGAACAGCTCTCATTGGCTATTTCCTTAAAAAAAAATATGGCATTCCTTTGCATATACAAAATCACAGTTCTTTTCTAAAAAATCCTCTATGGATTCAAGAAAAGCCTTTACTGTTCACACTTTTTCATTGGATATTGCATTGGGTACTTCCAAAAGCAGATCGATTGCGTGTTGTAAATAAAATGGAAAAACAAAAATATTGTGATATCCTCAAAATTTTACCTGAAAAGATAGATGTAGCTCCAGTTCCTCTCCATGTAGATTTTTGGAAAAAGACTCCTTCTTTGAATGAACTTCAATGCTTTCAGAATGAGTACACAATGGATATAAACAAGCCTACACTTTCATGGGTTGGAAGAGTGGCAGATGTGAAAAACTTAGACTACTTATTTGGAGTAATTGCTCACATAGAAACTACTACACCTGTTAATTTTTTGCTTGCTTGTGAAAAAGAACCCTACCACGTGTATTTTAAAATGCTTGAAAAAAAGTATCATGTTCAACCCATTTATTTAGGTTTTTTGGAGCACACAAAATTAAGAACGATGTATTATGTGAGCGATGTGTATGTCCATACATCCAATTATGAAGGTTTTGGCAGAGTGATTGCAGATGCCCAAGCGTGCGGTGTTCCCGTCGTTACACGCAATACAGATGGCGCACATGATATTATTGAGAATGAAAACAGTGGTTTCATTGTTCATGGAGATGAAAAAATGTTTGCAGAATCCGTTTTAAAACTCGTACACGATAAGCAAAAAATGGATGAAATGCGTTCTTATGCAAAAGAGATGATGCACAAGTTTGATTATGAAAAAATGTTTGATGCGACGATAGATTCCATTCGTAAGACCTACTGTGTTTAATAGAGATTTCAAACGTAATACTGTAATTAGCTATGGTACCAATGCCTTTGTTTTAGGCACATCCTTTCTTTTAATGATTATGATAAATCATAATGCTGGGGTCAAAAGTTATGGAGAACTTGCAATCGTTGTTTCCGTTTCAAGTCTTATATCAACGTTTTTGACTCCTAAAAGTATTGATGCGGTCACTCGTTTTTTTGTGAGAGAAAAGTTATCTCATAACCTAAAAAATGCCAAACTTATTATGGTGCTAGCATTAGGGATTGATCTCTTCGCAAGTTGTTTCCTTTTAGGTATTTTTTTTAGTTTGAGTGAAAGTATTGCCTCAGTATTTTTTGGAGCCCCAGAATTATCGCTCATTTTTTTAACATACGGTTATGTTTCAGTGTCGCTATTCATGAGAAGTTCTATCAGTGGATATTTTCAATCCCATGAATTTTTTAATACCATCAATTTTTTTCAAATACTGGATGCTGTCTTAAAAATCATTTTTTTGATGATGAATTTTTATGTTTATAAAATGCCTTCTACGCAAATCATTGTAGAAAGCTATGCTTTAGCTTCGATGGTTACAACAGGGCTGATGATTACAGTTTTTTTATATCGATTTAGAGAAGAATTTCATACAATACCATTAAGCTACAACACTGTATTAATAAAAGAATATTTACTGTTTAATAGCAAAACTTTTTTTGCAACAAGTATCGCTTCAATCAATAATAATATTGATACTATTATGCTTGGTTATTTCACAAATACGACATTGGTTGGAGTCTATCAAAGCCTTAAAAATTTACTTATTCCTATCAGTTTCATTTCTTCTCCGTATGCTATGTTGACAACAACACAATTGACAAAGTATTATAGTATGCATGATAGAGCAAATTTCATGGGGACGATTAAAAAAGTTACGCAGGTAGTTTTGTCATTGAATGTCATAATTATTGTGATAATGCTTATAGGGCTAGATTCTTTTTTGAGTATTATTGGTGTCAATGAGGTGTTGAGATTGGAATATTTTATGCTAGCAATGATTGTCGCCATAAAACAAAGCATTTGGTGGAATGGCATCGTAATAAATTTTTATAACCCATTATTGATTGGTGTTTTGTCTCTTGTTTATAGTCTCCTCTTCCAAATCGTTGTATGGTCTCTTTACGGGGTAGTGCCTTCTTTTGAAATGATTCATATTATTCTCCCTAATTTAGTAGCAACACTAGGTATTTCTTATTTAGCGTATGTATATTTACAAAAATTGCTTAAAAGGGATATGTCTTGACATACTTTGATGCAAAGTTTCAGCGATGTATCGTAACGCATGAAAATGCGACCAACACATTTTGGGATCAAGAATGGGAAAAATATAAAAAAAGTGTCAAGTACCCTGCACAACTACCTTTACATGACCCCTATCTTATGTTAACACAAAAATATCTACCAACATCGTCTAAAATTATAGAAGGTGGTTGTGGATTAGGGTATCATAGCTATCTATGGCATCTTGCTGGATACGAAACGGTTGCATTAGATTATGCTCAAAAAACAGTTGAATACCTAAAACAAACAGTACCTCAGATTAACCCTATATGGGGTGATTTAAGAAACATACCTTTTGTTGAAAATACGTTTGATGGGTATTGGTCCTTGGGCGTTATAGAGCATTTTTGGGATGGCTATAATGACCTGAAAATGGAAATGTTTAGAGTTTTACGGAATGATGGGGTTTTGTTTTTAACATTTCCTCATATGAGCTTTATTCGTAAACTAAAAGCCTTTTTAGGGCGATACCCTTCCTATGATAGGATACAAGAGCCTGAAAATTTTTATCAATTTTTTATGAACGAGCATAGCGTTATCCATGATTTTAAAAGTTCTGGATTTCATTTGGTTGGAAAATATAAGCATGGTGCATTGAAAGGTTTTTCAGATGAAATTCCGCAACTTGGCTTTATAATAAAATATTTAAGAAATGGAAATAGCTTGATGAAAAGAGTTATACGAGGCTTCTTTGATCGGTCTTTTACATTCTTATGTAGCCATACAATCATTCTTGTGTTTAGGGTAAAAAAATGATTCAAGCATTATGGAATAAAAAAACATTTCAACGCATTTTTCTCAATGAGATTGTTAATAGCTTAGAGATTCATAATCGGGTTATTGTTGACATCGGGGGTGGAGATAAAACTAGCTCATATCATATGCTGTTATCTCAAAAACAAAATCAATTTATATCGGTGGATATGACGAAAAATTGTGATTATAAAATCGATTTAGAAAATGAAGCACTCCCTTTTGAAACAAATTCTGTTGAAGTTGTTTTTTGTTTTAATGTATTGGAGCATATTTTTAATTATCAGCATTTGTTAGATGAAATCTATAGAATATTAAAGAAAGATGCTCAACTGTACATTTATGTACCATTTTTGTTTCATAAGCATGCTCATCCTAATGATTATTTTCGATTTTCGGATACGGCTTTGATTAAATTATTGGAAAATAGGAATTTTGATATTGATGATATATCAATCAATTATGGAATTGGCAAAAATATATTTCAAAACCTCTTCTGGATAGCACATACCAAAAAACTATTTTTTGTAGGTAATGCATTGACGATAATTTTAGGAGTTACGTTACATCTTTTTGATGTGATGTTGAATTTTTTCAATGTAACCCATACAATAAATCAGAACTATATTCTTGGGGTGTATGTCAAAGCTCGAAAGGGTGAAATGTAAATGTCCACTAAAAAAATACAATGGATTAATCTTTGGCCTAGTAAAGAGATGAAATTACAGGCTAAACATAAGCAAGTCATGTTTCTATTAGAAGAGTTATTTGCTAAGAATAGTTCAATTCAAACTATTTGTGATTTTGGATGTGGGCAAGGTATATTAACAAATGAAATTCAAAAAAAATATCCTGAAAAAAAAGTTTTTGGATTAGATAATAATAATTTTTCAAAAGAAAAAATTGAAAATTTTGGAATAGAGTATAAACACTTTGATCTTCTTGATGATCATACGAATGACATAGTGGATGTCGCTATTCTTTCAGATGTTTTGGAACATTTCCCCAATCCTCTTCAAGTGTTGACCAACTTATCTCATGTAAAATACTTTATTATAGTCGTTCCAAATTTTAGTTTTATCACAGAAAGATGGAGCGTTTTATTAGGTAAAGTACCTTTTCAATTAAAGCCATCACGAGGTGGGCATATGTTTTGGTTTAATCAACAAACATGGAATGAAATGATTAATGATATGGGGTTAACGATAGTATTGCAATCTCATCTATATCCCAAAAAATTAGACTATTTCCCTTTCTTTAAGAGATATACAAATTTATTTGCAACTTCTTTTGGGTGTATTTTGAAAAGAAAGCTATGAAGATTATTGTTTTTAATTTTGAAACGAACCAAAACTCTCAAGCATTAGGCTTTGCAGTTGACTGGATTAATGCACTGTCGCATTATGTTGAAAAGCTTTATGTTGTAAGCCTGCGTTGTGGAGAATTTAATGTTAATTCCAATGTAGAAGTGTTTTGTGTGGAGCAAAATGTAAAAAATAAAATCCAAACAGTCTTATCGATTGTAAAAGTACTTTATAAAATTCATCGTCAAGATAAAATTAGTGGTTATTTTGTGCACATGGCACATTATTTTGTTCCTATTATTTACCCTTTTGCATGTGTTTTTAAACAAAAAATTATTTTATGGTATGCGCATCAATCTACACCTTTAACCCTTAAAATTGCTAATATATTGGCAGATAAAGTTTTAAGCTCAACCCCAAATGGATACAATCTTCCAACAAATAAGCTAGAAATTGTAGGGCAAGGCATAGATACTGAAAAGTTTTTTTTCAAAGAGCTTTCCTATCCCAAAATAAAACATCTAGTCGTGGTAGGGAGAATTTCAAAAGTTAAAAATGTTGATATGATTATTAGAGTGTTTTGTGAACTTCAGGTAGAAGGTGTTTTTTTACACATTGTAGGCGATGCCATCACACTAAAAGATAAGCAATATCTTAAAATAATCAAAGAAAATATTCCTCAAAATATGAAGGAAAAAGTTTTATTTAAAGGGGCACTTCCTTTTGCCGAGTTGCCCTCATTTTATGCCATGATGGATTTGGCTATTAATTTAAGTGATACAGGTAGCCTTGATAAAGCCATTTTAGAATCCATGTCGATGGGCATTCCTATTCTTACTTCTAACCTTAGTGCTGTAGCTTTATTTGATCATCTAAAGAATAATGGTATTTTTTTGGTAGATAAAAAAGAAGATTTTAAAAAGATTTTGCACTATATTTTAAATCACCCCATCAGCTTTGATAGAGTTCCTTTAAGAGAAGAAATTATCAGTCATCACTCTTTAGATAAACTGGCTCAAAAAATAATAAGGGCATTTTGATGGCATTAAAAGCTATTACACTAACGACTGGAATTTTTCCACCCGATATTGGTGGTCCTGCATCCTTTATCCCTTTATTGGCACAAAAGTTATATGAAAAAGGAATTGATGTTGAAGTCATTACCCTTGCTGACGATACAAAAAGTATTCTGAATTATCCCTATAAGGTTACAAGAATTCCTCGATATGTTAAAAAACCATGGCGTGATTTCAGTGTTATTAAGGCTATTTTTGTAGCAGCAAAGAAGAGTGATTTGATTTTTTCCAATACATTGGCATTTGAAAGTGCTATAGCGGCTAAATTGAGCGGAAAAAAATTGATTCAAAAAGTGGTTGGGGACATCGCATGGGAGAGAGCATACAGTTCTGAAAGATTTTTAGGAACACTCGATGAATATCAAAAAGCCCCTTTATCACTTGTTTCTAAACTAACAAATGTATACCGTAATAGAGGGGTTTTTGGAAGTAGCCTGATTATCACACCTTCTATGTATCTCAAAAAAATTGTTCAAGGGTGGGGATTTTCTAAAGATAAAATCGAGGTTGTCTATAACGCAGTTCCTTTGAAAAAATCAACTGAGATTATCCCGAAAGAGACATTTCGTATCATTTCAGTGGGACGACTTATTCCTCATAAAGGCTTTGAAGGGATTATAAAAGCATTGGCAAAACTTGATTTTACTTTTGAATATATCGTCATAGGCGAGGGCTTTTTAAAAGAAAAATTACTACATTTAGCACAAGAATTGGGCATTAAAATTAAATTTTTAGGAGTATTATCACAATCTCAAGTTGCCATATGGCTTCGAAGTTCTGATGTTTTCATCCTTAACTCTTCTTATGAAGGCTTGCCACATGTTGTTCTTGAAGCGATGATGAATGATTGTCCTATTATTGCAAGTGCCGTTGGAGGTACTGTGGAACTTGTGAGAGATGAAGACAATGGTTTGTTATTTCACTATAATGACATAGAAATGTTGGTAGATAAAATTTATACAATAAAAAATGATTGTTTATTAAGAAAAAAGCTTCAGGACAATGCAACTCTTTTCGCAAGAACGTTTTCTAGTGTTGAAGAAATGGTTGATCACTATATTGAAATTTTTGAGAAAGAACTTTGATGGTTATAAATGGACTTCCTTTCACTCTTTTTGAACGCTATCTTCTAAAAACTATTGAAAATACGCATAATATTTTAGATATTGGAACATCCCATAAATTTGCGAAAGAGCTAAAGCCTTATGAAGCACTTCTTAAAGAAAGAGGGTATGTTGCAGCAGGTTATCAACCTTCGTTGACATATGGTGAATATAATTGTGATTGTCATCAAGATATTGAAAAAATGAGTTTTATGGATAATGCATTTGAAAGTATCCTTTGCTTGGAAGTATTAGAACATGTTAAAAACCCTTTTCAAGCGGTACATGAACTAAAGAGGGTGTTGACAAAAGAGGGTAGGTTACTCCTAAGCGTTCCTTTTTTAACACAGTATCATGGCAAAGGAAATCATCATTCCCATGAATCATATCCTGATTTTTGGAGATTTACTCACGAAGGGTTAAGAGAGCTTTTTCAAGATTTTCACCATATCGAGATAGTCCCACTAGATGGTCCCATTGAGTTTAGACTAAAGCAATTTTATTTAGGGAAATATATAGACCGATTTGGTCTTCTGCGATGGTTTGTTGATGCTATTGATACACCAAGATTGGGTAAAGCAACATCGAGACATCTTCTTTTTGGAATAAAATGAAAAAAATACTCTTTTTAATAGACAACCTTAAAGGAGGAGGTGCTGAAAAAGCGATAAAAATTCTTGTTGAAGGCTTGGAGGAGAAGGGGGTAAGCCCTATCATTGTCTTTCTCGAAGATAAAAAAGATTATACGCTTTTAGCCTCCATTCGATCTTTTGCATTAGCGCAAAAAGCTACAAAGTTTAGCTTTATATTTTTATATTTTAGATTGTTGTGGCTTTTAAAAGATATAAAGCCAGATATGGTCTATGCTACCAATACAAAATCACACATTCTTTTATTGTTAACAAAAGGATTTATCCAAACAAAACGTATCATCAATATACAAGTTGATTTACGAAAACAATACATTGACCGAAAGTATATTTTTTTCATTTTGTCAAAATTATTTCACTTTGCGGATGGATATAGTTTTATATCAAGCGGATTGTATGAAAACTTAAAAGAAGTCATACCCCCAAAACCCATCTCTTTTGTACCCAATGCTATTGATTTTGAGGAAATAGATAGGCTGAAGCAGATTCCACTACCTGACGTATATCAACAAATTTTTTTGAAGCCCGTTATGATTACTATCGGAAGATTGACTGAGCAAAAAGGGCAGCGGATATTATTAAAAGCTTTTGCTAACATACGACGAGAAGCGCATTTGGTTATCTTAGGAAGAGGTGAGAAGGAAGAAGAATTAAGAGCATTGGCACACGAGTTAAAAATCGATGATAAAGTTTTTTTCTTAGGATTTCAAAGTAACCCTTTTATGTTTTTAGCACATGCCCATATTTTTATTTTAAGCAGTTTATGGGAAGGATTTGGTAACGTGATTGTAGAGGCGATGCGTTGTTCTCTTCCTGTTATCAGTACCGATTGTCCTTCTGGGCCAGGAGAAATATTGGGAGTGCAAGAGCAAAAAGTGTTATCATCGCAAGGGGTTGTATTCGAAAAATTTGGTATTTTAGTCCCTATCAATGATAGTCATCATCTTACACAAGCAATAGAAAAAATATGCGAAGACACATGTATGCAAGAACACTATCGCCAACAGTCACTGGTTCGAGCACAAGAGTATGATAAAGAAAAAATCGTTTCTTTGTTTATTGACATGTTCAAGGCTAGAGAATGTGTGGAATAGCAGGAACCATAGGCTCTTTTATCTGTGATATCAAAGAAATACAAACTAAATTATTCCACCGAGGGCCTGACGCTCAGACACACTATGGCTATAATAATGTAAATTTAATTCATACACGGTTGTCAATTCAAGACAGAGAACATGGAACTCAACCTTTTTTATACGATCAGTATGCCATTATCTTTAACGGTGAAATATATAACCACCTTGCGTTAAGAACTACTTATTTGCAAGAGTTTCATTTTAGTACACATTCTGATACCGAAACACTGCTTTACATGTATATCAAATATCGTCATAAAATGTTTGCAATGCTTGATGGGATGTTTGCCTTTGTCATCCTTGATAAAGAAAAGAATAAACTTATTTTAAGCCGTGATAGAGCAGGTAAAAAACCACTTTATTATTATAGCGATGGACATCGCTTGATGTTTGCCAGTGAACTCAATGTTATTAAATCAACCGTAAAAAACTTAGTGATTGATGAAGCAAGTATTCAAACGTATCTTCGGTGTGGCTTTTTTTATAAAGACATGACACCTTACCATAATGTTTCAATGTTCGATGCAGGAACGATGTATGAAGTTGACTTAGCAACATTGGGTATGAAAAAAGAGCAGTATTTCAGTATGACAGAGTGTTATCATAACAACTTTATGGGAACGTTTGAAAGTGCTCTTGAGGGATTGGATGAGGCATTGCATAAAAGCATCAAAGATAGAATGATGGCTTCAGACATTGAAGTTGGAGCATTTTTAAGTGGCGGAATCGATAGCTCTTTGATTGTAGCAATAGCCAGTGAATATACTAAAAAGCTAAAAACATTTACGGTTAAATTTGAAGGAGCATATGATGAATCAGCATTGGCTCGCATAACGGCTCATCACTATCAAACAGAGCATTATGAAATCAATATCACCATGAATCTTAAAGATGATATTGAAAAAATAGTACAAAGTTATGGTGAACCTTTTATGGATAGCTCTGCAATTCCAAGTTACTATGTCGCACAAGAAGCTAAAAAATATGTCAGTGTAGTACTCAATGGAGATGGGGCAGATGAACTCTTTGGAGGGTATAGAAGGTATGTTCCTATCGCAAACAATTGGATTCAAAAAGCTTCTTATTTCTCTTTTTTAACTCCGTTGTTACCTTCATCACACGATAAAAAAAAGTTTTATAATTATTTTTATAGGCTTCTTTCTATCGCATCTAAGCGAGGAGTGGATTTTTATTTAGGGGCAACAACAGATATCTTTGAGGATAGCTACGCATTTAATGAAAATGCTATTATAAAGGCAATGAGTAAAGAAATTGAAACTATTTCAAGCCAACCATTGAGTGAACTTTCAAAAATTCTTATTATGGATTTTAATATTATTTTGCATAGTGCCTTACTTAAAAAAATGGATATAGCAACAATGCAACATTCCCTAGAGGGAAGGAGTCCTTTTTTGAGTAAATATCTTTTAGAATTTGCTCCAACACTTAAAGATACCTATAAAATTAAAGGGACAACAACAAAATATATTTTACGAGAATTGGCACGAAAATATCTCTCCCCTGAGCTTATTTCTCAACCAAAAAGAGGTTTTGAAGTACCTTTAAAACAGTGGGTTGAGAAAGATTTGAAAGAGCCTATTTTTGATATCTTGTCACAAGGTTGCTATAGCGAAAATTTTATTGATAAAACATTCATACACGCATTGCTGAATCATAAGATTAATGTTTCTGATGAGAAGAGAGCTAAAATGCTTTGGACAATGTATGCTCTAGAACTTTGGAAAAAGCAACAATGAAGACAGTTGCTATTGTCATCAATACAGCCTGGAATATCTATAATTTTCGTTTAAATCTAGCGCGAGCTTTAAAAAAAGAGGGATATAACATCGTATGCATTGCGCCTTATGATGCTTTATATACCCCAAAAATTGAGCAAGAATTTTCCTTTTATCCTGTTGCCTTTGATGCTAAGGGGATGAACCCTATCAAAGATATCGTAACGATGGTCTCTTTGTGGAAGCTTTATCGAAAAATTAAGCCTGACATTGTTTTAAATTACACCATAAAGCCTAACCTTTATAGTACGTATGTGGCTAAACTTTTAGGCATTCAATCCATTGTTAATATTTCAGGGCTGGGAACACTTTTTATTAAGCCCTCGGTGATTACAACGATTGCACACGTGTTGTATAAAGTTGCTTTGTGTTTTACATGTAAAGTATTTTTTCAAAATCAAGACGATTGGCATCTCTTTCTTGAAAAGGGTCTAGTTAGCAAAGCAAAATGTACTCTTATCCCAGGAAGTGGGGTCGATACGCACTCTTTTTTCCCAAGAGATGGAAGAGACGATGATGGAACCCTACGATTTGTACTTGTTGCTCGTATGCTTAAAGACAAAGGTGTGGTTGAGTTTGTTGAAGCTTTTCATCTATTGAGACACAAGTATCCCTATGTTCAAGCCTATCTTTTAGGTTCGATAGGCATTGAAAATCCAACAGCCATTACGCAAGAGGAGATGGACTCTTTTATGGAAGAAAAAGGCGTAGTCTATCTGGGAAGCAGCGATAGTGTTGCTGATATGATCGCGACAATGGATTGTGTGGTTTTACCCTCATACCGAGAAGGTATTCCCCGAAGTTTACTGGAAGCAGCAGCGATGGAAAAGCCCATCATCACAACCAATGTCGTGGGGTGTAAAGAGGTTGTGGAGGATGGCATCAATGGATTTTTATGTGAGGCAAAAAGCGTTGATTCTCTGCATCGTGCAATGGAAAAAATGGTACTTCTTCCTCAGATTAAGAGAGTAGAAATGGGAAAAGAGGGAAGAAAAAAAATAGTTCAAACCTTTGATGAGGTCTTTGTCATCGACCACTACCGTGATGCAATCAAAGAGGCTTTAAACTCGTTTTGACTATAATAGACTCACATTATATATTAAGAGGATAGGATTTGGCTTGTATTGATGCTTTTTTTTTCATCAAATTAAGTGCTATTATAGGCATATCGTATATGCTCAATTTATTTTTAGTGAGGTATATGTACACACTGAAGATTCTTGATATCCCCAATGAAAGAAGTTCACATTTACATGTAACGCCACGAAGCGGAGGCATTGCTCTTTTTATTTCTTTTCTCGCAGGTCTTTTGTTATTTGAAATGCCTATCTCTTTTCTTTTTTTAATGCCTCTTAGCATCGTTTTTATAGTAGGTTTGTATGACGATCTTTATACACTTTCTTCAAAAGTGAAGCTCGTTTTGACTGCTTTGTCCGCCATTTTTTTATTTTTAGCGGGTTTTGATATACAGCATTTTGGAACATTTTTGGGGCATGAAATTATGCTTAGTTTTTGGATTTCTCTTTTATTTTATGCTTTTGTGGTTTCTGGTTTTGTGAGTGCGCTTAATTTGATTGATGGGTTAGATGGCTTAGCGTCGTTAGTCTCTATCGCCATTTTATTGCCTTTTGCGTATATAGGTTTCAAATATTCAGATGCTTTTTTACTGTATATGACGTTAATAACCATAAGTGCTATCGTAGGATTTTTAATTCTTAATTGGCATCCTGCGAAGATATTTATGGGCGATTCGGGCAGTATGTTTTTAGGATTTGTTATCTCGATTATCGTGACATATGCCATTCAAAAAGAGTATATTACGGCTATTTCTGTCCTGCTTTTAGCGGCGGTTCCTATCTTGGATACACTGATTGTTATGCTAAGAAGGTTTATTCATAAAAGAAATCCTTTTTCTGCGGATAAAACGCATATCCATCATATTTTTTTGAAACAGCAACAAGGCAATACTCGTAAAACGGTACTGCTAGTAGGACTGATTCAGATTCTTTTTTCCTATTTGGGATTAGGATTTAAAGTAAGAGATGATATATTTATACTGATACTGTATGTGTTATGTTTTGTATTGTTTTATTTTATTTTAACACCGAATGAGGTCAGAAAAAATGGCGATTAATCTTATTTTATGTGGTGGCAGCGGAACAAGGCTTTGGCCATTAAGCCGTACACTTCTACCAAAGCAGTTTGTAAAACTTTTTGATGGAAAATCTTTGTTTCAACTTACCATTGAACGTAATGCTCCTATGTGCGCTGAACAGTTGATTGTCTCTAACAGTGAGCAGTATTTTTTAGCCCTAGACCAACTGGAAGAACTCACCACTCACCACTCAAAACTCAAAACTCACTATCTCCTCGAACCTATCGGTCGCAATACAGCCCCAGCCATTGCGTTAGCGTGTATGGCACTCAAAAGTGATGATGTGGTTCTGGTAACACCGAGTGACCATCTCATTAAAGATCAACAAGCGTATGAAAATGCAGTGAATAAAGCTATAGCTTATGCAAAAAAAGATTTTTTAGTCACATTTGGGATTAACCCCACTTTTCCAGAAACTGGGTTTGGGTATATAGAGGCTAAACGTGTAAGTAGTGAGCCGTTTGATGTCAATGGTATGGATGTTTTAAAATTTCATGAAAAGCCCGATCTTCAAACAGCCAATGAATATCTTGCTATGAATCACTCACCACTCACCACTCACCACTCTCAATTTCTCTGGAACAGTGGGATGTTTTGTTTTAAAGCAGGTGTTTTTTTAGCAGAATTAGAAAACTATGCTCCCGAAATATTTCTTACATGTAAAAAAGCGTATGAACAGGCAAAACAGGATGGAATAATTCGTATTTCACATGAAGACATGCTTCGCATTCCAGAAGATAGCATCGATTATGCGGTGATGGAAAAAAGTCAAAAAGTAAAAGTGGTACCCAGCGATATAGGCTGGAGTGATGTAGGGAGTTTTGATGCATTGTCCAATGAATTAGACAATGATGATAGCAATAATTTTGTATTTTCTCATAAACACGTCAGTATGATAGATGTGAAAGACCTCATTGTCATCGATACAGAAGATGCTTTATTGATTAGCCAAAAAGGAAGCTCACAGAAGGTTAAAGAGATCGTCTCAAAACTCAAAACTCAAAACTTATCACTCACCACTACGCACGCAACCGTGCATCGCCCATGGGGAACATTTACGGTTTTAGAAGACAAACCAGGCTATAAAATTAAGCAAATTATGGTCAAGCCTGGAAAAAAGCTAAGCCTTCAAAAGCATTTTCATAGAAATGAACACTGGATTGTGGTGAGTGGAACGGCAACTGTAACGGTTGAAGATAAAACCTATCTTGTAAGAGAAAACGAATCAACCTATATCAAAGCAGGAGAAATTCACCGCCTTGAAAATCAAGGGAAAATACCCATTATACTTATTGAAGCGCAAGTGGGTAGTTACACGGGTGAAGATGATATCGTAAGAATAGAAGATGACTTTGAGAGAAGTTGAAAGTTTCGAGTGAAGAGTTTTAAGTGATGAAAATTGATGAAAGAACATTTAATTTTTCTTTATTGGTCATTGATTTTTATAAATATCTGGTTGAAATAGAGAAAGAATTTATATTGTCTAAACAATTACTGAGAAGTGGAACTTCTATTGGTGCTAATGTTGAAGAAGCTCAAGCTGCGCAGTCTAAAAAAGATTTTATTTCTAAAATGTCTATTGCCAGCAAAGAAGCAAGAGAAAGTAGATACTGGTTGAGATTGTTAAATAGCTCAAATTATATGAATAATTTTGCTAAAAAAGAGTCAATAATCAACGAAATTGAAAATATTATCAATATAATAACAAAGATAATTAAAACATCAAGGGAAAATAATGAGTAACAAGCAAGAACTCAAAACTCAACACTCAAAACTCAACACTTCAAAGCGCGTCGCTTTGATCACAGGAATTACAGGGCAAGATGGAAGCTATCTTGCAGAGTTTTTGCTTAAAAAAGGGTATATTGTTCATGGACTGAAACGAAGAAGCTCACTTTTTAACACCGATCGTATAGACCACCTCTATCAAGACCCTCATGAAAAAAATGTCAAGTTATATTTACATCATGGTGATATGACAGATAGTATGAATCTTACACGGATTATCCAAGAAGTACAACCTGATGAAATTTATAATTTAGCAGCAATGAGTCATGTGCATGTAAGTTTTGAAACCCCAGAATATGTTGCTAATGCAGATGGTACGGGAACACTTAGAATTCTTGAAGCCGTAAAGCTTTTGGGGCTCATTGAAAAAACAAAAATTTATCAAGCCAGTACTTCAGAATTATACGGTAAAGTCCAAGAAACACCACAATCTGAGACAACGCCTTTTTACCCCAGAAGTCCTTATGCTGTAGCTAAAATGTACGCTTATTGGATAACGGTTAATTATCGTGAAGCGTATGGTATGTTTGCCTGTAATGGTATTCTTTTTAATCATGAGTCTCCTGTTAGGGGAGAAACGTTTGTAACAAGAAAGATTACGAGGGCTACTGCAAAGATAGTTCTTGGTCTTCAAGATAAACTCTATCTTGGTAATCTTGCTGCAAAAAGAGATTGGGGACATGCTAAAGATTACGTGCGAATGATGTGGATGATCTTGCAAGCCCCTGAGCCCGAAGATTGGGTTATAGCAACAGGAACAACAACGACGGTTCGTGATTTTGTGCGTATGGCATTTAGGTATTGTGGTATTGAATTGGAGTTTAGAGGTGAAGGTATTCAAGAAAAAGGGTACATTGTTTCTTGTGCTAACCCGCAATATCAAGTAGCCAGGGGTCAAGAAGTTGTTGCTGTTGATCCACGCTATTTCAGGCCTACAGAAGTTGACTTACTGCTTGGAAATCCAACAAAAGCCAATACAAAGTTGGGCTGGGTTCCAGAATATGATCTGCAAATGTTAGTGGATGATATGATGAAATCAGATCTCAAACTTGTCACCAAAGATGTGTATTTAAAAGAAGGTGGGTATAAAATTTTGAGCTATTTTGAGTAGGGCAGTAATCAGATGAAAATTCTTATTACGGGTGCTAATGGCATGGTCGGGAAAAACATTGTCCATTTTTTGCTGGACAAGTCTTATAAATTATTAAACCCATCGCATACAGAGTTAAATTTATTGGATAAGCAAGCTGTAAACGAATATTTATTGGAGAATTCTCCTGATATAATCATCCACTGTGCTGGCATAGTAGGGGGTATACAGGCCAATATAGCTAATCCTGTAAAATTTTTAGTTGATAATGTACAGATGGGTATTAATATTATTCAGTCTTCTTACGAAATTGGGGTTAAAAAGCTTATTAATATGAGCAGTTCTTGTATGTATCCTCGTTACGCCCAAAATCCACTATCTGAAGAATTAATACTTACTGGGGAATTAGAACCTACTAATGAAGGTTATGCTATTGCTAAAGTAACTGCTACAAGGCTTTGCGAGTACATTTACAGGGAAAATAAAGCATTTCAGTATAAAACAGTTATCCCTTGTAATTTGTATGGCAAATATGATAAATTTGACCCAAAACATTCACATATGATTCCTGCTGTTATTAAAAAAATTCATGAGGCTAAAGCAACACATCAAAAATCAATAGAAATCTGGGGAAATGGCGAGGCGAGGCGAGAATTTATGTATGTTGAGGATTTGGCAGATTTTATTTATTATGCGATACAGCATTTTGAAAAAATGCCTCAAAATATTAATGTTGGATTAGGGTATGACTATACAATTAATGAATATTATGACATCATAGCAAAGGTTGTTGGGTACAAAGGTAAGTTTGTACATGACCTTAGTAAGCCAATTGGTATGAAGCAAAAATTGATTGATGATACTAAACTTAGGGCATTTGGCTGGCATTATAAAACTTCATTGGAAGAAGGTATTTTTAAAACTTATCAGTATTACAAACAAGAGGTTATACATGATTAACTATCCATTAGCCACATCAACATGGGACGAAAAAGAATTACAAGCAATTCAATCAGTTATTGATAGAGATATGTATACTATGGGTTCAGCAGTAGCACAATTTGAAAGAGATTTTTCTACATTTATTGGTCGTAAATACAGCGTTATGGTTAGCTCAGGCTCTACAGCCAATCTTATTGCCACAGCAGCACTTTTTTATACTACAAATCCAAAGCTTAAACGTGGAGATGAAGTTATCGTTCCTGCAGTTTCGTGGTCAACGACCTATTATCCATTGCATCAATATGGATTAAAACTCAAATTTGTAGATATAGATTTAGAAACGTTGAATTATGATTTAATTGCTTTGAATGAGGCTATAACTAAGTATACCAAGATGATTATGGTGGTGAACCTTCTTGGAAATCCAAATGATTTTGATAGCATTAATGCAATGATAAAAGATAAAGATATCATTCTTCTTGAAGACAATTGTGAGTCTATGGGCGCAACATACAAAGGTAAGCAAGCAGGAACTTTCGGGATAATGGGAACTTTTTCTACTTTCTTTTCTCATCACATGGCGACGATGGAAGGAGGCTTTATAACAACAGATGATGAAGAAATTTACCATATTTTACTTTCGCTTAGGGCGCATGGATGGACAAGAAATCTCCCTAAAGAAAATTTAGTATGCAAAAAAAGTGATGATTGGTTTGAAGAGTCGTTTCGCTTTGTTTTGCCTGGCTACAATGTAAGACCACTTGAAATGAGTGGAGCAATAGGGATTGAACAACTAAAAAAACTTCCAGATTTTTTAAAGCAAAGAAGAAAAAATGCAGATTATTTTCTACAACTTTTTGATGAGCATTCAGATTTTAGTATTCAAAAAGAGATTGGTAGTAGCTCTTGGTTTGGGTTTTCTTTGATTATTAGACAAAATTCTAACATAAAAAGAAAAAGTGTTATAAAAAAATTAATGCAAAACAAGATAGACTGTCGGCCTATTGTGACTGGAAACTTTACGAGAAATGATGTGATGCAATACTTTGATTATTCAATTCATAGAAGCCTAACAAATGCAGATTTTTTGCATGAACATGGGTTTTTTGTAGGTAATCATCAGATGAATTTAGAAGAGCAACTTAGTCACTTATTTGATGTTTTAAAAGGCTCATAATGGCGATACAAAAACGCAAAGTGTGTGTTCTTGGATATTGGTTTTCCGATATGTGCATTGTTGGCTAATAGAGGTTATGAAATGCATGGTATCGCTGTTGATCCATGGTTTTTGTTTATGCTAGTTTGATCTTGAAACATCCCATGTTTTACCTGCACTCATCCGTAAAATATATGAAGCAAAATTGCGTGGCGATACAGAAGTCGAGATTTGAGGAAGTGGAATTCGATGGGCTTAAAAATGAAGCTGTTGCTACTTTTTCATCATATTTTTCTAGATTTTAAAACCTTTAAGGCACTTAACCGATGATTTACGATTTTTGGAAACGATATGAAGAA
The DNA here is from genome assembly GCA_002328495.1 of Sulfurospirillum sp. UBA2217. Taxonomy (GTDB): domain Bacteria; phylum Campylobacterota; class Campylobacteria; order Campylobacterales; family Sulfurospirillaceae; genus Sulfurospirillum. The sequence goes on from DCUJ01000004.1 coordinate 96,707, forward strand.
TTTATTCACTTTGATACTGCTCTACAATTTGACTATCGTCTAGACAATATAGTCTTAAAAATGAATAGCTTTTTTCAACGCCTATTGATTAAAGATATTGAGAAAGAAATTATACATTTCTATTTAGCGGGATCATGTGTAAAAGCAGATACATTTCGAGATTTGGATCTTTTCTTTATTAGTGCAGATGATCGAGAATTAATACACGATGCTTTAAATAAAGAGTATTTTGAATATGAAAATAATTCATATACCTATAAATATAAAAATGATATCTACCAACTTATTTATAGAGAACGTTTTAAAGATGCTACATTGGCTCAAGTTATTGATGGTTTTGATTTTGATTCAACTAAACTTGGATTTGAATGTACGTACAATACTCGATATAGGGTTTTAAAAGTCATAGAATGTGATATGCGTCCAGAATTTGTTCATTATATTAATACTAAAATTAATAATCTTTCTCGCATTAGTGCTAATCCTTTTGTATCACTTCAACGTGCAATTTACTTTTTAAAAAGAGGAGATGATGTCCCTTATGGAGTTTTCTTAGAGATTTGTTCAGCTATAGCGGATATCCAGATTGCCAAAAATGAGCATGCTGATAAGCATTTCCATACACTTCAGGGGAATCCAAATAAGCTTGACAATATTAAAGAAGCTATTACGCATTATATTGATTCTAAAAAGGAAATAGATGAAGAGTGAAATAATTTTAAAGCTCATTGATGTGAAGATAATTAAATCTATAGCACTTAAAGCAGGTAAAGCCATTTTAAAAGAATATACGTGTGACATGGATATAAAATATAAAGATGATTTATCTCCTTTGACTAAGGCAGATAGTATTAGCAATGATATAATATGTACAGAATTAATAAAATACTATCCTCACATCCCAATACTTTCAGAAGAAAATAAACAAGCCCCTTATGAGATAAGAAAAGATTGGGAATACTACTGGTGTATAGATCCAATGGATGGCACAAAAGAATTTATCAAAAAAAATGGAGAGTTTACTGTAAACATAGCATTAGTTCACAGAGGCATGCCTGTAATTGGGGTTGTTTATGCCCCTGTATTAGAGAGTATGTACTATGCAAAGAAAGGAGAAGGTGCTTTTTTGAATGGTGAAAAACTTCCTTTGCGTGCAAACGATAACTACTTAAAGTCTATATCTGTTGTTGCTTCAAAATCTCATATGTCGGATGAAACAAAATATTTTCTTGATAACTTGACACTTAAAACTGAACACTTAACACTATCTTCAAAAGGCTCTAGCCTAAAACTGTGTATGGTTGCCACAGGAGAGGCAGATATCTATCCTCGTATCGCTCCTACTATGGAGTGGGATACCGCTGCTGCTCATGCCATTGTGTTGGAAAGTGGAAAAAATGTTTATGTGTATGATGAAAAGATAGGATCAGAATCGTATCTTGCAAATAAAGATTTAGTACCATTGAAGTACAATAAAGAAAATCTTTTAAATCCCTCTTTTGTGGTGGCGTAAATGAATAAAAACATTCAGTGGCATGGGCATACTATAACAAAAGAACAACGCGAAAAAAATTATAAACAAAAACCTTGTATCCTCTGGTTTACAGGGTTTAGTGGAAGTGGTAAATCTACTATCGCCAATGCTTTAGAAGAAAAACTTTTTGCAAATGGCAATAAAACATATCTTCTTGATGGGGACAATATCCGCCATGGGCTCAATCGAGATTTGGGCTTTGATGAACACTCAAGAGTGGAAAATATCCGTCGCATAGGAGAAGTTGCTAAACTGTTTGTCGATAGTGGGCATATCGTGCTTTCAGCATTTATCTCTCCTTTTATCAGCGATAGGTATATGGCACGAAGTTTAGTAGAATATGGCGAATTCATAGAAGTTTTTGTAGATACCCCACTAGAGGTTTGTGAACAAAGAGACCCTAAAGGACTCTATAAAAAAGCAAGAGCAGGGGGTATTAAAGATTTTACAGGCATTGATTCTCCTTATGAAAAACCACTCAATCCAGAGATACATGTAAAAACTGATAAGATGAGTATCGATGAGATATGTAATACAATTCTTTTATACCTTTTAGAAAATGGTTATATAAAAAATTATAATTTGCCTACTACTGACTGCCTACTACCGACTAAGCGTATTACACATCTTAAACAACTCGAAGCAGAATCAATCCATATCATGAGAGAAGTGATAGCAGAGTTTGAGTACCCAGCAATGCTTTACAGTGTGGGGAAAGATAGCTCAGTTATGTTACACCTTTTGCAAAAAGCGTTTTATCCAGCCCCTCCGCCAATTCCACTCGTACATGTAGATACAAAGTGGAAGTTTAAAGAGATGATAGAGTTTAGAGATAAAAGAGCTAAAGAGGTAGGAATGGAGCTCATCGTTTACTCCAATCCAAAAGGTGATGAGCTTGGAATTTCTCCTTTTGTACATGGAAGTGCTATGCATACCGACATTATGAAAACTGAAGCGCTAAAGCAGATGCTAGATAAGTATAAGTTTGATGCTGTATTTGGTGGAGCAAGAAGAGATGAAGAAAAAAGTAGAGCAAAAGAGCGTATCTACTCGTTTCGTGATGAAAACCACCGTTGGGATCCAAAAAATCAAAGACCAGAACTATGGAATATCTACAATGGGCGCCATAAAAAAGGTGAGAGTATAAGAGTATTTCCTCTCTCTAACTGGACAGAACTTGACATTTGGCAGTATATTTATCTTGAAAATATCGCTATTCCTGCGTTATATTTTGCAAAAGAGAGAGATGTTGTAGAGTATATGGGTACAAAAATCATGGTCGATGATAAGCGGATGCCAAAAGAACTTGCTCAAAAAGCAAAAAAAGAGATGGTAAGATTTCGCACACTCGGGTGCTATCCTCTTACTGGAGCTGTAAACTCTGAGGCTAGTACACTACCGCAGATAATCCAAGAGATGCTTATATGTACTACTAGTGAAAGACAAGGTAGGCTTATCGATAGTGATGGTGATGCAAGCATGGAAAAAAAGAAGCAAGAAGGGTATTTCTAATGGCACATCAATCAGAGTTGATAGCAAAAAATATAGAAGCGTACCTAAAAGAGCATGAAATTAAAGAGATATGTAGGTTTATCACGTGTGGTAGTGTTGATGATGGGAAAAGCACTCTTATCGGCAGATTGCTTTATGATAGCAAGATGATCTTTGAAGATCAACTCATGGCCATAGAAAAAGATAGTAAAAAACACGGAACTACAGGGGCGAAGATAGATCTTGCACTTTTAGTTGATGGTTTGGCAAGCGAGAGAGAGCAAGGTATAACGATAGATGTTGCCTATAGATTTTTTTCAACACAGAGGAGAAAGTTTATCATAGCAGATACTCCAGGCCATGAACAATACACTAGAAATATGGCGACAGGAGCGAGTAACGCAGACATCGCCATCATCCTTATCGATGCAAGGCAAGGTGTACTTACCCAAACAAAACGCCACTCATATATCGTTAGTCTTCTTGGGATAAAAAATATCATCGTAGCAATAAATAAAATGGACTTGGTTGATTTTAGTGAAGAAAGATTTGAAGAGATAAAAGCCCAATATGAAAATGAAATCCTCTCTAATCTGAACACTGAACACTTATCACTTAACACTACATACATTCCTATAAGCGCACTTGATGGAGACAATATAGTCTCAAATTCTGAAAAGTCTCCTTGGTACAAAGATATGCCTTTGATGGAATTGTTAGATACTATTCCACTATCGACTATCGACTATCGACTATCGACTGCAAGCTTTCGCTTGCCCGTTCAGTATGTCAACCGTCCACATCTCAATTTTAGAGGCTTTTGTGGAACCATCGCTAGTGGAAGTATAAAAGTAGGAGATGCTATCACAGTATTGCCATCTAAAAAAAGTTCAAAAGTGAAAGAGATTGTATTGCCAACGGCAACAAATCTCAATACTGAACACTTAACACTTAACACTATAAGCGAAGCTTATGCTCCTATGGCAACAACACTGACGCTTGAAGATGAGATAGATATCTCAAGAGGTGATATGATTGTTAAGACGGATGAGCTACCAAATGTGTCAAATGCTTTTAAAGTCATGCTCGTGTGGATGCATGAAAAACCTATGCAAACGGCTACAAGTTATGTGATCAAAAGAGCAACATCAGTTATAAATGGAGTATTTGAAACGATACAATATAAAAAAGATGTCAATACTTTTGAAGAACTTGAAGCTAAACAGTTAGAACTTAATGATATAGCAGAGTGTAGGCTAAAGTTAGATCGTTTTATCGCTATAGATACTTATAAAATGAACAGATATACAGGAAGCTTTGTAGTCATAGATAGATATACAAATGAAACAGTGGGAGCAGGGATGATCATCGATTCGATAGAAGCCACTGATAACTTAAAAACTAAGATACACGCTCACTCTCAAGCGGAGAAAGAACTCAATGAGTATATTAGAAGAAATTATCCACAATGGCAATGTAAGGTTGTATTGTGAAATATTTTGTAGCATGTTCTATTATAATCCTTTTGGGATTGCTCATAAAAAATAAACTTAGACCAGCTTTACTCTTTTTTGGGCTTATTCTTGGATACTATTTTTTAGATTTGATTTCTATAGATGCTTTATTAAAAAACTTTGTCAATCAATCTTTGGTTACTTTAGTTTTATTGCTTATGGTTTCTATCGTTATAGAAAAAACCCTATTTGTTTCTATGCTTTCAGAAAAACTTTTTGAGAAGTCTCTTTCTAAGTCTGTATTAAAGATGAGTTTTTTTACCTCTTTGCTTTCTGCTTTTTTAAATAATACAGCTGTCGTTGCATCTTTAATGAGTATTGTAAAACAGAATAAACATCATGCTCCATCAAAGCTTTTACTTCCTCTTTCATATGCAGCTATATTTGGGGGAACAATCACTCTTGTAGGGACGTCAACAAACCTCATAGTCAATGGCTTTGTCATAGAACGGGGACTACCATCTTTAGAGATGTTTGATTTTATCTATGTTGGGGTACCATTGGCGCTCATAGGCTCTTTTGTTTTAGTTTTTATCACACGTTTTTTACCAGAACAAAAAAACGAGACTACTTTCGAAAGTTATTTCATCGAAGCAAAGCTCATAAAAGGCTCTCCACTTATTGGAAGAAGTATTAAAGCAAATGGCTTACGAAATTTAGAGTATCTTTTTTTAAGTGAGATTTTAAGACAAGAGCATATTATCTCTCCTGTGCACCCAGATGAGATACTCCAAGAAGAGGATATTCTTATCTTTAGTGGAGATATAAAAGAAATATCACTATTAGAAAAGTTCAAAGGGTTAGAGCTTCTACATGTAAAGCATGAACTGGCATCAAATTTAGTAGAAGCTATTATCTCTCATGAGTCTACTTTGGTTGGTAAAAGTATAAAAGATGTGAATTTTAGAACAAAGTTTGATGCTTCAGTTATTGCTATTAAAAGAGGGGAGGAAAAGCTCTCGGGAAAAATAGCTGAAGCAACCCTTTGTACAGGAGATAGCTTAGTGTTAGCTGTAGGAAATGACTTTTATCAAAGAGATAATTTGAAAAAAAACTTTTATTTTTTGAATAATCTAAAAGTCAACGAAAAGCTTTCGAAAATACAAAGTATCTTGGTTTTAATTGGGTTTGTTGGAGTCATTTTGCTGAGTGTTTTTAAAATCTTCTCTTTGTTAAAAGGACTTTTTATCTTACTTGTAGGGTTTGTTGTTTATAAAATGCTTAGTTTTGATGAGATAAAAAGAAGGTTTCCGTATGATTTAGTGCTTATTATAGGTTCTGCTCTTGGTATCTCAGGTGTTATCATCGATACAGGTTTAGCACAACTTATAGCAAATTTTCTTGTACAAATATTCGGAGGATTTGGGGTATATGGAACGTTCTTTGCAATCTATATATTTACAGCTTTACTAACAGAAATCATCACCAACAATGCTGCTGCTGCTCTTGCTTTCCCTATAGCTTACTCTACAGCCCTTTCGCTTGATGTAAGCTATCTACCATTTGTTATGGCTGTCGCTTATGGCGCAAGTGCTAGTTTTTTAACACCTTATGGTTATCAAACGAATCTTATGGTGGCAAGTGTAGGAGGCTATAATTTTAAAACATTTTTAAAAAGTGGGGCTGTGATTTCGATTGTGCATGGTTTGGTAGTTATTCTACTGATACCAATATTTTTTAAGTTTTGAGGATAAAAATGGAAAATATTTTAGAATTAATCGGTCGAGAAAAACAACTTTTCCAAGAAGATGTTTCAACTCATGAAGAACAATTATCATACATCGTCTCTAGCTCCTCTTTTTTAGTGCTTGGCGGTGCAGGTAGCATTGGTCAGGCCGTTACTAAAGAGATTTTTAAACGAAATCCAAAGAAGTTACACGTGGTGGATATCAGCGAAAATAATATGGTTGAATTGGTACGTGATATACGAAGTTCTATGGGCTATATTGAGGGGGATTTTCAAACTTTTGCACTGGATATTGGAAGCATAGAGTACGACGCCTTTATCGAAGCGGATGGTAAGTATGATTATGTATTAAACCTTTCTGCCTTAAAGCATGTGAGAAGTGAAAAAGACCCTTTTACGCTTATGCGTATGATTGATGTGAACATTTTTAATACCGACAAAACTTTGCAACAAGCCATTGATAAGGGTTCTAAAAAATACTTTTGTGTCTCAACCGATAAAACAGCCAATCCTGTTAATATGATGGGAGCAAGCAAACGCATCATGGAGATGTTTTTGATGCGCAAAAATCTTCATATAGACATTTCAACAGCACGATTTGCCAATGTTGCTTTCAGTGATGGCTCATTGCTTCATGGCTTTAATCAGCGTCTTGCCAAATCTCAACCCATCGTTGCCCCCAATGATATTAAACGCTATTTTGTGACACCTCAAGAATCAGGTGAACTGTGTTTGATGAGCTGTGTTTTTGGTGAAAATCGTGATATTTTCTTTCCAAAACTCAGCGAAGAGTTGCACTTAATAACCTTTGCAGAAATAGCCGTTAAATATCTTAAAGAGCGTGGCTTTGAAGCCTTTACATGTAAAGATGAAGATGAAGCAAGAAATTTTTTCATTCAAAACTCAAAACTCAAAACTCAAAAAGATGGCCTTGTTTGTTTACTAGCAGTGATACCACTGGGGAGAAAGATTTTGAAGAGTTTTTTACAGAAAATGAGACATTGGATATGGCTCGTTTCAACAATCTTGGTATAATTAAGAACGAACCTCTCTTTGATGAGGAAAGGCTGGGTCATTTTACGCAAACCATAGAAGCGATGAAAGCAGCCAAATCTTGGTACAAAGATGACATTGTGCATCTTTTTCATGAGATGATTCCCAATTTTGGGCACAAAGAAACAGGTAAATACCTCGATGGGAAAAGGTAATGTATGAAAAGATAGTGTCATTTATCCAAGATACCTTTAATACGAAAAATTTCATTCCTTTGCATGAGCCTCGCTTTTGTGGAAATGAAAAAAAGTATCTGAGTGAGTGCATTGATTCAACTTTCGTTTCGAGTGTAGGCGCGTATGTGGATCGGTTTGAGAAGGAGTTTGCTTCGTATGTGGGAAGTCAATATGCTATCGCAACAGTCAATGGCACGGCGGCTTTACATGTAAGTTTAGTGTTAATGGGTGTGGAAAAAGATGATGAAGTCATCACGCAGCCTTTGACATTTATTGCTACTTGGTCACTATAAGTTATGAGAAGCAAAAAGTATTTTCTGATGACAATGTCGGAGCAAATGAAGTGTTTGAATACATAAAAACAAATCAGCCAGTAAAAGCAAACACGATAGCACATAACTTTCCAAATGTGACACAAAGGACTATAGAAAGATATCTCAAACAACTCAAAGATGAAGCCAAAATAGAATTCAAAGGAAGCCCAAAAACAGGAGGGTATGTGGTCATGGAAAGATGGGCTACTAGAAAGAATGGGAGACAATAGAAATGGATTTTGATAGACAACACATGAGTCAAAATATGACTAAGCAAAAATATATCACAATACACAATTTTAAATTAGCAATAATTGGCTTAGGCTACGTTGGGCTTCCACTGGCTCATGCTTTTAGTAGCAAGTATGAAGTAGTGGGGTTTGATATCTCTGCTTGGCGCATAGAAGAGCTTCAAAGAGGCTATGACAGAACGCTTGAATTAGATGAAAAGCAAGTAAATGAAGCACTTAAAAATGGCATGAAATTTACCTTGCAGCTACAAGATATAAGAGATTGCAATATCTATATAGTAACAGTTCCAACGCCTATAGATAAACATAAAAAACCAGACCTAACACCGCTCATGAAAGCAAGTGAAACCATAGGTAAAGTGCTCAAAAAAGATGACATAGTTATCTATGAATCCACAGTATATCCTGGTGCTACAGAAGAAGATTGTGTACCAATTTTAGAAAAGTTTTCTAATCTAAAATTCAATGTTGATTTCTTTTGTGGATACAGTCCTGAAAGAATTAATCCAGGTGATAAAGAGCATACGGTGACAAAAATCCTGAAAGTTACATCTGGTTCAACTCCTGAAATAGGTAAAAAAGTCGATGAACTCTATGCAAGTATTATTACAGCAGGAACACATTTAGCACCTACTATAAAAGTAGCAGAAGCAGCAAAAGTAATAGAAAATTCTCAAAGAGATATAAACATAGCATTTGTAAATGAGTTAGCGATTATCTTTAATAAACTTGGAATAAATACAAATGATGTATTAGCAGCAGCAGGAACAAAATGGAACTTCTTACCATTTAAACCAGGACTTGTAGGTGGACACTGCATAGGTGTAGATCCATACTACCTGACGCACAAAGCTCAAAGTATTGGTTATAATCCAGAGATTATTCTAGCAGGAAGAAGACTAAATAATAATATGGGAATCTATGTAGCAAATCAAGTAATAAAACTTATGATAAAAAAAGGTCATAAGATAGAGGGGTCTAAAGTTTTAGTTCTTGGAATTACTTTTAAAGAAAATTGTCCAGATATAAGAAATAGTAGAGTCATAGATGTGATAGAAGAACTTCAAGAGTTTGGATGTAATATAGATGTGTATGACCCATGGGCAGATGCAGATGAAGTGAAATATGAGTATAACTTAGAACTCTCATGTGAACTTGATATATTAAAATATGAAGCAATAATTTTAGCTGTAGCACACAATCAGTTTAAAGAATTGAAACCAAAAACAGATGATAATGTTGTGTTTGATGTTAAATCTGTTTTAGATGAAACTGACGGAAGATTATAATATATGATTGATATTTATAAAAAAATCTGGACTCTCCTAAATTCTCATGAGAAAAATAGAGCTATACTTTTGTTACTCTTAATGATTCTTATGGCATTCTTTGAAGTACTTGGTGTGGGTTCTATCATGCCATTTTTGTCAGTGCTTGGTAATCCTGAGACAATAGAAACAAATGAATACTTAAATACAGTATATATCTATCTAAGTTTTGAAGATAAAGATTCTTTTCTCATGTTTTTAGGTCTTTTTAGTCTTTTTATACTTTTATCAAGTGCTGTAGTTAGAAGTATTGCTAGCTATGCAAAATTTAGATTTTCAAACTTACGAAGACATACCTTAGGACAAAAACTTTTAAAAAAATATTTACATCAGCCTTACAGCTTTTTTCTTTCACGAAATAGTAGTGATGTAAGTAAGGTGATCCTTTCTGAAACAGACTTAGCTATTAATCAGGCAATATTACCTGCACTAAATCTTTTGACATATTCAATCCTCTCCTTAGCCCTTATTGGATTTTTAGTGGCGGTTGACCCTGTGCTTGCTTTCATACTTGCTGTAATATTTGGTGGATTTTATATAGTGATGTATATGACAGTGAGAAAATATTTAACTCACATAGGAGAAAAAAGAAACAAGGCTAACTCACTAAGATTTAAAATAACTTCTGAAACTATAGGTGGGATAAAAGACCTTAAAGTTTTAGGAAGAGAAAAGGTATATCTTGATAGTTTTACAAAGCCTTCTTATGAATTTTCTCACTTTACAGCTACCAGCCAAACACTTTCTGAAGTACCTCAGTTTTTAGTAGAAGTGATAGCTTTTGGAGCATTATTAGCAATGGCTATGTATTCCCTCGCTGGTGATGATGCAGATATAGGTAGTTTACTTCCAGTACTAGGACTATATGCTCTAGGTGCACTCAAGCTAAAGCCAGCAGTTAATAATATATATCAATCAATAGCAACAATGAAATTTGGAGCTTCAGCAGTAGATAACATAATCAATGATCTCAAAGACTCAGGGAAAAGTGTAGAGATAACAAATGAAAATAAAAGACTTAAGTTGAAAAAGAATCTTAAATTAAAAGAGATAACATTTAGCTATCCAGATACTTCAATACCAGCACTTCAAAATATAAATATAGATATAAAAGCTAATACCACAGTAGGTATTATAGGTACAACAGGAGCAGGAAAAAGTACACTAGTGGATATGATACTGGGATTATTAGACCCTACAATTGGGGAGATTAGCATCGATAATGAAAAACTACATGAAGACAATATCAGACAGTGGCAAAATTCTATAGGTTATGTGCCTCAAAGTATATTTTTGTCAGATGACACCATCGCTAGCAACATAGCTTTTGGAATAGAAAAAGAATCAATTGATATGGCACAAGTAGAACAAGTAGCCAAACTGGCACAGGTACATGAGTTCGTAACTAAACAAGATAAAGGCTACGATACTATTATCGGTGAGCGAGGAGTTAGACTATCTGGTGGACAGCGACAAAGACTAGGAATAGCTAGAGCACTCTATCATAATCCAGAGTTGCTAGTGCTAGATGAAGCTACTAGTGCACTTGATAATACTACAGAAGCAGAGGTGATGAAAGCCATAGATAACATGAGCAGAAGTAAGACTATCATAATGATAGCTCACAGACTTAGTACTGTGGAGCGATGTGATAAGATTATAAAACTTGAAGATGGAGTGATCGTTGATGAATAATATTCTAAATCTAATTGGCAGAACAAAAGAGCTTTTTTTAGATGATATAAATAATTATGAAAAAGAGCTTTTAAAAATAGTTTCTTCATCTTCTTTTCTTGTTATTGGTAGTGCAGGTTCCATTGGACAAGCAGTTACAAAAGAGATATTTAAACGAAATCCTAAGAAACTTCATGTTGTAGATATAAGTGAAAACAATATGGTAGAACTAGTTAGGGATATAAGAAGTTCTTTTGGTTATATCGATGGTGAATTTGCTACATTTGCTCTTGATATTGGAAGTAGCGAGTATGATGCTTTTATAAAAGCTAATGGTCAATACGATTATGTCTTAAATCTCTCAGCCCTAAAACATGTAAGAAGTGAAAAAGACCCATTTACACTTATGAGAATGATTGAAACAAATGTTTTTAATACGGATAAAACACTTCAACAATCTATCGAAAATGGAACTAAAAAATATTTTTGTGTCAGTACTGATAAAGCAGCAAATCCTGTCAATATGATGGGTGCTAGTAAAAGAATTATGGAAATGTTTGTGATGCGAAAATCAAAGCAAATAGATGTTTCAATGGCACGATTTGCAAATGTAGCTTTTAGTGATGGTAGTTTGCTTCATGGATTTAATCAAAGAATCCAAAAAAATCAACCAATCGTTGCACCAAATGATATAAAAAGGTATTTTGTAACTCCACAAGAAAGTGGTGAACTTTGTCTTATGTCTTGTATTTTTGGTGAAAATAGAGATATCTTTTTTCCAAAATTAAGTGAAAATCTACATCTTATTACATTTGCAGATATTACAGTAAAATATTTAGAAAATTTAGGTTATGAACCTTACTTATGTGAAGATGAAGATGAAGCGAGAAAATTAGCAAAAACTTTACCTGCACTTGGAAAATGGCCTTGTTTATTTACTGCTAGCGATACCACTGGTGAAAAAGATTTCGAAGAGTTTTTTACGGATAATGAAACTTTAGATATGGAAAGATTTGAAAATCTAGGAATTATTAAAAATGAAGCTTTGTTTGATGAAGAAAAACTCAATAACTTTGAAAAAACAATCAAAAACTATAAAGCAAATTTATCGTGGACAAAAGATGATATTGTAAAAGAGTTTTTTACTATGATTCCAGATTTTGGACATAAAGAAACTGGTAAGTATCTTGACGGGAAGATGTAATGCAAAAAATTGTTGATTTTATAAAACAAACTTTTAACACTCAAGAATTTATCCCTCTTCATGAACCAAGATTTATTGGCAATGAAAAAAAATATTTGAATGATTGTATAGATTCAACTTTTGTTTCAAGTGTTGGAAAATATGTAGCTACTTTTGAAAAAGAGTTTGCTAGAACAGTTGGAAGTAAGTATGCTATAGCTACAGTCAATGGAACAGCTGCGCTTCATATCTCTCTACTTTTAGCAGATGTGAAAAAAGATGATGAAGTTATAACTCAACCACTTACTTTCATAGCAACTTGTAATGCCATTAGCTATATTGGAGCAAAGCCAATATTTGTAGATGTTGATTTAGATACTATGGGGTTAAGTCCTGAATCTTTAAAAAACTTTTTAGAGCAAAATTGTGAAATAAAAGAGAATCAGTGTATAAATCAAACTACTGGAAAAGTTGTAAAAGCCTGTGTTCCAATGCACACTTTTGGACATCCTTGCCGTATTCTTGAAATAAAAGATATTTGTGATATTTGGCATATTGCTTTAGTAGAAGACGCAGCTGAATCACTTGGAAGTTACTATAAAGATAAACATACAGGAACTTTTGGAAAAGTTGGGGCATTTTCTTTTAATGGTAATAAAATAATCACTTCAGGTGGTGGCGGAGTTATCGTTACAGATGATGAAGCTTTGGCAAAAAGAGCAAAACATATCACAACAACAGCAAAAATTCCCCATCCCTATGAATATGTACACGATGAGATAGGATACAACTATAGACTCCCAAATTTAAATGCAGCATTGTTAGTGGCTCAACTTGAGCAATTAGATAAGTTTTTAGCTTCAAAAAGAGATTTGGCAACAAAATACAAAGAGTTCTTCTCATCAAATAATATAAATTTTATCACTGAGCCAAAAGACTCAAAATCAAACTATTGGCTTCAAGCTGTTTTATTAGATGATTTAAAGCAGAGAAATGATTTTTTAGAGTTCACAAATAAAAACGGTGTGATGAGCCGACCTATTTGGAAACTTATGAATGAGCTAGAGATGTTTAAAGATTGCCAATGTACCGATTTGAAGAATTCTAAATATTTTGAAGAGAGAGTTGTAAATATTCCAAGTTCGGTGATTTTATAATGAAAGAAAAAATAGTTTTAATAGGTGGCGGTGGGCATTGTCATAGTGTTATTGATGTGATAGAACAGACAAACAAATATGAAATTATTGGAATAGTAGATACTAAAGAAAATATTGGTAAAAAAGTTTTAGATTATAAAGTTATTGCTTGCGATGATGATTTAGAAACTATTTTTAAAACTTGTAAAAATGCGGTGATAACCGTAGGACAAATCAAATCAAATCAAATAAGAGTTAAGTTATTTGGAAAATTAACAGAGGTAGGTTTTAATTTACCTATAATAATTTCTCCTCTTGCCTATGTTTCGAAGCACTCATATATAGATGAAGGGACAATTGTTATGCACCATGCACTGATAAATGCAAATGTAAGAATAGGAAAGAATTGTATCATCAATACAAAAGCACTTATTGAGCATGATTGTGTTGTAGGAGATAATTGTCATATTTCAACAGCGTGTGTTCTAAACGGTGGAGTAATTGTAAAAGAAAATAGTTTTTTTGGAAGTAATGCCACTTCAAAACAAGGTGTAGAGATAGAGGGATTTATAAAATCTGGGAGTTTAGCCAAATGAAGAAAGTATTTATAATAGCAGAAGCAGGTGTAAATCATAATGGTTCAATTGAACTTGCAAAAAAACTTATTGATGTAGCAAGTGAAAGTGGAGCTGATGCAGTTAAGTTTCAAACATTTAAAGCTGAAAAACTAGTTTCAAAAAATGCACAAAAAGCTGATTATCAAAAACAAACAACTGATAAAATAGAATCACAGTTTGATATGATAAAAAAACTTGAACTTGATTTGGATACTCACAAAGAACTTATCGCATACTGTAAAACGAAAAATATCATGTTTCTTTCAACACCTTTTGACCACGATAGCATAGAACTTTTAAATGATTTAGGACTTGAAATATTTAAAATACCAAGTGGAGAGATCACAAACTTACCGTGTCTTAGACACATAGGAAGATTAGATAAAAAAGTTATTCTTTCAACTGGTATGTCAGACATCGGTGAAATTGAAGATGCTTTAGATGTACTTATCGAAGCTGGAACAAAAAAAGAAAATATTATAGTTTTACATGCAAATACTATGTATCCCACACCTATGGAAGATGTAAATTTAAAAGCTATGGTAACGATTGAAAATACTTTTGATATAGCTTTTGGATATAGTGACCATACTTTAGGAATAGAAGTAGATATTGCAGCTGTTGCTATGGGGGCATGTTGCATTGAAAAACATTTCACACTTGATAAAACTATGGAAGGACCAGATCACAAAGCTTCTTTAGAACCAGATGAATTAAAAGCTATGGTAAAAGCTATTAGAAATATAGAGTTAGCTCTTGGAAGTAGTATTAAGAAACCTTCAAAAAGTGAGATGCCAAATATGAGTGTGGCTCGGAAAAGTATAGTTGCAAAAATTAATATAAAAAAAGGTGATAAATTAAATGAAGAAAATATCACTATAAAAAGACCAGGCAATGGAATAAATCCTATGCGATGGGATGAAATAGTTGGAACCGTAGCAAGTAAAAATTATGCGGAAGATGAGTTGATATGAAAAGAATTTGTGTTGTAACGGGTACAAGAGCAGAATACGGCTTACTTTTTTGGCTCCTTAAAGAGATAGAAGCAGATGGTGAGCTTCAACTTCAACTTATAGTGACAGGGATGCATCTAAGTCCTGAATTTGGATTGACATACAAAGAGATAGAAAAAGAGTTTAAAATAGATAAAAAAATCGAGATGCTTTTATCTTCAGATACTTCTGTTGGTATTTCAAAATCTATGGGATTAGCTCAAATATCTTTTGCGGAAAGCTATGAAGAATTAAAGCCAGATATCGTTGTAGTTCTTGGAGATAGATATGAAATTTTGAGTGCAGTAAGTGCCGCGATGATAGCTCGTATTCCTATTGCTCATCTTCATGGTGGAGAGACAACAGAGGGTGCATTTGATGAGTCTATTCGTCATAGTATTACGAAAATGAGCCATGTGCACTTCACTGCAACCGAAGAATATAGAAATAGAGTTATTCAACTAGGTGAACATCCAAGTAGAGTTTTTAATGTTGGTGGCATGGGGATAGAAAATATCAAAAGATTAAAGTTGCTCTCTAAAGATGAATTTGAAAAATCAATAGATTTTCAATTAAATAAAAAAAATATTTTGGTGACTTTTCATCCTGTTACTTTAGAAAATTCAACTGCAAAAGAACAATTTCGAGAACTTTTAAATGCAATTGATGAACTTAAAGATACAAATATAATTTTTACAAAAGCAAATAGTGATACAGATGGAAGAGTGATAAATCAAATGATTGATGAATTTGTCGCTAAAAATTCTCATAAATCTGTGTGCTTTACCTCTTTAGGACAACTACGATATTTGAGTGCTTTACAGTTTGTAGATGCCATGGTGGGAAATAGCTCAAGTGGACTAGCAGAAGCTCCAAGTTTTAAGATAGGAACAATAAACATTGGTGATAGGCAAAAAGGGAGAATTAAGGCACAAAGTGTGATTGATTGCAAACGAACAAAAGATGAAATATTAAAAGCATTTGATAAACTTTATTCTGATGATTTTAAAGATTTATTAAAAAAAAGCAGAAATCCTTATGGTGATGGTTGTGCAAGTAATAAAATTATTGAAGAAATTAAAAAAGTTGATCTGCTAAATATCTTGAAAAAATCATTTTATGATTTAAAGGTTTAATATGAAAAACATAGAGAATATAAAATTAACATCAAATGCAACCATCAAAGAAGCATTAGAAATTATAGATAATGGAGCCATGCAAATTGCATTGGTAGTAGATGAAAATGACACCTTACTTGGTACTTTAACGGATGGAGATATAAGAAGAGGCTTACTCAAAGGGCTTGATTTAAATAGTTCCATACAGCCTATTATTTTTACGATACCAACACTTGCAAGAATAAGTGACACAAAAGAAAAGATTTTAAAAATTGCACTTTCTAAAAAACTTCATCAAATACCTATCATTGATGATAATGGAAAAGTTTTAGGTATCCAAGAAATAGAAGAACTTATAAAACCAAAAAATAAAACAAACAAAGTAATTTTAATGGTAGGAGGACTTGGTACGCGCCTGCGACCGCTTACGGACAACATCCCAAAGCCTATGCTCAAAGTCGGCAACAAGCCGATTCTTCAGACCATCATAGAAAAATTTGCAGAGTATGGATATACTAACATCGTGATGTGTGTCAACTACAAATCACACGTCATCCAAGAGTACTTTGGAGATGGTAGCGAGTTTGGCGTCAGCATAGAGTATGTTTTTGAAGAGCAAAGGATGGGCACAGCAGGAGCGTTGAGTCTCTTACATGTAAAGCCTACAGAACCGTTTTTTGTCATGAATGGGGATCTGCTGACTAACGTAAACTTTGAGCACCTACACGACTACCATCTGGCAAATAATGCCACGGGAACCATGTGTGTACGAGAATACGACTTTCAAGTACCTTATGGAGTTGTACATGTAAAGAACAGTAAAATACTCTCAATAGAAGAAAAACCCACGCATAAGTTTTTTGTAAGCGCTGGGATATACATGCTCTCACCCGAAGTGCTTGAGCTTATTCCACAAAATAAACTCTATGACATGCCTACGCTTTTTGAGAAGATTATAAGTGACAATAAAAATGCTATCTCGTTTCCGCTTAGAGAGTATTGGCTGGACATCGGGCGGATAGAAGAGTACAAAAAGGCCAATGATGAGTATGGTGAGGTGTTTTAATTGAAGGTTTTGCTTATCGGGTTTGGTTCTATAGGAAAAAGACATCACGAAGTCTTGTCTAAAATGTCTCAAATTCAAAGCATAAATTTAGTTACTAGACAAAATATCGAAGATAAAAAATGCTACAAAAACCTGGAGCTTGTAGAGCGCATAGATCAGTATGATTATTTTGTGATAGCATCTGAAACCAATAAGCATTTTGCACAATTAAAATTTTTAGAAGAAAACGTCAAAAGCAAACTCATTTTTTGTGAAAAGCCTCTTTTTGAGGCAAAAAAAGATTTAGAGATAAAAAATAACAAAGTTTTTGTTGGGTATGTGCTGAGATTTCATCCGTTGCTAGAGAAGCTAAAAGAGTTTATAAAATGTGAAAAGGTTGTTTTAGCCCATTCCAAATGCGGTCAATACTTGCCACTTTGGAGGCCAAATACAGACTACAGAAACAGTTATAGCGCAAACAAAGAAGAAGGCGGAGGAGTTCTACTAGACTTGAGCCATGAATTAGATTATGTTCAGTGGCTTTGCGGTAAAATTCAAACTTTGAATAGTATTCAAACAAAAGTGTCTGACCTAGAGATAGGCTCTGATGATTTGACTATGCTGATAGGAAAAACCGATAAGGATATTTTTGTAAATATCTCGATTGACTACATAAGCAAAAGTACTCATAGAAGACTATTTGTTGAAACGCTAGAGCATACTTATGAACTTGATTTCATATCAAACCAGCTGATAAAAAAAGGTAAAACCGAAGAGGAGGAGGTGTTTAGCTCTCCTTGTCTTGAAAGAAACTTTATGTTTGAAAAAATGCATTTAGATATATTGAATCAACAAGAAGCCATTTGTAGTTTTAAAGAGGGGATGGAAGTCATGGAAACAATATCAATCATACAAGAGCAAAACAAATGAGCAATATCTTATGCACGATATGCGCAAGAGGTGGTTCAAAGGGCGTTAAAAATAAAAACATCAAAGAGCTTCATGGCAAACCACTCATTGCCTACACGATAGAGCAAGCAAAAGCTTCAGGACTTTTTGAACATATTGTTATTAGTACAGATAGTGACGATATAGCAAATATAGCAATACAATATGGCGCAGAAGTGTTCTTTAAAAGAAGCGAAGAAATGGCAAGCGACACAGCTGGAAAGCTCGGTGTGATAAAAGATGCTTTTATAAGAAGTGAAAAATACTATAGTAAAATTTTTGATTATTTAATAGACTTAGACGCAACGGCACCTCTAAGAAGTATCGAAGATATAATAAACTCATTTAATCAGTTTAAAGAAAATGACAATGACAACCTAATCACGGCAATGCCAAGCCGAAGAAGCCCTTATTTTAATCTCGTAGAGCAAGATAAAAAAGGAAAAGTGTATCTCTCAAAAAAACTAGATAGTGTGATTGTGCGAAGGCAGGATGCTCCTAAAAGTTATGATATGAATGCTTCTGTTTATATATGGAGAAGAGATGCTATTTTAAACGAAAACTCACTTTTTTTGAAGAATACAGGGCTTTATGTAATGCCGGAAGAAAGGTCTATAGATATAGATAATGAACTTGATTTTAAATTTGTAGAGTTTTTGATGAAGGAAAAAGAAAATGCTCCAAGGTAAAGTAGTTGTTATTACGGGCGGTGCTGGACTTGTCGGTAAAGAATTTACAAAAGCCGTTGTTGAAAATAATGGCGTCGCAATTATTGCAGATATTAATGAAGAATTAGGCCTAAAAGCAAAAAATGATTTGCAAGAAGAGCTAAATACCACAAATATAGATTTTGTGAGACTCGATATAGTTTCTAGAGTTTCTTTAACTGAGTGTATAAAATATTTGGATGAAAAATACGGCAAAATAGATGCCCTTGTCAATAACGCCTATCCTAGAAATAAAAACTATGGAAGACATTTTTTCGATGTAACATATGATGATTTTGTGGAGAATTTAGGGCTTAACCTTGGCGGGTATTTTTTAGCATCACAACAATTTGCAAAATATTTTCAAAAACAGGGTTACGGAAATATTGTTAGTATTGGTTCAATTTATGGAATAGTTGCTCCAAAATTTGAAATATATGAGGACACTGGCATGACAATGCCCGTAGAATACGCAGCTATAAAGTCTGGGCTTATTCACCTCGCAAAATATATGGCAAAATACTTTAAAGGTATGAATATAAGAGTAAATACATTAAACTCTGGCGGCATATTTGATAATCAACCAAAGCTATTTTTAGATAAATATAAAGAAAAATGTTTAAATAAAGGCATGCTAAATAATAGTGATTTGAAAGGCACTTTAGTATATTTGCTTAGCAGTATGAGTCAACATGTGAATGGGCAAACTATCGTTGTAGATGATGGATTTAGTTTATGAAGGAAAAAGATGAAAACTAGAATAATTGCAAAATTAGATGTAAAGCCACCTTATGTAGTAAAACCAGTGCATTTTGAGGGGTTGCGAAAAGTTGGTCTTTCCGCGGAGTTAGCAAAAAAGTATTATGAGCAAGGTGCTGATGAATTAATATATATAGATATAGTATCTTCACTGTATCAAAGGGAAATTTTATTTGAAGAGATCGAAAGAGCAGCCAATGAACTTTTCATCCCCTTTGGCGTTGGAGGGGGGGTAAAAACTATAGAAGATTTTTCAAGACTATTTCATAGCGGGGCCGACAAGGTTGTGATAAACACTTCTGCAGTTCAAGAAAACCCAGATATTATTAACGAAGCTGCTAAAATTTTTGGTAATCAGGCTGTGGTTGTGAATGTCGAGGCTAAAAAATGGGATGGCTGGTATGAGTGTTATACTGACTGTGGAAGAATCAAATCCGGCAGAGATGTTTTTGAATGGGTTAAAGAAGTTGAGCAAAGAGGTGCTGGTGAAATTTTTTTACAATGTGTTGACGCCGATGGAAGGCAGAGAGGATTTGACTTGAGGCTAGCAAAAAAAGTAGTAGATAGTGTAAACATTCCCGTTGTTGTAGCTAGTGGAGCTGGAAAACTTGAAGATATAAAAGAACTAGTAGAATATGCAAATCCAAGTGGTGTGGCGATTGCTAGTTTGCTACATTATGATAAATGTACGATTAAAGAAATTAAAGAGTATTTAAGAAATAACTCAATAGAGGTATTAAAATGAGTGATAATACTATAGGTTTAGTAAACTATGGAATAACTGGAAATATTCATAGTATAAAAAAAGCTGTAGAAAAAGCTGGCGGTAAAGTTAAAATTATCAATAAAAAAGAAGATTTTGTTGATGTTTCAAAGATAGTTATTCCTGGAGTTGGTAGCTTCAAAGATGCTATGGAAGAACTTAGGAATGACGATTTGCTTGATGCTCTAAAAGAAAAAATTAAAACAAGACCGACTTTGGGTATCTGTCTTGGTATGCAAATACTTTCCACACTAGGCTTTGAATATGGGAAAACAGAAGGCTTGGATGTGATAAAAGCAGAAGCGAAGCCTATGATAGTAGATGGGAAAGTTCCACATGTGGGCTTTAATAAAATAGATGTTATTAAACCAAATAAACTTTTAGATGGACTAGAAAATGAAGAGTTCTATTTTATGCATTCTTATGAAGTTGTTAATTATACAGATATAGCTTCTCTTACAGATTATAATGGACATAAATTTGTTTCATCAATTCAAAAAAATAATATATATGGCGTACAGTTTCATCCTGAAAAAAGCAGAGAAGCTGGGATTAAATTGTTTAAAAACTTTATTGAATTGTAGGAGAAATTGATGAATGAATTATTTGGAAAATACGGATTGCCTTTAGAGGTCAAATTTTGTAAAAAATGCACCATGAATAATCAAAGACCCTCATCCACGGTTGAATTTAAACAAAAAGAGGGTGAAAGAAAACGAACACTTGCCTTTGGCGAAGATGGTGTGTGTGAAGCTTGTAGGTATGCAGAAAAAAAGAAATCTATAGATTGGAAAGAAAGGCATAAGCAGCTTGAAGAGTTATGTAATCGATTCAGAAGAAATGATGGTCGATATGATGTAGTTGTTCCAGGAAGCGGTGGAAAAGATAGTATCCAGGCTGCTCATGTTTTAAAATATAAGTACAATATGAACCCAATTTTGATTACATGGCCTCCTGCGCTTTATACAGATATTGGGAGACGAAACTTTGATTCTTGGCTTAATTCAGGATTTGCAAACTACACATATAATCAAAATAAAAAATTGCATAAATTTTTAACAAAAAGTGCATTTTTGAATTTAGGTCATCCTTTTCAGCCTTTTATTTTGGGACAAAAAAATCTAGCTCCTAGACTTTCTGTTTTGCTTGATATTCCACTGGTAATATTTGGAGAAAACGAAGCAGAGTATGGAAATGCCATTGAGGATAATGAAAAGCCAACGAGAGATTCTAAATACTATAGTGCAGAACTTAGTATTAAAGATTTAGTTTTGGGCGGAGTCTCAGCTGTTGAGTTAATAGAAAAACACGGATTTAAACTTTCTGATCTAGAAGCTTATTTTCCGGTGAACCCATATGGGATACAAAAAACAGGTACCGAAGTGCATTACTTGGGCTATTACGTCAAATGGCATCCGCAAGAGACATATTACTATTCGGTTGAGAACAGTGATTTTATGCCGAACGACCATAGGACGGAAGGAAGCTTTAGTAAGTATAGCTCTCTTGATGATAAAATTGATTGGCTTCACTACCATACCACAACAATAAAATTTGGAATAGGAAGAGCTACTTATGATTCTGCTCAAGAAGTAAGAAACGGCGATATTACTAGAGATGAAGGGATAGCCCTCATTAGAAGGTTTGATGGAGAATTTCCACAACAATATATAGAAGATTGTTGCGAGTATATGGATATATCTTTGCAAGATTATCATGATGCTATAGAAAAGTTCAGAAGTCCTCATCTTTGGGAGAAGAATTATGGTAAATGGGAATTGAAAAACCCTATCTGGAAAGAAAAGAGCTAGGAAGTTTTGTATTGATTTTAGAAACAATGGATAGATTTAAATTTTGCAAAAATGCGAATAGGATAAGAATTGACGCGCTGCCCACTGGAAACCGCACTCTAGATCAACTGTACTGGGATTTTGTTCTTCTGCAAATATTTCATCTATTTGCAATAGCTTTTTTTGCATCGTTTGAGTTTTTGGACAATGAATACGATCCGTCTTGATATATATACAAAAAAGAAAGAAACACGGAGGTGTTGGTGAGTAAAGCAAATTTAATAATATCGATTGAAACTGCAAATAGAGAGCTTTACCCTAAGGTCTTTTTATCTTATAAATTTGCTGAAACCGGGAATGTGGCATATGTAGGAACAAAGGATAACATTTATGGGTTGGTGCAATATCTTGACAATCTAATTTATTTAGACAAAGGATACCATGCTCAGATTTCTGAGTTGATTTATGATAAATTAATAAAAAAAAGTGCTGTTATAATAAGCCTAGATGAAGAAAATGGAGTTGATTATGATGATTTTTCAACAATAAGTGACCGCTTTCCCGAAAAAATATTTCATATCTTTGGACAAATATTCTTATGGGGCTCAAAGCAGTATCAATATTTGAGGGAGAATAGACAATCATTTGACGATAAAAATATTTTTTGTTACGGGCACCCCAGATTTGAAATACTAAAACCCTCGTACAGATTTCTTTACGATGATGAGACTTTAAATATACGTAAGAAATATAACAACTTCATATTAATTAATACTAGTTTTGGGCTCGGAAATAATTTGTTATCTGATGACGCTGTTGTAAAAAATTATAAGAATAGAGTCCCCAATGTGGAAAAAATCATGGAGTACCACAAACTTCAGGTAAAAAATTTTATTGAGTTGGCAGTAGAACTATCAAAACTAAATAGATTTAATATTATTCTTAGGCCTCACCCAGAAGAAGATATGAGAGTCTACAAGCATGCTCTTGAGGGAATTAAAAATATACATGTAGTTCATTCTGGTAGCGTTGTTCCGTGGCTAATGGCGGCAGAGGTTATGATACATCACGATTGCACAACTAGTTTAGAAAGTGCAATGATAGGTAAAAGTTCTATTGCTTACACAAAAGACTTAAATTCTACATTAACACCCACGATACCGCACAGAATAAGTTATAGGTATGATTCTTTGGGTGAAGTGATAAATAATATTACAAATGAAGAATATAAGGTCAGGTTTATCGATGATAAAATTCTAGAAGACTATTTTTCTTTTTCAAAAAACACTACTCAATTAATAATAAAAACAATGATTAATAGTCAAAATGTTAATCATTGTAAAAACCCCGATCGAAATCTATTTTTTTTCAAAATCAAAAAAAATATTAAATATTTTTTAAAAGAAGTGTTTGGTCAAAAAAATAAGCTCTTTAGTCAAAAAATAAAAGGCATGGACTATGAAAAAGTAAAAGATTTAATAGCTAAATTAAACAAAGAGTTTGATACTTGTATTAAGGTGGCGAGAGTTAATAAATATTTGTTCAAAATATATCAAGATTAATGACGGATTAAAATTATGAAAAGCTATTGCCTTGCAAATAATATAAAAAAAAACATCAAAACATGTATCGAAATACTGGTTGAATTTTTTTATAAAACAACATGCAAAAATGTAATAAAAACAAAACTCAAATATGAAGTTTATGCTACAAATTGCAAGCATACTTTTTTTGGCTACTATGATAAAACACCTTTTAGTGCGGACAATAATAAAATATTAGCAATAGGGACAAATCACAATGATGTGTTAACTTTGCCAAAAGAGGCGGTTATAGGATTTTTTGACAAGGTAACAAAAAAATTTTCCCAAATTGACACAAGCACGACTTGGTGCTGGCAACAAGGCTGTAGACTTATGTGGTTTGACGACCACTCTGTTATTTATAATAAAATAGTCGAGGGCTATTATGGGAGTGTGGTTTATAGTTTTGAAAAAAAGAAAATTGTAAGACAATATAACTTTCCGATTTACGATAAGACTTCTGACAACAGATTTGCTTTATCGTTAAACTTTTCTAGATTACACTATTTTAGGCCAGGGTACGGATATGTAAACTTTTTATCAGAAGAGGATAAGGCAAAGATCGGAGAATGTGACGGAGTGTTTTTGTGTGATTTGGTTAATAATGTAAAAACACTAATTATCCCCTTGAAAGACATAGTTGAAAAAGATTTTGATGAGAGAATGGAAAATGCATACCATTATATCAATCATCTAAAATTTTCTCCAGATAATGAACATTTTATTTTTTATCATATTTGGAATCAAGAAAATAAAAGATTTACTAGAGCAATGCTAGCAACGCTAAATGGTGAAATTGAAAAAGTATTTGATAATAAAACTTTTTTATCGCATTATGATTTTAAAAATAAAGATGAATTACTTATTTTTACAAAGTCAACTCAAAATGGCTATCACTTGTATAATTTCCAAAATGACACAGTGGATATTTTTTCTCCAGATTTACAAGAGGATGGGCATCCTAGTTTTATCTCTGATGATTTAGTTTTAACTGATACTTATCCAAGCCGTTTCTTAAGAGAGCAAAAACTTATTTTAGCGAACAAAAAAAGATATGAAGTTATCGGTAAATTTTATGCACCATCTAAATACAAAGGTGAATTTAGATGTGATTTGCATCCAAGACTTAGTGGTGATAAAAAGTTTATCGCTATTGACATGCCATTTTTTGATGGAAGAAAAATAGTTGTATTAGATTTATAGAAAGGTAAAAAATGTTTATAGATAAAAAATTTAGAGTTCCAAGGGTCTGGTCTAATAAAGAGTTAGAAAAATTTTCAGCAATGTTTTCTGGTGCAATCGTTAATGTGTCAGGATGGAAAGACTTGGATAAAGAAGGTAAAAAATATAGAGATTATTTTTGTAATAATACAGAGTATTGGATTACAAATTATAAATCAGAAGCAAGAGGATTCCAAGGAAATCAAGAAAATGAGATATTTTTAGATTTAGAGCAAGATTTGGATGAAAAAATGCATAACAAGTTTGATGTTGTTTTCAACCATACGGTATTAGAACATATTTTTAATGTTAATAAAGCTTTTGAAAACCTATGTAAACTTTCCAATGATATAGTAATGGTAGTTGTTCCATTTTTGCAAGAACAACATGCAGAATATGGTGATTATTGGAGATTTACTCCTCTAGCTGTTAAAAAACTTTTTTCACAAAATGGGTATGAACTTTTATATATCAATTATAACGATGCATCCGATAATTCTATTTATGTATTTGCGATAGGGACCAAAATATCACAAAAGTGGAATAATATAAAGAATTTTAATGATAATAAATTAAATAAGATTACAAAACATATGATTGGAACAAAAATTATTAAAAATTCTTTATTTGAGCGTATCATTAATAAAATAAAAGCAAAATACTTTAAACTATGAAACTACTATACCTATCAAATTCTATAATTCCATCACAATATGCAAATAGTGTGCATGTGATGAAAATGTGTCAAGCATTGCAACAAAATGATTTTGAGGCAGAATTACTTTGCTACACTCAAAATAAGAATTTTGATGAAAACGAAGTATTTGAAAAGTATGGAATAAAAACAAAATTTAAGATTAAAAAGTTTTACTTAAGAAATATGAGAGCAAAGTTTTTTCAAAAGTTTTTTTCAATTTTATGGATGTTAGTTAATTATGATAAAAAAAGTTTGATTTATGGTAGGGATGTATATGGGGTATATTTAGCTTCACTTTTGGGTTTTGATGTGATTTATGAAAGTCATGGATTGCCCACTACTAAACTATACGGAATGATTGAAAATAAGCTTTTAAAAAGTAAAAGACTTAAAAAATTAGTTGTGATATCTGAAAAATTAAAAGAGATATATTTAGAAAATAGTGCTTTAAAAAATAGTGAAAAAATTTTAGTACTTCATGATGGAGCAGATGCGTTAAATTTATCAATTAAAGGGATAGATTTAGGAGATGGTTTTCATATAGGATATATTGGTAGTTTGTATTATGAAGGAAGAGGTATTGATATTATTTTAGAAGTTGCAAAGTTAAATCATGATTTTACTTTGCATTTGATAGGTGGGAAAAATGAGGAAGTAAATTATTGGAAAAAAATAGCAACGAATAATGTAAAGTTTTATGGATTTTTATCACATAATGAAGCTTCTAAATATTTACTTAGTTTTGATGTAGTCTTGATGCCTTATCAAAAAGATTTGAAATTGGCAGACAATAAAGTAAATACATCGAGTTGGATGTCACCTATGAAGATGTTTGAATATATGGCAGCAAAAAAAGCTATTGTATCATCAGACTTACCTGTCATAAGAGAAGTATTGAATGAAAATAATAGTATATTAGTTCAATCTGATAATGTTGATGATTGGTCAAAAGCGATAAATAAATTATATAAAAATGAAAATTTAAAAAATAGAATTGCCGAAAAATCATATAGTGATTTTTTAAATCAATATAGTTGGAAAGAAAGAGCCAAAAATATTAGAAGTATAAAATAATGAATGTACAAAGTAACTTTAGTAAAGTATAAAAAATGACTGAGATATCTAATACTTTTTATAATCCTTATCCATATTTTTATTTTATAGCCTTTTTCTTTATATTTACTCTTATTCAAAATAATAAAACAGTTGATAAGCAACTAGTTTATCTTTATTATACTTTTGTATTTTTTGTTATGTTAGTTATTGGATTTAGGGGCAATTATGATGAATATACCAGAGTTTTTGTATTAATCCCAACTTTAGAAAATTTTTTCAATGAAGATTATAATGTGATTAGTGAAAAAGGATATGTTTTTACTTTTATTTCATCTACTTTTAAAACAATAGGTTTCAATTCACAATCTCTTTTTTTATTCTTTTCAAGTACAGCAGTCTTTATACATGCCTATTTTTTCCGTAAGTTTACTAAGTATTACTTTTTGGCTTTTTTACTATATTTAAGTCATGAGATTTGTTTGAAGGAATGGATTGGACTTAGAATGGGCTTCGCAAGTGCTTTATTATTGCCTATGATATACTATTTGTATAAGGGTCAAAAAGTAAAGTTTTTCATTTTGGTAGTTATTGCGACTTTGGTTCAATATGTAGCTATATTGTCACTTTTTTTATATTTTCTAAGATATAGAATTAAACCAATCTATCTTTTTTTAGGTTTGGTAGTGGCTTTATTATTGATGGAATCAGGTATAGTTTATCAAACTGTTTGGTCTTTGGATTCGATGAATATTTTACCTGGTATTATTAGTTCATATATGAGAACTGAGGTATATGTGTATGATGTAGGGCTGAATCATCCAAAAACAATTCAACAGATTATAGTTATTACAATCTTTATATTATTGATTCATAAAAAAGATAATGAAGATATTCCTAAAGTATATTATCTGTTATTTAATGCTTATTATTTAGGCACAATTCTTATGATTATTTTTTCTGAGTTAGCTTTATTTGCATTTCGTTTTAACGGACATTTTGCAAGCGTAGAACCTATTTTGATTACCTATTTGATTTATAAGTTTCGTCATAAAATACTTGTATCAAGTTTTTTAGCTTTTGGAAGCTTAATGGTTGCATATATTAATTATATAGTAATTAGAAGAGTGCCAGATTATTTTTTATTTGTTAATTATCCTTGATAAAATATAAATTAGTAGTTGATAAGTCATAATGTTGTATTATTAAAAAATTAAACAATAAAGAGAATATTAAGTGAAAAAAAATTATTTTGAATACCTGAAAGAAAGAAGTTGGAAGGGCAAGCTATATAGAAACTATTTTTTATATCCAATTTTGTCCAAATATTTTAAAAAAGAAGATTATATTTTAGATTTTGGTTGTGGAATAGGTGATTATTTAGAATTTCGAAAAAATACCGTAGGTGCTGATATAAATGAAGATAATGTGGCTTATTGTAATTCTAATGGATTAGAAGCTAAAATAATACAAGACAATAAAATAGATTTTGGTAATGAAGTTTTTGCTGGTGTTATGATGGATAATGTCTTAGAGCATATTGTCGATCCTGCTGAATCCATAAAAGAAATAACAAGGGTTTTAAAAAAAAATGGACTCTTATTGGTTGGTGTTCCTGGGGCTAAAGGGTTTAATCGTGATATTGATCATAAAATATTTTATAGTGAAGAGAGTTTAGTTAGTTTAATGAATCAAAAAGGATATGAGTATCTTAAGACAGTTTACACTCCTTTTTTAATAGATTCAGATTATTTGAGTAACAATTTAAAGATATACTGTGTATATGTTTTATTTAAAAAAATATGATTAATTTAGTATATTTAGTTCCCTCTTTAAAAAATGTAGGTCCAACACAACAATTATATTATATTATAAAGTTTTTAGATAGGAAGATTTTTAATATTACCTTAATTACATTTTCTAACAAAAATTTTGATGAAGAATTGCAAAAGTTTGAAAAATTAAACTTGAAAATTATACAGCTGAATATGCATAGTTTTTATGGTTTATTGTTTGGCTTTGTGAAAATAAAATATGTCCTAAAAGAGGTAAACCCAGATATTGTTCATACTCATTTGTTTAGAGCAGACCTCATTTCTGGATTTTGTTTAAAAAAGTATAAAAGAGTTGCTACAGTTCGAGGTGAACTAACTTCCTCGGATCACTATATACAGAAGTTTGGTTATTTACTAGGCACCGTATACACTAAGCTACATACGCTAGCATTAAAAAAAATTTATAATGTGGTGTCAATATCTAATGCAGTTAAAAATGATTTAGAAAAAAATGGAATTGAATCTACATTAATACACAATGGCATTGATTTGAATAGATATAAAGTATATAACAACACACAAAAAGAAGACTTGAGACAACAGTTTGGTATTGCTCATGACAAAAAGGTATTTATCAGTATAGGAAGTTTAATAAAATTAAAAAGACCAAATATTTTGATTGATGCTTTTTTAAAAGCAGATGTTGATAATAGTATTCTTTTGGTTATTGGTTTAGGTGATATGTATGATAGTTTATCTTTTGAGTATAGAGGTTTTGATAATATTAAATTCATAGGTTTTTCTAAGGAAATAGATAGTTATTTAGGCTTGTCTGATTATTTTTTGTCTTCTTCAAGCACAGAGGGCTTACCCAATACGGTTTTAGAAGCATCTGCTACTGGTATACCCTGTATTTTATCAAATATTGAACCGCATAAGGAGATTCTTCCTATAGATAAGAAATCAGAGTTTTTATTTGAGTTGGACAATGTTGAAGATTTTGTTACAAAGATAAAAGATATTCTTAAAAAGGACTATTGTGGCATTTCTAGTGAGTTTAGACAAAATATAGAAATTTTTTTTGATGCCGGATTAATAAATGAAAAATATCAAAAACTATATATGGAGTTAGTATGAAAAGTATTGTAACCAAAAGCAGATGAGAACTTTGATAGTGAATTGTGAAAACTATTGCATGGTATTTGAGAAAGTATAAAAATATTATAAAGGACGTTCTTGCAAAAAACTAGTACAGAAAATAACTTCGATATTCTAAGACTTATTTTAGCCATCTTAGTATTTCTCGCCCACTGGAATATATTAACATCACAAAAACTATCAAATCCATTTTTTCACTTGAGTGGATATGCTGTTGATATGTTTTTTATTGTAAGTGGTTTTTTGATATTCTGGAGTTTTGATAATGATCAACATAAAAAGTATTTTTATATCAAAAGGTTTTTTAGAGTATTTCCGCTTTATAGTTTGCTAATATGTTTACAAACTTTGTTTTTTATCTTCTATTCCAATGGTACATTAGCACAAGTTGGGAAGTATTTTATTTCAAATATTTTATTTTTAAATTTTTTATCTCACTCGGTAGGAAGTACTTTGTCTTTCTTAAGTGTTGATGCGATAAACGGAAGCTTATGGACTTTAAAAAATGAAGTTGTTTTTTATCTCTGTGTCCCTTTAATTTTTATCTTATATAAAAAATGGGGCAATACTTTTCTTCTACTATTGTATGGGTTGTCTCTCATTTATATGTTTATAGTAGATTATTTGGGTATTTCAAAACTGCTTGTGCAGTTTCCATCGCAACTCCGCCTTTTTGTAGTTGGCATATTGTTTTATGTTATGTTTGACAAAATAAATCGAAAAAATATTTATCTATTTGCTTTTTTGTCTTGTATAGCACTATTCTTTTTTATTGAATACAAAGTATTTCAATTTACACTTTATCCATTTCTCTTAGGTTTCATAGTTATTTATTTTGTTTATTATGTTAAACATATTAGAATAAATTTTGATTTTTCATATAGTTTTTATATATTGCATTTTCCAGTGATTCAACTCGCTTTATATTTTGGAATAAATCCATTAAACCCTATGGTTTCATTTATTTCTTTGTTTTGTGCAATATTGATTTTATCTTACTTGTCAGAGAAGTTTATAGAAAAAAGATTTATTCAAATCGGAAAAAATATGGTTAAAAAAAGTAAAAACAATGAATAATAAAATAGCTATTTTATTGGCGGCTTATAATGGTCGTTTTTACATTGAAGAGCAGATAGAAAGTATCTTAAACCAAATAAAAGTCAATGTAACGATTTTTATAAGCATAGATCCTTCGAGTGATGGCACTCGAGAATTTTTAGAAGTAAAATATAAAGGTAGTGAAGCAATTGTTATTTTAGAGGATGTTGGTAGTTTTGGTGGTGCTGCTAAAAATTTTTTTAGGCTAATAAAAGATGTTGATTTTTCACCATTTGATTTTATCGCATTTGCCGATCAAGATGATATTTGGTACACAGACAAACTAAGTCGAGCAATTGAAAAAATAAAAGAAGCAAAATCGGATGGGTATTCTAGTAATGTCTTGGCTTTTTGGGAAGGCGGCAAGACAAGAGTGATTGAAAAGTCTCAACCGCAATGCAAATATGACTATCTTTTTGAAGCAGCTGGTCCAGGATGTACTTATGTTATGACTGGTTTACTAGCAAAACAAATTAAGCAGGTGGTTGTTAAACAATGGAATGAAGTTAATGACTTATGGCTTCATGATTGGTTTTGTTACGCTTATGCCCGTGCCAATGGTTTTAAATGGGCGATAGATGAAAGCCCAAGTATGCTTTATCGTCAGCATGCTAGCAATCAAGTTGGTGTCAATAAAGGATGGAAAGCTTTTGCGTATCGTTTGAAGAAAATTCTTTACGGTGGAGCACTAGAACAATCTGTGAGCATTGCATCAATTATAGGGATGCAAGACCATAGTTTTATAACAAAGTGGAGCAATTTAAAAAAGGATGGACTTTTTAAATTGGCTTTTTATGCACCTATGTGTCGGCGAAAAAAACAAGAAAAAGTTCTTTTTTTCTTTGCATGTATTTTGATGGTTGTATTGGGAGAAAAAAAATCATGAAATTTATAAGAACTAAGATACCTGAGGTGATTGTTGTTGAACCTAAAATACATGGAGATGAGAGAGGTTATTTCGCTGAGACATTCCGTCAAGATATGTTTGAAGAATTTTTAGGTTTTAAAATTAATTTTATTCAAGATAATGAGTCTAGAAGCTACCGTGGTGTTTTGAGGGGTCTCCATTATCAACTTCCTCCTCATGCTCAATCAAAACTTGTTCGTGTCATTGATGGAAAGGTGCTTGATGTAGCAGTTGATATACGAGTTGGTAGCCCAACCTTTGGTTTTTATGTAGCCGTAGAACTTAGTGGTAAGAATAAAAAACAGATGTTTATACCGCGTGGCTTTGCCCATGGTTTTGTAGTGCTTACGGAGAGTTGCACCTTTGCCTATAAAGTCGATAATTACTATTCACCTGAGAGTGATAGAGGCATAGCCTTTGATGATAAAAATCTAAATATTGACTGGCAACTTGGCTTAGGGGAATTATGTCTTTCTCCAAAAGATACGATGCAACCAAAACTTTGTGAAACTTTTGATCTTTTTGAATATAAAGTGAATTATTATGCATAATGTATTAATCACAGGCTCAAACGGTCAACTTGGAGGTGAAATCAAAGCCTTACATAGAGAATATCCTTATAATTTTTTCTTTACATGTAAAGATGATTTAAACATCTTAAACACACACGATATAGACTCTTTTGTACAGCAGCATAATATAAACACTATTATCAACTGTGCTGCCTATACTGCTGTTGATAAAGCACAATCTCATGAAAAAATGGCAGATAGTATAAACCATTTGGCCGTAAAAGCTCTTGCAGAACTCTCATCGAAATATAGTATTAAACTCATTCATGTCTCTACTGATTATGTTTTTGGTGGAACAAATCATCGACCCTATCTTGAAACAGATGCAACTAGCCCTCAGTCCGTTTATGGCAAAACAAAACGAGATGGAGAACAAGCACTTATAAGCATCAATCCAAAAAATTCCATCATCATAAGAACATCGTGGATGTTTGGCGAGCATGGTAATAACTTTGTAAAAACTATTTTGCGATTGGGAAAAGAAAAAGAGTTACTAAGTGTTATTTACGATCAAATAGGAACTCCAACTTATGCTAAAGATTTAGCCAGAACAATTTTAGATATTCTCCCAAAAATTCACAATTCAGCAGTAGAAATATATCATTACAGCAATGAAGGTGTATGCAGTTGGTATGACTTTGCAAAAGAGATTGTTAAAATGTCAAAACTATCATGTAAAATCACTCCCATAGAAACCTTTCAATACGAAACTCCAGCTTTGAGGCCGCACTATTCACTGCTCAATAGAAGCAAGATAAAATCTACGTTCATGATAGAAATTCCTTATTGGAAAGATAGTTTAGATGAGTTTTTGAAAAAAATAGGTGAGAGAAAATGAAATTTTAATGATAAGGAGCAGAGGCCAACTATTAACTTTTTTTGGAATTTGTAGTAGATGAATAGAAAAAATACACGGACAATAAATGAAAAAACTTTTAATAACAGGTGCAAGTGGGTTTGTCGGCTCTTATTTTGTAGATAAATACAAAGATAGCTATGAGATAAAAGCGTTTAGTTTTTTAAAAGATGACTTTGGAGCCTTACATGTAAAGGATGTTGATGTTGTTTTGCATCTCTCGGCTTTGGTGCACAGAAAAGATGGAGCAAGTAGCGAAGAGTATGAAAGAGTAAATGTAACCCAAACTTTAGAGTTAGCAAAAAAGGCTAAAGAGTCTGGTGTGGGGCAGTTTATTTTTATGAGTACGGTTAAGGTGTATGGTGAAGAGAGCGATGAAGTTTACACTGAAACTTTTACATATAAGCCTCAAGATGAGTATGGAAAGAGTAAACTAAAGGCTGAACATGAGCTTCAAAAACTAGAAACTGAAAATTTTAAAGTCTCCATTGTTCGCACACCTATCGTTTATGGGTATGCGGTAAAAGCCAATATGCAAAATCTCATAAAACTTATAGATAAGATGCCAATTCTCCCTTTTGGTGGCATAGATAATCAAAGAAGCTTTGTCTATGTTGGGAATCTTTGCGCCATGGTAGAGTGCATCATCGATAAAAGGCAAAGGGGTGTTTTCCTTGCTAGTGATGATGCATCGATGTCCACAACGCGTTTGATAGAGCTTATCGCCAAGGCAAAAAAAAAGAAAATGTATCTTTTGCATGTAAAGATGTTTGGAGTTTTGTTAAAGTGGTTTAAACCATCTTTATACAGACGGTTGTTTTGTAACTTGGTGGTGGACAATACTTGGAGTAAAAAAGTGCTAGATTTTAAAAATCCCTACACGACAGAAGAGGGAATTTCTTTGATGTTGAATGCTGAGTGTTGAATTTTTAATTGCTACACTATAAGATTAAGGTAACGGCAAATGATTTATATAATTTTATTTTTACTATCTTTTGGTCTTACATACTGTGTAAAAGAGTATGCTCTAAAAAAATCGCTTGTTGCGCAAGTAAATGAAAGAAGCTCACATACAGTACCCACACCTCATGGTGGTGGTATTGCGATTGCTGTGATATGGTTTTTGGGGTTGATTTATCTCTTTACATGTAAAGAGATAGACGCTCAGTTATTTTATGCACTGTTGGCTGGGAGTATTCTTTCGATAGTCAGTTTTTTGGATGACGTATATGACTTATCGCCTAAAATAAGGCTTTTTTCACAGTCTTTCGTCAGTTTACTAGGGCTTTACGTGTTAGGGGGGCTTGAGAAAATTGATTTTGGGATTTGGGTATTTGAAAATCAGCTTTTTACCAATACAATAGCTTTTTTGGGCATTATGTGGTGTATCAATCTTTACAATTTTTTAGATGGCATAGATGGCTATGCTGGGAGTGAAGCCATATTTTTGGGTGTTGCTGGATGGTTATTTTTTGGAGGAGAGCATTTTTTAGTCTTAGTTTTTTCTGTTGCTGGATTTTTGGTATGGAATTGGCATAGGGCAAAGATTTTTATGGGAGATGTAGGCAGTACGCTTTTGGGCTACAACATCGCTATCTTTGCTATTTACTACCAAAACGAGGGTTTTTCTCTTTTAGTATGGTTAATACTTTTTGGACTTTTTTGGTTTGATGCGACAGTGACACTTTACCGAAGGTATAAACATAGCGAAAAACTAAGCCAAGCGCATCGAAAACATGCCTATCAAAGGGCAGTTCAAAGTGGCTTGAGTCATAGTAAGGTTGTTGTTTTCGCCATGGGTATCAATGTGCTTTTAGCTGTTTTAGGGTATATTGCTTTGCAGGTTACAGCGTTTTCTATTCCTTGTTTTATAGGTGCCTTATTGCTCTTGTATAGAAGTATGAAGTATGTTGATAAGAGAAAAAAGTTTGAGTAAGAGATGATTGTATGATAAATATAGCAGAATCGCATCGCATAGAATTTAAACAAATATTGACAGATACCTTAGAAAAAGAAGTCGTTGCATTTTTGAATTACCGCGAAGGTGGCGTCATCTATATTGGTGTAGATAATAATGGCACTGTTTTCGGATGTAAAAATCCAGATGACGTACAGCTTAAAATAAAAGATAGGCTTAAAAACAATATTGCACCATCGTGTTTGGGGCTTTTTGAAGTAATATTAGAAAAAATAGAAAGCAAAGATATTGTCAAAATCATTGTTGCTAGTGGCAGAGAAATGCCTTATTACATCAAAAAGCAGGGTATGTCTTCACGAGGTTGCTTCGTGCGCATAGGAAGCAGTAGCGAGCCTATGAATGAGATGATGATAGAAGACCTTTTCGCACGTAGAGTTAAAAACTCACTCAGCAAAATAAAATCCCATAGACAAGACCTATCTTTTGAGCAACTGAAAATATATTATGACGAAAAAGGATTAAAGCTAAACGATAAATTTGCTTCCAATTTGGAGCTTTTAACGGAAGATGGCTATTATAATTATGTTGCATATCTGCTAGCAGATACGAACGGCATATCTGTCAAAGTGGCGAAATATGGAGGCGTTGATAAAGTAGATCTTGTAGAAAACAATGAATACGGTTATGGTTCTTTGATAAAAGCGACACATAAGGTGCTTGATAAGCTTGATATTGAAAATAAAACCGCTGCAAAAATCACCTCAAAAACACGAATTGAAAAACCGTTGTGGCATAAAGTTGCACTTAGGGAAGCGGTTATTAATGCTATCGTTCACAATGACTATACGACTGAAAATCCACCAGTATTTGAAATTTATCGTGATCGTATAGAGATTACATCTAGCGGAGGGCTTTCTACAATAAAAAATCTTGAAGATTTTTTTGGAGGTTATTCAAAGCCTATCAATAGAGAGTTGATGAGAGTATATAAGGATATGGGCTTGGTAGAACATTTAGGCTCAGGTCTTGCTCGCATTTTAAAAGTCTATGGAAAAGAGAGTTTTTCCGTATCGCAAAATTTTATGAAAAATATTTTTTATTCAAGTGACCAAGCAAGTGACCAAGCAAGTGACCAAGCAAGTGACCAAGCAATTTTAATGTTCTGTAAAGAACCTAAAAGTATGAGTGAAATCATGCAATTTGTAGGGATGAGCCATAAAACCTATTTTAGAAATACAGTTTTAAGGCCATTGTTAGAAGGTGGGTTATTGGTGCCAACGATTGCTGACAATCCAAAAAGTCCAAAACAAAAATACATCATGAAGAAACTGTAAAATGTTTAGTTTTGACAAACGAGTACTCAATATAGCTGTTATTATCGTTTTAACATGTATTACATTTGTATGGACATTTTGGCTTTTTCATAAGCCTGTTGATTTCAAGATTATTGCTATGGTGATAGGTATTCGCATCGGTGCTTCTGTTTTACTGTTTAATGATTATTCGCTTTCATGGTCCAAAGTGACGCAAAAGACATTTATCTTAAAAAGTATTGTTTATCTTGGAGCTTTTTGTGTATATGCACCTTTTTATTATGGTAGGTTTTTTCTTTATTTTCTTTTTTCTGAACTTCTTTTGTATCTTTTTGCTATCAATTTTGCCATGTATGCTTATTATCTTATTGTCAATCGTAGTCGTGTTCACAAAAGCAAAACATTGGTTATCTATGGTGCAGGTAGAGCAGGTCTTAAACTCGAAGAAGAGTATCGAACAAGTGCTTATAAAATACGATTTTTTGTGGATGATGATAAACAGCTTCAAAAAAGAAGCATTGATGGTATTCGTATACTTTCGAAAAATGCATTAAAAACTAAGATAGGTGATGCGAAGTATGATCTTTTATTAATTGCGATGCCCTCCGCAAGCCCTCGTCGGATAAATCTTATCTATGAAAGATTAAAACCGTATTTTTACGAGATAAAAATATTACCTACATTGTCCCAAATATTCTCCAACAGCCTTCTTTCTGAGCAATTAAAAAATATTACGGTTGAAGACCTTTTGGCAAGGCATCCTAAAGATTTGGATAAGGGCAAAATTTCGCAGTTTATCAAAGATAAAACAGTGATGATCAGTGGCGCTGGAGGAAGCATTGGAAGTGAACTGGTAAGACAATGTTTAAAATATGGCGCTAAAAAAATTGTGATGATTGATCACAGTGAGTATAGCTTGTATGCACTCATGGAGGAGCTTCAAAGCGAGAAGGTTTTTCCGTGTATGCACAGTGTTTTAGATGAGCAGAGATTGGAAAAAACATTGATATCGCATATGCCAGAACTCTTTATTCATGCAGCGGCTTACAAGCATGTTCCTCTGGTGGAGCAAAATGTAGAAGAGGGCATTGTCAACAATATCTTAGGTACAAAAAAGTGTATGGACATGGCTATAAAATACGGTGTTCAAAAATTCATCTTGATTTCGACCGATAAAGCAGTGCGACCAACCAATGTTATGGGTGCAACCAAAAGAGTCTGTGAACTCTATGCTCAAAATGTCCAAGC
The DNA here is from genome assembly GCA_002328495.1 of Sulfurospirillum sp. UBA2217. Taxonomy (GTDB): domain Bacteria; phylum Campylobacterota; class Campylobacteria; order Campylobacterales; family Sulfurospirillaceae; genus Sulfurospirillum. Next base: position 134,186 of record DCUJ01000004.1, read on the forward strand.
AAACAGCACTCACATCGTTGCGGTTCGTTTTGGAAATGTTCTAGGGAGCAGTGGTTCTGTTATCCCAAAATTTAAAGCACAGATAGAAAAAGGTGGACCTGTTACGGTGACGCATCCTGCTATTACGCGTTATTTTATGCTGATCCCTGAAGCGTGTGAACTTGTCTTGCAAGCAGGAGCGATTGGACACAGTGGAGAATTGTTTATCTTGGATATGGGCGAACCCATCAAGATAGCCCATTTGGCACAAAAGATGATAGACCTCTCTGGAAAGAGTGGGATTGATATTGTTTTTACGGGGTTGCGACCAGGGGAAAAACTCTATGAAGAACTTTTAATCAATGAAAGTGACAAAAAAACAGCCTATGAGTCTATCATGGTAGCACATAAGACAGCGTATGATAGAGAGAAGCTTGAAGATGACATCCAAACATTGCTTACATGTAGCGATAAAATCAAACAGCTAAAAGTCATCGTACCAGAATTTAACCATCAAAAAAACAGTTAAGGACACATAGATGAATGAAGCAAACCACGTCAAATATGAAGATGAAATCGATTTAAAAGAGTTATGGCAAACACTTGTAAAAGCTAAAAAAATGATTGTTATGATAACCGTGAGCGTAACGTTTATCGCAGGTGTTTATGCGTTTATGAAAACACCTATTTATGAAGCAAAAGCTGTTTTGGAAATAGGGTCATATACTAATACCAATTGGGTCGAGCTGCCTTCTACGCTATTAAAAAGAACAGAAATCAGTTATATCTTAAATAAAGATACAAGCAACTTAGCATGGTTAGATAAAATTTCTTTTGTCAAAGGAACTCAAAATCTTTTAGAAATGTCAGTTTTAGGCGTGAGCAAAGAAGCTGTTGCGTCGCATTTAAAATCAATTGAAGCCAGTATCCGACTGAGACATGAGCAGTTGATGGATGCTTATTTGGATTCTGTAAAAGCTAAGATAGGCAACTTGAATGCACAAAAAGAAGAGTTGTCGGCTGAAAAAGAACGATTAGCTAAAGAGTTAGATAAAAAATCAGAGAGAATAGAGCAGATTATCAAAGAAAACCCTGCCGTTGCTGCTGTGTATTCTATAGAACTAAACAGCCATGCCGCAGAGTTAACAGCGCTTAAGAGTAGTATTTATGCTATCAACAACCAATTGAATGATTTAACTCTTTCAATCTCTCCAAAAAACTTAAAAATGACAGAATTCATTGATAAGATGAGTGTCAATCAAACTCCCGTTAAACCTAAAAAATCATTAATTGTCTCAGTAGCCTTTGTAACAGGGCTTATGTGTTCAATTTTTCTAGCTTTTTTCTTAGAGTTTATAGGTAAAAAAGACGATGAATAGCTTACATGTAAAAAGCTATAGTGTTTTTTTAATTTTTCTAGCCTTTGTTTTTAGTATGGCTGTGCGTTTGATTTGGGTGTATCAGTTTAGTGATTATGATGCATTCATATATGCGGGTCAATTTATGATTAACACCAATGATGGTTATTATTGGGCAGAGGGGGCTAGGGATTTATTGAGTGGGACGTTTCAAAAGAATGATCTCTCTCCCATAACATCTGCACCTGCTTGGCTCACGTATATTTTTGCAAAAATACTCCCCACGTCTTTTGAAACACTGATTTTCTATATGCCCTCTCTTTTGGGCTCTTTGATTGTTGTTCCGATGATTTTGATAGGGCAAAATTTGAAGTTAATCGAAGTGGGTTTTTTAGCGTCTCTTTTAGCTTCCATTGCCGTGAGTTACTACAATCGGACCATGATAGGGTATTATGATACCGATATGTTGAACATTGTTTTTCCTGCTTTCTTAATGTGGTCACTGATTTTAGGGATGAGGACAAAAGAGGAAAAATATTTACTGATAACGGGATTGGAGATTATTGCTTATCGTTGGTGGTATCCACAAAGCTACTCTTTGGAAGTTTCATTTTTTGTATTAATTTTACTGTATACCATCATCTATGAGCGCAAAAATCTTTTTAACTATCAACTCTTAAGCATCATGCTCTTAGCCATGATGGGTTTAGATGGGCTTTTACGCTTAGTGATTGTTTGTTGTAGTTATATTGTCTTTAGACAAGAAAAGTGGCAACGGTTCACCTTTTTTATTTTAGCTGGGGCTCTTGCATTGTTTTTTGTAACAGGGGGATTTACCCCGATTTGGTATCAACTTAAAGGTTTTGTTTTTAAAGATGCTATTGAAGTGAGCAAAGATGTGCTACCTCTGCATTTTTTCTCCGTGATGCAAACGGTTCGCGAAGCTGGTCAGATTCCTTTTACGACGTTTGCGGAACGAATTAGTGGTCATACGATTACATTTGTGCTCTCTGTTGTGGGATATGGCTTCATGGCGTTTAACTATCGGGTGATGTTATTAGGTCTTCCCCTTTTAGGGCTTGGCTTTTTAGCACTGTTTGGTGGACTTCGTTTTACCATTTATGCGGTACCTGTTTGTGCGTTTGGTATAGCGTATTTATTGTTTACATGTAGCGTGTATGTTCAAAAGCTTTTTATTCATCAAAAACTGGCACAAGTGGTGAAATCATCTTTTGTGATTGTAAGTTCGCTTGCCATTTTGTATCCCAACCTTTTACATGTAATGGACTATCGTGTTCCTACGGTGTTTAATAAAACAGAGGTAGAGAGTTTAGTCATGTTACAAAGTATTGCTAGTAGGGAAGATTATGTTGTGGCTTGGTGGGATTATGGGTATCCTATACGCTATTATAGTGATGTTAAAACGTTGATTGATGGTGGAAAACATGGAGGCGATGTCAATTTCCCCGTGAGTTATGCGCTTACATCACCTCAAGATAAAGCAGCGAAACTCGCTCGTTTTGAGGTGGAGTACACTGAAATGGCTTTTGCCAAAGCGGAGCAAAATGAAACCGTGATGAACAATACCGCTCAAATGACGCTGGATGTTGGGTTAAAAGATGCGAATGATTTTTTAGAAGTACTCTCAAGTGATATACGCCTTCCACAAAAGACGCGGGACATCTACTTTTATTTGCCATACCGTATGATGGGAATTTTCCCCACTGTTGCGCAGTTTAGCAATCTCGATATTATGAGTGGAAAAACAACTCGACAGCCTTTCTTTTTCCAAAGCAATCGTTTTCAAGATACACCAACAGAATTGAATCTTGGGAGTGGTGTGGTGCTTAACAAAACGAAAGGGACTCTTAAGATAGGGCAGCAAGAGGTTCCTTTAAAACGGTTTGTCAAAACAGGATATCGTGCCGATAAAAAAATGATGGTAGAAGAAAATGCCATGCATGCCAATGGTCAAATGAGTGTCATTTATATGCAAGCTTACAATAGCTTTTTGGTGTTAGACGAAGCGATGTTTGATTCTTCGTACATACAGCTCTTCGTTTTGGAAAAGTATGATGAAAAATGGTTTGAACCGATTATTTTAGAACCACACGCCAAAGTATTTAAACTCAAAATTTAGCTAGAATAGCGTAAAAATAAAAGGGTTATCCAATGGTTATTCGTGAAATTCAGCAGTTTGCCGAGGTGCGTCCAAGGGCGCGGGCGTATTTATGTTATCTGTTTACCCGCAATATACCAAACCGCATGCCTGAGCCTAATGTAGAGGTCATCAGCGCAAGTTTAGACAAAATTGTCCATGAAGTAGAAGCGTTTGAAGCCCTTTATCTGCTCGATCATAAAGGAGAGCAGGTCATCAATAACATTACCGATGATCCTTTGAAAAAGGGTGGTTTGGGGCAAAACCGAAGCAGTAAATCCTATTTTTACCGAGCGGTGCGAGAGCGTCGATGTGTGCTTAGTGATCCGTATCCTTCTGTGCTGACCAATGATCTTACCGTTACTGCGTCGTATCCGATTTACGATGACCAAGGCATATTGAAGTTTATAGCCTGTATCGATGTCTCTTTAGAGCATGTCCTCAAAATCGCACATCCTTCATCCTTGCAATCGGCTTTTGGAAAGAGTTCACAAATTATTTACTCCATTTTTTCACTCTCTTTATTAGCCATTGCGATGTTGTTGCTTTACAATGGGATGCGAAGCCTTTTTATGCATGGGTTTGAGTTTAATTTACTCGACATCGAAGCCATGTTTCAATCCACCATTCTTATTACCCTTTCATTAGCGATTTTTGACTTGGTGAAAACCATTTTTGAAGAGGAAGTTTTAGGGCGCAATGAGCGTGATGAGAGTTCGGGAATTCACAAAACGATGGTGCGTTTTTTAGGCTCTATTATCATCGCGCTTGCCATTGAAGCCTTGATGCTGGTCTTTAAATACGCCATTATAGATTCAGCACATATCTTAAATGCAGTTTATCTCATCGGTGGTGTTACTTTGTTATTATTTGGCTTGGCATTTTACTTGAAAGCCATTGCTCAAAAGAGAGACATATGATAGGTCTTATTGATTACAATATGGGCAATTTGCGCAGTGTGTACAATGCGTTTGAAAAGCTGGGAATTGCCATTGAAATTGTTGATAAAGCGGAGGATGTATCGCGTTTTTCAAAGATTATTTTACCTGGGGTGGGTGCATTTAAAGATGCGATGAGTTGTTTGCATGAAAGAGGAATGGATGATGCGATTAAAGGATTCGTCTCCTCAGGAAAACCACTTTTGGGCATTTGCCTTGGGATGCAATTATTGTTTGAAAGCAGTGTGGAGTTTGGTAAATGTAAAGGTTTGGGGTTGATTGAAGGGGAAATCATCAAGTTTGATACGACGCTTTTTGATCGTAAACTTAAAATTCCCCATATGGGTTGGAATCGCTTACATGTAAGCCAAAATACGCCTTTATTTAAAGGGATGGCAGAAGACTTTTACCTCTATTTTGTCCACAGTTTTCATGCACGTTGTGATGAAAAATATACGGTGGGGAAAACACACTATGGTTATGAATTTCCCAGTGCAGTACAAAAAGAGAATGTTTTTGGCTTTCAGCCGCACCCCGAAAAATCTCATACCAATGGGTTGAAAATCTTACAAAATTTTGTGGAGTTATGATGGATATTTTACCAGCGATTGATCTTAAAGATGGCAAAGCGGTACGCTTAAGTAAAGGTTTGATGGAGAGTGCAAAAATTTATGCGGATGAACCGTGGCGCGTCGCAAAAACGTTTCAAGAGATGGGTTCAGCGTGGGTACATTTGGTAGATTTGAATGGGGCATTTGCCGGTGAACCTAAAAATCTTAAAGAGATACACAATATTCGTAAATATTGTGACATTAAACTTGAGCTGGGTGGTGGTATTCGTGATGAAGAGACCATCAGGCGCTATGTTGATTTGGGCATCGATAGGGTTATTTTGGGTTCAGTCGCATTGAAGAATCCCTCCTTTGTTAAAGAGATGTGCAAGCAGTACCGTGTTGTTGTGGGCATTGATGCGATTGATGGGTATGTTGCGGTGGAAGGCTGGGCTGAAAAATCAACCATGTTAGCCACAGATTTAGCCAAAGAGTTTGCAAGTGCTGGCGTTGAAGCGATTATTTGTACGGATGTTGGACGAGATGGGATGCTCTCTGGAGTTAATGTCGAATTTACACTTGCCATTGCGAAGGCTTCGGGAATTGATACCATCGCTAGTGGTGGGGTGAAAGATATTCACGATATTATAGCACTTCAAAAAACACAACAAGTCTCTGGTGTTATCGTGGGGAAAGCCTTTTATGAGGGAACACTTGACCTGCACGAAGCATTTAGAATTGCCAATAACCAAACGCTTTAAAGTAAGTTCAAAGTAAAGTCTGTTAGAATAGGGTCATTATAACAACTAAAGGAGTGACATTGAAACTGCTTGTAGTAGACGACAGCTCGACAATGCGCCGTATTATTAAAAACACGCTTCAAAGACTCGGCTTTGATGATGTCCTAGAGGCGGAACATGGCGTGGAAGCATGGCAGATTATGGAGCGAACTCCTGGTATCAATGTATTGATTACAGACTGGAATATGCCTGAGATGAACGGACTTGATTTGGTGCGCAAAGTAAGAGCTGAATCAAAATATGAAGGTATGCCTATTATTATGGTGACCACAGAAGGTGGGAAAGCGGAAGTGATTACCGCATTAAAAGCAGGTGTTAATAACTACATTGTTAAGCCTTTTACCCCACAAGTGTTGAAAGAAAAACTCGAGGATGTTTTAGGTTCGTAAATGAAACAAACCTATACTGAACTTCGCATTACTCCCCAAGCTTATTATGCTCTGTTTGTTGAATTGATTAATAGCCTCAGTGATGAGGCTATTGAAGAAGAGGGCACCACCATTATATTACGCAGTGAAGAGTCCCTTGAGATGCTCCGTTTTGGTGTCGAAACCTTTGCCAATGAGCTCTCTTTAGCACTGGGCAAAACGGTTGCCGTTACTATAGAGATGTGTGAAAAAGAGAATGAAGATTGGATAGCACGCTATCGTGACTCCATTCAACCTTTACATGTAGGGGATTTTTATATCCATCCTAGTTGGGAGCCTAGCATTTCTGGGAAGCAAAACATCGTCATTGATCCTGCTTTAGCCTTTGGCTCAGGTCATCATGAGACAACGTATGGATGCCTTTTGATGCTTCAAAAGTATGTGCAAAGAGGACAGAGTGTTTTAGATGTGGGCTGTGGCAGTGGCATTTTAGCTTTAGCAGCACGCAAAAGGGGGGCGGTGGTCGATTTGTGCGATACCGATGACCAAGCAACTACGAGTGCGAAAGAAAACTTTGTGCTCAACGAAGAGAGTTACCATGCGCTTTGGACAGGATCTGTTCAAAAACGTACACACGAGTATGATGTGGTCATTGCCAATATTATCGCAGATGTGCTTATTATGATTAGTGTGGATTTAGAAAAAGCGGTCAAAAAAGAGGGAATTTTAATTTTATCGGGTATTTTGGATAAATATATTAACAAAGTTGAGGCAAAATATGCTACTTCTATGAGTATCATAGAAAAATACCAAAAAGAAGAGTGGTTCACACTCGTTTTACAAAGGAAATGAATTCATGAGTCACGAACAAAAAGATCCTAATAAAGAGAAAAAAAATAATTTTTTCAACCAAAATCCCCTTTTGGTTTTTGCTATTTTCTCGATTGTAGTTATTTTAATCTTTAAAAACTTTACATCGTCATCAGAAAGCGCGTTGGCACCAAGTACTTTTGGCAATACCGCAACCAATGCGAGTAAAAGTATCAGCTATTATGAGCTCAAAGAGCTGATTCGCAATGGTCAAATCAGTTACGTTGCCATTGGACAGACCACTATCAAAGCCTTTTCAGGTGAGGGGGCTCAAAAAATCGTATATATGGTCAAGAAAGTGGGGGACGATGCAAGCTTTATCCCCTTAATGGATGAGAAAAAAATAAGTTATGGTGGCTACAATGAAACTAATATCTTTAGCGAGATTCTCTTTTCATGGGTTTTACCAGTTTTTATTTTCTTTGGTATTTGGATGTTTTTGGCGAATAAAATGCAAAAAAATATGGGTGGCGGCATTTTAGGAATGGGTAGCAGTAAAAAATTGGTTAATTCTGAAAAACCCAATGTTAAATTTGACGATGTGGCTGGTGTTGAAGAGGCGAAAGAAGAAGTTAAAGAAATCGTTGATTTTCTCAAGCATCCTGATCGCTATATGAATTTAGGGGCAAAAATCCCTAAAGGTGTTTTACTTGTGGGCCCTCCAGGGACGGGGAAAACGCTTCTTGCAAAAGCCGTTGCGGGGGAAGCTAGTGTGCCCTTTTTCTCTGTTTCGGGTTCAAGTTTTATTGAGATGTTTGTAGGTGTGGGTGCGAGTCGGGTGCGCGATTTGTTTGAAAATGCTAAAAAAGAGGCACCTGCCATCGTCTTTATCGATGAAATCGACGCGATTGGTAAAAGTAGAGCTGCCAATGGTATGATGGGTGGAAACGATGAACGAGAACAAACGCTCAATCAGTTGCTTGCTGAAATGGATGGATTTAGCTCTGATAAATCTCCCGTTATTGTCCTAGCCGCAACGAATCGTCCTGAAGTACTGGATGCGGCGTTGTTAAGACCAGGTCGATTTGACAGACAAGTCTTGGTGGATAAGCCAGATTTTCAGGGGCGTAAAGATATTTTAAAAGTACACAGTACTGATATCAAATTGGGCAAAGACATTGATTTGGAAGAGATTGCACGTTTAACGGCAGGATTAGCGGGTGCGGATCTGGCAAACATTATCAATGAAGCAGCTCTTTTGGGTGGTCGAAAAAGTAAAGCCTATGTTGAACAAGTAGATATGGTCGAAGCTGTTGAACGTGCTATTGCGGGTTTAGAGAAAAAAAGCAGACGGATTAATCCTGAAGAAAAACGTATTGTAGCGTATCATGAGAGTGGACATGCCCTGATTGCTGAGACAACGCGTGGTGCAAAAAGGGTTTCTAAAGTCTCGATTATCCCCAGAGGGCTGGCTGCGCTTGGCTATACGCTCAACACGCCTGAAGAAAATAAATTTTTAATGCAAAAGCATGAGTTGATTGCAGAAGTGGATGTATTATTGGGTGGACGTGCCGCTGAAGAGGTCTTCTTAGGTGAAATTTCAACGGGTGCGGGGAATGACTTGGAGCGTGCCACTGACATTATTAAAGCGATGGCGGGAATTTATGGGATGAGCGACATTGCAGGGCTTATGGTTCTTGAAAAACAACGTAATACTTTTTTGAATGGTGGAACAACCAAAGATTATAGTGATAATATGGCCGAAAAATTGGATGAACACATCAAAAATACGCTTCAAGACCGTTATGTGATTGTCAAAGAGCGTTTGGTGGAGTACCGCGAATGTATCGAGCGAATCGTGACGACATTGAGTGAGCATGAAACCATTGATGGTGAAGTGTTGCGTGGTTTAATAGAAGCGTATGAGATAGAATCAAATATTCCTACAAAAATGAAGCATCGTTTAGCTAAAGAGGCAGCCCAAAAAGAAATCCTCAAGGATAGTGATGCAAGCGAATCATAGAGAAACATTTATCATTGCCAAAGCGGGATGGAACACCATCCTTGTTGTGATGATGCTATTTGTTTTTGCATACGCACTTTCGTTTTTGACACTTTTCTTTTTTGGAATTTTGCTTGTAACACTTTGGTTGTATCGCAATCCTGAGCGCATGAGTTTAGAAAGTGATCCTTATGCTTTGATAGCTCCGTGTGATGGTCGTGTGAGTGCTATTTCAAAAGTGCATGCGTCGGATGGGAAAGAGTGGTTACGTGTGGTGATAGAAAAGCGATTGTATGATGTGGGATTGATTCGTGCACCTATTGCTATGAATGTGATGGAGATTAAAGAGCGCATTGGATTCTCTATGGCTTCAAACTCACCTTTAGCTAAATCTTTGGGTGAAAAAAAAGTGCTTACATGTAAGGGTTATTTTGGAGAATTTAAACTGGCAATTTACAAAGGGCATTTTGCAAGGACTATTGCTTTGAACGATTTTTCGACGCCTTTTAAAGCTTCTCAACGTTTGGGTTTTTTCAGTGAAGGCAGTGTGGCACTCTTTTTACCTTTGGAAACACGCATTAGTGTTGTACTAAACGACGAGGTTAAAGCAGGGGAGAGTGTGTTAGGATATTTTGCATATAAGGTGAGCGAGCATGAATAACACAACCGATAATGGCTCTAAAATCCAATTGATTTACATCTTCCCTAATCTTTTTACAGCAGCTAGTGCTTTTTTGGGTGTCATTAGCATTATTGCTTCAGCCAATGGTCAGTTTGAAAAAGCAGCCATGTATATTTTACTCTCGTTAATTTTTGATGGATTAGACGGCAGGGTAGCACGAATGACCAATGCCACAAGTAAGTTTGGTGCTGAGTTTGATTCATTAGCCGATATTGTTGCGTTTGGGGTTGCTCCTGCGATGCTTTTTTACTTTACCGTTGGGCATATGTATGGCAAAGTTGGCTCATTGTTGTGTGCAATGTATGTCGTTTTTGGTGCCATTCGTTTAGCACGTTTTAATGTCATGATAGGCTCTACTGAGCCTTCTGTATTTATTGGTGTTCCTATCCCAACAGCTGCCGTTGTTGTGGCTATGTGGATTTTATGTTATAAAGAGCATACTTTTTTGGTGGGTTTTGAGTCGGTGATGTTGGTTGCTTTGGGGCTATTATCGTTTTTAATGGTAAGTAACATTCGCTATCCTAGTTTTAAAAAGATTGATATGAAAAAAGGTAACGTCGTTCGTATTTTAGTCTATTTGGTTATTTTCTTCTCGTTTTTATATTTGTATCCCATCGAATTGGGAGCTATTATGGTCAGTGCATATCTTGCATATGGAATAGGTCGAGCAATTTACACCGTTTTCATTGCTAAATACGCAAAAAATTCAGTATAATACAAGCACTTTTTACAATACTTATAAAGGAGTAGCGATGAACAGCGTCGATATCGGCATTATGAAGTCCATTAAAATCTTACCCAAGATTGAGATTAAAAACGCTCTCCTGCAAAACCTCCTCCTTTTCTAATCTTTTTTTCTATAGTTCTACCTAAAAATACACACATTAACATAATACTAAGGATAACCCTATGAACACGAACATGATTAAAATATTTGATACCACATTACGCGATGGAGAACAAAGCCCTGGGGCTTCTATGAATACGGAAGAGAAAATTCAAATCGCGTTGCAATTACAAAAATTGGGTGTTGATGTCATCGAGGCGGGATTTGCAGCAGCAAGTCCTGGAGATTTTGATGCCATTTCGCGTATCAGTGAGATGATTACTAAAAGTACGGTGTGCTCTTTGGCGCGCTCTTTAGAAAAAGATATCAAAGCAGCAGGCGAAGCGGTTGCACGTGCAAACATGAGACGTATTCACACCTTCATTGCAACTAGCCCCATTCACATGCAGTATAAACTTAAAATGACACCTGAGCAGGTCATCAAAAAAGCAGTAGAAGCCGTGCAATATGCTAAAACGTTTTGCGATGATGTTGAGTTTAGTTGTGAAGATGCAGGCAGAAGCGATGTAAGCTTTATGAAAGAGGTGTTGGATGCGGTCATCAATGCAGGAGCAACAACACTCAATATTCCCGATACCGTAGGTTACCGTTTACCAACAGAAATGGGTGCTATCATCAAATCGTTATCGGATTTTGTAGGAAATCGAGCCATTATCTCTGTACATTGCCATAATGACTTAGGGCTTGCCGTAGCCAATTCTTTGGCGTGCATCGAAAATGGCGCACGTCAGGTGGAGTGTACCATCAATGGTTTAGGCGAGCGTGCAGGGAATGCGGCATTGGAAGAAATCGTCATGATTCTTCGAACGCGAAAAGACCATTTTTCGGCATACGATACAGCGATTAACATTAAAGAGATTTATCCTACCAGTAAATTAGTCTCTTCTATTACAGGAATTGACCCACAACCGAACAAAGCTATTGTGGGTAAAAATGCCTTTTCACACGAGAGTGGCATTCATCAAGATGGTATGCTTAAACACGCACAAACGTATGAGATTATGAGTGCGATTGATATTGGGCTTGATAAAAATTCCATTGTGTTAGGCAAACATTCAGGTCGTCATGCCTTTAAAGATAAGTTGAAAAATTTAGGGTATGAGTTAAAAGAAGAAGAGCTCAACGAAGCGTTTGATCGCTTTAAAGTTGTTGCCGATCAGAAAAAAGAGATGTTTGATGATGATATCCGTGCATTGGTTGCTGAAGAGATTACGAAGATTCCTCAAGTCTTTGAATTGGTACGTTTACAACTTTCCGATTGTGCCCCAGGGGGCGTGCCAAGTGCTGCGGTGACTATTTTGCATGATGGCAAAGAGATCACAGACGCGGCCATTGGTAATGGCACGATGGATGCTATCTTTAAAGTCATTGATCGTGTGTGTGGTGTGAGTGGTGAGCTTAAAGATTATAAAGTGGACGCCGTTTCGCAAGGTAAAGATGCGATGGCACGTGTACTTGTTAAAGTGGTCTTTGATGATAGCAAGCCTGCCATTATGGGACACGGTTTAAGTGTCGATACGATGCTTGGAACAGCGAAAGCTTATATTGGAGCACTGAACAGTTATATGTCGATGAGAGAAGGATTACGTACGATTAAAAAAGGGGATGAGGGCATCTAAACGTCTTACATGTAAAGAGCTTAGCAGCTCTTTACATATCCCTACTTCATAATATCAAAACTAAAATAATCTGAGAGAAAGCCTATATTGCCAATATTATTGTATTGCATAACGGCTGCTTCAAAATTTCCAATTTCTTGATACACCAATCCTAAGGCATAGCGACTTTCGATATTGCCAGGGTCTATTAATTTTGAAAGCTCCAAAAGGGCAATGGCATTTTCAGGATGCTTTGCACCTATAGCTGCTACGGAAGCTAAGAAAATAGTGTGTGAATCTTTATTATTATAATCATCAATCAATGAATTGTATAAGGTAAAGGCTTCTTCAAATTGATTGGCATAGATTTCCATGTAGGCAAGCGTTTGCATGATAGAAGCAACATCGACACGTTCTTCTTCCATTTTACGTCTTACTCCATCACGTTTTTGATGAATCAGACCGCCTATTTGTAGAAGTTTGATATACTGCTCTTTCACAATTTTAGGACCATAATAAAACGCATCGTAATCCAATGGGAGTGTATTAAATTCCATTTGGATAGCTTTGGCATACGTTTTAATCTCTTCGCCACGGTGTTTGACGTTAAACGCGATAAGATTTGCGATAATATCGCGAGGTAAAAGTGCTTGAAGTTTTTGAGAACTGAGACGGTAGTCATTGTCATTGCTAAGCTTCTTAGCCGCTATGGTATCAAGCACGATGGCTAGAGGTGTTTGCTCCTTCTCTTTTTCAAGCCAACGGGCAAGAGAGAGGTCATTGCCATCCGTTAAGTGAATGAGAGAACTGTAAAGATTGTCTTCTCCTAAGGCACTATTTTTTGCGATACTTTCTTTGACATCTTCGGCTAATTTTGTAATATCTTTGCCAATCAAGTTACCACACATCAGGGAAAAGACTCCTGCAAGATAGTTGTTACTATCCAGATGGTAGCTTTTTGAAAAGTTTTTGTATGCAAGGGTATAATCACCCATTTGTGCGTAGGTAAGTGCTAAATTGTAATGTAAAATGGAGTGGTTTTTATAGGTTCCGACCATTTGAAGAAAGATTTCATTCGCTTCGTAGACATGAAAATCGAGGGCTTTTTTAATTCCTTTGCTAATAGCAATGTTTACTTTTGAAATGGTTGAACTGGCTTTTAGGTAGGAAAGGGCAGGTCCAATCTCATCGATAAAAATGTTCATGCTCCCTTTGCGAATATAATCAATGGTTTGTTTAGCATCAAACACCTTATAAGGGGCATAGTAAAAAATCACATTATACGTACTTTCATTGTCAAAAAAGAGCTCTTGTTCAAACTCAAGTTGCGCTTTTTGTACATCAAACAAAGAGGGTTTGAGGGTTGAGCGTATTTTGTAGATAGGTGCTTTATCCATATCGCTTACTTTGGAGACTTCTGAGAGTAAGGAGGCGGTGTTGGCTAAATTACCGAGTTTATTTTCAACCAAGGAGAGAGCCATTTTAATTTGGGCATTTTCACGGTCATTTTTTAAGGCTTTCATCAAATAGAGTTTTGATTTTGTAAATTCCCCAAGTTTAGCATGTAAGAGTCCTTGGGTAAAGCTATCATTTTCTTCTTGAATGTCATTTAACGTATTGCGTGCCGTTTCGTTGTAGCCTAAAGCACTTAAAATTTTTGAAACAAGATACGCTTGGTCCTCTTTGTAAAAAGAGGAAAGGGGATTGCTCAGTGCATTGAGTGCTTCGTAGTAAAAATTTTTATAATAATGCACCAACCCAACGTAGTAGGAATACAACGGGGCATTGCTCTCTTCAGGCAGATAGGCGAAGGCTAGGTCAATGTAATAGGTGAAAAGTTTTTTATCGTTTATCTCGAGTGAACAAACTGCTGCATTGATAGCGCTAATGCAACGATGTTCTCTATTTTGAATCGCTTTTTTAAAAGATTCAAGTGCTTCTGAAAAGTTTTTTTCACGCATTTTTGCAACGCCGATGTTATAGTGAGAAATTGCTTCATTGAAGGTAGCAATCTGTTCGTATATTTTAAGGGCATCGTCTTTGTTCCCTTGTTCATACAAAAGATTTGCTTTTTGAATCATTGGTTCTAATTTAGAAGGAGCAAATGGAGGTTTTGGAATGACTTTTTCTTCAACCACTGGCAGGGTAAGCTCTTCTATAGGAGGCTCTTTTTTAAAGATGACCAAGACAACAATCGTGATGATGATACCAATCAGAGCAACAGCACCTATTCCAGAGAGTACAAGAAGTTTCTTTTTTTGAGATTTTTCGTGAAGTGCGGTCTGTTCTTCTTGGGCTAAAACAGCACTAAGCTCTTCGGCTTGTGCTTCATCTTCCATCGGAGCAAAACTCTCCTCTGAAGGTGTTGCCTCAAGGATAACGACTTCTTCTTCTGCCATCTTACATGTACTTTTTTAAGACTTCAGGGATAGACACGGTGCCATCTTCATTTTGGTAGTTTTCCATAATGGCAATGAGTGTTCTTCCAACGGCAAGAGAAGAGCCATTGAGGGTATGGACTAAACGGTTTTTGCCCTCATCTTTAAATCTTATTTTCGCACGTCTGGCTTGAAAATCAAAGGTATTGGACACAGAACTGATTTCACGGTAGCGGTTTTGCCCAGGGAGCCACACTTCAAGATCGACTGTTTTAGCCGCACTAAAGCCTAAATCGCCACCGCAGAGCATCAAATGACGGTGGGGAAGTCCCAAAGAAGTTAAAAGGTCTGATGCACACGTGAGCATCTCTTCAAAAACGGCTTCACTCTGTTCTGGTGTGGTGATGCACACGAGTTCAACTTTGTCAAATTGATGCTGGCGAATCATCCCACGGGTGTCTTTACCCGCACTGCCAGCTTCTTTACGAAAACACGCTGAGTAAGAGGTCATTTTAAGAGGGAGTTCTTCTTTTGTTAGAATTTCATCTCTGAAAAGATTGGTTACGGGTACTTCGGCGGTGGGAATCAAAAACAACTCTTCGCCCTCAATTTTAAAAAGATCATCTTCAAATTTAGGCAGTTGTCCTGTGCCCATTAAGGTTTCACGGTTTACAATGTAAGGAACTGCTACTTCAGCAAAACCTCGACTTCGGTTAAAATCAAGCATATAATTAATTAAAGTACGCTCTAGCCTTGCTCCTTCATTTTTGAGGACGGAAAAACGGCTTTTGGAGAGCTTCACGCCACGCTCAAAGTCAATCCAGTTTTGTTTACTGTCGATGTCCCAATGTTCTTTAGGGGTGAAGGAGAACGTTTTGGGCACAAGAACACGCTTGAGTTCCACATTGTCATTTTCATCTTCACCATCAGGTACTAACGGTGAGGGCATATTGGGGATAATAGCGGCTAAGGATTCAAGTTTTTCTTCTAAAGTACGTACGATTTCTTGCGCCTGAGCAATTTTTTCTTTGTTTAAAGAGAGTTCAGCTTTTAATGCGCCCACATCTTTGCCTTCTTTGGCATACACACCAAAGAGTTTACTTTTGGTATTTTGTTCGGCTTGGAGTGGTTCTAAAACAATGCGAGCATTTTTAAGCTCCAACGAGAGGAGGCGTACTTCTTCTAAAAGGCTCTCATCCACTTTTTTCTTGCGTAACGCCGTTGCAACAGCGTCAAAATCATTTTGAATCAGTTTAATATCTAACATAATTTCCCTTAGCGATAAATTCCAACAAGATCACGAATGAGGCGCATTTTTTCAGTGGCGATTTTACGAGCCTTACTTGCGCCTTCATCTAAAATAGCCAACACTTCATCTTTATGCTCTAGGTAATACGCTCTTTTTTCACGAGCAGGTGCAAAATAGTCCCAAATAAGTGTATTGAGGTAGGCTTTAAAATGCCCATAGCCTTCCCCACCCTTGGCATAACGGGCTTGCAATGCCACTAATTCGTCATTTTCTAAAAAGAGTTTAGCCAATGCGTAAACATTACATGTAAGAGGGTTTTTAGGCTCTTCCATCGGGGTTGAATCGGTTACGATGCGTGAGGTTGCTTTTTTTAGCTCTTTTTCGGTGCAGAAGATATCAATGGTATTGCCATAGCTTTTGCTCATTTTTGCCCCATCCAGACCTGGAACCGTTGCGACATCTTCATCAACTTTGAACTCTGGAATGGTGAAAATCTCACCAAAGTCGTTGTTGAATTTTATGGCAATATCTCGTGTAATTTCGACGTGCTGAATTTGATCTTTCCCCACAGGAATGACATTGGAATCGTAGAGTAAAATATCGGCCGCCATAAGCACGGGGTAGGAAAAGAGCGAATGGTTTGCCGCAATGCCTTTTGCGACTTTGTCTTTATAACTGTGAGCACGCTCTAGTAAGCCCATGGGTGTGTAGCCTGAGAGCACCCAGTAAAGCTCTAAGACTTCTTTTACATCAGATTGTGCCCAAAAGGTAACTTTGCTAGGGTCAATGCCAAGGCTAAGAAAATTAATCGCCGCATCAAGCGTGTTGTTTTTGAGTGCTTCTCCATCTTTTAAAGACGTTAAAGCGTGGTAATTAGCAATGAAGATAAAAAGGTCACTTTTTTCTTGAAGATCGACCATTTGTTTGATGGCGCCAAAATAGTTACCAATGTGCAAGGCACCTGAGGGTTGAATGCCTGTTAATACTCTCATCGACTCTGTCCTAATGTTTGTTTGTTTTCAGTAGTGTTGCTAAATCGTTTACGATTTCTTTAATTTTACGATTTTCCACATCAATAATAACGTCTGCTTTTGCCTCATACAAAGGAGCACGCTCATTAAAAAGGGCTTTTGCCTTTGTAAAATCTGTTAATAGCGGGCGTTTTGCTAGTTTCAGTTCTGCATTTTCATGCTCTTGAAGGCGTTTTAAAATCCCTTCAAAACTAGATTTTAGATAGACTACGGTGCCAATTTTTTCTAAATTAGCGACTTTAAAA
Organism: Sulfurospirillum sp. UBA2217; assembly: GCA_002328495.1. Classification (GTDB taxonomy): domain Bacteria; phylum Campylobacterota; class Campylobacteria; order Campylobacterales; family Sulfurospirillaceae; genus Sulfurospirillum. The sequence goes on from DCUJ01000004.1 coordinate 151,180, forward strand.
AAGCCACCACCTGTCGAAATAATGGCATTTTTAACACTTTTTTCCAACCATTTGGCGGTCTTTTTTTCCAGTTTACGAAAGTACGCTTCACCCTCTGTCTCAAAAATCATTTTAATTTTACGATTTTCCATACTCTCGATCAAATCATCGGTATCAAGTCCCATGCGTTTGGTTTTTTGAATGAGTGCTCTGGCGATGGTGCCTTTGCCTACCCCCATAAAGCCGATAAAGACAATGTTATGATTTTTAGGATTCAGCATTACTCTCTTCTTGCTCGTTATCTCTCTCCCCTTTGGCTCGTGGATAAATCAACACAGGTGTTCCCTCCAGTGCAAAATTTTCACGTAGCTTATTGGCAAGGTAGCGTTTGTAGCTAAAATGCAAAGAGCGAGGTTTGTTCATGACTAAAACAATGCGTGGAGGCTTGGTTTGGTATTGGGTCGCAAAATAGATTTTGACAATTTTGGCATGGTCGCTTGGGATTTGATGGCGAATGGTCGCTTCTTTGATGACTTCGTTGAGTTGACGTGTTGGGATATGCTGAGAGAAATTCGTATAGACTTCCAAAAGCATGTCTTTAATCTTAGAAACCCGTTGCTTGGTTAAAGCGGAGACGGTAATGATGGGGGCATACGAGAGAAATTTAAAACGGTGGCGTACATCAGCAACGGTGGTATCATAATCCGCCATGGCTTTATCCCATTTGTTTAAGACAATGATGCAGGCTAAGTTGTTGTCTTCCACCAATCCTGCGATGCGCTCATCGAGCTCTAAAAAAGGCTCACTGGCATCTAACACAAGCAGTGCAATGTGCGCGCGCTCTAGCATCTCTTTGGTACGCATCAATGCAAATTTTTCGATACCTTCTATCTTACCACGACGGCGAAGTCCTGCGGTATCGACGAAGTTGAGAATTTTATCCAAATGCGGTGAACTTTCATCGACGGGGTCTATGGTGGTGCCAGCGATACTACTAACCACGGCACGCTCTTTACCAACAAGTGCGTTAAGAAGCGAGCTTTTCCCGACATTTACTCGACCAATGATGGCAATGTTGATTTGGTTAGACTCTTCCTCTTCTTCTAAGTTTTCTGCTGGAAGTTCTTCTACCTCTTCTTCAATACCTTCATCATCCCAATTCTCTTCGTCATCTTCATCGCTTTTAACAGGTTCAATTTCTGGTAGAGCAGGAAGGTGTGAAGCTATCCAATCAAACAAGGCGATAACACCACGGTTGTGAGAAACAGAGATAGGAAAAATATGGTCCGCACCAAACTCTTCAAATTCCCACGCACGTTCCATCTCTTTGTCATTGTCAATTTTATTGATGACTAAAGCGATGGGTTTTTTACGTCCTTGAAGAGCATAAAATATTTTCTTTTCTTCATCACTTGGACGCATCTTTCCATCAACCACCATCAAAATGATATCGGCTTTTTTAGACGCTTCCATGGACATCGTGTGCACGTTTTCAAACAGTTCTGTGGATTTATCCAAACCGCCTGTGTCTAAAAGTAAGCAGGGTTTCTCATTGATTTTGACAGCGTGGGTTCTAATATCCCGTGTGGTGCCACTAAAATCAGACGTAATGGCAATGCGTGCTTTGGCAATGCGGTTAAACAAAGAGCTTTTCCCCACATTGGGAAGCCCTATAATAGCTATTTTTTTCATAAAAACCTTTGGTGTATAATTGATTCGATTATAGCGTGTGTTTGCTGTTATTTTGGTAAACTCTCGACATAAAGCGATTGGGAAGGGAACGCAAACTGCGCACCATGCTTTGCCACAATCTGCATAATCTTGAAATTGACATCTTGTCTTACATGTAAATATTCAGCCGTGACAATGGTATTGGTGAAAAAGTTGAGCAAGATGCTAAGCGCACTGGCTTCAAACTCATCAAAATTGACCACGATAACATCAGGATGGATGTCAGGATGGTTTTGCAACATCTCTTTAATATCGCTCACCACCGCTTGCATCTGCTCAGCACTGGTGCCGTAGGTGAGTCCAATGCGTGTACGCACACGACGTTTGCCCATACGAGACCAGTTAGTAATGGTGGTGTTTGCCATCACGGCATTAGGAACACTCACCAGTGCTTGGGCATGGTTTCGAATTTTGGTGGAGCGAATGCCGATTTCTTCGATGGTGCCATCCACATTAGGCGTCTCCACCCAATCGCCCACTTGAAACGGGCGGTCGCTAAAGATGACGAGCGAGCCAAAAAGGTTGGCGACGGTGTCTTTGGCGGCCAAGGCAAATGCCAAACCACCCAATCCTAACGAAGCGACAAAAGCGCTGACATTGATGCCCCATTCTTGTAAAATCGCCATGATACCAAGGGCTATGACTAAAATACGTAATGTTTTTGTCATAAAGTTTTGAATGTCATCGTTCAGCTCTTTGCCTACTTTTGAAGAGAAAAAGTTGAAAACCGTTGAGAATTTATCGACCATGCGAAGCAGTATCCAAAAAATAACAAAGGTGAGAAATGATTTAAAGATAAGATGAATAAACGGCTCTGTTTTTGGGGTGTGAAGCCAATGCGATGCGATATAAAAACTTCCAAAAACAATCGAGAGTTTTAAAGGAGCTTCTGCTAAATCAGCTATTTTTTCTAAGGTATCGGTTGAGCTGTGTTTGCTGATGGTTCGCAAAGGCTTTAAAATCAAAGAAGCCAAAATATTTTTTAGCACCATTCCCAAAAGCGCAATGCCAATAGCAATCAAAATAGGCGCTATTGGATACCCCAAAAGCGTGTAGTTTAGAAAATCTTGTAAGCTCATGAGCCACATCCTTTACATGTAAAAATCAACGGATTTTAACACAGATTAGATTATGATTTGGTATTTATAGAAGATTGGAGTGCGGGTGAGAGTATTTTTGAGTGGTATAAACAGTGGAGTTTTGTTTATGCTCATCTCTTCATTTAGTTTTGCCATCGATGGGGCATTAGCTAAAATTTTAAGTCAAAGTATCGCTTCCATTGAGGTTGTTTTTTTTCGTAATGGCGTGACAATGCTCTTGGTATTATTGAGTCTTGCGAGAACCCCTCCAAAACACAAAGGTGGTAAGCCTTGGTTACTGCTCTTTCGCGCCCTGATTGGCTTTAGTGCTATGTTGGCGTTTTTTTACAATATCGCGCATATTCCCCTAGCCGATGCCATGACCTTTTCTCGTACAGCACCTATTTTTACAGCGATGTTGGCATTTTTCTTTTTGAAAGAGCGGATGGGGTGGCGTGGATGGTGTGCTGTTTTTTTAGGGTTTATAGGCATTGTTTTGGTGATGAAGCCCAGTGGTTTGATGCTCTCAAAAACAGATATTTTTGGGCTTTTAAGCGGTCTTGGCGCAGCGTTGGCGTATACCAGTGTACGAGAACTCCATAAAGTTTATGACGCGCGTGTTATCGTACTAGCGTTTGTTTTCACAGGAACCCTTTTGCCCGCATTGTTTATGGGTATCAGCGAGTTATACACCCACCCCTCTCTTGATTTTATGCTCTCTGCTTTTGTCATGCCGCAAGGACTGGCATGGCTTTATATTGTATTAATGGGGATTTCGGGAGCTATTGGACAGCTGTATATGACCAAAGCATTTGGAACGACTAAAGCGGGTGTTGTGGGTGCGGCTGGGTATTCGATTATTTTATTTTCATTGATTATTGGGTTAGTTTTAGGAGATGGTTTACCTGATATTATTGGACTATTTGGTATACTTTTGGTCATTATTAGCGGCGTGATTGTCGCAAAGGAGAAAGAATGATTTTAATTGCAGGACCGTGTGTTATTGAAAGCAGAGACAGCCTTTTTAGGGTGGCTGAAAAATTGACGCGCTATCATGAGGATAACACCATAGATTTTTATTTTAAAAGCAGTTTTGATAAAGCCAATCGTACGAGTATCGATAGTTTTAGGGGTCCTGGCATGGATGAGGGCTTGAAACTTTTGGATGAGGTAAGAGCCCAGTTTGGCTACAAACTCTTAACGGACATTCATGACTACACGCAAGCCAAACCTGTGGGTGAAGTAGTTGATGTGCTTCAAATCCCTGCCTTTTTATGTCGCCAAACCGACCTTTTAGTCGCCGCCGCACAGACTAAATGCGTGGTCAATGTTAAAAAAGGGCAGTTTTTAAATCCTGCGGATATGCGTTATTCGGTGAAAAAAATCCTAGATACCAGAGGGGTCAAAGAAGAGGGTTACGAAGCCGCTAAAAAAGCAGGCGTGTGGCTGACCGAGCGAGGCAGTACCTTTGGATACGGCAATTTGGTGGTGGATATGCGTAGTTTTGGCATTATGCGAGAATTTGCCCCTGTTATTTTTGATGCAACCCATTCGGTGCAAATGCCTGGAGCTGAGGGGGGGAAAAGCGGTGGAAAACGTGAATTTGTGCGCCCACTTTCCCGTGCAGCAGCGGCGGTAGGAGTGGATGGCTTCTTTTTTGAAACCCATTTTAGCCCGTGCGAAGCGCTGTGCGATGGACCCAATATGCTAGATCTTGATGATTTGGCTTTGGCGATTAAAGACATTAAAGCAATTCAAGAGAGCTTAAAGGCATAAGATGCAACTCATTCCCACACGCAATATTCTTCTCAATGAAGGAAGTGCTGAACAAAAACGAGCGGAAATTAGAAACTACTTTCTCAAAACTTATACGGTGTATGAAAAGCTTTTTGAGTTAATGAAGGATGAGGAGAGTTACTACCTCACCGCCGATCCCTTGCGTCATCCGTTGGTGTTTTATTTTGGTCATACGGCGACCTTTTTTATCAATAAATTGGTGCTTGCTAAGCTAATCGACAAACGCATTAACCCGACATTCGAGTCGATTTTTGCCATTGGTGTGGATGAGATGAGTTGGGATGATTTGAATCAATCCAATTACAAATGGCCTAGAATTGCTGAAATTAGGGTGTATCGAGAGCAGGTCAAAGCTAAAATTTTAGAACTTATTGACACCTTGCCACTTTCGATGCCCATTTCGTTGGAGAGCCCGTTTTGGGCGATTATGATGGGCATTGAGCATGAGCGGATTCACCTTGAGACCTCTTCGGTGTTGATTCGCCAACTACCACTTGAACGTGTCACGCCAAGTGATTTTTGGAAAACGTGTCCACTTGATACGCCTGTTGTGGAAAATGAACTGATAAGCGTAAAAGGTAGCACGCTTCGTTTAGAGAAGAAAAAAGACGATGCGCTGTACGGTTGGGATAACGAATACGGTTTACATGTAAAAGAAGTCAAAGCGTTTAAAGCGTCCAAATACCTTGTTTCAAACGCTGAGTTTTTGGGCTTTATGGAAGAGAATGGCTATGAAAATGAAGCGTTTTGGAGTGAAGAGGGCTGGAAGTGGAAAACATATACAAATGCAACCATGCCTCTGTTTTGGCGCAAAGATGAAGCAGGCTATCGTTTACGTTTAATGGCAGAAGAGATTGCGATGCCGTGGAGTTGGCCTGTGGAGATTAATTACCTTGAAGCCAAGGCGTTTTGCAACTGGAAAAGTGCGAAAGAAGGTAAGTCGATTCGCCTTCCAAGCGAGGAAGAGTGGTACGTTCTTCGAGACTTACATGTAAAGGTAGATGAGCCATTTTGGGACAAAGCACCTGCCAATATTAACCTAGAATATTTTGCCTCAAGCGTGCCTGTGGATACCTTTGCCTTTGGCGATTTTTACGATGTCATCGGCAATGTGTGGCAGTGGAGTGAGACGCCGATAAATGGCTTTGATGGGTTTGTGGTGCACCCACTGTACGATGATTTTTCCGTTCCGACCTTTGATGATAGGCATAACATCATCAAAGGCGGTTCGTGGATTAGTACGGGCAATGAGATTATTCGATCCTCTCGTTACGCCTTTCGTCGTCATTTTTACCAACATGCAGGGTTTCGCTATATCGAATCCAGCGAAGCGGTGGAAATAAGCTCCGTCTTTTATGAAACGGATTTTGCGCTCTCTCAAATCTGTGATGCTCATTTTGGAAAAAAAGAGTCCAATTATTACGAAGCAATGGCACAATTTTGCATCGCTTTAGGTGGAAACAAAGGCAAAGCCCTTGAGATTGGTTGTGGAGCAGGCAGGGGTTCGTTTGCCCTTGCACGTCATTTTGCGATGGTGCACGGCGTTGAATTTACCGCACGTGTTGTCAGACTTGCGACCAATTTTAAAGAGAGCGGAAAGCTTAAATACGCATTAAAAGAAGAGGGTGAACTTGCCTCTTTTGTTGAGCGAAATTTAAGTGATTTTGGCATCGACCCAGCTATTCAAAAAGTAGAATTTTGGCAAGCCGATCCGCACAATATGAAACCCTACTTTGATGGGTATGACCTTATTTTAGCCAACGATATGCTGGATACCTTGTATGACCCAGCACTGTTTTTAACAAACATCAAAGAGCGTTTACATGTAAATGGATTTTTAGTGATTGCCAGTAGCTATGACTGGGATGAAGCCAAAACACCTCGTGAAAAATGGCTGGGAGGCTTCAAAAAGAATGGTGAAAAATACTCTACATTTGATGCGCTGAGTGAGTATTTATCGCCTTATTTTGCTTTACATGTAACGCCTGTGGAAATGCGTTTGGGCATTCATGAAAGCGAGCGAAAAGAGGTTGTGAAATCTTTACATGTAAGTGTGTGGAAAAAGCGCTGATTCACCTCACGTAAACCGAAATTTTATATATTTGTCATTCGGATAAGATACTATACTGCCAATTCATTATTATTGAGTATAAATTTTTATAGCATATGCGAAGAGGCTATTTTCATGCTATAGATCTAATGTATGATTTTTTTGATAAAACATTTTGAAACGATTTAAAGTGTTTACTAAGCAGAAACGGATGTATTACAAATAAAAAGGGTGGGGCTATGGTGGAAAACAGCGAACATGATAAAGGGCTAACGTATAAGCAGCGACGTAAACATAAAAGTGAGTTTAAAACACGTGAAGAGTACCTTAATTACGAATTAGAGATAGCTCGCTACAAACGTTGGGGAATTAACTTACCGTTTCGTGATTATCGATTTGAACTAGAAGACTGGGTGCCAGCGCTTGCAGCAACCATTGGTAAAATCGTTATGGTTGCCGCGATGGCAGGTGCATTTGCCGCTCAGTTTGGACTCGATGCAGCGTTCATTGCTGAAAATGTACGGTATGAAATGCTGATAGCGGGTATTTTATTTGTGATTGTTTTTTCGGGTATTTTAAATCCTCGTGCCAATCTTGCAGGGACGCATGGACCGATGATTCCTTTGATTCCTTTGATCGCAGTTGCAGGAGGTCATCCCCTTGCTTTGGGTGTTTTAATAGGCTTATTTGGGCTACTCTTAAGTGTCTTCAAAGGGGGTTCTAAACTAGTAACCCTCACGGGTGTGGGTGTTAGAGCAGGATTGCTTCTTTTTTTAGGAGCAACGGGCACGATAGGGCAAATTGCACTCTTTAACAAATGGGCGACCAATGCCCATCTTCCTTTGGTTTCTGTGGTGGTGATTTTTGTGACCATTGCGCTTTATGCTTATCTTGCGCGTGCAAAATTAAGATGGCTTGCCATACCGTTATGTTCACTCGTTGCGGGTCTTGTTGCGTTTGCTATGGGTGTACCTTTTGAGTTTGTCACGGAACCTGGACTGCCAAATATGAGTCCTTTTTATTGGTGGGGTGAAACAACGGGTTGGAAACTTGGTTGGCCAACTTTTTCCGAATACATTGCTGTTATTCCCTTTGCTATCCTAGCCGTGGCAATGTGGTCCCCAGACTTCCTTGGACACCGCGTTTTTCAAGAACTAAGTTATCCTAAAAAAGCAGAGCACGCTTTGATGGATGTTGATGATACCATGACTGTTGTCTCTTTTCGTCAAATCGTTGGCTCCATCCTTGGAGGGGCGAATATCTCTTCTTCATGGGGAACGTATATGATTCCTGCGGCGATTGCTAAAAGAGCCATTCCTGCTGGAGCGATGCTAACAGGTCTTTTGTGTGTGGTATGCTCAATCTTAGGATTTCCGATGGATCTAGCCATGTGGGAACCTGTGTTACGTGTGGCGTTGCTTGTAGGTGTTTTCTTGCCATTGCTTGAAGCAGGTATGCAGATGGTCGCAAATGAGAAAGATTCACAAAGTGCGGGTATTTGTATTTTTGCAAGTGCCTTAGTCAATCCTGTATTTGGATGGTCTCTTGCAATGCTATTGGACAACTTAGGGTTTATTGGCGATAAAGACAGAGCAAAACAGTTATCATTTGCCGATCGTCTAGTGATTCCATCCTTGATGTTTGTCATTTGTGGTGGAGCGCTTGCTTTGGTTGGACAAATTCCAGGCATTCCTTCAATGTTCTAAGTTCTACGCTAAAGGGTCAATCCTAACTTTTAAGGATTGACCTTATCGTAATTTAAACCACACAAAAATCGATATAAGAGCAAGCAGTAGAGACATCATTAAATTTTTTAAAACGCTTTCTTTAACATCGTCTACGTAAATTCCAGAGCCAACGATCCATCCCCATTCTTTATATTCTTGAAAATAAGAGATTTTTGGGTAACTTTGAGTCGAGAGAGTACCATCTGCTTGTGGTTTTGTCCATTGGTAAAAGATAAACCCTTCACCATTTTCTTTTGCTAGTTCGCTGATGGCGATAAAAAGATTTGTTTTACCGATAGTTTCCATAATTTTTGAATGCATATTTTTTTGAATGTGTGTCACGCAATCAAACTTTTTATCATTTAATATTTTACCTTCGAGTTCGGGTGTAGTTGCATGCATGAGCATTGTGGGTGTTTTATCATCGGTTTGTATCCAAAAGTACTCATTTTGATCATAGCGAATGTTGCGAATTGCAGCTTTTGCCTCTTTTTTTGCAACTTCTTCAGTGATTGTACCTTGGATTGCTTTGTCATGATAAAATTTTAAAATACCTTGTCTTGATTCGACAAGATGTTTTGTTTTAAGTTTTCGCTCTGCCATCATATCAAGATATGAAACATACGCATTAAGACCAACAATAGCTATACTTCCTATAACCAATAAGGCAATTTTTGCAAGTAATTCTGATTTTATTTTCATAAAACTATCCTAAATAATATTATTTTTTACGATTTAATTATAGTAAAAAAGTATGAAAACGGGATGAAAGTTTTTTTCAATTCCTTTAAACCCTAAAACAAGTCCTTCTAATCAAATTGTAACGAAAAATAGTGTATCATTAAGGAACATTTGATTGAAGGACAATTATGAATATTGTAGAAGGAAATCTTTCCCTAAACGGTAGCGAAAAAGTAGCGATTATTAACAGCAGGTTTAACCATATTATCACCGATAGACTCGTTGAAGGTGCGCGTGATGCGTTTATCCGTCACGGAGGCGATGAAAAAAATCTCTCGTTGATTTTAGTCCCTGGTGCGTATGAAATTCCTTTGGCCTTGGATAAAATCTTAAGCTCTGGCAAATACGATGCCGTGTGCTGCGTAGGTGCGGTCATTCGTGGCAGTACACCCCATTTTGACTATGTTGCAGCCGAGGCCACCAAAGGGGTTGCCAATACCGCTCTTAAATACCAAAAACCAGTCACCTTTGGCGTTTTAACGACCGATACCATCGAGCAAGCCATCGAGCGCGCTGGAAGTAAAGCAGGCAACAAAGGCTTTGAAGCCATGACGGGTTTGATCGAACTCATTAGCCTTTACAAACACCTCTAAGGAATTTCTTTTGGCAACACGACATCAAGCTAGAGAGAGTATTATTACCCTTTTATACGCAGAAGATATTGGCAATTCGGGGATTGAAAAATTTATCGATGAACTGTTTGAAGAAAAAAAGATTCGCAATCAGCAAAAAGAGTTTGCCCTTGGGCTTTACCGAGGGGTTAAAGAACATGTCACACCTATTGACGAGGCAATTAATTTGCACCTTAAAGAGTGGAATTTAAGTGAAATAGGCATGCTGGAGCGGGCGATTTTACGTTTAGGTGCGTATGAGATTTTATACTCAACGCTGGATAATGCCGTTGTCATCAACGAAGCCATTGAACTGGCAAAAAAGCTGTGTAATGAGACGAGTCCTAAGTTTATCAATGGCGTTTTGGATGCGATTTGTAAAGATGTGGAAACGCACTAAATGAAACTGTGTGTTGCATTGGATTTACCCCGTTATGAAGAAAATATAGCACTTATCCGTCAGCTTAGAGGTGAAGATGTGTGGCTTAAAGTCGGTCTTCGTTCTTTTATCCGTGATGGTGAAGCCATTTTGAAAGAGATAAAATCGATTCACCCTGGATTTAAAATCTTTTTAGATTTAAAAATTCACGACATCCCCAATACGATGGCAGACGCTGCTGAATCGATGGTCAACTTGGGTGTGGAGATGTTTAATGTGCATGCCTCAAGTGGTCAAAAAGCGATGCGTATGGTGATGGAGCGGGTCAATACCTTTCAAAATCCCCCTATCGTACTTGCAGTAACCGCCCTTACCAGTTTTGACCACGCCTCTTTTGAAGCAATCTATCATAAAAGCATCACCCATAAGGTGGTTGATTTTGCAAAAGATACCTATGAAAGTGGCTTGCATGGCGTTGTATGTTCCGTGTTTGAGAGCAAGCTAATCAAGCACCATACTGGTGATGATTTTCTAACCTTAACTCCAGGGATTCGTCCTTTTGGTGAGGGAGCGGATGATCAAGAACGCGTGGCAGATTTGACGCGGGCTAAAGAAGAAAAATCAGACTTTATCGTCGTAGGGCGACCTATCTATCAAAGCAATGACCCCTTGGGCGTTGTTCAAAAAATTCTTGAACGTTTGTCGTAAGAAAGAGGAAGCCTCATGTTTCAAAAACTTCTACTCAGTATTGTTTTATTTTGTGCCATCAGTGTCGTGGCATTTTTTCTTGTTATTAAAGTGATTGATTTTAATGAGTATAAACCAAAAATTCATAAAGCGATTAAAGACTCAACTGGGTATGAAGTAGCGATTAAAGGTGATGTTGCGCTTTCGTTATCGCCTGTGGGCATAACTGTTTTTGATGTTGAGCTGAGCAATCCCAATTTTAAACCTGAAATACCTTTTGCAACCCTTGGAAGTTTTGCTATTGCGCTAGAAATTGCTCCTTTGTTTTATAAAGAGATTAAAGTCAAATACATAGAAATTGATCGCTTACATGTAAACATTGAAAAAATCAAAGAGGGGAAATTTAACTTTGATTTGGCTTTGAGTAAAGGGGCGAGCGAGAAAAAAACAAAAGAGACTAAAACGAGTCAAGAGAGTAACGCCACGCTTTCCAGTGAGATGCCATTTCCTCTCGTTAATATCAACAAAGTGAAATTTTCAAAAGCACACATTGCGTATCACGACCATGTTCTTGGAAGTAAAATTCTTGCAGAAAATGTTGCCATTGATGTACATGACATACAGTACGATAGAGCAAAACAGACAAAATTGCAAGCGCTTGTGTTTAAAGCAGATGTTTTGATAGAAAAGGCATCGTATGAGCATTTTACACTTCAAGGTTTTTCTATGGATGCGAATATGAAAGATGCGAACATTGTTATGGAAAACTTGGCGTATACCTTTTTGGAAGGGGATTTTCAGGGCAGTGGTTCATTGGATTTAAGCGGGAAGAACCCAAAGTTAGCCCTCAAACAAAAAGTAGATAGTCTTAAACTCTCCGAACTTACTAAAGTATTTTGGAAAAAGCCATTTTTAGAAGGTGCTGCCAATGGTGAGTTAAAACTTGCCTGTTCTTTAGGTGATATTGCTACGTTTAAAAATACACTCAATGGATTTGTGCATGCCGATGGTAAAAACATTACCCTCAAAGGGTATGACATCGATGCAATTGCCTTATCACTTAAAGATCCACAAAATCTCAATATTGTTCAGCTAATCAATGGCAATTTAGGCATTGCCGAGGGAGGCGCAAGCGTACTTCAACACGTTGCGGTACATACAGACTTAGGATACGGAGAAATAAAGCTAAGCGATGTGGCACTGAGTAGTGCAAAACACCGCATTGCGGCAAAAGGAGCACTTCAGATTGTTGAAGAAAAATTGTTGGATGTCACATTGGCAATTCTGGATGCAAAAGGGTGCGCTTCGTTTGAACAAACGTTGGTCGGAAGTTTCAAAAAACCTGCACTCAAAGTCGATGAAACAACAATAAATACGATTGCCAATGTAGCACTCTCCTTATTTGGAAAGACAAAAAAAGTAGTCGCTGAAACGCCTAAAGAAACAGTGAATTGTATCCCTTTTTACGAAGGTGTGGTAAAACATCCAGAAATAAAGTAGACTTTTTTTTGCCTTTAAGCAGACTATTATATACTCTTGCTATAATTGCGTTCTACTTTTTTACTTGGACAGATGGGTGAGCGGCTGAAACCACATCCCTGCTAAGGNNGTTCAAATCCCTCTCTGTCCGCCACGACCCTCTTTTACTCTGAGCTTAAAAATCGTGAATTTTACTGAAAGTGGTGCCATGATTTTGCAAACTTACATCCGTTTTGTGACGCAATACTTTAAAAGCGTTTTGGTTTTAGTTGCTCTTTTAACGGGCATATTTTGTTACTATGCACAGTTTTTGAGCATTGATGCTTCTGCTGAAACCTTGCTTTTGGAAAATGATGCTGATTTGAAGCTGACACGAGAAGTGCATGGGCGTTATGTGAGTCCTGATTACTTGGTGGTTGCGTTCAGCCCCAAAGCCGCGCTTTTAGATGATTCTACGTTAGAAACCATTCAAAAACTCAAAGCATCTTTATTACATGTAAAGGGTGTTGAGAGTGTTACCACACTTTTGGATGTGCCATTGCTTCAAAGTCCACCTCGTCCGATTGCTCAGGTTATCGGTAACGTTCGAACTTTACAATCTGATGCTATTGACAAAGCAATGGTTCAAAAAGAGTTTACCACAAGTCCTTTGTATGCTAACAATTTGGTCAGCGCAGATTTTAAGACAACAGCTATTTTAGTCAATCTCAAAGAAGATGAAACTTTTACACAGCTGTTAAATGCCCGCAATGTTTTTGTAACGTTACAAGAGGAAAGAGCTCTAAGCCAAGAAGAGTTAAAGCAGTTTGAAGCCAGTAAAATAGCACTAAAAGCACACCGAGATGCAGTGAGAGACGATGTGCATCTCTTGATTCAATCGCTAAGAGAAGTACTAGACCCCTATCGTATGGAGGGTGAGGTTTTTTTAGGCGGGGTGATGATGATTGCTGATGACATGATCAGTTTTGTGAAAAGCGATATTGTCATTTATGGAACCGCTATTTTACTCATTATGATAGCGATGTTGTGGGTGATTTTTAGGCAAGTGCGTTTTGTAGTTTTGCCCATTATTGTCTCCTTTTGTGCGGTGATTATTACCACAGGGATAAATGCACTTGTTGGTTTAGAAGTTACAGTTATTTCATCCAATTATGTCGCTATGCAGCTTATCACAACCCTCTCTTTGGTGATTCATCTCATCGTGTGCTACCGTGAAGAGTATGCACTTTTCCCTCATGTCTCACAACAAGAGCTTCTTGGTATCACGTTAAAGCGTATGTCTGTTCCCTCTGTCTTTGTTATTTTAACCTCAGTAGCGGGTTTTGGCTCACTGATGACGTGTGATATTTTACCGATTATTGATTTAGGGATGATGATGAACATCGGTGTGTGTGTCTCTTTGGTGAGTGCATATCTTCTTTTCCCTGCCATGATGATGCTTTTTTCTAAAAAAGAGCCTGTGCTGACGTTTGATAAAGCCTTTGGTATCAATAAGCTTTTTGCGAGCATCGTCGAGCATCATGGTAAAAAAATTCTATTGGTTGTAGTGATTATTATTGGATTTAGTTTAGTGGGAGTGACGCGTTTAAAGGTTGAGAATAGTTTTATTAACTACTTTAAAGAGAGTACAGAAATTTACCAAGGTATGCAAAAAATCGACAATCATCTAGGAGGGACGACACCGCTTGAGGTGGTGGTGCGTTTTCCAAAAGCCGATGCTCCTAAACAGAGTGATAGTTTAGATGGCTTTGAAGATGAATTTCAAGAGATGAGTAACGATGCACAGTATTGGTTTACCGCGCAAAAAATGGAAACGATTTTAAAAGTACATGACTATTTGATTTCTCTTCCAGAGGTAGGAAATGTCTCTTCTTTAGGCACTCTCTCCAAGGTAGGACGCATTTTAAAAGAAGGCAAAGATTTTGATAATTTTGAGTTGGCGTTGCTGTACAATGAATTACCCTTGCATTATAAAAAGATTTTGCTCTCTCCTTATGTGAACATTGAGCACGATGAAGCACGTTTTGTGATTCGCGTGGTAGACTCAAATCCTTCTTTAAGACGCGATGAACTCCTTAAAACCATCCAAAAAGAGCTTGAAAGCAAAGTAGGGTTAGAGCCTCAAAACTTTAAATTGGTAGGGATGATGGTGTTGTATAACAACATGCTCCAATCCCTTTTTGATTCGCAAATTTCAACCTTAGGGTTAGCACTGCTCTCATTAGGTGCAATGTTTTTATTTCTCTTCCGCTCGTTTAAAATACCCCTTCTTGCGATGATGGTTAACCTCGTGCCTATTAGTGTTATCTTTGGTATTATGGGGGTTGCTGGCATTCCTTTAGACATGATGAGTATTACCATCGCTTCGATAGCCCTTGGTATTACAGTGGATAATACCATTCATTACTATTATCGCTTTAGAGAAGAGGTGGCACGGGATGGGGATTATATCGCGTCGATGCACCGCGCCCATGACACCATTGCATTTGGGATGTTTTACTATTCGCTAGCCACTATTGTAGGCTTTTTAGTTTTGGTTACTTCCAATTTTATTCCAACGCTTATTTTTGGGCTTTTAACGGTTATCGTTTTACTTGTGGCTATCGTTTCGGATTTGTTATTTTCACCGCTTTTAGTTGTGCTGTTTAAGCCTTTTGGTGTGAAAAAGTAAGGAGACGCTATGGAAAAAGAGCTTCAAAATCTTCAAAAGTTTTACAACATTGTGATTGAGTTTTTAACCACGTACAGTTTTCAACTCATTGGCGCATTGATTATTGTTTTTTTGGGCTGGTTTGCTTCAAAATATGTGTATGCCTTTTTAATGCGTATGTTTGAAAAAAATCATTTTGATACGACCCTTGCACGTTTTTTAGCCAGTAGTGCTAAGGTTCTTGTCCTTGGTGCTATGATTGTCATTGCCCTTGGCAAAGTGGGGATTTCAATAGCACCTTTTATTGCTGCCATTGGTGCTATCTCTTTGACGGCGGGTTTAGCACTGCAAGGCAGTGTTTCTAACTATGCCGCAGGGGTAATTCTTATCATCAATCGTCCGTTTAAAGTGGGCGATACCATTTCTGTCGCAAGCGTCTATGGCGTAGTAGAAGAGATAAAATTAGCATACACCGCGCTGCGCAATGAGGACGAAGAGCTCATTACCGTACCCAATAAACAGATGATAGGTGATATCTTGGTCAATTCATTTGAGTTTCGTGTGGTTGAATCCGTTGTTGGTGTATCGTATGAGGAAGGTCCTCAAAAGGCGATTGAGATAATCAAAGGAGTTTTGGAGAGCTGCACAGACGTATCCAGTGAGCACAGACCTGTTGTGGGAATTGCGAAGTTTGGCGATAGTGCCATAGAGCTTGGGCTTCGTTATTGGGTACCAACCAAAAGCTTTTTTAAAATTCAATACGAAGTAAATCTTGCCATTTATACGGCTTTACATATAAATGGTATTACCATTCCATTTCCGCAAAGGGAAGTTCGCATTTTAAGTGAAATAATCAATCAAAAATGAGGCAGCCTTAGACTGCCTCTGTGGTTAGTTTTCTTGTTTTTTAACGGCGTAACAGACCAGTTTATAGGTTGTATAAATCAGTATTGGCCAGCATGAAAGCCAGATGAGTGCGCTTGTGTAATCCATAAAATCTCCTTAGTAGTGGTGCTCTGAAGCATCGCTCATCTCTGCTTCATCGATGCTTTTTTTATCCATCGCATACCATGCGTAGGTGATATAGGCAAGGACAAAAGGAATGATAAGGGCAACATAGCTCATGGCGGTGAGGGTGTAGTGACTCCCGCTTGAATTCTCGATAGTGAGTGAGCTTTGAAGCGCACTCAAAGAGGGGTAAAATGCCGTGTTGTTCAACCCTAAGAGCAAAAAGATACCCATAACCGCAAAGACAATACCCAATCCCATCACTTTAATCCCATGAACATTGGCTTTGAAAATGCCCAGATAAAGCGCTACAAGTACCAATACCACACCTAGAAGAATCATCACGGCGACCACGGGTAAGGCAAGAAGGTTGCTTAGGTATTTGTACGCTTCAATACTCACAACACCCAAAGCATCGTACGCAAAACCCTCTTTGGTGAAAATCCACGCCAAAAAGCCCAAAAAGAAGGACAAAAAGAGCAAGGTATTTTTCAAAAGCATCTTTTGAATTCTTACATGTAAAGAAGCGTGGTTGATATTGCTTAGAAAATAAAGCCCCGCACTCAGCCGTGCTAAAAAGAAAAGCGAAAAGGCTAAAAGGTAGTTTTGCGGGATAAAGAGCGCTTCAAGCCCTCGAAGATTTGTATCCCATTGCACAAAGAAATTTTCATCTAAATGAAACGAAGCTCCACTAAAAAGGGTACTCAGAGCAACACCGAGTAAAATAACACCCAATGAGCCGTTAATGTACAAGAACATTTCATAGGTTTTTTGACCCAAAAAGTTGTTCTCTTTTTTGCGGTATTCGTAGCTTACGGCTTGAATGATAAAACAAAATAAAATGGCAAGCCATACCCAGTACGCCCCACCAAAACTGGTCGCATAAAAAAGAGGAAATGCCGCAAACAATGCTCCACCAAAGAGAACAAGCGTGGTAAAGCCAAGCTCCCATTTGCGTCCCAAGGAGTTAATGAGCATGCTTTTTTCCACTTCATTTTCAGGCAGACTAAAAAGCAGTGTTTGTCCGCCTTGAATGAACATTAAAAAGACAAAAAGCCCTGCTAAAAGACTGACTATCATCCACCACAACTGCTGCAGTTGTAAAAAAGAGAGTAATTCAAACATCAATGACCTCCCTCAAAGCCTTTGGAAATTTGCCTGAGCATAATTTTTATCTCCGCAATGAGGAGCACGGTAAATAAAATGGCAAAGAGTGTAAATGAGAGGGCGACATTGCCTCCACCTAAATGGGTTGCGGCGATATGTGTGGGCATCAAATCTTGAATCGCCCAGGGTTGTCTGCCGACTTCTGCCACAATCCATCCCGCTTCTGCGGCAATGTAGCCTAAGGGAATGCTCCACAATGCCGCATAAAGGACTAAAGGATAGTGCGTAATATTACGTTTAAATATAAAAAAGAGAACCAGCGCAAAGAGTGCGATAAACCACATGCCTAAGGAGACCATGATATGGAAGCTGTAAAAGGTGAGGGCAATGGGTGGAACAATCTGTTCAGGTTTTTCAAAATAGCCATAGCCAAAATCTTTCATATGCGTTTGAAGAATGGCTTCACTTTCGTTCATTTGAGTGGCATCACCTATCTTTTTAGCGTCTCTAAAATCACTGAGTGCTTGGAGGGCAATTTTGCCATTGGCAATGCGCTCACTGGCCGAGGGAATATTGTGGGCAGGATTGCCATAGACCAAATCATCGAGTCCTGCGACAAAAGCATCTATATGGCGGTGACCCAGCAAAGAGAGCATGTAGGGAATTTCGATGTCACCTAAAAATTCAGGCTCATTATCGCCGAGTTGCTTGTTAGGATTTAAAATTCCAAAGGCAATGAGTCCTGCTCTGGATTCGCCTTTATAGAGTCCTTCCATGGCAGCAAGTTTTACAGGTTGGTGTTGGGTGACCTGATAGGCACTTTCATCGCCACTGAAGGCCAAGAAAAGTGAGGTGATAAGACCAAAGGTTGCTCCCACCACCATACTGCGTTTGGCAAAAAGCAGCTCTTTCTTTTTGAGAAGAAACCATGCCGAAATACCCACCACAAACAAAGCACCTATAACATAGCCACTGGCAACGGTGTGTAAGAATTTGATAACCGCTACAGGGGAGAGGGCGACATCAAAGAAGTTCTCCATTTCGTTGCGAGCTGTGGCAGGGTTGAAATACATGCCCACTGGGTATTGCATCCAGCCATTAGCGACTAAAATCCAAAAGGCGGAAAGGTTGGAGCCAATCGCTACTAACCACGTGGAGAGCAGGTGGAATTTGGGGCTGACCTTATTCCAGCCGAAGAACATGACTGCAAAAAAGGTGGATTCCATAAAGAAGGCTAAAATCCCCTCAATGGCTAAAGGTGCGCCGAAAATATCACCAACAAACCACGAATAATTTGCCCAGTTGGTTCCAAATTCAAATTCCATAATAAGCCCTGTTGCAACACCAATCGCAAAATTGATTGCAAAAAGGCTCATCCAAAATTGGGTGATTTTTTTCCAATGAGCATCCCCTGTTTTTAGGTAAATACTCTCCATAATCGCCATAATAAAGCTAAGCCCGAGGGTAAGGGGTACAAATAAAAAGTGGTAAATGGCAGTCAGTGCAAACTGTGCACGACTCCAATCAACCGATGAAAGCTCACTCATTGTTTCTCCTTTGTGAGGTTGTCTAGGACGTAATTGCTTCGCGCAGCATCGTCTAAAAAGTCGGTGTGAAGGGTCGTGCTAAAGAAGAAAAATTTAAACACAACCAACATAATCAGCAGTTTTAAAAGAACAATTTTCCACAAGGTTTTGCCCAGTGTTAGGTGGGCAAAACCCTCTTTATAGAGGGTAAAAAACGTGCGGAAAAAATACATTTTTACTCCTTGACCTTAAGCGTTAGCCAGTGACTTTGCCCATGTTTCCATAAGGGCATGGAGCTCTTCTTTTGGAGCTTCTAAGAAGTCAATAATAAACTGATCTTTGGTTTCGCACAAACCGATGGAGCGAGGGCGAACCGCTAGAATTTTTGAATTTGGAATGGCTGCACCAAAACAAAAGACAATATTCTTCGCATCTAAAATCTCAGGAGCAATCTCTCCATTAATGGTTTTAGTATGCGCATAATGGTCAAAGATAGCAATAAATTTTGCGATAGGATGCGCTTCTATCTTAGCACTTAAATCTTCAATAATGGCTTGCATACTCTTATATTTACATTCACTTTTGTCAATCGTAAGATTGAAAACGGGGTATTTGTCCATAAAGATAGTTTTTTTCATGGGAGTCCTTTTATATAGTTAAAATTTATCGGAATAATAATTTGTTTTAATTGATAAAAACAAGACAAAAAGTATCTAGTATGGAAAATTAAGAGTTAATTTATCCTATTTAAATAATCCTTTTTAGGCTTTGTTTAAATAGGCGACACTCTCCCGCGTCATGAAGATGAAGAGCTTTTCGTCGCACCTAACAAACAGATGTCTTGGTCAACCTACTTGAGTTTCGTGGCTTTGAAGTGTTCATTGGTGTGGTGCAAAAGGCGTTTTGAGACCTCATATGAAGTTAATCTTGCCATTTATACTGCTTTACATGTAAATGGTATTACAATCTTGTTTTCGTAAAGAGAAGTTTGTATTTTAGGAGAGAAGTTTGATTCCAAAGAAGTATGAGTTTGTGACATTTGCTTTTTTTATGTCACTGTTTATGAGTTTTTTAATGTCGTTTGTGATTACGTTTATTAACGTTGGGTTGGTGGACAATTTTGTTGTTTTATGGCTTCAAGCCTTTTGGAGAGCCTTTATTGTAGCGTTTCCTGCGGTGATGACTGTTGTGCCTTTGGTGCGAAAATTGGTTAAGAAGTTGGTGAAAGAATAAATTCTAGTAACATAATTCCAATAGCAATGGCAATAAAGATGATAACCACCCAATCAAGCACTTCGCTGTGTTTATGGTTGGAGAGGTCTAGCACCATGTCGATATCATCTTTGAGCCCTTTTAGTTTATACTCGACAATTTCAAAGCGGTCTTTGAGTTCTAGCATGGATGAGAGTTCATTGTAGAGATTTTCCGCTTCTTCATTTTCCCACAAGATATTTGGCTTATCCAATAAAAAAAGTTCAGAGACCATACCGTATTGAATGAGGGTTAGTTCACTGGCAAAGCGTGTGAGGTGCGCTCGTTTTAAGGGCGAATAGCTACTGCTGAGTTCAATCAACTGTTTGCTTTGTTCAAAATAGGTTTCTAACTCTTTTTCATGCTTTTCAAGTCCCACACTTTGAGAAACAACAAGTGCGATGATGAGGAGTAATAGAGGCAGGGGTGTTTGGAGTAAAATGTAGTCATTATTGATCTTACATGTAACGCCTAACTGAGCGTCAATACGAATAGGATAATCTTGATAAAGATAAAACTCTTCGTAGCGGTGTGCATGTTTGAGATGCAGTTTATGCAGTGCTTCACGGATAGCTTCATGTGAATAGTTGATAAAGGTGATGACATTAAACTGCGTAAAAACGATGTAACGCTCTTGTTCATGCGCAAAAAATGCTTTTTCAATCCCTTTTTGCAAAGAACACTCTAAAGCACTTTCTATCATTTGGCGAGTAAAAAGCTTAGGCAGTGCGATAGAGATAAGGTTTAGCTGGTACATTGCGCACACTCCTAATGTTTAAAAAATTCTACCGTCATAACGACGATTTCGATGCCAATAAGAATGATAATAATCCACTCTAAAAATTCACTGTGCTTGTGGTTGATGAGGTTTAATACCCGCGAGATATCGTCTTTAAGGTTATTCAGTTTAAACTCAACAATCTCAAAGCGGTCTTTGAGTTCTAAGATAGAAGCAAGATGGTTGTAAAGATTTTCCGCATCGGCATTGTCCCATAAGATATTGGGTTTGTCGAGTAAAAAAAGATCGGTCAACATTGCATGGCGTATAAAGGTGAGCTCTTTAGCAAACTGGGCTAGTTTAGAACGCTTGATCAGTGAACGCCCTTGGGTCATACCTAAGAGTCTACGGCTTCGCGCAAAGTGTTTTTCCAAATCTTTCTCATGTTTTTCAAGCCCCACACTTTGCGAAATCACCAAAGCAATGATGATAAAAGAGAGCGTTGATGCTTCTTTGAGAACGATGTGTTCATTGGTAATCTTACATGTAAGCTCCAAAGAGGGCTCTATTAAGATGGGATAGTCTTGATAGAGGCTACGGTGTTCGAAGTCATGTGCATCTTCCATCCCCAGTTTCACCAATGCCTTTAGCATCTCTTCTTTGTCCCAATTAATAAATGTGAGAACATTAAATGGGGTATAGACAAGGTAGGTATCGCGGTACTGGGCGTAAAATGCTTTTTCTATTCCTTTTTTAAACGAACAATCAAGGCGTGTTTCGATTTCATCACGCTTGAGAAGTTCAGGAATGGAGATGGAGATAAGTGAGATGTTTTGTGACACGATTTACTCCTCTTTGGATGCGCTAAAAAGGTGCTTTACATCTTCGAGCATCATATAAATAGCGGGAACAAATATTAAGGAAATGACGGTTGAAAACAAAATGCCATAACCCAAAGAAATTGCCATAGGAATCATAAATTTAGCTTGGATGGAGGTTTCATAAATCATAGGAGCCAATCCACCAAAGGTTGTTGCTGTAGTAAGCAAAATAGGTCGAAAACGTCGGGTTGCCGCCATCACAACAGCTTCATAGGCACTGTGCCCTTGTTTGCGCATTTGGTTGGCATAATCTACCAAAACCAAGGTGTCGTTGACCACCACGCCGCACAATGCCACAATTCCCATGATGCTAATCATACTTAAACTGTATCCTAAAAGCATATGTCCTAAAAACGCACCCACGATGCCATAAGGAATCGCAAGCATGATGATGAGAGGTTGGGTGTAGCTGGCAAAGGGGATGGCTAGCATGATGTAAAGAATGGCTAGAACTAACACAAAGCTGGAGAGAAGATTTTTTCCACTCTCTTTAATATCGGCTTGTACCCCTTGATAAGAGATTTCCAGTTCGGGAAATTGTTGTTGTAAAAGAGGAATAAACTCTTTATCCAAAGAAGCAATGACTTGTGGGGTATCACGTTCTGGTTCTACATTGGCGGTGACATTGACCACGCGTTTGCCATCTCTGCGTGAAATCTTGGTATACGCATTGCCTTCCATCATACGCGCAACTTCACTTAATCGAACCAATCCCCCCGAGGGAGTTTTGATTAAAAAGGTAGCAAGATCGCTCATGCTGTTCCGCTCATTTTCCTCAAGGCGCACCATGACTTTCATCTCATTGCGACCTCTTTGTTCACGAATGGATTCTTTACCGTATGTGGCATAACGCACTTGACGTGCAATTTCATAGGCACTCAGTCCTAGTTTTTGACCCAAGGGAAGCAGTTCAAAATCAATTTGACGTTTACCAGTAGAGATACCATTGTCGATGTCTTTGGTGATGGAAAATGTTTTGAGGTCTTCGGCTAAGTTTTTGGCAGCATTTTCGAGTAAAATGGGATCGCGATGGCTCAATTCAACCGTCAACGAAGAGCGACCACCGCTAGGACCTCCGATATCTTTTTTGAGCACCAATGAGTCAATGCCAGGAAGTTTTCCAATATGCTTACGCCATAATTGATTAAAATCCCCTGTAGAAATGTTACGTAGTTCTCCATCAATGAGGTAGAACGTGACTTGAATACTGTTTTCATTGATATAACTTTTATATCCTTGGTTCAGCCCCACTTCTCCGACTTCATCCATGGTTTTCAGACCCGCTTCGATGATGCGTTGATTGAGGGCTTCAATGGTGGAACGAGGAGCTCCAATAGGAACACTAACATAGGCTACAGCGCGGTTAGACTCGACACGAGGCATCATTTCAAATCCCAATCGACCACTCTTGGCATACGCTAAAACGATAGCAAGAAGCATCAATCCAGAGATAATTGTGGTGTATCGATGCTCCATGCACAGACGTAAAAAAGGTTGGTAGTATGTCTCCACGAAGTAACTAAACGCCTTAGCAAAGCGTTGTTGGTGATGATGCATGAAATGCGCCACCCCTTTGGTTGCTGTGCTTTCTTTGAATGCAAGGTGCGCGGGGAGGATGAGTAATGACTCAATCCAAGAAATAGCAAAAACAACTGCGACAACGACAGGAATCGCATAAAAGGTTTTTCCAAGCATCCCTGGAAGAAAAATCAAGGGGATAAATGCAACGATATTGGTGATGATACTAAATGAGATAGGCATAATGATATCTTTTGTGCCTTGTATCGCAGCATCCACATAGTTCATACCGCGTTGTTTGTACTCATAAATATTTTCACCCACAATAATCGCATCATCCACGACAATTCCAAGCGCTATAATATAGGCAAACATTGAGATCATATTGATGGAAACACCGAAATATTCTAAAAAGAGCAAAGAGCCTAAAAAGGAGGTTGGAATGCCTAGAGCTACCCAAAATGCCAGTTTAAATTCGAGCAACAATCCAAGAATCAATAAGACCAGAGCAAGTCCAAACAGTCCATTTTTAACCAAAAGTTCTAAACGTAAGTCGTATGTTTTGGAGCTGTCGTCGTTGACAACGATTCCATAAGGAGAGGGAAGTTCCTTTTGGATGCTCTCAAGCACACTGTGTGCGGCTTGGGAGACTTCTTTAGGGGTCTCTTTACCGATGCGATACACTTCAAGTTCTATGGCAGGTTGATTATTGTAAGTAAATGCACTATTGTCATCGTAAAAACCCTCTTTTAGCATTGCGATATCGCCTAAGCGGATACTCTCACCATTGGTACTGGTGATGATGGGAAGTTGTGCAAATCCCTCCGCATTGGTTTTACGTGTTTTCACCCGAAGGAGAAGCTCCCCAGCACTGGTCTTAATGCTTCCACCTGAGAGCTCAACTGACTCTTTTGCGATGATGTCAGAAATATTTTGCGCTGAGAGTCCATAGGTTTGAAGGCTTAGAGGATTGAGAGTGATCTCTACTTCATGCGTTTTGGCTCCAATGAGTTCTACTTGTGAAATGTTGGGACTTTGGAGTAACTTATCGCGTGCGCGTTCGGCAAATTCACGTAACATAAGAGGATCATTGCCTCCATAAACACTTAAAGAGACGACGCGACGTTTACGATTGCTCATCGAGACGATAGGCTTTTCCGCATCTTCTGGAAACGTGGTAATGCTATCGATACCTTGCTGAATGTCTTGATAGGTTTTATTTTTATTGGTTTTTTCGATGAGTTCGGCAATGATTTGAGCATTGTTCTCTTTGGCTGTCGCCGTGATTTGTTTGACTCCTTCGATGCCTTTTATTTTTTCTTCAATGGCTAAAATAACCCCTTGTTCCACCTCCTCAGGGCTTGCTCCTGGATAGGCAACGGTGATGGTGACAACATCGAGTTCAAATTCAGGAAAGACCTCTTTTTTGATGAAAAATCCCATATAAACACCACCAACGAGAAAAATAAGCATGATGATGTTGGCGGTAACTTTGTTTTTAACCAACCATGCGATGATGGAGTTTGGTTCTTTGTGTGGCATCATTGTTTCCCTTTGCCCTTCGCTTCGGTTATCTCTTGAAGTGCCATACCTTCTACGGCTGTGGTTAAGTAGGTGGTGATGATTTTATCTGTTGGCAAAATGCCTTCTTGAACAAGGGCAAACTCTTTCTCTTTTGCCAATACCGTGATGGGTTTGATGTGAAGTTTTTGAGATTCATTCATCACCCACAGGGTATCATTAGCCCGTAAAAGTTTGATAGGCACCACCATCACATTTTCAAAATGTTTGAGTGCCATATCGATGGTAAGGGTTTCTCCTAACAAGAGTGAAGGTGTTTTGGCATTTTTGTGCACCTTCAATCCCAATGGGTCCTCAATGGTAATAAGAATTTTTGGCTGTTTTGTCGTGGTATCAAGTTCGGGTAAGAGTTTTGTAATAGAAGCCTTTACATGTAAAGGGGTGTCGCTTTTGCGCAAACGAACACTTAAGCGTTTTAATTCATCGTGAGAAAGGTTGTTTAAAAATGTAGCGGCTTGGCTAGGTAAGGTTGCCGTGAGCCAATACGTATCACTTGCGACCATCTCCACTAAGGTGTTTTGAGCACTGATATAATTGCCAAGTTCGGCTTTTTTCTGAGTGATAATGCCATCAAAGGGTGCAGTGATGTGACACTCTTTGAGATTGTTTTTCGCTGTTTTTAGGGATGCCTCAAGACTTGCTATCGAGGCTTTTGCTTGGATGAGTTGAGGCTCACGGAGTAGCAAAGAACGACTCAGCCCCACAGGCTCAATATTGGAGAGTGCTAACTCTTTTTTAGCAGAAGCTTGTTGTCCCTCTTCGATCATCAAAGCAGCTTTAGCGGAGGAGAGTTGGGCTTCGAGTTGAGCGATTGATGCTTCATAATCCGTGGGATCAATCTGTGCCAAGAGTGTCCCTTTGCGAACAAACGTTCCAGGGGTTAATTCAGGGCTAATGGCAGTAATTTTACCAGAGACTTTAGAGCTTAACACCCCTTTTTGCGACGCTTCAATACTGCCTACGGTGGAGAGTGTGAGGGTGTGTGCTTTGGGTTGAAGGGTGGTTGTTTGTACCAATAGCCCTGAAGTAGCTGGTTTTTGTGTTTGTGCTTGTGGTGCCGTGGTCATGAGTTGTTTGATGATGAAAGCACCAAGAATGATAATGAGTAGAGGCACAAGTAGTTTTAAGAGGATAGGGCTATTTTTCATACGAACTCCAGTCTTCAAGAATAGATTGATCTAAAAAACCACCGGCTAAAGAGCGATGGAGGGCAATACGGTATTTAATAAGTTCAAGTTGCTTGTTTAAATGGGTTTGTTCTAAGTCGTGTAAACTCTGTTGCGCATTAAGGACGCTTATATACTCGACCACACCTAAGAGGTATTTTTCGCGTTGTCGTTCAAAAATAGTGTACGCTAGATTTATACGAGTTTTTAGCTGATGAAGATACTCACTTAAGTTTATTTCACGACTCAGTGCCTCTTGGACTTCTCCAAAGGCTTGAAGCAATACCTGTTTGTAGTTTAAAGAACGCTCTTTGGAGACAAAATGGGCTTGTTTCACAAGGGCTTCTTTTGCCCCTCCATCAAAAAGTGTTCCACTAATGCTTGCCATTGCGGTGCCGATGATAGTGTCCAAGAGGTCTGAAAAATGGGTTACACTTTTAAGACTTCCCACGCTTAAAGAGAAATTGAGGCTTGGATATTGGTTTTTAATGGCTTCAGCTAAGGATGCATTGGCAGAGGCTAATGTGTAGTAGGCTTGTTTAACATCAGGCCTAGCGAGCAATTTTGTTGCTGGAATGCCTACTT
Organism: Sulfurospirillum sp. UBA2217; assembly: GCA_002328495.1. Classification (GTDB taxonomy): domain Bacteria; phylum Campylobacterota; class Campylobacteria; order Campylobacterales; family Sulfurospirillaceae; genus Sulfurospirillum. The sequence continues at coordinate 177,431 of DCUJ01000004.1, forward strand.
CTGGAGGAGAGGCTAAGCTTATAAGTTTTGCATGTTCAGCCAGAGGAAATTCTTCTAAGACGGAACGTCCAAGCAAGAGGTTGATGGCGCGTTTATGCGCATCAATATCGCTTTGAAGGGTTGTCATCTGAGTGTTTAAAGAGGCGATGAGTTGCTCTTGTTGCCATACGTCGGTGATAGAATTTTTACCGCTTTCATATTTGAAGTTAGTAATCGCCAAAACTTTTTGCGCCACGCTTCGTTGCTCTCTCAACAACGCTAAACTTTCACGTTTGTATGCAAGGGTGTACCATGTGTTTGCCAGTTCTGCGATGAGAGAAATGGTGTTGATGTGCAAGGCTTCAAAGTTGGCTAAAAAGCTATTTTCGGAGGCGGTTAGCGCATCGCGTTTTTTACCAAATAAATCAACTTCGTACGAAGTACTTAGACTTGCAAGATAGGTGTCGGCATACGACTCAACCCCTTTAAGTTCGTTTTGAACGCTACTGCTTACACTCATACTGATGGAGGGTAAAAGGGCTGCCTCTTTGGTATGCACGGCAGCAAAAGATTGCAAAACGCGCTGTTTTGCCATATCTAAAGAGAGGTTTTCACGCAGAAGTGTCTCCGCCAACGTGTTTAAAGAGGCATCTCCCAATTCACGCCACCATGTATCAGCACTTATTTGTTTGGGCGGTGGGGCAACAAGCGGTGGCGGTGTTGGTGAGAGACAACCGCTGAGAAAAAAGGACAGGACAAGCAAGACCCACGAAGTGCGTTTCATTCAATCTCCCAAAGTTTTTAAAAGTAATGAGTGTATTATACAGAGAACTCTATTAACAAAATGTTACCAAATGCGTTATAATGCTTCAAAAACGAGGATTTTGGTATGAAATTATTGTTAATTGGTGCAGGGAACATGGGTGGAGCGATGCTTCAAGGCTTACATGTAAAGAATATTACCGTTGTGGAACGTGACGCATCAAGAGCAGAGGTTTTAAAAAAACTCTATCCTTCACTTCGCATTGTAGGAGAAATCCCTTCCCTAGATGGGTATGTTGTCATTCTTGCGATTAAACCTCAGGTCTTTGGTGCGCTTCATACCACAGGTATGGCAGAGGCGGTTATCTCCATTATGGCGGGGATTACTCTTGAGAGTCTTAAAAAAGGTATCCACGCTAAAGCCTACATTCGCTCTATGCCCAATATGGCAGCTCTCGTGTGCAAATCAGCCACCTCTGTGTGTGGTGATAGCCATTTTAAAGCCGAAGCCATTGAGATTTTAAGTACGATTGGGAGTTGTTTTTGGCTGGAGAGTGAAAAAGAACTGGACATTGCGATGGGTCTAGCTGGGTGTGCTCCTGCGTGGGTTGCTTTAGTGGCAGAAGCGCTCAGTGATGGTGCGGTCAATCTTGGATTGAAACGCGAGCTCAGCTATCCTATCATTGCGAGCTTATTTGAAGGGATGGGAGAGATGCTTAAATATGAACACCCTGCTTTAATCAAAGATAAAGTGATGTCACCAGCAGGTACAACGGTGGCTGGGTATAAAAAACTTGAAGAGGGAAGGGTGAGAGATAGTTTCATCAAAGCGATGGAAGCATCGTATGAGAGAGCTAAAAAACTGGGTTAAAGTTTAGCAAGTTTTATGGGTGTTTTTTTGATTGTTTTTGCTTTTGGTTGTGTCTTTTTTGGAGTTACGGCTCTGGAATTTTGAGGTGTTTTTTGCTTGGTATCCGTTAAGTCTGGCATCACATCATCTAAAATCAATCGGATATTTTTCCAACGCTGTTCTGAGTTGAGCATGACCACCAAAACATCTTTATTACCATTTTTAGCCCGTGCGATAAGGCAAGGACCAGCTTTTTGCGTGTAACCTGTTTTAATACCTACAGCGTATTTGTAACTGTTGAGAAGTTTGTTGTGTGTGTAGGCGGCATAATGTCTTTTAGTATTGAGGGCTTTAAAATCATGACGTTTCAGTTTTGCCATTTCATTAAAAGAGCTATTTCGAATTGCATATTCACTCATCACCAATAAATCAAGAGCGGTAGAGTAATGAGAGCCAATGTCAAAGCCACACGGATTGGTGAAATTGGTCTGTTTCATCCCAATTTTTTTAGCTTTTTGGTTCATTTGATTCGCAAAACGATCCACATCCCCATCCCCCAAATAAATACCGATTGCCATGGCTGCGTCATTGGCAGACATCACCATCGCTGCTTTGACCAAATCACGCAGGTAAAATTTCTCCCCCACGCGTAAACCCGCTTTTGTTGGCTCAACGCTAATCATCTCTTTGGTAATCGTAACAACGTCATTCATGCGACCACTCTCAATCGCCAAAAGAGCTGTCATGATTTTAGTAAGGCTTGCGGGTTGATTGATTTTTTGTGCATCTTTTGTGAAAATAAGTTGTTTGGAATTCATGTCTTTTGCAATGAGTGCATCGACATTTTTGTTAATACGATCAGCGGTCTCTTTATCGAGATAATTGGCATGAAGTGTGAGAGAAAACAGACATACGGTAGTAAAAGAAACGAATAATTTATAAATCATGACACTCTTTTCAAAATAGTTTATTTGGATTTTAGTTAAACTTTATTAAAACTTTCCTTTGAAAAAGGCTATTTTAAAGGCTTTTCTTTGATTTGCTGTGAGGTAAGTGTATATCGACACGTTTTTACAAATGCAGAAGGTATGTTCAAAGATATTCTTTGTGGCGTAATGCGATCTCTTTAAATTGTTCCTTTAGGACAAAGAATGCTTTGATAATCGTGGGATCAAAATGAACGCCATCTCCACCCATAATGATTGCTTCTGCTTCTTCAAAATCCATAGCTTCTTTGTAACAGCGTCGGCTAATGAGCGCATCATAGACATCGGCAAGTGCCATCAATCGTCCCTCGAGAGGAATTTCCTCTCCTTTAAGCCCTTGTGGGTAGCCTGAGCCGTTCCATTTTTCATGATGGGTATGTGCAATATTGGCAGCAATGGTTAAAAACTCATTGGTTTTGTTATAGCTATTGATGGCATTTTCGATAATGGTTCCCCCAATGGAAGCATGCTTTCTCATAATGTGCATCTCTTCTTCATCTAAACGCCCCTGTTTTTGTAAAATGGCATCGGGGATACCCACTTTTCCAATATCATGCAAGGGGGCAGCTCGATACATCAAATCAATGATGTGAGGGGTAAGTGTGTTTTTGTAAAATCCATTACGGTGTAAAAACTCTGCCAAAATTTTGACATACTCTTTCGTACGAACAATATGTGCTCCCGTTTCAACATCACGACTCTCGGCCACCATGGTCATACTATCAATGGTAGCTGAATGGGCTTCTCCTAAATCTTCTAAAAACTGTTTACGCTCAACATAATGTAAAACAGCAAAGAAGAGAGAAATCATAAAAAATAAAAATAAAAAAGGAACGAGAAAATATCCCAAAGAAGCGTATAAGGAGTTTTGTAAAAAGAGTCCCATCAAACCTATCGATGCAAAGCATGATACTAAAAAGACTCCCCACGAGTAAAGATAATGTTTTTTTGTCACCAACCATACAAGAATCAAGCCGATTAGAAAGGAAAAAGCAAAAGAAATTTTTTTTGAGATTTCAGGTTGGTAGAGAAGGTTTTGATGGAGCATGTTTTCCAATAATGAAGCATGGACAAAGAGACCAGGGACAATTTCTCCATTAGGCGTTACAAATTGGTCGTATAAACCTGTGGCAGTAGCTCCCAATAGAACTAATTTACCCGTAAATAAGGAAGGATCGACATTCCCAGAGGCAACATCGGACGCTGAAATGCGCTGAAACGATTTTTTAGAGTAGAGATAATTAAGCACACCTGCATTTTCATCTGTTGTGATGGTTTTATCTAAAAAAGAGAATTTTAAAGCTTGCGTTAGTGAAGAGGTTCTCTCCCATGTGGTGGTAGGGTCGATTTGTTGCAACATGGCGATTGCTAGGGAAGGAAGGATTTCATTGTGATGTTTTAGAGCCAAAAGTTGTCGTCTAAAGACACCATCACCATCTACCGCAGCATTGATAAAGCCTATCCCTTTAGCAGAGGTTTGAAGGATGGGAATGTTACACAAAAGATGTTTGGTCTCGTGTAGGGGCAGTGATGCACTTCCTTTTAAAGGTGTCGTGAAAGAGCAGGAGGTATTACCACCATCTTTAGAGGCAAAAATGGGCAAGACACTTCTTCCTTTTTCTAAAACACTCCCCAACAAGATGTCGTGATCTTGCAAAAATGAGGGTAACCCTTCGATGGTTACATCAAGATTAAAGCGTGTGTTGTAAAATGATTTTAGATGAATGGGTGACGTGCGGTCTGCTTCGGGAAAAAGAATATCGATACCCAAAGCAGAGGGCTGTCCTTTGAGGATTTCTTGAATTACTTTGGCGGTAATAATTCTAGGCCATGGCCATTGTCCCATTTGTGCTAAGCTTTTTTCATCAATCTCCACAATCAAAGTGGATGGAAATGGCTTATTTGGCTCTGAATGCAATGTGGCGGAGGCTATATCCAGTAGGCGAAAATCCACAAAAGGAACAACGCCACTTAGATAGACAAGGGCATGCAAGCCAACCGTTAAGGCAACAATTCCCAGTAAACGTCCAAGTCGTCTGAGCATATTAGCGAATTAAGATTTCTACACGTCTATTTTTAGGTTCACTGACGCCATCTTTGGTAGGAATAATAGGGTCTTCCTCTCCATAGGACTCAACAGTGATGGCTCTAATATCTAAACTTTGTTTACTAAACCATGTGTGCACACTCTTGGCGCGATTGAGTGAAAGGGTGATATTGTAGTGTGTTGAGCCTGCTCGATCAGCATGTCCAATGATATTGACATCGCAAGGGGTTCTCTCTTTGATAGACTGTTCGATCAAAGTAAAGAGTTTTTCAGACTCTTCGGTAAGCACTGTTCCTCCTGATTTAAAATAGAGTAAAAAGCTAACGGGGGGTTTGGGTGCCTTTGCAATCAGTGCTCCAAATTGTTTTTGAACATCCTCTTGTGTTAAGACTTTAGGAGCGGAGGGTGTTTCTTTAGCGGATGAAATTTTTGTTTGTCCACGAGGCACATTAATGACTTGTTCTCCCGCTTGTGTTTTAACCACAACAGCACTACTTTCTTTTGAACCTTCCAATAAGATAACTTGCGTGCTAGCGCAACCGCCAAAGAAGATAAAGAAGAGTGTAATAAACACGAGATGTAAGGTTTTCATAAATGCTCCTATTTGACTTCAACGATAAATTTAGTGCCACGAATGCCAACTGTACCTTCGGGAATTTTGAACTCAAATGCTTCAGGAGCGAGGGTTCCAATTTTTCCAGATTCAAATAAAGCCGTACCTTTGTTCATATAAAGATCAAATTTAAATTGTTTTTCAAGAGGTTTGAAGGTAAATTCTTCAATGACCAAATGGCTTTTTTCCCCCAAAGAGAGAACACTGCCGTCATGGAAAATAACACCAACACTGCTTTTCTCTCCCGTGATAACGATATCATTTTTTAAAAGCTGATCACGTTGTTTGAGTGGGGTGATGGTTGTATTTCGTTTGAGGGTGACCGTACCTTCCGTATGCTTGACAATGGCAATCTCATCATTAGAGAAAGCACTAAGACTCAGTAGAAAACTAAAAAAAAGAGACATCCCCAACCATCGTTTCATGGAAACTCCTTGAAAAAGTATTGGAGATGATTTTAGCACAATTTAGTGCCAAAAGAAGCTAGTTTAAGTGCGTGGAGTTACCAAATCTTTTGCCCATGTTTCCATAAGAGTATGCAACTCTTCTTTGGGTGCTTCGATAAACTCTATGATGAAAGCATCTTCTAATTCACAAATGCCAATGCTTCGAGGTCGTACAGCTAAAATTTTAGTCGTTGGAATAGCCGTTCCAAAACAAAAGATGACATTTTGCGCATCCTTAAGTCCTACCATAATCTCACCGTTTAGGGCTTTAGTATGGGCATAATGATCAAATACAGCAATTAAACGTGCAACGGGGTGTGCTTCAATTTTAGCTTTAAAATACTCTACAATTTGAGGAACGTTGGCGTAAGCAATTTCATCTTTATTGAGGGTAAGAGTATAAACAGGGTATTTGTCCATAAAGGTTGTTTTTTTCATTGTTTTTCCTTATTCTTGAATACAGATTTCGCCTTTTTGCATGTGCAAAAGGGTTTGGTAGATGACAATAGCGATGATGAGCGTTGTTACAGCTATCATGATGTACGAGAAAACGAGTGTAAACGTATCGTGGGAGTGGTGGTGCATCAGCATCGAAGCAATCGCCATGGCAGCAAGAGGGAAGACAAATGCCCACCATGAGATGAAAAACTTGATTTTGACAAAGTTTTTATACATAAAGCCTATGAGCAGTGTAAAGAAAACGGCAAGGTTAAACAAAATGTCAGCAAATACATCAAAGCTTTCAAACATTTTGATGTACGCGATAAAACCAACCGCAGGAGGTGCGATAAGGATAAACATTGTTGGCATAAACTTGACCACAAGTTGATGGTGGAAAATGATGCGGTTGAGCAAAATGGCAAATAAAATCATCCAAAAAAAGATACCCGAAGAGAAAAAATACATCAACAATCCTTGCGGTGCGAATCCAACACCTGCAACAGGCACTAACACGTTTCCTACGATGGGGATGAACCAAGCTGGATTGGAGTGGGAGAGCTCTTGATTGTGATTAATCCAAAAAGCGATGGTGTGCATGGTAAGGTAAAAATGCAAAGCCGTTGCTGGATACCAAAAAGCAGCTGAAATACTAGGATAAGGCTCTTTGTAAATGATGGCTAACATCAGCATAGAAATGGAAACGGCTGCAAAAAAGTTGATGCGAACGGGATGCGCAAATTCGTTTTTCACCGCCATTGGGTAACGCAAAAACTTCGTTACATATACGGTTGAGACGATGAGGAAAAGGAAGGTTGTAATCCCCATTAAAGCCGTACCAATTAGCGAGGGAAAGGCGAGCCACAGAGCTGCTTTTTGGTACATAATGGTAAGTCCGCTCATGCCCATAACGATGGCGTACATCATAATAGGAAAAAATTTTAATCTGTTTTGTTCAGGTATTGGTGTGTCTTGCATAATAACCCCTATTGATAAAAATAATAAGTGCAATCATACACACTTTATGAACATATGTCAATAAAAATTTAGAATTTCTATGCTAAGATAGCACCAAAGGAGACCGTTATGGGAAGACAAAAAATCATAAGAGAGTGTTCATTTAAACCCGTATTTACTTGTTTTAGCCCCAATATAAAAAAAGAACAAGGGGTGATGGAACTTAACAGCGATGAGATGGAGGCTGTTTTTTTGATGGATTATGAGGGGCTTTACCAAGAAGATGCTGCACTTAAGATGAACATCTCACGCCCGACACTTTCACGCATCGTCAAAAGTGCGCATCAAAAGATAGCAACCGCTTTAATTCGAGGCTACACCTTGCAGATACTGGAGGCAAAAGATAAATTGATCGTAGCCTTTCCCACCGCTCATCAAGAGGATTGGAACGCATGTTCCAATACCGAAACCTACATTGCCTTAGCGCATGTTTATAATCAACGTATTGTCACTGTTACCTTTGTAATTAACCCTCTTTCTGACACACGCCTTAAACCCAGTACCGTTTTAGCTACTTTTTTAAAAGAGCACGAAGTAACCTATTGGTTAAGTACTCAAGCAGGTGAGGGGCTGAAAAATGCTCTCTTAGCCAAAGGGATTTTTTATAAAAAAATTACACCACCCTTATCGTACGAAAGTATCCCTAGACTTTTTTGCTGATGAATTTTTGAACAACCAAGCGTTATATCTTTTAAGGTTATAACGCTATACTTCTGCCAAGCGTTATGTACTTAAACTATATAAGGAATAAAATGTTAGGTGTCATGCAATTTGATAAACCTGAACTGCTTGAAAAACGCATTCGTTTACTAGAAGCCATTGGTGAGTTTGGCTCCATCAGCAGTGCGGCGAAAAAAGTAGGGCTTAGTTACAAGGCATCATGGGAAGCGGTGGATACCATGAACAATCTTTCCCAAAGCCCTTTGGTCGTAAAAGTTACGGGAGGCAGTGGAGGAGGTGGAACGACGCTTACAGCACTTGGGCAAGAGATGGTCAAAAACTATGGCATCTTAAAGCATGAGTATGAGCGGTTTATTGCTACGCTCTCTAGCGTTTCTCAATTCAATGTTGAACACATTAAAAACTTACAAAGGATAGCTATGCAGATTAGTGCGCGCAATCAGCTGATGGGAAAAATCGGCGAGATAAAACAAGCCAAGGTCAATGCGGAGGTACATATCGTACTTAAAAGTGGGGTTGTTTTAGTTTCTACCATTACCAACTCTGCGGTTGAAGAGATGGGGTTACATGTAGGGGATGAAGTGGTGGGTATCATCAAAGCGTCATCGGTACTTTTGGCGCAGAGTGATGACATTGTAACGAGCGCGCGCAATAAACTTAAAGGCACAGTACGTGATATCAAGTTTGGCGATGTCAATGCGCAAGTGAGTGTGGATGTAGGTGAAAATGATGTAGTGGTGGCAACCATTACCACAGAATCTGTGAAACGATTAGGGTTTAATGTAGGCTCTAACGTGTGTGCGATTATCAAATCGAGCAGTATTATCATTGGTAAATAAGGAGAAGTCATGTTAAAAGTCTTTTTAGCGAGTGTTGTTTTAAGTGCAAGTTTATGGGCAGGGGATATCCGTGTGGCGGTGGCTGCGAATTTGGCGGATGTGATTGAGGTTTTAAAAGTGGAATTTGCGAAGAGCAATCCCTCCATTAAAGTCGATACCGTTTTGGGGGCAAGTGGTAAGTTTACAGCGCAAATTAAAAGTGGTGCTCCGTTTGATGTGTTCATCAGTGCGGATATGCAGTTTCCAGAGGCTCTTTACAAAGAAAATATAGCGGTAACGAAGCCTGTCGTGTACGCCAGTGGAGCACTAGCCATGATGAGTGTGCGAGGGCTTGATTTGGGCAAGGGGTTAGGTGTTGTAGCCGATAAGAAGGTTGAAAAAATTGCCCTTGCCAATCCAAAAACAGCACCTTACGGTGCAGCGACAGTTGAGGCATTGAAACAAAAGGGACTTTATGAGATGGCTGAGTCAAAACTGGTGTATGGGGAGAGTATTTCTCATACGGTCTCTTTTGCCATTACCGCAGCGGATATTGGTTTTGTGAATGCATCGGCATTTTATGGTGAGAAGATGAAACAGTATGTTGAAGGCAAGGATTGGGTCAAGGTTGATCCTTCGCTTTATGCACCAATTAATCAGGGTATTGTTCTGTTAAAACAAGCACAAAACAATGCTGAGGCGAAAGCGTTTTATGACTTTGTGTTAAGCGGCAAAGCGAAACAAATCTTCAAAAATTATGGTTATTTAGTGAATGAATAGGCTAGAAGCGATTGTCACCAAGATTGAAGGGGAGCAGAATCTTCACATCATTGGCTTTGATTTTCAAGGGATACGCCTTAGCATGATGGGGCTTGACTTACCTTTGGGGCTAGAAGTTGGCTCCAAAGTTGTTTTAGGTGCAAAGCCCTCTCATATTGCTTTGGCAAAAAATCTCAGCGGTGAACTGAGTTATTCTAACCAGATAAAAGCCAGTATTGCGAGTATTGAAGAGGGTAGATTGCTGTGCAGTATCGTTTTACATGTAAAGGGTGTTACCCTTCAAAGCTTCATTACCCAAACATCCTTTAAACGCATAGGCTTACATGTAAACGATGAGGTTACTTTACTCATCAAAGCCAGTGAGCTTTTTGTGTTGGAGGTGTGCGATGTTTGAAGCACTTTTACATCTTGAGTTCACACCGTTTTTACTCTCGTTCAAACTAGCAAGCATTACAACGGCTATTTTGTTTAGCATCTCATTGTTTATTGCGTGGAATCTTTCACAAACGCAGTCTCGTTACAAGCCTATTATCGAAGCGATTACGGCATTACCTATCGTTTTGCCCCCTTCTGTTTTAGGCTTTTATATTCTGTTTGCGTTGTCTCACAATTCTCCCATTGGGGCATTTTTCTATGACTATTTTGGCATCAAAATGGTGTTTAATTTTACAGGCTTAGTGATAGCCAGTTGTTTTTACTCTTTACCTTTTATGGTTCAGCCGTTGCAAAGTGGTTTTGAAGCATTACCAAAAAATATGCTTGAAGCCTCGTACATTGCAGGAAAAAGTAAGCTTACGACTCTTTTTATGGTGGCTTTACCCAACATTAAACCCTCTTTAATGACCGCCATTGTTATCACCTTTGCACATACGGTGGGGGAGTTTGGGGTCGTGTTGATGGTGGGTGGAAGCATACCAGGGCAAACCAAAGTGGCATCCGTGGCAATTTATGAAATGGTGGAAATTATGGATTATACGAGTGCGCATATTTACAGTGGAATTATGGTGCTTTTAAGCTTTTTGGTACTGTTGTGTGTCTATGTTTTTAACCGAAAACAAGCTCATCGTATCGGAGGCATTGCATGATAGAATTGGATGTTTCAAAAGAGCTCTTAGGCTCTTTAGGAAAAATGGATTTACATGTAAAGCTTTCCATCGATTCCCAGAGTTTTGTTGCGCTAAGCGGTCAAAGTGGTAGCGGGAAAACGACGTTGCTACGTATCTTAGCAGGGCTTGAAAGTGCGCAAGGGCGCATTGTGGTGGATGATGAAGTGTGGTTAGATGAAAAGCACGCAATACCTCCTCAAAAAAGAGGCATCGGTTTTGTCTTTCAAGACTACGCACTTTTTCCCAATATGAGTGTCATGGAAAATCTTTTGTTTGTCAAAAAAGACACGACGCTTGCAAAGCATTTGCTTGAAATGACGGAGCTTTTGGAACTGGCTCATCGCTCTGTGATGAGTTTATCGGGTGGGCAAAAACAGCGGGTAAGTTTGTGTCGTGCGATGATGAATCGTCCGAAACTTTTGCTGATGGATGAGCCACTCTCCGCCCTTGACCCTTCCATGCGCACCAAACTTCAACATGAGATTTTGACCTTGCATAAAGAGTTTGAAACGACGACGATTATGGTGAGTCATGACCCTAGCGAGATTTATCGTCTCAGCAATCGTGTGATGGTTCTCTCACAAGGAAAAGTGATTCAAGATGGTGATGCGAAAGATGTGTTGCTTCGTACGCAAGGGAGTCAAAAGTTTGCCTTTGAGGGTGAGCTTTTAGACATTGTCAAAGTCGATGTGATTTATATCGCTATTGTCTCCATCGGTCAGCAAATCGTTGAAATTGTTTTAGATGAGAGTGAAGCAAACGCTTTACATGTAGGTTCCATGGTGAGTGTGAGTACCAAAGCCTTTGCGCCTATTATTCAACATTTGAAAAGGTAAAACATGAAAAAAACAGTCATGGGCATTTTAGCCCTTTTGATGGGCACATTGGTGTGTGCAGATAGTTTAAAAATAGCGGTAGCAGGAGGGTATAAAAAACCCATGCAAGAAGTGTTAAAAGCCTATGAAGAGGCGCATCCTAAAGTCGATGCGATGTATGGCAATATGGCACAGATTTTTGCCCATGCCAAGCAAGAAGAAGTGGCATTGGTCATCGGCGATAAGAAATTTTTAGAAGCGCAAAAAGAAGTTGGATTTGTGCGGTATCAAGAGATTGGCTTGGGGCGTGCAGTTATCATTTATGCTAAAGGTATGCGTTTGGAAAATGCTTTGGATATTGACAAAGAGAGTATTCAAAAGATAGCCATACCTGAGCCTAAAAAGGCGATATACGGCGATGCGGCGATGGAGTTTTTCAACAACACTAAACTTTACGATAAGGTTAAAGAAAAGCTTATGGTCGTAGCAACCGTTCCTCAAGTCACCACTTATGTGATGGCGCATGAAGTCGATATGGGTGTCGTTAATCTCACCGTAGCCCTTGATGCAGGGAACAAAATCGGTGGATTTGTGGAAATTCCATCTCACCTCTATAGCAAAATAGAGATTACCGCAGGGAGTCTTGGGGCGTGTGCAAAAGAGAAAAGCTGTGAAGAATTTTTAACATTCCTCTCCAGCCCAAAAGCTAAAGCAATATTTTCCAAATATGGACTTTAGTCTTATCGTTCCTCCGCTTTTGTTGAGTTTTAAAACGGTGGGATTTTCTTTGATACTTTTTATCATTCTAGGAATCCCTCTGTCTTATCTTCTCTCCAAAGAGTCATTGCCTCATAAATGGCTTTGGGAGACGCTGGTGACCATTCCCCTTATCTTCCCTCCCATTGCGATAGGTTTTTTACTCTTACTGCTTTTGGGCAAAAAAGGCTGGATTGGGTCTTATTTTTATACTTTCGATATTCGTTTTATTTTTGAGTTTAAAGGGTTGGTGATTGCTGGCTTTATCGCAGGACTTCCACTCATGGTCAAGCCCTTACAATCTGCCATCGAAGCGTTCCCCAAAGCCATTACTGAAGCGGCATACACCAGTGGTAAAAGTAAGCTCCAAACTTTTGTATGGGTGATTTTGCCGTGTATCAAATCCAGTGTCATTGCGACCTTGTTGATTGCGAGTGCTAGGGCTTTGGGGGAAGTGGGGATAACGCTGATGCTTGGTGGCAATATTGTTGGTAAAACTGATACAATTTCGTTGGCGATTTACAATGCAGTGTTTGATGGGGATTATGATTTGGCATTGGTGTTGTGCGGTGTGTTGATAGCTATCTCGGTAGTGGTTTTTATAGGGTTACATTATTTTCAAAAAAAACAAAAATTAGTATAAGGTTTTTTCCATGATGGATATGATTCGTGAAGATGTAGGTTTGATTGATGTGACGACCGTTGGGCTAGAGATTGGGGCGAAAAATGCCAAGATTACGTTTGCGACCAAAGAGCCTATCGTGGTATGTGGTGTGGAGTATGTCGATGAGATGTGCCGTCGTTTGGGGCTTAAAACACAGGCGTTCAAAGCATGTGGTGATCGATTGGAAGCAAAAGAGGTCATCTTGATAGGCTATGGCAGAGCGGACGCGGCGCATAAGGCGTGGAAAGTATGTCAAAATATCTTAGAATTTCTCAGTGGCATCGCCACAAAAACAGACCGTATGCTTTGCCTTGCACGTGAAGTCAATCCACACATTGAGCTTTTAACCACACGAAAAATTTTCCCACGCACCAAAGAGTTAGCCCTAAAAGCTGTCTATGCAGGTGGAGGAGCACATCATCGATTGGGACTTTATGATTCCATTTTGGTGTTTGACCAGCACCGTGCTTTTTTTGAAAATGATGCGGCATTTGAGGCTCAGTTTGTGAAGATGAAACAAAAGTTTTTGGAGAAGAAAATCGTTGTGGAAGTCTCAAGTTTTGAAGAAGCGCGTTATGTTGCAACGTTGGGAGCGGATATCTTGCAGTGTGAAAAGATGAGTTTTGAAGCATTGGCACAGTGCGTAGCGCTTAAAACAGAATTTCCCACGCTTTTACTCTCAGCAACAGGGGGCATTGGGGAACACAACATTGTGGCGTATGCCAAAACGGGTGTTGATTTTATCGTGACTTCTTCGCCTTACCATGCAAGCCCGAGTGACATTAAAGTGGTGATTGAGCCTTTATAATGCAGACAATTTTAGAGATTTTCTCTGCGTCATTTGAAGAAAAAAAATCGACATTTTTAGCCTATCTTTGCCCGATAAGCACCTTTGAATCTTTACATGTAAGGCTTCAAAATGAACATCCTAAAGCCGCACATATCGTATGGGCAAAGCGTTTTTTTAACGAATACCGCCAAATTGTCGAAAACAACTCCGACGATGGCGAGCCAAAAGGCACCTCAGGTCCTCCTGTTTTAAATGTGATGCGTGGAAGTGAACTTGTGGAAGTGGGTATTCTCATCGTGCGTTATTTTGGAGGTATCAAATTAGGAACGGGTGGGTTGGTCAGGGCGTATGGCAGCAGCGCCAAAGAGGTCATCGCCGCCGCAACCCTGACTCCTTTTGTCTTTAAAGAAATCCTTACATGTAAAACGGACTATCCATTGGTTCCACGCTTTGAACACTATACGACACATCATGGCTTACATGTAAAGCATCGTGTGTTTGAAAACGACGGTGTGGTGTGGGAGTTAGAGGTGAGCGAAACCCAGAAAAAAGAGTTTTTGGGTTTCGCTTGTGGGTTTGAACGAGAAGGGTTTAGAGCTCTATAGCTTCGACATCAACCACAAGAGTAACCGTTTCATCAACCGTTAATCCACCACCTTCTAAGATTTTGTTCCATGTTAAACCAAAATCTTTACGGTTGATTTTACCCTCTAACGTAAAGCCAACACGTTGTGCGCCTTTAAAGTCTTTGACAAGACCATGAATCGTAGGTGTTAAAACGATATCTTTGGTTACGCCGTGAATGGTGAGTTTACCGTGTAGCTTTCCCTCTTTCATGTCTGTCATTGTAAAGTCAATAGTTTTGTACTTTGCAACGTCAAAGAAGTCAGCACTTTTGAGATGCTCATCTCGTTTTTCAATACCCGTATCGATGGAAGCAACATCAATTTTGGCAGTAAGTTTGTTGAATACTTTTTTATCAACATCAAAATCGATATCGCCACTGTAGTTATGGAAATTGCCTTTGACGTTGGAAATCATCATATGTTTAATGGAAAAACCTACATTGGTGTGTGTGTTGTCGATAACAAACTCTTTGGCCTGTGCAAAAGAGAAAACTAACGCGCTAGAAAGTAAAAGTTTAGATAGAAGTTTCATCGTATATCCTTTTTGAAAAATATAAGGAAGTATAATACGATAAAACTTATCTTAAATAGGTTTTAAAAAAGTAATGTCTTAAATTAAAGCGTCGATTAAACTAATGTTAAGAGTTGATAGACCCCAGCACTACAAATCCCTGCGAGAAGTCCAGCGACGATATCATCGCCGATAACACCCAAGCCTCCTTTAACATTTCGGTCGATTTTACCAATAATAGAGGGTTTCCAAATGTCAAAAAGGCGAAAAAACAGAAAACTAAGTCCGATTTGTTGCCACGTGGTTGAGCTTAGGACAAGAGCAAGCCACATACCTATTACTTCATCAATAACGATACTTTTATCGTCATGTTCACCACCGTTTTCTTCATAAGCATTGATGTGCTTTATTCCAAGGATGGTCAGTAAAACACTTGCCAAAAAAAGCGTTTCTAAAGAGAGAAAATTAACAATCATAACACCCAAAACAAGGGCTAACAAAGAGCCCATGGTTCCAGGTGCTTTGGGGGAGAGACCGCTGTAAAAAAAAGTCAAGAAAAAACGGCGCATGTTAAGTCAATGAGGTGGTTTGGTGAAGGCGCATAAGTTCAAGATAGAATTCACGCTCATCATGGGTTTCTAAAAGACCGCTGTTGGGGAAAATGGCATCGTATATTTTGCTGATATTTTCAAATCGGTTTTTAAACATTTCGCTCAGCAGTATGGCTGAGATATCTTTGCGCATAAAGATGGCAGGAGGCAACATGCCTGCTTTTAAAAGCTCTAACAAAGACTCAGCGTGGTACTTGATGTGATGGTGTGAGCCGTGCGGGCAGGTATTGACGCTGACCAAGGTTTTGCACTCATTGCAGTAGACAAACTCAGCTAAAAGCTCCACTTCGATGTCCAAATCTTCGTACTGATCCAAAATAGATTTGGTCTCATTGTTGTCAAAATAAGCACCAATGCCACTGTGATTTTGGCTTAAAACCAGTTTGTTGCAGCCAAAATTGTGCGCACAAATACTGTCTAAAATGGCATTTTTATAGCTTGAAAAAAGGTAGGTGTTTTCAAAAGGAACGATGATCACACGGTTTTTTGGCAGGTAGTTATCCACAAAATATTGCAAGGCTTTGAGACGCAATTCGTAGGGAATGACATCTTTTTTATAGGGTTTTAGAAGGAAAATTACCAGCATATCGCATTTTTCTAAGGTAATGCGAATAACACGTTCATGTGCTCGGTGAAACGGCTTGGCATTGATCATCATGGCAGAGATATTTTTAGCACCCAGTTGTTCTTTTGCTTGCGCTATTTTTTCTTTAACTTGTTTGATTTCATCAAATTCAAGCGTGTATTCACCGCACACAGCAACATCACCT
Organism: Sulfurospirillum sp. UBA2217; assembly: GCA_002328495.1. Taxonomy (GTDB): domain Bacteria; phylum Campylobacterota; class Campylobacteria; order Campylobacterales; family Sulfurospirillaceae; genus Sulfurospirillum. The sequence continues at coordinate 193,497 of DCUJ01000004.1, forward strand.
AAACGTTTCATAAAAGTTTGAATATCAGGATTATTCGCATCATTGGAGCCAAAAAGCTGTTCAATACGTGTGTGTCTGTCCACTTCAAAGACTTCATCGACGATGATGGTGCCTTTGATTTTGCCATCCACGATAAAATCAAGCGGTTCACCTTGGTAAGCGGTGGTTAAAACATCCCTGTTTTTTTCACCTGAGGGAGCAATGATAAAGGGAAAGGGAAACGGTTTTCCTCTAAAGTGACCAGTTTCAGCCACTTCTTTAGCTTCACGCTGATTCATCAAACGCTCAACGGGTGCCAAAATACCCTCTTTGGCAAGGGCGAGGGTGGCTACAAATTCTTTATCAAGAAAGAGTTGTCTATTTCTTTTTACTGATTCCATACTTCTTCCTTTTTTCCCATAAACTTTTGCGTGAAATGCCTAACTTTTTAGAAAGCTCTGTGTCAGGAAATTTATTTTGAAAGTTGCAAATGACGTACTTGACATAATCATCCACACATAAAATGTCACCTTGGTCTAAGATTTTACTGTCCGTGGCGATATTGATTTGTGTGATATCGGTCTCCTCATTGGGGTCGGTACTACAAATGATGGCGCGCTTTCCCTCGATGATGTTATAAACTTTCATCTTTTCACTCTTTTTGAGGTTTTGCATATCGATGATGTATATGAGCTCATCATTGGGTGTGCGTGTGATTTTCTCAAAAGCGTTGGTGTGAGTGAGTGAGAGAAACGTAAAGGTTTCGTTTTGCGAACTGGCGTAGTTAAACACAAGGGCATCAGCATGTTTTTGAAAGTTGGTCTTGATCAAAATGGGGAATTTAGATTTTTTATCGATGGGTTCAATATTGGCCGTGGCAAAAAGGTTTTTGACATACTCTTTATAGGTGACATTCTCTTTTTTGAGATGTTTAAAGTCACTTAAATGTTGGAGCTTGCGCATCAATTCTTCAATCATAAAGGGCTTTTGAATGTAATCGCACGCACCTGCTTTGATAGGATTGGTTACGGTGTCGTTGCTGATGTACGAGATCATCAAAATAATAATCGAAGCACGGTGTTTTTCGATGACAGGATAAAAGTTTTGACCAGAGATATTGGTTGAGAGCAAAACAGCTTCGTATTTTTCATCCCTAAGTGCATCTTTGATGCTGGTCGCAATTTCACACACATGTCCTATTTCCATGAGCTTTGAAGCGATACTTTGGGCGAGGTAAATTTCATTTTCAACGATAAGAATCTTCATACATTTTTCCAATCAAGGTAGTTTAATGTTGCCGTCGCACTCACTGCGACACCTTCTTTCCGCCCCACAAATCCTAGTTTCTCTGTGGTCGTTGCTTTAACGTTGACGTGATGAGCCCCAAGGCCTAATGTTTTGGAAAGTGCAAAACGTATCGCATCTTTCATATGTCCAAGCTTTGGAAATTCTGCCATAATTGTGATATCACAATGCCTAATTTCAAATCCCACACGTTCTAAAAATGTGCATACTTCACGAAGCAGTATTTGGGAGTCTATATCTTTATAACGTGCATCGGTGTCGGGGAAAAACTCACCGATATCTCCCGCTCCCGCAGCACCTAAGAGTGCATCAATGAGGGCATGAATCACAACATCGCCATCCGAATGTGCACGAAATCCTATAGTAGGATGCACTTCGACACCACCTAAACGCATGGGTTTTCCCTCTTCATAAGCATGCACATCAAAACCATAACCTATCATGGGGGTTACGCAGGGCGCTTTGAGGCAGGGAATGAGTGGGATATCTTCTTTACATGTAAGCTTTTTAGCATGAGCATTTCCAAGCACATAATCCACCGTCCCTCCCAAAGCTTTGATGGCACTGCTCTCATCGGTGTACTCCACATCTGTTTGCAACGCTTGTTTAAGCAGTGCGGTGGATGAGCATTGTGGTGTTTGGATAAGCTTAACATGGGCTCTATCTATCGTGGCATCTTCGTACGCAACGGTATCGACCACGTTTAAAAAGGGAACAACACAGTGGGCTTGAGGCGAGGCGTCTAAAATACGTTTTAACATCGCTTCATCGACACATGGACGCGCACAATCACTGATGAGCACATAAGGAGTACTTACATGTAAAAGGGCATTTTTTAAAGAATCTTGGCGTGACAGCCCCCCTTCTACAAAGGTGATAGAATCACTAAATTTGCGTGCGTAAGGGAGGTCTTCAGAACTTACTGTGACAATAATTTTCGAAAAAGGGTGAAGCTGTGAGAGGGTGTTAGTACTGTGAAGCCATAATGGAATATCGCCGATACGGAGCCATTGTTTTTTGGCTTTATGATGAAACCGCGAAGAACTCCCCGCACTAAGCATCACTAAAGTTAAATCGGGCAAATTTTGTCCTTTTTCTGAAGTGTTACGATATTATACATTTTGAAAGCTTTTTTTTATCTTTTTTGTGTTAAATTCCGCCATCTATTAAGGAAAAAAGGAAAACGATAATGGTAACCAAAGAAAGTGTTTTAGCAAAACTGAAAGAGGTTAAATACCCTGGTTTTGAGAAAGATATCGTGACATTTGGCTTTGTAAAAGAGGTCGAAGTTCAAGATGAAAATGTATTTGTGCAGGTTGAAATTGTCTCTTCTGCTAAGGAAGTGGGAGATGAGCTTAAAGGTGCGATTGAGCATGCGATGAAAGCCCTTGGAGCTAAGCGCGCTGATGTTGTGGTCAAACAGCCAAAACCTCCTGTTGAAAAAAGTAACTCCCAATCGGGTAAAAATATAGCACCGCACGTTAAAAATTTTGTGATGGTAAGCTCAGGAAAAGGTGGGGTGGGCAAAACGACAACAACGGTTAATTTAGCGATTGCCTTAGCCAGCCAAGGCAAAAAAGTGGGTTTACTTGATGCCGATATTTATGGTCCCAATGTTCCTCGTATGATGGGTGTTGTGGATATGCATCCAGACATCGTAGGACAAAAAGTTAAACCCATCGTTGCTTATGGGGTTGAAATGATGAGTATGGGCTCTTTGATGGAGGGAGGTCAGTCGCTTATTTGGAGAGGCTCGATGATTATGAAAGCGATAGAGCAACTCTTACGCGATATCTTGTGGAGTGATTTGGATGTTCTGTTTATCGACATGCCTCCAGGAACGGGCGATGCACAATTAACACTCGCACAAAGCGTGCCTGTGACCACGGGTATTTGTGTAACAACCCCTCAACAAGTCGCCCTCGATGATACGGAGCGAAGTTTGGATATGTTCCAAAAATTACACATCCCTATCGCTGGAATTATGGAAAATATGAGCGGTTTTATCTGCCCTGAAACGAATAAAGAGTACGCCATTTTTGGTAAGGGTACGACACAACCTTTAGCCGATAAGTTTGAAACGATTGTTATTGGTCAGATTCCTATTGAGCCAGCGGTTCGTGAGGGTGGCGACGCGGGTAAACCCGTAGTCTTTTTCCACCCAGAGAGTGAAACAGCGAAGCGTTACCAAGCCTCAGCTTCAAAATTATGGGAAATTGTTGAAAAAATCAATGCAGAGGGCGGTGTCAGCAATGAAGCCATCCAGCCTACCATTGGCGTCAATGGTGGCACTAGTGCGTGTTCAAGCAAATAAGCCCTAAGTTTAGGGAATACATTTTGTTTACAGACAATTTTTAACGTAACATATAAAGGAAAGCTATGTCATTACGAACAACGATAGACGAAGCAGATTTTAAAGCATTGGTCGCAGAGATTGAATCGCAAGAGGGCTACAAAAAACCGATTGGATTTGGCATCGCACGTGTCGATAGAGGGCAGCTTAATCCTGAAAAGATTTTGCAAGCCACATTTCCTTTCATCAACTGGAATGAAAATTTTGGCAGTGCCGCTATTTTCATAGGTGCCTTGCAAGAAAGTGGTGTTGAAGTTGATTTTTCTAGCAGTGAATTTGTCTACGATGTGAAGAAAAAGTTTGTCAAAAATACGATGAATGCGTTTACACCATATCTTAACCATGCAATGGGTGAAGCCCATAAAAATGTTCAAGTCATAAAGACTTTGGAGTGGATTGCTGAAAATGAAGAGTTTAAAAAGCGTTATCGCATCGTCTTTTTGTTTGAAGATGACAAACCTTTAAGTCCTGAAGCAGTTTATCTCAAGCTTTATGCGCTCTCTTCTGGTAAGGCGGCTTTACGCTCGTTGAATCTTACAGGAGCGTTTAGTGTGCTAGAAAATGTTGCATGGTCGATGGGGCAACCTATTGAACTTGAGTGGCTAAGGGCGCATGAAGTGGAGATGAAACTTTTGGGTGAATATCCTATCATCGAATCGGTTGATAAGTTTCCACGATTTTTATCGCACATTATTCCCGCAGACAATACCCGCGTTTTGGACAGCTCTAAAGTACGTATGGGCGCACAACTAGCAGCGGGGACGACCATTATGCCAGGGGCGAGTTATGTGAATTTTAACGCAGGAACTACGGGGGCAGTGATGGTCGAGGGGCGCATTAGCTCTTCTGTTGTCGTTGGACGTGGTAGCGATGTTGGTGGTGGAGCTAGTATTTTAGGCGTGCTGAGTGGAACCAACGGCAATCCTGTGAGCATCGGAGAAAATACCTTGTTGGGTGCCAATTCGGTAACGGGTATTCCTTTGGGAAATGCTTGCATTGTGGACGCAGGTATCGCTATCTTGGAGGGAACAAAAGTAGGTGTTAGTGCGAGTGAACTCTCAAAAATTATCGAAGCAAATCCAAAAGTTAAACTTAAAAAAGCTGGCAAGGAGGAGATGGTATTCTTTAAAGGCTTGGAGTTAGCAGGGCTTCATGGGATTCATTTCCGCCAAAACAGTCTGAATGGAATGATTGTTGCGACACGCAGTAAACGAGAGATTAAACTCAACAGTGAATTACACTAAAGACGTCAAGAGGTGGGTTTTAGCCTACCTCTTCATAATGGCGTAATTAAATGCTTCTGCCCATGTGAGTGACACTTTATCATAAGTTTTTTGTGCCACAGCGTTGTCTTTTAAAAACCAATTACCACAAGTTGAACATCTTGAAGTGTATTTTTCCAATTCGGAAAGTCCCATGTTTTTGACTTGATTAAACCTTTGTTTGCATTCAGCGATAGAACACTTAAGTCCTGCTTCTCCCATGCTTAATCCTTTTTATTTTTCGTCATTATACTCCAACTAAACAGAAATAACGCAGTTTCTTCCACTCTCTTTAGCTCTATACAGTGCCTCATCTGCACTTTTTAAAATCTCATGCGGTGTTTTTCCTTTACGAGCACTGGCTAAACCGATACTGACTGAGAGTTTTACTTGCTTTGTGGAGGGTGTTTTTTGCTCTTTTTTGGGTGTTTTGCTTGTTCGATCATTGGAGCGAATGATAAAACCTCGTTTGGCTATTTTTTCACGAATCTCTTCGAGGGCTAAAATACAAGTTTCGTGTTTGGAGGTATGAAACAAAATGGTAAATTCCTCGCCTCCGTAACGGTAGACTTTGCCTTTGTTCTTGACTTCTAGTAGGGTTGTTGCAATGAGTTTTAAGACATCATCCCCAATATCGTGTCCATAGGTGTCGTTAAATTTTTTAAAATGGTCAATATCCACCATCGCAAGATGATAGCGTGAGCCTAAGCGCAAAAAAGCCTCTTCCAAAGCACGCCGTCCAAGAATGCCTGTGAGGGTGTCGATGTACGCCATGCGGTAAGCATCATGTGCAAGGGCAGCCATCGCGATGAGCGATGTGGTTAAAGCAAAGAGGACAAAGCTGTTTTTATCGTGCAAAAAAAGCAGAGGGATGAGTTGTGCTATAAGCATCCAAAAGGGAGCCTTTTGACTTTGAACGCTAAATAAGCGGGAGATTCCAAATACAAACAAGAGGGCAATAGCGCTGATAATAAGCGCAAAATCTCCCGAATTGCTTATGCCACTGATGCGTGGATGTAAAATGGGATGATTGAGTGCAACGAGCATTTCTGGGGAGAAATATTTGAGTGCACCATAACTTCCTACGAGAAAGAAAATGCCTAAAAGTGTGCGTACAAGTCCAAAAGGGCTGAAAAGCCCTCGCTCTTTTAGCGCATAAATAACCAAATACCCAATCGCAGTACTCAAAGGTGCTATGTGCCAAAAAGCAGTCACACTGAGCTTTTCAAATAAGCTGGTTGGGAAGGCTAACGAGAGACAAAAGAAGAGGGGAAAGAGCAATAAGACAAAGAGTTTGCTTTTGTTAAAATAGACACTAAGCCCTAAGGCAATGAGTAAAAAAACAAAGGTGCTTTGCCAGATAAAGTAATAGCTATATGAGGGTAAAAGGGAAAAATGAAACAGTGTCAAAGCAAAGACAATGAGCCCTACGCATAAGGTGTGAAAGGAGGAGAATTTTTCTAACATAAGGTTCATTTTATATCCATTTTTAGCACCATTATAGCAAGGTGAGTTCATATTCTAATAAATCGGCGAAGAGAGGTGTTTCTAAATGCTTCCAACCCAAAAGAAGTTTAATTACCTCTGCACTTTGAATGGATGCTGCAAAACAAGCGGTAAATGAGGGATTTCCCAAAAAGATCTCTGCCCCTTTTCCTTCTTGTGAGTAGAGGTGCTCCAAGGTATCACAGGTTGAAAACTGAGCATAGTGCCCCGCGATTGCTCCATGGACAAAGGGTTTATGATGTTCTTTGCACCACGATGCAAGATGGCATTTTAAAGAAGGCTCATCGAGCGCATCCACCACCACATCAACGTCATCTAAAAGATTTACATGTAAAGAAAAATCGAAAAAAACTTCAAAAGCATCTACATGTAAAGCGGGATTAATCGCTTCAAGTGCGGCTTTGACCACACGTGCTTTTGGCTCTCCTAAGGTTTGAATGGTTGAAAAATTTTGTCGGTTGAGGTTATGCTCTTCAAAGACATCCCCATCCATTAAAATAAGGTGCCCAACCCCAATGCGACACAGCATTTCGCTCACAAATCCCCCCAAGCCTCCACAGCCAACGATGAGTACTTTGGCATTGAACAGTGTGTATTGATTTTCCACTGAAAGGGTTTTTTGATTGCGTTTATACCGTAAGGGCGTTATGCCATGCTTTAGAGCCTTCTCTTCCACCGCTCTAAAGCTACATGTAAAACGCTCCATTGCTTCAAAATGCGCCCGAAGGGGCAAAAAACCATCCAAAGAATGGTGGCGTAAAAAGCTTAAAAGTTCCATCGTTCCCCACGTTTTTGGTATAATTTTTCAAAGGATTTGCAATGACCATTATACTCAATGCTTTCTCATTTTTACGTGAACATTTACGCGAGAAAGGGCTATCGTACTTCAATGCGGCGGTAGAATTACCAGAAGATATCTGTATTGAAGCTGCTATTATTCATCTTGGACTTGAGCACGCACCCATCGAAGCGGTCTTTGTTAACCATAAAGTCGTTCCCAAAAGCACCTGTTTACACGAAGGTGATCGCGTCGCGTTCGTGCCACCTGGAACTCCAGGGTCATATCGATTGATGCTAGGCATGAAGCAAAAGGTTTAAAGCATTTTTACATGGATGACCTTTGAAGCATCTACCAAAATCCTCTGAACCCTTTCTTGCCAAAGCACGCCAAACTCTTTTTGCTCCTCCTTGGTTGCTACGCCACTTAAAACTTTTTGCATCAATGGTTGCATGTTGGGGTGAGGTATGATAGAGGATGCATCGTAGTTTAGTTCGACCATGCTATTGGTATCAAGACGTTTTAGTTGGAGAAATCCTTGCATGGGTACGTCAAAATGCATCAAACCATGACGGGCAAAAGAGTTACCAAGACCTTTAAAACCACTCACGTCGGTGGCTCCTGTGATGTGCGAAAGAATCTGACTGGTAACACCTGTTACGCCTACATGTAATGCTTCTTTAAAAGAAACGTCTATCTCTCCTCGAAGAGCTGAAGTGTTTGGGTAGAGCTTTTTAAGTCCAACGTATGCCATCAAATATGCACCTGCTACGGTCGGACAACTGTGACCTGAAGCTTTGATGATGTCGGTATAGCTTAGGGTGTACTCACCGTTTTCAAAAACACCTAAGAGTTTTGCTAAGGGGTCTTTGAGTGCAATGGAAGGGAGGGTGTCAAAAAAGTGGGGGTATGCCATACGCGCTCCTTAAGTTTGAAAAAGCGCAGTGTAGCATAGAAACAAGAGGGATGCCTTGATGCAAAACAAGCTCTACGTTTTGTGAGATTATTCATAATGGACTAAATGATTTTCCAAATGCTCCCATGAATCAATGGTATGTTCATTAAAATCAAAATGTTGTAAACTAATTTCCAATCCTTCAAAACCAACACCGAGTTTGTACAAAACCTCTTTTTCTTCAACGCTTACATGTAAAGGATTGAGTACGATAAAATCATCACCAAAAACGCGAAAAACAAAGGATGAGGCAAATAAAAGTTTGATACGCAACGCGATTTCTTTAAGTGAGTCATCGCCACATTTCCAGCCAAAACGTTCATTGTAGGCATTCATGTGATGGAGTTGGATAAAGTAGCAACAGCAAAAGTGATGGGTGTCTTTGTTTTGATTCAAGATATGATTGAGGTATTCGCTGCTGTAGGCAGAAGTGAGTTGGTCTTTAAAAAAGTAAGCAAAACGTTGCTCATCGATAGCATTTTGGGGTGATTGGATGTTGTAAATGAGTTCTTTAAATTCGCTCAAAATAGAAATGGCACTGGTAACTACAGTTGGGTCAAATTGTGTGCCACTGCATTTTTGAAGTTCCAAAAGGGCTTTATCGATGGTTTTTCGTGCTTTATAGATACGATTAGTCGTCATCGCATCAAAGGCATCGGCAACGGCCATAATACGTGAGAGTAGAGGAATCGCATCACCCCTGAGTTCATCAGGATATCCTTCTCCATCATACCGTTCGTGATGGTGCCGAATGATGGTTGCATAGGCTTTAAAGGATGAGATAAATAACACCATTTTTTCGCCATCCACAGAGTGGTTTCTGATGATGGCATACTCTTGGCGATTGAATTTTTTGGGTTTGAGTAAAACGGATTCGGGAGTGAGGATTTTCCCGATGTCATGAAGCAATCCTGCTTGATAAATCGTGGTTTGTTCTTCTTCGCTCAAATCCATCGCTTGGGCAATACGCGCAGAATACATCGCAACTCGTTTGGAGTGACCTGCTGTATAGAGGTCTTTGTCTTCCACCATGGTGGTGAGCATCTCCAAAACTTCTTGTTCTACCATTGAGTATCTTTTTTTTAAATTTATCTTAAAATTATAGCACATTGAAATGATAAAAAAATCACCAAAACTTTTCATTTGACTTCTTGCAAAACTACAAGAAGTCTGAACACGTTTCTGAAGCAAAGCTCCAGAAACTACGTTAACACTGGGTTCTCCTCGGCAGAGTGCCCACGCACCTTTAGTGCTTTTACTTCTTGCAAAATGAGTTTTGCAAGAAGTCTATTCTATTATTTTAGATTGAAAAGAAAATTGTATCGCACTAAACTCAATTCTAATCTATACAGAATAGAGGTTAATGTACTATGAACACAAAACGGGATACGCAGACTTTTATTGTCATAGACTATAGCCCTGAAGCGATAAAGGCGTTTTATCGAAAAATTGGGAACAATGTCAAAAAAACACGCCAAGCTCAAGGCATATCGCAGTTGGAACTCTCGTATAGGATAGGGTTTAAATCGACGTCATTGATTGCAGGGGCGGAAGCGGGGTATCATAATATCAAATTTTCGTTGGAACATCTTTATAAAATAGCCAAAGCCTTACATGTAAATATCGCTCTTTTCTTTGAGGAGTGATACACAAGACTTATCCGCCACCTACTTTTGGGAAGAGGGCGATTATGTCGCCCTCTTGAAGTGTGTAGGAAGGTTTTTCATGGCGTGAATTGACCATTAAGACGCCTAGAGGAGAAACCTTTTCAAGTTCAAGTTCCTCGATAATCTCTTGTGCACAAATCCCTTCTTTATATGTTCGCTCTTCTGTTTTAAAGCGACCCTCTCGGTATTGAGCAAAAAGTTTAACAAAAACGTGCATCAAAAATTCCAGAACGCATCAATTTCTTCACCTGTAAAGTCCCAAACCACATTGTGTGGAGGAAGGATTTCGTATTTCATAAATTCAGGTAGTCTATCGTCCGCACTGTTAAGACCCGCTTTGATGTTAAATTCATGTTCCGTTTTAAGAATGGTTTTACCTAAATTGACCACATCATCAATGCTAAGGCTACATCCAAAGCGTGCATTGATCATATCGACTAAGGCAGGTAGACATTTTGGATCATCAAGGGCTGGGAAGGCAACAAAGATACACATACCCGTGCTATCAACTGCGGCAGTTGCAATTTGAAGATTGCGTGCAAGTTCAACTTGTCCCTCTTTTTTCAAAGGATCAACATACCCACCACTGTTAAGAATGTTGGTAGCAACAGCGTACCCTGAAGTATGGTCTGCGCCCATAGTGGAAGTTGCATACGTAATGCCTTGACCTTTTACCGCACGTGGTTCATACGCTGGAATACCTTGACCTTTAACCGTTGGAACACGCACTAAACCATAAATTTTTCCTAAAATATGGGTACCACTACCAATAATACGACCCATTGGTGTACCATTTGGTAAATCTTTTGATAAAAGCTCATACGCTTTTTCGCCATCACCGTACGCTAAAATACCTGCATCCACTGCAAGTCCTAGTGTGACAGAGGCTTCAATAGAATCAATACCTAAATCATCCATCAAAGCATCAATTTTTGCAATTAAATCTAAATCTTGGATACCAAAGTTTGCACCCAATGCCCAAATGGTTTCGTATTCAAAGCCTGATGTGAGGTAGTTACCATCTTTGTCATTATAGACTTGTGAACATTGAATGACACAACCTGCGTGACAACCATGGGTTGTTTTTCCCCCACGTGCTTTGATGTTCTCAGCCATGGTCTCACCACAGATATTCTCAGCAAATTCCCAATTTCCCGCTCTAAAGTTACGGGTTGGAAGACCACCTGCTTCGTTGAGGATGTTGACCAAAACGTTAGTTCCAAAGGCTGGAAGTCCTTCGCCACTGATAGGGTTTTCTTGAAGTGCTTTGGTGAAAACTTTGCTAGCTTCTTTGAATTTTTCAGGATCAGCAATGGTCACTTCTTTGTAGCTTTCAGCATCAACGGTGATACATTTAATTTGCTTAGAACCCATAACCGCACCCAGACCTCCACGTCCGTGGCTTCTGAGTTTTCCACCAGGGTCTTTAACAGAGATGTTAGCAAGATTCATACGCATTTCACCCACGCGACCAATGGTCATAACAGCGACTTTTTTGTCGTATTTAGCTGCCATTGCCTCTAAAACAGCGTAGTTATCAAGTCCTACAAGCTCTGGAACTTCAATAAATTCAATATGGTTTTTAGTGACATGTAATTGATAAAAGACATTCTCATTTTTAGGAGCACCCTCAATAATCAATGCTTTAACCCCAAGCTTTGACATAATGCCCGCACTCGTACCACCAACGTTTGATTCTTTAATACCACCTGTTAGAGGGCTTTTAGCGCCACAGGAGTTACGACCTGAATTGGATGCGGATGTTCCTGAAAGAAGTCCAGGAGCAAACACAAGTTTATTGTTTGGTCCTAAGGGATGACACTCTGGGTCAACTTCTTTTGCAACAATGGTCGAGGTTAAAGCACGACCTCCAAGTCCTAACCACTGGGCAGGAACCTCTTCAATTTTAAAACTAAGGTTTGACATATTGACACGATAAACTAGATCAGCCATGATAACTCCTTTTAAGGTTGTTTCCCCATCATACACTAAGAATATAGCATAAAAATAGCAAAGCCATAAAAAATGAGTTAAAGAAAAATATGTTTTTTTTGCATATCTTTTTTTTACACACTTCGTGTCCAATCCAACGTCGGAATTTTTGCAATGGTCTTAGTTTCTTGGAGAATAAATCCTTTTTTAAACTATTTTTTTAGAAGTCCATTGCCCATTTTCATGGTGTATCAATTCGTTCACACTTGCATAGGGTTGCTTGATACTAAACATATCTTTGATAGATATACCCAATATGTGTGAAAGAATCATGCGATTGACCCCTGCATGAGCAACGATGATGATGGTGCCTGTTGCTGTGTTTATGATTTCATAAAAAGCTGTTTTAACACGCTTTTCTAAATCATGAAAACTCTCACCATGAGGTGTTTTGAAGTATTCTAAATTTGCACCCCTTTGGGCATACAGTTCTGGATAGCGTGACTTAATGTACGATATTTCAACGTTTTCCCAATCTCCCATATCAATCTCACACAGTGCCTCGACACTTTCATAATGCATATTTTTAGCAAGGCATATCATGTGGCTGGTTTGTAAAGAACGCTTAAGAGGACTGGTAAAAATAGCGTCGATGGGAATTGTTTGAAAATAATCACCCAAGGAGCGTGCTTGCTCAAGACCCAGCGCATCAAGAGGCAGGTTGGTTTGCCCGATGTACCGCTTTTCTCCTCCTGTGTCAATGTGCCCATGGCGCACCAAATAGACTTTTTCAACCATAAGGAAAATCTTTACATGTAAGGATTTGTATCTTAGCAATAATCGTTTTTACGGCACTCAATCGCTTTTGAATATTATCACACGCCTCAGCGTTTCCCTCGCATTTTTGAAGTGCTTTTGCAAAGCGCTTTTCAAAACCGCACACCTCATCTTCATTCACCAATTTATCGGCTAAAAAAAGAATCTCGTTGGCATTTAAAGGCGCATGGGTGTCCACTTCAATGTCCATATGGGTTTCGATAAGTTTTGCAATGGCTTCATAACCCATAGCTCGTAATTTTTGTGCACCCACCAAAGCGTGGTTTTTTTCTTTGCGTGCAATGTCGTGTAGCAATGCTGCGGCAAAGAGGGTATTTTTATCAAATCCCAATTGGCACTCATCAAGCAACACAAGAACCATTTTTCCAACCGCCTCACAATGCCTGATAATGTGCTCATCCACCCCGTAAAACTCCATGATGGCACAACACTCTTTTTCATTTGGCGCATGAAGTGCCCCATACGCTTTTAAAGCTTCATAATCCTCTTTCGTGTCCATATCCATGAGTACCGATTGGTCGTAAACCTTTACATGTAAAGCATCATCACAAAATGCTTCAAGGACTTTTTTAAGCCCACCTTCCCCATCACTAAGAAGAATTTGCTCTTTATACTTCATATCAATAAGCGGTGGATGCCCTTTGCGTCCTAAAAAAGTCGGGTAAATCACCCCTTTTCCCTCTCGTTCATATGCCTCATACAAGCACTCAAGCGTTTGAGCTTTGATGAGCGGAATGTCTACAGGTTGCATGTAAAACGCACTCAGTGTTTCATCCATCGCTTGAAGCCCTTTTTGGATAGAATTAAACATCCCTTTATCGTAATCTTCATTGTAAACGATAGAGACATTTTCTTCTTTTAAAACCTCTCTAATGTCGGATTGGCGATGCCCCACAACCACATAAATATGCCCTATCCCATGCGCTTGATACGTCTCAATCAACCGCTCTAACGCACTCATTTTTCCCAAAGGCAAAAGCGGTTTAAAATCACCCATGCGTGAGGAATACCCCGCAGCGATGATGAGAACGGCGATATTTTGTTTTGTCATTTACTAACTTCTTTTCACTTTGATAAGTTCTGCAACGATGCTAATAGCAATCTCTTCAGGCGTTTGGGCATTAATGGAAACACCGATGGGGCAATGCACCTCTTCTAAATCCTTGTGCGAAAATCCCTCCGCCACAAGTTCCCCGTAAATGTGTGCTTTTTTCGTTTTGCTCCCGATCATGCCGATGTATTTGGCGTGGGTGTGAAGGGCTTGTTGTAAGATGATTTGATCAAACGCATGGCTTCGGCTGACAATGACAATGTAACTGTTTTTTGGGATGCTTACCTCTTGACGCAAAACACCGTACGAGGAGATGACATGCACTTCTTCAGCACTGGGAAAACGCTCTTTGTTGGCAAACTCTTGCCTGTCATCAATCACGACGGTGTAAAATCCAACACTTTTACTGAGCATGGCAATTTGTTGAGACACATGTCCAGCCCCCACAATGTAAAGCTTTTGCGTGGCGTAACATGGCTCTATCATATACTGATGTTTTCCCGTAAAAAGATGAAATTTAATGCGATTAAAATTTTCTCTAAGCTCCCTCACAATGCCTAGTACCTCGTTATCTTCCACGCCATAGAGGTCGGTTTCGGTGCATATCCACTTGTTTTTACCCACAATGTGCTTCTGTGAAATCTTTGTAATCATCACAAAATCGGTATCTGAAGATTTGAGCTCTTGCGCTTTATGATACATATTTTGCTGATAAATATCCAAAGTATCTAAGTATTCTAGGAGAATTCTCACTTCACCGCCACACACCATGCCCTCAGTTGCCGCATCGCTATCTGATAATTCAAAATCTTGCACCAGACATTTTTTGGTCTTCAAAACCTCAGGGGCTAGGCGCATCGTCATTGCTTCAAGCAAGCCTCCACCTATCGTTCCCTCAATCGTACCATCTTTGCGAATCATCATCTTTGTACCCGCTTCTCTAGGGGCTGAACCGCTTTTTTGCACGATGGTTGCGGTAACAACTTCGTGTTGGTCGTTTAAACTTTTCGTAATATGTTCAATAATTGTTTTCATACCCTAATCTCCATTTTACCTATGTGTAATTTTCGTTTGATCATACTGTTGGTTATTTTAGATGAACCATCATCTTCTTTAAAGTCGATACTAAGGCGTAAAACACCCTTAAAATGCGCATCAATCGCTTGGTAAAGTGCTTTTTGAAGCGCTTGAATGTCTGCGGTTTTGGAGACAATAAGCCTTACATGTAAAGCCTTTTCCTCGTAGCATTGCGCACTATAATCCATCACTGCATCATAGTTCAAGATGATTTCATCCAAGTCTTTCAAATGCACCTCATGCCCCTTAATGTTCACCTTATTTTCCATGCGTCCACGCACCTTTTCCATGGTGCGCAAAAAAGTGCCACACCCACAAGGCTTCGTTACAAAGCGTGCTATATCGCCCGTTTTGTAGCGAATGAGAGGCATCGCTTGGCGATTCAGCGTGGTAAAAACCACCTCACCATACTCGCCATCTCTCACAAGTTTGCCAGTTTCGGGGTCGATAATTTCAAAATACAGATGGTTTTCTCGCAGGTGATACCCATTCAAACACTCACACTCCACGCCTCCACCATAGCCCATCTCGGTCATGCCGTAGTGGTTGAAAACCTTACATGTACCGTTGCGACTGAGGGTTTTGACGAGTGCATCGGGGACGTAGTCGGTACTTAAAAGTACTTTTTGAATGTGTCGCTCAAACAGTTCGGGTTTCATAAGGCTTAGGTAGCGTACTTGCATGGGAATGCCCACGATACAATTAATGTGCTGCTCTTCAATGCACGCCGCCACCTTTTCAATGTCTTGCAAAAGACCATGCACCACGCACTCAATGTTAGAGCGCAAAAGGGCTTTTTTGAGTAAATCCCCGATGCTACCATAGCTAGAGCCTGGGAGTAACACCATCACCTTGTCGCCTTTTTCCACCAAACAATTCATGCCGTATTGAAAAAAGTCGATGGTTTCTTCTAAGTCTTCATGCGTAAAAAAGATACGCTTTTCATCGCCTGTAGTACCAGAAGTGTTGAGAGTTACGATGCGCTCTACCTCATGGGCAGAAACGCATAAAAAGTCATGGGCATTGTGTTTAATATCGGAAGGCTTTGTAAAAGGAATTTGCTCAAAATCCCCCAATGAGGTGATAGAATTTAGGTCAGTCTCTTTTAATTTCTCGTTGTAAAATCGGCTTTTGTCTTTGGCATACGCTAAGGTGTGCATGAGTTTTTCAAGCTGATACGCTCTCAAAGCCTCTTGGCTTTTATGCGCAAGGTGTGTACGCTCAATTATCCAGTCTTCCAGCGGTGTGACGTGCATCATGCCCTCTTTGTATCTCGGTAAAGTGACACCCCATCCATGTTGGTGATGTTGTACATACAAAAAGGAATGAGCTTCCCCTCAACCGTAGAGACATGAATACAACAATCTCTAATGCGCTCCAAATTAACATTCCACGCATCTTGAAACGCCATGCCAGAGAGGCTAAAGGTGTTGTTGGCAATAGCGTTTAAGATTTTGTCCCAATCGGAGAGTTTTTCTTCTTTGGCTTGTTTTTGGTACGACCAATTTCGAGCCACAAAGGCTTTGGCTTTGTCCGCTCCCTCTTCAGCTTTTTCTACAGTGGTTGAACAGCATGAGCGTTTGCTTACAGGCTTTAATGTCCCCTCTTCAATAAGGTAATTGCCATTGAACGAACAAAGCGCATTTTCACACCCTGGAGGTTGCATACTTTGCATCTCCACCATGCCATTCATCTGTTCGCAAATATGCTCCATCACCTCAGGCAAGGTGATTCTATCCTCATCCTTGGGAGGCTCTGGAATGCGTCCAAAGTAACTCACAGGCTGAAAATGTACCCCTCGAACCGTAGGAGAGTGACGCATACCAAAACGGATAATCTCACCGATACTCTTCACATTCACATGAGGAACGATGGTGGGAACGAGCACAACGCCAATGCCATACTTTTGGCAGTTTTCAATCGCTTTAACTTTAAGCTCAAAAAGCGCACGCCCTCGTAATGTTTTATAAATCGCATCATTTATCCCATCAAATTGTAAAAAGATAGAACTCAATCCCGCTTCTTTTAAGGCTTTGACATAGGCTTCATCTTTACCCATGCGAATGCCATTGGTATTGACTTGAATGAAAGGAAAGCCTAACTCTACGCCTATACGAATAATGTCTGCCAAATCATCCCTTACCGTTGGCTCACCGCCTGAGAGTTGGATATTGCATTTGCCTGAAGCTTTTAAAATGCTCTCAAACTGAAAACGCAACTGTGCTAAGCTTAGGTCTTTGCTTGGAGCATCCATCGCATCGGCAAAACAGAAACGGCAACTAAGATTACAACGAGAGGTCACTTCAATGAGTGCGGTACAGGTGTGTTGTCGGTGCGCAGAACACAACCCACAATCAAACGGACACCCTTTTTCCACAGGTGTGATAGGATTTTTAATGGTCGCTCTTTCCTTTGTGCGAATCCACTCGCGCATAGGAGTACTGCCTCGCCACACCACAGTCTTAAACCCACCATGTTCTGGGCATTCTTTGTACATGTACGACGATGTGCCCTCCTCAAGAATGGTAGCCTCAAGTTTGCGTAAGCAAATAGGGCATAGGCTATCGGTGTGCATCATTGCATCTACCCTCTGTTCCCGTACTCGTAGCCGTGTTCTTGCAAAATCTCATAGATTTTGACATACGCTTTTTGAATCATTCCTGCACAAATGGGTTTAAAACTCTGATCCGCACTCGCAAAATCTCTCTCGCCAATAAGCGTCACGCATTTGGTTGTCCCAAATTCGGCTTTAAACCATGCGTGAAACTCTTTTATCATCTGTGCAAAGTTCTCATTTGCCACTTCACTTTCATTTCCTTTTGCGCCATAAAGCCCTAAAACACCGATACCTCCTGTGAGAACCCCACAGGTTTTTTGCGTATCGGCAATGCCTCGACACAAGCCTTGTGCGGCACGCACTAAATCATCATTTGTGCTTTCCTCATCTTCAAGGGCGAGCTTGTACATAATCTGCGCACAGCAAAAACCCTCATTTGAGAGTTTAAATAAACGTAGCGATAAATCATCCATTGTTCTTTTCTCCTTTTTTTACAATCATCATAAAATACCCAGGTTTGCACGCTTTAAGATTTTGTTCAAACGCACAGCACGCTTGAGGTGTGTCATCTTCAAGGGTTTTACTCCAAAACGCTCCCATTGAACCGTGCGAAAAGATGATTTTCACCATCAGTTCTTTAAGTAATTGGCTACAATCCTCCACAAGCATCACTTCAAATCCCATCATTTCTAGTTCATGTTGCAACAGTGGCAGATGATGAAGCCCACGCATACACGAATTGAGCGAAAAATTTTCCATCGCTTTGAGTGCTTCAGGGTTTTTTGCATAGACATCGGTGATGACAAACCAACCCCCTTTTTTCAACACTCTATGCACCTCTTTGAGGCTTACATGTAAAGCATTCATTAACGATAAAGTGCATTCTGCGATAACGCACTCAAAACTCTCTTTCTCAAAGGGTAAAGACTCCCCTTTTCCTAAGACAAATGTGGCAAAAGGATTTTTAGCCTTTGCCATGCCTAAAAGCTTAGGAGATGGGTCAATGCCCACGACGTTAATGCCATAGTTTTCATACAGATACGAAGCCGTCGCACCCATGCCACAGCCCAAATCCAAAACCTTAGATTGCTTTGTTAAGCCACAAAAACTGATGGCTTTTTGAGTAAGCGTAAATCCTCCAGGGCGCAAGGTTTCACCCGTGGCTTCTTGCATACAGCAACTCTCATAAGCATTCATCGCCTATTTATCCTCTAGCCCTTTTTCGACTTCAAGCATCTTGCCCATCGCCAGCTCGTCGCTGATGAACACCATCTTACATGTAGGGCATTTTAAAAGCTCTACTTCAAAATTACCCTCCAAATAGCGCACTTTGACCTTTTCTAAGACCAATGCCTCTTGGCATTTATCGCACATCCAGTGTGTCTGCTTTAATTGATTTTCCATGACTAGTTCTCCACCACTTCCATGCGATGAGTGTACGCATCTTTAATAAAAATATCGCTGTCTTTCTCCTCATACTTCACCCAATAGGTCACATTTTGAATCCTAAGATGGGTAAGATACTCGGATGTCTGGGGATTTAAAAAGCGCTCTTTGGTTTTTTGCGCATTCTCAATCACTTTTTCAAGCTCGCTCACCAAAATAAAACGCTTTTCCATGAGCCTCACCACTTCATCGCTTATATGCAAGGTAAAATCATATGTTGTATCTGTTCGCATCGTCTCCTCTTTCCATATCTCTTTTAAAAGGGTCTGTTTTAGGTGTTTTCGATTGTTTTGTCGTTCAGAAAGTGTTGGCATTTTTTGAGGGTCTTGTTCTGTGCCATAAATGAGGTCTAAGATGTGATACGCCCTTTTATTGCCTTTGACTAACATATCTTTACACATCGCACAATAAACCAAAACGTCGTGCTCGCTCTCTTGTTTTCGGTCACTCACAAAATCACAGGCTTGTTCAGGGTTGGCGTAGGATACGAGTCCGCCATACCCACAACATTTGGCTTTTTCTTTCGAAAATTCAAGCTCTTCAACACTGTAACCCAAAGTTTTGACAATGCCTCGAATGCTCTCATGCACTTTATTATCGTGTCTGGTCGCACAGGCATCATGGATACAAAGCTCTCGTTTACCTTTTTTGATATCTGTTTCTGGCAAGCCGTATTTTTCAAAGACTTCCCATAACGAGATGGTTTTTATCATCGGCAGGTATTTCTCAAAGGTCGCCGCACAGCTCGAACAGGCTAAGATGAAGGTTGGCTCTTCCATCTCTTCCCATGTTTTGCGTATTTTTTCGATACTATCAGGCATCAAATCAAGCCGTCCAGCCCAATCCGCAGGTGCGCCACAACAACCCAAATACAACCCAACATCATTGTCCGCATCTTTGTCTTTTATGGCACCCACTAAATGTTTATAAATATCGCCGATATGCTCTGTATGCGTGGAGCTGAGTTGACACCCAGGGTAAAAGAGATACCCTGTTTTTCCTGAGCCTTTATACAAACCTCTCGCATACGCCGAAAAAGCAATCACGGGGTAGTAAAAAAGATCTTTTGAAGCCTCTTTGCTTGGTTGTTTTCGCACAAGTGAAAAATAATCACTATGGCTAAATTGCATATCTTTAAGCGCAAAATCATGCGCTGATGGGGGCATTTTGCCCCTTTCCACCATACTTTCTCGTGTCATATGAATAATCTCTTTCATACCAATATCCACAGGACAGACCTCCTTGCACAAACCGCACTGGGTACAGGCGTTAATCATCGCATTGGCATGGTGGGTTCCTAGTATGATGCGTTCATTTTGATTAATGGTTCGAATATAACTATCAGGCGTGATATTGAAGCGTTGCATATGCACACACGCATCAATACACTCGTTACATTGGCATTTAAGGCATCTGTTTGCTTCTTCTTTTGCTTCATTTTCACTATACATAAGCGATGTTTTTTCAACGCTTCTAAGGGGTGTTACATTTTTAATGTTAAAGTCTAATTTCGTTTCAAAAATGCCCTCACGCTCCCTGGAAGCTAGCATAGAGGTTTTATTAATATATCTATCAATGGAAACAGCCGCTCTTTTGCCAGAACTAGCTGAAAAGATAATGGAGTTGTTTTTCGTTTGTAATTTCCCACCGATAAAAAGAGGAGAGTCTTCAACTTGAAAGCTCTGTGGGTTGATGGTGTAATCTTTACTCCAAACACCCGTGCCCAAATAAAGGGCATCGTATTGTTCTTTATAACTGTGTAGGTTTTCCTCGCTCACCTCGGTATCGTAAAAAACCGTTATACCTTTTTTCTCAATCATCGAGAGTTCTTCTTCGATAGCTTGGGTTTCTAAACCTTTGCCCTCGTATTCCCAAAGGCTTCCGCCTAAGCGGTTTGTTTTTTCATAAATGCTGACACTATAGCCTTTTTTATCCAGCTCAACTGCCGCAACACATCCGCTTAATCCTCCACCAACAATGGCAACATTCCCCTTTGTTTTGGGCAGTGGAAATGATTTTTTAGGAGGTGTATAGCCTAAATCAATCACGGTTTTTTCTAATTCATCGATGCGAATACTTCCGCCCAATGTTTTCCTTACACAACTATTCTCACAAGGGTGGTCGCAAATTTTTCCGATGAGTCTTGCAAAAGGTATTTTGTTTTCCAACACCTTATACGCTTTGGAAAAATCACCTTTTTCAATTTCTCCCACAAAGGCAATCACATCCATATGCACAGGACAAGACGCCACACATGTCGGAGGCTCTAA
The DNA here is from genome assembly GCA_002328495.1 of Sulfurospirillum sp. UBA2217. GTDB lineage: Bacteria > Campylobacterota > Campylobacteria > Campylobacterales > Sulfurospirillaceae > Sulfurospirillum. The sequence goes on from DCUJ01000004.1 coordinate 214,472, forward strand.
ATGGATACATTGACTGCCAATTTCCAATAATTTATCTAAATCCATTCTCTCCATCCTCTTTTATCGTATGAAACACAACGGTGTGAGTGAGGCATGAAAGTACCTCACTCATGTTTAAAAAACTATTTTTTCAAAGCTGCTAATACTTTCTCTGGACGTGCTGGCAAGTGTGTAACTCTTGCACCACACGCATTGTAAATAGCATTAATAATCGCCGCATGTGGAGCAGCAAGAGGCATCTCGCCCGCACCAGAAGCACCGTAGAAGTTGTTGGCTCTTGGTGTTTCGGTGTAGATAAGGTTAAGACCATCTGGAATATCTTTGATTTTTGGGAATCCACAACCTGTGAGTGTGGTATGTTTTTTCAAATCATCAAAGTCTTCTGTTAATGCCAAACCAATACCTTGCGCCAAACCACCATACATTTGTCCATCAGCAGCGAGTTTGTTGATGATAGTACCGATGTCAGAGGCGAGTGTCATTTTTTCAACTTGTGTCTTACCTGTTGTGACATCAACTTCCACTTCAGCAACACACACACCGTACATGTAACCCGCAAAAGGATTGCCTTGACCGCCCGTTGGAGGTGTGTCGGTGCATGGCGCAGTCCATTTACCCATGTATTTAAGCTCTCTGCCCTCAGCGACCATTTCAGAGTAGGTTCGGTAAGTTCCATCGGCTTTTTTCATACCTTCAAGCAAGTTTTTACACGCTGCTGTAATGGCATTACCCGTGACTAGATTTTGACGGCTACCGCCGGAAGGTCCACTGTTAGGTGTTTTAGTCATATCGTTCATCACAAGGTCAATTTGTTCGATGCTAAGGTTGAGCGGTCTGAGTGTCTCATGGGTATAGGTTAAAGTACCAATATCCGCACCTTGCCCGTGGTCTTCCCATGAAGTACCCACTGAGACACCTTTAGGTGTAAGTTCTACCCATGCTTCAGAGGTGTCTGGACCATCTAAACCACAACCGTAAATGTTTACAGAAACACCTACGCCGTATTTTTTGACGCCATCGCTGGCAGCATTTTTGGCAGCAGCCGTTTTTTTAGCCAGTTCATATACAGGGCGACTTTTATCAAATAAGCCCTCTAAACAATACGCATCTGGCGCACATCCTGTTGGAGTTGTTGAGCCTTCGCGGTAAATATTTTTGTATCGAAGATCAAATGGATCCATGCCCACTTTTTCGGCTAATTCATCAATGAGCACTTCGGATGGGAACATGATTTCAGGAGCGCCGTATCCACGGAACGCTGAACCCCAACCATGGTTGGTACACACAGTGCGTCCATTACCACGAATATTATCAATGTTATATCCAGCACCACCGAATTGGAAGCCTCTTTGTGTTAAGAGGTCACCAAATTCTGAATAAGGCCCATGATCAACGCTCCAATCTGATTCAAGTGCCAAGAGTTTACCCTCTTTATCGGCGGCCATTTTCATCGTTGTCCAAAATGGTGAGCGCTTACCTGTGTAAGTGATTTGCTGGAACATGTTAAACTCAAGGTAAACTGGTCTTCCCGTTGCCAATGTCGCCACACCTAAAAGAGCTTCAATGGTTGGGCTAAATTTATAACCAAAAGTAGCGCCAATATTGTTTTGAACGATGAAAACATCTTCCGCTTTCATACCCACACCCTCAGCAATCATTAAAGCATGGAAGTGAAGCGCAATACTTTTTGAGTGGATAATCAATTTACCTTCATCATTGACATACGCAAAACCAACATCAGATTCAAGTGGTAAGTGTGGTTGTCTTTGAACATAGAAACTATCTTCAACCACATATGGAGCGCTTTTCATAATAGGAGCAGTATCTCCACCTTTTGCAATGTAGTTGGTAAAGTAAACATTTGGAGTACCAGGGTGAATCTCAATCGCATCATCAGCCATCGCGTCAGGTGCATTCATATACGCTGGTAACTCTTCGATTTCTACTTTAACTTTGTCCACACCTGCATGTGCTGCTTTTTCATTATCTGCCAAAACGATAGCAATCGCATCGCCAAATTGGAAGATTTTTTTATCATTCAAGATTGGTCTATCTAAACCATCACCTTTATTAGAAGGGAAAGCAAGACCGTTAATTCTGTTCGTACCTTTAACATCTTTATAAGTAAGAACGGCTACAACACCTGGGACTTTTTTTGCTTCTTCGGTGTCAATAGAAAGAATATTTGCATGAGAAACTTTAGCTTGAACAAGTTTTGCATGAAGTGTAGTTGAAGGAAGTTTCAATCCTAAATCAGCACCAAAGTCCCATGTTCCCATAACTTTTGCCATTGCAGAAGGGCGAGGGAGAGATGAGCCGATGAGTGAAGCACCCTCAGGGATTGTTTTCCAAAAATCTTTAACACTGAGTTCCCCTCGTACGATTTTTGCCGCATCCATCACTGCATCAACAAGAGGCTTATACCCCGTACAGCGACAAAGGTTTTTATTTTTTTGGAACCAGTCTCGCACTTCTTCGCGCGTTGGATTGTTATTGTGTTCTAAAAGTGCTTTTGATGAAACGATAAAACCTGGTGTACAAAAACCACATTGTGCCCCACCGTGTACCATCCACGCAATTTGTACAGGGTGAAGGTTATCTTTTGTACCTACACCTTCAACGGTAACGATTTGATCATTGTCTTCAATCTTTTTTATCTTTGTAATACATGATCTAACCAGTTTACCATTAAGAATAACAGTACACGTACCGCATTCGCCACTACCACATCCTACTTTAGTTCCTGTAAGTCCTAGTTGTTTTCTAAGGACATCTGATAATTTCTCTTCCGCATCCGCAACAAAAGTTGTTTTAGCACCATTGATGATGACAGTTCTTTTTAACATCTTTTTCTCCTTATAAGATCGAATGTTTGTGATCTACATGTAATAAATATGCAAAAAATACATATTTATATTCATAAGTTTTCTGAAAACTGAATTGCTAGCCCTACAAATATGCATTTTTAGCATATTTGTAGGGCTAAAGTATCAAAAAACTCACCTCTTAAAACCCCATATATTCAAACACCTATACACTATCATGTTTTATACATGTGTTATCGAATCGTATTTAACCTCCCTCGATACCTGCATTTTTTGTTATTTTAACCATCAATGAGGATTATATAGCAGGACTATAGCATGAGTGTAGCAAATACGTGGTCTATAAATGCTCATCTCAAAAAAAAGAATTTTGTGAGTAAATAGGTAATATTATTTTTTTACATATTTAGTTTATAGAAGCAACTTTTTTATAAGATAGTATTGGGTATCTTTCGCCACAGTGTACATTTTAAAGGAACACGGTTTATGAAAACTTATAATTTTTGTTACGAAACAGGGCCGCTGACACTTATAATGGATTTTACGCTCTTTGCGCATGAAAAAAATGTGTTGGTACAACTCTTTTGCGGTCAAGGGAAAGAGGTTTTGACATACGTCAAAGATACTATTTTAAGCCATCTTCCTCATGCTATTTGTATAGGGACAACAACCGATGGGGAAATCTATGCCGATACAATCACAACATTGCGAACGGTCATTTCCATTAGCGTTTTTGAGAATACTTCCATTAAAACTGCCTATGTTCAAAACGAAAATGCTTTTCAATGCGGCTTAAAATTGGCATCTAATTTGGTGACACCTACGACAAAATTGTTGATTCTCTTCTCCGATGGTACGCATATGAATGCGGAAGAGTTTTTAAAAGGAGTCGAATCTTTTGATGCCACTATACCTATTTGTGGGGGCATGGCTGGGGATAATGGAAAATTTGAGCAAACGTATATTTGCTCACAAGAAATCCTTTTAAGCCAAGGTGTAGTGGGTGTTTCTTTGAATTCTGATATTTTACAGGTGGCTACGGATTATAAATTTGACTGGAAACCTATAGGACTTAAACATACTATAACACAGGTCAAAGATAATAGGGTCTACTGTATCGATGATATGAAAGCCTCTTATTTTTATGATAAATATCTAGGAAATGATTTCTCGCAAACTGAATTTCCTCTTATTTTGGAAAAAAATGGTGTGACGATGGCACGAGCGGTCATTGCGAAGCATGAAGATGGAAGCCTTAGCTACAGTGGCAATTTAGAAGAAGGTGACCAAGTAAGAATTGGCTTTGGAGATGCGGAGTCTTTAATGAAAGATCCCATCGAAGTTTTGGAAAATTTGCATACCATTAATGTGGAATCATTTTATATCTTTTCATGTATGGCACGACGAAGATTTATGCCTTTTTTGGTCAAATTAGGCATTGGTTCTTTTTCAAAGATAGCTCCATCATCGGGATTTTTTACCTATTCTGAATTTTACCATCACAATGGGCACAATAAACTTCTCAATCAAACGCTAACCGTTGTGGCGTTAAGCGAATCATTAAAAAATGTTTCGACATTAAAAATAGTAGCCAAAGAAGAGCGTAAAAAAAATACTTCCTACTCTAAAGCGATTCAATCCTTAACCCATCTCGTTGAACAAAGTGCACGCGATTATGACGAGCAATCTAAACGTTTAGAAAATCAGATGAACTATTCTCAAAATCTTTTAGCGTCACATCGGCAATTTTTACGCTATACCGTGCATGAGATGAACACGCCACTCAGTGTTATTATGAGCAATATTGAACTCTACGAAATGGAATATGGCAAAAATGTCTATTTGGAAAATATTGAAGTAGCAGCCAAAAGCATTTTTTCAATGTACGATGATTTGAGTTATTTGGTCAGAAAAGATCGGGTGCACTATGTGAAAAAAAGAATCGATTTAGTGGATTATATCCGTAGCCGTATAGATTTTTTTGCGCAAGTGGCACATATTGCCAAATCGCTTTTTATTTTTGAAACTAATTGTGAAAAAGCCTATATCTTTTTTAATGAAACCAAATTACAACGTATTGTTGACAACAACCTTACGAATGCTATTAAATACACTTTTGAAAATGAAAATATTATCGTCTCACTCAAGCGAAAAGAGGAAAGTTGTCTTTTCTGCATCGCATCGCATTCACGAAAGATTCAAAAACCTGAAAAAATCTTTGAAGAATACTACCGAGAAGAAAAAGCACAAGATGGCTTTGGTTTAGGCCTTAATCTTGTAAAAAGAATTTGCAAGGAAGAAAATGTGAAAATCATACTCCAGTCCGATGAAAAAGTCACATCATTTAGTTATGAATTCAAGGTTGATAAATCATGAAAATTTTACTGCTAGAAGATGATATCTTGCTCAATGAAGCCATTACAAAGTACCTCAAGGCGGTAGGTCATTCTATTGTTTCGGTCAGGGATGGAAATGTATGTTTAGAGGTTTTAGAGAAAGAAGCCTTTGATCTCTTGGTTATGGACATCAATGTTCCCAATATAGATGGCTTAACGATTTTAGAAACTTTGCACCGTCAAAAAAAGATGATACCTGCTATTTTTATTTCAGCTTTGATTGACATCGAAGACATATCAAGAGCTTTTGAGCTGGGCTGTTTTGATTATTTGAAAAAACCGTTTCACTTAAAAGAACTCTACATAAGAATTGAAAAGCTTGCTAAAAGTGCCCCTAAAAACATGTACCACAAGAGGCTTTCAAAGTTTTACAGTTTTAATTGTGAAAATATGACCCTTTATTTTCATGAAGAACCGCAAGTCCTCTCAAAGCGCCAACTTCAAATTATAGAATTTTTGGCGCATAATTTAGGATTTGTCTGTAGCTATGATATGTTTAGAGAATACGTATGGAACGATACGGATATAGATGAAGCAACCATACGAACAGAAGTCAATCGCTTAAAAAATCATCTCAAAGAAGATTTTGTAGTCAATGTTAGAGGGGTAGGCTACATCATTAAAACCCCTTCTTCTTAATAGATTTTTTGCGAAAATTATTTTTTTTGATTGATAAAATGTGATAGAATGAATTTAAAAGCAGAGTAAAAGGAGTTGAATAATGTTTTCATTTTTAAAGCCAAAAGCACAAACGGATGTGAGCAATTCGTCCAATGGTCCTATTGTAACGCTGGTTTTACGTCAATCTGAGATAACGCACGGCAGGATAAATGACTTAGGAATAATGCCAAAAGTTGTTATAGGGTACGTGCCTCCCTCGTTAGATTTTGCACGTATCTCTTCGGAGCTTAAAAAAGTGTTACCGTTGGAAACGGTTTTAATTCTTTCAAGTACGGCGGGTGAGTTATGTAGTTTTGATGGAGCCAAAGCCACCTCCTATTTGTATTCTCAGGGAAGTTTAGAGAGTGAGGATAAAATTGTTTTGATGGTATTTGATGCACATATGATTCAAGATGTGTGTGTTGCGACCATACCTTTACACAGTGATGTTGCTGGTTTGAGTGTCAGTGGGCGCATCGAAGCCATTTCGAAAGAGATTCAAAAAATCCATATTCCTTTCAAGTTGAATCACGAAGATACTTTGGGATATACCCTCATTGATGGACTCTCTGCGAGTGAAAGCTTTTTTATGGAAGCAGTTTATAATGTGGGAAAATTCCCCTGTTTTCTTATCGGAGGTAGTGCGGGAGGAAAGTTGGATTTTCAAGCAACGTATTTGTTTGATGGTCATCGTGTCTTGCGTCATCATGCGATTATCGCATTTATCAAATTTGTGCCTGAATATCGTTTTGGTATTTTTAAAAGTCAAAACTTTAAAAAAACAGCTACCACATTTACGATTCTTGAAGCCAACCCATTGAGCCGAACAGTTTCAGGTGTTTTGGATAAAAAAACCAATGAGCACATTGGTATCATCGAAGCACTCTGCCGTCATTTTACATGTAAAGCCGAAGAACTTGACGCAAAGTTAGCTAATTTTACCTTTGGTATCGAAATCGACAATGAACTCTATGTTCGCTCTATTGCATCGATTGATAAGCCAAACAATACCATCCATTTTTACTGCGATATTGAAGCAGGTGAAGAGCTTTTCTTGTTAGAAAAAACCGATTTTATTCATACGACCAATCAAGACTATGCACGCTTTAGTCAAAATAAACCAAAACCTATTGCGGCGATTTTTAATGATTGTATTTTAAGGCGTCTTTTCAATCAATCATCTCTTAATGCACTGACTACCTTCAAAGAGATACCCGTAGCGGGTTTTTCAACTTTTGGTGAGCTTTTAGGGATTAATATCAACCAAACCCTAACCGCCATCTTTTTTTATAGATTGGAAGCCAATAGCTCCTTGGAAGGGGAGTATATGAGCTATTTTGTTCAAAAATATGCGAGTTTTAAGAGCTACTTTTTGGTGAGAAAAATCAATCGACAAACGATGATTGATGGCATCAATAAAGCGATGTTGGTTCAGATGAAAGAGAGTGTGCCCGTCATTCATACCATTGGAAATACATTGGCTGAAGCGGTGTTATCTATTAAAAAGATTGAAGAACAACTGATGAGTGTGAAACAGCAATTTTCCATTTTTTCAATGGAGATGGAAAAAAGTAGTCAAAACAATACTGAGTTAGTGATTGAATCTGACAACCTAGCCCGTTATGTTCAAGATATTCGTTCTGTTTTAGGCATTATTGCTGATATCGCCGATCAGACCAATTTACTTGCCCTCAACGCTGCCATCGAAGCGGCACGAGCGGGAGAACATGGGCGTGGTTTTGCCGTGGTAGCGGATGAAGTACGAAAACTAGCAGAGCGTACGCAAAAAAGCCTCTCCGAGACAAATGTTTCCGTCAATACTATCGTACAAGCAGTAGAAACAATCAGCGCTGTGATGCGTACCATCAGTGGAGATCTTTCAAAAATGACACACAGTAGTCTCAGCCTTTCACATCATATGAATGATCTTTCCTCTCAAAGTCAAGTGATAGCCAAAGACTTAGAATCCCAATCCCGTTTAACAGAGCAACTTAATAGTGAATTGGAAAAATTAAATGTGTATGAAAAGACACTGGATATTTTAAATCGCTAAATAAAGGGGAATTTCCCCTTTATTGTTTAGCTTTTGCGGATTGAAGCTCGATCATGCGCAAGATAATCGCAGAGTAATATGGAATGCTTTGAACCAAAAGAGTAAACGCAAACACGTAAATTTCGGTGATGCGTGTAAAGTTGGTAAAGTAGAGTGCTAAAAAAGCGATGGTTAGTAAAATCGCTAAAATAATCTCATGTTTAATGGGGCTGGATGCTTTTGTTTTTTTGGCCGTATTGCCACCTTTTTCGGTGCGCTTAAACGGAAGCCCATCTTTAACAAAGCCATCGTAAACGGCTTTGAAAATAACCAATTGTAAACTCATGGAAGCAATGGCACTCAGCATGGTCTCTTTGATGCTCATCTTGACACGGGTGCGGTACAAGATAAATGCATGCAAAATGTTGACCAAAAAAGCCACCAAGATAGGTAAGGTCAGTGGTAAGGTAGGAATGGTAACGCCTACAAAAATGATAAAAGGTACCCAAAAAATATTTAAAAATGCGGTAATTGCACCAAAAGCATCCGAGAGCCAGAAAAACCAACCTGCCACAAAATGGTACTTTTGATACTTGGTAAGGGTGGTAGAAGAGGGCATAAAATGACGCCAATGTTTTTTTAAAATCTGAATCGCCCCATACGCCCAACGGTGACGTTGTGTACGAAATGCTTCTACGGTATCGGGCAGTAATCCCCAGCCATAGCGTCGGTTGGTATAATGCGCGGTGTATCCTGCTTCAAATAAACGAAGTCCTAATTCAGAGTCTTCAACGATGGTGTACGTCGTCCAATCACCCACTTCATGCATAGCAGACAAGCGTGCCATGAGCATCGTTCCATGCGCTACGATGGCATTTTCTTCGTTACGCTCGACCATGCCGATGTCAAAAAATCCTGCGTATTCGGCATTCATGGCTTTTTTAATCAAAGAGTCATTGCCATCTCGGTGGTCTTGGGGTGCTTGTACAAGGGCTACTTTTGGGTCGTCAAACAAAGGTACCAAATCGACCAACCACTCTGTACCAACAATATAATCGGCATCGATGACGGCTAGAATTTCTGCTTTTTCATTCGTGTATTTCAAAGCCTCATTGAGCGCACCCGCTTTAAAACCTTTACATGTAATGTTCAAAAAGACAAATTTTTCACCCAGTTTTGCACAATGCTCCTCGATAGGCTTCCAATAAAACTCTTCAGGGGTGTTGTTAATGACCACCAACACTTCATAATTGGTGTAGTTAATCTGCGCAAGCGCATCGAGTGTTTCGATGAGCACATGGGGTTGCTCTTTGTAAGCAGGGACATGAATGGAGACAAAAGGCACATGGTCTGATTTGAGATTTAAAGGTGCTAATCGCTCAGGGGCAATGCCAAGGGTACATTTAAACAACTCATTGATTTTTGCAAGCGTGATAATCACCAGAGGAATCATCAAGAAAATTCCCATACTCCACATGACCCACATACCAAAGTTGAGGTAGTAGATAAACGGATAGGTGGCCGCCATAGCGATACCAAAGCCCATGGCTTGTGCGGCTGCAGCGTAGGTGAGGGCATGGGCAAAATTGACCCGTTGGTTTCGAAGTCCGTAAAACGTCAGCAAGATACCAAAAAAGAGTGAACCCGCCATTTGGTAGCGCCACAATGGGTTGATAATCGTTTTTTCTTCAAAACTAAATTTGGGCATCTTATTGATGTCAAACATTCCCCAATATGGACCCACACTGCCCTCATGTACCCCTTTCCACGGTTGATCAAAGGCCTCAACGATGTTATAGCTCCATTTCTCATGTTTAACTACCTCTAAAAAACGGGTGATGGCTGAGATTTGATTGGTGAGGGTGGCTTCAGCGCGTTCATTGTTGTATCCACTGCTTGGCCAACCAAACTCACCGATGGTGATGGGTTTTTTAGGATATTTGGCTTTAATGGCATTGTATTTTTCTTGGGTAAAAGAAAGGGTCTGTGCAATAGGAATTTTTTCCCAATAAGGGAGGATGTGCACATTGATAAAATCGACATGATTTGGAAGTTCCGTATTGGTGAGCCAAACGTGTTGCACTTCGGCGGTCGTAACAGGAATACGGGTGCGCTTGGAAACCCTATCGATGTACTCGATGAGCTCTTCGGAGGTCAAATCAGCCCGCAAAAGAACCTCGTTCCCAACAATAATAGTGGCAACTTTTGGGCTATGGTATTTTAAAAGATCAAATAAGGTTTCGATTTCACCCTCATTAGCACCTTTATCGGTAGAAAGCCATAATCCTACATCGACTTTGAGTTTCGTTTCACCTAAATTTTCCAACACAATTTTTGCATCGGCTATCGCATAGGTTCGCACTTTTTTTGCAATTTTGGCAATGGTCGCCATATCTTGAGCCACTTCTTCGTTGCTTTTAAGGTTTTTTTCAAAACCTTTGTACGGAGTGTACGAGAGCGATTCGAGTTTGTCGCCGATCTGAGGAGGAATAACGATTTTATCACCACCTTTGGTCCAAATAAATGCTTGCCCTAATGAAGTGAGAAGAATGGCTAAAAAGATATATTTAAAGTATTTCAACGTGGGTGCTCCATAAAAAATTGTGTGATTTTACACTAAATTGGTTTAAAAGCGATTTGAAGCTATAATTCGCGAAAAATTAACATAAAGTAGAGAACCCATGGTTGAAGTTAATAATATCACGATGCGTTTTGCGCATCAACTGTTGTTTGAAAATATCAGTTTAAAGCTGGACAAAGGAAAGCGTTACGGATTAATTGGTGCCAATGGCGCTGGTAAGACCACATTTCTAAAGATTTTATCCAAAGAGCTTGAACCAACGAGTGGAAATATTTCGGTTGAAAATGGCTTACGTGTCGGTGTTTTGAGTCAAAATCAATATGCCTATGAGAATTTTACGCTCAAAGATGCAGTTATGATTGGCAATAAGCGTTTGTACGATGCCATTAAGGAAAAAGAAGAGCTTTATGTGACAGGTGATTTTTCAGACGATAAAGTCAATGATCGCTTGGCAGAACTTGAGATTATCTGTGCAGAAGAAGACCCGACGTATGAAGTCGATGTGACGATTGAAAAGATTTTGGCCTCTTTGGGCTTTCCTGTGTCGATGCAAGAGAGTTTGATGAGTGAACTTACAGGTGGTGATAAATTTAAAATTTTGCTGGCACAAGTGCTTTACCCAAAACCCGATGTTCTCTTTTTGGATGAGCCTACAAACAACTTGGATCTTGAGGCGATTTCGTGGCTGGAAGAACAACTCATCCGTCATGAAGGAACGATGGTTGTTATTTCGCACGATAGGCACTTCTTGAATTCGATTGTGACCAATATCTTGGATGTGGATTTTAAGAAGATTCGTGAATTTACGGGCAATTACGATGAGTGGTACATGGCGGCCAATTTAATCTCTAAACAACAAGAGATGGACAGAGATAAAAAACTGAAAGAAAAAGAGGAACTTGAGGCCTTTGTGAGACGTTTTTCTGCCAATGCGTCTAAAGCCAAACAAGCCACTTCACGTCAAAAACGCCTTGAAAAACTCGACATTGCAGACATCCAAACCTCTTCCAGACGCGATCCTAGTATCGTGTTTCGCATGGGTCGAGATATTGGCAATGAGGTACTTGATGTGGAGAGTATTTCAAAAAGCTATGATGGTAAGTCTGTGCTTCACAACTTTAGTTTTAAGATGGAAAAAGGTGAAAAGATAGCACTTATCGGTCATAACGGTGTGGGGAAGACGACCTTGTGTAATATTTTGATGGAAGAACTTAAGGCCGATAGCGGCGCGGTAAAGTGGGGTGCAACCATTATTCCTAGCTATTTTCCACAAAACACCACCGATATGATAACGGGCGATATGCAACTGTTTGAATGGCTTCAGCAATACGATGAGAAAAAAGATTTGGATGAGATTCGCAAGTGTCTTGGACGGATGCTTTTCTCAGGCGAAGAGCAGAAAAAGAGCGTTACCAAGCTCAGTGGTGGTGAAAAGCACCGTATGATGCTCTCTAAAATCATGCTTCAAAAAGGTAATTTTTTAATTTTAGATGAGCCCGATAACCACCTTGATCTTGAAGCCATTATCGCTTTGGGTGAGGGTTTGTTTAAATTCCAAGGCAATGTTATTTGTGTCACCCACGATAGAGAGCTGATTGATGCGTTTGCAAACCGCATTATTGAGATTCAAAGTGATGGCAGTTACATTGATTTTAAAGGGGATTACGAAACCTTTAGAGAGACATATGGCCGTTAAAAAAGCCCTGTTTGATTTAGGCTCATCCCTTGATAATGACAGGGGATGGGATTTTGAAGCCAAAAAAGCAGTGAGTAAGCCTGTTGAGCTCAAACTCCCCGAAAAGCACTTTTTGGTGCTCAAAATGGAGAAACGCTTGGGTAAACCTGTAAGTATCGTAGGGCCTTTTTTTCTCTCCAAAGAAGCCCTCTTAGCCCTGTGTTCGCTTGTGAAAAAAAAGTTGGGCAGTGGCGGTACATGTAAAGAAGAGTGGCTGGAGTTTCAAGGGGAGTGCCGTGAAAAACTGAAAGCAATTTTGGGTGAACAAGGATTTCGATTTAAATGACACTCATTTTAAATGCACTCTTGCCTATTTGTATTCTAATCTCCATAGGCTATGGCTTTAAATTTCTGAAATTTCCCTCCATTGATTTCTGGCCCATGGCGGATAAATTTACTTATTATGTTTTAATGCCTTCCTTACTTATCTACAAACTTTCCCATGCCAAAATTGACTTAAGCCATACGATGAACTTGGTGGCAACGGCGATGCTCAGCATTTTGATTGTTTTAGGTGTTTTGGTTCTTCTCAATCTTCTCTTTCGTTTTGAGGGCAAAGCTTTTACGTCTATTGTTCAAGGGGGCATTCGTTTTAATTCGTATGTTCTTTTGGCTTTTGTCGATACGGCATATGGGGATAAGGGGTTGGTTTTAGCAGCGATTGTGATGGCATTTGTTATTCCCTTTATCAATGTCTTGTGCATTTCAACCTTTGCCATTTATACGCGAAAAGGTACTTTTTCTGTGTTAGGATTCGCAAAAACGGTGGTTAAAAACCCTTTGATTGGAGCGTGTGTGGTGGGTGGGCTTATTAATGCCAGTGGGTTTACCTTGCCTTTGGTGCTTATCAAATCATTGGCATTGCTAAGCAGTGCAGCTTTGCCTATAGGGCTTCTCTCCGTGGGGGTTGGTTTAGAGCTCAAGTACCTCAAATCCGCTAAAAAAGAGCTTTTTGTCTCCACCTTCATCAAGTTACTTTTTTTCCCGCTAGTGACGTATGGTGTTGGTCTTTTATTTGGATTAAGTGGGATAAGTTTGAGTATTGCCGTTATTTTTGGCGCCATGCCAACGGCGGTATCGGCGTATATTTTAGCCAGAGAGTTGGGTGGCGATGTTCCGCTTATTGCCTCGATTATTACACTTCAAACCATACTGTGTATGGGAACACTCTTTTTGATTGTCCCTTTGTTATAAAGATGTGTTTAGAGTAGCTCTTCTAGAACTACTCTAATGACTAAATACGACGTTCTAGCAATTCTACTAGCTCTCCAACTTCTGGAAAACGCTCTATTGGGGTACCGATTTTTTCTGTTTTTGAAAAGATGGTTTTGCCATCCACAACGACATCAAAATACCCACCAGGTTTTGGAACCATCGAAATAAGTGAATCAGGATATGCTCTTTGGATTTCATCTCTGACACGCAGAGCTCTTGGCATATACCCTCAACGGGTGCAGTAAAAAATAGTGATTGTCATGTCTCCTCCTTTTTAGTTTGATTGCTTTGCTCGACAAATAGATTGGCTTCATAGCAGGCTTCATAAATCGCTTCTTTGGAAAAACAAACCTTATGTTCAAAGCGTTCTAAAAAGAGATCGATATCCTTATTGTGTTCCATCTCTTTGGCAAGCCACAAAAGTTCTCCAAGCTCTCCCGTCTCTTGTAACAGTGCTTCATTAATTTTTTCATCAAGGGAAATTTCCTTTAAAAAAAGTGCCATAGGGACGCCCAGATAGCTATCAATTAACGACAAACTCCCCGTTAAAAAAGCTTTTGAAGCAATGGAGGATTCCATACATTTTTGTGCCAAACATTCCATAAACTTTGCTCTAAATTTGGCGGCATTAAACATTTCTTCGCCAAAAGGTTTTGGAGTTGCCGTGTCATACAAAAAGAGGGAGAGCCATGAAACGAGTTTCTGACGCCCCAAAAGTGTGAGCATTTGAGTGATACTGGTGATATTTTGTCTAAAATGATAGGTGCTTGAATTGATATGTCTTAAAAGATTGAAGAGCAGATCTGGACAGGTTGAAAATTGTTGAGAAATTTCTTTGGTGTCTTCTGTTTGTTGAATGCAATTCATGATTTTAAGGGCATTGAGAACATTGGGTTCAATCTTAGTTCCCGATAAAATAAGCGGTTTTTCAAAAAAATAGCCTTGAAAATAGCTAAAGGAAAAATTGGCACAGATTTGAAATTCTTCAAAAGATTCTATTTTTTCTGCTAACAAGGTGATATTGAATTTTTCAATGCGTGAAAGCGAGGAAGCGAGATTGGCAATGCCAATTGCCATAATATCGACTTTAATGATTTCAATGTAGGGAAACAACGCATTGTATTTTTTAATGGTCTCTTCGGTGCAATCAAAATCATCCAGTAAAAAGCGGTAGCCAAGAGCGTGCAAATGCTTAATGCGTTCATTGAATGCCAGTGAAATGTTGGTGTACTCTAAAATTTCAAAATAAAAATGCTCTTTGGGCAGCAACAAAATAGCATCGCTAAATAAAATGGTTTCATCGACATTAATAAAGCCCATTTTAGAACTAATAATATTTTTTATACCTAAGTTGTGAACCAAATTGACAATGACACGTGCGGTTGCTTTGGCGTTATTATCAAAGTTTGCATCGTTATTGACATCGCATGAACGGTACAATAACTCATACGCAAAGGCATCACCGTTGCGGTTAAAAATAGGCTGTCTACCAATATACGCGCGCACGTCTATTCCTCTTTATCTTGTTGTTTTATCGTTATCAAACTTGACCGTAAGCATGCCAGCAAAGTGCTTATCTTTGTAAAATTGAACCATATAGGTATCTTCAGCTTTATCGATGGCATAGGATTTAATGAGCTCTTTTTCACTGATTTTGATACCAGCTTCACTTACGACTCCAGCTTTTGAATACCCGATGACGTTGATACGGTACCCTTTAATAGGCTCGACTAAAAACTCTTTTTTGACCGTGATGGCGGTGCCGATTTTGACATTGCTTTTGATGCCATCTATGCTCATAAACACCGTGCCTAAAGTGTTGTCAAATTCTGTGTAGTCAGGTTTGAGACGAGAGATGAGTATGTTGCCATTCATGATTTTGTATTCATCTTTATCTTTAATAACGGCTACCAGTGGATTGTTACTTGAGTAGACCAATTTATCTTTATTCATAGGAAAAAATTTGATGTAGGATTTGAGCGTCGAAAGATCTAGGGTGATTTTGGTGGTGGGAATTTCAAGGATGCCATCGTCTTCCAGAAGTTTTTTTATGGTCTCTTTTTTGAGCTCAAAAGGGCGTGTGTACTTGATGTTCATGACGTTCATAAACTCTTCGATGGTTTTGAGCTGATAAAACACTTTTTGTGATAAATCGGTGATATTTTTACTGGTTTCAATGGCAAAAGCAGGCTTGTTATTTTGAATGGAAAAATAGGTGAGACTCTGTTGCATCTGCTTGTCTTGAGTTTTTGTGTTGGTGTTTTTGGTGTTAAATACATGCATATCTTCAAAGAGTTCCACATTGGTCTCTTTGTTGACCTTTTTAGAAATTTCTGCAAGGTTTCCAAATTTAGTTCCAGCGATTTGTTGCTGGTCAATAATGGTTGCTTGTCCCCATGCTTTGGGGTTTAAGTCTTTGTTGATGGTTTGGTCTCGATAGAAACCTTTACCATCGTGAAGATTGAGTGTTAAGTCAACTTTTGGGTGCAAAAGCAGTTTTTTAATATCTGCAATAATTTCAAAATCTTTGTCTTTGCTCTCTATCTTGGCAAATTTACGGTTCATATCACCGTAGGTGCCACGAGCATTTTTGACAATACTGTCAAAGTTAAGGTTAGGGACAATCCAGACGTTTCCATTTTCGATTTTATAGTGTTTTGCCATGAGCATGGGTGCAAAGTAGCCCCCTGGTTCATCGCCATGAATACCCCCCACAATAAGAAGTGTCGGACCTTCTTTACCACTCTCTTTTTTGATCACAGAGTAGTGTAAATTGGCTCCAAACAGTAATGAAGAGCAGAGGAAGAAAAGTATTAAAAGGCGATTGTTCATAGGCACAGTCCATAAATTTTTTTACCTAAAATCTTATCAAAAGAGAGATAAAATTAACCCAAATTAGGCACGTGCATCGAGTTTTTGTTTTAAAAGATGGGCAAATGTTTCAAAATCAGGTAAATCAAGCGATGCTTCGCGCTGTTTGATTCCCCACATAGACTCTGGAAAGTGGGAATCTTCTTTAAAGCGTGCCATAACGTGAATATGGACATGAGGCACGTAGTTTCCAAAAAGGGCGATATTGATTTTTTCGGGCTGATAGTAGGAGAGCATCTCTTGTTCTACGAGCACCATTGCTTTAAGAATAGCTTCTCGTGTGCACTCATCGCAATCGCTCAGTTCTTTGTAGGGTTTTTGGGTAAAAATTTTAACCCACGGAATGGTGGACTCTTCTTTGAGGATATAAAAAAAGTCATTTTCATAGAGTTTTTTGACCATTGAATCTCTCCTTGTAGGTGCATTTTTGACATAAAAGCTCAACAGCCTTATGGTTTTGAAAGCCTTCGATGATAGCACGCGTGCGAGAGGTGCTTAATATCTCTTTGAGAGGGGTTACATGTAAATCACCCAGTGCGATAATACCATCTTTATCCAAACAACAAGGTACCACTTTTCCACTGGCTAAAATTCCAAAATGAGAACTGAGTCCTTGACATGTACCATCCGTTTGATGCGGTGCGTGAAGGCTTGGCCACTCAAAATAGCTATCAAAGTGTAGCAAAATTTTTTCATCCAAACGAATCGTTTTTCCCTGCAACGTCTTTACATGTAAAGATGTATTAAAGTGGTG
Organism: Sulfurospirillum sp. UBA2217; assembly: GCA_002328495.1. Lineage (GTDB taxonomy): Bacteria > Campylobacterota > Campylobacteria > Campylobacterales > Sulfurospirillaceae > Sulfurospirillum. The sequence continues at coordinate 231,541 of DCUJ01000004.1, forward strand.
CTCAAGGTATTCAAAGAGCATTGTGTTAAATACCTCTTCGCTGTGTTCCTCGTCTAAATTCCACACTCGTAAATTGATAAACATCTCTTTGCGTGTTTGCTTTTTTTGTTCGCATAGGCTAAGAATAGGGCGCATATAATCTTCAAATGAGAGCGGTAGGGCGTTTTTGTTAAAGCTATTAAGCGAGATATTGATTTGTTTAATGGCAGGGTGTAGGAGCGTTTGGATGTCGTGGTTTGCCAAAAAATAGCCACTGCTGGTAAGCGTTACTTTAAAACCGTGTTTACATGTAAGCTCCAAATAGGCTTCCAAATTGGAAAGCACCAAGGGGTCTCCAACGATGTGATAGGCTAGCTCTTTGGTGTAGGGTTTGAGTTGCACGAGAATGTGTTCAAAAAAAGCGAGTGACATGGTGTGCGTGGGAAGGGTTTTTGGGGGACAAAACGTGCACTTTAAGCCACAAACATTGGTGAGTTCAACATACACACGGTGAAATTTCATGGTTCTCATTTTTGGGTAATTTGAACCGCATTATACCCCAATTTGTTTTCACACATTGGGGTATGTGCTTTTGCTTATACTTCTTGAAGCTTTCGGTACCACAGTGGATGATGTTCTTTCACGTAGTCTTCATCCATCTCTCCTGTTTTAAACATCGCCGTGTAAGCCGCTTTATTGGCTGGATGCGTTGCAAAATAGATGTGTATCATCAGCGTAATCATCAAGATGACATAGCTAATGGCATGAGCCCCTCGTGCGATAGAGATGAAATCATGCGTTAAGGCACTGCGAAAGACCAACATATAACCAGACACGACGATGATAACCATCGAGAATACAATGACCCACGCACTGGCTTTTTGTCCTGTATTCATTTTGCCAAATTCGGCGTGTTTGAGGTCAATGTAGTTTTTTTTCATCTCAACAACCCCATCCACAATCGCCACAGCACCCCAACGATCAGGCCAGATGCTTAGGGTTAAAATTTTACGCGACATGGATAATATAAAGGGCACCATAATCCCTGTAAGCGCAAACGCACTTGCCCAGTGAATGACTCTTAAAAAAGAGATACCAGAGGCTAAAATGTGTTCGCTGTTCATATCACCTGTAAAATAGTTAATAGGATACCCTATGGCAAATGCGATAAAATTAAATTTATCCGATAAAATAGGTAAACCACTAAACGATAAAAAGGCAACAAAATGGATCATATGTTTATGAAACCACATCTCTAACGAGCTGTAAGCTAAAACTTTTTTAGTGTTGCTCATGAAAATCTCCTTCTCCTGCGGCTATTTTTTTCTTACGTTTATCGAGCCAATAGATAAAGTGTGCGGTTGTTCCTACAATGGCAGCAACGGCTAACACGCCACCCCCTGTTTTGGCGTAGTCTCGCCATTGAATCGCTGTACGTGTTGGCTTGGTGTCGAGTTGATACGCCTCAAGTTCATCTTCTTCAACGATGGTAATCCATTTGAGTTTTCCCACATACTCGTTGAGTTTATCCGCACCGTAAACCACGTATTTTTTGCCTGTTTTTTCGGTGTATAAAGCGGCACGTTTTCGTGCTTCATCTATGACTTCATTGGCGTAACCTGAGAACATGGCTGTGGTAGGACAGGCTTCGACACAGCTTTGTTTTAAGCCGTTTTCCACACGGTCATAGCAGCCCATACATTTGTAGGCTTTGCCATTGTCAGCACTGTATTTTGGCACGTCAAACGGACACGCATCGCCACAACTTTGACACCCGATGCACACGTCTGGGTTGATGACGACTTCACCGCCTGCACGGGTGCTAATCGCACCTGTAGGGCAGATTTGTTGGCACGGTGAGTTTTCACAATGGTTACAGTGATGAAACGCTGTCACTTGTTTGGCATTAGGATAAACACCTATCTCAACCCTGCGAGGGGAGAGATAGTTTAGATGAGGCATTTGGGATTGAACGCTTTTTTCGACATTCATCACGCCTTCTCGTTGCAACCTAAGACGATTTTCGACTGAGCAGTTGATCATACAAGCGAAGCACCTGATACATGCTTGGCTATCATAACATTTGATTTGTTCTCTCATACTGATTTCCTTATGCTAACGATAAAATCTTGACACGAATGCCCTGTTGTCAATGGATTGAACGTAAAGTTCGAGATGTGGTTGGGGTTAAATCCGATTTTACTTGCATTGCGAAGCCCATTGGTCATATTGCGATAATAACCCGCTCCCATACCGTAGTAGCTAAAGAGTGCATCGGGATGAATGACTTCACTCAGAACCACTCTTGCTTTGGTGATAAGGTCTGGTTTTTCGATATTGACGATTTCAACAATGTCATCGCTTTTAAGCCCTAAAGCAGCGCCTTTTTTCTTATTGATGAAAACGGCATCGGCGTTGGTACTGTTTTGAATGGTTTTTAACAAGGTGTTGTTTTTGGTCTGTTGTCCTGTGAAAGAGCCTAGTGGGTGAAATCCTGTAATAGGAATAAACTCACTGTTACCCAGCGCACTCTTTTTTTCTAACCAATAAGGCTTGTTAAAAATAGGCAGCGGGGAAGCATAGGCAGCTCTGTCGTAATTTAAGGCTTTTAAATCCACAAATTTTTGCGCCAAAAACGTTGAGTAAAGCTCTATTTTGCCTGTTGGTGTTCCTTTGGCGCTAATGCCGTAGTGTTTTTCACCTGCCCATACACGACCATTGAGAATGGAATCCAGTGGCGGAATGGTCGCCATCTCAGCATCGTTAATACCGCTTAGTTTGCTGTATTGCTTCTTCCACATTGCCATAATGCCCTCGCGTTGGAACTCCCCAAAGTACTGCTCAAAAATCTCAGGAGCTAACACTCTTTGTGCCAGTTGCAAGATAATCCAATAACCGTCTTTTGAGTCATACATAGGCTCTACGGCTTTGCGATTGACCGCAAGGGTAGGAATCGGTGTTTTAAACGATGTGGTGAGTGGCTCGTCTCGTTCCATAAAGGTACAATCAGGAAGTACCACGTCCGCATACATAATGGTTTCGTTTAAAAACGGAGAAATAGCGACAATCATCTCTAACTTTTTAAGCCCTTTGATGATTTCACCCGCACCCGCAGACCCACCGACAATGTTTTGTCCTGAAAAGATTGCCATACGTTGCTTGTAAGGTTTTTCACTTAAAACGGTTTTAATCCATGTTCTACGGTAGTAGTGGTCACTCATAAACGCTGAACTTGGGTCATTTTTTAAGTACCATTTTGGAATAGGCATTTCTGTTAATTTTGGTACGGAGAGGTATTTTTCTGTTTTAATGCTTCGGTTATAAAAAACTCCCCCTTTGACGCCAAAGGCACCCAAGAGAACATTGATTTGTGTAACCAATAATTTTTCTCTCATACTAGAAGCGTATCGCTCAGAACGGTATCCACGGTCGATAAAACAGGCGGGTTTGGTCGCATTGAGTTTGTGAGCCAATTTTACAATAGTATCCTCAGGAATCGATGTTTGCTCCGACGTCCACTCAGGGGTACATGTTTTGACTTCGTCTTGCATCATTTCTAATGCGGTCTTACATGTAAGCTTTGCGCCATCGATTTCCACATCAAATTTTCCAAATAAGCTAGGGTTTTTGGCTTCAGATTTGAAAACAAACGCACCATCAGAGGAGACAAGATAATCAAGAATTTCTACTTTTTTACCCTTGGACTCTTTTTCGATTTTGCGTGTTTGCACAGGAAGTCCTGTCTCGACATTGATGAGCATATCGGAGTTGGTGTGTTTTAGAAGATAGTCTACATCAAAGAAGCGATTTTTGAAAATTTGGTGCATCAATCCTAATAAAAAGGCACTGTCCGTTCCAGGGCGAATGGGCACCCATTGCGCATCGCTCTCTCCTGCTTCTGAGGGCTTGCGTGGATCAACAACTGCTACTTGAAGACCGTTTTTCTTGCCCTTGCCAAACATAGTTCCCCATGCGTGGCATACCAGCCCACCACCAGGATTTCGTTGCATCAAGATACCAAATTTGGCGTTTTCATAATCCGAACTAATCGCCCCTGTGCTTTGTTCAGGAATGCCACTGGCCAGTTTTCCACCCACGACTGCGGACAATCCAATGGTGAGAGCATTGGCAAAACAGACATCGCCGTATCCTGGAATGTTTGGCGTACCGTAAAGGGTGAAGAAGTTGTTATCAATACCATCGGCACTGTTAAAGCGAGGCAAGAAAGCAACGGATTTTTGGTCACCCTCAGCGGCAATACTTTTCATTTTACCCGCTACTAAGTCTAAAACTTCATCCCATGATGCTTGTCTAAATTTTCCCTCACCTCTTTCGCCAACTCGAATCAGTGGGGTTTTAATACGATCAGGGTCATACAATGCGCCCATAGCAGAGCGTCCACGTCCACAAATACCACCATAAGGTGTTCCCATATTGGCCTCAATACGAACAATCTTACCGTCTCTAACGGTTGCTAGCATGGGGCAAAACTGTGCGCACATGCGACATAACAATGGAACTTTTTTCTCAACTCCAAAGTCCGCAGCCGTAACAGTTTGTGCTTCTGCTTTTGTTTGCGTAATGATTTTTCCACCCAGAACAGTCGCAACCGTTCCTTTAAGAAAATCTCGCCTTGATGTTTTACTCAAGGTTACCTCCTTCGATAAATTTAAGAATTTACTCTTAGACTAATGCTAACGAAGAGGTGGGGTGAAAATAGGGGGTATTATAAATAATCGTATATAGAGTTATAACTTTAAAGAATTTGGTGTAAAAAAAGTGACAGTGTGTCAAAAAATCTTTACATGTAAAGGGGTTGAAGGTGAAATTTAGAGTAAGTAAGGTTTGGGTTCCCCAATATAATAGCCTTGTGAATAATCAATTCCCAAATCACATACCGTATCAAATATCTCTTTTGTTGAGACAAATTCAGCAACGGTTTTCATTTTTCTGGCTTTCGCAAATGAAATGATGGCTTTTATAACATCCATTGCACCGTCATTGCCGTACATTTTTTGAATGATAGAACCATCTATTTTGATATAAGTGGCATTGAGTTTGATGAGATATTCAAAGTTTGAGTAGCCCGTCCCAAAATCATCAATAGCAAGTTCACATCCGCACTCTTTGGCACGTTGTAAAAAGTGTTCAATGGAGTGCATATCCTTGATGCCCTCTGATTCTACGATTTCTAAAATCAATCTTTTATGTACATTATGAGTATGAATACTTTTCCACAAATAAAGTTTTACTTCATCACTTAAAATATCTTCCATCGTAAGATTAATCGAAAAATCCAAATCATTGTGAGCAAAAACTTCAAAAGATTTTTGAACAACTCTTTTGGTGATTTCGATGTATTGTCTTGTTTTTTTGGCAATATCTAAAAAATAAAAAGGAGAAATGACTTCATCTCCATCAACGATGCGTACCAATGTTTCGTATTTTTCTATTTTTTGGGTTTTATTATTGAAAATGGGTTGAAAAAAAGTTGTTATTTTGTCTTCATCAAGGGCTTCTTTAATTTTAGCGGCCCAGTAGATATTTTGTTCATATTCTTTAGCAAGTTCAATGGTTTTAGTATAGTGGCAAAAAGGTATATTATTGTTTTTTGCATGATTTTTAGCGATATCCGCAGTAGAAAGTAAATCTTCCTTGGGCTCAAAGGAGAGTGCTGTTGTAATGGAAAATACAATTTTTTTATCCTTTACATGTAAAGCTTGATTGCTGAGAGAAAAATGAAGGTTTTGCACACTTGAAAGGACTTCATTCACTTCCATATTATCGCCCAATAAGGCAAACTCATCGGCATTGATACGGTAGAGTAAAAAATGATTTTGAGTCAAAAAGAGGAGTTTTTGCGCAAATACAACGATAAGCTCATCGCCTATTTTGTAGCCATAAAAATCGTTTATTTGCCCAAAACGTACAATATCGAAAATGGCTAAAAAGGGTTTATGGGCTTTTTCAATATCGTGTAAAAGTTTAAAACGATTTCCCAGTCCCGTGAGATTGTCTGTTTGAGATTGTAGTTTTGATGCTTCACTGGCTTCAATGAGTTCTGTGACATCATGGCGAATACCAATATATTTTTTTATATTGCCTTGTTGGTCAAGTAGCGGTGAAATAGAGACGTTAGCCGACATAGCACTGCCATCTTTTTTTCGACTTTTTAAAATGCCATGCCATGTTTTTTTCTCTTTGATGGTTGTCCACATCGCCTTAAATGTCTCTACTGGTGTGCTTGGATGGCGAAAGATATTGTGTGGTTTTCCCAAGATCTCTTCTAAAGCGTAGCCAGAACTTTTCAAAAAAGCGTCATTGGCATAGATGATATTTCCCTCAAGGTCTGCCATGGTGACATTATTGTTGGCATCTAACATTTGCTTATAGATTTCAAGATTGGTGTTGGAGGCTTTTAGCGAAGTAATATCACTCACATAAGCAAAAAAATAGCATACCTTACCGTGTTCATCTCGAACAATCTGTGTCTCTTTTTCAACCCAAATGATTGTTCCGCTTTTGGTAATCAGGCGATAAGGTGTATGTTTAAAATGGCTTATATCTGAATGTGAAAAATGGTTAATCTCATGTGAAAAAAGGGGCAAATCATTTTTATGGATGAGCGACATACAGTTAATGCTTTGGTTCATAAACTCCTCTTGGGTATATCCCAATAAAGTTTCCACATTGCGACTGACATAACGAACGCTCCACTGCTCGTCGGGAGAACACTTGAAAAAAACGGTAGGACTTAGGTTGAGATAGGTCTCAAAATCATCTACGCGTAACATTATTTTGTCTCATCAATCATTGAGTCCAAAATTTCGAAGAGCAGATGAGAGGCTTTTTCGGCTTCGTTAAAGTAGTTTATAACGGTATTTACATCATTTGCACACGATATATTTTTCATGCACTCTAACGCTTTGTTGATGTGATTGTGAACACTTGCATGGGGTGTGTCTATCTGGGTGAAGCCCTTTGTGTGGGCAAAAAGTGTTTTGCCTTTATTTTCTTTCCACTTTCCAAATCGACATTGATGGTGATCGCTTAATTGTACATTTTTAGCATTAAAGACAGCTTCATACGCATTGGCTTTAAATAAAACATGGTCAAGTTTTGCAAGGTTGATGAAAAGCTCATAAGATACGAGATGATTGTCCGTTTTGATGAGCTGTGTATTCGTGATAAGTTGGTGGAGTTTTGTTTTAAAAATATCAAGGTTTGAAGAGGAAGTCATCGCTTCTTTTTCAAGTTTTTCACTATCGTCATGCATGACTGAAGCGTTTTGTTTGAGCGTGTTAATATTAATCTCCACTTCTAATGTTGCTTTGGAAGTTCTCTCTGCTAGCTTTCTCACTTCATCGGCTACAACGGCAAAACCTCTCCCATGCTCTCCTGCTCTTGCTGCTTCAATAGCGGCATTGAGGGCTAAGAGATTTGTTTGGTCAGAAATATCTTTGATAAGAGTGATTACATCTGCAATTTCCTTAACACTTTGATTGAGATTTTCTGAAGTGATTCGAAGTTCATTTGCCATTTGGATAATGGCTTCGGTGTTAAAGATAGTATTGACATTGTGTTCTGCCTCTTGGATGACATTTTCAATATTTTCATTGAGTGAATTGATTTCATCTAAAGAGCTCATATTTCGCTCGATACCTGATTGTATATGACGAATATTCTCAACGCAACCACTGGTTAGATTGTGTGTTAGTGCATTTTTGAGCCGATTTTCTTCAACCAGCGTTATCATCTTGTGGTGCTCTTCCTCGTATCGTTTATTGTGCTTTAGTAAGGCAGTATTTTCATTTTTTAGGATAGCTATTTCTTGTTGTAAGGGAGTGATTTCATCGGCTAAGTGCTTATTTTTTCCTAAAAAAAACATAAAATGCTTCCCCCCTTTTTTTTGTTGATTATTAAAATGATTCTATAGATGAAGGATTGTACCAAAAATTATTTGTAAAAGTATTGATTTATATCATGTAATGTCATATCTTTGTCATTGACCTGTTTTAAACATTTCTAAAACGGCATTGAGCTTCTCCGTTAAGAGGCTTAGATGGTTTGCGGCACTACTGATTTCTTCTACACTTCTGGTATTGCTGAGTGTGTTGAGGTTGATTTGATTGATTTTTGATACGATTTGGTCTATTTTTGAGCGGGTCGCTTGATACTCATCAATCATTATTTTACTCGAATGCGTTGCTTTATCCATAGAAGTAGATGTTTCATTTATTTTTAACTCTACGTGTGTGGCAATCGCATCAAGGTGTTGCATGTTTTTTGAATTTTGATTCATGCGTGTACTTGTTTTGGCGATGGATTGGATGATGACATTGATGGTGGCATTGATTTGGGAGAGGCTATTTTGCGTTCGCTCAGCCAATTTTCGCACCTCATCGGCTACAACGGCAAAACCTCTTCCATGCTCCCCAGCCCTTGCAGCTTCAATGGCGGCATTGAGGGCTAAAAGATTGGTTTGATCGGCGATGTCTGAAATGATGGACAAAACTTCTTTAACTTGATCGGTATCGGTGTTAAGTTGAGCGAGTTGATTGGCGAGTTCCACTTCAACATTGGCATTGTTTTGCACTTCTTGAGAGAGTGTAAGTATGTGTGATTTAGCGTCAAAAAGCATTTGGTTTGCTTTTTTAATCTCTTCTTCTGCGCTGTTGGCTTTATCCAATGAGCTTAAAATCTCTTTTTTGACCGTTTGTGCCATGAGGTTTGTTTCTTCGACGATGTGCGCAGTTTCTTCCGCTTTTTGCCCCACCAAGAGAGAAGTCGAGGAGAGTTCGTTTGCCACAGACGCATTTTCACTACTGGAATGTTTCGCAATAATGATGGTGTTTTCGACTTTGGCAATGAACGCATTGAATTGTTTTGATACTTCTGTGAGTTCATCCTGATTTTTAAGGGGAATTCGTTTGGTTAAATCACCTTCACCAAAGGCTAAATCGGTTGCAACATTTTTGAGTTCAACAATGCCGTTAAAAATATTTTTTCCAACAAAGTAATTAATAGAACTTAGGATAATCAGTAAAAACCCCAAAATAATGGAAAACCAAAAGATGAATTTAGTGTTGATTTCATCCAAATAATCAGCTTTGTTTATGCCTGGAATCATCCATAAATCCCATGCTTTGATGTAGCGAAATGCAACGACTTTGGTCTGTTTTGTGGTGGCGGATGTGTATTCATAGATGCCATCTTCGTGTGAGCGTATATAATCAATGTAATCATGCCCCGCGTAATTTTTCCCCTCACTGGTATGATGAATTCTCATCGTGCCTTCTTTGTCAATAAAATAGACATAACCTGATTTGCCTATTGTGATAGAGTAGATTTTTTCTTTAAACGCTTTGTGTTCAAACGCCTTAGGGGCCAGTGTTGCAATGTATTCTATCTCTTTGTGTAAGGCATTGGAAAGTGTGTTAAGGTCATTAACCATGAGTGTTTTAATTTCTGAAACCGCAATCCAATACGCACAGACAATACTACCTATGACGGAAAGGAGCGAGAGTAAAAGGTTAATCATAAATTTATACTTAATGGAAGAGAACATTATGCAGGTCTCCCTAATAGAGAAAGGTCAAATTCTCGGATGAGAAGGGATTTGATTTTATGCACCACTTTATGTTCAATATTTTTGTAGGTATACTCTAAATCATCAATTTTACCCTGATAACCCATATAATACATACTGCCTTTACAACTGGGCAATGTGGCTTTTTCAGTTAAAAAATTAAACAGTAAAAAAATAAGGTCAAATTTTTGATCTAAAATTTCATCATGCAACTTGATGTTGGGTCGGGTTGCATCGTTCTTTTGAGCCGTGAGCAGGGTGAGTGTCTCTTCAATACCTAACTCATCGTAGAGTGTTCCACTGGAATAAAAATCGAAATTTGAAAACTGATTTAACTCTTTTTTTAAAAGGGTTTCCGCAATGATGGCACGACAGATTTTTCCTGATGAAAAAAGGAGTATTTTTTTCATAGATGTTCCTTTAAAGATAAAAATAATGAAGGAGTGTGCCATAGCAATAGGGTGAAAGTAGGGTGGTTTGGACTTAGTGTTGGTCTAGCATGATTTCAAAAACAGCGCCACCATCTTCATTGTAAGCGACCAAATGACCTTTTTGATTTTTTTCGATGATGTTTTTGGTCATATACAATCCAATGCCCGTGCCACTACTGGCGTGTTTAGAGCTAATATAAGGTTCAAAAATTTTCGTGATAGGTTCAAATAAAATCCCACCCGCATTGTCTTTGATTTGGATAATACTATGGTCATCTCGTGTAAAGATAGCCACGTTAATGGTAGGGTTTTTGATGTTGCGTTCGATTAAGACATCTTTGGCATTGCTTAAAATATTTAAAATCGCTTGAGAAAGTTCACTTTGCTTTCCATTGGCAAACAGGCGCTCACGGTGTTCCACGTTTACTTCAATGTGATGATTTTTAAGTGCCGCACTGATGAGGCGATAGGATTGTTCAAACGCATCGTTGATGCAAATGTGTGTTCGTGTATCGTTACTGGAGAAAAAGTTTCTAAAATCATCAATGGTCTGCGACATGTACGTAATCAGTTTTTCAGCTTTACATGTAATGTTTTTAAGCTCACCGTGGCTGAGAACTTTTTGGTCAAAACAGACTTCAAGACGGATAAACAAACTCCCCAGTTCCGTGAGCGGTTGTCGCCATTGGTGGGCTATGTTGCCAATCATCTCTCCCATACTGGCTAATTTATCTTGATGGATAATGATGCGCTCTTTTTCCCGCGATTCTTCCTCTTTTACAAGACGATGGGCTATCTCTTTTTCGATGCGCTCCTCTAAGGTTTTGTTGATTTGGATTAAAGAATTTTCACTGCGTCTTAGTTTTTTGATGAGAATATTGAACTGAAAATTAAGCACAATAGCACTTAAAACAATAAAAATAAAGGTAATAATCACCGCACGCTCAATCCAAAAATAGAGTTTATCTTTATGTGCTGTGAGTTCGTACAAAAAGACAAAGCGGGCTAAGTTTTCACTTTCTTTGTTGAGAACATAAAAAATATGTGCAGAAAAAAGGCGTTCGTTGAGGTGTAGAATTTCTTCAGCACAGGCAGAGAGATCTTTAAAAACATCACTAAATTGTAATGACGTGGGAAGGGTACTTGAGTAGAGTTGGAAGTTACAAATGGTGGCTAATTTGCCAACACGAAAACCGTATAAATCGGTATTGACAAAAAGCGTTGTCTCGATGTTAAGCGTACGTTTCATAAAATCCAAAAAATAATCCACATCTAAAACAAATTCCACCATACCAATGAACTGACCCTCACAAATGGAAGGAATAAAAACGTTGTACGTAAATTTTTTAGGGGTGATGGTAAACGTACCGTAACTTTGTCCTCCCATCACCTCTTCAATGATTTTGCTCTCAAAGGGTTCACGTTCAAAGGAGAAAAGGGGTAAAAAATGAGCATCATAAAAACGCATATCTTCCAAGTAGGGATTTTCAAGTTGTAACTCATTCCATGACGCTTGGGTTAATTTTTGAATGGTCGAAGTATCTTTAATTTTGAGTGCTTCTTTGATGGCCATGGAGCTCACCGATGAAAAACCTCGATGGGTAAAAAAATTAAAAGCAGACTCTTCGGCTTGAACGTACGCATTGGCGAGCGAATATGAAAATTGGTCTTCATCTTGTTCTAAATTTTTCTTAATTTCATAGTAACGTAAAAACCCCAACAAGATAAAAAAGAGTAAGAAAAAGGTGAAGATGGGAATCATTGCTTTGGCTTTAGGGCTTAAGGCTAAAAGTTTTATCATAAAGCAGTATCCAGCCTATACCCTACGCCAAAAACATTGTCAATCAAAGGTTCTGGAAGTTTTTTACGCAATGTCTTGACCAGAGATTTTAACGCCTCTTTGGTTACAACTTCCCAACCCCAGATAGCTTCAATCAGCTCTTCAAAACTAAAAATCTTTTGAGGCTCTAAGCTTAGAACTTGCATGAGTTTAAGTTCGTGCAAAGAAAGAGGAATAGGGCGTCCTTGATAGTACAGGTTTTTGGTCACACAATCAAAAACATACCCCTTTCCAAGGTCAATGCTCTCATTGCCTTTTAGCAGTTTAAGCACACACTCTTTAATGGCGCCCAAAAGGGCATCTTTGGAAAAAGGTTTGAGTAAATAACGGGTGATGTTAAGCTCGATGGCACGGAAAAGGTAACTTTGTTCCGTGTGGGCGGTTAGGACGATGATGGGAATTTCTTTGTCCATTTTTCGAATACGTTGCAAGACTTCTATGCCATCCATCTTAGGCATACAAATATCAAAAATAAGCAAATCAGGTTTGCCCTCTTCAAAAAGCTCCAATGCTTCTTGCCCATCTTTGGCAACGAGAACATCTTTGAAAAATAAGGACAAAACAAAACTGATGTTTTCGCGAATACCTTCTTCATCTTCAGCGTATAAAACCCGAATATTTTTATACAACGATGCAACTTCAGGCATGAGTATCCTTTAACAAGTCATTAACGAAAGTTTATCTAGGAATAGGGGCAAAGTAGGGGCAAATTTTTCATTGCCCCCCCCTTGCGATTAGTACTCGCCTTTCATCTCCTTGCCCTCAAGCATTTGTGGATCAAAAATCTTAACACAGTTTCGTCCATTTTCTTTGGCATTGTAAAGTGCGATGTCCGCAAATTTGATACACTTCCAAATGGAATCCGAATGCGTTGGGAAAATAGCTGCACCCACGCTGAGGGTTTTGTTAAATGTGGAGCCATTGTTGGTTTGAATTGGTGTTTTTTCAAAGGTCATACGTATCTTTTGAGCAATGTTTTCAATCATATTCTCTTCACACTGATACAAGAGCACTAAAAACTCTTCCCCACCAAATCGAAACGCCGTATCGGCTTCCCTGATACTCTCTTTTAAAATTTTAGAAAGTGCTCTGATGGCTTTATCGCCGACATCATGACCGTACGTGTCATTGACCATTTTAAAGTAGTCAATATCAATCATTAAAATACCATAAATAACCCCGTTGCGCTTGGCTTGTGCCAATGCTTTTTCGATGTATTCGTCTAAGTATTTGCGGTTGTAAAGACCTGTGAGTGCATCGGTTGTTGAGGAGACTTTTAAGATTTGCATCAAGTTTTTACTCACAAGTTCTGGACGTGCCCCGTCAATGTAATTTTGAATCAACGGTAGCTTCTCTTTAATGCTCTCAAGCTCTTCGTGTGAAGAAGCGACAATGCTTAAAAGCAGTTCAAACTCGTTGCTAATGACATAAGGAATACACAAATAGTGCTCTGCAATATGCGAACACGTTTCGCAAATGTGCTTAAATTGGTCTGAATAGACCGCTTGTTTCGTGCGCAAAGCTCTGCATGTGGGATCTGCCCCTTTTTTAGTTTGCATGGCATCAAAGACAACGGTTGGGTGAATGGCATTTTTGCCCGATTCAATGAGGGCAAAATCTTTAAGCCCAAACGTATCCACTAAAATCGTACCGATACGGTTGTAAACCTCTTCTTTGCATTCATCAAATTCGATGGTGCGCTTGAACTGGTAAATGTCGGAGAGTTCATGAACGATGTTTTGTGCTTGAACCAATGGGTCGTGTTGGTGGGAAGGACCTACATACAAAAATTTCTTAATGGTGCTCTCAATGTCCATCAGTGAGGATTCCAGTTTGTCAAGCAAGGAGTTAATCCAAAATGCGACATTTTGACAATCATTACTTTTGCCTTGCGCTCGAACCCTCCGTGTATAATCACCCATTTGTGCTTTGTTCATCACGTAGTTAATCGACTCAAAAAGCGCCATTAAAGGATTCATCGAACGGTTGATGATGATAAAGACTAGCGTCATAATGACAATGGAAAATCCTAAAACAACCAAAGAGGTAATAATCCCATTGTTGCGCATCTCTTCAATATCAAACACCATACTCACAAGCCCTAAAACTTCTCCTTCTTTTGCTTCGTGGCATTTCATACAATCAGGCACTGCATGCTCTTTAGCAACGTAGGGTGCTGTAACACGAAGCTTAGCACTTTGGGAAGACTCTAAGATTTTTTTATAAGTCGTGCCTGTTTTTAAAACTTGGTGGTCAATCTCATCACGGGGCGTTTCGTTGTTAAAACCTTTACCAAATTGGTCAATGACTGAAGTACTACGCACAACCCACAGTGACTCAATCCCTTTGGTAGAGGCAATCTTTTTTAAAAAAAACTCTCTTTGATCCATCGTACCACTGAGCATGTGTGCGGTCAGTCCATCTTGCACGAGTTCTGCAATCACTTCTGCTTTTTCCTCTGCCCCTTTGAGTCCAAAGTTGCGCATGGAAACCGTAGAGACAATCAACAAAAGCATAAACGAGACAAAAATCGTTCCAACAATAACCAACGAAAGCCTTTTTTGCATGTCTGCATCCTTACATGTAAAGATTTTTTTTAAACATTACGTGTACCTATTCTACAGTAACGCTTTTAGCTAGGTTGCGTGGCATATCCACGTCATTGCCTAAGCGAATCGAAATTTCAAGTGCTAAGAGTTGTGTGATGACCATCATCTCAAAAAATTCAGCCATAGGATGAGTGTGGGCATGTGTTTGGATGAAATCATCCGAGAGTTCAAAAGGTTCTGGGGAGATGACCAAAAGGGTCGAATCCCGTGCGCTGAGTTCTTGGACATTGCTCTTTATTTTATCATAAAGAAGCGTTCGTGGCATCAGTGCAATGGTAAAGAGTTCACTATCAGCTAAGGCAATGGGGCCGTGTTTCATCTCTCCTGCGGGGTAGCCCTCCGCGTGTAGGTAGCTAATTTCTTTGAGTTTTAACGCACCCTCTAACGCCAATGGGAAAAAGATATCGCGTCCGATAAAGAAGAAACCATGCCCGTGCAAATAACGTTTGGAAAGACGATGGAGTTTTTCATGGATGGCTTCATCGACTTTGAGGACTAAAGGAATGTGTAAAAGGGCTTTCATTTCTTCGTTCATTTTTTCTGTGCCAATGGCATTGCGATGATGTCCAACATAGAGGCTTAAAAGCCATAATGTCATCATTTGTGTTGCAAATGCTTTGGTGCTGGCAACCCCTTTTTCAATCCCTGCGCGCGTGAGCAATGTGGCATCAGCTGTGCGCACAATGGAAGAGTTATCAACGTTACAAATCGCTAATGTGGGCATGCCACTTTTTTGAGCCATTTTAAGGGCTTCAAGGGTGTCCGCAGTTTCGCCACTTTGAGAGATAACAATAAAAAGAGTTTTAGGGTCTAACAAAGGCTCTTTGTAGCGAAATTCACTGGCGATTTCAACGCTACAGCGTACTTTGCTAAGGCGTTCAAAAAGATAGCTAGCCGCAAGTCCTGCGTGATAACTGGTGCCACATGCACAGATTTTGATGGCATTAAAACCTGTCACATCCATACCCGCAAGCTCATCTAGTACGACTTCATTGCCTTTGATGCGTCCCATTAACGTTTCTGTGACAACACTACTTTGTTCGTAAATCTCTTTTTCCATAAAATAGCGATACCCGTCTTTTTGGGCAAAAAGTTTGTCGTGGGTGAGCGGTTTATAGTGTAAATTTTGAGCGATTTTGTTTTCAAAGAGTGAAACAACATTCGCTTTAGCAAAACCATATTGCCCATCTTCAAGGTAGCTCACCTCTTTAGCAAAACCAATCAGAGGAGCATCGGAAGAGCCAAAGAAGATTTCACCCGTATTGTTGCGTCCAAGGATGAGTGGTACGGCATTTTTAGCAAAGAAGATCACATCGGGTTCTTTTTGGGTAATGAGCAAAATAGCATAAGCGCCGTGCAGATGCGCAACGGTTTTTTCAAAAGCCTCAAAACCAGAAGTGCTTTCATTGACAAAATACTCAAAAAGGTGAACGATAACTTCCGTGTCGGTTTGGCTTAAAAAAGGGATGTGTGGTAAAAACTGTTCTTTGATTTCTTTATAATTTTCGATGATGCCGTTGTGAATGACATAGGAAAATTGACCCCAATGCGGATGTGCGTTGGCTTCGGTAGGTTTTCCATGCGTTGCCCACCTCGTATGCCCGATACCAATCCCAAAACCCTCTGAACTAAAGTCTTCAGTTTTTGAGACAAGGTTTGAGAGTTTCCCCGTTGCTTTAAAGGAGCTGATTTCTCCCTCTTTTAACACAGCAATGCCTGCGGAGTCATAGCCTCGGTATTCCAGTTCTTTAAGACCGCCCAGTAGAAAATCACGCTTCTCTTTTTCACCAATATAGCCTACAATACCGCACATTCTAGTGTCCTTCTGTGTAAAAATAATCCAAAATTGTATGTTCATTTTGGCATAAACCGACTGTTTTTTCGATTAAGAGAAGGTTGCGCGTTCGGTTTTTAATGGTTTGAATTTTTGCCATCGCAATATCAATACCGTGTTCATCAAAAATACTCATAATGTACGCCATCAAGCCGTTTTGGTTTTTCGTGTTGATGTGCATCAGTGCATAGGATTTGGAGTGGTCACAATCGAGCTCAATTTCACCGCGTAAAATAATGGGTTTTTTGAGAGTGGTTTTCTTGCTCATATCAAAAGAGTTGTCGACCAAGGATTCAATGAGTTCGATATCGCTTGGGTCTGCTTTTTCATTGAAGTCAATTTGAAAGTATTTTTTACCATCAAAGAGTTTGTAGATATCCATGTGCGCCAAATCCAGATACGAGAGCTTGCCTAAAAGGTAGCCGATGTTAAAACTCTTTCCGCGGATGACCGTAATGCCAAGGTGCGTGTCGTTGGTGACACGGAAACGATAGCCCTCTTCGGGTGTCTCATCGGCGTCTTTGACGATTTGCACGATTTCATTGGATTTTTGCTTGAGGAAGAAAAAGTTCGATGTTACGGATAAGGTTTTCTTTTGTAACGCTTTGGAAAGAGCCAAAAACTCTGGATTTTTCTTCAAAATATTTTCCCTGCGCAAACGTCTGGCTGTCTCATCAATGAGCTCTTCTTTGGTGAACATTTCCATGGAAAAATTGTAAAACTCACGCAGTAATTTGGCACTAAAGCCTGAATAAATGTTTTCATTAACAGCGTTCATGTCGGCATAGGTGAGAATGTAGAGCATTTTGAGAATTTGAGGGGTTTCGAGTTTTGAGATGAATGAGAGGACGACTCTTTCATTGTAAATGTCTTCACGACTGGCGGTGTTACTCATAAGCGTGTGGTAGCGTATTAAAATCATACCTGTATTGATGGCTTCTTCGCTGAAGCCTAATTTCATGGCATAGACTCTGAAAATTTTCGAACCCAGTTCACTGTGGTCATTTTTACGTCCTTTGCCCATGTCATGCATAAACACAACAAGGCGTAGAAGTGTTTTTCCCTCAGGACAGAGGTCATCAAAAAGAGACTGAATTAAAGGGTCTTTAATGGTTTCCAAATGGTACATACAGTGTAGGGAATGCGTATCGACGGGGTATTTGTGATACCCGTCAAACTGCGCAAGATTGAGGATGTGTTTGAGCGGTTTGATGAGTTGTTGAAGCAGTCCTGCTTCGTATAAGACGTTGAAGATGGCGTATAAATTGGGGTTGTGCAGTAAGGCACGAAATTGTTTATAGGTTTTTTTAGAGTTGTGCGGTGGAAACGTACAGTTTTTAATGTAATGAATGTAGCTGATATCAAAAGAGACGTTAGGATGGTCAAAGTGTTGTAATTGTTCTAAGACCACACTTAAACTTGGATGGGGTTTTTTATACGAAGCAATGACGTGATTGTCCACGCAATATAAACCTTTCTCGATGCGCCCCGCACGCAATTTTGCCACTTGAGCCACATCACACAAGAGCGATGAGGTGAGTTTTTGTGTAAAAATCTTACATGTAATGTCCACCGTATGCATAGATGATAGGGTTTTGGAAGAGAGTTGCATTTGTGCATTTTTTAACAGTTTGTTTTCAAATCCTAGTTTTTCAGCCACATCGGGAATGAGTTCAAGGTTAAGCACATCTTGTTTTTTCTTGGCACTTAAATGAAGCGCAGAGCGCACGCGGTAGAGAAATTCTAGGGCACTTCTAAACTCTTTGAACTCTTCTTCATTGATGATTTCAGGTACCAAATCTTTGAGGCGAATGCTTCCAAAAAGAATTTTACAAATCCACGAAAGCGTGTTTGCATCGCGTAAACCTCCAACCCCTTCTTTGATGTTGGGTTCCATGTTGAGGGGGTGTTTTGCGCGTCTTTCTTGGTGGGCTTGCAAGATTTGGGTGAGGACAGCTTTTTGTTGCCATTTTTGGATTTTTAAGAGTTCGCGTTCGGTTTCCATCCACAACAGTTTTGAGCCACATAAAAAGCGAGACTCTAACATAGCGGTTTTGATGGTGAGGTCTTGATTGCTTGCTTCACAAAGCTCTTCAACGCGGTGCGTACGGTGTCCAAGTTTTATTCCCGCATCCCATGCAAGATAGAGCATGGCTTGGATGAGTGGCTCGATGTTGTAGCCAGGCACTGCTTTATAAACGACCATTAAATCGATATCAGAGTAGACACACAACTCTTCCCTCCCATAACTTCCCATGCCCACCAAAGCGATGGGAATGGCATTGGCAAAGGGCATATAATTGCCAAAGTGTTTACGAAGGGTGTATTTGTAGATGATGGTGATAAATTGGTCGATGCGCTTGGTGTGTTTGACTAAAAAGTCCTTGCCTTGGTTTTCCACAAAAATCTCATTGAGTGAAGAGAGGTAGTGTTTAATGTGCTCTTTTATGAGCTTGGATATCTCAAAATCATTGGCATTTTTTTCGATTAAATCTTCAATTAACTCTTCCAAATCGACCATATCTGACTCCTAATGCTTTGTGATATAATACAGAAAAAGTGCTGTTGAAAAGCATGATGAAAGGATGAATTTTGATGCAAAAACCGTATTTGAGAGCATTCCCTGATGATAAAGGTTATTTTGGAAAATTTGGTGGAGCGTTTTTGCCTCCTGTGCTTGTCGAGCAATTTGAAAAAATTGAACAAGCCTATTTAACCATTGGCAATTCACACAATTTTATCCGCGAACTGCGCGATATTCGCAAGCACTATCAAGGTAGACCCACGCCTGTGTACTATGCGAAGCGGTTAACAGAGTACGTAGGTGGAGCACGTATTTATCTTAAACGAGAAGATTTAAATCACACGGGAGCACACAAGCTTAACCACTGTATGGGTGAGGCACTTTTGGCAAAATACTTGGGTAAGAAAAAGCTTATTGCTGAAACGGGAGCAGGGCAACACGGTGTTGCCCTTGCAACGGCTGCGGCGTATTTTGGGTTAGAGTGTGAGATTCACATGGGTGAAGTGGACATCGCCAAAGAACACCCAAATGTCGTGAGAATGCGCGTTTTAGGAGCCAAAGTTGTTCCCGTGAGCTTTGGCGCACGCACGCTTAAAGAAGCCGTGGACTCAGCGTTTGAAGCGTATTTGAAAGACCCTGAAAATTCTATCTATTGTATCGGCTCTGTTGTCGGCCCGCATCCGTTTCCAAAAATGGTTAGAGACTTTCAAAGCGTTGTAGGCATTGAAGCCAGAGAGCAGTTTTTAGAAATGACGGGCAATTTGCCTGACAATTTGGTCGCGTGTGTGGGAGGCGGAAGCAACGCCATGGGACTTTTCTCCGCCTTCATTGAAGACCCTTGTGAGATGTACGGCGTGGAACCAGGCGGAACAGGGACAAAGTTGGGTGAACATGCGGCAAGTTTGACGTATGGAAGCGAGGGAATTTTGCACGGTTTTAACTCTATTATGCTCAAAAACGAAAAAGGCGAACCCGCAGCGGTTCATTCCATTGCCAGCGGACTAGACTACCCTTCCGTTGGGCCAGAACACGCTTATTTGAGTACGTCAGGACGCACCAAAGTTGGCATTGCCAACGATAAAGAGACCATTCAAGCCTTTTACGATTTGAGCCATTATGAAGGCATTATCCCAGCCCTTGAGAGTGCGCATGCCGTAGCGTTTGCGATGAAGTTAGCGAAAGAAAAACCGTATGAGTCTATTTTGGTGAATTTGAGCGGGCGAGGGGATAAAGATATAGATTTTGTAGTGGAAAATTATAAGCCTGAGGATTATCTGTAAGTGGAATTAAAAGAATTAAAAGTCCTTGTTGTTGAGGACCATCCCTCTTTGGTGTTGATTCTTGAAAAAATGTTGGTTTCTATTGGTTTTTTAGAAGCCAACATTTTTAAAGCTAAAAATGGGCGTGAAGCTTTTTCGTTGTTCAAGAAAACGAAAATGGATTTGGTGCTGACAGATTGGAATATGCCTGTTATGGATGGCGTTGATTTTGTACGTGCCATTAGGCGTATGGATCCGCGTGTGCCCATTATCATGGAGACCTCTAAAAATCGTAAAGCCGAGGTTGCTTTTGCGATAGAAGCAGGTATATCTGGCTACTTGGTGAAGCCTTTTCAAACGGCCATATTAAAATCAAAAGTAGAAGAAGTCCTAGGAATTTCAGACGAAAAATCCTAAAAGTTTACCCTCTCTTTATAAATACTTTGCTAAAATCTCTTTTTAATTTCATCTAGTGAAAGTAGCGAATGAATCTTATCGATAAATTAGAAAGTGGTGGGCGACTGAGTTATGAGGAAGGTGTGGCTTTGTATGAGCTTGACCTTTTTACACTGGGTCATTATGCCAACCTCAAACGACGCCAAAGACATGGCAATAAAGCTTTTTTTAACATCAACCGTCATATCAATCCTACCAATATCTGCAAAGACATCTGCAAATTTTGTGCTTTTTCTGCCAATCGTAAAAACCCAAATCCTTATACCATGAGCCATGATGAGATTTTAACTATCTTGGAAAACTCTGTTCAAAACAAAGGTATTACGGAAGTGCACATCGTCTCCGCACACAATCCCGATACGGGCTTAGAGTGGTATTTGGAGATTTTTTCCAAAGTCAAAGCGCGTTTTCCTTCTTTACATGTAAAGGCTTTAACGGCTGCGGAGATTAACTTTTTAAGCGAGCAGTATGGTTTGAGTGTGGATGACATCATCGTTAAAATGATTGAGTACGGTGTGGACTCGATGCCCGGAGGTGGTGCGGAGATTTTTGATGAAGAGGTACGTGCTTACATCTGTAAAGGCAAAGTAAGCTCCCAAGGTTGGCTTGACATCCATCAAAAATGGCACGAAAAAGGCAAACAATCCAATGCCACGATGTTGTTTGGGCATGTCGAAAAGCGTGAACACCGCATTGATCATATGATACGCCTGCGTGAGTTGCAAGATAAAACGGGTGGGTTTAATGCCTTTATTCCCCTTGTGTATCAGCGAGAAAATAACTATTTACATGTAGAAGATTTTTTAAGCTCTACGGAGATTTTAAAAACGTATGCCATCAGCCGTTTGATGTGTGATAACATTGCGCATATTAAAGCCTATTGGGCGACATCCACCATCAATTTGGCTTTGGTAGCCCTTGAATATGGAGCCGATGACTTAGACGGTACCATCGAAGCCGAAGCCATTCAATCCGCAGCTGGAGCGTCTAGTGCCAAAGGCTTGAGCTTGGAAACATTTTTAGAATTGATAGAAACCAGTAACTTTACACCCGTACAAAGAGACAGTTTATACAACGAAATCAAAACCTATTAAGGAGAAAATTGTGGGATTTTTTAAACTTGAGAAAAACGGCACCACCGTTAAAACGGAGATAACCGCGGGTTTTACAACCTTTTTGACCATGATGTACATCGTGCCTGTCAATGCGATTATTATGAGCAAGACAGGTATGCCCATGGAGGCACTTATCACCGCTACGGCATTGATTACGATTTTTTCAACCGTGCTCAACGGACTTTGGGCGAATACACCCATTGCGATGAGTGTCGGTATGGGGCTTAATGCGTACTTTACCTTTGGGCTTGTTTTAGGGATGAAAGTGCCTTGGCAGACCGCACTTGGGGTTGTATTTATTTCGGGTATCTTATTTCTCATTCTCTCATTTACGAAGTTTCGTGTTTGGATTATGGCAAGTGTTCCTGCCGATTTAAGACGCGCGATTAGTGCGGGTATTGGGGCATTTATTGCGTTTATTGGTTTAAAAAGTATGGGAATGGTCATCGCCAATCCAGCGGTCTTAGTGGGTGTAGGCAATTTCAAAAGCCCAAGCGTGCTGTTGGGTGTTTTAGGACTTATCTTGGTCTTTGCTTTTTACTCATGGCGTATCAAAGGAGCGTTTATTTTAGCCGTTCTTTTAACCTCTATTATTGCTTGGATAACAGGCATCGCTCCTTATCCTACAGAATTTCTCTCTATGCCAGCGTCAATTTCACCTATTTTTCTTCAACTCGATATCACTTCAGCATTAACACTCTCACTTTTACCTGTGATTATCACCTTTTTGATTACAGACCTTTTTGACTCACTAGGAACATTAGCGGGCGTTGGATATCGTGCGGGGTTGTTCACAGATGATGGAAAAGAGCTCCAAAAAACGCTTGAAGTGGACGCTGCTGCAACCGTGGGTGGCTCACTTTTAGGTCTTTCAACCACCACCAGTTTTATCGAAAGTGCGGCGGGTGTTGAAGAAGGGGGACGTACGGGCTTAACCGCTGTGGCTACAGGACTTTTCTTTATTTTAACGCTTTTCATGATGCCATTGTTTAAAGCGATTCCTGAAAATGCTATTTACCCTGTTTTGGTTATGGTCGGCGTATTGATGTTTGGTGAACTTTCCCATGTTAACTTTAAAGATACCGCAACCGCGGTTTCTACCTTTTTGATTGTCCTTATGATGCCTTTGACCTTTTCAATCACCAATGGTTTGGCTTTTGGTCTTATCTCCTATTTACTGATTAAAATCATTAAAAAAGAGTATCAGGATATCAACATGGGTATTGCCTTCTTGACGTTGGTGAGTCTCATCGTCTTTATCGTTCAATAAAGGAAGCACCGTGCGTTATTACAGTTACGATGAATTTAAAATCGATGTGAACAAACTGGCTAAAGAGATAAAGCCGTATAAGCCTGATGTTATTTTAGCGATTGCAAGGGGCGGTATGACCTTAGGGCATTTTCTCTCAGAAGCTTTGGAGATGCGAGATTTGTACGCGATTAATTCGATTCACTACGAAGAGACACGAAAGCTTGATACGATTAACATCTTTAATATCCCCGATTTAAGCAAAGCGAAGCGGGTGGTGATTGTCGATGATATCATCGACAGTGGTGAGACGATGATAGAAATTAAGCGTGTTTTAAACGAAAAGTACCCCGAAGTGGATTTAAAGGTGGCTTCGGTCTTTTACAAAGAAAAAGCGCTGTTACGCCCTGATTTTGCAGCGCGTGAAGCTACAGAATGGATAGAGTTTTTCTGGGATTTCCAGATTGACAAATACAAATAACACCAAGGGAGATGCGTCTCCCTTCTCTTTTTTAAAAAACTATCAACTCCCCATTATCTATACCTGTACGATTTTAACACTGTGTACCCTCTATGCGGTGCAACCCATCCAGCCTCTTTTTGAACAAGAATTCAATCTTTCTCGTTTTGAAGCGGTTATTTTTACAACCGTTATTATGCTTCCTTTAGGTTTTGCGCCTATTTTTTATGGGTATATCTTGGAGACATTTTCTTCCAAACGTTTTTTACAAAATGCCATTTTGCTCTTAGGTTTTTTAGAACTTTTGTTTGCCTTTACCGATACCTACGTTTTTTTACTCACCATTCGTGGGCTCCAAGGGCTTATTATCCCCGCGGTATTAACCTCTTTGATGAGTTATATCTCGTTTATTACCCCCAAAGACAAGGTGCAGCAAGCCATTGGGTACTACATAGGGGCGACTATTTTTGGAGGCTTTATCGGCAGATTGCTCTCAGGGTTTTTGAGTGATATGTTTGGATGGAGGCTCTTTTTTATTCTTTTAGGCATTGCTTTGGTGGTGATGTATGGGTGTTTACATTACTTAAGTGAAGAGGTCAAAGTCGATTTTGTGAAGCCAAAGTTTTCTCAAATTATGGATATTTTACACAACAAAACGTTTTTTAATATCTACATGATGATGTTTTTTATCTTTTTTGTTTTTCAAGCACTGCTTAACTTTCTCCCCTTTCAGCTGAAAACCTTTAGCTCCACGATGGGGTTTGGCAAAGTAGGGCTCATGTACGCTGGGTATATTATCGGCTTTATTATTTCCATTCGGATTTTGGTGTTGATTCGTTTTTTTGGCACAGAAACGAAGACGATTATCATAGGGATTGTGACCTATGCGCTTGGTCTTCAAATCTTTCATATCAGTGATTATATGGTGATGTTTGGGGGTATGTTTGTCTTTTGTGCGGGCTTTTTTATTATTCACTCCGTAGCCTCTGGGCTTATCAGTAAGCTTGCCCATGAAAAGCGTGCCATCTCCAATGGCTTGTACCTCTCATTTTACTACGCAGGAGGAACCTTTGGTACGTTTGCACCAGGGGTTTTCTTTGAGTATTTGGGCTGGAATGCCTTTGTCGTATTGCTCTCTTTGGTTGTTCTCTTTACACTCTTTTTTGCGCTAAAGGTTTCTAAAACTCTCAGGTAAAGTATGGAACGAATTTCGTAACGTTTAGGAATAGACTGCGCGTGTAAAGTTTTTGCCCCATGAATGAACATCGTTATTTCGCACAATCGCATTCATGCGTGACATACGGTAAGTCCTATCGTCTTTTTCTAATGTCAAAGCAAGATACAGTGTTTCTTCCATGCTTTTTGCATCATAAGGATTGGAGAGTAGCGCACCATGAAGTTCTACTGCGGCACCCGCAAACTCTGAAAGAATAAGCACACCTGCACTTCCTAAATTTCCTTGTGTAGCAACATATTCTTTTGCAACCAAGTTAAGTCCATCCCTAAGCGGGGTTATCCACGCAACGTCAGCTACCCCATAATATGCAACGACATCTTGATATGCAATGGATCGGTAAAAATAACGGATAGGTGTCCAATTTAGTGTAGAAAAACGACCATTAATGCGTCCAACCATTTTATCAATTTCGACTCTAAGAGACTCATACACTTCCATCCCAGGAGCAGAAGGGGTTATGAAATTGAGTAAAACTAAATTACCGATAAACTCAGGGTGTTTTTCAAGCAAAGTTTCAAATGCAAGGAGCTTTTCAAGTGAACCTTTGACATAATCAAGCCTTTCCAAAGAAAGAATGGCACGTTTACCTGCAAATTCATTTCGGATACTTTCTATTTTACGACGTACAGAAAGTTTTTTGAGCAAAAGATCAATTTGCTCACAGTCAATACCTACAGGATGTGCACCCAGATGTACGTCTCTGCCTCCCACATGGATGCTATTGGTCACTCTATCAACCCCAAGAGCACAGCCATATGTCATAAATCGTGGAGCACATGGACTTTGGGAGAGTATTTTGGTAGGAGCAAAACTTCGTACAACATCTACAAAATTTTCCACATAGCGAGGGATATGAAAGCCTATGTAGTCACACTGTAACAAGCTTCCAATAATCTCTCTTCGCCACGGGATAATATTAAAAATATTAGCAGGAGGAAAGGTTGTATGGTGAAAAAATGCAATTTTAAGATCGGGTCTAAGCATACGTAAAAAGGCAGGAACCATCCATAAATTATAATCATGAATCCAAACAAGTGCTCCTTGTGCCGCTTCTAAAGCAGTTTGTTTAGCGAAAATTTCATTGATTTCGAGGTAATGTTCCCAATGAACTTGGTTAAACTCAGCCTTATCGGGAAATGAAAAAATAATGGGCCAAAAAGCCTCTTTGGAAAATTTTTTATAAAAAAGATCCACATCTTTTACTAAAAGAGGAATACGCGCAGCTTGCAAATGAGGGTATTTGTTTACATCTACCTCCACGTTTACCTCAAAATTTTCAGGGGTACGTGTCGCTTGTAACGACCATGCAACCCATGAGCCTTTCGTTCCCGTCGTAAAAAAATTTAAAAGAGTAGGAATGATACCATTAGGGCTTTTAGGTTTGTGCCTTTTACCATTTGCCATTTCATCAAACGGCAAGCGATGGTATACCATTACCAAGTCAGATGAACCTGTTTTATGAAGAATAGAAGGCTTTTCCGTTGTGAGAAATTTATAATGCTTCAGTCCCTCAATAATGCCAGCACACCCCTCCTTGGATGCAAGATAAACTTCTTTGCAATCGTGCACTTCATGAATCAATGCAGGTTCTGCCCCACCCACAACAATACTTGCAAAACCCTCTTTAAACATGGACAGATCATTGAGCGTATCACCTGCTGTTACAATACAATCGTGATGTAAGTTAAGATGCTCACATAACTTTCGAAGGGTTGACCCTTTGCCTATGCCTTTAGGCAAAATATCAAGGTATTTTTGTGCTGAAAAAAGAAGTTCGCAACCTAAAGATTCTACAGTATCTTTTAGAGCGTCATCTATTTCTCCCTCATTTACAAAAAAAGAGCAACGTCGTTCTTGAGGTACGCTTTGGCGCGTTAAATAGCTAAAAGGCTCCAATGCGCTCAGCACCTGTTGAGTTCCTGGCCATGCATCTGAAATCTTTTGTTGTAAAGGGAAGATGGGTAGTAAGGTATCGCCAAATACAACGGTTGCGCCAACATCAGCAATAATATAATCAGGTCGTGGAATCATGGGGTCGTTTAAAAGAGGTAAGATAGACTCTATGCCTCTACCTGTGACAAAAATAAGCTTGGCATGAGGAATATTCCCACTAAAAAGCTCACGTAAATGTCGTCTTGCTGGCAATGAACCTGCAAGGAGTGTGCCATCTAAGTCGGTTGCGAGAACAACGCTTGAATTTGAGTCTAAAGAAGAAGAAAGTAATTTTTTAAGCATTTATGCCTCCAGTGTATTTTGGTGTACAAAAGCCTTTGGCTGGGCAACATGGATGTAAAACACCTTGCAATAGAGCATTAAGAAGTCATGTATCTTGCACGAGTGTTTAAATTCATTGTAGCTAAAACTTTTATGTTTCAGCTTAGAGAAGAATGTTATGAATACGATATGATTAAAAATATTCCATACTGTTCAAAGTTACCAAAAGTAACTTTGAACAGTATGCACTTTATAGCCAAAATAGCACTAAAACATCAAATGCTTCTTTTCTTGTAAGGAGATATCAAACGTGATACGATACGTTAAATTTTGATACAAAAAGGAGTTTTTATGAGTAAAGCGTTACGTTTGGTAACAAGTATGGCAGCTATTGTTGCACTTAGCAGTGCTTTGAACGCATTTGAAGTCAGTAAACCTGTTTGTTTAGCTCCCGCAAAACCTGGTGGTGGATTTGACCTTTCATGTCGTTTGGTTTCTAACTCTTTAGGTGCTACAAAAATTATTGAAAAACCGATGATTGTTAACTTTATGCCCGGAGGAGTAGGTGCGGTGGCGTATAACCACGTCATTGGTCAGCGTTCAAACGATGCAGAGATGATTGTAGCCGCTAGTACGGGTTCTGTGCTTAACATCGCTCAGGGTAAATTTGGTGCGAACTATACGGTTGATTCTGTTAAATGGTTAGCTGCTTTAGGAACGGATTATGGTGCGATTATCGTCAAAGCCGATGCAAAGTGGAATACTTTAGCAGAACTTGTGGCTGACCTTAAAGCCAATCCAAAGGGCTTTGCACTTGGATCGGGAGGTTCTATAGGAAGTCAGGATTGGATGAAAGCAGCGATTATCGCCAAGTTAGCCGGTATCAATCCCAAAGATATGAAATACGTCGCCTTTGAAGGTGGTGGAGAAGCATTAACTGCATTATTAGGAAATCACATTCAAGTTTACCCAGGTGACATCGCAGAGTTCTCAGGTCAGCTCTCCTCAGGTAAATATAAAGTACTAGCCATCCTCTCTGAGGAGAGACTTCCAGGACAGATGGCAAATATTCCCACCGCAAAAGAGCAAGGCTTTGATGCTGTTTGGACGATTTGGAGAGGCTTTTATGTTGGGCCCAATGTCACCGATGAGCAGTATAACTATTGGGTAGAAAAAATCCAAAAATTGGTCAAAACACCTGAGTTTGAAAAAGAGAGAGAACTTAGAGGTTTGTATCCGTTTACTGTCATAGGCAAAGACTACCAAAAATTTATGCAAGAAGAAGAGAAAAAGTTTAAAGCTCTTGCGCAAGAAGCAGGACTTACCAAATGATCGATAGAGCTTTTGGAGTCTTTTTACTCTGTGTAGGACTTTATATGGTATACGGAGGAATCTCTTTGGAGGTTCCTTTCTCGTATGATCCACTAGGTCCCTCTGCCTTTCCTATAGGGATTGGAGCTCTTTTGGCATTGCTTTCATTGTTTGTGATTGCAAAGCCTGGAAAGGCACACTTTCCGGACCTTAATACCAATCTTAAGACGGTTTTAATTGTCGTCTTATTATTCATTTATCAACTCGTTTTTGATGTTCTAGGCTTTTTATTGGCGACAGCATTGTTGGTCTTTTGTATTTCACGTATTTTCAAAGGAACGACCTCTCAAGCACTTGGTTCTGGTGTTGGTGTGAGTGTGGTCGTTTATGGTATTTTTAGTTTTCTCCTTGAAGTTCCTTTGCCGATGGGTGTTATCTTTTCGAAGTTATTAGGAGCCTAAGATGATGGAAGTTTTAACCTCTTTGATGAGTGGTTTTGCGGTGGCAACCACACCCTTGCATCTTTTTTTAATTGTACTGGGTTGTTTGTTAGGAACGCTTTTTGGCGCACTCCCTGGACTTGGACCTATTAATGGCGTAGCGATTTTATTGCCTATTTGTTATACTTTAGGACTTCCTGTTGAGTCTTCACTCATTATGCTTGCAGGGATTTATTATGGCGCTGAGTTTGGAGGAAGAATTTCCAGTATCTTGCTCAATGTTCCAGGGGACGCAGGAGCCGTCTTTACCTGTTTAGATGGCTATCCGATGGCACAAAAAGGGCTTGCTGGTCCTGCTCTTGCACTTTCAGGCGTTGCATCCTTTATCGGTGGAACGATTGCTATTGTGGGGCTTACTTTTTTTGCTCCCATGCTAGCCAGTGTTGCTATCTTTTTTGGACCGTCTGAGTATTTTGTGTTGATGATTTTTGCCTTTGCAACCATCTCGGCACTGATGGGCTCAAACCCCGCCAAAAGTTTAATCGGTGTTGCGGTAGGACTTGCTGTTGGCGTTGTGGGTGTGGACTCTACGACAGGGGTGCTTCGTTTTACCTTTGGTGAAGCAGAATTGTTTGATGGTTTTGAATTTTTAATTGTTATCGTTGGATTTTTCGCGGTGAGTGAAATCATGCTCATGTTGGAACATCACAGCAGTGCAGATTTTGAAATGCCAAAAATCACACGGGTGTATGTTACCGTCAAAGAGCTTTTATACTGTAAGTGGACGATGGTGCGCTCTTCCATCATCGGATTTGTTGTGGGCGTACTTCCTGGAACGGGAGCTTCGATAGCCAGTGCTGTTTCGTATACCATCGCACAAAAGATTTCCGATAAAGAAGGAACCTTTGGAAAAGGCGATATGCGAGGACTTGCCGCACCTGAGTCTGCGAACAATGCGTGTGCTGGTGGAGCGCTTATCCCAATGCTCACCCTTGGTGTTCCAGGCAGTGGTACAACGGCGGTACTTTTGGGCGCTTTGATGCTTTACAACATTAACCCAGGCCCGATGCTTTTTGTGGAACAGCCGCTTTTGGTGTGGGGACTTATCGCTTCGATGTATATTGGAAATGTGGCACTTTTAGTGATTAACTTTCCCATGGTGCGTGTCTTTACGAAGATTCTTCAAGTGCCGTATTGGTTACTCGTACCTTCTGTTATCGTGCTTGCGTTTGTTGGGGTTTACTCGGTCAATATGAGTACGTTTGCTTTATTGCTCTCCATCATTTTAGGTGTTTTGGGGTATTTTTTACGCAAGTTACACTATCCTATGGCTCCGGTCATCTTAGGATTTGTTTTGGGTAGAATCATGGAGGACAACTTAAGACGTGCCTTTGCAATGAGTGGAGGAGAAGTCAATATTTTCTTCCAAGGAACGATAAATTGGATATTGTGGGGACTCACGATTTTTATTCTTTTTGTTCCAATAATTTCTAAAATGGTGGCTAAGCGTTACGCTTTAGCAAAATAAAAGATAGTTGAAAATTACCCCTTGATGATTTTTTTCATTGAGGGGTAATTTTATTTTAGAAATGTACAGAAGAAAGTTTATTACTCTGTTGTCTTAAGTCGATATTTTCGCTCAGGACGACCCACTGAGCCATACAGCGAATCCACTTCCACTTTACTACTTGAGACCAAATACTCCAAATAACGTCTGGCTGTCGTGCGGTTAATCCCCAATCTATCGGCAATTTCACTCGCAGAAAAATAGCTTTCATGATGATTCAATGCCGATAAGATCTTCTCTAGCGTTATACCATCCACCCCTTTAGGGAGCCCTACATGTAAAGGTTTACCTGTTTGAACGGTTTTATTTAAAAACTCATCCACCTTACTTTGGGAGAGTTCTTCTTGGGTGAAGACATTTTCTTTGTAGGCGCGGTATTTTTCCAAAGAGGCAGAAAAGCGGTAAAACATAATGGGTTTAATAAGGTAGTCAAAAACACCGTATCTTAAGGATTTTTCTAATGACGCCATTTCCTTAGCCGCGGTGATTAAGATAACATCAGTCGTTACATTGTTTTGTCGCATCCATCCTAAAAAATCAATCCCATTGCCATCGGGAAAATAGACATCCAAAAGGAGTAAATCAGGCGACATAAGGGCAATGTATTCTTGGAGTTCGGCGATGGTGTTGGCGATGGAAACCACTTCAAATCCAGGGATTTTTTGAACCATATTTTGATGTAAAAGAGCAATGCGTGGGTCATCTTCGGCAATGAGCACTTTAAGCATGGGGTAGACCTTTGGGAATATGAATGGTAACAATAGTACCATAATTTCCTTTGCCAATCGATACAAACCCCCCTAATTGCTCTAGCGTACTTTTGACAAAAAAGAGTCCATAGCCACTGTGAAGTTCCCCTTTGGTGGAAAATCCTTTTTCAAAAATTTTCTCTATCAGTGATTCATCGATGCCAGTGCCTGAGTCTTCAATCTCAAAAATAATGTCATGACCGATATCGGTTGCAAAGAGTGTTACTGTTTTGCGCTCTGAGTTTAGAGAAGCGTCGATGGCGTTATTGATAACATTGCCTAAAATGGTTAAAAGGTGTTTTGAAATCGAAGGATGAATCATCTCTACAATAGAGCTATTTTCATCTAAGGAAATTTTCACGCCTTTATCAAACGCGAAGTAGTATTTGCCAATGAAGATGGAGGCAATGACGGGGTCGTGAATAAGGCTTTGAAATTGTTCGATGATTGTTTCATCGGGAAGATGGTCTTGCGCAATGAGGGCTATGGCTTTATCGTATTCTCCAATTTGGATGTGCCCTGAGATAAGATGTAAAAGATTTGAAAATTCATGTTTTTTCTCACGCAAGCGTTCTGAGTATTGTTTCACACGTGTCAGTTCCCACACCACCGCATCAATTTCCTCTTTTTTACGGCAACTTGCCACCATCCCAATGGTAATGTTGTCTTGGATAATTAGCGAGAGATTGCAAATATAATCCACCCCTTCAATCTCAATCGAAGCATCTTTCATCTCTTTACATGTAATCAGAAATTTATGTAATTCAGCAGGCGGTGTTTTACTCTGAGCATCAATTCCAAAGTACATTTTAGCCACTTCGTTACAGACGCTAATGACACCTTCTTTATTGGTGGCAATGATGGCTTCTTTGACAGAGTTTAAAATCGCTTCTTTTTCTAAAAAAAGACGGCTGATTTCTTTAGGCTCGTAGCCCAACAAGGAGCTTTTAATTTTGCGTGAGAGTAAAAATGCCATCAAAATAGTCATGGCTAGCGCAATATAGAGGTAGCTAAGAAACTGAGCATGGTATTGTTCCGTGATTTGTCTGACTTTTTTTTCCAAATACCCAACGGAGACAATCCCAATAATTTGACCATTGAGATTAAAAATAGGCGATTTCCCTCGGATGGAGGGACCAAGAGTTCCCACAGATTTTGAGATGTAGTAGCGTCCAAATTGGAGTGCTTGATCGTTATCTTCACCTACCATTTTTTCTCCGATGCGCTCTTGTATGGGATGGGTTAGACGAATGGATTCTGTATCGCCAATAACGATAAATTGGGCATCAATGTTACGTTGGACGTGAAGTATCATCGCCTGTAATTTTCCCTGAGGGTCTTTTGTCTCAACCAGTTCAATGACTTCAGGCATCATTGAGATGGTTTTTGAGATGGTAAGGGCACGTTCTCCTATCTGATCTTCCATAATTTCTTTGAGAATAGTACTTAAAAAGAGGCTAAAGGTAATTAATGTAGCAATGACCAACATGGTTGAAAAAAGAAGAAGTTTAGGAAGAAGCCCTTCTTTTAAAAAAGAAAATTTAGTAAAAATACTTAACATCGTTAGCTCCAAAAATCTCCCTCAAAAGAGATTACGATTTGTAACAAAATTATGCGCACTTTATGCACAAAATTACCATAATATGGCATTTTTGAAAGAGTGATTTTATCTTACATTCTCTTAATTTTAATCGTGTAAAATTCACACGTATTCAAAAAACATTTAAAAGGAGAACACTATGAAGTTAGCTAAATTAAGCTTGGCGGCTATAGTCGTTGCTGGTCTTACGACTGGCTCATTTGCAGCAGACACATTGGTGGATGCGTTTAAAAATGGTCAGGTCAGTGGGCAGCTTAAATCATCGTATTTTACGCGAGATAACGGTGCATCTAATGAAGATATTATCAATGTTGGTGTAACGTTAGGTTACGTAAGTGATAGTTTTATGGGCTTTAAATTAGGAGCTACTTTTCAATCCAGTCATGCACCGTTTGCTGATGGTGCCGTAGGTGTTGATGGTGCGAAGAACAGATTTAAAGGAGATATGTACGGTTCTGGTGCTCAGCTTTCTGAGATGTATCTTCAGTACAGTGCAGGTAAAACGGTAGCAAAAGTTGGTCGTCAATTTCTTGCACGAACACCTTTGATGGCAAGTAGTGGTTCACGATTTATTAGAACAGCTATGGAAGGTGTTACCGTGTATAACACTGATTTGCCAGATACAACACTTTTTGCCGCCTATCTTGATAAACATCAGATGCGAACAGATGGCACTGGTGGCATTGCAGATTTTCTTGATAATAGTGCTGCTGTAAGTGCTGTTGGCAAAGATGGAGCGTACTCTGTTATGGCAATGAATAAATCCGTGCCAGGGTTAACCTTGACAGCACAATACGGTGATATGATTGATAAATTTACAATCTATTATTTGGAAGCTGCATATGCGGGCAAAGCAAGTAACTTTACGTATGGTTTGGCTGCACAATATTCTGGAACAAACTATGATGCACCAACGGGAAATTTTCAAGATACATCTTATTATGGACTTAAAGCAAGTCTAGGCATGGGAGCATTTAGTACTTATGTAGCTTATTCTCAAGTGGATGATGATGGTCATGCCCAAGATAGTATCATTATAACTGACCCTATTTTTACGGCAAATGAAATCTCTTCTAATGAATATTTCAGATCTGAAAAAGCATATGCTATTGATGTCAATTATAAAATCAATGCAAATGCTAAAATTGGTGGAAGATTTTCAAACCTTTCTTTTGATACGGGTGTAGCAGTGGATAGGGATATTATGGCGTATTATGGTTCTTATGCATTTGATGGCGCATTGAAAGGATTTGAAGTAGAAGCTACATATGAAACAGTTAATTATGATACAGGCTCTGATACAAACGAATTGCGTTTTAAAGCAAATTATAAATTCTAATTTTATAATGAACGGTAGCCCATCTACCGTTCAAACTTAATTTTTTTTAAAGTTGAAAAGAGCTTTTGTCTGGCACAAGCATGACTTAATTTTTGATACACACTTTATGCACAAAATAGCCATAAATACGCAATATTGAGCCATTTTTTATTATGTGGGATTAATGCAAAAAAAGGTAAAATCACACAATTTTATACCTCTATAATGGATGGATGTTAATGCAATGGCTTAAAACTTCGTTACCCCTTTTCCTTTCATTGTGTATAGGATTTTTGGGTGTAATGGTGTTAAAAGTTTTGCATGCCCCTATGCCTTGGTTGATAGGCTCTTTGCTTGCCATTATCGTGGCATCTCGTTTTCCCGCTTTGCCTCTTTCCTCTCCCAAACGTTTTTCTGCCCCTGCGCGTGCTATCTTAGGCTTGGTAATAGGCAGTGCGTTTAAGCCAGAGATTTTGCACTATTTGGTAGATTTTCTCTCAAGCCTTCTGCTTATCTTTCCTTTTGTCATCGTCACAACGCTTGGGGGGATGTGGTACTATATGAAGATTGTCAAGTTTGATTTGCACACGGCTTATTTTTCTGCGGTTCCTGGCGGTTTGCTTGAGATGGCGACGTTGGCAGAATCGTTTAAATTAGATCTTTACAAAGTGGTTATCACACAATCATCACGGCTTTTGTTTATGGTGCTTCTGTTTCCTTTTATTATTGAACATGTTTTGCATACTTCACTGAGAGATAGGCACATGGTTACCAACTCGTTTGCGCAAAGTACTGTTTGGGAATTGGTAGGTATGTTCGTATTGGCTTTTGTGGGATGGAGGGGGGCTGTAAAGCTCAAAATTCCTGGAGGAACGCTTATTGGTCCCATGGTTTTGGGCGCTTTTGCGTATGGATTAGGGTTGATTCACACCCGTCCTCCAACGGAAGTAATCAATCTCATTCAGCTTATCCTTGGAACAACGGTTGGTTTTATTTTTGTAGGGGTTACATATAAAGAGATGTTCAAGGTGTTGCTTCAAACCTTGGGTTATTTTATGATTTTAGTTTTGATTTCGGCAGGATTTATTGCTCTAGTGCATGGAATGAGCGACTTTCCATTACTCTCTATTTTGCTCGCATTTGCTCCAGGTGGACAAGCAGAGATGAATTTGATAGCCATTGTGGTGGGTGCCAATTTGCCGTATGTGGCATTGCATCACATTGTACGGCTTTTTTTAGTGATGGGCATAGCTCCTATTCTTATACGTTTTGTGAAGAAGGTCTAGGGTGGTTTTTTCACATGTTCCGAGCACAAGTACGATTCGACTGGCGAAGGTTAAGGCGTTTTTAGAGCGCATGGGCTTAGACTACTCACCCGATATTGAACTTTTTGTCATCGTACAAGAAAACGATGACATCGTGGCATGTGGTGGCATAGCAGGCAGAGTGCTTAAAAATATTGCCATTGATGAATCGGTACAAGGTGAGGGATTGGCGCTTAGTTTGATGAGTGAGTTGTTAAAAGTAGCCTACGCCGATGGACGAGACGAGCTTTTTTTATTTACGAAGCCTCAGTACGAAGAGGTGTTTGAAGCGTGTGGGTTTAAGCTCATTGATGGGGCGGCGGGTAAGGTCATCTTGATGGAAAATCGCTACAACATTGAAGCGTATAAAAACCGCCTTCACAAATTGCGCCACAGTGGTGAGGTGGTAGGGAGCATCGTGATGAATTGCAACCCTTTTACCCTAGGGCATCGGTATTTGGTAGAGCAAGCCTGTGAGCGTTCGCACTGGGTGCATCTGTTTGTGGTCAAAGAAGATGCTTCCTTTTTTTCGTTTCGTGACCGTTACCGTTTGATTTGCGAGGGATTGAGTCATCTTAAAAACCTCACGATTCATGAGGGTTCTGATTATATTATCTCTAAAGCGACGTTTCCGACCTATTTTATTAAGGATAAAAAGCAGATTGACTCCCTTTATACGGAGCTTGATTTGAATATTTTCCGCAATCATCTAGCGCCAGAACTGGGAATTACGCACCGCTTTGTAGGAATGGAGCCTTTATGTGTCGTGACGAATGAATACAATCAACAGATGAAAAAAATACTCTCACGCAAAGCTGAGTCACCGCCTATTGAAGTGGTGGAATTGGAGCGCATTGAGTACAAAGGAGAGCCGATATCGGCTTCAAGAGTGAGACGTTTGATGCACGAGGGGAATTTAGAGGAGATAAGCCATTTGGTACCTCCGACAACGTACGCATTAATCGAAAAAATGTTATCCGAAAATGAGGAGAAAAAATGAGTAAAAAAGTAGAACCAGCGCATGCTGGCACACTCGAATCGAGTGACCTTTTTGTGAGGGTTGTTCCGTGTGAGTGTGAGGGTGTTGAGATAGAACTTGAAAGTAGCGTCTATGAAATCTATGCCGATGCTATCAAAGCGACCATTTTAGAGAGTGCAAACGCTCTAAAGGCGACGGGGATTAAAATCATGGTGCAAGACAAAGGTGCGCTTGATTATGTCATCAAAGCCCGTGTGGAAGCTGCTATTTTGAGAGCATATGGCATTAACGAACCCGATTGGAGTGTGTTATGAAAAAACAAAAACTTAGACGCAGTATGCTGTTTGTTCCAGGGTCTAACACGGGAATGGTGTGTAACGCCTTCATCTATAAGCCAGACACCGTGATGTTTGACTTAGAAGACTCTGTGGCATTGGCGGAAAAAGACACGGCACGTTTGATGGTCTTTCACGCTTTGCAACATTTTACGTATAAAAACATCGAAACCGCCGTGCGTGTCAATCCTTTAGACACGCCCTTTGGGCTTTTGGATTTAGAAGCGGTTATCCGTGGGGGTGCGGATATCATTCGTCTGCCAAAGACCGATACGGTTGATGACGTGCTTGAGATGGAACAAGAGATTGCGCATATTGAGAACAAAATAGGGCGAGAGAAAAAGACCATGATGTTAGCCGCTATCGAAAGCGCACTCGGTGTGGTCAATGCGGTGGACATCGCACGCAGTTCCAAGCGTTTGATGGGTATTGCGCTTGGGGCTGAGGACTTTGTGCGGGATTTGCACACGCAACGTACCAAAGAGGGGCATGAGTTGATGGCAGCTCGTAACCAGATATTGCTAGCCGCTCGTGCGGCAAAAATCGGTGCGTTTGACTCTATCTTCTCCGACATCAAAGACAAAGAGGGGTTTATGCACGAAGTGGCGTACATCAAAGGGCTTGGATTTGATGGAAAGTCGCTCATTAACCCTACCCAAATCCCATGGCTTCATAAAGCGTTTGAGCCCACACCAAAAGATATCAACTGGGCACGTGAAGTCATCGAAGCGGCAAAAGATGCGACGATTCGGGGTCTTGGGGCGGTATCGCTCAATGGCAAAATGGTCGATGCTCCCATTGTGGCACGTGCGGAGTGGATTATTGAACTGGCCCGTGCATCGGGTGTTTTAGGAGAAGAAGCATGAAAAATTTTGACAAAAGCATCAACACCCAAGCTCTAACACCCATTGGCGCTCCTGTGTTTACATGTAAGGAAAAATGCAAAGGGCAAGAGCGTGATGCCAAGCTGTGTGAAAGCATCGAAGAGAGCATTCGTCGCTCAGGATTGAGAGATGGCATGACGATCTCCTTTCACCATGCGTTTCGTGGCGGGGATTTGATTTTAAATAGAGTGATGGACATCATCGCAAAGATGGGTTTTAAGGATTTGACCTTGGCGTCAAGTTCTTTGGCGTCCGTGCATGACCCTGTTATTGAACACATTAAAAGCGGTGTGGTTACCCAGATATACACCTCAGGATTGCGTAGTAAATTAGGAGAGGCTATCTCCAAAGGTTTGATGGAAAAGCCCGTGCAGATTCACTCTCACGGTGGACGGGTGCACTTGCTCCAATCAGGTGAGCTGAGTATTGATGTGGCGTTTTTGGGTGTGCCTGTGTGCGATCGTTTTGGCAATGCCAACGGACACTCAGGGCGTTCAAAGTGCGGTTCGTTAGGCTATGCGATGATGGACGCACAGTACGCTAAGTACGTGGTTGTTCTCACCGAAGCATTGGAAGAGTACCCCAATGTTCCTGCCAGCCTTCATCAAGACCAAGTCGATGCGGTTGTGTTGGTCGATGAGGTAGGAGACCCAGCGAAAATTGGCGCAGGTGAAACACGTATGACGACCAACCCCAAAGAGTTAATGTTAGCCCGTCTCACCACCAAAATCATCGAGCATTCGGGACTTTTCAAAGAGGGCTTTAGCGTACAAACAGGCACAGGTGGTGCATCGCTAGCGACAACGGTCTTTTTGAGTGAGAAGATGGAAGAGCAAAACATCAAAGCGAGTTTTGGGCTAGGCGGCATCACGGGAACGATGGTCTATATGCTCAAACGTGGGCTGGTTAAAAAGCTTTTGGACGTGCAAAGTTTTGATGAGTTTGCCGCCAAATCTTTAGGTGAAAACAAAGACCACATCGAAATCAGTGCGAACGAATACGCCAACCCCAGTTCCAAAGGAGCGGCGATTAAACAACTGGACATTGTTGTGTTAAGTGCGCTTGAAGTGGATGTGGACTTTAACGTCAATGTCATCACAGGCTCCAAAGGACTACTCCGTGGTGCATCGGGTGGGCACAGTGACACAGCGGCGGAAGCGAAGCTTTCCATCATCGTAGCACCTCTCACACGAGGACGCATTCCCACCGTGACCAAACGGGTCAATACCATCGTGACACCTGGCTCCACCGTCGATGTCGTCGTCACCGACCAAGGCATAGCGGTCAATCCTAAACATGCGGAGCTCAAAGCCCGACTTAAAAAAGCAGGGCTTGAAATAGTGGAAATGCAAGAACTCTACGAGCGTGCCATTGCCTTGTGTGGTGAACCACAAAACATAGCCTATACTGACAAAGTTGTGGCGGTCATTCGTTACCGTGATGGCTCCATTATCGACGTGGTGCGCCAACTGGCATAAATGATAGGCAAACCGACCACGTTAGAGCACATCTTAGCCAACAAAGAACGACGTGCGCAAAAGCAAAAAGAGCTTTTAGCGCACGCTCCTTCCCACTTTTTGGTTTCACTGAGCATCAACACGCCTAGCTCCATCAAACTCTCCCATGAATCCGTGGTCGTTTATGAGATAGCCCATGAAAATATTCTCATGCTTTTACGCACCAAGGGCTTTACATGTAAAGATTTTTCCCAGCACATCGCCCCGACAGGAGCCGAAACACTCTTTACATGTAAAGGTGATGCCAAAGCGTTTAAAGCGCTTACATGTAAGCTTGAAGAGGAACACCCCTTGGGCAGACTGATGGACATCGACGTGTTAGACGAAATGGGCGTTTTGCTCTCTCGCTCTTTATTTGGTTTCACCAAACGGCGTTGTTTGGTGTGTGATGAGGAAGCTTTCGTGTGTGCAAGGGCGCAAAAACACTCCTATAACGAACTCAATGCGCACATTAAAACCTTAGTGCAAGGGCACGCTTTTAGCCACTCCATCGCTCTTTGGTGCGAACGTGCCATGAAAACCGAAGTCGAACTCACACCCAAACCAGGTCTTGTCGATAACGCCAACAGCGGTGCGCATCACGATATGGACATCAACACTTTTTATGCTAGCATCAAAGCCATCAAGCCTTACATTTTAGAGTTTTTAGAAGCACAACCCCTCTGTTTTGACACCTTGCGCAGCATTGGCGTAGCGTGTGAAGAAGCAATGTTTGAAGCCACAAACGGCATCAATACCCACAAAGGCATGGTCTTTTGTTTAGCCCTCACATGTGGCGCAATTGCCAAACTAAAAGATGCACAAACTATCTTTACATGTAAGGATTTACAAACACAAATCCAACACTTGTGCGAGGGGCTTGTGGAAAAAGATTTGCTTCACGCTCACCCCCAAAGTGCAGGAGCACGATTTTTCTACGAAACAGGAAGCTTGGGCATCAGGGGCATCGCTCAGAGTGGATTTGCGCTCGTATTTGAAGGAAGTCTCCCTTTTTTCAAAACCCAAAAAACGCTCTTAGGCGAAGAAAAAGCCCTCAAAATGACCCTTCTATGGCTCATGGAACGCCTAGACGACAGCACCTTATGGTCTCGTGGCGGTGTCGAAGGACTTGCCTATGTCAAACAAAAAGCAGCTGAAATACGCTTACATGTAAAGCATTCCCCTGAGGACTTAGATGAGTGTTTAAGCGCATTTGACAAAGACCTCACCCAAAAACACCTCTCCCCAGGAGGCAGTGCCGACTTGCTTGCGCTAACTTGGCTTTTTGAACACATCACCGAGTAAGCCCTCTTTGTATCTGTCTGATTTTATAGAAAAAAATAAATCAGCTTATTATGAAGCGCTCACAAGAGTGCGTACTGATAATGATTTGACGCATTGGATAAAATTTTTTCTTGAAGCCGTTATCGTTACGGCAAACAGTGGCGTTCAAACCTTTCAAAATATATTGAGTTTAAAACAGGAGATGGACACACTCGTGGTGGGATTTGGGAAAAAAGCACACAATGCAAGTAAACTTCTGGAGTTTTTATATCAAAGACCTATTATTTCGATAAGCGATATTCTTGAACCTTTAGGGGTGAGTAAACCTACTGCACATTCTTTGGTGAAAGAGTTTGAATCAAAAAAGATTTTAAAAGAGGTCACAGGGTATGCACGAAATCAACTTTTTGTATTTGACAGATACTTAACGATTTATAGTCAAAATTGAATCTCCAAATTTTACTAAGGATTTTTATAGTTAAATTTGCTGAGCCTATTAAGGCTATTTTTGACGAGGAAGGGTTGGATAAAATTCAGTTGTTAAGGATTGCTTGACAACTGCCAGTGATAGTAAATTGAAATTTTTTTAAAGCATGGCAATTATTAAGAGTAAATTGGTTGTTAAAAACAGTATATTTGCATTCGATGAGTTAAGAAGCTTCTATAGAACAAAAAAGTATCCTTTTATGATTAAGGTTTGAGGGAAATGATCAATCAAATATTTAGGTGCAAAGGCGGGTGCTTGGTATGAATGAACTTACCGTGCAAACAGAGATAGAAAAGAAGATTTTTACGATTCGTGGTGTGCAGGTGATGGTTGATAGGGACTTAGCAGAGATGTATGGCGTGGAACCTAAAAGATTGGGTGAACAAGTGAAAAGAAATATTGAAAGATTCCCAAAAGAGTTTCGATTTCAGCTAAATGAACAAGAGAAAAATGAACTGGTCGCAAATTGCGACCACTTACAGGTGCTTAAACACTCCTCAACTCTTCCCTTTGCTTTCACAGAGCAAGGTGTTTCTATGCTCTCCGCAGTTCTTAGGCAGATACACATATTGACCTATAGCGTACTTGGTAGGCTGATACAATGCGTAAATACTCTTACATGTAAAGGTGTTTGAGAGGGTTTTGTGGTTTTTAGAAAATAAATCATAAAGGAAAAAGTTGTGTGGGCAGACAATGAGACAACAGAAGATTTTTTAAATTATGAAATACACTGCAATCTAATAAAAGAGTATGTAACAAATTCTGACTTACTACCTTTGACAATTGGAGTTTTTGGAGATTGGGGAAGCGGTAAGTCAAGTATTATGAGAATGCTTGAAAAAAAGCTAAGAAATGATGATAAGGTTTTAACAATTTATTTTAATAGTTGGTTATTTGAGGGTTATGAAGATGCAAAAATTTCATTGCTTGAAAATATACTACTAGAATTATCAAAGAAAGAAAACTTAACAGATGTTGGGAAAAAGAAACTTTTAGAATTATTATCAAGAGTTGATTATATGAAACTGGCAACTGACGGTATAAAAAAATATGGTAAAAACATCATTGATATATTTTCTACAGGAGGAGTCTTTACAGCCTTAGAGGCTGGCTATAGTATGATAACAAATGATACTATTGAAGAAATAACAAAAGATGGTTTTAATAATTTTGATAAATATATAAAACAAGAGCAAGATAATACTACAAAAAATTCTATTAAGACTTTTAGAAGAGATTTTGAAGAGCTAATAAGTGCTACAGATTACGATAGTGTTGTGATTTTTGTAGATGATTTAGATAGATGTATGCCTGAAAGAGTGATAGACACTCTTGAAGCTATCAAACTATTTTTGTCAGTTTCAAATACTGCATTTGTGATTGGAGCGGATGAAAGAATTATAAAACATTCAATTTCTATGCACCTACAACTTCATACATTCAATAACAATTCAGAATATCTACAAAATACACAACAAATAGTGACTGATTATATTGAAAAACTTATCCAAATTCCATACAGAATACCAAAACTTTCACCATCAGAAATTGAGAGTTATAATAATTTGCTATTCAGTAATAGTTTTTTAAATAAAGATGATTTTGAAAAAATATATGAAGATTATTTAGCTTTTAGAAGAAGTGACTTTTATTCTGCATATTCAATAGGGCAAATAAAAGACATAGTAAATTTAAATGAAAAAATTGAATTAAATAATTTGCTTAATTTGTCCCATTTTATGAGTCAAATGATTACAAATGTACTAAAGGGTAATCCAAGGCAAACAAAAAGATTTTTAAATACTTTTATTTTGCGAGCAAAATTAGCCAAAATAGCAAATTTAAATATTGATGAGTTCATATTAATAAAATTAATGCTATTGGAATATTTTGATACTAAGCTATTTAAGAAGTTGAATGATTTACAATCAAATAACGATGGATTTATAAAAGAAATAAAATTGCTAGAATCTATTTATATTGATGGACGAGAAAATAAAATTGCGGATGAATTAAAAGATTGGCAGACAGAGCAAATACAAAAATGGATAAAAATAGAACCTCGAATAGGAGAAGAAGATTTAAGAGATTATTTTTGGTTAGCTAGAGATAAAACAGAATCTACACTATCGAATTCACACATGTTAAGCCATCATATTCAAAAAATATTTAAAGGTCTTGTTTCTGAAAATAAATCTATTCAAAGAGTTAACCTTGAAGCAAGTAAAGGACTTGATGTAGAAGAGTTAAATGAATTAATTGGTCAATTTGAAAAAAACATTAGTTACTTAGATGATATAAAACAACATTTAAAAGCGTTGTTTGAACTAATTTTTGAATTAAATGCGTTCATTTACTATCAAAAATTATTAGAAATTATGGAAGGCATACCATATGGAAAAATTCAAAGTTCTGCTTTTATTGCGGATAGATTAGAAACCATAAAAATGAATGAAAGAAGCTTAATAAAAGAAGTAAATATACTTTTAGGCAATTACGCAAAACAAGATAAAGGTACATTAAAAAATGCATCATTGCAATCTTTAAAGAAGGAAATTTAAATGGGAACATCTAAAGGTTATTTGCCACCACAAAAACAAGGAAGTCCTTGGCATTCGTTAAATATTCAACTTGGAAAATTACATAATAAGCCAGAAAAAATAAATTTAGTACTCAGTAAATTTATTAAATCAATAGGTGGAGCGAAAGCTTTTTCTTCGTCTAATAGTTCAAGTTCTGGTGGTGGTACCTTTAAATCATCGGCTGCAAGGAAAACAGCACAAAAGCTAGGAAGTTTCTTTAGTGATGCAAATCGTGTTGGGTTTAAAGAAGCGTTAAAATCAAGAGGTATTGAATTTGAAGGAAAGACACTTGGTGAAATTAAAGAAGTTTTGATAGATTATTTTATTGAAACTTCAATTGATGCTGACACATATGCTGCTTCAAAAGCCATATCAAATATTATGGATGAACTTTTTGAAGGAATTGAGTCTGAAGAGAAACTGGAAGATTGTTTTACACATTTGATTACA
The DNA here is from genome assembly GCA_002328495.1 of Sulfurospirillum sp. UBA2217. GTDB lineage: Bacteria > Campylobacterota > Campylobacteria > Campylobacterales > Sulfurospirillaceae > Sulfurospirillum. The sequence continues at coordinate 275,123 of DCUJ01000004.1, forward strand.
TCAAAAAATAAAAAAATTATAATGTGTGGTTTTTATGAGAATTATATTTGTGAACTCTTTGCAAGAATAATTTTTGAAAAAAGAAGCGAACACTCTGGGTTAGATGATGCAAGTGAAATTTTAGAAAATGCGCGAGATGCTATTAGAGCTAAAGTTGAGAAATTTCAATGTAATCATAAGCTAGAAGAAATTGATTTTAATGGAGAGGGCGGTAAGGATTTTGTTCAAGGCATATTAAATGAAGTATTAGAAATTATGGAGGATGATATAAATGTTTAATGTAAAAATTACACTTAAAAAAGAGAGAAGGGACAATTTATTAGACATTGTACTCAAGGTAAATAATGGTCAATATGGAACTACATTAAAAATATATCCACATAAATGTTTTGAAGAATTTATTTTGATGCCAACACCTTCAAGCTTAGATATATTGTATTTTACAAGTATTATTTATGCCATTGATAAGCTTATTCCTAGAAAAGAATCTGATGATAATTGGAGTCGTGATATCCAAGTCACTATACCTGTAAGCAATAGCGTTTTATGGGAATTGGCAAAAGAAGATTTACAAGATGGATTAAATTTTTTAACTAGCGATAATTGGAATATATCTTTTTCTCAATTGTCAAGAAAATACTTTAAACGAGAAAAAGATATTTTAGCAATTAATGCGAATATAGAACACATATGTCTTTTTTCTGGCGGATTAGATTCCCTCGCTGGAGCGATAGATTTAATACATAACAATGATAATGTATTGTTGGTTTCTCATACAGATGGACATGCCGCAAATTATCAACACCAAGATGGTTTAATTAATAAAATAAAAGATGAGTACAAGTCAAAAAACAACATTAAGCATTCTTACATAAAAGTAGAAGCAGATACTTTTGAAGATTCAACAAGAGGGCGTTCAATATTATTTCATGGGTTAGCAATATTTCATGCAATGAATTTTGGCATTAATAAAATAATTGCTCCAGAGAATGGGGTTATTAGTATCAATATACCATTGAATCCGTCGAGAAGTTGTTCAAATAGTACTAAAACAATGCATCCTTATTTTATACAAAAAATTCAAGATGCATTATATAAATTAAATATTTTTATAGAAATCAAGAATCCTTACCTTCTTAAAACAAAAGGTGAAATGTTAGTTCAAAATGAAAACAAAAATCTCATTAGTCAACTTGCGAATCTTACAATTTCATGTTCCCATGCTACATTAAGAATGAATTGGTTTAGAACAGATAATAATAATTGTGGATATTGTATTCCTTGCACTATTAGAAGAGCCGCAATTCATAAATTAGATTCTATATTAGATGATGGATTAGAATATGGTTATGATATTGGAAAAAATGAGATAAGTTTTAATACTCAAAATGAAACGAAGTTAGACATATTAGCTTTATCATATTTTTTAAATCAGAAACTAAATTTAGAACAACTAAAAAGAGAAATAAAGCTAATAGCAAAAATTGAAAACATAGATGGTATAGCGGATATGCTATATAGAGGATATGAAGAAATAAGAGAATATCTTAATGAAAAAGGTGATGAAAATATAAAAAGGTTACTTCATTGATGAACGAATTAATAGATACCCATTGTCATATTGATTTTTTTAAAAATGCAGGGAATATAGCACTCGAATGTGAAAAGAGAAAAGTACATACAATATATGTTACTACATTACCATCCCACTTTGATGAATCTTTTAAGTATGTGAGATCATTGAAATATATTCACCCATCACTTGGATTTCATTGTTTAGAGAGTGATTATAACTTAGAAAAAGAGAAAAAGTTATTTTTAAAACATGTTAACAATACAAAATTTATCGGTGAAATAGGACTTGATTTTTCAAAAAGAGCTATAAAATCAAAAGATGAACAAATAGAACTTTTTGAATTTGTTTTAAAGAACATAAATACCAAAGAGAGTATTTTAAATATTCACAGTTCTAGTGCAGAAGATGAAGTACTTAAAATGTTAGTGCAGTACGATGTAAAAAAAGCGATTTTTCATTGGTACAGTGGAAAGATTGGAACATTAGATAGAATCTTAGAACGTGGTTACTATTTTTCAATCAATGAGGCTATGTGTAAAAGTAAGAAAGGGCAAAATATTATAACAAAACTACCAAGAAATAGGGTTTTGGTTGAAACCGATGCTCCTTTTATTGAAGATGTATTGCCATATGAAAATTTTAATGTATATTATTATTTGAGTGAACTATGGAAGATGAAAATAGATGATGTGTTTAGTATGATTTTCAATAATTTTGTCAGTTTGCAAAATCATAAATTAGATTTATTTAATTATACAGACAGTTGATATTCTAACCACCTCGTAATAAAATTTTAACTATAATATTTCCTTTATACAAAGGTGTGAAATGATAGAAATCAAGCCAAATGCGATAGATGAACAACCCATAAACGAAGTCAATTATAAAAAACTCAAAGCACTTTTCCCTCATGCGGTGAGTGTTGATGAGGAGGGGCGGTATGTTATCGACCCGCAGAAGTTGCAGATGAGTTTAGACCCCTCAAAGGCGAACATCAAAGAGGATGGGTATGGGCTTAATTGGGTGGGGAAGAAGGAGGCGTATCATCATGCGTTTTCTAAGAATTATAAAGTGCTCAAACCGCTCAACGATGCAAACTCCAAAAACTGGGAGACCACGGGTAATGTGCTCATCAAGGGTGACAACCTTGATGCGTTGAAAATTCTCCGTCATAACTATTTTGAAGCCATCAAAATGATCTACATCGACCCGCCTTACAATACCAAAAATGACGGTTTTGTCTATAACGACAACTTTACATGTAACACCGAAGAGACCCTTGAGGCGCTGGGTTACGACAAAGAGTACATCGACTACATACAAAACATACAAGGTGCAAAAACGCACAGCGGATGGCTTTCGTTTATGTACCCACGGCTTTTGCTTGCTCGTGATTTGCTCAAAGAGGACGGGGTTATCTTTATCTCCATCGATGATAATGAAGTAGCGCAACTGAGACTGCTTTGTGATGAGGTTTTTGGGGAAGATAATTTTGTGGAACAGTTGATTTGGAAACGACGAGCTACTGCGCCTAACGATAGAATTATTGGTAAAAATCATGAGTATATTTTAATATATGCTAAGCATATTGAACAAGAAAAACTATTCCTTCAAGCAAGAAATAACGAGCTTAATTCTAGGTTTTCAAATCCTGACAATGATTCACGAGGAGTATGGGTCGCTTCAGATTTAAGTGCAAATGGCAAAGGTGGTAGATTAACGGAATCATGTATCTTTGATATAGTAAATCCAATAACTCAAGAGAAATATTCTCCGCCTAAAAATAAATGTTGGCTCTATAATGAAGAAAAAATAAATTTACTTATTAAAGAAGGTCGAATAAGTTTTCGTAAAAAGACAGGAACTCCGTTCCTAAAAAGATATTTGTCTGAGGTTAGGCAGGGTGCAACACTCGCAACCATTCTTGATAGTCACGGTTTTTCTCAAGATTCTGCAAAAGAACTGAAAGAGCTATTTGGAAATGATTTTTTTGATTTCCCCAAACCTTTAAAGCTTATGAGAACATTAGCAACTGTTGGATTAGATAAAAACGACCTTATCCTAGACTTCTTCGCAGGAAGCGGCACCACGGCTCATGCGGTGATGGATTTGAATGCAACTGACGGCGGCAATCGCAAGTTTATCCTTGTGCAGTGGGCAGAGCAAACGCCAGAAAAAAGTGAAGCACGCAAGGCGGGGTATGAGAGTATTTTTGACATTACGTGTGAGCGCATCAAACGTGCAGGAGAGAAAATCATCAGCGGTGATTTGACGAAGCAAGAACTTGACATCGGTTTTCGTAGCTTTGAAGTCGTCGAAGATGCCAAACAGTGCATCTACCAAAAATCCCTCGAAGAGATGACGCAAGAGGATTTGCTAGCCTTTACATGTAAGGATTTTATAGACGCAAACGAAGAGGTGCTCTACAACCTTTTAGTCGCCGAAGCACTGCCTCTGAGTGCCAAGATAGAAGTGCTTGTGGCAGACAAACTTTACTTGTGTGAAAATGTCGCCTTTGTGCTTTGTGACCTGCCAACAGACGAGCTCATCGCACAGCTTAAAAGCAAAAAAGCGTGTGAGTATGTTACGGTCTATTCGCCCAACATCGCCGATGACACTTTTAGCCTAGAACTTGAAGGCGCACTTTCAAGCATGGGGATCAAGAGCGATAAGTTAAGATTTAGGGGTTAGGCGTGAGGGAGAGTTCAAATATCATCATTTATTCAAGTGAAGACGGCTCTACCAAACTTGATGTAAAACTTCAAAATGAAACCCTGTGGCTGTCTCAAAAACAGCTTTGTGAACTTTTTGGAAAGTCAAAATCAACTATTAGCGGACATATTACAAGCATCTTTGAAGATGAAGAGTTACAGAGAAATTCAGTTGTTCGGAATTACCGAACAACTACACAACATGGTGCTATAGAGGGGAAAATGCAAACAACCGATGTAAAATATTATAACCTTGATATGATAATTGCTCTTGAAGATGTTGCAAAAATGCTAAAAGAGAAAAAATAATGCTAAAGATTAAATTTGACCGACTGGATTACCAAGAAAAAGCGGTTGGTAGCATCAGCGGTGTGTTTGAAAATGTTCTCTTTACGCCCAATGAAAACCGTAAAAGCAACCCATGGTTTGATGTGCAAGCCCATCGGAGCATTTTAGAGAAAAATATCCACGCCATCAGAGAAAAAAACGGCGTTAGCATCGGCGAAGTGGGCATCAAAGATGAGCTGAACATCGACACGCTGATGGAGACGGGAACGGGAAAAACCTTTACTTTTTTGGAGACTATCTACAAGCTCAACCATGACTACGGACTGTGCAAGTTCATCATTTTAGTACCCTCAAATCCTATCCGCCAAGGCACGCTTAAAAATATCGCTATTACCAAAGAGTTTTTCCTCAAAGCGTATGGCAAACACATTTCGACTTACAATTACAATGAAAAAACCATTTTGAACTACATCAACGCCAGTGACCAAAACATCTGCGTGCTGGTCTCCACCTACCAGTCGTTTAACAAAGCGAAAAATACCATCAACAAACGAAGCATCGAAAAGAGCCTTATCGGACGAGCTAAAAGTTACATGGAGGCGGTGGCAGAGCTACGACCTGTTGTTATCATCGACGAACCACACCGTTTTGAGGGGAAGCAGACAGCGGAGTATCTGGCAAAGTTTAAGCCACTTTTTACGCTACGCTTTGGCGCAACCTTTAAAGATGATGTTTATAAAAACCTTGTCTATACACTTGATAGCGTCGATGCGTTTAGTCGTGGACTGGTTAAAGCCATCACCGTCGATACCGTGGGCAATGAACATGTGGACAACCACACCATCGCACTTACCAAAGTCAGTGGAAGCACGCAAAAAGAGTATGAAGCCACCATCGAATACAAAGACATCAGCTCAAAAACCAAGAGCATCACGCTTTGTCATGGCGACAATTTGGGTGAAAAAACAGGCATAGCGTATCTGGGCGGTTATGTGGTGGAAAAAATCACGAAAAGTGAAGTGGTGTTTACCAATGAAATCACCTTGCCTTTGGGGCAAAATGAGAGTTACGGACTTCTTTTAGATGCGATGCAACGCATTATCGTCGATACGGCTATCAAAAACCATTTTGAAAGGGAAGAAGAGCTTTTTAAGCTGGGCATCAAGTCGTTGTGTCTGTTCTTCATCGACGGGGTCGATAAGTACAAAAAAGATGACGGAAGCGATGGAGAACTTGCCAAGCTTTTTGAAAAACTCTATGCCAAAAACCTTGAAGGAGTACTCTCCAAAGAGCTAGACGATGGGTATAGAGCGTACTTGTTGCGCACCCAAGAGACGCTTGGGGCATTGCACGATGGGTATTTTGCGAAGTCTAAAAATCTCAAAGATGAAGAAAACGCCATCGACCTCATTTTGAACAAAAAAGAGGAGCTTTTGAGCTTTGAGACCCCTTTGCGGTTTATCTTTTCACAGTGGGCATTGCAAGAAGGTTGGGACAATCCCAATGTGATGACTTTGGCAAAACTAGCACCCAGTAACTCCAAAATCTCTAAACTTCAACAAATCGGACGAGGGCTTAGACTTGCGGTAAATCAAGAAGGAGAGCGCATCACCCAAGAGCATGAACGTTTTGAGTTTGTCAATGAACTCTTTGTCGTCGTTCCTTCCACTGAGGAGAACTTTGTCACCTCTATCCAAAACGAAATCAGCGAGCATAGCATCAAGCATGTTTCACGGGTGTTCAACGCTGAAATCATGATGGAAAATAAGATAGCCACGAATGCTTTTACCGCAGTAGCATTGCTAACAAAACTTCAAGAACAGCAATTTATCACGCTTGATGAGGAGGGAAACGGTGAAATCATACTCTCAAAAGAAGCGTACAACGCCCAAGCCAAAACCCTAGAATCTTTACATGTAAAGGGGTGTGACAACGCTAAACTCAAAGAGTATTTTGATGGCTTTTTCAAAACCACGAGTAGGGTGAAACAAAAAGAGAGTGACCCTCAAAAAAATAAAATCAAAATCCATCACGAGAATTTTAAAAAGTTTCAAAATCTCTGGAACACACTCAACCACGATGCGGTCGTAAAATACGACATCGATAGCGCAGAGCTCATCAAAAGTGCGGTGGAGAAAATCGATAGTGCTTTTGCTATTAACGGACAAGACATCATCATCAAGCGTGATAAAAACATCGAAAACCAAGCCAAACACGACAGCCAAACACAAAGCGTGGAAGTCAAAACGCACGCTATTTTTACGATTTATGAGTTTATCAAAGCGCTTTCCAATAAAACAAAACTGAGTTTTCAGACCATCGCCAGTGTGCTTGGTCGTATCAAAAAAGAGAAATTTGCACTCATCGCAAAAAATGAAAATGTCGCCCTTCAAAAGCTAGAAGAACAGCTCATCAGCGCCATCTACGACACCATCATCAATAAAATCTCTTATGACATCAAAGAGATTACAACAAAAAATACCTCTTTTACCGATAAAAAAGGCAATCTCAAAGCGTACCTAGATGAGGGAAGTTTGGGTAGGGAGCGTCATCGCATCACCAAAAAAAGCATCAAAGACAAATCCATCTACGACGAAGAGTTTATGGAAATCGACAGTGAAATCGAGGGCGTGACAATCGAAGAGTCTGATGATAAAAGAGTCGTGGTGTTTGGAAAATTACCACGGGTCAATATTCCCACCGCACACGGCAGAAGCTATAATCCAGACTTTGGCTATGTCATCGAAGAAGACGGAGAGAAGGAGCTTTATTTTATCGTGGAGACCAAAGGGCACGACACTTTTGAATCCATCGGCAAAAGAGAGCAACTTCAAATCAAAAGTGCTGAGGCGTTTTTCAAAGCTTTGCAAGAAAAAGGCATCAATGTCAGGTATGAAACCAAACTCAACAGCCCTCAGTTGTCTCAGATGATAAGCGATATACTCAAAGCAAATTGAACATCTTAATTTTAAAACAACCCAAAAAGCGGTACAATAGCTAAGAATTTACCGCTTACATGTAAAGATAACGTTAGTATCTAAGGGAAAAAGAAAAATGGTTTTAATGATAGATAATTATGATAGTTTTACCTATAACATCGTTCAGTATTGCCTAGAATTAGGTGCTGATCTTAAAGTCATTCGCAACGATGAACTGAGCGTTGAACAAATAGAAGCACTTCACCCTTCAAAAATTATCATCTCCCCAGGTCCAGCCACGCCCAATGAAGCAGGGGTGAGTTTAGATGTTATCAAGCATTTTGCTGGGAAAATCCCCATTTTAGGGATTTGTCTTGGGCATCAAGCCATCGGACAAGCGTTTGGGGCTAAGGTCGTACGTGCTAAACGCATGATGCACGGTAAAACTTCTCAGACCAAACAGCTTCATAACAGTTGTCTTTTTGATGGATTGCCTGAAGAATTTACTACGACACGTTACCATTCGCTCATCGTGGAGCAAGAAGGGCTTCCTGAGTGCGTTATTCCCACAGCGTACAGTACCGATGACCACGAAATTATGGCGCTAGAAATCAAAGATAAACAAATTTACGGTGTGCAGTTTCACCCTGAGTCCATTTTGAGTGAACACGGTCACGCACTTTTAAATAACTTTTTAAAACTATGAGAGAACGACTTTATCTCATTCTCATCCTTTGTATTAGTGCCTTGTTGCTCAGTTATGGCACGCAAACACTCTCCATCAGTGCTGATGAGGCAGAGATTTTCTTTGAACGTACAACGGTGGCGCATTATTTAGCGTACTATTCAACACAGCTTTTATGCAAAAGTGATTTTACATTGCGATTGCCGTTTATTCTGTTTCATTTAGCTTCTATCGTTTTACTCTATAAAATAGGCAAGCTTTTTCTGAAAAAACATGTTGATAGAGTCCTCTCAGTCGCTATCTACGCTTTTTTACCTGGGGTTAATAGTGTGGCACTTCTAGTCAATAACAGTGTGGTTGTTATGTTTATAACCCTTTTATTCACCTATCTTTACCTCAAAGAGTATAAAGTAGTGTCACATATCGTGTTGATAGCCTCTGTATTTATCGATAACTCCTTTGCTATTTTATACATCGCTCTTTTTATCTATGCCTTTGCCCATCGTAAAATAGACCTGCTTCTTTTGACCTCAATTTTATTTGGTCTCTGCATGTACATGTATGGCTTTGATACAGGAGGAAAACCAAAAGGCTATTTTGTAGATACCTTAGGCGTTTATGCTGCTATCTTTTCACCCTTATTGTTTCTCTATTTTGTTTATGCCATGTATCGGATATTGATTAAAGAAGACAAAAACCTTTTGTGGTATATCTCTTTTTTCTCACTCATCGTTTCATTGTTGCTTTCATTGCGCCAAAAGCTTTACTTGGAAGATTTTGCCCCTTTTGTGGTTCTGGCGATTCCATTAATGATAAAAGTATTTTTTAACAGTTATCGCGTGCGGCTTCCTATGTTTCGAAAATTGCACACTGTTTTCTTTGGACTGGTGATACTCTCCTTGTTAAGCATAACAACCATAAGCTATGTGCATCTGCCTTTGTATACATTAATGGAGGAGCCTTCCAAACATTTTGCCATCAAATACCACATCGCTAAAGAACTTGCCAATGCACTCAAAGCAAAAGGTATTACAAAGGTGATGCTTAAAGATGATAAAATGGCGCTACGATTGAAGTTTTATGATATTGAAAGAGGCGGTGTTTACAAGCTATCGAGTTTCAAAGAAGTGGATGGCGGATACGAGACAATCACCATTTCCTATTTTGGCGTCAACGTCAAAACGTTTTATCTTTACATGATAGGATAGAAAATGCGAATAAAAAAAGCATTTACCATGTTAGAACTCGTTTTTGTCATTGTTATTATTGGTATTTTATCCTTTGTAGCCGCAAATAGTTTTCAGCGCAATACCTTGCGTGAAGCAGCGGACCAACTGGTAGGACATATTCGATATACGCAACATTTGGCGATGATGGATGATAAGTTTGATTCAAATGATTCCACATGGTATCAGAAGCGGTGGCAAATTGTGTTCAATTCAGATGCCAATACTTATAATAAAGATGCCTACACTATTTTTTCAGATGGTAATAAAAATGCAAATCCAAATTTGACACTTAATGAAGTAGCGATTAATCCCTTAGACCCTGCAAAATTTTTAACAGGAGGGTATACTGGTATTATTCTTTCCGATGGCGTTGGTGCAACAACAGAGATGAATCTAGGACTTAATTACGGGGTGACTGTTGTCTTATCTGCTACATGTAAATTTGGAGTTAGTCAAAGAATTTCATTTGATTATTTGGGGCGGCCATTAAAAGGAGTACCCAGTGGCTTTGGTGCACTCTACCAATCCAATAGACTTATCAACCAACAATGTCAAATCACTCTCTCTAACGGAACCGATAATATTGTTATCGCAATAGAACCAGAAACAGGTTATACACACATTTTATAGTCCTCTTTTCATTTAACCTTCTTTTAAGCTATCACGCTATATAATT